>NZ_JBYNWH010000001.1:0-2500 GCF_057786115.1 Mesorhizobium sp. P170090
TCTCCAGGGCAAGCTCTTGCTTGCTCCGGACTCTCCAGGGCAAGCTCTTGCTTGCTCCGGACTCTCCAGGGCAAGCTCTTGCTTGCTCCGGACTCTCCAGGGCAAGCTCTTGCTTGCTCCGGACTCTCCAGGGCAAGCTCTTGCCTGCTCCGGATCTGAAGCAAGCGTTTGCTTGCTTATCTGGACGTAAGCCTGGGCCTATGAACAGGATGGCTTACACATAGGTATATGGCTGACCAAATGAAAGGGCCGCTTGCGCGGCCCGTGATCCCTTGGCGGGCCTTTTCGTAGAGAGAAGATTTCAGTTTCATCCGGTTTGCGGATGAGAGTTCAACGTGCGTTTTGCAGACCTGGCAGCGACCTACTCTCCCGCGTCTTGAGACGAAGTACCATCAGCGCTGGAGCGTTTCACGGCCGAGTTCGGAATGGGATCGGGTGCAGCCGCTCCGCCATAACCACCAGGTCGGCAAAACGCACGTTATATCGAGAAGCTGTTTTTTCGTGCCAAGGCGACGTTTGTGTTTTGCTTTCGGGCGTAAGCCCGCAAGCGCGACTGCGCGTCGCCGGTTTTCCGGCGCCCTCGCGGAGCATAGGCCCTGTAAGGGCCGCTCATGCGTGAGCGCTGGTCAGATCATCGTGTTTCACGATGAGCATAAGGAATGAGAACGATCAAGCCGATCGAACTATTAGTACCGGTAAGCTTCAAGCGTTGCCGCTCTTCCACACCCGGCCTATCAACGTGGTCGTCTTCCACGGTTCTCAGGGAATACTCGTTTTAAGGTGGGTTTCCCGCTTAGATGCCTTCAGCGGTTATCCCGTCCGGATATAGCTACCCTGCTATGCGGCTGGCGCCACAACAGGTCCACCAGAGATCCGTCCATCCCGGTCCTCTCGTACTAGGGACAGATCCTTTCAATATTCCTACACCCACGGCAGATAGGGACCGAACTGTCTCACGACGTTCTGAACCCAACTCACGTACCGCTTTAAATGGCGAACAGCCATACCCTTGGGACCTGCTCCAGCCCCAGGATGCGATGAGTCGACATCGAGGTGCCAAACAACCCCGTCGATATGGACTCTTGGGGGTCATCAGCCTGTTATCCCCGGCGTACCTTTTATCCGTTGAGCGATGGCCCTTCCACGCGGGACCACCGGATCACTATGACCGACTTTCGTCTCTGCTCGACTTGTCAGTCTCGCAGTCAGGCAGGCTTATGCCATTGCACTCAGCGAACGATTTCCGACCGTTCTGAGCCCACCATCGC
Source organism: Mesorhizobium sp. P170090 (assembly GCF_057786115.1). Classification (NCBI taxonomy): domain Bacteria; kingdom Pseudomonadati; phylum Pseudomonadota; class Alphaproteobacteria; order Hyphomicrobiales; family Phyllobacteriaceae; genus Mesorhizobium; species Mesorhizobium sp. P170090. The sequence goes on from NZ_JBYNWH010000001.1 coordinate 1,269, forward strand.
GCGCCTCCGTTACTCTTTAGGAGGCGACCGCCCCAGTCAAACTACCCACCATACATTGTCCCGGACCCGGATAACGGGCCGCGGTTAGACATCCATAGTAATAAGGGTGGTATTTCAAGGGTGGCTCCACCTGAGCTGGCGCCCAGGTTTCAAAGCCTACCACCTATCCTACACATGCCACTACGAATGCCAATGTAAAGCTATAGTAAAGGTGCACGGGGTCTTTCCGTCTAACCGCAGGAACCCCGCATCTTCACGGGGAATTCAATTTCACTGAGTCTATGCTGGAGACAGCGGGGAAGTCGTTACGCCATTCGTGCAGGTCGGAACTTACCCGACAAGGAATTTCGCTACCTTAGGACCGTTATAGTTACGGCCGCCGTTTACTGGGGCTTCGATTCAGAGCTTGCACCCCTCCTCTTAACCTTCCAGCACCGGGCAGGCGTCAGACCCTATACGTCGTCTTGCGACTTCGCAGAGCCCTGTGTTTTTGATAAACAGTCGCTACCCCCTGGTCTGTGCCACCCTCCTCTACTTGCGTAGAAAAGGGTCACGCTTCTTCCGAAGTTACGCGTGCAATTTGCCGAGTTCCTTCAGCATAGTTCTCTCAAGCGCCTTGGTATACTCTACCTGACCACCAGTGTCGGTTTCGGGTACGGTTTATAAGGAGGAGCTATTTCCTGGAACCGCTCCGCTGCCCGTTCAATCCGATAAGATTGGACAACTTGTGCGATCCGTCACTACCTCCAAGCCCACGAATATTAACGTGGTTCCCATCGACTACGCGTTTCCGCCTCGTCTTAGGGGCCGGCTAACCCTGCTCAGATTAGCTTTAAGCAGGAACCCTTGGTCTTTCGGCGGGGGAGTCTCTCACTCCCCTTACGTTACTCATGTCAGCATTCGCACTTCTGATACCTCCACCACCCCTCACGGGTATGGCTTCGTCAGCTTACAGAACGCTCCGCTACCGCTTGGCCCTTGCGGACCAAACCCTAAGCTTCGGTGTATGGCTTTAGCCCCGTTACATTTTCGGCGCAAAGACCCTTATTTAGACCAGTGAGCTGTTACGCTTTCTTTAAATGATGGCTGCTTCTAAGCCAACATCCTGGTTGTTTTGGGATCCTCACATCCTTTCCCACTTAGCCATAACTTGGGGACCTTAGCTGTAGGTCAGGGTTGTTTCCCTTTTCACGACGGACGTTAGCACCCGCCGTGTGTCTGCCGACTAGTAC
>NZ_JBYNWH010000001.1:4807500-6402500 GCF_057786115.1 Mesorhizobium sp. P170090
GCATGGGCGTCGGCGTGCCGCTCGGCGCCTTCGCCGCGGCGCGCGGCGGGTTCGTCGACGAGGCGCTGATGCGGCTGAACGACCTTGTCTTCGCCTTCCCGGCGCTTTTGTCGGCGATCATGATCACCGCCATCTTCGGACCGGGCGCCATCAACGCCATCATCGCCATCGGCATCTTCAACATCCCGGTGTTTGCGCGCGTCGCCCGCGCCGGCGCGCTGGCGATCTGGCCACGCGAATTCATTCTCGCCGCGCGCGCCGCCGGCAAGAGCAAGACGCAGATTACAATCGAGCACGTGCTGCCCAACATCGCCACGCTGCTTCTGGTGCAAGGCACCATCCAGTTCGCGCTCGGCATTTTGGCCGAAGCCGGTCTCTCCTATGTCGGCCTCGGCGCCCAGCCGCCAATGCCGAGCTGGGGCCGCATGCTGTTCGACGCCCAGACGCGCATGGTGGTGGCGCCGTGGATGGCCATCTTCCCCGGCATGGCCATCGTCATCACCGTGCTTGGGCTCAATCTGCTCGGCGACGGCATCGCCGACATACTCGACCCGAAATCGCGGCGGCAGCGATGAGCCTGCTGCAGATCGAGAACCTGTCGCTGGCGATCGGCGACACGCCGATCCTGAAAGGGGTCGAGCTCTCCGTCGCGCCCGGCGAGGTGATGGGCCTGGTCGGTGAATCCGGTTCCGGCAAATCGATGACGGCGCTGACCATCATGCAGCTTCTGCCGCATGCGGCGCGCGCCACCGGCCGCGTGACCTTCGACGGCATCGATATTCTGGCCGCAACCGAGGACCAGATGTGCGCGCTGCGTGGGGACGACATCGGCATGGTGTTCCAGGAGCCGATGACGGCGCTCAACCCCGTCAAGACCATCGGCGAGCAGGTCGCCGAAGGCATACGCTGGCACACTAGGGCAAGCCGTGCCGACGCCGAAGACCGCGCGCGCAAAATGCTCGACCGCGTTGGCCTGCCGGAGGCCAAATTCCCGCTGTCGCGCTATCCGCACGAACTGTCGGGCGGCCAGCGCCAGCGCGTCGTCATCGCCATTGCCTGCGCATTGAAACCCAAGCTGCTCATCGCCGACGAGCCGACCACGGCGCTCGACGTGGTGCTGCAGGCGCAGATCCTCGACCTCTTGCGCGGCCTTGTCAGCGAAAACCGAATGGGCCTGCTGTTGATCTCGCACGATCTCGCGGTCGTCACCGAAATGGCCGACCGCATCACCATCCTGCGCCATGGCGAGGTGATGGAAGCCGGCGACACCGCACGCACGCTGTCGGAACAGCTGCATCCCTACACGCGCCAGCTGGCGCTGGCCTCCATGCACGTGCCCGCGCGCGCCAAGGTTCACGCCGCCGGCCAGGGCAAACCGCTGCTTGAGGTCGAAGGCGTGACACGGGACTATCCGGGCCGGCGCACCTCCCTGTTCAAGTCAGCGGCTCCGATCCGCGCCGTCGACGACGTGTCCTTGTCGCTGGCGCCGGGCCAATCGGTGGCGCTGGTCGGCCGCTCCGGCTGCGGCAAGTCAACGCTTGCCCGCATGATCCTGGCGCTCGACAAATCGACATCGGGAACGATCCGCTTTCGCGGCGAGACCATAACCGGCAAAAGCGAGGCGGAGCTCAAAGCCGCGCGGCGCGACATGCAGGTGGTGTTCCAGGATCCCTACGGCTCTTTCGACCCGCGCCAGAAGGTCGTAAAACTGGTCGCCGAGCCGCTGCATGTACTGGAGACGAAGCCGTCACCGGCCGAGCGGCGGGAGATGGTGGCGCACGCACTGCACGAGGTCGGCCTCGGCACCAGCGACATGGACAAATATCCGCATGAGTTTTCCGGCGGCCAGCGCCAGCGCCTGTCGATCGCCCGCGCCATCATCACCAGGCCGAAGCTGGTCGTCGCCGACGAGCCGGTCTCGGCGCTCGACGTCTCGATCCGCGCCCAGATCCTCGATCTGTTCGCAGAGCTCAACCAGAAGCTCGGCATCGCCTATCTCTTCATCACTCACGATTTGACCGTCGCCCGCGCCATCACCGATGAGGTGCTGGTCATGCATGACGGCAGGATCGTCGAGCGCGGCAAGACCGGTGACGTGCTCGATCATCCGCAGTCGGAGGCGGCCAGGGCGCTGGTCGCGGCTGCGCCCGATCTGCATCGGGCGATCGCTCACCGTATGCAGGAACAGGGGTGAGTGACCGGTTCGCGCAGCGAATTCATCGTGCCAGTGGCACGATGAAAGGTCACGAACGCTGGGGCGCTGCGAAGCAGCGGGGACCCGGCTGGGCGGCCGTTGCCCCTGGTCTGCCTCACTCCTCCGGCTTCACCACATCGACCGGGCTGATGTCGAGCAAATCGAGCGTGCGGCGCAACAGCCGCACTTCGCTCTCGGCCAGTTTGGAATCGGCTTTGGCGATCTCCGCCATGTGGAGCGCCAGCAACTTGCGCCGTTCGACATCGAGATCGCGGAACAGCGCAATGGCTTGCGAACCGTTGGTCTCGTAGCCGAAATCATTGAGATATTCGATGACCGCGTCGATGCTGGTTTCCGGGATGCCGAAGGCGTCCTTGCAGATGCGCCGGAAGGCGACCATCTCGCTCTCCGAAACCGAGCCGTCGGCCAGGATCATGCGAAACAGCATCAAGAGTTCCGCCGACAGCACAGGGTCGTCGGCAACCTTGCGCACGCCGGGGTCACCATCGAAGATCGAGCGTATCTGGTCGAGCAATGCCATCGCCAACAGTGTCCCTTTCCCGAGCCCGCCCAGCGCACATGACCCAAAACTGCGCAGCGGTACTGAGATAATGACATGCACCACAGGAAATCCAAGCGCAACGCGCTTGGATGGACGTAGCGCGGAATCGGCCTTGCGCAAACCAGATGGCCATGAGAAGGCGCGGCATCACCTTTCCCGCCGGAATGTTCAGAAATCCCGATGCTCGACCTCGCTACCCACACCGTCATCATGCTTGCCTTGGCCGCCTTTGCAGCCGGCTTTGTCGATTCGATAGCCGGCGGCGGCGGGCTGATCACCATCCCGGCCCTGCTGCTTGCCGGATTCCCGCCGGTCGCAGCACTTGGAACCAACAAGCTGCAGGGCATTTTCGGCACCGCTTCGGCGACCATCCACTATGCCAGGAATGGCCGTGTCGATCTGCGTCGACAGCTGCCATCGGCGCTTCTGGCCCTTACCGGCAGTGCCGTCGGCGCCTTGCTGGCGGCATTCGTGCCAGGTGATCTCCTGCGGGCGCTGCTGCCGCTGCTTTTGATCGCCATCGCGATCTACTTCGCCGTGAAACCCAACATGAACGATGTCGACCGCGCCGAGCGCCTGTCGCCCTTCCTGTTCGGGCTGATCATCGCCCCTTTGGTCGGCTTCTATGACGGGCTGTTCGGGCCGGGAGCCGGCTCCTTCTATATGCTGGCCTTCGTCAGCCTTGCCGGCTTCGGCGTGCTCAAGGCTACGGCACACACCAAGCTGCTCAATTTCGCCTCCAACATCGGCGGCTTCATCGTCTTTGCGGTCGCCGGCGTCGTCTACTGGAAGATCGGGCTGATGATGGGCGTCGCCCAGTTCCTCGGCGCCCGGCTCGGCGCCAGCCTTGCCATCCGCATCGGCGCCCGGCTGATCAAGCCGCTGCTGGTGATCATCTGCCTGGCTCTGGCGGTGAAGCTGCTGGCCGACCCGGCGAACCCATTGCGCCAGCTGATTGGTGTATAAGCCTCACGCCTGATAGAGTGCCGTTGTACGAATCATGTTGGAGGGACCACACATGAATCTTAGTGCACCCACTCAGCTTGTTTTCATCATATCCCTTGTCATCGCCATCATCGGCGTGCTCGCCGCGCTTGGCGTTCTTGCGTTCATTCCTCTGGCTGCGGTGTGGATTGTCCTCATCGCATACATCGTGCTTGCCGCCGCCTGCCTGATGCGCGGCGCCTAGGCGCCCGCGACTTCTGCAATTCGAAGCGCCCGGTCAAAAGCCGGGCGCTTTTGCTTTGGATGCATGGTCCGTTAGGCTCTTCCGCGCGGAAGGATGACCACGAAGCAAAGCGGACGCGCAGACCCGAGGATGACGAAACGGTGGATGGTCCTACCTTGCTAACCCAAAAATCGCATCGCACTCAAGATGGCGCTCCATCTCGGTGGCGATCTCGTCCAGCGCTTTTTCCACCTCCGCGCGATAGTCGATGCCGCCGCCTTTCACGCCGAGGCTTTCCAGGAATCTCGCCCGGAAAGCGTCGGCGGAAAACAGGCCGTGCAGATAGGTGCCAAAAACCTTGGCATCGGCGGAAATGGCACCGTCGTCGGTCCCGTTGATCACAGCCGACGGCCGCGCCATGTCCGGCCCGGTGGTGCGGCCGAGATGAATTTCGTAGCCCTCGAGCGCGAGGCCGAACGGCACCGAGCGGGCGCTGACATTGCGCACCGTCTTTTCCGGCTCCATCACCGTCTCGATGTCGAGCAGACCAAGACCTTCGGCCTCGGTGACGCTGCCCTCGATGCCATCGGGATCGCGCACCAGGCGGCCGAGCATCTGGAAACCGCCGCAAATGCCGACGATATGGCCGCCGCGTTTGCGGTGGGCGAGGAGATCGCGATCCCAGCCATTCTCGCGGAACTTCATGAGATCGCCGATCGTCGATTTGGAACCGGGAATGACCACCAGGCCGGCATCCTCCGGCAAGCGCTGCCCCGGCGGCACGAACACCACTTCGACCTGCGGCTCGGCCTTGAGCGGGTCGAGGTCGTCGAAATTGGCGATGCGGCCAAGCATCGGCACGGCGACCTTCAACGCCCGCTTCTCGCCCGATGCCAGGCGTTCGAGCACGACCGAATCCTCCGAAGGCAATCGCGCCGCCGCCTTCAGCCACGGCACGACGCCAAAGCAGCGCCAGCCGGTGAAGCTTTCGATCGACCGGATGCCGTCGTCGAACAGCGAGACATCGCCGCGGAACTTGTTAATGAGGTAGCCGACGATCATGCGCCTGTCTTCCTCCGGCAGGATCAGATGCGTGCCGGCGACCGAAGCGATGACGCCCCCGCGGTCGATGTCGCCGACCAGGATCACCGGCACGTCGGCGCGTGTGGCAAAGCCCATATTGGCGATGTCGCGGCTGCGCAGGTTGATTTCGGCCGGCGATCCGGCGCCCTCGACGATGACCAGATCGGCGCCCTCACCGACCTTCGTCCAGGACTCCAGCACGGCGTCCATCAGCCCCGCTTTCATTGTCTGGTAGTCGCGCGCTCGCGCCTCGCCGAACACCTTGCCTTGCACGATCACCTGCGAACCGATGTCGCTCTGGGGTTTGAGCAGCACCGGATTCATATGCACGGTCGGCTGAACACCACACGCCAGCGCTTGCAGCCATTGCCCACGGCCAATCTCGCCGCCGCCGGGGCGGTTGTCGCCGGGAATGTCGGCGACGGCGGCATTGTTCGACATGTTCTGCGGCTTGAACGGCCTGACTTTCAGCCCGCGATTCCTGGCCGCGCGGCAGAGCCCCGCCACCAGCACCGTCTTGCCGACATCCGAACCCGTGCCTTGCAGCATGATCGCCTTGGCCATGCTCAGCCCCTGCCCTGCGCGCCGGAAACGGTCGATTTCTGCGCCAGCGGCCCGCCGCGCCAGATGTAGAGCGCCAGCAACGCTTCGCTGCCGGTGCGCATGGCATGGCTGACATTGGAGGCGTGATGGATAATTTCGCCCGCCTGGCGGGTGTGAAAGCCGCCTTCGCCCATGCGCCACTCGGTGCCGCCGGTCAGCGGAATGTAGATCTCCTCGGCAATGTGATGATGGTCGGGATAGGTGATGCCGGGCCCCAGGATCAGCAATCCGGCCGCGACCTCTTCATTGGCGAAATGGCCGCGCGTGCCAAACACCTCCAGCCAGCCGTAGTTCTGCAAGAACGCTTCACCAAAATCGCTCGCGTTGTAGGTCTGCCCCCAGCACAGATCGTCACGACGCTCCGCCAGCAGTTGCACCAGAGGCTGCGGGTCCGGCGGCGCCAGTTTGACAATGCGGTCGAGCAGACCAAGGCAAGGCAGCGGATGCGCTTCGAGCACGCGCGCCGTCATATTCCAGCCGATCCGGGTCACGGCGTCCCGCACCAGCGCGTTGTCCACGCCCCGGAGATAGGCATGGAAGCGGTCGAGCAATTCGTCGAAATATGTCGGCACGCAATGCTCCGTTGATCCATTCATGCACAGCGGCTGCGCGGCGAGCCGGGTTGCGCGGCGGCATCATTGGTCTAGATTGAGCGGCGCGCAAAGCCAAAAACAACAGGCCAGCAAGCCAACCCCAGCTGGGGAAACACAGGGAGCACGCCATGGACGCCGCGGTCGATGCGAGCACCAGTCAGTTCGAACTCAATGAGGAGCAGCGCGCCATCCAGGAGATGGCACAGGCCTTCGCCGCCGATCGCGTTGCGCCCAATGCGCTCGAATGGGACCGGGCAAGACACTTTCCCGCCGATGTAATCCGCGAGACCGGCCCGCTTGGCCTTGGCGGCATCTATGTCAGGGACGATGTCGGCGGCTCGGCGCTCGGCCGGCTCGACGCCGTGCTGATCTTCGAGGCACTGTCGCACGCCGATCCGGCGTTTTCCTCCTTCATCTCGATCCACAATATGGCGGCGTCGATGATCGACCGCTTCGGCGACGACGAGCAGCGCCAACGCTTCCTGCCGAAGCTGACCTCGATGGAATGGCTGGCGAGCTACTGCCTGACCGAGCCGGGCTCAGGCTCGGATGCCGCGGCGCTGACGACGCGCGCGGTGAAGAGCGGCGACGACTATGTGCTTAACGGCGCCAAGCAGTTCATCTCCGGGGCCGGCGACAGCGACCTCTATGTCGTCATGGCGCGCACCGGCGCCGACGGGCCGAAAGGCATTTCCACCTTCGTTGTATCAAAGGATGCGCCCGGCCTGTCCTTCGGCGCCAACGAGCACAAGATGGGCTGGCACATGCAGTCGACCCGCCAGGTGATCTTCGAGGACTGCAAGGTGCCGGCCGCAAACCTGCTGTCGGGCGAAGGCGCCGGTTTCGGCATCGCAATGGCCGGGCTTGATGGCGGCCGCCTCAACATCGCTGCCTGTTCGCTCGGCGGCGCGCAATCTGCGCTCGACAAGGCGCTGTCCTATACCGCCGAGCGCAAGGCTTTCGGCTCGAAGATCAACCAGTTCCAGGCGCTGCAGTTCAGGTTGGCCGACATGGAGACCGAATTGCAGGCAGCGCGGATCTTTCTCTACGCCGCCGCCTCGAAACTCGACCGCAAGGCGTCGGATGCCGGCAAATGGTCGGCCATGGCCAAGCGCTTCGTCACCGACATCGGCTTCAACGTCGCCAACGAGGCGCTGCAGCTGCATGGCGGTTATGGCTATCTTCATGATTACGGTATCGAAAAACTGGTGCGCGACCTGCGCGTCCACCAGATCCTCGAAGGCACCAACGAGATCATGCGCGTCATCATCGCGCGGGCGTTGATTGGACGGCAGTAGGCAGTAGGCAGTAGGCAGTAGGCAGTAGGCAAAGGATGACCGGCAAGATCAACTCGTACAAGGATCTTATCGTATGGCAGCAGGCGATGGATCTGGCTGTCAGCACCTACTCATTGACCAAGACATGGCCCAAAGAGGAATTGTATGGGCTGACCAGCCAAATCCGCCGTTCAGCAACCTCTATCCCTGCAAACATCGCGGAAGGCTATGGCCGAGACAACCGAGGCTCCTATCAGCAATTTCTCAGGATAGCCCAAGGCTCGCTTAAGGAGTTCGAGACACACCTCCAAATCGCTCAACGCATTGGCGTTGCCACGCATGGGCAAGCTGAGCACCTGCTTCTGGCGGCCGAGGCCATCGGAAAAATGCTTCGCCAACTTATTCTCAAACTCGCACCCGAATAGGTCGCCCTACTGCCTACTGCCTACTGCCTACTGCCTACTGCCTACTCATCATGGAGCACCGCTATGACCACCATCGCCTTCATTGGTCTCGGAAATATGGGCAATCCGATGGCTGCCAATCTCGTCAAGGCGGGGCACGCGGTGCACGGCTTTGACCTGATGCCGGAAAACCTCACCGTCGCCCGCGAGCATGGCGTCATTGTCATGGCGAATGCCGTGGCGGCGGTGAAGGACGCCGATGTCGTGATCACCATGCTTCCCGCCGGCAAGCACGTGCTCTCGGTCTACGAGGACATCGCACCCAAGGCCAAACCAGGCGCCCTGTTCATTGATTCCTCGACCATCGATGTCGAGTCGGCCCGCAAGGCGCATGCCGTAGCAAGGAAGCACGGGCTGCATTCGATCGACGCCCCCGTCTCCGGCGGCACCGGCGGTGCTGCTGCGGGAACGCTGACCTTCATGGCCGGCGGCGCCAAGGATGCCTTCGCCAAGGCCGAACCGGTCCTGAAGCCGATGGCAGGCCGCATCGTCCATTGCGGTGACGACGGCGCCGGTCAGGCAGCCAAAATCTGCAATAACATGATGCTCGGCATTTCGATGATCGGCGTCGCAGAGGCCTTCGTGCTGGCCGAAAAGCTCGGCCTCTCGCATCAGGCCCTGTTCGACGTTGCCTCGACCTCGTCGGGCCAGTGCTGGTCGCTGACCACCTATTGCCCGGTGCCGGGTCCCGTGCCGGCCTCACCCGCCAACCGCGACTACAAACCGGGCTTTGCCGCAGCACTCATGCTGAAGGACCTGAAACTGGCGCAGGAGGCGGCCCAAAGCGCCGGCGCGGTGACGCCAATGGGGGCCGAAGCGGCCCAGCTTTATGCGCTGTTCAACGCCCAGGGAAATGGCGGATCGGATTTTTCCGGCATCATAAATTTCCTTCGCGGCAGTTCTCTATAAGTTTCGAATTTGGCAGAGCTTTTCTCGATTTTTATTGCCCGGAAAAATTGCAAATTTAGATTTGCTTAAGCTCTCGATAACCCGGCGGTAACGATGTGCCTATATAACGGATGGCGAGGCGGACATATCGCATCCGCCCGGCGCTCCGGATCAGGTCTCGCGTACCGGAGCCCGTAAGTTTCGCAAGTGTATTGTTGGCGAAATGCCATGCGTATCTGGCAAAGCCGCGTTCCGATGGAGCGCGGTTTTTTGCGTTTTGCAGTCCTATACTGTTCGGTCTGAATTATATTCCGATTGCAGCGTTCGGAATTGCCTGATGGTCTTCATTGACCAGCACGATCGGTGCGCTGACCCCTTCGACCCTGACGATAAGCAGGCGCACAGTCCGGGCGCCCTGATTGCAAGGCGTCCGGCTGTCGTTCCATCTACTTCTTGCGCAAATCCGCTTGCGCCAGATCCAGCGCTTTGGCGATGCGATCGCAAGCCATGTCGATCGTCGCGCGGGTCCAGATCAGCGGCGGCGACAGGATCATCGTGTCGCCGGTGGCGCGCAGCATCAGGCCTTGCGCGATGCCGTGGTCGCGGACGGTGACGGCGGCACTGCCCGCCGGCAGGAAGCGCTCCTTGGTCGCCTTGTCCTTGACGATCTCGACCGCGCCCATCAGCCCGATCGATCGCACCTCGCCGACCAGTTCGTGGCCGGCAATGCGCTCCTGCAGCGCCTGGGCGAAGTAAGGTCCAGTGTCGTTCCTGACCCTGTCGACCAGGCCTTCTCGCTCCATGATCTCGAGATTCTTCAGCGCCACCGCGCAGGCCACCGGGTGACCCGAATAGGTATAGCCGTGGTAGAATTCGCCGCCCTTTTCGACCAGCGTCGCCGCGATACGGTCGCCGACCAGCAGCGCCGACAGCGGCTGATAGCCCGAGGTCAGTGCCTTGGCCGTGGTGATGGTGTCGGGCTCGATGCCGAAGGTCTGCGCCGCAAACCATTCGCCGGTGCGGCCATAGCCGGTGATGACCTCGTCCAGCATCAAAAGCACATCGTATTTGCGGCAGATGCGCTGCACTTCCGGCCAATAGCTCATCGGCGGTATTTTCACCCCGCCCGCTCCCATCACCGGCTCGCCGATGAAGGCCGCCACCTTGTCGGCGCCGGCCTCCAGAATGGCATCCTCGACCGCCTTGGCCGCGCGCAGGCCGAAATCATGGTCGCTTTCGCCAGGCAGCGCCAACTCATAGGCATAGGGCATCATCACATGGACGATGTTGGGAACCGCCCCGCCGAGCTGCTTGTGCATCAAATCCATGCCGCCGAGCGACGTGCCGGCGACGGTCGAGCCGTGATAGGCCGACTTGCGCGAGATGATGCGGTTCTTCTCCGGTTTGCCTTCCAGCACCCAATAGTGGCGCACGAGCCGCAGCGCCGTGTCGTTGGCCTCCGAGCCGGAGGAGCCGTAAAACACCTGGGCGATGCCCTTGGGCGCCAGCTCGGCCAGCTTCTTCGACAGCAGCACGGGCGTCGGCGTCGAGCATTTGAAGAAGGAATTATAGTAGGGCAATTCCTTCATCTGCGCGTAAGCGGCGTCGGCCAGCTCGTCGCGGCCATAGCCGACATTGACGCACCACAGCCCGGCCATGCCGTCGAGTATTTCGGTGCCGTCGGCATCGTAGATGAACGGGCCGTTGGCGTGGGTGATGATGCGCGAGCCGGTCTCGCGCAATTCCTTGTGGTCGGTGAAGGGATGCAGATGATGCGCGGCGTCAATCTGCTGAAGCTGCTTCAGCGAATAATTCTGGTAAGTCATGGGTTTGCTCTTTCCTCTGGAATCAAACCGGCAAGCTGCCGGGGCGACTTCGTCAGAGGACGGCGGGCGGCGAATAGCCGATGCGGGCGCACAGCCTGAGCAGTTCGGCGCGCAGCGTGCGCGGCGACGGTGTCACCGCGACCCCGAAGGCGCCGGATGTGCTCATGTAGACCATGGCGGCAGTCTATGCCGCCCGAGGCCCGGAATTCAAGCGGTGCCGCTCAATACCCTTTGCAGGAACACGTATTTCATGGCGGTTTGCGCCGCTTGCGGCCGGCGGTCGCCGCGACCGCCATGGCCGCCTTCCGTCTCCTCGAAGAACAACGTCTTGCCGTGACCTGCTTCCTGCAGCTTCGCCGCCATCTTGCGGGCGTGGCCGGGATGGACGCGGTCGTCGGCGGTCGATGTCGTGAGCAGCACCGGGGGATAGACGGCATCGGCCGAGACATGATGGTACGGCGAATAGGCGGCGAGCCACTTGGCTTCTTCCGGTTTTGCCGGATCGCCATATTCGCCGATCCACGAGGCGCCTGGCGGCAGTTCGGTGTAGCGCAGCATGTCGAGCAGCGGCACCTCGATGATGACGGCGCCGAACAGTTCGGGATGCTGCGTCAGGGAAACGCCGGTAAGCAGGCCGCCATTCGAGCCGCCCTGGATGCCGAGGGAAGCAGCCGTGGCTATGCCGCGCCTGACGACGTCCTGCGCCACCGCGGCGAAATCGTCGAAGGCAGTCTGGCGATTGCCCTTCAGCGCCGCCTGATGCCAGGCCGGCCCAAACTCGCCGCCGCCGCGAATGCAGGCCTGCACATAGGCATTGCCCTTCTCCAGCCACAGCCTGCCGCGCACGCCGGCATAGCCGGGCAGCAGCGGTATTTCGAAGCCGCCATAACCATAGAGAAGCGTCGGTACCGGACCCTTCTGGTCGCGCCGCCTGACGACGAAATACGGGATCATGGTGCCGTCCTTCGAGCGCGCCTCGAACTGTTCCGAGACCAGCGGCGCGGCGTCGAACCGCGCCGGCTGCGATTTCACGGTGGCCAGCGTCACCCCGTCATCGTCCGACCAGATGATCGAACTCGGCGTCAGGAAATCGGTGAAGGAGAAGGAGACGCTGGAACCGAAATGCTCGGCATGCGCGATGCCGACATTGCCGTTCTCGGGCAGCGCCACCGGCTTCAGCGACCAGCGGTCGCCGCTGCGCTCGGCGACAACGACCTTGCCGCGCACATTGTCCATCAGATTGATGAACAGCCGGTCCTGAGTGCGGGCAATGCCGGCGACCGAAACACGGTGCGCTGGCGCGAGCATGGTTTCAACAGGGCCCAGGTCGCCGGTGTCCATCCAGTGTTCGAAATCGAAGGAATAGAGGCCGTCCGGCAAGCACTCAGTGCCGCCCGGCGCCGTCCATGGGCTGCGCACCCCGAACACGAACCGGCCCTTGAACAGCGCGGTGTCGGTGACATCGTCCGGCAGCGGGATGCGCCGGTTTTCGCCCGACGGCAGGCGCAGAAAACTGTGCGAGGAGAAGAAGGCGATCGTGCGGGCCAGAAACAAATACTGCCTGTCGCCATCATGCTCGACCCCCGCGCCGGCCGCGAGATCCTGCTTCTCGGCCTCGAAGATCGGCGTCGCCTCCTCCAACCGGGTGCCGCGCTTCCACAGCTTGACGACGCGCGGATAACCGGACTGGGTCTTGTCGTCTTCATCGAAGGCAGCCGAGACAATGACCGTGTCCCTGTCCAGCCAGGAAAAGCCGGATTTCGAGGCGGGAGCGCGGAAGCCGCCCTCGATGAATGATTTGGTCTCGATGTCGAATTCGCGCATCTCGCTCGCATCGCCGCCATCCGGCGACATCGCCACCAGGCAAAGGTTGAAATCGGGGTAAAGGCGGCTGGCGCCGCTGAACACCCACTTCACCCCCTCCTTGGCCGACAGCACGTCGAAGTCGATGATCGTCTCCCACACAGGCTTCTCGGTCTTGTAGGAAGCAACCGTCGCGCGGCGCCAGAGGCCGAGCACATTGGTCTTGTCCTGCCAGAAATTATAGACTTGGCCGTTGAGCGCGGCACCGACCGCAATGTTGTCCTCGGCCGTCATCAGGTCGAGCGCCGTCTCGAAGGCCGCCTGGTAGGACGGATCGCCCTGTAGTTCGGCCACGGTGATCTGGTTCTGGCGATGCACCCAGTCGAGCGATTCCTTGCTGGTCCGGTCCTCCAGCCAGAGGAACTTGTCCTCCGCGGTGGCATCCGTCTGGCGTTTTGTCGTCGATTGGGTCACGCATGGTCTCCAGGCTAGTGGCGGGCAGCCCTGCCTACATCGCGTTGCAAGCGGTTTTATTCAAGATGGTACGTCAGGTCATCGGGGGAATGCGGCCTCAAACCATCCGCCGGCGCAGGACCGTGGCCACAGCCAGTGCCAGACAAATCGCGCCCAGCGTGATCGGCAGACCGGAGGCGCCGATCACATCCATGACGCCACCCGCCAGCGGCGGCACCACGATGCCGCCGATGCCCCACATCAGGGAGAAGGCGGCATTGCCGGCGACCAGCGCCGAGCCGGTAAAGCGCTCGCCGAGCTCGATGATCGACATGGTGTAGATGCCATAGGAGACCGCGCCCCAGATAAAGACGCAAGGCCAGATCAGCGGCGTCTCGATGAGCAGCGGCAACAGGGCGCAGCCCAGCACCGTCACCACGACGCAGATGAATCGCACCAGACGCGCCGTCAGCCGTTCCGCCAGCAAGCCGAGCGGCACCTGCATGGCGATGTTGCCTGCGATCATCACCGACAGCAGCGCCGACATGCGCGCTTCCGCGATGCCATAGTGCGTGCCGTAGACCGGCAGCAGCGCCAGCACGCCCTGTTCGAAACCGGCGGCAACGACCACCGCCGACAGCAATAGCCATGCCAGTGGCATGAAGCCCATGACCGAAACCCTGCGCCCGGCTTCGTCGACCTTCGGCAGTTGCGGCAGCACCAGCGCCAGGCAGGCGCCGCAGAAGATGAAGGCGGCGATCCCCACCAGGAATGGCGGCCATCCCACGGTGCCGACAACGAGCAGGCAGAGCGGCCCGGCAGCGAAGCCGGCCGAGATGATGGTTGAATAGACACCCATGACGCGACCGCGGCGCGATGGCGGCGCCAGTGCAATGACCCAGATTTCGCTCAAGACATAGAGCGGGTTGGTCACCACCCCGATCAAGAAGCGCAGCGGAAACCACAGATAGACATTCTGGGTCCAGCCGATCAGCGCAAGCACAATAGCCGAAAGCGCCGCGCAGGTAAGCGCGGTGCGCCCTGCCCCGAACCGGCGCGCCAGTGCCGGGATCAGCGGCGACGAGACAATGAAGCCGATCGGCGTCATTGCCGCCGAGAGCCCGATGATGGCCGGCGAAACGCCTTGGCGTTGCAGGATGAAGCTCAGCAGCGGATAGGACAGGCCTTGCGCGATGGCGAACACCGAGACGGTCGCGATCACGCCGCTGATCGCCGCCCACTGCATCTTCTCGTTGTCAGCTTCCGCCAGGTTCATCATTGGCACCTAAACCAGGCTCAGGACTAGCTTTTCTGTCCGACGCGGGTAAGCCCCGCCCCGGTAAAAACCGTTTGCTCCAGACAAGGCCTGTCATGAGTTTGGGCCT
Organism: Mesorhizobium sp. P170090; assembly: GCF_057786115.1. NCBI lineage: Bacteria > Pseudomonadati > Pseudomonadota > Alphaproteobacteria > Hyphomicrobiales > Phyllobacteriaceae > Mesorhizobium > Mesorhizobium sp. P170090. The sequence goes on from NZ_JBYNWH010000001.1 coordinate 4,821,800, forward strand.
GTCAGGAGTTTTTGGGCCTGTCAGGAGTTTGGCGCTTGAACGATCGGTAAAGCGCGAAGCTCACCAGCAGCGCGTCGAGTCCGGCGATCACCACCGGCAGGCCGAGCGGACCGATGACCTGCATCAGCGCACCGGCGCCGGGCGGGCCGACAATGCCGCCGGCGCCCCACATCAAGGCAAAGGCGGCGTTACCGGCGACCAGCACGGTTCCCTTGAAGCGGCTGCCGAGCTCCACCAGCGCCATGGTGTAGACGCCATAGCCGACCGCTCCCATGACGAGAAGGACGAGCCAGATCGCCGGCGTCGTGATCAACAACGGCAGCAAAACCGCGCAGGCCGTTGTCGCCAACGCACAGAAGATGATCATCGCCCGCCCGCCGAAACGCTCGGCAAGCAGGCCGAGCGGGATTTGCAGGAAGATGTTTCCCAGCGACAGTGCCATCACCAGGGCCGCCAGCGTCCTTTCGGGCAGGCCATAGGCAGCACCGAAGACCGGCATCAATGCGTAGGTGCCCTGCTGGACCGCCGCCGAAACCAGCACGGCAAACAACAGCGCCGGCGCCAGCCTGGCGAAACCGAAAAAGCCGCCGGGCAATTGGCCGTCATCCTCGAAGCCGGCGAGGCTTGAGGAAACAGCACGAAGGATCGCGGCGCACAGGATGAAGCCGGCCATGCCGACCAGGAAAGGAACCCAGCCCGATATCCCTACCGCGGTCAGGACCAAAGGCCCCGCAGCATAGCCAGCGCCCAGCACGGTGTTGAATGCCCCCATCACCCTGCCGCGGCGCGACGGCGGCGCCAGCGACAGCGCCCATACTTCGCCCAGTATATAGAGCGGGTTGATGACGATACCGATGATGAAGCGGATGACGAACCAGCCCACCCAGTCCTGCAGGTAGCCGATGCCGAGGAAGCACAGCGCCCCAATCAATGAGCAACCCACAGCCAGGTTGCGCGCGTCGACCAGCCGAATGGCTGCCGGCACGAACGAGGCCGAAAGGATCAGGCCAAGCGGCATCATCGCTGCCGACAAGCCGATCAGCGCCGGCGACATGCCTTGCTTCTGCATCAGCAGCGTAAACAGCGGCGAGCTCAGCCCTTGCGCCGCACCGAACATCGCGAGGGCGGCAGTTACGCCGGCAAGCGCCGCCCATTGCGTCCCCGCTTCGCCATCGCTCGAACCGGTCGCAGCCATGATGCCTTCCACATAAATTGCCGGCCCCATCCAGCGGCAAACCACTGAGCTAGCGGTTCGATTTAGGGAAAGGAAGGGCCGCGCCTGAAATCCCCTTGCGCAAAGAGCCGCAGTGGGGCGCGTCCTGTCCGCCAATCCCCGGCAAGGTTGTCAGCTATCGGACTGCCGTTCGAGCATGTCGCTTCCCTCGTCCTAGTGGTCGCCGCCTCCGCAATGGTCGGACAGCCGCCGGTCCATTATGCCGCCCGCTACCAGCATCGTACGAGGACCATCATGACCGCCGCCCTGCATCCAGCCGAACCGCCTTTGGCAACCGACCGGGCCCGTCGCGGTGGCCGTGCGGGCAAGCGCGCCGGCGGCTCGGCCGCCTTCGAACAGCCGGCTTTTCGGCAACTGAGAAATCCGCTAACGCCGACCAAGCTGGTCTCTGACGACGAGCTGGAATCGATCCACCTCGCCTCGCTGCGCGTCTTGAGGGAAATAGGCGTCGACGTGCTGCATGACGAAGCGCGCCGCATGATGAAGGAAAACGGCGCCGATGTCCGCGAGGGCAGCGAGCGCGTGCGCTTCGACAGCGACATGATCCTCGATCTCATCTCCAACTGCCCGTCGGAATTCACGCTCCATGCCCGCAACCCGGCGCACAATGTGCGCTTCGGCGGCAACAATGTGATCCTGTCGATGATGGCGTCGGCACCGAACTGCTCCGACCTCGATCGCGGCCGCCGTCCGGGCAACCAGCAGGACTACCGCAACTTCCTGCGCCTGGCACAGATGCACAACATCCTGAACTGCACCGGCGGTTATCCGGTCGAGCCGACCGACATCCATCCTTCCGTGCGCCACCTCGAATGCATCCGCGACCTCGCCACGCTGACCGACAAGGTGTTCCACATCTATTCGCTCGGCAAGGAGCGCAATGTCGACGGCATCGAGATCGCCAGGATCGCCCGCGGCATCAGCCATGAGCAGATGCTCGAAGAGCCGTCCGTCTTCACCATCATCAACACCAATTCGCCGCTGAAACTGGATGTGCCGATGATGGAAGGCATCATCCAGATGTCGAGCAAGGGTCAGGTCGTCGTCATCACGCCCTTCACCCTGTCCGGCGCGATGGCGCCGGTGACCATCGCCGGTGCGCTGGTGCAGCAAAATGCCGAGGCGCTGTCCGGCATCGCCTTTGCCCAGATGGTGAGAAAGGGCGCGCCGGTTGGCTATGGCGGCTTCACCTCGAATGTCGACATGAAGTCGGGCTCGCCGGCCTTCGGCACGCCTGAATATATGAAGGCGCAGCTTGTCGGCGGCCAGCTTGCCCGCCGTTACAAGATCCCCTACCGCACCTCCAATACCTGCGCCGCCAACACCGTCGACGCGCAGGCAGCCTATGAAAGCGTGTTCTCGCTGTGGGGCGCCATCCAGGGCGGCGGCAATCTGATGATGCACGGCGCCGGCTGGCTCGAAGGCGGCCTGCGCTGTTCCTACGAGAAGACCATGCTGGACATCGACCTGTTGCAGATGGTGGCCGAGTTCCTCACCCCGCTCGACCTGTCCGACGAAGCGCTCGGCTTCGACGCCATCCAGTCGGTCGGCCCCGGCGGCCATTTCTTCGGCACCCAGCACACGCAGGACCGCTACAAGACAGCCTTCTACTCGCCCATCCTCTCCGACTGGCGCAATTTCGAGACCTGGGCGGAAGCCGGATCGCCGACCGCGCTGGAAAAGGCCAACAAGGTCTGGAAGGAGCGGCTGGCATCCTACGAGGAACCCTATATGGACCCGGCGATCCGCGAAGAGCTCAACGACTTCGTCGAAAAGCGCACGGCCGAAGGCGGCGCGCCGACCGATTTTTGATCGGCAAGCAACTGGCGGCATCCTGCCAACCGACACACCTGATTCAATTTACGCAAAAACGGACCTATCTCTCATGAAATCTCATGTAAAAGCGGTTGTCATTGGCGGCGGCGTCGTTGGCTGCTCGGTGCTCTATCACCTGGCCAAGGCCGGCTGGACCGACATCATGCTGATCGAGCGTTCCGAGCTCACCTCCGGCTCGTCCTGGCACGCAGCCGGCGGCTTCCACACGCTGAACGGCGATCCCAACGTCGCCAAGCTGCAAGCCTATACGGTGCAGCTCTACAAGGAGATCGAGGAAATCTCCGGCCAGTCCTGCTCGCTGCATCTGACCGGCGGCGTGATGATGGCCGATACGCCCGAGCGCATGGATTTTCTGCGCCTGGCCCACGCCAAGGGCCGCTATCTCGGCATGGACACCGAGCTGATCACGCCCTCCGAAGCCAAGGCGATGTTCCCGCTGATGGACGAGACCAATTTCGTCGGCGCCATGTGGGATCCGGTCGAAGGCCATCTCGATCCCTCCGGCACGACGATCGCCTACTCCAAGGCGGCCAAGAAGCTGGGCGCCGAGATCGTGCTGCGCAACCGCGTCGTCGAGCTGACGCAGGAAGTTGACGGCACCTGGAACGTCGTCACCGAACAGGGCACCGTCCACGCCGAGCATGTCGTCAACTGCGGCGGCCTGTGGGCGCGCGAGATCGGCCGCATGGTCGGCGTCGAACTGCCGGTGCTGGCCATGGAGCACATGTACCTGCTCACCGAGCCGATGCCCGAGGTCGAGGAATTCAACAAATCGACCGGCCGCGAGATGATCGGCGTGCTCGACTTCAAGGGCGAGATCTACACCCGCCAGGAGCGCAACGGCATCCTGCTCGGCACCTATGAAAAGGCCTGCAAGCCATGGTCGCCGGTCAACACGCCGTGGGATTTCGGCCATGAACTGCTGCCGCCCGACCTCGACCGCATCGCGCCGTCGCTGGAGATCGGCTTCAAGCATTTCCCCGGCATCGAGAAAGCCGGCATCAAGCAGATCATCAACGGCCCCTTCACCTTTGCGCTCGACGGAAATCCGCTGGTCGGGCCGGTGCAGGGCCTGACCAATTTCTGGTGCGCCTGCGCCGTCATGGCCGGCTTCAGCCAGGGCGGCGGCGTCGGCCTCGCTTTGTCCAACTGGATGGTGCATGGCGATCCCGGCTTCGACGTCTGGGGCATGGATGTCGCCCGCTTCGGCGAGTGGGCCGGCCTGCGCTACACCAACGCAAAGGTGCGCGAAAACTATTCGCGCCGCTTCTCCATCCGCTTCCCCAATGAAGAGCTGCCGGCTGCGCGTCCGGCGCAGACGACGCCGCTCTACGATACCATGCTCGCCAACAACGCCGTCATGGGCGATAGCTGGGGCCTGGAGACCCCGCTGTGGTTCGCGCCGAAGGGCAAGGAGCCGAAGGACGTCGTCTCCTTCCACCGCTCAAACGATTTCGGTCCTATCGGCGAGGAAGTGCGCGCCACGCGCGAACGCGTCGGCGTCACCGAAATCGCCAACTTCGCCAAATACGAAGTGTCGGGACCTGCGGCTGAGGATTTCCTCAACCGGCTGATGACCAACCGCATGCCGAAGACCGGCCGCATCGTGCTGACGCCGATGATCAACGAATTCGGCAAGCTGATCGGCGACTTCACCATCGCCAAGGCAGGCGAAGACAGATTCATGATCTGGGGCTCGTCCGCCGCGCAGAAATACCACATGCGCTGGTTCGAGACGCATCTGCCGAAGAATGGTTCGGTGCGTATCCACCGCTTCGATCAGACGCTGGTCGGCCTGTCGATCGCCGGTCCGAAATCGCGCGACCTCTTGCAGAAGCTGGTCGATGTCGACATCTCGACGAAAGCTTTCCGCTTCATGGATTTCCGCGAAATGGCGGTCGGCGGCGCGCCCTGCATGGTCAACCGCATCACCTATACCGGCGATCTCGGCTATGAAATCTGGATGGCGCCGGCCTATGAGCGCCTGGTCTACAAGGCGATCAAGGACGCCGGCGAGGAGTTCGGCCTCGTCGATTTCGGCATGCGCGCTTTGCTCTCCATGCGCTTGGAGAAGAACTTCCCGACCTGGTACCGCGAACTGCGGCCGATCTACGGCCCGTTCGAAGGCGGGATGGACCGCTTCATCAAGCTGGAGAAGAACGACTTCATCGGCCGCGAGGCCGCTGCCAAGGAACAGGCGGAAGGGCCGAAACTGCGCCGTGTCTCCTTCATCGTCGATGCGGCCGACGCCGATGTCATGGGCGACGAGCCGATCTGGGCCAAGGTCGGCAAGGACTATGGCACGGTGGAAAAGCCGCATGGCTATGGCGCGCCACGCTTCGATACGGCAGGCAAGGAAGTGCGTGGCTCAAAGGCTGCCGAAGGAGCTTCCGCCGTGCGCGGCATCGTCGACCGCGACTGGCGCGTGGTCGGCTGGGTCACCTCGGGCGGTTATGCGCACTATGTGCAGAAGTCGATGGCGCAGGGCTATGTGCCGGCGGCACTCGCCGAGGACGAAAGTGCCGGACTGTTCGAGATCGAGATCCTCGGCCACCGGCGTCCGGCGCGCATCAATGTCGAGGCGCCCTTCGACCCCAGCGGCGAGAAGATGCGGACCTGAAAAGGCGACAGGGAGCGTGAGATCGTGTAAGGGGCCTTCGGCAGTTGGCCGCAGGCATTTTCCCTCGATGAGAAGACGATCCCCTTGCAGTATCTAGAGAAATGGACGGACTGGCTCGGCGAAGGCAAGGTCGGTCCCTTCAACGCCGCACTGGTCTGCGTCGCGGTCTATTGCGTCGTCCAGATCGTGGTGATGGCGCTGCTGTCCCATGTCGTAGGAACCGGTGTCGGCGTCGACGATTCCGAACAGCTGATGTACATGCACTACCTCTGGGCTGGCTATGGCGGCTCGCAGCCGCCGCTCTACACCTGGCTTGCCCGCCTCGTCGCCGCCGTGGTCGGAACGAACATCCTGGCGCTCAAGATCGTGAAGTACCTGCTGATCGGAGCGGCGCTGGCGTCGGTTTTCATCGCTGTCCGCCGCCTGGGCTATTCCAGCCGCGCTGGCGCCGCCGCATTGTTCGGCCTGCTGTTGTTTCCGCAGATGGTGTGGGAGATGCAGCACGCCCTCACCCACTCGATCGCCGCTTTCTGTTTTTCAGTGGTGCTGTTTCTTGCGCTCGTTGAACTGGTGCAGCGGCGTTCGCTGGCCACCTATGTGCTGTTTGGCGTGGCGATGGCCGCCGCCATCCTGTCGAAATACAACAACGCGATCTTTCTCGGCGCGCTGATGCTGTCCACCCTGTCGCTGCGCGAAACGCGCGGCGTCATCCTCAACCGCCGGTTTTCGATCAGCCTTGTCGTGGCGGTGCTGCTTTGCCTGCCGACGCTCTACTGGAACCTGACCTACACCGACCAGTTGCTGTCGCACAGCGGCGGCTTCGGCATGGGCAGAGGAGAAAGCGCCATACAAACCGCATTCTACGGAATGCGCGGACTGGGCAAGGCTATCCTGTATTTCGCCGTGTTGCCGGCCGGCATATTCGTCGCGGCTTTGCTCATCGCATGGAAAAAGCCAGCGCCCGCGCTGCAACCGGCGCCATGGACCGAGAAACTGGTGTGGCGCACCATCGCTTTTGCCCTGGCGATGACCATCGTGCTCGTCCTGGCGAGCGGGACGACGCAATTTCGCGATCGCTGGATGCTTCCCATTCTTGTGTTGCTGCCGGTCGCGCTGGCCTCGCGGATGGATGCCAGAGGCGACAAGGGAAGGAAGGTGCAGGACGTCGTCGTCTTTGTCGGCGCAACGCTTGCCATCCTCGTGCTGCCGGTGACCTGGTACACGCACCTCAATGGCGGCGACAGCCGCGGCAGCATCGTGCGTGTCGACTACCAGTCGCTCTATGGCCAGCTGACGGCAAACGGTCCGGTTCGCACGGCGATATCGAGCTGGCACTGGGTGGGAAATCTGCGTCTTGTCGATCCCGATCTGGTCGTGCTCGACGACGAGATGCCGGACTTCGGCCATTTGCTGATCGAGCCGGCGGTGCTCGTGATGGCCAATGACAAGGAACCTCCCGAGGGCATCCTGCGGGCCTTGAGCGAGGCCGGCTATGTCGCTGACGGCTCGCCGCAGCAGTTGGTCGTTCCGATGCTGTTCGACAGCGAGCCGCCCACCCGCACGCTGACGGTCACGCGGCTGAAGAAAGCGGCCGCGGGCGCAGCGCCACAGTAAGTCGGCAGGGAGGCGTCGGGTGGAGAAACAAGGGTTCGGTCGTCATCGCAAGATCATGCCGTTCGAGCCCGGCTCCGTCGAAGCCTTGCGCGAAACATCGCGCCAGAAGGCGGCGTCGCTGAACCAGCATGTGCTGGGCTATGGCGCGCTGGCTGAAGCCGAATGGCAAGCGGCAGGCATCGCCGCGCCCGATCTTGCCGCGATGCGCAAATACCGGCTCGAGCGCCTCCGCGCCGAACTGAGGCGCCGAAACTACGCCGGCGCGCTGCTCTACGACCCCGTCAACATCCGCTACGCCACCGATTCGACCAACATGCAGCTGTGGGTCGCGCACAATCCGACCCGCCACTGCTTCGTCGCCACTGAGGGACCCGTGGTGCTGTTCGACTATTTCTCCTGCGAGCATCTGTCCGATCATTCCGGCGTCGTCGACGAGGTGCGGCCGGCAGTGTCGTGGATGTATCTCTATGGCGGCGAGCTGACCGAGCACAAAGTCCGCCGCTGGGCGGCCGGCATCGCCGATCTGGTCAAGGAGCATGGCGGCGGCAACAGCCGCATTGCGGTCGACCACATCAACCCGGAAGGCGTCGAGGAACTCGCCCGGCTCGGCATTTCGATCGGCAATGGCGAAGCGGTGATGGAAAATGCGCGGCTGATCAAATCGCCGGACGAGATCCTCGCCATGCGCCGCGCAATCGTCGCTTGCGAAGCGGCGATGGGTGAAATGGAGAAGGCGCTGACGCCGGGCATTTCCGAAAACGAATTGTGGGCCGAACTCCACCGCGGCAACATTGCGCGCGGCGGCGAATGGATCGAAACCCGGCTGCTTGCCTCGGGGCCGCGCACCAATCCGTGGTTCCAGGAATGCTCATCGCGTGTGATCGAGGAAGGCGACCTCGTCGCCTTCGATACCGACCTGATCGGTCCCTACGGCTTCTGCGCCGATCTCTCCCGCACCTGGCTTTGCGGCGATGCGAGACCATCGAACGAGCAACGGGACCTCTTCCACATCGCCGCCGACCAGATCGCCCACAACACGCAATTGATGCAGCCCGGCATATCCTTCCGCGACCTGGTCGAACGCTCCGTGGTGCCGCCGGGAGATTGCTTCCCGGCGCGCTACGGCGTGCTCTATCACGGCGTCGGCCTCGCCGACGAGTATCCAACCCTGCCACATGCCAGCGACTGGACGCCGGACACGCCCGATGGCGTGCTGGAGCCGGGAATGGTGCTGTGCGTGGAAAGCTATATCGGCCGTCTCGGCGGCCATGAGGGCGTCAAGATCGAGGAACAGATCCTGATCACCGAGACCGGTAACGAGCAGCTTTCAACCTACCCGTTGGATGCGAGGCTGCTCGGCTGATCCGGCAAGCGCCTCGCGCAGAGCCTTGAGCGTCTTTTCCGGCGTCGTCCTGGCGGTGATGTAGGGCAGGCCTTTGCGCCTTGCCGTCCAGCCGACGACCTTCACGGCGTTTGCCGCAGGCTCGAAACGCTGCGCCAGCGCCCAGCTCTCACAGTCGATGGCAGCTATATCCGCCTTGCCCTCGGCGACCGCGATGATCGAGCGGCGATGGCCACCGCTTTCGCTGCGTGAGGAAAAGATATCCAGGCTTTCGCCGGCGGCCTGCAGGTCGCGCGTCAGCGCGATGATGCCCGACATCGAATCGAGGCTGTTGTAGGTAAAACGCTTGCCACGCATCAGATCGAGCGGCAGCAAGGCTTTGCCATCCGCGGGCGAGCGAACCTCCGGTCCCTCGCCCGTCCGCATCACCAGCGCGCTGGAATAGAGTTCGCCCTGGCCGCCTTCGTAAGCGTCGTAGCTCGGCTGGCCGACCACCTGCACATGCTTGTTCAGGCCAAGTTCCATCGGCCCCCAGCAGGTCTGCGCGAACAGCAGCGCCGGATGGAGCCAAAGCTGATGATGGTCGAGTTCGTTCGGCGGCAGTGTCGCCGGATCGGGCGCGATCAGTCTGCCCTCGGCGTCCTGGATACCCCCCGGCACCGGCGGCAGGTCGCCATTGCGGCGCACGATTGTCTGCGGCGCATCGACGCCCTTGTGCCGAAAAGCCTCGCGCAACGCTGCCCATTGCGCGTCGACCTCGCCGCGCACTTCGGGCCAGTCGTACATCGGCAATGCCGCAACCAAATCACTCATGCCGACACTCAATCATCATGGCTCGGGAAAGGATCGCAAAAACGCGGCGTCCAATCAGAATTGGCCGACACGGGTTCGGGAAGTCCGGGGATTATTCCTTCGGCGGCTCGGCCGGAACCGGCGCGCTGCCAAGCCCGCTGATGCTGCGCGCCCTGATGCGCGGCTTGAACGCCCTGCCCGGCTCCGCCTGGCGGCGCAGCACCGGGTGCACGATCGGCTCCTTGGCCTTGAATGCGTAGGCTTTGATCAGTGCGAAATAGTTCGGATAGGCGTAGCCATTGTTCATCCGCAGCCACTCGTCGCGGCGGTCCGCAAACAGTTTTGGAAGTCTGTACCAGGCAACCGTCGGCGTCTTGTGGTGGACGAAGTGCAGATTGTTGTTGAGGAACAGGAACGACAGCGGCGAGCGCTCGATGATCACCGTGCGTCCTTCAGGGTGCTCGGACCACTGATGTTCGGCGAAAGTCCGGACCGCGATCAGCGACTGGCCGAGCCAGACCGGCACCAGAATGTAGAGCCATACGGGAATGCCGAAGCCGAACTGCACGATCGGCACTACGATGGCGAGGCCGATCGCATGCAGCAGCCATGCCTTGCCGATCACCTTGTCGCCGGCAATCACATGCTTGGCATCGTCGACGAAGAAACCGATGCAGGACAGCCAGGGGCCGAGGAAGAAACGGCCGGCCATGGTGTTGTTGATCTTGAGCAGGAATTTCATCGTCGGCGGCAGATCGTCATGCATCCACAACGCCTGGTAATAGCTCTCGGGATCGTCGAGGGGATCCGTCAGGCGCTCGTCGGCGTGGTGGCGCAAATGGAGCGTCTTGAAGCGACGGAACGGCCAGACCAAGCCGATCGGCAGGAAGACGAAGGCTTCGTTGATGAGCGCGCTGCGCGTCGGATGGCCATGCAGCACTTCGTGCATGATCGACGACTGCAAGGCCAGGATGAAGCCCAGGAGAAGAAGTGCCGGGATCGGATAAGAGGGCCAGAGCAGGAGCCCGGCAGCGAGCCACATTCCGTAACAGAAGAAAGCGAGGAGCACGGTCGGCCACTCGATGGCCGCTGCGTCGCGTCGCTTGATGCGCTTGCCTGTCATGCTATCGACCACTGTCCCTCAGTCGCCGGAATTGGTTCCTGACAGCATAGTGTCAGGAGAAGCGATTCCGCTCAACGAGACAAAGTGTACAAAATGTTGCGATTGCGCATTTTTGACCGCAGATGTTATGCATTGTAAACAACCCTACGGATTCATTTACGCTGGAAGTGCTGATTCGACGGCTCGGGCGCAAATTTTTCCTAAGAGAGTGCGGAGAACGAACAGTGGACAAACGGGACCTTTCGGCAATCTTCCGGGAGCGCCTGAAGCTGCTCCTGACACGGTCCGATCTCAACCAGTCAGCTTTCGCGTCTGCAGTCGGCATCGACCGGTCGGCGCTGTCGCAACTGATGTCCGGCGCCTCGACGCGCCTGCCACGTGCCGAAACGCTGCTCAACATCGCCGCCGAATTCAAGATCTCGCTGGACTGGCTGCTCGGCCTCTCCCAGGACGAAGGCGTCACCGGCGAAATCCGCGAAAGCCTGGAGATCGAAGAGGCGCCCGACGGCTTCGACCGCACGCTTTTGGCCAAATGGTTCGCCGAGGCCGCCGGCACCAAGATCCGCTATGTGCCGGCCGGCATTCCAGACCTCCTGCGCACACGCCAGTTGGTCGACTACGAAGCCAACATCACCAACCGCAGCCGTCTGGCGCAGGCCAGCGAGACGCAGTACCGCATCGAGTACAACCGGCGCCCTGAGACCGACATGGAGGTCTGCATGCCGCGCCATACGCTTGAGATCTTTGCCCGCGGCCTGGGCGTCTGGGACCGCTTTCCCGAGGCTGACCGCCGGCAGCAGCTTGCCCATATGGCGACGCTGCTTGACGATCTCTACCCCACCTTCCGCCTGTTCCTCTATGACGGCCGCATGCGCTATTCGATCCCGCTGACAATCTTCGGTCCCTACCGCGCCGCCATCTATGTCGGCGACATGTATGTCGTGCTGAACGCCACCCAGCCGGTCCAAGCGCTGACCCAGCATTTCGACAATCTGATCCGGGCCGCCGACATCAACCCGCATGAGGCCGCCGCCTACGCGCGCAATCTGGCCGGCGCGTCATTTCCATCGGGTTATGCCTGATCCCCAACGCCCCGGAAAGGTGCGCCGCGCGGCATTGCAGGTTGCAAACACATTGACTGGACATAAAGACTTCTTTATATCCTTATTCCATTCAAATATCTGAAAGTCGATCCGATGACCGCGAACAATCCCATCGATGCTCTGCTGGCCGAAAAGGGCGTGCTGCTCGCCGATGGTGCCACTGGCACCAATCTGTTCGCCATGGGCCTCGAGGCCGGCGAAGCGCCCGAGTTGCTGAACGAGACAGCGCCCGACACCATCACCAGCCTGCACCAGAATTTCGTCGACGCCGGCGCCGATATCATCCTCACCAACTCGTTCGGCGGCACCCGCCACCGGCTGAAGCTGCATCATGCGCAGGACCGCGTGCATGCGCTGAACAAGCGCGCCGCCGAGATTGCCCGCGCGGTCGCCGACAAGGCCGGCAGGAAAGTCATCGTCGCCGGCTCGGTCGGTCCGACCGGCGAGTTGCTGGTGCCGCTCGGCGCCATGACCTATGACGAAGCAGTCGAGGCTTTTGCCGAGCAGATCGAGGGTCTCAAGGAAGGTGGCGCCGAAGTCGCCTGGATCGAGACCATGTCTGCGCCGGACGAAATCCGCGCCGCGGCGGAGGCCGCCATCCGCGTCGGCCTGCCCTACACCTATACCGGTTCGTTCGACACTGCCGGCCGCACCATGATGGGCCTGCTGCCCAGGGATATCCACGGCGTCGTCGACGGACTTTCAGAGACACCGCTCGGTGTCGGCGCCAATTGCGGTGTCGGCGCCTCCGACATCCTGGCCTCGCTGCTCGACATGACCGAGGCGAAGCCGGAAGCGACGGTGATCGTCAAGGGCAATTGCGGCATTCCCGAATTTCGTGGCACCGAGATCCATTATTCCGGCACGCCGGAGCTGATGGCCGACTATGTCCGGCTGGCGGTGGATGGCGGCGCGAAGATCATCGGCGGCTGCTGCGGCACGTCGTTCCAGCACCTTGCCGCCATGCGCAAGGCGCTCGACGCGCACACCAAATCCGAACGCCCGACCGTCGCGGCGATCGTCGAGCGCATCGGTCCGATGCGCAACAAGGTGGCGACGGAAAACACCGCCGAGACCAGCGAAGCCCGCCGCGAACGCCGCCGCAGCCGGGCCTGATATCGAACTTATTCGCTGTTTTCAGCGTAACGCGATAGCGCCGTCGTGAAATCCAGGGCGGTGCTGTCGGCGCTTTCATTCATCGTCACCAGGTCACCCGACGACTGCGGATTGCCGATCTGCTCCAGCATGACGCGAAAGCGGTCATTGGTCAGCGCCGACTTTGCGGTATTCCGGGCTGCGTCGACGTCATCCATGATGCGCCTGGATTCTGGCGACAGCGTTCCCGACGCCTGCGTGTGTCTCACCGCCGGCGTCGTGTTTCCAATGTTCATGATCTGCAATTCCCGGCTCCCCAAGCCCAGTCCCTAACCATGGGATAACATTCGGAGCATTGCGATGACGTTCCGGAAAAGCCACACAATTTAATGATCGGCCGGACATCGCCAGTACCCGGAAAAAAGGCCGGCAGGGTTTCCCCCGCCGGCCTGCCTCACCCGCCCATAGCCGGTTCCCCGTATCAGAACGACCCCCGTCTGAAAGGAACCGGCGTTATTGCCACTACCGGTTACCGCCCAGCGCCGAGGCAAGGCGCACAAGCGAAAGGAACTCGGACCTGTACCCAAACGGGTCGGCTCCTCGGGCGGCGGTGGCAATCTCCATGATCTTGTCGTAGCCGAACTTCGCGGTCGCATCCTCGTCGCGCAGCTTCTGGCCGAAGGCGGCGACAGCGACGGAGAAACGCTGGTCGGTGCTGGCCTGGTCGAAGGACGCGACCTCGTTGGCCGAGGTCACCGGCGTGGTGATCAGCTTCGAGACGTCTTCGTTCGGCAGCTTGTAGCGGATTTTCACAAAGGCATATTCGTCGGCATTGGCGACGCCGCCATTGTTGACCGTTGCCTGGCCGTAGCGCAGCGGATCCATCTGCTCGCCGCCACTGCCCTTCGGCGTGATCTCGTAGATGGCGGTCACCGAATGACCGGAGCCGATATCGCCGGCATCGACGCGATCATTGTTGAAGTCCTCGCGGTTCAAGGCGCGGGTTTCATAGCCGATCAGCCGGTACTCCGAGACCTTGTCCGGATTGAACTCGACCTGGACCTTGACGTCCTTGGCGATGGTGAACAGCGTCGAGGAAGCATCCTCGACCAGAACCTTCTCGGCCTCGGCCAGCGTGTCGATATAGGCGGCGGTGCCGTTGCCGTTCTGGGCGATGGTCTGCATCATCTGGTCGTTCAGATTGCCGCGTCCAAAGCCGAACACCGACAGGAAGACGCCGGTCTTGCGCTCCTGCTCGATCAGCCGCTTCAGATCGTCGTCATCGGTCTGGCCGACATTGAAGTCGCCGTCCGTGGCCAGCATCACACGGTTGATGCCATCCTTGACGAAGGACTGCTGGGCAAGCTTGTAGGCTTCCTTGATGCCCGCCTCGCCGGCCGTCGAGCCGCCGGGCGACAGATTGTCGATGGCGTTGAGGATCTTGTCCTTCTCGGTGACCTTGGTCGGCATCAACACGGTGCCGGCGTCACCGGCATAGGTGACGATCGAGATGGTGTCGTCCGCCTTGAGCTTGCTGACCAGCAGCCGGAAAGCCGACTTGAGCAGCGGCAGCTTGTCCGGCTCATCCATCGAACCCGAGACGTCGATCAGGAACACCAGATTGGCCTTCGGCTGCTCGACCGGCTTGATGTCGAAGCCCTTGATGGCGACGTGCATCAGCTTGGTGTGCCCGTTCCACGGCGTCGGCATGACGCTGACGGTCGAATTGAACGGCGTCGAAGCCGAGTCCGGCCCCTTCCAGTCATAGGGGAAGTAATTGACCATCTCCTCGACGCGCACCGTGTCGGCCTGCGGCAGGTAGCCCTGCTTCAGCGAGCCGCGGACGAAGGAATAGGAAGCGGTGTCGACGTCGATCGAGAAGGTCGAGACCGGATCCTGAAGCGCTGCATGCACAGGATTGGTCTTGAAATCCTCGACGCGGTCGCGGTTTGGCTCCTGCGGCGCTATCTGGTCGGCCGGCATCGTCGAAGGCTGCGCCAGGTACTTGGATTCGGTCGCGCCGGCCATGCGGTCGACCCGCGCGCCGCCGGCCGGGGCAGCGGTGCCGTCAAGCGACAACTCGCGGCTCTCAACTGGCGCAGGCTCGGCCAACACGCCGCGTCCCAGCGCATCCTGCTGCGCCGGGGCGACAGCAACGGTCGATTCGGGCTTCGGCGACGCGGGTGGCGTAAGCGGCGTAGTGGTGTCGCGGCTTCGCACATCGGCGTCGGCCTTCTTGTCGCCTTCAGGCGCCTGCTTTTCTTTTACCGGCGCGTTGATCGCCGGCCCATTGGTTGCCGGCTTGTCGGCCAGCGTCTCAGTGATCTTCTCGTCGCTACCGAACGGCAACGGCTGTTCCCTCAGCATGTGGAAGGTGGCGTATCCGGCGATCGGCAGGGCGACGAGCCCGGCAATGGCTGGCGTGGCGATGAGTTTCTTTTGCATGATCTCGCTCCAGAGCTTTTGTGCTCGCTCTGTGAGACGAAGCCCGCCGACCGATCCTTGGGTGACGGCAGAAATATTTTCCTGATCATAGGCGCGCATGGCGGCTTCGAAGGCGCGTGTCTTCGCGCTCTCGCCCGGCGCAGGTACTGCTGCATCGCGCAGCCTGTTGAGTTCGTTGTCGTCGACCATGGTCACACTTCCCCGGCTGAACGAATCAACGTCTTCAGCCGTTTCTTCGCTTCATGGATGTGCCAGGAAACCGTCGTCTCCGAGATTGCCATCGCCTCGGCGGCGGCCGCATGGCTCAAACCTTCGCCATAGACCAGAAGTACTGCATCGCGCTGCTTGTCCGGCAATTGCCGCACCGCTGCCCAGAGCGCCTCAGTCGGATCTTCGGGCTCGGCGGATGCCTCTCCCGATATCATGCTGTAGGCGCCGAAAGCCTCGGTCTTGACGTTTTCGCGCGTCGTCTTGCGCATCATGTCGCGCGCCGCGTTCAGCGTCACGGAATAGAGCCATGTCGTAAACGCGCCGCCGCCGCGGTAGTCGCGGATCGCCTTGCCGAGACGGACACAGACCTCCTGGGCGATGTCTTCGGCATCGGCCTTCTTTCCGCACCAGCGATAGGCGGCGCGATAGACGAAGTCGTAGTGCCGCTCCAGCAATTTGCCGAAGGCACCCCTGTCTCCGCCCTTCGCCCGCCCGATCAATTCGGCGTCGGAGGCTTCGCTTTCATCCAGCATCATCGCCATCATTTGCCTGTTGGACGAAGGCTAATGGCCAATCCTTGGGGTTATGGAAAGATTTTTTTCCGAGGCGACGGATGCACGCGCAACAGGTGCGCTGAGATTCAGGTGAGGCCGAGCCGAAAACGATGGATTTCGAGAACCGGAGCGGAGCGTACTTTTGGTGCGCGAGCACCGGAAGCACAGAAAGCCGTCGTTTGCAGGCCGGCCTCACCTGAATATCAGCACACCTGGCCCGAGGCCCAGCCGGACGACCAAGCCCACTGAAAATTATAGCCGCCCAGCCAGCCCGTGACATCGACGACTTCGCCGATGAAAAACAGCCCCGGCACGGATTTCGCCTGCATCGTCTTCTGATCGAGCCCGTTGGTATCGACACCGCCAAGCGTCACTTCCGCCGTGCGGTAACCCTCGGAGCCGGCCGGCTTGATGCGCCAGTCGTTGACGGCGGCTTCGACGGTTTTCATTTGCAGGTCTGTCAAATCAGCGAGATTGCCATCGATCCCACTGCGCTCGGCGACTGCTTGCGCAAGGCGCTTCGGCAAATGGTTTGCAAGCACCGTCTGCACCGCTTGCCTGCCGTTGACGCGCCGGGCGGCGCGAAGCAGTTCCGCCACATCCCTCCCCGGCAGCATGGCGATGCGGATCTCGTCGCCCTCGCGCCAATAGGACGATATTTGCAGGATGGAAGGCCCGCTCAAGCCGCGATGCGTAAACAGCATCGCTTCTGAAAACCGCGTCTTGCCGCAGGCGATTTCGGCATCGACGGCATTGCCGGCCAAAGGCGCCAGCCGCTCCAGCGTTCTTGCGTCGAAGGTAAGCGGCACCAGCGCAGGCCGTGTTTCCACCACCGCAAGGCCGAATTGCGCCGCAAGCTCGTAGCCGAAACCGGACGCGCCCATTTTGGGGATCGACTTGCCCCCGCAAGCCACGACTAACGAGCTGCAAGCGACGCTGCCAGCGGAGAGCGTCAGCACAAACCCGTCCGCGGTCTTGCTGACGTTCCTCACCTCGGTCGACAACGCCAGTTCCACACCCCAATCCTGCATGTCGGAAACCAGCATGTCGATGACCTGGCGCGCCGAGCCGTCGCAAAACAGCTGTCCCAGCGTCTTCTCGTGATAGGCAATGCCATGGCGTTCGACGAGCGCGATGAAGTCGCCTTGCGTGTAGCGGCTGAGCGCCGAAATGCAGAAATGCGGATTGCCGGAGATGAAATTCTTCGGGCTGGTGTGGATGTTGGTGAAATTGCAGCGGCCACCGCCGGAGATGCGGATCTTCTCGCCGGGCTTTGCCGCGTGATCGAGCACCAGGACCGAGCGGCCGCGCTTGCCCGCCTCGATGGCGCACATCATTCCGGCCGCACCGGCGCCGATCACCACGACATCATAGGATTGCATCAGGCTGTTCGTTCCCGCTCGACTGGCGCTGTTTTAACAGGCCGCGCCAATCGTGCAGTCTCTACCCGTTCGTTGCGACTTCAGGCAACGCCTCGTTAGATCAGCGTCTCGGCGAACAGCGTCGTCAGTCGCTTCCAATGACGTTCGGCGCCGGCCGCGTTGAAGACGCTGTGGTCCGACACGCACCAGCCATGCGCCATGCCGGCATAGTTTTCGATGGCGTGGTCGACCTCCGCCACGCGCAGCGCCTCGACCAGCCGCGCCGACTGCTCCGGCGGAAAGCTGCGGTCGACGCCCGATGTCCCGACATAGACGCGCGCCTTGATCATTGCGGCCTTGCGGTGCGGGCTGTCGGCGGCATCGCTGGCCAGATTGCCGCCATGGAAGCTCGCCGCCGCCACGATGCGATCGGGATAGGTTGCAGCCGCATTCAAAGCCCGCGCCCCGCCCATGCAGTAACCGACGACACCGACCGGTCCGGTGACACCTTCAGCGGTAAGCGTGTCGAGGAACGCCCTGCTGTCGCGGATGGTCATGTCCTGTGTCGTGCCGTGGACCAACGCCGTCAGCGCGACCTTGGTCTCCTCGACGACGAAAGCGGTCTTGGGCTCGAACGGCCCGTAGGGTGCTTTGCGATAGAAAAGATCCGGCACCAGCACGGCATAGCCCTCGCCTGCCAGCCGTTCCGCCATTGCGTCGAGCGCCGGTCGCGGACCGAAAGCGTCCATATAGAGAATGATGCCGGCCCTGGACGAGGAAGCGGTCGCCGAGCGGAACAGCCCGGCTTTCGCCACGCCGTCCCCGGTCTTGATCTCAATGTCCTGCTTCGCCATGGCCCGCTCCGTTAAATGTCGTGCGATACATATAAGCAGGCACCGTCAGGGCAAGCCGTTCCCTGACAATCCCGTTCAACACTTTGTGCGGGCTTTCGACCCGGCTACAGGCCGGCAAACGCCGTCATGTGAAAGGCCTGAACCTCAGGCGGATAGCGATGGGCCGTGCCATACGGACAAGCGTTGCGGTCGAGGCAGCCGCCGCCGCGGCATGGTTCGCCCTTCGATCCCCGCACATGCGCCAGGCAAGCCTGATGAGCGAAACCATCCGCGGAATAGGCGTCAACCGGACAGGATTTCAGGCAAGGTTTTGCCACACAGGCGTCGCAAAGGTGAATCGATGCGTGAGCTTCTGGAGCCGCGATCTCGTCTTCGAACAGCAACGCGCCGCGATAGGCATGCCAGAGCCCGTACTGCGGATGCATCAGGATGCCCAGCGGCGACGGTCTCAGCCCCTCCGCTCGCATCGCCCATTGCTGGAACGGCAGATAAGGTCTGTCCGAAGGCGAAACGGCGCGCGCGCCGAATTTCTCCGCCACCGCACCGATCACTTCGCGCGACCATGTGTCGAGCGGATTAGCAATGGTTTGCGGTTGCCGGTCGCGCCAGCGCAGGAAATGCGGCCAGGGTGCCGCTCCCGCCTGCCCGACCAACAGCACGGATTTGGCAGGGGCGGCTGAAGGGCTATGCGGCGGCGTTTCGCTTGTTGCGAAATTGAAGCCGCCGCGCAGGATGAGGCCGTCGGCGGAAAGCGCGGCCGCTATCTCGTCAGCCCGGCGCCGCGCAATCATCCCTTCTTGTCCGGGTCGGAGAAAGCGCTCCGCCAGACTTCCTTGTGGATGATGTTGGCGACTTTAGCCCCGCCTGACTCGGGCTCCTTTCAGGTGAAGGCGTCAGCCATCGACGCCTTCTTCGTTGCGATGTAGTCCTTCAACCCGTCGTCGATGCCCGGATCGAGATAAGGCGCCTCGTAGGTCTCCAGCCAGCGGCGGGCGAGTTCGTTGGCGCGCTGCGGCGCTGTCTTCTCGCCCTCGGCCAGCCACTGCTCGTAGGAATTGTTGTCGGCGATGCTGGAGCGGTAGAAGGCGGTCTGGAAATTGGCCTGGGTGTGGTCGCAGCCGAGATAGTGGCTGCCCGGGCCGACCTGGCGGATGGCGTCCATCGCCTGGCCGTTTTCCGAGAGGTCGACGCCTTCGGAAAACTTTTGCGTCATGCCGAGCTGATCGATGTCCATCATGAATTTTTCGTAGCAGGAGGCGAGACCGCCTTCGAGCCAGCCCGCCGAATGCAGGACGAAATTGGTGCCGGCAAGAATGGTCGAGTTGAGCGTGTTGGCGCTCTCATAGGCGGCCTGCGCGTCCGGAACCTTGGAGGCGCAGAGCGAGCCGCCGGTGCGGAACGGCAGGCCGAGGCGGCGCGCAAGCTGTGCGGCGCCGTAGGAAACCAGCGACGGCTCCGGCGTGCCGAAGGTCGGCGCACCAGACTGCATGGAGATCGACGAGGCGAAGGTGCCGAACAGCACCGGCGCGCCGGGACGGATCAACTGCGTGAAAGAGGCGCCGGCCAGCACCTCTGCCAGAACCTGCGTCAGCGTGCCGGCAACGGTCACCGGGCTCATCGCGCCGGCTAGGATGAACGGCGTGACGATGCAAGCCTGGTTGTGGCGCGAATAGACTTTCAGCGCGCCCAGCATGGTTTCGTCGAACACCATCGGCGAATTGGCGTTGATCAGGCTGGTCAGCACGGTGTTGTTTTCGACGAAATCGTCGCCGAACACGATCTTGGCCATGGCGACGGTGTCTTCGGCCCGCTCTGGCGCCGTCACCGAACCCATGAACGGTTTGTCCGAATATTTGATGTGGCTGTAGATCATGTCGAGGTGGCGTTTGTTGACCGGCACATCGACCGGCTCGCACACCGTGCCGCCCGAATGGTGGATCGACGGCGCCATATAGGCGAGCTTCACGAAATTCCGGAAATCCTCGATCGTCGCGTAGCGCCTGACACCGTCGAGATCGCGCACGAAGGGCGGACCATAGACCGGCGCGAAGACCGTGGCGTTGCCGCCGATCTGCACCGAACGCTCGGCGTTGCGCGCATGCTGGGTGTAGATGGGCGGCGCGGTCTTCAGCAGCGAGCGGCAGAGGCCCTTGGGAAAATGCACGCGCTCGCCCTTGACGTCGGCGCCCGCCTCTTTCCAAAGCTGCAGCGCCTCGGCGTCGTCGCGAAAGATGATGCCGATCTCTTCCAGCACCGTATCGGTGTTGTTTTCGATAATCGCCAGGCCTTCCTCGTTGAGGACCTCATAGATGTTGATCTTGCGCTTGATATAGGTGAGCTGGGTGCCCGGTCCGCCGCCCGAGCGCGCCGCCCGCCTTGCAGCCGCGCCGCCGCTGGCAGCACGTCCACGTCGCGCATTGGACGCTTCCTGGTCGACTGACGCGTTTTCACTCATGATCGTTTTTCCCTAAAAACCGTTTGCGGCCGCGTAGGCGGCTTCTCGCCCGGATCGTAGTCATGCACCCTATTCGAAACGGCCCGCCAGCGCCAACGCCTGTCGCAAAATCGACAAGAATTCCAATAGATTTGCGGTCGCTTTCCTTTTGCGGGAAGTCGCAAATCAGCTATGGATACCTGCCCCCGCCGGGTTAGGTATTGACGCGATTATTTTAAGCCGCCGTGATCGCATCCGCGCGGCAAGGAGCCCGAGAAAAATGGCCGACGACGAGATCATCCTCTCCGAGCTTTCCGACGACGAGTTGGTGCAGCAGATGCACGACGATCTCTATGACGGGCTGAAGGAAGAGATCGAGGAAGGCACCAACATCCTGCTCGAGCGCGGCTGGGTGCCCTACAAGGTGCTGACCGAAGCTCTGGTCGAAGGCATGCGCATCGTCGGCGAGGACTTTCGCGACGGCATCCTGTTCGTTCCCGAGGTGCTGCTGTCGGCCAACGCGATGAAAGCCGGCATGTTCATCCTGCGCCCGCTGCTGGCCGCCACCGGCGCGCCGAAGCAGGGCAAGATGGTGATCGGCACCGTCAAGGGCGACATCCACGACATCGGCAAGAACCTCGTCGGCATGATGATGGAAGGTGCCGGCTTCGACGTCATCGATCTCGGCATCAACAATGCGGTGGAAAAATACCTCGACGCCATCGAGCAGCACCAGCCCGACATTATCGGCATGTCGGCGCTTTTGACCACGACCATGCCTTACATGAAGGTCGTCATCGACACGATGAAGGAAAAGGGCATCCGCGACGACTATGTCGTCCTGGTCGGCGGCGCGCCGCTAAACGAGGAATTCGGCAAGGCCGTCGGCGCCGATGCCTATTGCCGCGACGCGGCTGTGGCGGTCGAGACCGCCAAGGACTTCATGAAGCGCAAGCATAACGTGCGCGCTTCAGCCTGATCTGTTACGCAAGGCGTCTGGGCCACAATCGAAAGCCGCGCCTTGCAGCGCGGCTTTTTTGTTCCAGCTATTGGAACGGATGGCTGCGTCAGGGTTTGGTGACGGTGTCGTCGACGGCTTTCGCAGTCGATTTGATATCCCGGCCGACACCACGGACGGTGTTGGCACAGGCCGTAAGCGCCAGGACGCAGGCAAGGATTGCAATCGGCGCAACGCGTAACAGTTTCATGGACGGTTTATCCCTCTCTCGATAGATTCGCCCCACAGCAACGAAGGCCGCTTCGACCGGGTTCCATGGCCAGAATGCAAAAAACGAAACCGAATCAAGACGACAGGCTGCTGGTCATCGCCTGTGGAATGATTGCGCGCGAAGTTTTGGCCGTCAAGGAGCAGCTCAAGCTCGACCATCTCGACCTGACCTGCCTGCCGGCGGAGTTCCATTTCTACCCCGACCGCATCGCACCGGCGATGGACAAGGCGATCGAAAAGGCCAAGGCGGAAGGCTATAGCAACATCTTCGTTGGCTATGCCGATTGCGGTACCGGCGGCATGCTCGACCGGGTCCTGGAGAAGCACGGCGTCGAGCGCATGGCCGGGCCGCACTGCTTTGCCTTCTACCAGGGCATGGACGCCTATGCGAAGGTCGCCGACGACGACATGATGTCGTTCTACATGACCGATTTCCTGTGCCGCCAGTTCGACGCCTTCTTCATGAAGCCGCTCGGCCTCGACAAGCACCCGGAGCTGATCAAGGACTATTTCGGCAACTACCAGAAGCTGATCTACATCGCCCAGACCGACGATCCGGAACTCGACAAGGTCGCCGAGAAGGCCGCGAAGATGCTTGGCCTCGCCTATGAGCGCCGCTCGACGGGCTATGGCGACCTGACGGCCGGGCTGGCGCAGGCCGCCGCCCACGCCTGAAGCGGTTCTTGAGCCGGGACGCTGTCGAGAACAGATGACAGGCCGCCGCGGATGGTTAAGTTGTGAGCAACAAGCAAACAGGCTGATTCAGCCATCCGAACACGGAACGTCCCGATGACCCCTCGCGTCCTGCTCGCCGCCCTTGGCCTCCTCTGCCTCGTCTTGCCCGCTCGCGCCGACGGCGAGGTGCAGAAGATCATCACGCCTGCCGACAAGGTTCGCCTCGACAAATATGGCGAGACCCGCAAGGCGGCGCTGGCCGAGGCAAAAGCGGGAGACCCGGCTGAGGTCAGCCAACTCGACGCGCTGCTGGCAAAGCCGATAGTGGCCTTTTCCGACAAGGACCTGAGCGGCAACTGGCAATGCCGAACCATCAAGGTGGGCCTGACCGGCCCGCTGGTCATCTATGGCTGGTTCAAGTGCAAGGTCACGGACGATGGCTCCGGCTGGCAGCTGGAAAAGGTCAGCGGCTCGCAACGCACCAAGGGCCGTTTCTTCGACGATAGCGAAAAACGCGCGATCTATCTCGGCTCCGGCTATGTCAATGACAACAAGCCAAAACCCTATGGCAGCGGCCCGGAAAGCGACCAGGTCGGCTATGCCTTCCGCACCAGCGCCAATGAATGGCGCATCGAATTCCCGGCGCCCTACTACGAATCGAAACTTGACATCATCGAGTTCAAGCGCTGATCCGTTGGTCTCTCGCTGGCCGGGCGGTCATCAAGATTTAACCTCGCCCGGCACAGAATTGAGCCGGGCAGCGCACGGCAAATGGTTGCGCGCCGGCAAGAAAGCGCGCCATGGCATCAGCGGTTGAAAAAAGTGCTGCGATCGTCATCGTCACCGAAGGCGGGCCGCACATCTGGGCCATCGTCAACGCCATCGCCGACCAGTTCGGTCCTGTCAGCGTCATCCTCGAAAGCCCTGAATCCAAAAAACAATTGCTGCTCGGCCGGGCGCGCCGCCAAGGCTTGTTTTCGGCCATCGGCCAGCTTGGCACGATGGTGCTGACCAGGCTCGGCAAACGCTTCTTCGCCGGGCACGCGGAGCGGCTGATCGCAGCGCAAAAACTGCAGACAGAGCCGAGGCCGGGACAAAAGATCATCCACGTCTCCTCCGCCGACGGGCCCGATTGCCTGCAGGCGGTCGCCGACATCCGCCCGGGCGTGGTGCTGCTCGCCGGCTGCCGGATTTTGTCCCGGCAGACGCTGGCGCAAATGCCCTGCCCGGTGCTCAACTACCACGCCGGCATCGCGCCCAAATACCGCGGCATGAATGGCGGCTACTGGGCGCTGGCCTGCGGCGATCTCCAGAATTTCGGCACCACCGTGCATCTGGTCGACGCCGGCGTCGACACCGGCGGCGTGTTGAAACAGGCGCGCGGCAAGCCGGAGCCCGGCGACACGATTTCGAGCTATGCGTTGCGCCAGGCGGCGTTCTCGCGCGACATCTGCGTCGAGGCGATCCGCGACGCCTTGGACGGAAAGTTGGCCACGATCAAGCCGGACCTGCCCTCGAAACAATGGTACCATCCGACGATCTGGTTCTATCTCTGGACCGGCCTGACCAAGCGGGTTTGGTAGCCAGCCTTCCCTCGGAATCTCGCCTTTCTTTTTGCGACGTCCAATAGCGTCGCTTTTGAATGCGCGCGCGTCGTCCCATAACAAGCAGCCCCACTGCGCATCCGGCAATGCTCGCACCTGCTGGACAAAGTGGTGGAGCGTCGTTTCCCTCATGGACGCACGGCGCCCTACAGGGAGTGAGAGAATTCATGGCCGATCTGATCGTCGTCTATTGGCGCGACATCCCCGCCCAGGTCATCGTCAAGAAGGGCCGGCAGAACGCCAAGCGCGAACTGCCGCTGCGCTTCACCGAGGCGATCGATATGTGCGCCATGCGCACCGGCGCCGGCGGCACCGACGATTACCTCGCCGAATGGCGCAAGGCCGATCCGATCCCGGTCGGCGACGACCTCGAAGCCGAGGTCGAGAAGGCATTCAGCGACATCGACGCGAAATACGACCGCGAGCGGCTGGTCGCTCTGGTCAAGGCAGGCGGGAAAGAAAATGTCTGAAACCACTCCTGCCAAAGAGGGGCCAAGGGTTACCCAGCCGGTTACCCAAGCCACTCAGGTCAAGAAAGCAGCGCCGAAATCGGACTACAAGCCGGCCGACGTATCGCCGCAGCGGCGCGTGCAGCGCTCGTTTGCGATCAGGCTGTGGTCGATCCGCCATTCGCGATTGCTCGAATGGTTCTACTCCAGATTCGCAGACATGTTCCTGCTGCTCCATCCGCTGTGGAAAGGCCTTGGCTACGGCCGCGTCGAAGCGCCGATCAAGTTCGTTGAAAAACGCGTAAAAGGCTTCATGTTCGACTGCCGCATGTGCGGTCAGTGCATATTGTCCTCGACCGGCATGTCGTGCCCGATGAACTGCCCCAAACAGCTGCGCAACGGTCCGTGTGGCGGCGTGCGCGCCAACGGCAATTGCGAGGTCGAGCCCGACATGCCTTGCGTCTGGGTCAAGGCCTGGGAAGGTTCGCGGAACATGGAGCATGGCGACAGGATCCTGACCGTTCAGAAGCCCGTAGACCAGTCGCTGCGCGAAACCTCGGCCTGGCTGCGGGTGACGGCGCAGTCGGCAGCGGCCCGTGAAGCCGCTGCCAAAGCCAACACTGGAGCGGCCGCGTGATCGGCCGCCAGCGCGACGAAAACCCGGCCGGCATCCATCTGCCGCTCGATCCCCTGCCCGGCCACTCCTCACGTGGCCGACTGGAGCGTGTGCTGCGGCGCGGCGAATTCGCGGTCACTACCGAGCTCAACCCGCCCGACAGCGCCGATCCCGAAGACGTCTATAACCGCGCGAAAATCTTCGACGGCTGGGTCGACGCCATCAATGCCGTCGATGCCTCCGGCGCCAACTGCCACATGTCCTCGGTCGGCATCTGCGCGCTTTTGACCCGCATGGGCTATGCCCCGATCATGCAGATTGCCTGCCGTGACAGGAACCGGATCGCCATCCAGGGCGACGTGCTGGGCGGTGCGGCGATGGGCGTCGCCAACATGCTGTGCCTCACCGGCGACGGCGTCCAGGCCGGCGACCAGCCCGGCGCCAAGCCTGTCTTCGACCTCGATTCCATGTCGTTGCTGGAAACCTGCCGCATCATGCGCGACAACGGCAAGTTCCTGTCCGGCCGCAAGTTGACGACGCCGCCGCAAATTTTCCTCGGCGCCGCCGTCAACCCCTTCGCGCCACCCTTCGATTTCCGCCCGATCCATCTCGGCAAGAAGATCGCCGCCGGCGCGCAGTTCGTGCAGACGCAGTATTGCTTCGACGTGCCGATGTTCAGAACCTTCATGCAGAGGGCGCGGGACTTGGGGCATACGGAAAAAGTTTTCATCCTGTGCGGCGTCGGCCCGCTGGCTTCGGCCAAGACGGCCAAATGGATCCGCTCCAACGTGCCGGGCATTCATATTCCCGATACCATCATCAAGCGGCTGGAAGGCGCGCAGGACCAGAAGAAGGAAGGCAAGCAGCTCTGCACCGACATCATCAACGAGGTGAAGGAAATTCCTGGTGTCTCCGGCATCCATGTGATGGCCTACCGCCAGGAGGAATATGTCGCCGAGATCGTCGATGAATCGGGTGTGCTGAAAGGCCGCCAGCCATGGAAACGTGAGATCCGCCACGACGATCAGATGGTCGCCGACCGGCTCGAGAGCATACTGCACGACGACATTACCGAAACGCAGGTGGATATGGTGAAGACCGCGCACTGACAGCGCGGACGGCCAGCCATTCGCTTGAATGAAACCAGACAACGATATAAAGAAATCTTTATATCAGGCGGAGAAACTTCATGACCCGGACCATCGTCGCCTCGGCGACACGAGAGATCATCATCGGCTTCGACCAGCCTTTCTGCGTCATCGGCGAGCGCATCAACCCGACCGGCCGCAAGAAGCTGGCCGCCGAGATGATCGCCGGCAATTTCGAGACCGTCATCAAGGATGCGCTGGAACAGGCCGCCTGCGGCGCCACAATGCTCGACGTCAATGCCGGCGTCACCTCCGTTAATCCGAACGAAACCGAACCCGGCCTGCTGGTGCAGACGCTGGAGATCGTCCAGGGCCTGGTCGACCTGCCGCTGTCGATCGACTCGTCGGTGACCGCCGCCATCGAGGCAGCGCTCAAGGTCGCCAAGGGCCGGCCGCTGGTCAACTCCGTGACCGGCGAAGAGGAAAAGCTCGAAGCCATCCTGCCGCTGGTCAAGAAGTACAACGTTCCAGTCGTCGCCATCTCCAACGACGAGACCGGCATTTCGATGGATCCGGATGTGCGCTTCGCCGTCGCCAAGAAGATCGTGCAGCGCTGCGCCGATTTCGGCATTCCGGCGCATGACGTCGTCGTTGACCCGCTGGTGATGCCGATCGGCGCGCTCGGCGATGCCGGCCGCCAGGTCTTCGCGTTGCTGCGCCGTCTGCGCGAAGAGCTCAAGGTCAACACCACTTGCGGCCTGTCCAACATCTCGTTCGGCCTGCCGCACCGCCACGGCATCAACGCCGCCTTCATCCCGATGGTGATCGGCGCCGGCATGACCTCGGCGATCATGAACCCGGTGCGCCCGCAGGAAATGGAAGCCGTGCGCGGCGCCAATGTGCTCAACGGCACCGACGAGAACTGCACCAACTGGATCAGGACCTACAAGGACTACAAGCCGGCCGAAGGCGGTCAGGCGGTCGCAGCGCCCACCGCGGTTAACGCTCCGGGCGAAGGCGGCGGCAATGGCAATGGCGGTCGCCGTCGCGGCGGCCGTGAAGCCCGCATGGCCAGGGGATAGAGCGAGACAGGACACGGTTTTCTTGACAGATCAAGACCGCACAAGGCCTGAAATGCCGAACTGGCAGGTAATTCTGCGAGTGGCTTTTTGCAGCGTATTTATGCTTTTGGCCGGGTCCTATGCCTTCGGCTATCTGAGTTATGGATACCTCCGGTATTTTGTTCTGTGTATCTACGCCACTGCCTTGCTAATGTTTGTCCTGATCGCATTTCCACTTCTGCTCGGGGCAATTCCCGCAAGGACATTGGACCGGCAAAGACTGGACAATTTCTCCATGTTTTGGCTGCGATGGTATCCGCTGCCGCTCATCGCTTCCTATCTGGCAAGCCTCGCATATGTGAAATCTTTTCCCAGTGCCGGCTTAGTCGAGTAATGAAAATATGAACTCGCCTGCAAACATTACCGATCCGCTCGTGCTGTTCATGCCGTCAGGCAAGCGCGGGCGGTTTCCTGTCGGCACGCCGGTGCTCGACGCCGCGCGCCAGCTCGGTGTCTATGTCGAAAGCGTCTGCGGCGGCCGCGCCACCTGTGGGCGCTGCCAGATCGAGGTGCAGGAAGGCAATTTCGCCAAGCACAAGATCGTCTCGTCCAACGACCACATCTCGCCCAAGGGCGCCAAGGAAGAGCGCTACGAGCGCGTCCGCGGCCTGCCCGAGCGGCGCCGCCTCTCCTGCTCGGCGCAGATCCTCGGCGACCTCGTCATCGACGTGCCGCAGGACACGGTCATCAATGCACAGACCATCCGCAAGGATGCCGACACCCGCGTCATCGCCCGCGATTCAGCGATCCGCATGTGCTATGTCGAGATCGAAGAGCCCGACATGCACAAGCCGCTCGGCGATCTCGACCGCCTCAAGATCGCGCTGATGAAGGATTGGGGCTTCAAAAACCTCGAATTTGACTTCTACCTGATGCCGCAGGTGCAGGGCATCTTGCGCAAGGGTAATTGGACCGCCACCGCCGCCATCCACAAGGACGCCGAAAGCGACATCGCCCGCGTCATAGCACTCTGGCCCGGCCTCAAGAACGAGGCCTATGGACTGGCCTGCGACATCGGCTCGACCACCATCGCCATGCATCTGGTGTCGTTGCTGTCGGGCCGCGTCGCCGCTTCGTCGGGCACCTCCAACCCGCAGATCCGCTTCGGCGAGGATCTGATGAGCCGCGTCTCCTATGTGATGATGAACCCGGACGGCCGCGAAGGCATGACGGTCGCCGTGCGCGAGGCGATCTCGGGCCTGGTCGACAAGGTCTGCGCCGAAGGCAATGTCCAGCGCAACGACATCCTGGATTCCGTCTTTGTCGGCAATCCGATCATGCACCATCTGTTCCTCGGCATCGATCCGACCGAACTCGGCGGCGCGCCCTTCGCACTCGCCGTCTCGGGCGCGGTGCGCATCAAGGCCTCCGATATCGGCCTGAAGCTCAACCAGGGCGGCCGCCTCTATATGCTGCCCTGTATTGCCGGCCATGTCGGCGCCGATGCGGCGGCGGTGACGCTGTCGGAAGGCCCGCACCGCCAGGACGAGATGATGCTGATCGTCGACGTCGGCACCAATGCCGAGATCGTGCTTGGCAACCGCAAGCGGGTGGTCGCAGCCTCCTCGCCCACCGGTCCCGCCTTCGAGGGCGCCGAAATCTCCGGCGGCCAACGCGCCGCCCCCGGCGCAATCGAGCGCGTGCGCATCGACCCCGATACGCTCGAGCCGAAATACCGCGTCATCGGCTCTGAACTCTGGTCCGACGATCCCGGCTTCGTCGATAGCGTGCAGGCGACCGGCGTCACCGGCATTTGCGGCTCCGGCATCATTGAGATCGTGGCCGAAATGTACCTCGCCGGCATCATCTCCGAGGATGGCGTCATCGACGGGTCGCTGGCCGAGCGGTCGCCGCGCGTCACGGTCAACGGCCGCACCTTCTCTTATGTC
Source organism: Mesorhizobium sp. P170090 (assembly GCF_057786115.1). Lineage (NCBI taxonomy): Bacteria > Pseudomonadati > Pseudomonadota > Alphaproteobacteria > Hyphomicrobiales > Phyllobacteriaceae > Mesorhizobium > Mesorhizobium sp. P170090. The sequence continues at coordinate 4,851,087 of NZ_JBYNWH010000001.1, forward strand.
TTGAAGGAAGGCGAACCCAAGATCACCATCACGCAGACCGACGTGCGCGCCATCCAGCTTGCCAAGGCGGCGCTCTATGCCGGCACCAAGCTTCTGATGGAAAAGCAGAACACCGAACACGTCGACCGCATCCATTTCGCCGGCGCCTTCGGCTCGTTCATCGATCCGAAATACGCCATGGTGCTCGGCCTGATCCCGGATTGCGACCTCGACAAGGTCTCGGCCGTCGGCAACGCCGCCGGCGCCGGTGCGCGCATGGCCCTGCTCAATCGCGGCTATCGCCGCGAAATCGAGGATACCGTCAGCCACATCGAGAAGATCGAGACCGCACTGGAGCCGAAGTTCCAGGAGCATTTCGTCTACGCGATGGCGCTTCCCAACAAGGTCGATCCGTTCCCGAAACTGTCGGCGGCGGTGAAATTGCCGCCACGCAAGACCGTCAGCGAGGATGGCGTCGCCGGCGACTCCGCCCCGCGCCGGCGTTCGCGCGAAGGCCATGCCGCCAGGCGCAGCCGGGAATAAGCCGCCTTACGAAGGCCGCCAATTCGCCCAATTTCATTTGTATGCAAATGTTTCCAGATCGCACCGATCTGGAAACCGAAACGCTGTTTTGGCGCAATCCGTCCGATACAGACGTGAAGCATTTAACGGACATCGAATGGCGGACCGGACTATTCCGCCGCCACAACGCTCCAAAGGAGAATAGAGATGTTCGAGACCCTCGGCCGTTTTCGTGCGGCCATGAAGAATGCACAGGCCGTGCGCGCCATGAACAACCTGCCACCCGAAATCCAGAAGGACATCGGCTGGCCCGTGTCGTCGCGCATCGACGCCCAGACCAACCTGTCGCGCCTGATCCTGGGCTCGGGCCGCTGATGACCTTCGCCGACAAGTGCAAATTGCTGACCAATCGCCGGGACCGCCGCGTGGTCCCGGCTGCGACCGACATCAAGCTTCGCGCCGCGCTGCTGCCCCGGCGCTGAGCCGCGCTGCCCAGAGCCGCGGACGTGGCTGACCAAACAACCGTGTTGGCTTGGGCCAGAATCTTGACATTTCGGCTGGAGGTACGATCTTCGAGATAGTGGGGAATTCTCTTAGTCGGCTGCTGCCGAGCTTGTGTATTCGAATGCCCAGTTTCAAAAGCCACCTCGTTTCCTTCATCCTCCGGCACAGCCGCAAGAAGGCATTTGCCAGCCCGGAAAACCTGCAGCGCTGGATCGCCTATGCCCGCAAGACCGAGGATCATCATCCCCCGGCATTGCTGCGGGAGCGGCTCGATATCGCCGAGCGCAGCGTCGATGGCTTTCCCGTCTACGAGATCGCGCCGAAGGCGGGCGAACGCAGGCGCATCCTCTACATGCATGGCGGCGCCTATGTCTTCCAGATCACATCCTATCATTGGGGGTTGATCGCCGAGATGGCCGAGCGCTTGGGTTTCGGCATCACCGTGCCGATCTATCCCATCGCGCCGGAGCATGATTTCCACGCCATGTTCGGCATGGTCGGCGACGTCTACCGGCAGATGCTGGATGAGACCGACGCTGAAGACATCGTCTTCATGGGCGATTCCGCGGGCGGCAACATGGCCGTCGTGCTGACCATGATGGCGGCTGAGGAAGGCCTGCCCTTGCCGTCGCGCCACGTGCTGATTTCACCCGGCCTCGACATGTCGCTGTCCAACCCCGAAGTGTTCGAGGCGGAACGCAACGATCCGTGGCTCGGCATTTCCGGCGGGCTGGAAGCGATCCGCATGTACAGTGCCGGCATCGATCGCAGCGACTGGCACATCAGCCCGCTCTATGGCGACCTCTCGGTGCTGCCGAAGACCCTGCTTCTGACCGGCTCGCACGACCTGCTCAGCCCCGACAATCTGATCTTCGCCAAAAAGGCGCGCGCTGCCGGCGTCGACGTCGAGGTCGTCTACGAGGAAGGCATGTTCCACGTCTGGCCGCTGATCGAGATGCCGGAGGCGCGTCGCGCCAGGGACAGCATCGTCACCTTCCTTGAAGGTGAGCCCACCAAGCGGCGCGCAACTGCGCGGCGCACGGCGCGACCCGCTCTCGCGGCGCGCCCCGCCCAAGCAGCGGAATAGCAGAGCAATTCCAGGAAAAGTGTAAAACGGTTTTCCCGGGAAAAGCGCGTAGCGCTTTCCCTTGGGAATTGCGTCAAAACAAGGAGTTAAAGCGGCTCGCGTTTCCGTGAAACGGTGAACCGCTCTAGAACTTGCCGGTTTCGCGGAAAAGCTCGAACGTCGCGCGGATATGGTCGGCGACGGCCTTGACCGGCGCGCTGGCGTCCGGCGACACCACCATCGCCAGATTGTAGGTGCCAATATCGGGCATGCCGTCCTTCGGGCAGAGCTCGACCATGTCGTTGCCCAGGAACGACTTCGGCAACGGTGCAACCGCGAGGTCGGACATGATGGCGGCGCGCTGGCCTGCCGTGTGGGCGCTCATATAGGCGATGCGGTAATTGCGGCCTTCACGGCTCAGCGCATCGAGCGCGCCGGCCCGCCAGGCGCAGCCCTCTTCCCACAGCGACACCGGCAAAGGCTCGCGCAGATGCGCGCTGCCGCCCTTGGCGCCGGCCCAGACGATCGGCTCGGTGAGCAGCACCTCGGCGCCGAGTGCGCTGGTCTTGTAGGAATTGGTCAGCAGCGTGATGTCGAGCGCCCGGTCGTCCATGCGGCGGCGCAGATTGCTGCTCTGGTCGATGGTGACGTCGACGGCAATCGACGGATGCGACTGCGCGAAACGCTTCAGCACATGCGGCAACACGCGCTCGCCATAGTCGTCCGGCGAGCCGAGCCGCACCACGCCGACGATCTCGGGGATGATGAACTTCGACACCACCTCGCGGTTGATCGACAACAGCCGGCGGGCATAACCGAGCAGCATCTCGCCATCCGTGGTCAGCGTCACCGAGCGCGCATCCCGCGCGAAGACAGAGCGCCCGAGAATGTCCTCGAGCTTCTTGATCTGCATGGAGACCGCCGACGGGGTGCGGAACACCGCATTGGCCGCCGTGGTGAAACTGCCGGTCTCGGCAATGGCCACGAAGGTGCGCAAAACGTCGAGATCGAGCAGCGGCAGCGGATGATTGAGTGGGGCGTTCATCGGGATCTACCTTCAATTTTTCTGATGTGAAGCATCATTCCATTTCGTTTGATTGAACATCAGATTGGGAGGATAGTCAACTCCATCGAAGGCAGGACGTGCCATGGCCCCAACGCTCCTGGCACGGAATTGCACTCGATGCGGAATATCCAGGCGACGGAACGCGTTCATGCGGGACGTGCCACAACCAAAGGAGAATGAAATGTCTATCCTGTCATCCATCGGTCGGCTTGCGACCGAATTGAGCGCGGCCCGCGCCCGCTTCCAGACCGAACGTGCGATCCGCTCGCTGCCGATCGAACTGCAGAAGGATATCGGCTGGCCTGAAGCTGCGGACACCAAGACCGGTGCACGCCACGGCGTCGGATCCTGGGCTGGAGCAAAGTAAACCATTGTGTACCTTGTGCTGAAGGCCTGCCGCGCAGACCAGCCCGGCAGGCCTTCTCTATTCGCCCTGCAGGCTTTCTCCAACTTATTTGCACTCAAATGATTTTCAGAGCCGTGTCAACGCTGCATGGCGCATATGCGTCACTTGCATGGCGCCTCAATGTCGCCGGTAACACACTGTAAGTAATCGTAAATTTTGGGCACCATGCCCAATAATGTCGCAATCGATGTCGCATTTCCATTCAAGCGCTTCGCATTTGCGATTTAGTTTCTGCTCACGCAGGCCTATATCACCGTCAGCAAACGAGCTGCCCCACTCCATCAAGCGAAGGCGACCCGTCTGAGCAACCGATAGGAGATGATGATGAAGCTTTTTGCCCGCCTCTTTGCCCGCCGCGAAATGAACCTGACGACCGCTCTCGAGCGCCAGCGCCTTGCCAATACCATGCCCGGCCAGACCGGTGCCATGAATGCGGTGCGCCTCGGTTTCGTTGCCTGAGATAACGGCTAGCGCTCAGCGCTTCCCTGCCGCTGCCGATAGTCGATAACAGCGCCGCTTCGGCTTGACCGAAGCGGCGTTTCTCGTTTTTGGCACCTATGCCGCCGCCACCATGCCCAATCCGTCGGCAGCCCGTGCCTGTCATCCCGGACGATTGCTCATTTGCGACCCATGTCGCAAATATAGTTTCCGCTTAGCCGCCTAGCCAATTGACAGGAATGGTTTTTCCTGATGTCGCTGTGCTGTTCGCGACATCCTGTTCGCGCCATGGCCGCGTGAGGTTCCCTTGAACGCCGTAAAGCATCCGATCAAGCGATCGTTTGTATTCTTCCTTGTCCCGGACTTCACCATGATCGCCTTTGCGACGGCGCTCGACCCGCTGCGCTCGGCCAACCGCATGCTCGGCTATGAGGCCTATCGCTGGCGCCTCGCCAGCATCGACGGCAAGCCGGTGCGCGCCTCCAACGGCGTCGAATGCGCCGTCAACACCTCGCTCGAGGAAGAGCGCAAGAAAATGGCCGGGCCGGATCGGCCGAACATGGCCATCGTCTGCAGCGGCATGAATGTCGAGCGCTACCAGAATAGGTCGGCCTTCGCCTGGCTGCGCGAGGAATACAACAGAGGCGTCGCGGTCGGCGGCCTGTGCACCGGCGCGCATATCCTTGCCGCCGCCGGCCTGCTCTCCAACAAGCGCTGCGCCATCCATTGGGAAAACCTGCCGGGCTTTTCCGAGGCCTTTCCCAAGGCCAACGTCTTTGCCGACCTCTTCGAGATCGACCAGAACATCTACACCTGCGCCGGCGGCACCGCCGCCCTCGACATGATGCTCAAGCTGATCGGCGACGATTTCGACGACAATCTGGTCAACCGCGTGTGCGAGCAGGTGTTGACCGACCGCGTGCGCAGCCCCACCGACCGCCAGCGCCTGCCGCTGCGCGCCCGACTCGGCGTGCAGAATTCCAAGGTGCTGACCATCATCGAACTGATGGAAGGCAACCTCTCCGAGCCGCTGTCGCTGATCGAAATCGCCGACCATGTCGACCTGTCGCGCCGCCAGATCGAGCGGCTGTTCCGCACCGAGATGGGCAGGTCCCCTGCCCGCTACTACCTGGAAATCCGCCTCGACCGCGCGCGACACCTTTTGATCCAGTCGTCGATGCCGGTGGTCGAAGTGGCGGTCGCCTGCGGCTTCGTCTCGGCGTCGCATTTCTCCAAATGCTACCGTGAGCTCTACGCCCGCTCGCCGCAGCAGGAGCGCGTCGACCGCAAGCAATTGCTGGCGGCCTGATCCGAAACGCACTCAGGCTTCGGCGGGCTGCGCCTGTACCGTGCGCATCGCCTCGACGCGGATATCCTCGGTCAGCCGCGCCTTGAGCGCCGAGAACTCCGGGCTGGTCTTCAGCGTATAGTGACGCGGATGCGGCAGGTCGATGGCGACATCCGACTTGATGCGGCCTGGCCGCGCGCTCATCACGATTACCCGCGAAGCCATGAAGATCGCCTCCTCGATGTCGTGGGTGACGAACAGCACCGTCTTCTTGCGCCGCTCCCAGATGCCGAGCAGCAGTTCCTGCATCAGTCCGCGCGTCTGGTTGTCGAGCGCACCGAACGGCTCGTCCAGCAACAGGATTTCGGGGTCGTTGGCCAGCGCCCGGGCGATCGCCGTGCGCTGCTGCATGCCGCCGGACAGCTGCTTTGGCCAATGGTTCTCGAAGCCCTTCAGCCCGACGAGGTCGACATAGGAAGCGACGATCCCGTCTCGCTCCTTTTCGGCCATGCCACGTTCGCGCAGGCCGAAGGCGATATTCTGCGCCACCGTCAGCCACGGAAACAGCGTGTAGGACTGGAACACCATGCCGCGATCCGGTCCCGGCCGCGTCACCGCCTTGCCGTCAAGCAGCACACGGCCTTCGCTCGGCGCTTCCAGGCCGGCAACGATCCTGAGCAGCGTCGACTTCCCGCAGCCGGACGGCCCCAGAATGGTGATGAAGTCGTTGGCCGCGACCGCAAGGTCGACCGGCATCAGCGCCTTGACCGGCTGCCCGCCGCGCACGCCGGCGAAGGTTCGCGAGACGCCTTCGATAAGCAACTTGCTCATGCCAGGCTCCAGGGAAAGAGCCAGCGATTGAACGCCTTGAAGGCGAAGTCGGACAACAGTCCGATCAGCCCGATGACGATGATGCCGAAGATGATCTGCCCTGTCGCCAGCCGCGACTGGCTGTTGATGATCATGTAGCCGATGCCTGAGGACGAACCGATCAGCTCGGCGACGATAACATAGGTCCAGGCCCAGCCGAGCACCAGCCGCAGCGTCTCGGCAATCTCGGGCGCATTGGCCGGCATGATGACCCGTTTGACGATGCCATTGTTGGTCGAGCCCAGCGTATATGCCGCCTCGACCAGGTCGCGCCGCGTCGAGCCGACCTTGACCGCGACGATCAGGATGATCTGGAACACCGAGCCGACGAAGATGACCAGCAGCTTTTCCAGCTCGCCAATGCCGGCCCACAGGATGAGCAGCGGAATGAAGGCCGAAGCCGGGAGGTAGCGGGCGAAGGAGACGAACGGTTCCAGAAACGCCTCTATTGGCTTCCAGGCGCCCATGGCGATGCCGATCGGCACGGCGACGATCGACGCCAGCAGGAACCCGCCGAAGACCCGCCAGATGGTGATCAATATGTCGAGCCAGAAGCGGTCCTCGACCAGCAGCCGCCAACCATCCCGCAGCATCGACAGCGGGTCGGCGAGGAAGATGCGGTTGACGTGGCCGCCAAGCGTGATCCACGCCCAGAAGGCGACGAACAGCACGAAGAAGGAAATACCAAGCACGGTTCGAATGCCCGGCGACACCGGATGCAAGGGGCGCATCTTCAGATCGTCCGCATCGTCAAATCGTCCCCATGCTCAATCGCGTTGCCCGGTAGAAAGCGGCGGCGCGCTGGCACCGCCGCTTGATGGTCAAAGGCCCGACTATCAGTTCGCCACCGCGCTGGTATCGGCAAGCGCTGCAACATCTGGCGCTTCCTTGATCAACCCCATCTGCAGCAGAAGCTCGCCGGCGGTCTTGGAAAAGTCCTGGAATTCCTTGGTGAAAAACTGCTTGTTCTCCGCCTTGTCGGCCCATTTCAGGTATTTCGCCGAATCCTCGAATTCTTTAGCAGACTGCTTCACGTCGGCGCCCATGATCTCGTAGGATCTCTGCGGATCGCTCTTGATCAGGTCGAGCGCTTCGAAATAGCTGTCGGCCAGCGCCTTGGCAGCGTCTGGATTGGCGGTGAGGAATTCAGGCGTGCAGCCGACCGTGTCGAGCACCATCGGATAGTCGAGCGTGGTCGCTAATATGTGGCCCTGATCGGACTTGTCGCGCACCGCCGAGATGAATGGCTCATAGGTGACCGCCGCATCGTTCTGGCCGGCGAGGAAGGCTTGCGCCGCCGCATCCGGTTCCAGGTTGACGACGGTCACATCCTTGGTCGACAGGCCGTTCTTGTTCAGCACCCAGGCCAGCATGAAATAGGGCGACGTGCCCGGCGCCGAGGACGCGACATTCTTGCCCTTGAGGTCGGCGACGGTCTTGATGTCGTTGCGCACGACAATGCCGTCGGCGCCATAGGATTTGTCGAGCTGGAAGATCTGCTTGGTGGTGACGCCGCTGGCGTTCCACACCAGCCAGGTCTCGACCGTGGTGGCGGCGCATTGCAGATCGCCGCTGGCGATGGCGAGCGGCCGGCTGGCCTGCGGCACCTTCTTCAGGGTCACGTCGAGGCCATGCTTCTCGAAGATGCCGGCCTGCTTGGCGAGCGTCAGCGGCGCAAAGCCGGTCCATCCGCTGATGCCGATGGTGACCGATGTGGCAGCCTCGGCCGGCACGGATATTGCAGCCGCAAGCGCCAATACCGCGGCAGCGACGATGGTCTTGTTCATGTCGGTTCCCCTTGTTTTTTCGGATGCCGAATTGTGTCACAGACGCCCATGGGCTTGTCAATGAAACCGGCCCTTCACGGCAGCGTGATGATGCGAACGCTAACGGGCATCGAACATCCAGCTGCGGTCGCGCCACATCTTTTCGCCGACCTGGCAGTCGGTCGGCCGGTCCTGCGCCAGCACCACCGGCGGATGCCCGGCCTCCTCGCGCGCCCGTTGCGGCGAAGCGGCGCCGGCCAGCTCCAGCACCAGCTTGCGGCGGATGGCTTCGGGAAACTGCGTCCAGTCATTGACCGGGATCATGAAGGATCCGGGACCGCCGATGACGCAGTCGCTGTAGTAGCGGTCGAGATTGTTGACGTCATAGGCGCCGCCGAACCCGCCGCGCGTCATCAGCGGCAGGCCGTTGATGATGATGCCTTGCTTGACCACCGCGTCGCGGGTGATGTCGACGGGCGCGCCCTGGTTGTTGGGCCCGTCGCCGGAAATATCGATGACGCGCTTTGTCCCCTGAAAACCGCTTTCGGCGAACAGATCGCTGCCGAATTCCAGCGCGCCAGAAATCGAGGTGCGCCGGGCGCTGGCCGGCGGATGGGCGGAAAGCTGCGCGGCCACCCGCTCGGCATCGGCCCGGCTGGCGATCACCGTCCACGGCACGACGACCTGCTGCGTGGTCGCTCCCGCCCATTCGACATAGGTGACGGCGACCTTGCCGTAGGCGCCATCGGCGATGGCCTGCAGAACATTGTCGTGCGTCAGCGCAGCAGCATAGCCGTGACGCTGGATTTCAAGTTCGCCCGGCGACATCGACAGCGACACGTCGACGGCCAGCACCAGCTCGACGTCGACCGGCTCGGCGGCTTGAACCGGCGGCACCAGCCAGAGCCCCAGCGCCAGCGCGGCGCTGCCTGAAAGGAAATGTCGTGCGCAAGAAAAAGCAGACATACCCGAAGGTAAGCGAAAACCGGCTGCTGACAAAGCAAAAAGCCCGGCGAGGTGCCGGCTTTTCGATATGTTGGTTGGAACCGATGAAGCTCAACTCCTCGGCTTCAGATTCTCTGGATCGTAGAGCGGCTTGTAGCCGACGGCAGCCACCTCGACCGGGTAGGTCTCGCCGAAATATTCGATGGCAAACTTGCGGCCCTCCTGGGCATGGGCCCAGGGCAGATAGGCGAGGCCGATGTTCTTGCCGATGGTCGGGCCGTAGGCCATCGATGTGGTGAAGGAGCGGCGGCCGAGTTCGTCGACCAGCGTCTCGCCGGTCTTCGGATCCATCACCGGCATGATGCCGACGGGATAGCGGGCAACACCCTTCGAATCGACGTTTTCCGTCATCACCAGCGTGCACAGGATCGCCGGCTGGTGCTCGCGGGCGCGGTATTCGACATGTTTTGCCTTGCCGCAGAAATCGTTCTCCTTGACCTTCGGTCGGGCAAGGTCGGCCTCGAGCAGATTGTACTCGGTCAACAGGTCGGCGTTCTGCAGGCGCAGGCTCTTTTCCATGCGCCGGGTGTTGGCATAGGTCTCGACGCCGAACGGCATGACCCCGGTCGAGCGCAGCGCGTCCCAAACGGCCAGGCCGTCTTCGTAACGCATATGCAGTTCCCAGCCCTGCTCGCCGACATAAGAGATGCGGAAGGCGGTGACGTCCTTGCCGCCGATCCTGACCGGCTTGATCGCCGCGAACGGGAAGTTCTCGAGCGAGAGACCATCCGGATTTTCGACCACTTTCCGCAGTGTCGTGCGGGCGTTCGGTCCCCAGATGCCGATGGTGACATATTTTTCCGTCACGTCGGTGATGGTGACGTCAAAGCCTTTGTCCTGCGCGGTGCGCTGCATGTAGCGGAAGTCGCGCGGGCCGGCGTCGGCACCGTCGATCAGACGGCAGCGGTCGGCCATGCGGATGACGGTGAAGTCGGCGCGCACCATGCCTTCCTCGTCGAGGAAGTGGGTGTAGATACCCTTGCCGATGTTGTTGTCGCCACCGATCTTGGCCGCGCACAGCCACTCCAGCAGCGCGACATGATCCGGCCCTTCGATGTCGTACATCGAGAAATGCGAGAGGTTGACGATGCCGCAATCCTCGCTCATCGCCAGGTGCTCGGCATTGGACACCCGCCAGAAATGGCGATTGTCCCACTCGTTCTCACGTATGGGAACCCGGTTGCCATACTTCTCCAGCAGATGCTCGTTGGCGGCATAGCCATGCGCGCGCTCCCAACCGCCCAGCTCCATGAAGTAACCGCCAAGCTCCTTCTCGCGCTCCCAGAACGGCGAGCGGCGGATGTTGCGGCCTTTGGAGAACGGCTCGCGCGGATGCACCGCCGGATTGTAGACCTTCATCGCCGTCTCGGTGCAGCGATCCCAGATGAACTGCTCTTTCGTCTGGTGCGGATAGAAGCGCGCATAGTCGATGGCGTGATGGTCGATTTCCGTGCGGCCGTCCGTCATCCAGTCGGCGATCAGCTTGCCCATGCCGGGGCCGTCCTTGACCCAGATGGCGACGGCGTACCAGAGGCCCCTCACCTTCTGGCTCTCGCCCATGGACGGGCCGCCATCGGCGGTCACCTGCAACAGGCCGTTGAAGGAATGGCTTTCGTTGTAGCCGAGTTCGCCCAGGATCGGCGTCAGTTCCATGGCGCGCTCCAGCGGCGCCAGGATCTGCTCCATGTCGAGATCGCGCTGCGACGGCGACAGCCGCGCCTGATCCTTTTCCAGCAAATCGCGCGGATGGCAAAGACGCGGATTGGTCTCTTCGTAGTAACCCCATTCGATCTGGCCGCCTTCGGCGGTCCTGGGGTCGCCGGTGTCGCGCATATAGGCCGAATTACCCTGGTCGCGCAGCAGCGGCCAGCCGATCTCCTTGCCGGTGCCGGCGAATTGATTGTAAGGCCCGAAGAACGTCAGCGGATGGTCGATCGGCATGACCGGCAGGTCTTCGCCGACCATCTCGGCGATCAGCCGGCCCCAGATGCCGGCGCAGACGATGACATAATCGGCCATGATCGTGCCGCGGTCGGTGACGACGCCCTTGATGCGGCCCTCCTCGACGATGAGAGATTTGGCCGGCGTGTTGGCGAAGGACTTCAACTTGCCCGACGCTTCCGCCTGGTCGACCAGCTTGCCGGCGACAGTCTGCGAGCGCGGGATGACCAGGCCGGCGTCCGGATCCCACAGGCCGCCCTGCACCATGGACTCTTCGATCAGCGGGAATTTTTCCTTGATCTCGGCCGGTTCGATCAGCCGGGCGCGGGTGCCGAAGGATTTGGCCGAGGCGATCTTGCGCTTGATCTCGTCCATGCGGCTGTCGTCGCCGACGCGCGCCACTTCGAGACCGCCGATGCGGGCGTAATGGCCCATCTTTTCGTAGAAATCGATCGAGTAGAGCGTCGTCCAGCACGACAGGAAATCATGGCTCGTGGTGTAGCAGAAGTCCGAGGCATGCGCGGTCGAGCCGATATCGGTCGGGATGCCCGACTTGTCGATGCCGACAATGTCGGTCCAGCCGCGCTCGATCAGATGATGCGCGATCGACGCGCCGACAATGCCACCCAGGCCGACGATGACGACCTTCGCCTGTTTCGGAAACTCTGCCATTGCCCGCGACTCCAAGGGGATAAAGCGACGCGTCCGCGCCCGTTCGAATGGCGCACAATATGCAGAGGACGTGGATGCAGCTACCGCCTGTTTGCGACACGTCGCGGATGCGACGCGACCCGGCGCGCCGGCGTGCCGCCAGTGGCGATCTATCTCAGGCGAAGGCCCAGATGTCCTCGGCCTGGAAGCCGACCTGATAGCCTGATGTCTTCAGCTTGACCACGACCTGGCCGATTTCGGCGGCCGGCAGCGCGCCGACCTCGACCTTGATCATGCCCGGACGATAGCGCTTGAGATCGAGCTGTTCGAAGACGATCCAGTCGGCGCCTTCGCAATCGACCAGGAAGGCGTCGATATGCGTGATGCCGTTGCGGTCGAGCAGCGTCTGCAGCGTGTCCGACGGCACCTCGATATCCCTCAGGTGCGGCGCGAACTTGTTGAAATTTACGTCGGCCTCGCCCCAGGCATTCTTGCCCGACATCAGATTGGTGTCGGTGACCGACGAGCAGCCGATGAACTCGATCGGCAGCGTGCCGGCCTCGAGTGCCGCGGCATCGAAAGTGTGGACGGTGATCGTGCCTTTGATTTTTGTCACCGCGACCGGCTCGATGACGAAGCGTTCCGTGTCGGGATAGTTGGCGCGCAACCGCTTCTGATTGTGCGGGATCGGCTCGACCAGCACGGCCCGCGCCCGCGGAATGCGGTGCAGCCACGGCGTGACGTCGTCGAACAGCGCGCCGTCGCAAGCGCCGACATTGACCATCTGGAAGGGTTGCCCGCTGCTGAACCGCGCCTTCAGTGCAGCCTTGGCCAGGAATTTCGTGCCGCGCAACGCCGGCCCGCGATCCAGCAGACCAGCGGGCAGGCCGAGCGAAAGGGCGATGCGCGCCAGGCCGGAAATGGAACTCATGGCTTATCTCCAGGTATGGCCTGCAAGGCGATGGGCCGCCTTCCATTCAGGCTTGCCGACGCCCACAGCGCCATGATCGGGCCGACGAGCAAAAGGTAGGGCGGCAGAAGGTTCGGGAAGTAGATGCGGGTGTCGTGGATCGGAAAGACGGTGAATTTCGCCAGCACGCCAAGCACCAGTGCTGCAAGCAGGATGCCGGCGCGACGATCGAGCCGGAAGCCGGCGCGGCCGAGCGCAAACCACGCGGCCAGCGCCAGAACCGAGACCCCGACCCAGCTGTTGATGCTGATGGCGCGAATGAAGGATGCGGCAAACGCCTTGAGATAGGCGCCAACCGAGAACGGCGGCTCGAAGCCATCCATATTGTAGTGCTGCTCGATGCTGGAGAACCACAGATGCGGCCACCAGCCGGGATGTTGGGCCCAGTGCGAAATCGCGAAATAGGCGACGAAGGACGCGGCAAAGCCGGCCAGCGCGCCCCACGCCCGCTGCCGGAAGACCAGCAGCAGCACGGCGAAAATGGCCAGGAACACGATGTTGTCCGGCCGCGCCATGAAGGCCATGAAAAGCAGGAAAGCGGTCGCTGCCTCGCGGCCGCGCACATAAGCAAACAGCCCGCCGAGGAACAGGGCCGAGCACATCAGATCCGGAGTCGAGGCGCGCGCCGCGTCGCCGAAATCGGCCATGATCAGTACCGCGCCGGCCACCGGCGCCAGCGCCAGCGCACCTTCGGTTCGCAGCCACAGCAGCGTGATCATCCCGAACAGCAGCACCGAGACCACCTGCAGCACCCGCATCGCCTCGACCGGCGACATCACCGAACTCATCGTCGACAGCATCTCGGCATAGAGGAACTTGATCCGGTACATGCCAAGCAGCGAGTGGAAGTCGGCGGCATTTTGCGCCATATGGCTGCGGAAGCCGCCGCCATCGTCTGTCAGCGCCTTGTAATCGGCGGCCGAAACGCCGGCCTGGACCGTCGTGTAGGCATAGTCATGCAGCGCCTGCGCATCTGGGTAAGCGCCCTCCTCGGCGATTGCGAGATAAGGCAGCATGTCCCAATTGGCATCGGGCATCGTCCAGGCGGTAAACGCTGTCAGCAGGATATAGAGCGAAAACGCGATCGCGCCGATTGGCGCGGCCCATCGCGCATAAGTCCCCTCGCCCCACGCCAGAGCGGCCGCGGTCAGCCGGTCGAGTGTGTTTTGCGGGGCGGGAGACTTGCTCAGCATTGTCGGACTCGGGACTTCGCTCAACGGACTTCTTTAACGGACTTGGCTTTTGACGAAATCCTTCACGATCCCCACGATGCCGCGCGACAGCAGGCTATCGAAGGCATCGACGAAATGGTCGACATGCTCGCGCTGGCAGATCAGCGGCGGCTCGAGACGGATGACGTTGCGGTTGTATTCGGTGAAGGCGACGAGCACGTCATAGTCGCGCAGCAACAGCGCGCCGACGAAGCCCGACAGCGAGCCCTTCAGCTTGTCGTCGAGGACGCTGACGATCGGACGTAGCACCATCGGCAAGGTCTGCGAGAAGTCGTGGAACTCGAGCCCGACCATAAAGCCTTTGCCGCGCACATCCTTGATGATCTTCGGGTACTTCTCCTTCAGCGCCTGCAGGCGCTGCAGCAGATAGTCGCCGGTAGTGGCGGCGTTGTCGATCAGCCCCTCATCATAGAGCACGTTGATGCCCTCGATCGCGGTGACGCAGGCCTCGCCCATGCCGCCAAAGGTGGCCATGGCATGGATCATCGCCGTCTTCGGCGTGCCATAGGCCTTCATATAGACCTCGCGCCGGGCGACCATCGCGCCGACCGCCGCCTTGCCGGCGCCGAGCGATTTCGCCAGCGCCGTCACATCGGGCACGACGCCATAATGCTCGAAGGCATAGAAGCGTCCCGAACGGCCATAGCCGCACTGCACTTCGTCCGCCACCCACAGCACGCCATACTGGTCGCAGAGCGCGCGCAATTTCTGCCAGTATTGCGCCTCTGCCTGGATGATGCCGCCGCCGCCCTGGATTGTCTCAAGCACTATGACGCCGACCTCCGGGTCGGAGCGGAACAGCCGCTCGACCGCTTCGATATCGGCGAACGGAATGCGAACGGTGTTCTCAGCCATCTTGAAGTCCGCGCGGTAGAGCTGGCCATCGGTAATGCCGAGCACGCCCTTGGTCTTGCCGTGGAAGGAATTCTCGGCGTAGACGATTTTTGGCCTCTTCGGCCCGGCGGCGCGCTCGGCGAGCTTCACCGCCGCTTCCATCGCTTCCGAACCCGACGAGCCCAGAAACACCATGTCGAGATCGCCGGGCGAGCATTTGGCGATGTTGTGCGCAAGGGCCGATGCATATTGCGACATGAAGGCGATGGCGATTTCCTGGCGCTTCTCCTCCTGGAATTTGCGCCGGGCCTCCAGGATGCGCGGATGGTTGTGGCCGAAGGCCAGCGAACCGAAGCCGCCGAAGAAGTCGAGAATCTTGCGGCCGTTCTGGTCGATGTAGAACATGCCTTCGGCACGCTCGATCTTGATCTTGTGGAAGCCGAGCAGCTTCATGAAATGCAGCTGGCCCGGATTGAGATGCGCCTTGAACAAGTCGGTCATGCGCGCAACATCCATCGCCTTCGCCTGCTCGACGCTGATCAGGTCGGGCTTGGCGATGGCGGTAGGCGACAACGCCGGCGCGCCGACCATGGTGCGCGCGTTCGTCTGCTCAGGCTTGGCCATGACGGTCATTTCGGAGTTCTCCTGGTCGTCCCACCTATTCGGCGGGGACATGATTTGCGGTGACGGCAAGCCCGTCTTTCTTGGCGCGGTATTCGCTGTAGGCGGCGATCAGCATGCCCTCGTCGCGATATTGCGGCACCCAGCCGAGCTGGCGCTCGGCCTTGGATACGTCGAGCACGCACTCCTCATCGGCGATCAGATATTGTTCGGGATCCATGATCGGCATGTTCATGAGATCGAGCAGGTCGAGGGTGCGCTTGACCGCCCAGCCCGGCGTCGGGATCAGCAGCGACTTCGAGCCAGCATGCTTGATCAGGTCGCCCAGCAATTTCTTCACCGGCGGCGGATTGAGGGAGCCCAGATTATAGGCCTGGTTGGGCACGCCTGCCTTCCAGGCCGCGCGGGCAGCTTCCGCGCAATCGAACACCGAGATGAACTGATAGGGGTTCTTGCCCGAGCCGATCATCGGCACAGGAAAATTCCAGTCGATCAGTTTGAACAGCTTTTCCAGGATCCCGAGCCGGCCGGGACCGATGATGAGACGCGGGCGAAACAGCGAGATCGACATGCCGCGCTTGCGCCATTGAGCGGCGAGCTCCTCGGTCTTCTGCTTCGACCAGCCATATTCGCCGAGCGGCGCGACCGGGTGCTCCTCGGTCATCGGCTGGGTGACCGTGTGGCCGTAGATCATGTCGGTGGTGTAGTGGACGAGCTTGGACGCGCCGGCCTTGTCCATCGCCTGCATGATGTGTTCGGTGCCGTGGAAATTCACCGGAAAGAAGAAGTCGTGACGCTTGGCCCGCACCTGGATCGGCGACAGCATTTTGGCCGACAGGTTGTAGACCATGTCGTCGGCCTTCAATCCGATGTTGGCCACCGAGGCCGTATCCGTGACATCGCAGGTGACGAAGCGAACGTTGCGATAGTGCGTCAGGTCGCTCTTGACGATGTCGGCAACGACAACCTCTTCACCATCGGCCACAAGCTTCGGGGCAAGATGACGGCCGACGAAGCCGTCGCCGCCGAAAATAACATGTCTCATCGAACGATCTCGCTGGTCTTGTCGGGGATGATGGAAGCGGTTTGGTCGTCATGCCCGCGCCCGCCCAAGTCTCGACCGCTTTGCGCGATCAGCACGGTGCCGACGCAGATGAAGGCGATGCCGGCAATGCGCCAGGCATTGAGGTCCTCGCGGAAGATGAAATAGGCGAAGATCGCAACCGCGACATAGGCAAGGCTGAGGAACGGATACGCAAAGCTGAGCTCGACCTTGGACAGCACATAGAGATGCGAAGCCATCGAGATGACGAAGGTGCACAGGCCGAGAAACACCCATGGGCTGAAAACGACCTGCAACAGCTTCAACAGCGGATTGGTGCCCTCGAACGAAATGGGACCGAGCGACATCATGCCTTGCTTCAGCATCAGCTGCGCGGCGGCATTGGTCATGACCGTGAACAGAATGAAGACGATGTATTTCATATTTTGCACCCGCCACTCGCAACGGTCCTATTACGAACCTGCAAACATTTCATGAAGTCACGACAATGCTTTGAGTAAACCACGGAACTTACGATCTATTCACCAGGACTTATTCGGATTGTATCTATTCAGCTGCCTCGACACGCCCTGGCCGGACGTTGAGCTTTTTCGCCGTCCGCAGCCAGAAACTGGACACGAACGCCGGGTCGCGCAGCGCTTCAAGGCGCTGCCAATTCGGGAAGGAGGCCGCGAAAGTATCAGCGCCCATGCGCGCATCCTTGTACGGGTTGACCGCGCCGCCGGCCGCGACCGTGATGCGGTCGAGTTCGCTGAGCAGGGCCAGCGTCCGGTCGCCGCGATTGGGGAAATCCAGCGTCAACGTGAAGCCTGGCCGCGGAAAGGACAGCAGCCCCGGCGAGCGGATCGAGCCGAAGCGCTTCAACACGGTGAGGAAAGAGCCCTGCCCGGCCCGTCGCGCCGCCTCGAGCAGCGCCGGCATGGTCTGACGCGCGACATTTTCCGGCACCACGCTCTGGTGCTGGTAGAGACCTTTCGGGCCATACAGCCGATTCCAGTCGCCGACACCATCAAGCGGAAAGAAAAAGCCCTGGTAGCCGGTTTGGCTCGGCCCCGGCGAGCGCCCCTTCTTCCACCGATAGGCGGCGTTGAAGGCGGTGAGGAACGGCCGGTTGAGCACATTGAACGGCGGCTGGAACGGCACTGAAAAACGGGAGCCGGCGCGAGACGCCGCATGCGAGCCATACTCGGCATGATTGCCTGTCAACAACAGGCCGCGCCCGCGGCCATGGCCGCCGGCAAGCTGGTCGATCCAGGCGACGGCATATTCATTGGCCTGGTCGGCGGCCTCGGCCAGTTCGAAGAATTCGCCGAGATCGGCAAACCGCGTTACCTTCTCGGCGATATCGAGCGAATGCACCCGCATCAGCCGGATCGAGGCCGACAGGATCAGGCCGGTCAGCCCCATGCCGCCGATCGTCGCCGCAAACAGCCTTGCATTGTCGGTTGCCGAGCAGGTGTAGGTCCGCCCGTCCGAGCGCAGCAGGGTGAGAGACTCGACATGGCAGCCGAAAGTGCCGCGCCGGTGATGGTTCTTGCCATGGACGTCATTGGCGATCGCGCCGCCAAGGGTGACGAACTGGGTGCCTGGGACCACCGTGGGAAAGAAACCGTAAGGTGCAGTGTGCGCAATGATATCGGAGAGGAACACGCCGGCCTCCGCCTCGAGCAGGCCGGTCTCGGCATTGAAGGCGCCGATGCGGTTCAGCGGCCGCATGTCCACGACCGCACCTGGCTCGTTCTGGCAGGAATCACCGTAGGAGCGGCCATTGCCATAGGCGAGCAGAGCGTTCTTTGTCGCCTTGCCGCTTCGCATCAGCGCGATGGCATCGTCGGCCGCGATGGCTCGCTTTGCGGCCGGCGTGGCGAGGCCAAAACTCCGGTACCGTTCGCCGGCCATGCCCTACCAGCCTCCCGCGACCAGAAGGGCGGCGCCGATCACCACGACGATCTGGCTTCGCCAGTCGCGAATGATGAAGATGACCGGATCGTCATTCATCTCGTTGCGGCGCGCCAGGATCCAGACCCGCATGGTCAAATACAGCACGATCGGCGCCAGCGGCCAGACCAGCCAGGGATGCGGATAGAGTTCGCGTACCGCGACGCTGTCCATGTAGAGCGCCAGCACCAGCGCCGAGGAGAAGGCCGACGCCATTCCTGCCTGGGCGACGATCTCCTGATCTTCGATGCGGTAGCCGCGACCGGCAATGCGCTCGCCCACCGGAATGGCTGTGGTGCGCAGTTCGACATAGCGCTTCACCAGCGCCAGCGACAGGAAGAAGAAAATCGAGAAGGCGAGCAGCCAGAACGAGACTTCGACCCCGGTCGCCGCAGCACCTGCCAGCACACGCACCGTGTAGAGCCCGGCCAGCGTCAGTACGTCGGCCAGGAGCATGCGCTTGAACGACAGCGAATAGGCTGTGGTCACCACCAGATAGCCGGCGAGCACGCCCAGGAACTCGATCGGCAACAGAAGCCCGGCGGCAATGCCGATCGCCAGCAGCACCGCCATCGCGCCGAGACCGAACGGGATCGACAAAGCGCCGCTGGCGAAAGGCCGGTTGCGTTTGGTCGGATGCTTGCGGTCGAGCGCAAGGTCGAAGAAATCGTTGAGAATGTAGATGGCGGAAGCCACGGCGCTGAAGGAGACGAACGCCAGCAGGCATTGCCAGATCATGTTGATGTTGAAGTATTCATGCGACAGCACCATCGGCACCGCGATCAGCGAATTCTTCAGCCACTGATGCACCCGCAGCATCTTGACGAATGTCTTCAATGTCCTTTTCGGCGCCGGCATCCTTTCGGCGCTATGCGCGGCCTGCCAGCGCTTCGCATGGCGGTCGGGCGCCACGACGATGGCGTTGCGTGCGGCTCCGAAAACCTTGAGGTCGTGCCGGCTGTTGCCGGCATAGTCGAAACCGCCGTCGCCATAGGCGGCGATGAGCGCGTCGCGCTTGCGGCCCGAGGTCATGTTGTGGGGACCGTCGGTCGCCAGCACATAGTCGAAGACGCCCAGATGCGCGGCGATCGTCTCGGCGAACTTGCGTGGCGTACCGGTCGCCAGCACGATCTTGCGTCCGTCGCGATGATCGGCGCGCAGCCGCTGCAGCAGCGCTTCGCGATAGGGCAGCGAGGCCGGATCGATGTCGATGCGGTCGGCAATCGCTTGTTTCAGCCGCGCCGGGCCGGCGGCCAGCCAGAATGGAACCAGGAAAACATAGAGCGGATTCTTCTTGAGCAGGATGAACAGGCCTTCCCAAAGAAGATCGGTCGCAATCAGCGTGCCGTCGAGGTCGACCGCAAGCGGGATTGCGTTCTTGTCCGACCGCGCATCCATATCCGTTCTGCCCTATTCATAGCCGTTGCGCCGTGCTTCGGCGTCTTCGCACCGGTATAGCGGCGGAACGGCGTAGTGAACGTTAAAACGCACGGTTGCAGCCGGTAGGCGCCATGATATTTCCCGCGTCATTGTTAAGCAATCGCTATCGCGGACAATAAAAGGCCGGGCATTGCCCGGCCTCTACTACATTTGCCTGCCGACTTTACTTGATGCGGGCAACGCCACCCGAGATTTCGACCGTTTCCGAGCCGGTCAGGGCCTCGAGGTCACCATTGGGCAAGGTGACGAAACAGCCGTTCGGGCAGAATTCCACGGTTTCGCCGGCGGCCAGCGCCAGCTCCGTCTTGCCGCCGCCTTCCGTCACGATCAGCGTACGGGTCTCAGCATCCTTGTTGACCGCGCTGGCGGCAAAGGCCGAGCCACTCGCTGCGGTAAGAGCGATGGCGACGACGAGCGACTTCCACATTTTGCAATATCGGTGTTTCCACACCGCCTCTGTTGCATTTCGCAAGGCATTCTCGCCTTTGCATGTGAGCTTATATGAGATGCAAGCTGAACCGCAACTGAATGCCGCATTCATGCCGCAATTGGTTTGGGAGGAGCTTGGGGCCTTAGCTGGGATCGGGTTTGCGGGCCTTGCGACCAGTTTTGGCCAGCCGCTTCGCCTCGGCGGCGGCTCTGGCCTCCGCCTGCTCCTTCTCGGCGAACTCGACCTCGATCTTGTCGTCGTCGATCGGCCATGCGTCGGTCTTCTTGACCTTGACCTCGGCGCGCGGCGTCGAGGGGATTTCTATGTGCTCGGCGTCAAAAGCATCGAGAACGGCAAAGCGAATATCGTTCTGAACGATGGCGCCGTTCAGCACATCGGCCAGGAACACGCGGATCTCGAACTCGAGTGCTGCCGGCCCGAAATTGGTGAACAGCACGAAGGGTTCCGGGTTCTTCAGCACCAGCGCATGGCCGCGCGCAATCTCAAGCAGGACCGCGTGTACCCGCTTGACGTCGCTGCCATAGGCGACCCCGACCTTGATCTCCACACGTCCGAGCTTGTTGCGGTGCGTCCAGTTGCCGACGGCGTTGTTGATGAGATTCGAATTGGGCAGGATCACCGATTGCCGCTGGAAGGTCTCGATTTCGGTGGCGCGCACGCTGATCTTCTTGACCGTGCCTGATGTGTCGCCGGCGACGATCCAGTCGCCGACCTTGAACGGCCGCTCGGCGAGCAGGATCAGGCCGGACACGAAGTTGGACACGACATTCTGCAGGCCAAAGCCGATACCCAGCGAAAGTGCGCCGGCAACAAGCGCCAAATTGGAGAGATCGATGCCCGCCGCCGAGATGCCGACGAGCCCAGCGAGCGCGACGCCGGCATAGCCGACCGCCAGCCGGATCGAGTTGCGCACGCCGGTATCGACCTTGCCGCGCGCCATTACCGAGCCGTCGAGCCAGCCCTGGAACCAGCGGGTCAGGAAATAGCCGATGATGAAGACGACGATGCCGGTGAGGATGCCGGTGACCGAAATCGTCACCGAACCGACGGTGACGCCTGTCGCCAATTTATAGCCCCAGGCCTGGATATCGCCGGGCTGGAAGCCCCACATCAACAGGATCAGCGGCAGGAACACCAGCACGATCATCAGGTTGATGGCGACGCTGACGACGAGGCCGAGTTGGTCGAGCGCGGTGTCCTCATAGCTGGAATTGGTCTTCAGCCAGCGCCCGATGGACGTGCCGGCGAAACCACCCTCCTCGCCGATCTCGCGCGCCGACAGGAAGCCGATATAGGCGGTGAGCAGGATGGTGCCGGTGACCACGACCTGCAACGAGACGAAGATGGCAAGACCGATATAGCCGAACAGTGCCGCCGCAATCGTGAACAGGCCGAGCGCGACACAGGTGTAGCGCAGCCAGGCCGGCCAGGGGCGCCAGCGCCCGTCGGCGTCCTTGTAAGGCTTCAGCAGCGCCATAAGGATCAGGATGACGCCCACGATGACGGTGGCGACAAAACTCCTGGCCACCGTCAGCGACAGGGGCGAGCCCATCTTGTCGTTGACGATCGACAGGAAATTGTTGATGCCGATGACGACTGCCATGGCCGTCGTCAGCCGCACCAGCCAACGCGCCGGGCCGGTCTCGACCTGGATCAGGCGCCAGTTCGGCATGCTGGGCGACAGAGCCGCATTGGTCAGGCGGTTGACACAGAACACTATGGCGATGACGGCTGCCAGCGCGTTGAGGAAAACGCCTATGTCGCCGCGCAGCACATTGTAGTAGTTGTACAGGAACACCGTCGAGGCGAGGAAGGCGCTGACCGCCAGCGTCGGCAGCAAAGTCGACCAGAACGCCACCGACAGGCGACTGAGATATGTCGGATCTTCAACCGACGCGTCGGGCTCGAAGATGCGCCCAAACAGGCGGCGCCCACCGACCAGAAGCACCACCGCCAAAGCAAGCGCCATGAGGGTCGCCGCGAGCATCGCCTGGAACTTGAACTTGAAGGCAAAGCTCAGCCACGATGACACCGCCCTGTAGAAGTTGGCGTATTCGTCCCTTGCGTCGGAAAACACCTGGGGGCTCAGTGCATCGGACAGCACATAGCGCTTGGTTAGGCCGCTGCGAAACAGCTCGCTGCGCATATTACCGATCTTCTCGATCAGCGAATTGATGCGAATCGACAGGTTCTGCGCCCCGGCGATGACGGCGTTGATCTCCGCCTTTTCCGACGCCAGCGCCTGGCGCTCGCCGGTCACGATGTCCGGTTCAGGGGGCTGTCCGGCAGCCGGCGGGGCGCCAAGCTGCTCGAGCCTCGAATTGATCTCTCCCAGCCGCGAACGAAACGCCAGCGCGCTGTTCAGCGCAGCGCGCGACAGCTCTTCCAACTGCAGGCGGATCTCGACAAGGGTGGTGTCGTCGACGCCGTCCTCCTGGACCTTCTTCTCCAGAGCGTCGGTTTTCGTCGTCAAACCCTGCAGGATTTTCTGCTGGTCGGCGACCAGCCCGGCAGGCGCCTGGCCAAGCCCCTGCGCCATCGCGCCGAACGAATGCGGCGCCAAGGCAACGAGCGCGAGGACCAAGATCAGGCGAAAGAAGCGAAAAGACATGATGGTGGCGACTCAAAGGGCGGCAAAGGCCGCTTCTAAAGCGGTCCTTGATAGAGACGCTCATCCCGTGGGGCAAGTCGTGGCGAAGTCATGACAGTTGGGCGCCTTGCGGGAGTCGGCCAGTCGAAAAGCCATGGCGCAATCTTGGCTTTGCGCACGCCGCCTGCTCTATAGTCTGCCGCATCGCACCCGAGCCGGATGGCTTCAGGTCTGTTGGACATGAAATCATCCGGCTCTAAAAATCAAAGATATAGAGCATGATGTCGTCCGAAAACCGCTTCACACTTTTCGGCATCATGCTCTAGGGATGACATGAAGAATGGCGGAATATTCAGCCCTTTCGCTTCTCACGAACGCGCTCAAGGGAAACAAGGACTGGAAGCCGGCTTGGCGCAAGCCCGACCCCAAGGCTTCCTATGACGTCATCATCATCGGTGGCGGCGGCCACGGCCTGTCGACGGCGTACTATCTGGCCAAGGAGCACGGCATCACCAATGTCGCGGTGCTGGAAAAGGGCTGGCTGGGTTCCGGCAATGTCGGCCGTAACACCACGGCGGTGCGCTCCAACTACCTTTTGCCGTCCAACACCCGCTTCTACGAACATTCGATGAAGATGTGGGAGAACCTTTCGCACGACCTCAACTACAACGTCATGTTCTCGCAGCGCGGCTGCCTGAATCTGGCTCACACGCCGGGCCAGTTCGACGACCTGGCAAGGCGCGGCAACGCCATGCGCCATCTCGGCGTCGATGCCGAGCTGATGAGCACCGCCGAGATCGCGCGCCTGGTCCCGGCGCTGGACATGTCGGCCTCCGCGCGCTTTCCCATCGTCGGCGGCCTGATGCAGCCGCGCGCCGGCACCGCCCGTCACGATGCGGTTGCCTGGGGCTATGCCCGCGGCGCCGACCGACGCGGCGTCGACATCGTCGAGAATTGCGAGGTCACCGGCTTCCTGCGCGACGGCGACCGCATCACCGGCGTGCAGACGACGCGCGGAGAGATCCGCGGCAAGAAAGTCGCCGTGGCCGTTGCCGGCAGCACCGGACGGGTGATGCAGCTTGCCGGCATCGACAGGATGCCGATCGAGAGCCATGTGCTGCAGGCCTTCGTCACCGAATCGCTGAAACCTTTCGTCGACACGGTGCTGACCTTCGGCATGGGTCATTTCTACATGTCGCAGTCCGACAAGGGCGGGCTCGTCTACGGCGGTGACATCGACGGCTACAACAGCTACGCCCAGCGCGGCAACCTGCCCATCGTCGACGAGGTCATGAGCGAGATGCTGGCGCTGTTTCCCGGCCTTGCGCGTGTACGCATGCTGCGCTCCTGGGGCGGCGTCTGCGACATGTCAATGGACGGTTCGCCGATCATCACCACCGGCCCGCTGCCCGGCATGTATCTCAACTGCGGCTGGTGCTATGGGGGCTTCAAGGCGACGCCGGCCTCGGGCTGGTGCTTCGCATACACCATCGCCAAAGACGAACCGCACGCGTTCAACGCGCCGTTCACGCTCGACCGTTTTTATCGCGGCCTAGTGATTGACGACAAGGGCCAGGGCGCAACGCCCCGGCTGCATTAGGGTTCAAACAAATGCTTATCACTTGTCCCTATTGCGGCCCGCGCGACGTCATCGAGTTCACCTATCAGGGCGACGGCAACCGCGAGCGCCCGCAGCCCAACTCGCAGGACCTCGACGCCTGGAACGCCTATGTCTACGATCGGCTGAACCCGGCCGGCGACCACAATGAGATCTGGCAGCATTCCGGCGGCTGCCGCACCCATCTGAGGATGGTGCGCAACACGGTCACGCATGAGATTTCCAGCACCGGTTTCGCCCGCGGCGACCACAATGCCGCCGCCCGGCACAAAGCCGGAGGCAAGTCGTGAGCCCGCGCCGCACCGAGACCGGCGGCCGCGTCGACCGGCTGCGCACCATCCGCTTCACCTTCGACGGCACGCCCTACACCGGCCATGCCGGCGACACGCTGGCCTCGGCGCTGCTTGCCAACGGCGTGACGCTTTTCGGCCGCTCGTTCAAATACCACCGCCCGCGCGGCCTGCTCTCGGCCGGCGTCGAGGAACCGAACGCGCTGGTGACGGTGCTGCGCGGCGAAGTGCGCGAGCCCAACATCGCCGCAACCATGGTCGAGATCTATGACGGGCTGGTGGCCGTCAGCCAGAACCGCTTTCCCTCGCTCGCCTGGGACATCAACGCCGTCAACCAGCTCGGCGGCAAGATCCTGGCCGCCGGCTTCTACTACAAGACCTTCATGGGCCCTGTCTTCGGCCCCTTGAAAGGCACCCGCTTCTGGATGTTCTGCGAGCATTTCATCCGCCGCGCCGCCGGCCTGGGCCGCGCCGGTATTGCCGCCGACACCTCGCGCTACGAGCGTATGAACGCGTTTTGCGACGTGCTGGTGGTCGGCTCCGGCCCGGCCGGCCTGTCAGCCGCCAAGGCCGCTGCCGACCAGGGCGCGCGCGTCATCCTGGCCGAACTCGAGCCGCGTTTCGGCGGCTCGGCCAACTGGTCCGGCGAGGCCATCGACGGCGCGCCGGCCGCCGACTGGGCGGCGCGCGCCGTCAGCCAGCTCGAAGGCCATGACACGGTCCGCCTGCTGCCGCGCACCACGGTGTGGGGCTATTACGACGGCAACACGCTAGCCGCGCTCGAGCGCGTCACCGACCACAAGGAAACGCCCGGCAAGGGCGAGCCGCGCCATCGCTACTGGGCGATCCGCGCCAAGACGGTGGTGCTGGCCACCGGCTCTTTCGAGCGGCCGCTTGTGTTCCCCGGCAATGACCGGCCGGGCGTCATGCTGGCGCATGCCGCCGAGCGCTACGCCAATGATTATGGCGTGCTGCCCGGCGACAGGATCGCGCTGTTCACCAACAATGACAGCGCCTATCGCTCGGCGCTGGCGCTGAGGAAGGCCGGGGCGGCTATTGTCGCCATCGTCGATGTGCGCCCCGAGCTTTCGGCCGAAATGCGCAGCCTCGCCACCGAGGCCGAAGCCGAAATCCTCTCCGGCCATGCCGTGGTCGCCACCGAAGGCGGCAAGGCGCTCTCCGGCCTCAAGGTGCAGCGCTTCGACATGACCTCGGGCGCGCTCAGCGGTGACGCCCGCAGCATCCACGCCGATAGCCTGCTGATGTCGGGCGGCTGGTCGCCGACCATCCACCTCGCCAGCCAGGCTGGCGCGAGAGCCGAGTGGAATCCTGCCCGCCAGGCCTTCCTGCCGCCAAAGCAAACGCAACAGCGCTGGCCAAATCAGCAATGGATTGGTGCGGGTGCTTTCAACGGAAGCTTCTCGACCATCGAAGCAATCACTGAGGGCCGCGCAGCCGGCTTGTCCGCAGCGGGCGGAGCGGCTGCGCCGGCAGCCTTGCCGGATGTCGAAGCAGCCCCGGGAAACCCAGATCCGGCTCCGGTGTTCGAGATCAAGGCGAAAGGCAAAAGCTTCGTCGACTTCCAGCATGATGTCACCGCCGAAGACGTGCGGCTGGCGCATCGCGAAGGCTTCGTCTCGGTCGAGCACCTGAAGCGCTACACCACGCTCGGCATGGCGACCGACCAGGGCAAGAACTCCAACGTTCCGGGTCTCGCCATCATGGCCGAGGCGTTGGGCAAGCCGATCCCCGAAGTCGGCACGACCCGCTTCCGCCCGCCCTACTCCGCGGTGTCGATTGGCTCGCTCGCTGCCGAGCGTTTCGGCGATCTGAAGCCGGAGCGGCTGACGCCGATGCATGACTGGCACCTCGCCAATGGCGCGACGATGTATTCCGCTGGCCTCTGGTATCGACCAATGATCTACGGCCTTGCCGGGGAGACGGTCGAGCAGGCCTATGTCCGTGAAGCCAGGGCGACGCGCCAAAGTGCCGGCATTGTCGACGTCTCGACGCTGGGCAAGATCGCCGTGCAGGGACCGGATGCCGGTGAATTCCTCGACCGCGTCTACACCAACATGTTTTCTACCCTCCCCGTCGGCAAGGCCCGTTACGGGCTGATGCTGCGCGAGGATGGGCTGGCCTTCGACGACGGCACCACATGGCGGCTCGGCGAACGGGACTTCCTGATGACCACCACCACGGCCAACGCCGGCAAGGTGATGCAGCATCTGGAATATTTCCTCGACGTCATCTGGCCGGAGCTCAAAGTGCACGTCACCTCGGTAACCGACGAATGGGCGGGCGCGGCCATCGGCGGGCCGAAGGCGCGGGCCATCCTCGCCGCCTGTGTCACCGGCACCGCGGTCGACAACACAGCCCTGCCGTTCATGGGCATCGTGCGCGGCGAGATATCAGGCGTGCCGGTGATGATTTGCCGGCTGTCCTTCTCCGGAGAAATGGCCTTCGAGGTCTATTGCGGCGCCGGCTACGGCACCCATGTCTGGGAAGCCCTTATCGAAGCCGGCAAGCCGTTCGGCCTGGTCACCTACGGGCTGGAGGCGTTGGGCACGATGCGCATCGAAAAGGGCCATGTCACCGGCGCGGAGATTGACGGGCGCACTACGGCGCGCGACCTGCATCTCGACTGGATGCTGTCGAAGAAGAAGCCGTTCATCGGCTCGGCGATGATGGACCGCGAAGGCCTGATCGCGCCCGAGCGGCTGCAGCTGGTCGGCCTAGTCTCGCTCGACAATCGGCCGTTCAATGGCGGAGCCCACCTCGTCGAGGAACTGGACGAAGCCAATCCGCACGATTCCATCGGCCACATCATCGCCTGCTGCTATTCGCCGGCGCTGGGCAAGCACATCGCGCTGGCTTTGGTCGAGGGCGGCAAGGCGCGCCATGGCACCCGGGCATTCGTCTCCGATCCGCTGCGCAAGCGGTTCGGGCCGGTCGAAATCGTCTCCAACCATTTCTACGACCCGGACGGGAGCCGCATGCATGGCTGAGCGCCAATTACGTGAACGCCAGCCACCCGAGCGGCTCTCGCCGCTCGAGCCGGTGTTCCATCCGGGTTCGCACGGCAACTTCGAGCATGGCGTCGATGTCATTCTGACCGAAATCAGGCCAGGCTCGATTCTGCAGCTGGCTGCATGGCCGGGCGCGGAAAAGCAGCTGATCGAAGCGATCCGCAAGGTCACCGGCCTAGATTTGCCCGATGGCGCCGGCGGCGGCGTTGCCAAGGACGGCAAGGCCGCGTTCGGTTTCGCGCCTGGAAAATTCACCGCCGTCGACGATGCCGAGGGCCTGGCGACGCGTTTTGCCGGGGACGTAACCCCGGCAATCGGCACGATCACCGACCTGTCGCATGGCCGCACCGCTATCCGCATCGCCGGCCCTAAGGCCGAATGGGTGCTGGCGAAATTCTTCGCCATCGACTTTGCGCTGCCCGCCTTCCCGATCGGCTCCGGCCGTTCGACCACCCATCACGACGTCTTTGCGCAGATCCAGCGCACCGGCACCGACCAGTTCGACATCTATGTCTTCCGCTCCTTCGCCCGCTCGTTCTGGAAGGCGCTCTGCCATGCCAGCGAGGAGGTCGGCTACGAGGTTCAGTAGGGCCGACAGCCGTTCTGGCCTCAAGGCCAGCCGGTTCTGCCGCTAGAGAATGCTCCAATGGAAGCCCATGGTGGGGAACGTGGCCCAACCGGCCCAGGGGATCAAAAAGCTCCCGTCTCAGAGTCGGCATCGTCGTTTGGTTCGAACATCCCCATGACCGCAGAACTATCCGCCGGCGCCACGGATCGCGCCGATGTGTCGGCCAGAGCCTTGCTCCTGCTGCCGCTGACGGTCGCCTGCGGTGTGTTCATGACGAGCCTCGACCAGAATGTCGTGGTCACCGCCCTGCCCGGCATCAGCGACAGCCTCGGCCGGCCGCCGAGCCAGCTCGGCCTGTTGATCACCGTCTATGTCGCCAGCCTGATCATCTCGATGCCGCTCGGCGGCTGGGCCGCCGACCGCTTCGGCTTGCGCAACGTTTACTGCTTCGCCTTGCTGGTGTTCGCCGCGTCATCGGCGCTGTGCGGATTGTCCAACGACATCTGGACGCTGGTCGGCGCCCGCGCGCTGCAAGGCTTCGGCGGCGCCTTGATGGGGACGCTCGGCCAGGTCGTCATCCTGTCGACCTTCCCGCGCAGCCGCACGCTGACGATCAACATGTATATTTCGCTGGCCGGCCAGTCCGGACCGCTGGTCGGCCCGCTGGTCGGCGGCGCGCTGACGACTTATATCTCCTGGCGCTGGATCTTCTTCATCAACGTGCCGTTCGCGCTGGCGGCGGCCGTTCTTGCCGCCTCGCTGTTTCCGACTGTTACCAAACCGGTGCGCACGCCGTTCGATTTCCCGGGCTTTCCTGCTGGTCGGCAGCGGCATGGTCCTGCTGGTCTTCGGCATGGATTCGCTTGCGGCCAAAGACGCCGCCGGCAGCATGATTGCGGCTGAGCTGGCGCTGGCGATCATCATCCTGACGCTTGCTTCCTTCTACTGCCTGCGCGCCCGCAACCCTTTGCTTGACCTGAAGCTCCTGCGCATCCGCACCTTTCGCATCTCCTTCCTCACCGGCGGCGGACTGGACACGATCGGCCTGAGCTCTGTCGTCTTCCTTTTGCCGCTGATGTTCCAGCTCGGCTTCGGCATGAGCGCGGTGCAGGCGGGGTCGCTGACCTTCGTCGCCGCGATCGGCTCGCTGATCATGCGTGTCTTCATGCCGCGCCTGCTCAACCGCTTCGGCTTTCGCCGCGTGCTGGTCGTCAACACGCCGATCGTTGCTGCCATGGTAGCCGGCTTCGCCTTGATAGAGGCAACCACGCCGGTCTGGATCGTGCTTGCCTATATCTTTGCCTTCGGTGTCCTGCGCTCGGCGCAGTGGGCGTCGACCGGCAACCTCGCCTATTCCGACATCGCGCCCGACCAGCTCGCCCGCTTCAGCGCGCTCTACTACATACTGTGGCAGTTGGGGGTGGCGATCAGCGTCGGCCTGGCGGCGGCGCTGTTGTCGTTCCTGGCTGGCGGCAGGCCGGCGGTGACCAACGATTTCCGCATCCTGTTCGTGGTCGAGGGCGTCATCACGTTGTGCGCGCTGATCGCCTATCTCAGACTGACACCGCAGGACGGTGCCCATGTCAGCGGCCATGGCGCGCAGATGAACGTGGAATAAGGCCCCGGTAGCCGAGGCCTAGCCGCTGAACGTCACCCACTCTTCCAGCGGCACGCGGTCGGTGCGGAAATCGTTTTCGGGTTTCGACGTATCCTCGAGGCCGAGCGCCATGCCGCAGACGACGATCTCCTCGTCGGGAATGTTGAGCACTGGCCTTATCTGCCGGTGATAGGGCGCGAAGGCTGCCTGCGGGCAGGTGTGCAGGCCCCTGCCCCGCGCCGCCACCATGATGTTCTGCAGAAACATGCCGTAGTCGATCCACGAGCCCTGGTTCAGCCGCCGGTCGATGGTGAAGATCATGCCGACCGGCGCATCGAAGAAGACGAAGTTGCGGTCGTGCTGGGCGCGCATCTTGTCGACCTCGCGGCGGCCGATGCCGAGTGCCCCATAGAGCCCGAAACCGTTGGCGCGGCGGCGGGTGAGATACGGCTCGAAGAACTGGGTGGGGTAATAGCGATACTCGTCCCAATCGGCCTTTTCGGCGCGGATACCGGAATTCAGGATGGCATCGGTGATCTGCTGCTTGACGTCGCCCTTGACGACATAGACCCGCCAGGGCTGCATATTGGTGCCCGAAGGCGCGCGCGCGGCGACGCCAAGAATGGCTCGGATCGTCTCGTCATCGACCATGTCGGGCAGGAAGGCGCGCACTGAACGGCGCGAGATGATCGCCTCGTCGACAACAGCCGCGTTTTGCGCTGCCAGGCCATTTTTTTCCAGCATGGGCCGTCCCTTTGCGCACACTTCGAAAGCCGAACCGGCTATCGGAGAAGACCTTGCGCAGATTTCAATCCTTGGTCGCCGACCCGCATTCCCACACCCGCCGCTCGTGCCAGAGCCTTTGCATGAACCTCCAAAATCGCGCAAGCAAATCTTGTGTGCCCATGAAAATTCGCTTGATTTTTTCACGGACATGAGCTCTGATGAAATTCGTTTCCAGATTTTCATCAAGTGAGCGTTTTTGCCCCCAGCTATCCCCAAAACATTGCAGGGACCCGACGAGCGCCTGCTGGCGAGCGACATCCGTGCGCTCCGCAAGACGCGTGGGCTGACGCTTGCTGAGATCGCGCTGAAGCTTGGCCGCTCTGTCGGCTGGGTCAGCCAGGTCGAGCGCGGCCTGTCGATTCCTTCGCTCGGCGACCTCAGGGCCTTCGCCGATCTGTTCGGCGTGCCGCTCAGCCTGTTCTTCAGCCACGACGTGCCGATCGAAAAGGAGCGCGGCGTTGTCGTGCGCGCCGGCAGCCGGCGCACGCTTGGCACAAGCGAATCCGGCCTGGTGGAGGAGCTTCTGTCGCCCGATCTCGGCGGTAGTTTCGAGATGGTGCGTTCGATCTTCGCGCCGGGCGCCGAGATGAAGAGCGAGCAGCTGCGGCCGACCGAGGAAGCCGGCTACATCGCCTCTGGCGTTTTCGAGATCGAGATAGCAGGCGTCTGGCACCGGCTCGGCGAAGGGGATTCCTTCCGCTTCGAGCGCAAGCCATACCGCTGGCGCAATCCCGGCACCGAGCCGGCCGTAATCATCTGGGTGGTTTCGCCGCCTGTTTATTGAATGCATGTCGCCCAAAGTGTGCAGCGGTTTTGGGAAACGACATGCGTCAAGCAAAAAGATAGAAGCGCAGCGCGCTTCAGGTTTGGGAGAAGAATATGGCCGGTTTGCCGACCACGGCGCGCGTGGTAATCATCGGAGGCGGTGTCGTCGGCGCCTCTTCGCTCTACCATCTGTGCAAGGCGGGCTGGACCGACTGCGTGCTGCTTGAAAAGAACGAGCTGACATCGGGCTCGACCTGGCATGCCGCCGGCAATGTGCCGACCTTCTCGTCGTCCTGGTCGCTGATGAACATGCAGCGCTATTCGACCGAGCTTTATCGCGGTCTCGCCGACGCGGTCGACTATCCCATGAACTACCACGTTACCGGCTCGCTCCGTCTCGCCCACACCAAGGAGCGCATGCAGGAGTTCCAGCGCGCCAAGGGCATGGGCCGCTACCAGGGCATGGACATCGACATTGTCGGCCCTGATGAGGTCAAGCGCCGCTATCCCTTCATCGAGACGCATGACCTCAAAGGTGCGCTCTACGATCCAAACGACGGCGACATCGACCCCGCGCAGCTGACGCAGGCACTGGCCAAGGGTGCGCGCGACATGGGCGCCAGAATCGTCCGCTTCTGTCCGGTGTCAGGTGTGCGCCGCGAGAACGACGAATGGGTTGTCGAGACGCCGCAAGGCGAGATCCGTTGCGAGATCGTCGTCAACGCCGCCGGCTACCGAGCCGCGGAAGTCGGCAAAATGTTCGGCCGCGACGTCCCGATGATGGTGATGAGCCATCAGTACATCTTGTTCGAGGAAATCCCCGAACTGGTGGCGTGGTCGAAGGAGCAGGGCAAGAAGCTGCCGCTGCTGCGCGACGTCGACACCTCCTACTATCTGCGCCAGGAAAAGAACGGCATGAATCTCGGCCCCTATGAGCGCAATTGCCGCGCGCATTGGGCAACCCACCACGACCCGATGCCGGAGGATTTTTCCTTCCAGCTCTTCCCCGACGATCTCGACCGTCTCGAGCACTACCTTGCCGATGCCGTAGCCCGCGTGCCGATCCTGGGCACTGCCGGCCTGTCCAAGGTGATCAACGGGCCGATCCCCTACGCGCCGGACGGCAATCCGCTGATCGGTCCGATGCCCGGCGTTCCCAATGCGTTCGAGGCCTGTGTCTTCACCTTCGGCATCGCCCAGGGCGGCGGTGCCGGCAAGGTGCTGGCCGAATGGGTGACGCAAGGCCAGACCGAATGGGACATGTGGTCCTGCGACCCGCGCCGCTTCACCTCATTTGCGGCCGCCCCCGACTATAGCGTCGCCAAGGGTATGGAGATCTACGGCAACGAATACGCCATCCAGTTTCCGCGCCATGCCTGGCCGGCCGGGCGCGACCGCAAGCTGTCGCCGATCCACGATCGCATCAAGGCACTCGGCGCCCAGTTCGACGCCTATAATGGCTGGGAGCGTGCCACCTGGTATGCGCAACCCGGTGACGACACGTCGGAAGAAGCAACACTCACCTTCCGCCGCGACGGGCCGTGGCAGCACCGCGTGCGCGAAGAATGCCTGGCGGTGCGCGACGCCGCCGGCATTCTGGACCTGCCCGGCTTCTCGCGCTTCAACCTCGAAGGTCCTGGTGCAGCCGAATGGCTGGCGCTGCAGGTCACCGGCCTGGTGCCCAAGCCCGGCCGAATCGGCCTCGCCTATTTCGCCGACGACAAAGGCCGCATCGTCACCGAGATGTCGGTGGTGCGCCATGGCGAAGAGCAGATGACTCTGATCACCGCGGCGGTAGCGCAGTGGCACGATTTCGAATGGCTGAAGTCGCGCCTGCCGAAGGACGCAGCTTTCACCCTCACCGACAGGACCGAAGACTATTCGACGCAAATCCTCGCCGGCCCCAATTCGCGCAAGATCCTGGCCGAGGTCTGTGGCGCGGATCTCTCGCTGCCCTGGCTGACGCATCAGGAAACCACCATCGCCGGCCGCTGGGCGAAGCTGGTGCGGGTATCCTTCGCCGGCGAACTCGGCTGGGAAATCCACACCAAGGTGGGAGACACCGCCGCCATCTTCGACGCCGTCTGGACGGCGGGACAAAAACACGGTCTGAAACCGTTCGGCATGTATGCGCTGGATTCGCTGCGCCTCGAAAAGGGCTACCGGACCTGGAAGGGCGACCTGTCGACCGACTATACGGTCCTGCAGGGCGGGCTCGAGCGCTTCGTCAAATGGGACAAGCCCGACTTCCGCGGCAAGGCAGCCCTGCAGAACGAAAAGCAGCAAGGCGTGAAGAAGCGCTTCGTCACGCTGGTGGTCGAAAACCCAGGCGATTGCGACGCGCCGTCCGTGTCGACGCTCTGGCATGACGGCAAGATCGTCGGCGAGACGACGTCCGGCGGCTGGGGGCATCGCATCGACAAATCGATCGCGCTCGGCATGCTGCGCGCCGACCTGGCTGAACCCGATACCGCGATCGAGATTGAAATTTTTGGCGATCGTTTCAGGGCGGTCGTGCAGAAAGACGAGCCGCTGTGGGATCCGAAAAACGAAAGACTGAGAGCATGAAGAAAGTCATTCTCACCGATGGCGGCATGGGCCAGGAACTGGTCCGCCGCAGCCGCTCCGAGCCGACGCCGCTCTGGTCGGCCAGGGTGCTGATCGACGAGCCGGATCTGGTGCGTGACCTGCATGCCGAATTCATCCGGGCCGGCGCTCGCGTCATCACCATCAACACCTATTCGGCAACGCCGGAGCGGCTCGCGCGGGAAGGAGCAGAAGACCTCTTCAAGCCTTTGCAGAAGCGCGGCATCGAATTGGCAAGACAGGCACGCGACGAGGCAGGCGATGCAGCGATCGCCGGCTGCCTATCACCGCTGTTCGGCAGCTATGCGCCGGCGCTGACCATATCGTTCCAGGAGACGCTGGACATCTATCGCCGCATCGTCGCAGAGCAGGCCGATGGCGTCGACCTGTTCCTGTGCGAGACCATGGCCTCAGCCGAGGAAGGCCGTGCGGCCGTTACCGCTGCGTCGGAAAGCGGCAAACCTGTCTGGGTATCTTGGACGCTCGCCGATCACGGCGCGGCGCGGCTGCGCAGCGGCGAAACAATAGCGGCAGCGGCGGACGCCCTCGACGGCCTGACGGTTGCAGCGCGCCTGGTGAATTGCTGCCGGCCAGAAACTATCGCCGCGGCACTGCCCGAATTGATTGCCCTCGGCGGCCCGGTCGGCGCCTATGCCAATGGCTTCACCTCTGTCGAAGCGCTCAAGCATGGCGGAACGGTCGAAGTGCTGCACGCACGCCACGACCTTGATCCGGATGCCTATGCCGACCAGGCGCTCGGCTGGGTCGCCGCTGGCGCCACCATCGTCGGCGGCTGCTGCGAAGTCGGCCCTGCCCACATCGCCGCGTTGCGCGATCAGCTCGAACAGGCCGGCCACGAAATCTCGGGAGTATCCTGATGCCCAGACCCTCATCGCGCATTTCCGGCATCGTGCCTTCGGGCAAAGATGGCTGGGAGGTCCACACCGAGGCATGGGCCCGCAAGGAGGCCGGCCAGGACATCATCATGCTGTCGGTCGGCGACCATGATTTCGATACGCCGAGCCAGACGATCGAAGCCTGCGTGACGGCGGTTCGCGGCAGCAACCACCACTACACCCCGCTTCCCGGCGTTCCGCGCCTGCGCAGGGCGATGGCGGCGGCCTCGACCGCTTGCACCGGGGTCGAGACGGCACCTGACCAAGTCATCGCCACGCCGGGCGGCCAGGCTGCCCTTTACGCGGCCGTGCAGGCCGTTCTCGACCAGGGCGACCACGCTATCGTGGTGGCGCCCTACTACGCGACTTATCCCAACACGTTCAGCGCCGCCGGCGCCAGCTTCACCGTCGTCGAGACACCGGCCGAAGACGGTTTCCAGCCGCACGCCGAGATGATCCGCGCGGCGCTCAAGCCCAACACGCGCGCCATTTTGATCAACACGCCGAACAACCCGACCGGCGCCGTCTATTCGCGTGAGCGTCTGGAAGAGCTGGCCGAGATCTGCCGCGAGCACGATCTCTGGCTGCTGTCGGACGAGGTCTACTGGACGCTCGGCGGCGGCGAGCACATCTCGCCGCGCGGCCTGCCCGGCATGGCCGAGCGCACGCTGGTCATCAATTCGATGTCCAAGAGCCACGGCATGACCGGCTGGCGCATGGGCTGGCTGACCGGCCCGACGCAGATGATCACGCTGTTGACCAATCTCAATCTGGTGACGACCTACGGCCTGCCGGCCTTCATCTCGATCGCCTGCGCCGAGGCGCTGGAGAACCGCTATGGCGTCAAGGAAATCGCCGAGCGCTATGCGGCGCGCCGCACCGTCCTGCTCGACGCCGTGCGCGGCATGAACAATATCAGCGTGCACGGCTCGGAGGGCGGCATGTATGTCATGCTCGACATCTCCGCCGTCGAGCCCGACGACGAGAAATTCGCCTGGGCCTTTCTCGACCAGGAGAGTGTCGGCGTCATGCCGGGTTCCAGCTTCGGCAAGGCCGCTGCCGGCCACATCCGCATCAGCCTCTGCCAACCGGAGCCGGTGCTTCAGGAAGCCGCAAAACGCCTGCGCCGCTTCGCATCCGGCTATCGCCGCGAGGCCGCATGACCAGAAGCATTCCCACCAAGGCCCGCGCGGTTATTATCGGCGGCGGTGTCTCCGGCTGTTCGGTCGCCTACCACCTGGCCAAGCTCGGCTGGACCGACATCGTGCTGCTCGAACGCAAGCAGCTGACCTCGGGTACGACCTGGCACGCCGCCGGCCTGATCGGCCAGCTGCGCGGCTCGCAGAACATGACGCGGCTGGCCAAATATTCGGCCGACCTCTACGTCAAGCTGGAAGCCGAAACGGAAGTCGGCACCGGCATGCGCCAGGTCGGCTCGATCACCGTGGCGCTGACCGAGGAGCGCAAGCACGAGATTTACCGGCAGGCCTCGCTCGCCCGCGCCTTCGATGTCGGTGTGCGCGAGATTTCGCCTGGTGAAGTCAAGGAGATGTACCCGCATCTCAACGTGTCCGACGTGGTCGGCGCCGTGCATCTGCCGCTCGACGGCCAGTGCGATCCCGCCAACATCGCCATGGCGCTGGCCAAGGGTGCCCGCCAGCGTGGCGCCGCCATCGTCGAGAATGTGAAGGTCACCAAGGTCCATACCAAGGCCGGTCGCGTCACCGGTGTGTCGTGGGCGCAAGGCGAGGACCAGGGAACGATCGAGGCCGACATCGTCGTCAACTGCGCCGGCATGTGGGCGCGCGAGCTCGGCGCCCAGAACGGCGTCACCATCCCGCTGCATGCCTGCGAACATTTTTATCTCGTCACCGAGCCGATCCCCGGGCTCGGTCGTCTACCGGTGCTGCGCGTTCCCGATGAATGCGCCTACTACAAGGAAGACGCCGGCAAGATGATGCTCGGCGCCTTCGAGCCTGTGGCCAAGCCCTGGGGCATGGACGGCATCCGCGAGGATTTCTGCTTCGACCAGTTGCCGGAGGACATGGAGCATTTCGAGCCGATCCTCGAAATGGGCGTCAACCGCATGCCGATGCTGGCAACCGCCGGCATTCACACCTTCTTCAACGGCCCCGAAAGCTTTACCCCCGACGACCGCTATTATCTCGGCGAAGCGCCGGAGCTGTCGGGCTACTGGATGGCGACCGGCTACAATTCCATCGGCATCGTCTCGTCCGGCGGCGCCGGCATGGCGCTGGCGCAGTGGATCAATGACGGCGAAGCGCCCTTCGACCTCTGGGAAGTCGACATCCGCCGGGCCCAGCCATTCCAGAAGAACCGTAGGTATCTCAAGGAGCGTGTCTCCGAAACACTCGGCCTGCTCTATGCGGATCACTTCCCCTACCGGCAGATGGCAACGTCCAGGAATGTCAGGCGCTCGCCCCTGCACGAACACCTGAAGGCGCGCGGCGCGGTCTTCGGCGAAGTCGCCGGCTGGGAGCGCGCCAACTGGTTTGCGCGAGAGGGACAGGAGCGCGAATACCGCTATTCCTGGAAGCGGCAGAACTGGTTCGACAACCAGCGCGAGGAGCACCTGGCGGTCCGCAACAAGGTCGGCCTGTTCGACATGACCTCGTTCGGCAAGATCCGTGTCGAAGGCCGCGACGCCTGTGCCTTCCTGCAAAGGCTGTGCGCCAACGATATGGACGTGGCGCCGGGCAAGATCGTCTACACCCAGATGCTCAACCAGCGCGGCGGTATCGAAAGCGACCTCACGGTGTCGCGGCTATCTGAGACCGCCTACTTCCTCGTCGTGCCGGGCGCGACGCTGCAACGCGACCTCGCCTGGCTGCGCCGGCATGTCGGGGATGAATTCGTAGTCATCACCGATGTCACGGCAGCTGAGGCCGTGCTCTGCCTGATGGGTCCGGATGCGCGAAAGCTGATCCAGAAAGTCAGCCCCAACGATTTCTCCAACGACAACAATCCATTCGGCACCTTCCAGGAGATCGAGATCGGCATGGGCCTCGCCCGTGCCCACCGCGTCACCTATGTCGGCGAACTCGGCTGGGAACTTTATGTCTCGACCGACCAGGCGGCTCATGTCTTCGAGGCGATCGACGAGGCCGGCGGCGATGTCGGCCTGAAACTTTGCGGCCTGCATACGCTGGATTCCTGCCGCATCGAAAAGGCGTTTCGGCATTTCGGCCACGACATCACCGACGAGGACAATGTGCTGGAGGCCGGCCTCGGCTTTGCGGTCAAAACCGCCAAGGGCGAGTTCATCGGCCGCGATGCGGTGCTGAAGAGAAAAGAAGCCGGCCTGTCGCGCCGGCTGGTGCAGTTCCGTTTGAAAGACCC
Source organism: Mesorhizobium sp. P170090 (assembly GCF_057786115.1). Taxonomy (NCBI): domain Bacteria; kingdom Pseudomonadati; phylum Pseudomonadota; class Alphaproteobacteria; order Hyphomicrobiales; family Phyllobacteriaceae; genus Mesorhizobium; species Mesorhizobium sp. P170090. Next base: position 4,889,223 of record NZ_JBYNWH010000001.1, read on the forward strand.
TGAACCCCTGCTCTTCCACAACGAGGCGATCCTGCGCGACGGCAAGATCGTCGGCCCGATCACATCGGGGAATTACGGCCACCATCTCGGCGGCGCGATCGGACTGGGCTATGTGCCCTGCCAGGGCGAGAGCGAGGCGGATGTGCTGGCCTCGTCCTATGAGATCGAGATCGCCGGCGAGCGCTTTCCGGCGGAAGCATCGCTGAAACCGATGTACGATCCCAAGGCGGAACGGACGAGGATGTAGCACCTTTTTACCCCACCTTGTGGGGAGGGTCGGCTCGCAGTCGGAGCGAAGCGGCTTTTCCGAAGCGGGTGGGGGGGTGCGCCCTACGAGACCCCCCACCCCGCTTCGGAAAAGCCGCCTTGCGGCATTTGCTGCGCGACCCTCCCCACAAGGGGGAGGGTGAAGAAGCTCAAAACCGCTCCAGCTTCGCCAGCACCTTCACCAGAAACGCCGCCCTCGTCCTTGGCGTGGAGGCGTCCATCAGGTAGTGCGCCAGGAAAAACGTCCGGCAGCGGCGGGCGCACAGCGCGCGCATACCGCGCAGCAAGGTCTTGCGGCCGGGCTGGCCGACGACGACGCTCCACCAGGTCGGCGCGCCGCAGGTGGTGATGACGCCGACCCTGGTGACATGTGTCATCAGCGACGTGATGCGCCCCTTGCCCAGCTTGAAGGCGACACCGGTCGCCCAGACCCGATCGAGCCAGCCCTTCAGCATGGCCGGCAGCCCGTACCACCAGGTCGGATAGATGAACAGGATCGCCTCAGCCCAGGCGAGATGCTCGAAATGCGGTTTTAGGGCCGGATCCTCCGGCGCCCGCTCATTGTAGGCGCGTCGCTCTTCGCAGCCCATCACCGGATCGAATTTCTCCGCATAGAGGTCGAGCAGCCGCACCTCCCAGCCGCGTGCCTTCAGCACATCGACTGCGGCATCTCTGATGGCGGCGCAAAAGCTTTCGGGCACCGGATGGCAATAGACCACCAGCACGCGCATCAGAATTCATCCATCCCGGCCGCGACCTTGGCCATGAAGGCCGCGCGGGTCTTCTCGGTCGACAGGTTCATCGAATAATGCGCGAGGTAGGACACCGAGGCGCCGGGCCTGATCGTCGCGCGCAGCATCCGCTTGACCAATTTGCGCGGCGGATCGCCCATCAGCATGGCGCGGAACCGGCTGCCGCCATAGGTGGTGACGGCGGTCAGCTTGCGGATGTTGTGGAGCGAAGGCCGCGCCTTGCCGTCGACCAATTTGAACGACACGCCGGGCAGAAACACGCGGTCGAAAAAGCCTTTCAGGATGGCCGGGAAGCCGTAGTTCCAGACGGGATATGACAGCACCAGCGCCTCAGCCCGCAGCAAACGCTCGACATGGGGCGCGGCCGGGTCCGCAGGGCTGCGTTGGTTGTGATAATCCAGCCTCTCCCCGCGCGTCAGCCTGGGGTCGAAATCCTCGGCATAGAGATCGCAATCGTCGACCTCATGGCCGGCCGCCGTCAGCCGCTCGACGATGGTGCGGTGCAGGCCTGCATTGAAGCTGGTCTCCACCGGATGCGCGTAGAGGACGAGGACTTTCATGGGGAAATACTTGCGAGGTGGGCGCGAGGCACCCCCCTCTGCCCTGCCGGGCATCTCCCCCGCAAGGGGGGAGATCGGACTGCCGCATCGCTTTCACTAATTGTCAGCGTGTCAGATTGGCCGCGGCGTTCAGGCTGCCAATCTCCCCCCTTGCGGGGGGTGAGAAGTGGTCGGCGAAGCCGATGGGAAGCCAATTGCTTGGCTTTCCAAACGACGAACGCCCGAAGCGGCAGCGTAGGGCCTGTGCCGGCAGGACAGAGGGGGGTGCTCAAGCTCAAACCTCTGCTCATTCTGCTTTCTGCAAACCCTTGAACAAAAAAGTCCGGCCCGAGCGATAGTCGTAATCCGGATTTTCCCAGGCGATCATCTTGCCGGGATTGAGCAGGCCTTGCGGATCGGTCTCGCGCTTGAAGGCGAGCTGGATTTCATCCGTCTGCTTCATGCCGCCCTCTTCCAGCGTGTAGCGGTGCGGGTTGAAGATCGGGCAGCCGTTCTCCTCATGCAGCCGGATGATTTCGTTGAGCCGCGCCTCGGTGGTGAATTTCACCAGCGGCAGGCCGAAGCAGGTGATGTTGCCGTCGAGGCGCACGAATTCGAGATGCGAAAAGACCTCGTTCGGAAACATCGCGTCCATCTTCTCCACCAGCGCCAGCTGGTTGGGAAACGGATAGAGCGATTGCAGATAGGTGATCGCGGGATCGACCCGCAGTGCCCTGAGCGTGGTGTGGTTCCACGCCAGCTCGAAGCCCGGCGGCAGGCCCTTTTTCTCTTCGTCCGTGGCCGTCGCGGCATTGAAGATGACCTCGCCGCCGGCGCGGCGGGTGAAGGCGAGGAACGCGTCTAGCCCATGCCGGGCAACCATGACGACGCAGATGCTTTGCCCGTCCCGGAAGAACTTCTGGTGGCGCTTGAAATAGAGCTGCGGCACGGGCGCGGCGATCGGCGTGATCAGCTTGGTCAGGATGCCGTCCTGGCGTGCCAGCGCGTTGCCGTAGCGGGCTGCCGGCATGAAAGCGTCGAAGCCGACGATCACGTCGATCCATTCATAGGCTGCAGTCAGCGGCATCTCGACCTCGGTGATGATGCCGTTGGTGCCATAGGCGTGGGTGACTTTGTGCAAATCCTCGCCGGTGAGTTCGAGCGCCTTCGGTTCGGTTTCCATGGTGACGACGCGCAGCCGCAGCACATTGCCGAAATCACGCAGACCGCCGAAATTGATCGAGCCAACGCCGCCCGAGCCGCCGGCGATGAAGCCGCCGATCGAGGCGGTGTTGTAGGTCGACGGCGACAGCCGCAGTTCCTGCCCGGAATGCGCGCGCGTCGCTCTGTCGATGTCGGCGAGGATCGCGCCCGGCCCGGTGACGACGCGGCCCGGCGCTATGGCCTTGATCTCGTTCATCTCGGCGAGGTTCAAAACCACGCCGCCCGACAGCGGCATCGCCTGGCCGTAATTGCCGGTGCCGCTGCCGCGCGGCGTCACCGGAACGCCATGACGGTGGCAAGCGGCAAGCACGCGGATCAGTTCGGCCTCGTTCCTGGGCGTCACGATCAGGTCGCCGGTGACGTGGTCGAGCTGCTGCTTCAGCACCGGGCTGTACCAGTAGAAGTCGCGGCTCTTCTGCTGGACGATGGCCGGATTGTCGTCGAGCTTTATCCCGTCGAGATCGCGTTTGAGCGCCGAAACATCCATCATTCCACCATCAGTTCGTCGAGCTCGGCATAGTCGGGCAATTGCCTGTCGATCGCTCGGCCGTTGCGCACGACGATGCGATCCGATTCGGGCCGCGACAGCAATTCCGTCCAGCTCCGCCCTTTGAAGACGATGAAATCGGCGCTGCCACCTGCTGCCAGTGTCCCGACACCGTCGAGCCGCATCACCTTGGCCGGCGTCGCCGCCACCGTCTGCGGCCAGTCGCCGACCGGATGATCGAAATGCAGGATGCGCGTCGCCATGCGGTAGACCTCCAGCATGTCGAGATCGCCATAGGCATAGAACGGATCGCGGGTGTTGTCGGAGGCGACCGCGACCGGGATGCCCCTCGCCTTCATCTCGTGCAGCAGCGTCACGCCGCGCCAGCGTGGCGTGGTCTGGTCGGCACGCCGGTCCTGCAGATAGAGATTGCACATTGGCAGCGACACCACCGCCAGCCGCGCCTTGGCCACCTTGTCGAGTGTATCGAGCACGTCGAGATCCGGCTGGCGCGCCAGCGAGCAGCAATGTCCCACCAGCATGTTGCCCTCAAAACCGTTCCACAGTGCCGCCTCGGCGATCTTCTTCAGCGATATCGCCGCGATGTCGTCGGTCTCGTCGGCGTGGAAATCGAGATCGAGCCCGTGCCTGTTCGCCTCGGCGAACACCTTGTCGAGAAGCTCTTCGAGATCCGGCACCATATAGGTGACGACGCCGAGCACGCCCTTGGCCGCAGCCACGCGCTTGGCCAGCCTCTCGAACCACTTTCTGTCGCGCACGCCTTCGATGCCGAGCAGGCAGGCTGCCTGCAATTCGATGCGGCCGCGCCATTTCTCCCGCATCGCCTCGAACACCGGCCAGGAGATTTCCTCCTGTGGCGGCACGCTGTCGAGATGCGTGCGCAGCGCCTTGGTGCCGTGCGCGTAGGCCGAGCGCAGCGAGAAATCCATGCGCCGCGCCACGTCCTCGGCGCTCCAGCGCGCTGCACGGTCGGCGCCGGTGGCATTGAGCGCGCCCATGAAACTGCCGTCGGGATTGGGTTTGCGCGGCCAGATATGGCCCTTGTCGATGTGGGTGTGGCAGTCGACGAAGCACGGCAGCACGATGCGGCCGGCAAGGTCGATGGCGGTGGCTGGCGCTTTTGATTTCTTGTGCGCGGCGATGCTGGAGAGCTTACCGTCGGCGACGGCGATGTCGGCCAGCGCGAAGCCGTCAGTATCGTAAGTGGTGGCAAGACCTGATGTCAGCGACCGGTGAAGGCGGACGTTGGTGAGATGGTACGAGCCAGAGGTCGGTATCAAGGACCGCCCCCCTCTGCCCTGCCGGGCATCTCCCCCTCAAGGGGGGAGATTGGCAGCTTTGCCGGCAGCACCCGTCTTCCAACGTCGATAATTGGCGAAATCCCGGATGACGTCCAATCTCCACTCTTGAGGGGGAGATGGCCGGCAGGCCAAAGGGGGGTGCTTCGCGCCAACGTCTCGCTCACCTCGTCACCCTACCGCTCCTGCTTCAGCGCGCTCTCGTGCCAGCGGCGCAGGATGAGATGCGACACCAGCGACAGCACCAGGAAGATCAATATGCCGGTGAGCGAGATCAGGATCAGCGCCGCGAAAAGCCTTGGCGCGTTGAGGCGGTAGCCGGCCTCGATGATGCGCGAGGCGAGCCCTGAGGATTGTCCCTGCGCGCCGGCGACGAACTCGGCCACCACGGCGCCGATCAGCGACAGACCGCCGGCGATCTTCAAGCCTCCTAGAAAATACGGCATGGCCGCCGGCAGTCTGAGATAGCGCAATTGCTGCCAGCGCGTCGCGCCGTTGAGCTTGAACATGTCGCGAAGATTGCGGTCGACCGAATTGAGGCCGAGCGTGGTGTTGGACAGGATCGGGAAGAACGCGACGATCCAGGCGCAAAGCAAAAGCTTCACCGTCTGGTTGTCCACATAGATGTTGATGAGCGGGAAGACCGCCACGATCGGTGTTACCTGCAGCACGATGGCGAAGGGAAAGAACGACATCTCCACCCATTTCGATTGCGCAAACAGCACCGCCAGTCCGACGCCGCCGACGACCGCGAGCAGCAGGCTGAGAAAGGTTATGCGCAACGTGACCAGCAGCGCGGAGAACAGGAGCCCGGCATCGCTATAGAGCGTCCACAGCACCACGCCGGGGCGCGGCAGAATATATTGCGGGATCGCGTTCCACACGCAAATGCGGTCCCACAGCCAGATCGCCAGGATCATGATCGCCAAAGGCAAGACCCACCGGCCGATCCGCTCCAGCCGCTCCTGGCGTACGCGGCCCGCCTCTTCCGCGTCGAGCGTTGCGGCATTCTGGTCAATGGCCGTCATGGTGCGGTCCGGCTGATGTGTTGATGGCGTTGACCAGGATGTCCGAGGCCTGGCGGCAGAGCGCGGCATAATCGGGCGAAGTGCGGAAAACCTCGTCTCGCGGATAGGAGGCGTCGATGGCAAGCTCGGCATGGACGCGGCCCGGCCGCGCCGCCATGACGACGACGCGGTTGGACAGGAACACGCTTTCGAAGACGCTGTGGGTGACGAAGACGACGGTGAAGCGCTCGTCCTGCCACAGCTCCAGAAGGTCGTTGTTGAGCTTGAAGCGGGTGATCTCGTCGAGTGCGGCGAACGGCTCGTCCATCAGCAGAATGCGCGGCTTCGTCACCATGGCGCGTGCGATCGAGACGCGCATCTTCATCCCGCCGGAAAGCTCGCGCGGCACGGCGTTCTCGAAGCCGGTCAGGTGCACCCGCTCCAGCATCTCCGTCACCACCGGCGCCGCCTTGGCACGCGACACGCCTTTCAGCCTGAGCGGCAACCAGACATTGTCGAAGACATCGGCCCAGGGCAGCAGCGTCGGTTCCTGGAAGACGAAGCCGATATTGGCGCGGTCGATCGAACCGCCCCAGTCGAGTTGACCGGATGTCGGCGTCGACAGGCCCGCGATCAGCCTCAACGCCGTCGACTTGCCGCAGCCGGACGGCCCGAGCAGGCTGACAAAATCGCCCTCGCGGATGGCGAGATCGACGTCGCTCAATGCAGTCACGCCATTGGAAAACACCTTGCCGACATGGCGCAGCGTCAGCAGCATCGGGCCTTCACCCGATGCCGTCATGGGCGCCTGCGCCATCTTTTCCAGCTTCACGATTACTTCTTCAGCTCGATTCCGACACCTTTGTTGATGAAGGCCAGCGTATAGGCCTTCTTGATGTCGATGCCCTCGGGCGTGACCTTGGCCTTGACCATCTTGTCATAAAAGCTCTTGATCCGGTCTTCGTTCATGGCGCCGATGCCGAGCTTTTCGGTGTCGCCGGAATCGGCCAGGCCGAACTTCTTCATCTGCTCGATCGAGAAGGCAATCTGCTCGTCGCTCATGTCGGGGTTGTCTTTCTTGATCATCTCGTTGGCGGCCTTGTTGTCGCCGTAGAGGTAGTTGTACCAGCCCTTGGCCGAGCCATCGACGAAGCACTGGACCACCTCCGGCCGCTTGTCGATCGTGTCCTGCATCACCTCGATCGTCGTCGAATAGGTGTCCCAGCCATAGTCGGCGAGCAGGAACTGGTTGGGCACGAAGCCGCCTTCCTTCTTGACCGCAAAAGGCTCCGAGGTGACGTAACCCTGCTGGATCGACTTCTTGTTGGCCAGGAATGGAGCGGTGTTGTAGGTGTAGGGCACGCGCTTGGCGGCATCGAAACCGAGTTCGATGACCATCCACTGGAAGAAGGTCTGGACGCCCTCGTCGCCGAGAATGTACTGGTCGGCGTTCTTCAAATCCTCCCACTTGTCCAGCCCCTGCCCCGGGTGGGACATGATGACCTGAGGGTCCTTCTGGAAATCGGCGGCGACGACGCGCATCGGGATGCCCTGCTGGACGGCGTCGAAGGCCGACAGCAGATTGCCGCCCATGTAGAAATCGAGCTTGCCGGCCAGCAGCAGCGGCCGCCCGCTGACCTGCGGACCTCCCTGCGAAATCGTCACGTCGAGGCCACATGCAGCGTAGGTGCCGTCGGCGACGGCCTGGTAGTAGCCGCCATGCTCGGGCTCGGCCAGCCAGTTGGTGCCGAAGGTGACCTTCTCGTTTGCTGCCGCGCCGAACGTGCCGGCTCCAAGCAGCGCGACCGCAAGCGCTGAAATCTTCTGTTTTCCGTACATCGACACCACCCTTTGTTGGCTCCGGAGCGTCACGCGCCGGGCTCGACACCATTGATCCAAGAAGCAAGACACATGCCACCGCCCGGGCCGCCTGCTTGCGCGGCAGTCACTGCCAACACCGGACGGGTCATGCTGTGCGGGAGGCATCGTGCCTATTTTTTGGACGCCTGTCCACAATCGCCCTTGTGCCATGCACCACATCTTGAACGTACTATCGGTCACGTCTTAGGCTGGTCTCGCAGACAGGAGATTGCCATGTTCAGATACCTCGCGCCGAAGTCGATCAAGTCGCCTTTCGCCCGCTATAGCCACGGCGTCGAGGTGCCGCCAGGCAAGCGGCTGGTTCTGTGCTCCGGTCAGGTCGCCATCACGGCGGACGACCAGATCCCCGAGGATGCCGGCGCGCAGGCCGAGCTCTGCTTTCAAAACATAGCGGCGATTCTGGCTGAAGCCGGGCTGCGGCTAGGCGACATCGTGCGCATAAACGCCTACGTCACCGACCGCGCCTTTCTGCGGCCCTATATGGACGTCCGCGACCGCTTGTTTGCCAGCCCCGCGCCCGCCTCGACGCTGATGATCGTGTCAGGCTTTGCGCGGCCGGAGTTCAACGTCGAGGTCGAGGCGATTGCGGCTGGGTGATCGACAGGCGACGTTTGGCGCGCTAGGTCTCCCTCACAGTCAAGAGGCATGACATGACCGTTGCAAACAGACGCGTTTGGTGGGGCGACTACCGGACCACCGAATACGCCGCGATCGATCCGGAGGCGACGATTGCCGTGCTGCCGGTGGCGGCGATCGAGCAGCACGGCCCGCATCTGCCTGTATCAACCGATACCTCGATCATGAACGGCATGCTGGAGACGGTCATCGCCCGCCTGCCCGGCGATCTCGACATCCGCATCCTGCCGGTCCAAACGGTCGGCAAGTCGAACGAGCATCTGCAGGCGCCGGGCACGCTCACCCTGCCGGCGGCCACCCTGGTCGATGCCTGGACCGAGCTTGGCCTGTCCGTTGCCCGCGCAGGCGTAAGGAAACTGATCGTCGTCAACTCGCATGGCGGCAATGAAGAGATCATGGGCATCGTCACGCGCGAGCTGCGCGTGCGTGAGAGGATGCTGGCGGTGAAGACCAGCTGGCAGCGCTTCGGCCGCCCCGCCGGCATGTACACCGAGCTGGAAGACCGCCATGGCATCCATGGCGGCGACGTCGAGACCTCGTTGATGCTGCATTTTCGCCCGGAGTTAGTCGACATGGCCAAGGCCGACAATTTCGCCTCCAAGGTCGCCCGCGCCGAAACCGAATTTGCGCTGCTGCGCCACACCGGAACGCACGCTTTCGCCTGGATCGCTGGGGATCTCAACCCCAACGGCGTGGTCGGCGATGCCAGCATTGCCGCGGCCGAGAAAGGCCGACTGACGGCGGAGCATCAGGCCGACGGCTTCATCACCCTGTTGAAGGATGTGCGCAAGGCGAAGCTTGCCGACTGGCTGGCATAGCGGGCCGCCTTAGCCGTCGATCTTCAACACGAAAGGCGTACCCTCAAAAGCATCGGCGCCGCGTCCGATCGCCTCGATCGCTTCGATCATGCGGCCTTGTCGTGAGAGCAGAGCATCCGCGACGGCGATCAACCGTGGATTGGGTGTCGCCGAGGGCGAAAGCTTCCGCAATGTCTGCGCAAGTTCGACTTCGTCGCGCTTCGGGGCGAGCGCCGCCGCAATGATATAGGCCGAGGCGGTCGAGCGGCTGATGCCGGCATAGCAATGGACGACCATGGGTTTGGCGCGGTCCCATTTCCGGGCGAAATCGAGCAGATTGCGCACATGGCCTTCGCCGGGCATGGTCATGCCGTCCTGCGCCACCGCGATGTCGTGCATGACCAGATGCAGGTGGTTTTCCCTCGCGATTGAGGCCGGCCGCGTCACCTCGGTGCCGGCAGCGAGCAGCGACAGCACGCGCTCGGCGCCGCTTTTGGCCACCGTCTCCTCAAGCTTTGCCAGCGAACAGATATGGATCATGGCGCGATCTCCTTCGACCCATCGTCGCGCCGTGCGTGCCAGTCGGCAAGCGCCGATTCGAGCCGCTGCCATTCCTCCTGACTTCCAGGCAGCCCCGCGCGGAGCACCTGGGGACGCTCGGAAAAATGCCTGAGCAATATGCCGCGCTCACCGAGCGTCGAAAACAGCCCCGGTGCATCGGCAAGCCGGAGATAGCGAAACAGCGTCGTGCCGCCGGCGACAGCAACGCCAAAGCGCGAAAGCAGCGCATCGAGCCGCGCCGCATCCTGCGCCAGCCGCCGCCGCATGTCGGCCTGCCAGCCGCTGTCGGCAAGCGCGCGGATGCCGTATTCGAGCGCTGGGCCGGCGACCGCCCAAGGGCCGAATTGCGTTTCAAGCCTTTCGACCGTCACCGCATCGGAAAGTGCGAAGCCGAGCCGCAGGCCGGCGAGACCGAAGAACTTGCCAAACGAGCGCAGCACGACGATGCCGCCCCACCCGACATCGCCGGCCAGGCTTTCCGCGTGCGGGCCGACATCCATGAAGGCTTCGTCGACGACCAGCAGACCGCCTATGGCGCGCAATGTCTCGGCAAGCCGAAGCAGCCTTTCCCGCGACACGACTCGCCCGTCGGGATTGTTGGGATTGACGACGATCGCAATTTCGGCTCCGGCAAGCGCCTCGAAATCGTCGACTTCCGCCACCGCATGGCCGGCAATCGCGGCGGCCCTGGCATGCTCGGCATAGGTCGGCCCGAGCACCAGCGCCTTGCCGGGGCTGACCAGCGAGGCGACGCGCGGCAGCAGGATCTGCGTGCCCGGGGCGACCGCCACATTCTCGGCCGAAGGCGCGCCATAGGCGCCGGCCGCGACCCTGGCCAGCTCACGCAGGCGCGCGGCCTCCGGCAATCGTGACAGGGCGGTGGCGGGCAGCTCGAAAAGCGGGTAGGAGTGCGGATTGATACCTGTCGAGAGATCGACGAAAGGTTGTGGCGCGTGAGGGAAGAGCGCCCTCGCCCGGCCAAGGGATCCACCGTGATCCACCACAGTAATCGCTCCATCAGAAAGCTTCATGTCGATCCTGATCGCTTTCCTGTCGCTGGCCATCGAACGCATCCTGGGTTACCCGGACTGGCTGTTCCGTGCCGTCGGCCATCCCGTCACCTGGTTCGGCAGGCTGATAGCCTTTCTCGACCACAGGCTCAACCGCGACACTGATTCCGACGCGCTGCGTCGCCGCCGCGGCGTGCAGGCGCTGCTGGTGATCGTGCTGGTGCCGGCGGCAATCGCCTTCATCGTGCAAATCCTGCTCTGGCAGCTCTTTCCTGCCGGCATGATCATCACGGCAATCCTGGCCTCGTCGCTGCTGTCGCAAAAGAGCCTTACCGAACATGTCGAGGCGGTGGCCGATTCGCTGGATACCGGCGGGCTGGCGCTCGGCCGCATCGCGGTTGCGCGCATCGTCGGCCGCGATCCCGAGAAGCTCGACCATGCCGGCGTCAGCCGCGCCGCCATCGAAAGCCTGGCCGAGAATTTCTCCGACGGCATCGTTGCGCCCGCCTTCTGGACAGGTGTCTGCGGTCTGGCCGGCGGCGTCGCCTACAAGGCCGCCAACACCGCCGATTCGATGATCGGCCACCGCACCCCGCACCACGAGGCCTTCGGCCGCGCGGCGGCACTCTTCGACGACTGGATCAACCTGCCGGCGTCCCGGCTGACCGCGTTGCTGATCGTTGCCGCCGCCTTTCTCGTTGACGGCGCCGATCCCCGCAACGCCTGGCAAGCAGTGCGGCGCGACGCCAAAAAGCACCGCTCACCCAATGCCGGTTGGCCGGAAGCAGCAATGGCCGGCGCACTCGGCCTGGCGCTCGCCGGCCCGCGCAGCTATGGCGGCGTCATCGTCGAGGACGCCTATATGGGCGAAGGCGGTAGGCGCGCGGCGGAAAGCCAGGACATCAGGCAGGCGCTGAAATTGTACCAGGTGGCGGACTATCTGCTGATTGGGCTGTTCGGGTTGCTGTCGGCTGTGCTTATCGCGGTGACGTTCTGAGAGCTTACCGTCGCCCTTCCTTTACCCTCCCCCTTGTGGGGAGGGTCGGCGCGAAGCGCCGGGGTGGGGGACTGCGACCTACGAGAACCCCCACCCCGATCCGCTTCGCGGATCGACCCTCCCCACGAAACCCCTCAAAACTCGATCCCCTGCTGCGCCTTCACGCCGGCCGAAAAATGATGCTTCGTCACGCCCATCTCCGTCACCAGATCCGCCGCCTCGACCAGCGCCGGCTTGGCGTTGCGGCCGGTGACGACGACATGCAGACCTTCGCGCCGCGCTTTCAGCGCCGCCACCACTCTGTAGAGATCGAGATAGTCGTAACGCAGCGCGATGTTCAGTTCGTCCAGCACGACGAGGCTGATCGAGGGATCGGCGATCAGTTCCAGCGCCTTGGCCCAGGCGGCTTCGGCCGCCTTAATGTCGCGCTTCAGATCCTGCGTCTCCCAGGTGAAACCCTCGCCCATCGTGTGCCAGACGACGCGGTCGCCAAACGCCGCGAAGGCATCCTTCTCGCCGGTGTGCCATTTGCCCTTGATGAACTGGACGATTCCGACGCGCTTGCCATAGCCGAGCATGCGCAGCGCCAGCCCGAAGGCAGCCGTGGTCTTGCCCTTGCCGGGTCCGGTGTTGACGATCAGCAGCCCCTTCTCGACCGTCTTTTCCGCGACCTCGGCGTCCTGCACCGCCTTGCGCTTGGCCATCTTGGCGCGATGGCGCTCTTCGTCTTTTGTGTCGATATCGGTCATCTCATTTCACCTTGAGCGGCAGCCCCGCCACCATCAGAAGCACCATATCAGCTACGACCGCGATCTGCTGGTTGAGCCGGCCGGCGGCATCGCGGAACCGGCGTGCCAGCGCATTGTCGGGCACGATGCCTTGTCCGACTTCGTTGGAGACCACGAACCACGGTCCGCGCGGCCGCGAAAGCACATCGGCCAGCCGCCGGCACTCCCCCTCCAGATCATGATCGGCCAGCATATGATTGGTCAGCCACAGCGTCAGGCAGTCGACAAGCACCGGCTGGTTGTCCGGCAATGCCTCGAGCGCACCGGCAAGATCAAGCGGGGCGTCGATGGTCGCCCACCCCTCGCCACGGCGCGAGCGGTGCTGCGCGATGCGCTCGCGCATTTCGCCGTCATAGGCTAGCGCGGTGGCGATATAAGCCCATGGCGGCAGCAACGCCGTCGCCAAAGTTTCGGCATGCGCGCTCTTGCCGGAGCGCGCACCGCCGATGATGAAGGTCAAACTGCGATCAGGCAAAGCTGTCGCGCAGGCTGGTCGCGGTGCCGGCGAAGCGCGCGCGCACTACACCGACAACTGCGCCGAGCACCAGCCAGAACACCAGATTGGTCAGCGTCACCGCCACCACGAACTGATGATGCAGGCCCTCCGGGATCGGCGTTACGAAACTGTCAGGCTGCGGCGCGCCGACAATATGCGGGGCGACGATCAGGACGACGGCGAGCACGGTCAGGGGCGCCGACGTGCGGAAGGTGATAAGGGCAAGACCGATCGCCGTTGTCATCACCGTTGCCCACCACCAGATCTGGCGCTGCATGAGATCGGCCGCCGGCATTGCCGGCAGTTCCGGCGGCAGGCCGAGGCCCGGCGCCAGCGTGAACACGGCAAAGCCGGCCAAGCCCCAGAACACGCCCTGGCGCCAGCTGCCGATGCCGCCGGCGAACTCGGAAACCGCCACCAGGACCAGCGCGAAGCCGATGCCGGTGACGATATTGGCGACGACACTGAAGGCGAAACGCTCGAAGCCGTCGGCCGGCGCCCAGCCTTCGTCCTCCGCCGGCGCGGCTGCTTCAGCCGGTGCTGCGCTGCTCACCGCATTTTCCGCCGGCGCGGCGGTGCTCATGGCATCGGTGTCCGCAGCGTTGGCGGCGGGCGCCGCGGCATGCTGATGCTCATGGCCGCCACCAGCCTTTTCGTAGACCTCCGCCTTGAGGATCAGCGGCACGGTGGCGTAGGCCTGCATGCAGGCGAGAGCGACACCCGCCACGAGCCCTGCGATCGCCGCGATGAACACGACGTTGCGAAACAGGTTCATGATGTCAGATCCTCGTCAGTGGCAGGGAAACGCCATCGAATGGCGATAGTCGTGCGCCGCATTGTGGACCGCATCGATATGCGAGAAACCGACAACGCCGACGACGAAAATGCCCAGAAACGCGCTAAGCACGAGCTGCATGAAGCGCGACTGCGAGGAGACGGATGCGCCGAGGGAGACGGAAGCGGTATTCATATCTTGTCCTTTCGCCCTCCACCCGAGGGCATCGAAGTCAGTTCCCTGTCGCCGGCAGGTCTCCTGGCTCGCGGATCAGCGCCCTTCCCCACCTTCCCGAGGAAAAATCCTCAGTGGCTTGGAGAGGACTACCGCACACAGTTGCGGGGGCAGCCACGGCATTGGGCAACAAGTCAGCCCTCACCGCATTCCCTCTTGGTCCCTAACGGAACCGACGACATGCATGACTATAGGCTGAAACGGCCGCATCCGGCAAACCAAATTCCGCCGGCCAACAGCGCGAATGCGCCATGCGGCGTTACGGGTTCAACGCGGTGATCCGCTCGGCAACCAGCCGCTGCAGCCGCCACAGATGGCGATCGTGAATGCCGCGCTCTTCAAGGTTTTTCACCGTGTTGTAGAGATAGTCGGCGCCCGATCCCCAGTGCCCGCAGGACGTGGCCAGCCTTTCGACGATCTTGCCTTCGTCGAGCGGGCCGGAATAGGTCAGGCCGTTGCGGTTGATCACGAAGGCCAATGCCCTGAGCGGTCCGGCCTCGCTTGCAAGCTTCAGCATGCGCGGCCGGTAGCTTGTCGGCTTCAGCGTGACTTCGCGCCGGAAAAGCCGGCCCAACTGCTCGCGCCGGTTATTGTCGGTCAGCCGAAAGGCGACGCCCTTGCATTGTCCGCCACGGTCCAGCGCCATCATCAGGCCGGGGCTGACCTTGGTGCCGCGCCAGCGCGTCATGTTCATGCAAAAGGACCGATGCCAGCCGCGCGCCAGCGCAACGCGGTCCTCGACATAATCTATTTCCGGTTTCCAGATCAGCGATCCATAGCCGAACAGCCATAGCGGTTCGCTATCCGGGAGTTCGACCTGCAATTCATCCAGAAGCGCGTCATAGTCGGCTTCATCGAGATGCATCGCGTCCGGATCAGGCCCGGGGTCCCTGCTCTCGCGCCAGCAGCGCGCGACCAGCTCCGGCGTAAGCGACATCTGTCGTGCGGCCACGTCCGAATCCCCCCAATTCCGAATGTCCCATGTCCACGACATGATTATGCGCCGCGCCTGCAACCGGCAATGCGGCACTCTGATTGACAAACGATTTGCCGGGGTGTCGGCTGACGCTTCATAGGAAGCCAGCCATGCATCCCAACCCGAGCGAGCGCGACCCCTATAACGGCCTGAGCCGGGCCGAACCGACGCTACCGTCATCGGCCTATTGGGATAGCGAGGCTTACCAGCGCGATCTCGAGGCCATCTGGTACAAAAGCTGGCTGCTCGTCTGCCGCGAGGCCGATCTTGCCCAGCCTTTGGCATTCAGGACATTCCGCGTCGGCACGCAGGAAATCGTCGTGCTGCGCGACGACACCGGCGAGTTGCGCGCCTTCCACAACACCTGCCGGCATCGCGGCTCGCAGCTTTGCCAGGAAAGCGAGGGCCGGCTGAAAGTGCGGCTCATCACTTGCCCCTACCATGCCTGGTCCTACTCGCTGCGCGGCGATCTCGTGCGCGTTCCCTCGAAATCGCTGCCAGATGGTTTCGACAAGGCAGATCATCCGCTCTACCGGGTGGCGCTGTCGGTGTGGCGCGGCTTTGTCTTTGTGAACCTTCAGCAGGCGACGGCCGGCTCCGCCGAGACCTCCTTCGATCCCGCATCCGGCGACCTCGCCAATTGGCCGCTGGAAACGCTGGTATCAGGCCATGTCCTGCGCAAGGTGATGAACTGCAACTGGAAAATCTTCTGGGAGAACTTCAACGAGTGCCTGCATTGCCCAGGCGTCCACAAGGACCTGTCTCGGCTGGTGCCGATATACGGCCGCGGCCTGATGAGCCGGCACGACGACCCCGACTGGGTCCGCCATGCCGACAATGACGCACCCGAGTTTTCGGGTGGCCTGCGCGCCGGCGCCGAGACCTGGTCGCGCGACGGACATGCCCATGGCCCGGTCTTCCCGGGCCTGACGCCAGCCGAGCGTGCGGCCGGACAGACCTATGCCACCAGCCTGCCCTCGATGTTCATCGTCGGCCATGTCGATTATGTCAGGACGGTGCGACTGATGCCGCTCGGTCCCGAACAGACCGAACTCACCGCCGAATGGCTGTTCGCGCCCGAGGCGCTGGCTGAGACGGACATCGACAATGTCGTCGCCTTCGGCACCCAGGTGCTGGAGGAGGATGCCGCGATCTGCGAGATCAACCAGAAAGGCCTGCGCTCCATGCGTCACGCGGCCGGCGTGCTGATGCCGGAGGAGTACGATCTGCACCGCTTCCACAACTGGGTGCGCGAGCGGCATGCAGCGCTTGAGGCAACCGCCTGATCGGCGACTAAAGCGACTTCGGCAGATAGCGCCAGGTGATAAAGCCGCAAACAGCGGCCAGAATGCCCAGCGTCACGAACACCGAGCCGAGGCCGAAAAACGCCAGCACCACCGAATAGACCAGCGGCGGCGTCAGCTCGGAAAAGTCGAGATAGGTGCGGTAGACCGCGGCCATCTGCGCCCGCTCATAGGACCGCACCGAGCGCATGAAGGCGGTCGAGCCCAGTGCATCGAGCGCGATGGTGAAGAAGGCGCCGCAGAGCAGGAAAAAGCCCGTAAGCAGCGGCGCGGTAGTGCCGACCGCGCCCGCCGCAAGCAGCGTCGCCGACATCGCGAAATAGGCGAAAGTCATGGTGCGCCGGCCGCCGAAGCGTTTTCCCGCTTTGCCCCAGAAGATCGCCATGAACAACAGCGCATTGCCGGCCGAAACCAGCAGGCCGCCGGCAAGCTTGCCCTCGCCGGTAATCACCATGAACAGCGGCCCGTAGACGAAGAACGTCGTCCAGAAGCAGGAGCGGCCGAAGGCGATCAGCCAGGCCAGCCTGAGCCTGGGTTGTGCTACGAAGCGGCCGATATTGGCCAGCGGATTGGCCGGCCGTGTCTTGCCCGGCCGGATCGACCGGTTGTCGCCCATCCTGTAGGTCCAGAACAGCGCCAGCAAGGCCAACGCAAACACCGCGACCGCGCCATGCGCGGCATAGATGCCGTAGCGTGTGTAGAGGAAGATGCCGAGTGTCGGCCCGCCGGTCCAGGCCAGCATCGACCACGCCATGCGCAGCGATTCGGCCTGCATGAAATCGGTCTTGCGGATGTGGTCCATGATGTAGAGGTTGAGCGTGATCGACAGGGCGCTCGCCCCCATGACGCGGCACAGCATGCCTGTCAGTTGCCCGGCAAGCGTGTGGGTGACGAAGAACAGAGAGCCTATCGCCAGCAGGCAGGCGCCGGCGGTATAGACCCAGCGCCGGGCAAACCTGCGGATCAACATCGGCATGAACAAGGTCATCGACAGGCCGAGCAGCGCCACGATGGTGTAGAGGATCGAGACGATCTGCTCGTTGTGCAGAATCTCATAAGCCTGGATCGGGATGACGCTCGATACCGTGGCGCGGGCGAAGGATTCGACCGCATAGAGCGAGGCAAAGGTGCGGGCATCCGCCGGACGCAGGGCCGGAAGCCAGATCGGATGGCGCACATGGGTGGACATTTGATCCCCAAATCAGACTCGCGGCGTCAAATCTGCGCTGGCGCTTCCTCCGCCGGTAACAGGAAACCGACCCCTTCCCGGCAAAAAGCGAATTCGGCCAAAGGCTTTCCGGCTCTGGCCTAAAGCGCCGCCCGATGCAGCCGCACGGCGCGACCCGGAGCGTAGAGGGCGGCCTTCTTTTGTCCGGTGCAACCGTGATAGTCGTCTTTGGGGCTGAATCAGATCGCGAGACCATGAGCATCCATACCGCACCCCCTGGAGATCAACTGAAGCGAGATCAACCGAAGCGCATCGTCGCCATCGATGTCGTACGCGGCATCGCGCTGATCGCCATGGCGAGCTACCACTTCACCTGGGATCTCGAAAATTTCCACTACACCGATCCCGGCCTCACCGCCGTCGGCTGGTGGAAGATCTATGCGCGCTGCATCGCCTCGACCTTCCTGTTCCTGGTCGGCGTCAGCCTGTTTCTCGCGCATGGCAGGCAGATCCGCTGGACCGGCTTCTGGAAACGCTTTGCCATGGTCGCCGTCGCGGCCGCCGCTATATCGGCGGTCACGTACTTCATCACGCCGGACAGCTTCATCTTCTTCGGCATCCTGCACGAGATCGCGCTGGCCAGCCTGCTCGGCCTTTTGTTCTTGCGGCTGCCGTCCTTGCTGACGCTTGTCGTGGCGGCGGTGGTGATCGCCGGGCCGATCTATTTCCGATCCGAAGCCTTCGATCATCCGGCGCTGTGGTGGGTCGGCCTGTCGGCGATCAACCCGCGCTCCAACGATTACGTGCCGCTGTTTCCCTGGTTCGGCGCCGTGCTTCTCGGCATCGCCGCGGCAAAGTTTGCGTCCACCACCGGCCTGCTGGCGCGGCTGGCCACGCTGGGATCGGGAAGCTGGACCAGGCCGCTCACCTTCATCGGCCGCCACAGCCTGGCTTTCTACCTGATTCACCAGCCGCTGCTGTTCGGCTGCGTCTGGCTGTTCTCGCAGATCGCGCCGGCGCCGGTCGAGACACGGGAAGTGGTCTTCCTCAAGGAATGCCAGGTATCCTGCGAACAGCAGCGCGACACGGAGTTCTGCACCAGCTATTGTGTGTGCATGCTGGACACGCTGCAAAGCGAAGCGGCATTCGACCGGCTCTACAATGGTGACCAGACCCCGGAGTTCAAAGCGCATCTCGGTGAACTCGCCGGCATCTGCACCGCAAGGACGGAGGAGAGTCCGATGACGCAGGGAGGGCAACAATGACCGACAAGCTAGCAAAACCCGGGCTGGCAAAACCCGATCTACCGAGACCACGGCTGATCCCGTGGCCGCCGCTGATCTACATCGCCGCCATCGCCATCAGCATCGTGCTCGGCCTGTTCTATCCCCTGCCCTGGATCGGCGACCTCTTGGGCGACCTTTTGTTTGCCGCCGGCTTTGTGGTGCTGTTTGCCGTCGCAGCCCTCTGGTTCACCGCTATCCGCACCATGATCCGGGCCAAAACGACGATGAACCCCAATGGCGTGCCGGAGCATCTGGTGACGTCTGGCCCGTTCGGCATCACGCGCAACCCGATGTATCTGGCCAACACGCTGCTTTTGATCGGCGTCGCCTTCGTCTCGGGGATCGTATGGTTCCTGCCGCTGGCCCTGATCGCGGCTTTTGCAACGCAGAAGGTCGCCATCGAGAGCGAGGAGAAGGTGCTGTTCGCCAAATTCGGCAAGAAGTACCGCGACTATGCGAAGCGGGTCAGGCGCTGGATCTGAGGCGGGTGTGATCGCTGGCAGGGTTCGCATGCCTTGGCGACTAGCCGAAACGCCCATCTCTTCGTCATCCACGGGCGAAGCAAGGAGCGTAGCGGCGCAGCGCAGACCCGAGGATCCATGCCGCGACGTACAGGCGTTGCCACGTCCAGAATTCTGCACCGCTGCACTCCACGGCCAATGTCACGGAATGGATTCTAGGGTCTCCGCGACGGAGCCTCGCTCCTGCTTCGCCCTAGAATGACGAAGTGTGGAAGGGCTCCGCTAATCGCGAACGTTTGCGACGGGCGCGCAAACGCTCGACGATCCGCTCAGGTATTTACCCCCAACTCCACCAGCCGCTCGACGCAAGACTCCTCCGCCTGGTCGAGCTCCGCCAGCGTCTCCTCGAGATCGCGGCGCTTCTGGCGCAAATCCTCGCGCTTTTCCTCGATGCGCTTGATCATCAGGTTGAGTTGACCGACCTCGCCGGGCGGTTCCTTGTACATCTGGATGATTTCGCGGATCTCGTTGATCGAGAAGCCGAGCCGTTTTCCGCGCATGATCTGACGGATCAGATGCCGGTCAGATGGGCGAAACAGCCTTGTGCGGCCCCGCCGGACCGGTTGCACCAGCCCCTCGTCCTCATAGAAGCGCAGCGTCCGCGTCGACACGTCGAATTCGCGGGTCAGTTCGGTGATCGAATAATATTCCCGCATCTTTGCTCCAAATGTCGGAACATCGGAAAACGCCCGGTCGCCCGGGATTTCCAACGCATTCCGATCAACCCCGTTCCAAGCCGGACTCGGCATGAAACCCCGCGCAAGCCTCGCACCACATTTACGTAAAAGTCAATTGAACCCGCAACGCCTCTTTCTCAAGGGATAGCGAACCACCAGGTGGCCAGCCCGAGGAAGGCAAAGAAGCCAACGACGTCGGTGACCGTAGTGACGAAAACCGCCGACGCCACCGCCGGGTCGATCTTGAACCGGTCGAGCAATAGCGGGATCAGGATACCGGCAAGGGCTGCCACGAACATATTGATGATCATCGCCGCCGCTATGATGCCGCCCAGATTGGGATCGCGGAACCAGACGGCCGCGACGATGCCGATCAGCACGGCGAAGATGATGCCGTTGATGGAACCCACGCCCATTTCGCGGCGGATGATGCGGCCGGCATTGTAGATGTCGAGATCCCTGGTCGCCAGCGCGCGTACCGTGACGGTCATGGTCTGCGAACCGGCATTGCCGCCCATGCCGGCCACGATCGGCATCAGCACGGCCAGTGCCACAATGTGCTCGATGGTGCGGTCGAACAGGCCGATCACCGATGCCGCCAGGAACGCCGTCAACAGGTTGACCAGCAGCCAGGGCACGCGCGAGCGCGAGGTCGAAAGAATGCTGTCGGACAACTCTTCGTCGCCGACGCCGCCCATGCGCAGCAGATCTTCCTCGGCCTCCTGCTGGATGACGTCGACGACGTCGTCGATGGTCAGCACGCCGACCAGCCGCTCGTTCTCGTCGACGACGGCGGCGGACAGAAGATCGTATTGCTCGAAGTCCCGCGCCGCCTCTTCCTGGTCCATGGTGGCCGGAATGGCGTGCCTCGTCTCGTGCATCACGTCTCCGACCTTGGTCGTGCGCTTGGTGCGCAGGATCTGGTCGAGGTCGATGGCGCCGAGCAACTTGAAGCTTGGATCGATGACGAAGATCTGGCTGAAGCGCTCGGGCAGGTTCTTGTCTTCGCGCATGTAGTCGATGGTCTGTCCTATGGTCCAGAACGGCGGCACGGCGACAAACTCGGTCTGCATGCGGCGACCGGCGGTCTCTTCCGGGTAGTCGAGCGAGCGGCGCAGCCTGATCCGCTCGGTGAACGGCAACTGCGACAGGATCTCGTCCTGGTCTTCCTTTTCAAGGTCTTCGAGAATGTAGACCGCGTCGTCGGAATCGAGGTCCTGCATGCCCTGGGCAATTTGCTCATTGGGCATATTGTCGACGATATCGCGGCGGATCGCCTCGTCGACCTCGGTCAGCGACGAGAAGTCGAAATCGGCGCCGAGCAGTTCGACAAGGGCGCGACGCTGTTCGGGGTGCAGGGCCTCCAGCAGATCGCCAAGTTCCGACTGGTGCAGGTCGTCGACTTCGCGCTTCAGCGTCAGCGTATCGCGATCGGCGATCGCCGCCCCGATCTGGGCCAGGAATGATGACAGGACGGCGCCGTCCTCGCCATAGATGTCGGCGTGGGCGTCGTCAGCGGCTTTGGCGCCGGTCGTGTGGTCGTCCTGGCGTTCCACCAGCGGCTCCCGCCATGGGAATTTCGGAAAAGGTGCCTGTCAGGTCTAGCGCGCAACGCACGGGAATATCAAACGAAATGCGCCCCGCCCGGCATATGGGGAGAGAGCGATTTCATCAGGATATGACGCCGCCCAGGATTCAGGCGGCGCGACAGCACATGTCGCTGGGGAAAGAGCACCCCAGCACGGTTGGGGCAGAATTGTCATGATGCAGGTCCAGGCAAAGGCCGGACCCGCCCAGGCGACAACCAGAACAGCCGGAAGCCCTTGAAGATCAGGTCGCAGACGCAGAAGGCAATCGAGGAACGGCGCGTGCGCGTGGTCGTGGCCGAACGCAATCCGCTCGTCATATCGGCGCTGCGCGACATGCTGGACTGCGACGGGCGCTTCGATCTCAGGGCCTGCGTGCAAAGCGGCAGGCATTTTCTGGAATTGGCAGCCGAAGCGGAATTCGACGTCGCCGTTATCGGCTGGAAGCTCTCCGACATGGACGGCGCCGATGTGCTGGCCGAGGTTCACAGCCGCAAGCTCGGCGTGCGCATCGCGGTGTTTTCCAACGACCACGACATCGGCATCCTGAAGCAGTGCGTGCGGCTCGGCGCCCAGGGCTACTGCTTCCAGTTCGACGATCCGGCGATCATCTTCGAGACCATCCTGGCCGTCGCGCATGGCCGCATCTGCATCCCCTACATCGACATCAATAAGGTCAACGACACACCCTTGTCGCTGCTCACCGTGCGCGAGCGCGAGCTGCTGGCGGTGCTGTCCGACGGCTGGACCAATCTGCAGATCGCGACGCGCACCGGGATTTCGGAGAACACGGTGAAATACCACCTCAAGAACCTCTACGACAAGCTCGACGTCCGCAACCGGGCGATGGCCGTCGCGCTCTACGCGCGGGAGAGGCGTACCCAGAAGCAGCCGTTGGGGTAGGCGAGCGACTGGCCACGGGTAGGTCACCCGGGTAGGCAAGCCCCACCCGCGCGCGGCAAGATGTTACCCCTTGAGGTGTTGTCGCCTTTAGCCGTCGTAACGAAACTCCCCATCACCGCTTTGCTGGATCAGGAGGAGTTCGCGACATGGCCGGTTTCACCCATCTTTTCATTCCCGGACCGACCAACATCCCCGAACAGGTCCGGCAGGCGATGAACCTGCCGATGGAGGACATGCGTGCAGCATCCTTCCCCGATCTCACGCTACCGCTGTTCGAAGACATCAAGACGGTGTTCAAGAACGAGACCGGCCGCGTCTTCATCTATCCCTCCTCCGGCACCGGCGCCTGGGAAGCGGCGATGACCAATGTGCTCAGCCCCGGTGACCGCGTGCTGATGTCGCGCTTCGGCCAGTTCTCGCATCTGTGGGTCGACATGGCCGAACGGCTCGGCTTCGAGGTCGATGTCATCGACTGCGAATGGGGAACCGGCGTGCCGCTCGAGCTCTATGCCGAGCGGCTCAGGGCCGACAAGGCGCACCGCATCAAGGCAGTCTTCTGCACCCAAAACGAGACCGCGACCGGCGTGACCAGCGACGTCGCCGGCTGCCGCGCCGCGCTCGATGACGCCAACCACCCTGCTTTGCTCTTCGTCGACGGCGTCTCGTCGATCGGCTCGATCGACTTTCGCCAGGAGGAATGGGGCGTCGATTGCGCGGTCAGCGGCTCGCAGAAGGGTTTCATGCTGCCCGCCGGCCTCGGTTTCCTCTCCGTCAGCAAGAAGGCGCTGGTGGCCTCGCGGAGCGCCACCCACCGCCGCTGTTTCTTCTCCTTCGAAGATATGATCCGCGCCAACGACGCCGGCTATTTCCCTTATACGCCGGCTACTCAGCTGCTGCGCGGCCTGCGCGCCTCGCTCGACCTGATCGCCGAGGAAGGGCTGGAAAACATCTTCGCCCGTCACCATCGCCTCGCCGAAGGCGTGCGCAAGGCGGTCGACGCCTGGGGCCTGAAGCTCTGCGCCAAGACGCCTAAATGGCACTCCGACACCGTCAGCGCCATCCTGGTGCCGGACGGCGTCGACAGCGGCGATGTGGTCAAGCGCGCCTACCAGAAATACCAGACCGCGCTCGGCGGCGGCCTCAACAAGGTGATCGGCAAGGTCTTCCGCATCGGCCATCTCGGCTGGCTGAACGAGGTGATGGTGCTGGCCTCGCTCTCGGCCGCCGAAATGGCGCTGCTCGACTGCGGCGTACGGCTGGCGCCCGGCTCCGGCGTCGGCGCCGCCATCCAGCACTTCCGCGCCTCGGCCGCCGTGCCGGTCGCCGAAGCCGCCTGAGGAGCCGACAATGAGCCACACCATCAACCACCTCAAGAAATTACGGCTGCAGCGCAGCGAGCTGGCGGTTCCAGGCTCCAGCCCGGAAATGATCGACAAGGCGGCCAACAGCGCCGCCGACTTCATCTTCCTCGACATCGAGGATGCGGTCGCCCCGCCCGACAAGGAACGCGCCCGCAAGAACATCATCCAGGCGCTCAACGACATCGACTGGCGCGCCAAGGGCAAGACCGTCTCGGTGCGCATCAACGGCCTCGACACGCACTACATGTACCGCGACGTGGTTGACGTCATGGAGCAGGCCGGTGACCGGCTGGACACCATTTTGGTGCCGAAGGTCGGCGTGCCGGCCGACCTCTACATGGTCGAGGCCATGGTCAACCAGATCGAGATGGCAAAGGGTTTCAGGACCCGCGTCGGCCTCGAAGCGCTGATCGAGACCGCGCTCGGCATGGCCAATGTCGAGGCGATTGCCGCGACACCCGGCCGGCTGGAAGCCATGCATTTCGGCGTCGCCGACTATGCGGCAAGCTGCAAGGCGCGCACGGTCAACATTGGCGGCCTCAACCCCGACTATCCCGGCGATCAGTGGCATTTCGCTCTGTCGCGCATGACCGTCGCCTGCCGCGCCTATGGCTTGCGCGCCATTGACGGGCCGTTCGGCGACTTCTCCGATCCGGAGGGCTACATCGCCGGCGCCAGGCGCGCGGCGGCGCTGGGCATCGAAGGCAAGTGGGCGATCCACCCCTCGCAGATCGCGCTTGCCAACGACGTCTTCTCTCCACCGGAAAAAGAGGTCACCCGCGCCCGGCGCATCCTCGAAGTGCTGAAGGAGGCGGAGGCGCAGGGCAAGGGAGCGGCCGCACTCGACGGCAAGATGATCGACGCAGCGTCGGAACGCATGGCGCGCAATGTTCTGGTGGTCAACGAGGCAATCGAACGGGCCAGCCAATTCTCTAGCGAGCCGCGCGTCGCCACGCATTGACTGTTCAGGGAGGACAAAATGGACATCCACGAATATCAGGCCAAGGAACTGCTGGCACGCCACGGCGTGCATGTGCCGCGCGGCGGGCTGGCCTACAGCCCCGAGCAGGCGACCTACAGGGCCCGCGAGATCGGCGGCGCCAAATGGGTGCTGAAGGCGCAGGTGCATTGCGGCGCCCGCGGCAAGGCCGGCGGCATCAAACTGTGCGCCAATGACGAGGAGATTTCCAGCGCGGCCGAGGGCATGCTCGGCCGCAAGCTGGTGACACAGCAGACCGACCCGCGCGGCAAGCTGATTTCGCGCCTGTATCTCGAGGAAGCCGTCGATATCGCGCAGGAGCTCTATGTCGGCTTCGTGCTCGACCGCAAGGAAGAGCGCGTCATGATCGTGGCGTCCGCTGCCGGCGGCATGGAGATCGAGGACATCGTCGAGAAGGCACCGAACTCCATCCTGCGCACATCGGTCGATCCCGGCGTCGGCATGCAGCGTTTCCAGGCGCGCGAGATCGCCTTCGGGCTCGGCCTCGACCACAATCTGATCGGCAAGGCGACCGAAACCATCTTCGCCTGCTATCAGGTGTTCCGCGACTACGACGCCTCGATGCTGGAGATCAATCCGCTGGTGGTGACCCGCGACGGCAATCTGATCGCGCTCGACGCCAAAATGTCGTTCGACGAGAACGCGTTGTTCCGCCGGCCGGAAATCTCCGAGCTGCGCGACAAAAGCCAGGAAGATCCGCGCGAAACTTTTGCCAGCGACCGTGGCCTCTCCTATGTCGGCCTCGACGGCAACATCGGCTGCATCATCAATGGCGCAGGGCTCGCCATGGCGACCATGGACATGATCAAGATCGCCGGCGGCGAACCGGCCAACTTCCTCGACATCGGTGGCGGCGCCTCGCCGGAGCGGGTGGCGAAATCCTTCCGCGCCGTGCTCGGCGACAAGAATGTCGAGACCATCCTGGTCAACATCTTTGCCGGCATCAACCGCTGCGACTGGGTCGCCGAAGGCGTCATCAAGGCGATCCGCGAGGTCGGCGTCAACGTGCCGCTGGTGGTCCGTCTCTCCGGCACCAGGGCCGAGGAAGGCCGCCGCATCCTGGCTGATTCCGGCGAGGCGGTGATCGTTGCCGGCACGCTTGCAGAAGCCGCCGAAAAAGCCGTCGCCGCATGGCGCTCGGCCACCAAGAAAAAAGCAGCCTAGAGCCGGATGATTTCAGGTCGAATCGACCTGAAATCTGAATCCGTCTCTAAAATCAAACAGATGGAGCATGATGTCGTCCGAAAACCGCTTCACACTTTTCGGCATCATGCTCTAGGGAGGTCGAGAAAATGGCAATCCTGCTCAACCGCAGCACCCGCGTCATCGTCCAGGGGTTCACCGGCAAGATCGGCAGCTTCCATGCCGACGACATGAAACGCTATGGCACCAAGCTGGTCGGCGGCGTCACCCCCGGCAAAGGCGGCCAGAAGCATCTCGGCCTGCCTGTCTTCAACACGGTCAAGGGCGCGGTGCGCGAGACCCGCGCCGAGGCCAGCATCGTCTTCGTGCCGCCGCCCTTTGCCGCCGATTCGATCATGGAAGCGGCGGACGCCGGCATTAAACTCTGCGTCTGCATCACCGACGGCATCCCGTCGCAGGACATGATGCAGGTCAAGCGCTACATGCTGCGCTACCGCTACGAGGACCGCATGCGGCTGATCGGCCCGAACTGCGCCGGCGTCATCACGCCCGGACAGGCGCTGATGGGCATCATGCCCGGCAGCATCTACCTCCCCGGCCGCGTCGGCATTGTCGGCCGCTCGGGAACCCTGGGCTACGAGGCGGCGTCGCAGATGAAGTCGCTCGGCATCGGCGTCTCGACCAGCGTCGGCATCGGCGGCGACCCGATCAACGGCTCCTCCTTCAAGGACGTGCTGAAACTGTTCGAACAGGATGACGACACCGACGCCGTGGTGATGATCGGCGAGATCGGCGGACCGCAGGAAGCCGAAGCCGCGATCTGGGCGCGCGATAATATGCGCAAGCCCCTGATCGCCTACATCGCCGGCCTCTCCGCCCCCAAAGGCCGCCGCATGGGCCACGCCGGCGCCATCATCTCGGCCTTCGGCGAGTCGGCGCAGGAGAAGGTCGAGATTCTAAAGGACGCCGGGGTGATCATCGTGCCGACGCCGTCCTCGTTTGGTGAGGTGGTCGCCGATACGCTGTCACGTATGAAGAAGGCCGCCTGAACAGCGGCCTTCGCGTTCGACCGCGCCTCATGCCGCCTTGTCGGCTGCCGGCTTCGCGACCTTGGTGCGGGTGGCGCTGCGGCGGCCGTCGACGCTGACCGGAATGTCGCCGTCGACCGTGGCGCGACGGACCACCCGGTGCTGGTCGCCGTAATCGTTGACGGCGTAGTGCTGCGTCGCGCGGTTATCCCAGATCGCCACATCGCCGGCCTTCCAGCGCCAGCGCACGGTGTTCTCCGGCGCCGTGACATAGGACTGGAACACCTCGTAGAGCTTCGCCGAATCGCTTTTGGAAAGACCGATCAGCCGTTGCACGAAATTGCCGAGCAGCAGCGAGCGCTCGCCTGTTTCGGGATGGACGCGGACAACGGGATGCTCGGTCTCGTAGATCGTCGAGGTGAAGATTTCCTCGAAGTGCTTCTTTTCCGCAGCACTCGCACGCGGCCGCACCGCGGCGTAATCGTAGGCGTTGCTGTGCACCGCCCAGAGATTGTCGGCCAGCAGCTTCAACGGCTCGGGCAGGTCCTGATAGGCGGCCGCGGTGTTCGACCAGATGGTGTCGCCGCCGGCCGGCGGTATGACGACGCCGCGAAGAACGGAGAATTTCGGATAGGCGTCGACGAAGGTGACATCGGTATGCCATTGGTCGGCGCGACCGCCGCCACGGCTGGAATCGAGTTCGAGAATGGACGCCGTTCCCTTGACGGGACCTTGCGTCGGATGCGGGACGAGGTCGCCGAGACGCTGGGCAAAGCGCTCCTGCCCGGCATCGTCGAGATGCGCCTGGTCGCGGAAGAACACCACCTTGTGCCGCAACAGGATCTGGTTGATCGCCGCGACCGTGTGCTGCGGCAGGTCGCCGGAGAGCCGAATGTTCCTGATCTCTGCGCCGACGCGTCCGGTAAGCGGGACAATATCGGCATCCGGGATGATCTGCTCTACGGGGGTAAGTCTGGTCATGGGAACCTCTTCCTCTAAAGCCGCGGGGCTGCTGGCAATGCTCCGCCGTCTGCCGGCCGCACAGCGATCGGCGGAGCAACTCCCTCATCGGGAGCCGACTTGCTTGGTAACGAGAGCACTGATCTCAACTCAGGAGGCGAAGGCCGCCAAGGCCGGCGAGCAGTACCGAGATCCCATTCAAAGCGTAATTCTACAAATTCCATAGACATTTCTTTTCAAAGTTCGGCGGCCCTGAGAAAAATGCCTTCTGTCCAATTCGCTCGTGAGCAGCAGGCGGTGGAGCCCTGCGCGACGCGGCCCGCACCAGTAGTGACGCTGTCGTATCCCTTCGATATTGGAGATGGCGGGTGAATTGCATGCCTGATATTGATGGCTTCCACGCATCACGCAGGCGCCGAGATGACAGACTCCGATAAGGCTGACGCTGTCGAGCAATTGCTCGATACGCCTGACCTCGCCACCGCGCTGGAAAGCGACCAGTTCAAGAAATTTCTCGACCAGATGCCGATCGCGATCGCCGTCTCGGAATTGATCGCGAAGGAGCGTGTCGTCTACGCCAATCCCGAATTCGAGAAGCTCTCGGACCTCAAGGCGCCGAAGCTTGCGCGGGAAAACTGGGCGGCCCTTTCCGGCAGGGGGCTTCATCGGCAGAAGGACAGGCCGCTCGCCGAGGCTGTTGTTGAAGACACCGATTTCGTCGGCACATTTCGTCTTGAGCGCGGCGAGGACAAGCCGGCAATCGTCGACGTTTATTCCAACGTGATCGAGGACGACAACGGAAAGCTCTGCTTCCGGCTGGTGGCGCTTGTCGATGTCACGGCACACGGTGAGACCGAGGACGCGCGACCCGCGGAAGAGCTAATCCGGGAGAAGGACACCCTGTTGCGCGAACTGCAGCACCGGGTGAAAAACAATCTGCAGATGATCACCGCTTTGATCCGGATGGAAACCCGCAACGCCACCGAACCGGACCAGAAGCGTTTCGAAAGGCTTGCCGGCCGGGTAGACGCATTGGCAATCCTTTACCAGACCTTGTCGGCTGACCAGCAGAAGGATGAGGTGGATCTTGGTGTGTATCTTAGCCAGATCGCGTCCGCCGTCATGGCGTCGCACGCAGTCGAAGGTATCCGCCTCGACCTTAAGGTGGATACCTATCCGGTATCCATCAACGTTGCCATGCCGACAGGCCTGGTCGTCAATGAGTTGCTGACCAACGCTCTCAAACATGCATTCGTCGGGCGCGAGGGCGGCACGATCACGCTGCACAGCGTCGTCAGCGGCGATGGTTGCCGGGTGACTGTCGCCGATGATGGGATCGGTCTGCCGACGGGTGAGACCTGGCCCAAGCCCGGCAAGCTCGGCTCCCTGATCGCGCGGTCGCTGACCGAAAATGCCAAGGCGCAATTCGACGTCAAGTCGAGTGCCGGCGAGGGAACCAGGGTCACCATCGTCTTCAAGCGATCGGCGGCGACGGACTGAGGCTATGCAACGACGCGCCGGCAAATCCCGGCCGGACAGGTGCTTCGGGCGCTCGCGGGTGTGGCCTTAAGTCGCAAACGATTTGGCTTCAGAAGCGGGGCGCCGGGCTTCTTTGACGGTGCGATCAGCACCATATGTGGTCCACAGCCTCCAAAACGAGAGAAGCTCGCTCCGACGGGTCGCATCGCGGTCGTCAGCCGGCAAGGGCTATGAACCAGGAACTGAAAACCATCATGCGTGAAAATATCCGACCAGCGTCGAGAGACGTCCCCCTCATTCAGCTAGGCCTCAACCAGTGCCGCTTCCCGGTGAGCGAAGACCGCTCGGTACCCGGAGGTTACCGGTTTTGTGCCGGGCCGACGTCGCCGGATCGCGTCTACTGCGATCACCACCACACCGTCGTGACGGCCGTTGACCCTCGTCGAGCCCGTCCGGGTCTCCATTTCCCGCAACGACGCGCCGCTTAGGTCACCCACATCCCCTGCCCCGCCACCGTCAAAGCCGGGGACTCGGTGCAGGAGGCTGGCCGGTGCGAGCCAAATGGCGTTCGCGTGCGGCTCTGCGACCTCTTGTTGCAACTCTGCTGCGGCCGGTTCAAGCGCCAAAGGCGATGATTTGGCGTCGACGGCCTGAGAAGCCGCAATGATTTCAATGGCCGAAAAATTATGGTGCGGTCGAGAAGACTCGAACTTCCACGGGTTGCCCCACAGCGACCTCAACGCTGCGCGTCTACCAATTCCGCCACGACCGCCCGTGGTAGGAGCCGGAACGAACCGGCTCGCGGCGTGTAGCAAATCGTTTCCGGCGAAACAAGGGCGCGGCGCGCAATAATCGCCGCAAATTGGCATATCGGCCTCTACAGCGCCGCGCGTCCTGTGGGACGCGCAAAGGACGCTGCAGCACTTTGATTTGGCGCATGATCCTTTCCGAAGATCGTTCCTATCTTCGGGGTCGTGCGCGAAGGCCGAAATGCGTGGCGAACTGGACGTTTCAGCCGGATACCGCCATATGAAGGGCAAATGCATTTGGCCCCAGAGCGCAAGCCGGTTTCGCCAAGCCGGCGTGCGTCACGCGAAAAACGAAAAAGCCATGACCGAACGCAGCCAGATCGCCACGTCGTTCCTGCCCTTGCCGGGTTCGGCGCCGGTCGAATGGCGCATCGAGCCCGGCCTGACCGGCTACACCGATGCGCTGGCCCTGATGGAAGCGCGCGCCGAGGCGATCCGCACGGGTGCGGCCGCCGAGATGGTCTGGCTGGTCGAGCATCCGCCGCTTTACACCGCCGGCACCAGCGCCCGCATCGAGGACTTGATCGACCCCGACCGTTTCCCGGTCTTTGCCGCGGGGCGAGGCGGCGAATACACCTATCACGGGCCGGGGCAGCGGGTTGCCTATGTCATGCTTGACCTGAAGCGCCGGCGCGAGGATGTGCGCGCCTTCGTCGCCGCGCTCGAGCAGTGGATCATCGGCACGCTTGCCGCCTTCAATGTGCGCGGCGAACGCCGCGAGGACCGCGTCGGAGTCTGGGTGGTGCGGCCCGAGCGCCCGTCCCTGCCCGACGGCTCGCCGGCTGAAGACAAGATCGCGGCCATCGGCATCCGGCTGCGGCGCTGGGTGAGCTTTCATGGCATTGCCGTCAATGTCGAGCCGGATCTCAGCCATTTCAGCGGCATCGTGCCATGCGGCGTGCCGGATCACGGCGTCACCAGCCTCGTCGACCTCGGCCTGCCCGTGACCATGGGCGATTTCGACCTGGCGCTGAAATCCGCCTTCGAGGATGTTTTCGGGGCAGCGGAGTCAACTTCTGCAGAACCGGCTCGCAAGGCCGGCTGAGTCTCGCCTCGACCAACGCTCAAAGCAACCGCGCCGAGGCCCACAACAGCCCGAAACCGTGAATGGCGAAGACGGCCAGCAGCGCGCCGGCCATGGCGAAACGGTCGAAGATGCGGATCGGCTTCAATTCGTGGCGCGGTTTTACCCCGCTACCCACTGTCATCAGGCTGAGGATGGCAAAGACGGCGCCCGCCACCAGCAGAAAGCTTTGGGAAAAGCCGGCCAGCCAGCCAAGCCATAGCAAGGCCGAGAGCAGGGAAAACGAGGCGAGCGCCAGGGCGACCGGCCCCGGGCAGATCTGGCGCAGCACCTGACCGCCGTCGAATTTCCACACCGGCACCAGATTGGCGATGTTGAACAGCGCGGCAAAGCCGGCAAGCGTCGCCAGAAGGGCCGCGGCGAGCCGATGTCCCTCGCCGGATGCGAGCCCGCTGGCGACGATCAGCAGCGGTACCAGGAACGCGGAAAAACCAGCGCCCATCAGCGCCACGAAGGCGACCTCGAAGCGGCTGTCATAAGGCCGGCCGCCAATGGCGATGCCGCCGAGCAGCGGGATAAAGATCATCCGCGCCTTGCGATGACCGGTTAGCCGAAAGGCCGCCATGTGGCCGAGCTCATGCAGGGCAACCACCGAGGTCAGGATCGCGGCCAGCGCCAGGCCGCCGAGATTGAGCCCGAAGAACGGCCAAAGGATGAAAGCCGACAGAACGGCGAAACCGACCTGGCTCAGCGGATGCTCGAACCAGCCGCCCTTGCGATACTGTCCGGTCCTCGCCCAGATCTCCAGCTTGCCGAGCTCGCGGCGCATGGCGAAGTAGCGGAACACCAGGAAGGCGACGCCGCGATAGCGATCGGTCTGGCTGAGCGTCACCCGCGTGCCGGCACCTTCCGAGGTGAGTTCAGTGGTCTCGTAAAAATCCTTCCAGAACGACGCGTCGAGCGCGGTATCCTCGATGACCCGCATCGAAAAACGACTGCCTTCGACGACGTCCTCGAAGCGCGACCCGCGCTCGATCGGCTGGCCGTCGCGGCCTTCCCAGGACAGCAGGATGCGGGTCGTGCCCTGCCCGTCCAGCGGCTGGGCCGAGAGTATCTCGCCGGACCAGCCGGCATCGCTGCCGAGCGGCCACAGCGCCTGCCAGAGGCGCTGCCGGTCCATTGCGACCACGCGGCTGAGCCTCACCGTGCGCAAACCGAGCGGCGCGGTCATCAAAAGGAAAATCAATCCGAGATTACCGGCCACGAGAAGGGACGTCACGATCGGCGACACCTGAGGTTTTGCTCCCTGTATTTGGCAGGGCACCCTAGCGGCACGGCGGCAAGAAAGGCTTAACGGCACAACGCCCTCCTGCCCGCCTAAACGGCGAACAGCAGTTGCATCACATGGCGCCGATCCAGACGGCCATGGAAACCAGAAACGCACTCATGCACACCAACGAAACGACGTCCTGAACAAGATCGCTCATAACTCTCTCCTGTTGTTGCTATGTTCGTATTTTGTTCTAACTTTGTTCGAAAGTCAATGAGCGGAAAGCGGCATGCCGACAAATCCTGACAGCCGGTTTGGGCAGGGTTAAGGAAAGGTTGACGGGGTGACGGCAGTGCTGACGGAGGGCGCATCGCATGCCTTTGCGATCGGCCGACACGCACCAGTTGGGGCCTACAACGGAACGACCTTGCCGTCCGCCAGCGTCACCCGGCGGTCCATGCGCGAGGCGAGCTCGTGATTGTGGGTGGCGATCAGCGCGGCAAGTCCGGACTGCTTGACCAGCGCGCCAAGCGCCTCGAAGACATAGGACGCGGTGACCGGGTCGAGATTGCCGGTCGGCTCGTCGGCCAAAAGCAGCAAGGGCGCATTTGCGACCGCGCGAGCAATGGCGACGCGCTGCTGTTCGCCGCCGGACAGCTCCGACGGCCGGTGCGACGCGCGCTTGCCAATCTGCATATAGTCGAGCAGCTGTGCTGCGCGCTCCGACGCCTCCTTGCGCGAAAGCCCTTTGATCAGCTGCGGCATCATGATGTTTTCCAGTGCCGAAAACTCCGGCAGCAGATGATGGAACTGATAGACGAAGCCGACATCGTTGCGGCGGATTGCCGTGCGTTCGTCGTCGGAGAGCCGTCCGCAGGCGCGGCCGGCCAGAATGACGTCACCGGCGTCGGGGCGCTCGAGCAGGCCCGCCGTGTGCAGCAGCGTCGACTTGCCGGTGCCCGACGGCGCCACCAGCGCCACCATCTCGCCGCGCTTCAGCGAAAAGTCGGCGCCGTTCAAAATGGTGAGCTTGCGCGGCCCCTGGACATAGTGCCGCTCGACGCTCTTCAGCTCGATAATGATCTCGGACTTCATTCGTATCTCAAGGCCTCGACCGGATCGAGCCGTGCGGCGCGCCATGCCGGAAACACGGTTGCAAGGAAGGACAGGCCGAGCGCCATCAGGATGACGTAGGTGGTCTCGCGTGGGTCCATCTTTGCCGGCAGTTGGCTGAGGAAATAGAGTTCCGGATTGAACAGCACCTTGCCGGTCATCCAGGAGAAGAACTGGCGGATCGATTCGATGTTGGTGCAGATGAGCACCCCGAGCAGCACGCCGGCGAGCGTGCCGGTTACGCCGATCGCAGCGCCCGTCATCAGGAAGATGCGCAGGATGGCGCCGCGCGAGGCGCCCATTGTGCGCAGGATGGCGATATCGTGGCCCTTGTCCTTCACCAGCATGATCAGGCCGGAGATGATGTTGAGCGCCGCCACCAGCACGATCAGCGTCAGGATCATGAACATGACGTTGCGCTCGACCTGCAGTGCTGAAAAGAACGTCTCGTTGCGCTGGCGCCAGTCGACCATGTCGATCGGCCGTTGCGCCGCCGCATCGACCAGCGGTTTCAGCGCGTCGACATTATCGGGATTGTCGACATAGATCTCGATCGTCTGCGCCCTGCCGTCCATGTTGAAATAGAGCTGCGCTTCGGAAAACGGCATGTAGACGATGGAGCTGTCATATTCCGACATGCCGACCTCGAAGATCGCCGCCACCTTGTAGCCCTTCAGCCGCGGCGTCGTGCCCATCGGCGTGACGTCGCCATCCGGCGATATCAGCGTGATGGTGTCGCCAAGCACAAGGCCGAGATTTTCCGCCATACGCTTGCCGATGGCGACGCCCTCGCCGGAGTCGAAACCGTCAAGCGTGCCTTGTTTGACGTTTTTGGCGACGATGGCGATCTTGCCGAGATCCTCGGCGCGTATGCCGCGCACCAGCGCGCCCATGCCGCCGCCGACATTGCCTTGCGCCAGCACCTGGCCGTCGATCAGCGGGATCGCGTATTTGACGCCGGCCACGCCGTTGATGCGGGCTGCGACCTGCGCATAGTCCTCAAGCGGCGAATCCAGCGGCTGCACGATCAGATGGCCGTTGACGCCGAGGATGCGGGTCAGAAGTTCGGCTCGAAACCCGTTCATGACAGCCATGACGACGATCAGCGTGGCGACGCCTAGCATGATGCCGAGGAAGGAGATCGAGGCGATGACCGAGATCACCGTCTCCTTGCGGCGCGACCGCAAATAACGCCAGGCGACCATGCGTTCGAACATGGAGAACGGGCCGGCGACCGGAGATTTGGCGACCGGAGACTTGCCAACCGGAGACTGGGCTACCGAAGACTTCGCTGCCGCGGCTTCGCTCATGCGGTTGCACCGAAGCGTTTCCTGGCCTCCGCGACCGGCAGCGTCTCGCGCTCGCCGGTCCGGCGGTTCTTGATCTCGATCTCGCCGGCGGCCACGCCGCGCGGCCCGACGATCACCTGCCAGGGCAGGCCGATCAGGTCTGCGGTGGCGAACTTGCCGCCCGGCCGCTGGTCGGTGTCGTCGTAAAGCACATCCTTGCCGGCGCTGGTGAAGGCGGCGTAGAGCTCGCCGCAGACGCGGTCGCACTCGGCGTCGCCGGCCTTCATGTTGATCAGGCCGATGTCGAACGGCGTCACCGCTTCCGGCCAGATGATGCCGTTATCGTCATGGCTGGCCTCGATGATCGCTGCCACCAGCCGCGACGGACCGATACCGTAGGAGCCGCCGGAAACGAAATGATCCTTGCCGTCGGGCCCGGTCACCTTGGCGCCCATGGGCTTGGAATATTTGTCGCCGAAATGAAAGATGTGGCCGACCTCGATGCCGCGTGCCGAGACCCGGTCGGCTTCGCCAAGCTTGTCCCAGGCCGCCTCGTCATGCATCTCGTCGGTGGCGGCGTAAGGCGTCGTCCACGTTTTGACGATGTCGGCGATCTCGCCGTCATTGCCGAAGTCGGTTTTCTCGCCGGGCACCTGGAGCGACAGATATTCGCGGTCGCAATAGACCTGGCTCTCGCCGGTGTCGGCCAGGATGATGAATTCATGGCTGAGATCGCCGCCGATCGGCCCGGTGTCGGCCCGCATCGGAATGGCCTGCAGCCCCATGCGCGTGAACGTCCTGAGATAGGATACGAACATGCGGTTATAGGCGGCCTTCGCGCCCTCGAAATCGAGGTCGAAGGAATAGGCATCCTTCATCAGGAATTCGCGCGAGCGCATGACGCCGAAGCGCGGCCGCACCTCGTCGCGGAACTTCCACTGGATGTGGTAGAGGTTTAGCGGCAAGTCCTTGTAGGACTTGACGTAGGCGCGCACGATCTCGGTGACCACTTCCTCATTGGTCGGACCGTAAAGCATGTCGCGGTCCTGCCGGTCCTTGATGCGCAGCATCTCCTTGCCGTAATCGTCATAGCGGCCGCTTTCGCGCCACAGATCGGCCGACTGGATGGTCGGCATCAGGATTTCCAAAGCGCCGGCGCGGTTCTGCTCCTCGCGGATGATGCGGCAGACCTTGTCCAGCACCAGCTTGCCCAGCGGCAGCCAGGAAAAGCTGCCCTGCCCCTGCTGGCGGATCATGCCGGCACGCAGCATCAGCCGGTGCGAGACGATCTCGGCCTCGCGCGGATTTTCTTTCAGGATGGGCAGGAAAAACTGCGACAAACGCATGGACAGGTCCGTGAGAGAGGAGGCTGCGCCGGAATCGGCGCGGCTGGCTTGCTTGCCCCGGCTTCATAGCTATTTCGTGACGGAATGGAAACCCGACCGGCCGCATCGGCCGGAAATCGCAAAAATCGATTCTTCTTCCAAAGACCTTCGCACCGAAAACGATAATGCTTTTGATACAAAATGATGACCTGACTCCGAAGTGCTCACACACGCTTTGCGCGTCCGGGCGACGCGGCACACCTGACCAGATTAAGGCGGCAGCCCCGGTGTTGTTCGTTTCGCAAGCAGAGCCTGCCGCACTATTGTGCACTGCAGCACAGATTGCCCGATTGCGGGCAAAATTCTGCGTGACAATTTCATCAGGGTTAGGCTAGTGTGCCCCGATAACCGAGAGGGTAGAGAAAAATCTGCTCTCCTACGCGGTCAAAGTCTTGGGAGGATGCGATCTAGGCGCGGTTACCCGCTGCCGCCGGAAACCGGAAAACAGATCGGAACGCGTTTAAATTGCAAGGCCTTGTGCCTTGCATTTTTTTTGCCCGATCATCTGGTTAGATCAACCTGTTCCCAAATCACGTGAGCTTGCGTCAGCCTGATGCCCAGTCGTGATTCTAATACGGGTGGGCCATGCCTGGCCGCCTATTGCGCATCGCAAGCTGGTGAGACAAAACCTGAGTTTGGCGCTCCGAAACAGGCACAAACATCCCAGCCGATCTGCCGGCGTGAAAGTGTTTAGTTAGCCGGTGCCTGGCTGGCTTCGGGGATGATGTGCGGGACTTCGTCGAGGCTGTAACCCAGCCCGTGCGTCAGGCTGTAGAAAACCCCCATGACGACAGCCGTGACGATGGTGGTGCGGATCACGGCGCGCAGCATATGCGGTCCGCGCGGCGCGCTCGCAACCGTGCCCAGCGTCACGTCCTGGTCGTCATCCTGCGTCTTGACGCTGAACGGCAGCACGATGAACAGCATCAGCCACCATGTGATGAAGAACAGCGCGGCAAACGAAATCCAGCTCATGCCTGCTCCAGTTCGACCAGCGTGCCGAAGAAATCCTTGGGATGCAGGAACAGCACCGGCTTGCCGTGAGCGCCGGTTTTGGGATTGCCGTCGCCCAGCACGCGGGCGCCGCTTGCTTTGAGGTGATCGCGCGCGGCAAGGATGTCGCCGACCTCGTAGCAGACATGATGCATGCCGCCGAAGGGGTTCTTGTCCAGAAAGGCCGCGATCGGCGACCGTTCGCCCAGCGGCTCCAGGAGTTCGATCTTGGTGTTGCCGACATCGACGAACACCACGGTAACGCCATGCTCGGGCAGCGCTTGCGGCGCGGTGACCTTCGCGCCAAGCGTATCGCGATAGGCCGCAATCGCCGCGGCCAGGTCCGGCACGGCAAGTGCTACATGGTTCAGGCGTCCCAGCATGAAGTGCTCCACAAGTTAAGGGAGTAGGAAATGGGCAGTAGGCAGTAGTGATACATCTGCATTTTTCTCCACTGCCTACCGCCTACTGCCTATTCCCTCACCTCGTCACAAACACCGTCACCAGCGGCTTCTTGCCCCAGGCCTCGTTGGCGGCGCCGCGCACGGCGCGGCGCACCGCTTCCTGCACCAGATCGAGGTCCTTGCGGCGCTGGCGAGGGATCGAGTCTACCGCGCCGACGGCCGCGTCGAGCATCAGATCTTCCATGTTTTCGCCACGGGCATCGGCCTCGGCGACGCCGATGGCGACCAGATCGGGATCGCCGGCGAGCTCATATTTGTCGTCGAGCACGACATTGACCGCGACATGGCCGGCGAAGGATAGCTTGCGCCGGTCGCGTATGCCCATCGCCTGGTCGGTGCCGATCAGCCTGCCGTCCTTGTAGATGCGGCCGAACGGCACCTGGTCGATGATCGTGGCCGGACCCGGCGCCAGCCGCAGCATGTCGCCGTCGCGCACCTGCGCCACCTGGCCGATGCCCGACGTCGACATCAGCGATCCCTGCGCCACCAGATGCGCGGCTTCGCCATGCACGGGAACGCCGATCTGCGGCCGCACCCACTCATACATCCTGCGCAATTCGCTGCGGCGGGGATGGCCGGAGACATGCACAAGCGCGTCGCCATCCTCGATGATCTTGATGCCGAGGTCGATGAGGCGGTTCTTGATCTCGAGGATCGCCTTCTCGTTGCCGGGAATGGTGCGTGAGGAAAACACCACCGTGTCGCCGGCCGTCAGCGACACCGATTTCATCTCGTCGCGCGACAGTTTTGCCAGTGCCGCCAGCGCCTCGCCCTGGCTGCCGGTGCAGATGATGACCAGGTTCTCGCGCGGGATGAAGCCGAAATCCTCTTCGGCGATGAACTCCGGCAGCCCGTCCATGTAGCCGAGCTCGCCGGCGACATCGATGACGCGTTTGAGCGAGCGGCCGAGTACCAGGCACTGGCGGCCGGCATCGCGCGCCGCCTTGGCGATGGAGACGATGCGTCCGACATTGGAGGAGAAGGTGGTGACGGCGACACGGCCGACAGCGCTCTGGATGACGCCCCTGAGGCCTTCCCCCACCGCCACTTCCGACGGCGATTCGCCTTCGCGCAGCGCATTGGTGGAATCGCAGATCAGCGCCAGCACACCCTTGTCGCCATAGGCGCGAAACCGCGCCTCGTCGGTTTTCGGACCGATCGTCGGTTCCGGATCGATCTTCCAGTCGCCGGTATGGATGACGGTGCCGGCCGGCGAGGTGATCGCCAGCGACATCGGCTCGGGGATCGAGTGCGCCACCGGAATGGCCTCGATCGAGAACGGGCCGACAGTGAATGTTTCGCCTGCCCGGTAGATCGTCACCGGAATTTTCTTCGGCGCGCCCTGCTCGCCCTGGCGCTTGGCGTCCAGCAGTCCGGCGCTGAACGGTGTCATCCACACCGGCGCCTTCAGCTTCGGCCAGATGTCGAGCAGCGCCCCGTAATGGTCTTCATGCGCGTGGGTGATGATGATGCCGCGCAGGCCGGCGAGGTTCTCCTCGATGAAGCGCGTATCGGGCAGG
The DNA here is from genome assembly GCF_057786115.1 of Mesorhizobium sp. P170090. Taxonomy (NCBI): domain Bacteria; kingdom Pseudomonadati; phylum Pseudomonadota; class Alphaproteobacteria; order Hyphomicrobiales; family Phyllobacteriaceae; genus Mesorhizobium; species Mesorhizobium sp. P170090. Next base: position 4,928,252 of record NZ_JBYNWH010000001.1, read on the forward strand.
ATCAGGTCGACGCCCGGGTGCGCTGCGTCGGGAAAGGTCACGCCGACATCGACGACGATCCACTCGCGCGCGCTAGGCGGCCCATAGCCGTAAAGGGCGAAGTTCATGCCGATCTCGCCGACGCCGCCGAGCGGCACGAAGACGAGTTCGGCGTTTTGCGCTTTCGCCATCAAATTTCCCTTCCCGGCCCTTGCGGCCAGCTCTAAATCTTTGCCGACGCGACGGCGCCGAAATGCACGTCGCCGGCGGCTACCGTCACGACCGACCCCTCATCATCGCGGATCACGAAACGGCAGTCCGCGTCAATGGTCTCGAAGGTACCGCGCACCACATTCCCGTCAATCCTGACAGCAACCTCGCCGCCAAGCCCCGCCGCGCGCGCCAGCCAGCGACGCCGGATGGCGTCGAGCCCGCGTCCGTCATCCCACAGCCGGGCATTGTCGGTCCAGGCATCGGACAGCGCCAAGAACAGCGTTTCGGCGTCGCATGTCGCGCCCAGCGCCTGAAGCGATGTCGCCGGATACGGCAAATCCGGCGGATGCGCCACCACATTGACGCCGATGCCCACCGCCACCGCGAAACGGCCGCCATCGAGAATGGCCGATTCCAGCAGGATGCCGGCCAGTTTGGCGCCGGAGGCAAGCACATCGTTCGGCCATTTCAGCTCGAAGCGGTTCTGCCCTCGGCTGGCGCCGTCGAGGCCGATGGCGATCCTGCCCTTCGGCACCACGGCGTCAAGCGCATCGGCCAGCGACAGGCCGGCGACGAAGCCCAGCGTCGCCGCCAGACGCAACTCACCGCCGGTGATGACCAGCAATGTCGCCGCCAGATTGCCCTCGGGAGATACCCAGGCCCTGCCGCGGCGGCCACGGCCGCTTTCCTGCTTCTTGGAAACGACCCACAATTTGCCGGGGTCGCCTGCCCTTGCATGGTCCAGCGCAAGCGTGTTGGTGGAACCCACGCTGTCATGGGCCTCGAGCCGGAACCCTTCCGTCTCAGAGGTTGGAGCCAGCCGAAATGCCATCCGGTCAGAAAAATGTCTTGGCGGCGGCTTCGGCGTAGGTCGCGATCGGACCGCCGATCAACACATAGAACAGCACGAAAGCGCCGGAGACACCAAGCACGAGGCGCAGCTCAACCGCCATCGGCACGAAGCCACCGGCCGGTTCGTCGAACCACATGATCTTGATGATACGCAGATAGTAGAAAGCGCCCACGACGGAGGCCAGCACGCCGATGATCGCCAGCGCATAGAGGTTGGCGTTGATGGCGGCGAGGAACACGTACCATTTCCCCCAGAAACCGGCGAGCGGCGGGATGCCGGCCAGCGAGAACATCAGGATGGTCAGGATCGTCGCCATGATCGGGTTGGTCGACGACAGACCGGCGAGATCGCTGATCTGCTCGACATTGCCTTCCTTGCGCCGCATGGCGAGGATGAAGGCGAAGGTGCCGAGCGTCATGACGAGATAGATCAGCATGTAGATGGCGACGCCGCGCACGCCGGCCTGGCTGTTGGCGGCTAGGCCGACCAGCGCGTAGCCCATATGGCCGATCGAGGAGTACGCCATCAGCCGCTTGATGTTGGTTTGGCCGATCGCGGCGAAGGAGCCGAGCGCCATCGAGGCGATCGAGATGAAGACGATGATCTGCTGCCAGTCGGAAGCGATCGGCTTGAAGGCGCCCATGGTGACGCGCACGATCAGCGCCATTGCCGCCATTTTGGGGGCAGCCGCCAGGAAGGCGGTGACCGGCGTCGGCGCGCCCTCGTAGACATCGGGCGTCCACATGTGGAACGGCACCGCGGAAATCTTGAAGGCAAGACCGGCCAAAACGAAAACCAGGCCGACGACGAGGCCGAGCTGGCGCTCACCGCTGCCAAGCGCCGAGGCGATTTCCTGGAAGCCGACATTGCCGGTGTAGCCGTAAATGAGGCTGATTCCGTAAAGCAGCATGCCCGACGACAGCGCGCCGAGCACAAAATACTTCAAACCGGCCTCGGTCGAACGCAGATTGTCGCGATTGATCGCCGCCAGCACGTAAATCGCCAGCGACTGCAGTTCGAGGCCGAGATAGAGCCCGATCATGCCGTTGGCCGAGATCATCAGCATCATGCCGAGCGTGCACAACAGGATCAGCACCGGGTATTCGAACTTGTCGAAATGCTCCTGCCTGGCGAAGCGCATCGACATCACCAGCGTCACCGCCGAACCGATCAGCGACAGCACCTTCATGAAGCGGGAGAACGGATCCTGGATGAAGGCGTTGCCATAGGCTGCGCCCTGCCCCGTGGGAAAGATCAGCCATAGGCCTGCGATCACCAGCACGGCGACGGCAAGGACAGTCACCAGAATGGCAGTGTTGGCGCGCGAATAGGCGCCGACCATCAACAGCGCCAGCGCGCCGATGGCGAGGATCAGCTCCGGCGTCGAGAGCGAAAGGCTGGAATAAAGGTCCGGCGTCATGGTTCGCAAAACCTCTGGTCAGTTCGCCGCCGCGGTCTGCGCGGCGCCGATGGATGCGGTGACATTGGTGACGAGCGCCTTGACCGACTGGGCCGTGGCATCGAAGACGGGAGCGGGATAAACGCCGAAGAAGATGACCAGCACGACCAGCGGGTAGATGATTGCCTTCTCGCGCGTCGACAGATCGAGCAGGCCCTTCAGGCTTTCCTTGGTCAGCGCGCCGAAGATGACCCGGCGGTAGAGCCAGAGCGCGTAGGCCGCCGACAGGATGACGCCGGTGGCGGCGAAGAAAGCCACCCAGGTGTTGACCCGGAACACGCCGAGCATGGTCAGGAACTCGCCGACGAAGCCTGACGTGCCGGGCAAGCCGACATTGGCCATGGTGAAGATCAGGAACACGGTTGCGTATTTCGGCATGTTGTTGACCAAGCCGCCATAGGCGTCGATCTCTCGCGTGTGCATGCGGTCGTAAATGACGCCGACGCACAGGAACAGTGCGCCCGAGACGAGGCCGTGGCTCAGCATCTGGAAGATCGCGCCCTGCACGCCTTCCTGGTTCATGGCGAAGATGCCCATGGTGACGAAGCCCATATGGGCGACGGAGGAATAGGCGATCAGCTTCTTCATGTCCTCCTGCATCAGCGCCACCAGCGAGGTGTAGATGATGGCGACGACCGACAGCGTGAACACCAGCGGTGCGAACATTTCCGACGCCAGCGGGAACATCGGCAGGGAGAAGCGCAGGAAGCCGTACCCGCCCATTTTCAACAGTATGCCCGCCAGGATCACCGAGCCCGCCGTCGGCGCTTCGACGTGCGCATCGGGCAGCCAGGTGTGCACCGGCCACATCGGCATCTTCACCGCGAAGGAGGCGAAGAAGGCTAGAAATAGCCATGTCTGCATGTGGGCCGGGAAGTTGTGCGTCAACAGCGTCGGGATGTCGGTGGTGCCCGCCTGGAAGAACATCGCCATGATGGCGAGCAGCATCAGCACCGAGCCGGCCAGCGTGTAGAGGAAGAACTTGAACGAGGCATAGACGCGGCGCTTGCCGCCCCAGACGCCGATGATGATGAACATCGGGATCAGGCCGGCCTCGAAGAAGACGTAGAACAGCACGATGTCGAGCGCGCAGAACACGCCGATCATCAGCGTTTCCAAGAGCAGGAAGGCAATCATGTAGGCCTTGACGCGCTTGTCGATCGCTTCCCACGACGCCAGGATGCAGAGCGGCATCAGGAACGTCGTCAGGATGACGAACAGCATCGAAATGCCGTCGACCCCCATATGGTAGGAGATGCCGGAATCCAGCCAGGCAAATTTCTCGACGAACTGGAAGCCGGCCTGCGAATTGTCGAAGCCGGTCCAGATGAACAGCGAGATGATGAAGGTGGCTGCCGTCGTCGTGAACGCGATGGCGCGGATGTTGCGACGCGCATTCGGGCTGTCATCCCTGATGAACAGGATCAGCAGCACACCTACAAGCGGCAGGAAGGTGACCAGCGAGAGGATTGGCCAGGCGGTCATCAGAGCATCATCCAGGTGACGAGTGCGGCCACGCCGATCAGCATGGCGAAGGCATAGTGATAGAGATAGCCGGTCTGTAGCTTGACGACGCGGTCGGTGACATCGACGACGCGCGCCGAAATGCCGTCAGGGCCGAGCCCGTCGATGATGGTGCCGTCGCCGGTCTTCCACAAGAACCTGCCCAGCGCCTTTGCCGGCCGCACGAACAGGACGTCGTAGAGCTCGTCGAAGTACCATTTGTTGAGCAGGAAGGCATAGAGCAGCCGATGGTTGGCGGCGACGCTCCGGGGCAGTTCCGGCGAGCGGATGTAGAACTTCCAGGCGACGGCAAAGCCGATGATCATGGCGACGAACGGTGCCAGCTCGACCCACAGCGGCAATTCGTGGATATCGTGCAGGATGTGGTTGTCCGGCAGCGTGAACAGCGAGGCCTTCCAGAATTCGGTATAGCCTTCGCCGATGAAGGCGCCATGGAAGATAACGCCGGCAAACAGCGCGCCCGCGGCCAGGATGAACAGCGGCACCAGCATCACCGGCGGCGATTCATGGACATGGTGCATGACGTCGTGGCTCGCCCGCGGCTCGCCGTGGAAGGTCATGAAGATCAGCCGCCAGGAGTAGAAGGAGGTGAAGCAGGCGGCGATGACCAGCAGGACAAAAGCGAGGCCGGCGACCGAATTGTGGCCGGCAAAGGCAGCCTCGATGATGGCATCCTTGGAGAAGAAGCCGGCGGTGCCGATGACGGTCACCGGAATGCCGACGCCGGTCAGCGCCAGCGTGCCGATCACCATCATCCAGTAGGTCTTCGGAATGAGCTTCCGCAGGCCACCCATCTTGCGCATGTCCTGCTCGTCGGAGACGGCATGGATGACCGAGCCGGAGCCCAGGAACAGCAGCGCCTTGAAGAAGGCATGCGTGAACAAATGGAAGATCGCCGCGCCATAGGCGCCGACGCCGAGCGCGACGAACATGTAGCCGAGCTGCGAGCAGGTCGAATAGGCGATGACGCGCTTGATGTCGTTCTGAACCAGGCCGACGGTCGCCGCGAAGAAGGCGGTGAAGGCGCCGATGAAGGTCACCACCGTGAGCGCCGAATGCGACAGTTCGAAGAGCGGCGACAGCCGCGCCAGCATGAACACGCCGGCCGTCACCATGGTGGCGGCATGGATCAGCGCGGAAACCGGCGTCGGGCCTTCCATCGCGTCCGGCAGCCAGGTGTGCAGCGGCACCTGCGCCGACTTGCCCATGGCGCCCATGAACAGCAGCAGGCAGACGATGGTCATGGCCGCCTGCTTGTCCAGCGCATAGCCGAGGAAGGTCAGCACGGCGGCCCCTTGCGGCGCGCCTTCAGCCGGAATGAACGTCGCGGCATTGGCGAAGATGGTGCCGAGATTGACCGAGCCGAACAAAACGAAGACGCCGAAAATGCCGAGCGCGAAGCCGAAATCGCCGACGCGGTTGACGACGAAGGCCTTGATGGCAGCGGCATTGGCCGACGGCTTCTTGTACCAGAAGCCGATCAGCAAATAGGACGCGAGACCCACCCCTTCCCAGCCGAAGAACATCTGCACCAGATTGTCCGCCGTCACCAGCATCAGCATGGCGAAGGTGAACAGCGACAGATAGGCGAAGAAGCGCGGCCGGTTCGGATCGTGGTGCATGTAGCCGATCGAATAGATGTGGACCAGCGCCGACACCGTGTTGACCACCACCAGCATGACCACCGTCAACGTATCGATCCTGAGCGCCCAGGACGCGTCCAAGCCGCCGGATTGGATCCAGCGCAGTACCGGCACGGTGAACACCTCGCCTTCGCCGAAGCCGACGGAGAAGAAGGCGACCCAGGACAGCACGGCCGAGATCACCAGGAAGCCCGAGGTGATGTATTCCGATGCCTTGGCGCCCAGCGAATTGCCGAACAGACCGACGATCAGGAAGCCGAGCAGCGGAAGGAAGACGATCGCTTGATACATGTTAGCCCCGTCAACCCTTCATCTGGTTCACGTCTTCGACCGCGATCGAGCCGCGGTTGCGGAAGAAGACGACGAGAATGGCAAGACCGATGGCCGCTTCGGCGGCCGCGACCGTCAGCACGAACAGGGCAAACACCTGGCCGACGAGATCGCCCAATGCCGCCGAGAAGGCAACGAAATTGATGTTGACCGCCAAAAGGATCAGCTCGATCGACATCAGGATGACGATGATGTTCCTGCGGTTCAGGAAGATGCCGAACACGCCGAGCGTGAACAGGATCGCCGATACGGTCAGGTAATGTGCGATGCCGACGACCATGGCCAGATCAAACCTTTCCCGGCATTTGTTGAATCATTGAACGCGCGGATACGATGGCGTCCAAAAGGCTGTCTATGGCAGAAGGCTCGAAGATAACTGTTGCATCATTCCGGCCTGCCCCCTGAACGTACGTGAAATCTTCGCTCTTGATGTTCAGCGTAAGATTCCCGTCGCGATTCCAGACGAATACCCAGGCCTTTTCAGTCGAATCAACCCGCCAAGAGGCAACCTGCTCTCCCCAATATTTTTTCTTCAAACGACCGAACATCGTCAGAGCCCCTCGCCCGAGTTGACCTTGCGGATTTCCATGCCTGTCGCCGGCGTGCGGCCGACCTGGGCTGCGATCGACTGCCGCTTGATCCCTTCCTTGTGGCGCAGCGTCAGGACGATGGCGCCGATCATGGCGACCAGCAGGATGAGGCCCGAAATCTGGAAGTAGTAGAGGTAGTCGGTATAGAGGATGTCGCCGAGTGCTGCGGTGTTTGTCCGCGCGGCAAGATCCGGGATGGGTTTGGAGACCGTCGAGGCCAGTTGCGGCGCGAAGGTGTAGCCGCCGAGCACCACGATCAGCTCGGTCGCCAGGATCAGCCCGACCAGCGCGCCGATCGGCGCATATTGCAGGGCGCCTTCCTTCATCTCGGCGAAGTCGACATCGAGCATCATGACGACGAACAGGAACAGCACCATGACCGCGCCGACATAGACGACGAGCAGGATCATCGCCAGGAACTCGGCGCCGGTCAGCATGAACAGGCCGGCGGCGTTGAAGAAGGTCAGGATCAGGAACAGCACGGAATGCACGGGGTTGCGCGACGAAATGACCATGAAGGCCGACGCCACCGCGACAAAGGCGAAGAGGTAGAAAAAGGCCGCCTCTAGTCCACTCAGCATTGGGGATCCCCCGGGGTTCCTGTCCAAACAGGACATCCGTCCTGTTTGATTTCTGCGACCGCCTCCGGCCGGCAAGTTGCGTTGTCCTTAGACGAGGCCCCTCGCCCCGTCCATGCGTCAAATGTCAGCGGTAGGGCGAGTCCAGCGAGATGTTGCGCGCCAGTTCGCGCTCCCAGCGGTCGCCATTCGCCAGCAGCCTGTCCTTGTCGTAGTAAAGCTCTTCGCGCGTCTCCGTCGCGAACTCGAAATTCGGCCCCTCGACGATGGCGTCGACCGGGCAGGCTTCCTGGCAGAAGCCGCAATAGATGCACTTCACCATGTCGATGTCGTAGCGCACGGTGCGGCGCGTGCCGTCATTGCGGCGCGGGCCGGCCTCGATGGTGATCGCCTGCGCCGGACAGATCGCTTCGCACAATTTGCAGGCGATGCAGCGCTCTTCGCCATTGGGGTAACGGCGCAAAGCATGCTCGCCCCGGAAGCGCGGGCTGATCGGCCCCTTTTCGTGCGGATAGTTGATCGTCTCCTTCGGCGCGAAGAACTGGCGCATCGACAGGAAGAAGGCGCTGACGAAATCCTGCAGCAGCAGCGATTTTGCGGCTTGAGCAAGCGCACTCATTCGGCACCCCCAAAAATCTGTATTGCAGCGATGGCGCCGACAAACCCAAACAAAACAGGCATCAGGAAACGGTAAGCAAGTGTCGTCAGAGCAGCCAATTTCTGCTTGTCCCAGCTAAACACCGGGGCTCGGTAGTTTGCTGCCAACCTTTGTTCCTGTTGCCGCAAGACGTAAGGAAGCACGACCAGATTGCCGAACAACGCCACGACTACGCCGGCAACTGCTCCCAAAAAACCAAGGGTGAAATCGCCCATCACGCCATCCCCGTGATCTTGAGGAAGGCCGCGGTGGCAACGACCATGAACAGCGAGATCGGCAAAAATACTTTCCAGCCGAGCCGCATCAGCTGGTCGTATCGGTAGCGCGGCACGAAGGCCTTCACCATGGAGAACATGAAGAACATCAGGCAGATCTTGAGCACGAACCAGATCACGCCGGGCACCCAGGTGAAGGGGGCGAAGTCGAAGGGCGGCAGCCAGCCGCCGAGGAACAGGATGGTGGCCAGCGCGCACATCATCACCACGGCGACATATTCGCCGAGGAAGAACAACAGGAACGGCGTCGAGGAGTATTCGACCATGTGGCCGGCGACGAGTTCCGACTCGGCTTCCACCAGGTCGAAGGGCGGGCGGTTGGTCTCGGCCAGCGCCGAGATGAAGAAAATGACGAACATCGGGAACAGCGCCAGCCAGTGCCAGTCGAGGAAGCTGTTGGGCAGGCCAAGCTTGGTGCCCAGCCCATCCTGCTGCGACAGCACGATGTCCGACAGGTTGAGCGAGCCGACGCAGAGCAGCACGGTGACGATGACGAAGCCGATCGAGACTTCGTAGGACACCATCTGCGCCGCCGAGCGCAGCGCGCCGAGGAACGGGTATTTCGAGTTGGACGCCCAGCCGCCCATGATCACGCCGTAGACCTCGAGCGAGGAGATGGCGAAGACGTAGAGGATGCCGACATTGACGTTGGCGATCCCCCAGCCCGCATTGACGGGAATGACCGCCCAGGCCGAGATTGCCAGCACGGCCGACACCAGCGGCGCCAGCAGGAACACGCCCTTGTTGGCGCCGGACGGAATGACCGGTTCCTTGAAGACGAATTTCAGCAGATCGGCGAAAGCCTGCAGCGTGCCCCACGGGCCGACGACGTTCGGGCCGCGGCGCAATTGCACCGCCGCCCAGATCTTGCGGTCGGCGTAAAGCAGGTAGGCAACCCCGATCAGCAAAACGACGATCAGCACGACCGACTTTAAAAGGATGATCAGCGTCGGCACCACATAGAAGGAGAAGAAAGTGTCCATGTCTACTCTGCCGCCTGCCTGAAGCCGTTTTTCGCCAGCGCCGAGCATTCCGCCATGACGGCGGAGGCCCGCGCGATCGGGTTCGTCAGATAGAAATCCGTGACCGGCGAGGTGAAAGTGCCCTTGTTCAGCCGCCCGCCGAGCTTCGCCACCCTGGCGATGTCGTCGGGGTTGCCTGAGACAACATGATCGATGCGGGCGAGATGCGGGTATTCGCCATAGAGTTTGGCGCGCAACTGCTGCAGCGAATCGAAGGGTAGTTTCTTGCCCAGCACATCGGACAATGCCCTCAGGATCGCCCAGTCTTCGCGCGCGTCGCCCGGCGCGAAGCCCGCGCGGTTGGTCTGCTGCACGCGTCCCTCGGTATTGACATAGGTGCCGGACTTTTCGGTGTAGGCGGCTCCGGGCAGGATGACATTGGCGCGGTGCGCACCGGCGTCGCCATGCGTGCCGACATAGATGACGAAGGCGCCGCCGGTCTTGGACATGTCGACCTCGTCGGCGCCGAGCAGGAACAGAACCTCGCTCTCACCCAGCATGCCGGCAACGTTCTTGCCGCCCTTGCCAGGCACGAAGCCGACATCGAGACCGCCGACGCGCGCGGCTGCAGTGTGCAGCACGGCAAAGCCGTTCCAGTCGGCGCGGGCAGCGTTGACGGCCGTGGCGAGTTTCGCCGCCTGGCCGAGCACCGCCGCGCCGTCGGCACGCGACAGCGCGCCCTGGCCGACGATGATCAGCGGATGCGTCGCCTTCTTCAGCACCTGGAAGAACTTGCCATTGCCATCGGCCAGATCTTTCAGAGATTCCGGACCGGCGCCGAGCTGTTCATAATCGTAGCGTGTGTCGCCGACCTCGCCGATGACGCCGACCGGCAGATTGCCGATCCGCCAGCGCTTGCGGATGCGGGCATTGAGCACCGAGGCCTCGAAGCGCGGATTGGCGCCGATGATCAGCACCGCGTCGGCCTGCTCGATGCCCTCGATGGTCGGGTTGAAGATGTAGCTGGCGCGGCCGAGCGCCGGATCGAGTGCGGCGCCGTCCTGGCGGCAATCGGTGTTCCTTGAGCCCAACGCAGCCATAAGCTGCTTCAGTGCGTAGATTTCCTCGACGGCGGCAAGATCGCCCGCAATCGCGCCGATTTTCTCGGGCGCCGCATTCGACACCGCATCCCTGATCGCAACGAACGCTTCGGCCCAGCTGGCCGGCGCCAACTTTCCGTCCTTGCGGACATAGGGGCGGTCGAGGCGCTGCGTGCGCAATCCGTCCCAGATGAAGCGGGTCTTGTCGGAAATCCACTCCTCGTTCACCGCTTCATTGACGCGCGGCAGGATGCGCATCACCTCGCGGCCGCGGCTGTCGACGCGGATTGCCGAGCCGACGGCGTCCATGACGTCGATGGATTCTGTCTTGGTCAGCTCCCACGGCCGTGCCTGAAAGGCGAAAGGCTTGGAGGTCAGCGCGCCGACCGGGCAGAGGTCGATGACATTGCCCTGCAGCTCCGAGGTCATGGCGCTTTCGAGATAGGTGGTGATCTCGGCATCCTCGCCGCGGCCGATCAGGCCAAGCTCGGAAATGCCCGCAACTTCCGTGGTGAAGCGAACGCAGCGCGTGCAGTGGATGCAGCGGTTCATCACCGTCTTGACCAGTGGGCCGATATATTTGTCTTCGACCGCGCGCTTGTTCTCGTGATAGCGCGAGGAATCGACGCCGAAGGCCATCGCCTGGTCCTGCAGGTCGCATTCGCCGCCCTGGTCGCAGATCGGGCAATCCAGCGGATGGTTGATCAGCAGGAATTCCATCACGCCTTCGCGGGCCTTCTTGACCATCGGCGTGTTGGTGAAGATTTCAGGCGCCTCGCCATTCGGACCCGGACGGAGGTCGCGCACATTCATGGCGCAGGAGGCCTGCGGCTTCGGCGGCCCGCCCTTCACCTCGATCAGGCACATGCGGCAATTGCCGGCGATCGACAGCCGCTCATGGAAGCAGAAGCGCGGCACTTCCGCGCCGGCGTCCTCGGCCGCCTGCAGCAGCGTGTAGTGGTCGGGTACAGTGATCTCTTTCCCGTCGACCTTGAGCTTTGCCATCAATTGCCCCCGGCGGTCTGCGCCGTCTCATATGCCTGAAACAGATCGCTCAGCCTGATGCCATTGATCATCATGCCGGCGACTTCAGCGTTTTCTATCTTCAAATTGCTTATATTCACATTGCTGAAAAACGCGTCCGAGAGGTTCGCGTCGTCCACCAGGGCCGCCGACAGGTCGACGTTGTGAAACTGCGTGTTCGACAAGTTCACATCGTCAAATCTGGAGTTGCTGACGATGGCATTGCGCACATCGAGAACATCGCTCCTGTCGTGGATCTCCATGCCTGCCACCCCTACTTCTTCGCCTTGGCAGCCAGCGTCAGCGCCGCGGCCTGGCGGGTCCACTCGTCGCGGCCGATGCGGCCCGTGAGCGACAGGTAGTCCTCGACCCAGGCGATCTCTTCCGGCGTCCATGCCGCGATCTGGGCAAAGGTCCAGATGCCGAGGCCGTTCAGCACCTTTTCCAGCTTCGGCCCAACGCCGGTGATCGCCTTGAGATCCGACGGCTTGGCCGGACGAGCCACGGCTTTGGGCTGTCTGAAATCCTCCGGCATCAATCCGATCGTCGCGCCTTCGGCGACGGCCTCGGTCTTCTCCGACTCGGCATCGACGGTGAGAGCGGCAATATCGGTCAGATCCTGGGCAAAACTCTGCGCCTCGGCGATCAGGGTTCTGGTCGCCGCGCGCGCCTTGGTGGCGGGGGCGGTCTCGGCGAACCCTTGGCTGCGCTGTTCGAAATCGTCGATGATCGGCTGGAAAATCCGCTGCGATGCCTCGGCAGCACCCGACAAGGCGCCTAGCCACACGCCAAAGGCATGGTTGGCAAGGCCAAAGCCCAGCGCCGACATCGCGGCGGCACCCGCGACAGGATGCGCGAGAAGGTTGACGGCGCTGGCCATCTCCTTCGGCATCATCCTGGTCAAATCCTGGTTCATCTTCTCAAGCTGGTCCAAATTGGGCATCAAAGGGTTCGAATACGGCGCCATAGACATCTCCTGGTCGTTTCTTCGTCTTCCCCGCCCCTATATTTCGGTCCCGGGCTTGCGCCCGTATTTTAAATCTACTCCGCCGCCACCATCACCGGCTCGGCCCGGTGCGCGTTGCGGGAAAACTCGTCGATGCGCCGCTCCACCTCGCCGCGGAAATGCCGCATCAGGCCCTGGATCGGCCATGCCGCCGCATCGCCCAGCGCACAGATCGTATGGCCCTCCACCTGTTTGGTGACGTCGAGCAGCATGTCGATCTCGCGCTTCTGCGCCTCGCCGCGCACCAGCCGCTCCATCACCCGCCACATCCAGCCGGTGCCTTCGCGGCACGGTGTGCACTGGCCGCAGCTCTCATGCTTGTAAAAATAGGAAAGCCTGGCGATCGCCTTCACGATATCGGTCGACTTGTCCATGACGATGACAGCCGCCGTGCCGAGGCCGGATTTCAGGTCGCGCAAAGCATCGAAATCCATCGGCGCATCGATGATCTGCTCGGCCGGCACCAGCGGCACCGAAGCGCCGCCCGGAATGACCGCGAGCAGATTGTCCCAGCCGCCGCGAATGCCGCCGCAATGGGTCTCGATCAGCTCGCGGAACGGGATCGACATCGCCTCTTCGACGGTGCACGGATTGTTGACGTGGCCCGAGATGCAAAACAGCTTGGTGCCGACATTGTTGGGCCGGCCGAAGGACGAGAACCAGGCCGCACCGCGGCGCAAAATGGTCGGCGCGACCGCTATGGACTCGACATTGTTCACGGTTGTCGGACAACCGTACAAACCGACATTGGCTGGGAATGGCGGCTTCAGCCGGGGCTGGCCCTTCTTGCCTTCGAGGCTTTCCAGAAGTGCTGTTTCCTCGCCGCATATATAGGCGCCGGCGCCGTGATGCATGTAGATGTCGAAATCGTAGCCGGACGTGTTGTTCTTGCCGATCAGCCTGGCCTCGTAGGCCTCGTCGATTGCGCGCTGCAGCGCCTCCCGCTCGCGGATGAACTCGCCGCGCACATAGATGTAGGCGGCGACCGCACCCATGGCGAAGCCGGCGATAAACGAGCCCTCGACCAGCGTGTGCGGATCGTTGCGCAGGATATCGCGGTCCTTGCACGTGCCCGGCTCGGATTCGTCGGCGTTGACAACGAGATAGCTCGGCCTTCCGTCGCTCTGCTTGGGCATGAACGACCATTTCAGCCCGGTCGGGAAGCCGGCGCCGCCACGGCCGCGCAGGCCGGACGCCTTCATCTCGTTGACGATCCACTCTCGCCCCTTGGCGATGATGCCGGGCGTGTTGTCCCAGGCGCCGCGCGCCATCGCGCCGGCCAGCGACTTGTCGAAGAGGCCGTAGATGTTGTTGAAGATGCGGTCTTTGTCGGCCAGCATGACTTACCTCTTTCCCCGCAAGACGATCGAGAACCACACCAGCACGCCCATGCCGGTCGCGGCCATCGATTCCAGGGTATCCGAAAACGGCAATTCGACGAGGCGCCGAAGCCCCTCCAGAAGGATGTTGGCAGCAGCGATGCAGACAACGCCGATGACAATGCTGCGCAGCGTCAGCAAAGATCCGGTGCTTTGCGCTTCAGCCATCAACGTGGCTCCTTGCCGAAGACGCGGATGTATTCGGCGACGCCGCCCTTGGCGAGCGCCTTGGCCTGCTTGCCCCAGTCGTCGCGCTCGATGCGGCCCTGGAAAGCGAGATATCCATCCACCCAGTCGCGCTCGGCCTTATTCCAGGATGCGACCTGTGTGAAGGTGAAGATGCCAAGCGAATGAAGGATGCCCTCGATCTTCGGGCCGATGCCCGAGATCAGCTTGAGATCGTCGACCGCGGCCGGCCTGTCGATTCCGGCCGGACGGTTCTTGTCCTCGAGCGACGGCTTTGCGGGCCTGGCTGCCGGCGCCTTGACGGCCGGGGCCACCGCGGCCTTGACCTCTGGCGCCTTGAATTCCGGCGCGGTGAAGGCAGTTGCCGGCGTGGCGGTGGTCTTCGGGCCATTACGCTGCTTGGCGACCTTCTCGACTTCAGGCGCCGCGGTGTTGGCGTTGGCGGCCGAATGCAGGGGCGCCGGGACGCTCGCCGCTTTTTCCGCCGCCGGTGCAACCTTGGCCCTGGAGGGCGACTTCAACGCCGAGCTGGTTTCCGGCGCATCGGTTTTCGGTTTGCCGGCGTTGGATGGCGCGACCGGGGCGGCCGCTGCAGGAGCGGCAGGCGCCGGAACAGGCGCTGCAATGATTGCGTCGGGCGCCGCGTGGGCAGCCTTGCTCGCCGCCCTGGCTTCCTTGTCGCGCGTCGCTTTGAGGATCGCCTTTTCGCTCTTCAGCGTCGTCAGGCCAGGCGCCGGCTCCGAGCCGGTTCTGCCGTTTTGCGGTCCCGTGGGAACCGAGGCCCCCTTGCCTGCATCATAAAGATCGATGATTTCGGCCAGCCGCTCAGGCGTCAGATCCTCGAACGTGTCCTTGAAGACCATCACCATCGGCGCGTTGACGCAGGCGCCGAGGCATTCGACTTCCTCCCACGACAGTGTGCCCTTGTCGTTGGTGTGGAACTGGTCGTGATGGATTTTCGAGCGGCACACATCCATCAGCGCTTCCGAGCCGCGCAGCATGCAGGGCGTGGTGCCGCAGACCTGTATATGCGCGCGCGTGCCGACCGGATTGAGTTGGTACTGCGTGTAGAAGGTCGCGACCTCAAGCCCGCGAATGCGCGGCATGCCGAGCATATCCGAAATCGTCTCGATCGCCGCCTTGGTGACCCAGCCTTCCTGCTCCTGCGCAATCATCAGCAAGGGAATGATCGCCGACTGCTCGCGACCCTTCGGATATTTCTTGATCCATTGCTTCGCGACCGCCGCATTCGCCCGGTTGAAGGCGAAGGTGGCTGGCTGGACGCTTGCATCTGCGAGACGGCGGACTGACATTTAGCGATCGGCCCCCTGCTCTGCTACGAGAGCTATTGCGGTTTCACATTCTTTCTGATGAGAAAACGGAATGCGTTCGGCAGATCGAGCAACACTCGCAAATCGCTCTGCGGGCAACGTGTATTGCCACAGTCCCAGAACGGTTTGCCTTACTTGAGGCGAGATCCATGCCATGACCGCATCAGCGTCGATGTCATCGTCGAACAAGTGCTCGTAAAAAGCGACACCAGCCGCATTCCAAATCTGTTTGTTCGGGTGAACGGCAGCCCATTGGGCGAACCCATGCATTCTACCCAGCTTGTCGACGTCATTCTCGCGGTGGGCAAGGCGCGTCTTGGGTAGCAGGGTAAAAAAGAAGTCATAGATCGAACAGTGCTGAGTCGAGTTGTAAGAAGCCTCGGCGAAGTCGACCGGCAGCATGGCTTTTGCCAATTCGCGCCACCGCGGTAGGGCAGCGTCCGCATTCCCTCGAACACCGACCTGAGAGCGCACTGTAGGATTGGCTGCCGCCATCACCGATCAACCTCCCCGAAGACGATATCGAGGGAACCCAACACGGCGGTGACGTCGGCCAGCATATGGCCGCGGCAGAGGAAATCCATGGCTTGCAGATGCGCGAAGCCGGGCGCGCGCAGCTTGCAGCGGTAGGGTTTGTTGGTGCCGTCGGAGACGAGATAGACCCCGAACTCGCCCTTCGGCGCCTCGACCGCGGCATAGACCTCGCCGGCCGGCACGCGGTAACCCTCAGTATAGAGCTTGAAATGATGGATCAGCGCTTCCATCGAGCGCTTCATCGCCTGGCGCTTGGGCGGCACCACCTTGCCGTCGAGGTTCGACACCGGCCCGGTGCTCTCCTTGCCGAGCAGAAGGTCGACGCACTGACGCATGATCTTGGCCGACTGGCGCATTTCTTCCATGCGCACGAGATAACGGTCGTAGCAGTCGCCGTTCTTGCCGATCGGGATGTCGAAATCCATCTCGGAATAGCATTCATAGGGCTGCGACTTGCGCAAATCCCAGGCAGCACCCGAGCCGCGCACCATGACGCCGGAAAAGCCCCAGGCCCAGGCGTCGGCAAGCGACACGATACCGATATCGACATTGCGTTGCTTGAAGATGCGGTTGCCGGTAAGCAGCCTGTCGAGGTCGTCAAGCGACTTCAGGAACGGGTCGATCCACTTGCCGATGTCCTCGACCAGCTTCGCCGGCAGATCCTGGTGCACGCCGCCGGGACGGAAATAGGCCGCATGCATGCGCGAACCGGAAGCGCGCTCATAAAACACCATCAGCTTTTCGCGTTCGACGAAACCCCACAGCGGCGGCGTCAGCGCGCCGATATCCAGCGCCTGCGTCGTCACATTGAGGATGTGCGACATGATGCGGCTGAGCTCGGAATAGAGCACGCGGATCAACTGGCCGCGCTTCGGCACTTCGATGCCGAGCAACCGCTCGGTGGCGAGCGCGAAGGCATGCTCCTGGTTCATCGGAGCGCAATAGTCGAGCCGGTCGAGATAGGGCACTGCCTGAAGATAGGTCTTGTGCTCGATCAGCTTTTCGGTGCCGCGATGGAGCAGGCCGATATGCGGATCGACGCGGTCGACCACCTCGCCGTCCAACTCAAGCACCAACCTCAAAACACCATGCGCTGCAGGGTGTTGAGGTCCAAAGTTGATGTTAAAATTGCGGACGGAGGTTTCGGCCATTCTGGCGCCTCAATTCGTCTTGGCTTTTTCGTCCCCGGGCAGCACGTAGTCGGTGCCTTCCCATGGGGAAAGAAAATCGAAATTGCGGAATTCCTGCTTCAATTCCACCGGCTCGTAGATCACCCGCTTGGCTTCGTCGTCGTAGCGGACTTCGACGAAGCCGGTCAGCGGGAAATCCTTGCGCAGCGGGTGGCCCTCGAAGCCGTAATCGGTGAGGATGCGGCGCAAGTCCGGATGGCCGGAAAACAGCACGCCATAGAGGTCGTAGGTCTCGCGCTCGAACCAGTCGGCGCCGGGATAGACGGCGGTGAGCGACGGCACCAGCGTCTCTTCGTCGGCCTGCACCTTGATGCGGATGCGCAAATTCTGCTTCGGCGACAGCAGATGATAGACGACGTCGAAGCGCTTGGGCCGCGACGGGTAGTCGGCGCCGCAGACATCGATGATCGAGATGAACTGGCAGCGCTGATCGTCGCGCAGGAAGGTCACCACGTCGATCAGGTCCCCGGGTTCGACGGAAATGCCGAGTTCGCCATAGGCCAGCACCGCGTCCTTGACGCGGCCGGACAGCTTTTCGCCTAGATAGGTCGAGAGGCTATTCAATGCTTCGCTCATGACAACCTCGCCAACCAGCCCAGGACCTTGCGCGAGTCTTCCGCATCCTTCTCACCAAACCAAGCGCTCTCCTTGGCGACGTCAATGGTCAAAAAAACTTGACATTCATCGTCACCACCCGGCTCGCCAAAAAACAACTTTCCGACAAGCGGCCGTGCTTCCAGATTTGCTGGGTCGCCGTTCAGAGCAACGCATTCCACAAACAATTTTTCGCTTACCGCTCCATTGGCGGACGAGACCCTGCAGGAAAGCTTGGCCGACATTTCTGCCACCAGATTCTTGGTTCGATCACCGAGCGACCGCAGTCTCACGTCACCATAATAAAAAACAGCTCGGGGGTCGCCTGTAGGCTTGGCCTCCCAGTCATTCAATAAGATGTCGACGCCGAGACCAGCATCCCCAAATTTTGTATCAGTTGAGAACTCGGAAGAATAAAACCGCTTACCCGATTCATATACGTCAAATCGCGGATCCAAGGTTTTGAACATTAACCCTAGCCAAGGCTCAGGGTTGCCATAGACAATTTGCTCTTTACCCATCATGCCTACCGTTCGATCGTGCCGGTGCGGCGGATTTTCTTCTGCAGGAGAAGAATGCCATAGAGCAACGCTTCGGCGCTCGGCGGGCAGCCGGGGACATAGATGTCGACCGGCACGATGCGGTCGCAGCCGCGCACCACCGAATAGGAATAGTGGTAGTAGCCGCCGCCATTGGCGCAGGAGCCCATCGAGATGACGTAGCGCGGCTCCGGCATCTGGTCGTAGACCTTGCGCAACGCCGGCGCCATCTTGTTGGTCAGCGTGCCGGCGACGATCATGATGTCGGACTGGCGCGGCGACGCACGCGGCGCAACGCCGAACCGCTCCGAATCGTAGCGCGGCATCGAGGTGTGGATCATCTCGACGGCGCAGCAGGCAAGGCCGAAGGTCATGAACATCAGCGAGCCGCTGCGCGCCCAGGTGATCAGCGCCTCGGTCGAGGTGACCAGAAAACCCTTGTCGGCGAGTTCATTGTTGATCTCGAGGAAGAACGGATCGTCAGAACCGACCGGACGTCCGGTATTGGGGTCTATCAGGCCTTTGGGCTTTGGCGCGACGAGCGTACCGGAACTGTCGTTCAATCCCATTCCAGCGCTCCTTTTTTCCATTCATAGGCAAAACCGATGGTCAGCACCGCCAAAAACACCATCATCGACCAGAAACCGAGCATGCCGATCTTCGAGAACGACACCGCCCACGGAAACAGGAAGGCCACTTCCAGATCGAAGATGATGAACAGGATCGACACCAGGTAGAAGCGGATGTCGAACTTCATCCGGGCATCGTCGAACGAGTTGAACCCGCACTCATAGGCGGAAAGCTTTTCCGGATCGGGATTGCGATAAGCCACCAGGAACGGCGCGATGATGAGCGCCAGGCCGACGACCGCCGCCACGGCGATGAAGAGAACTATGGGCAGGTACGAACTGAGCAATGCGTTCATGCTGCGGCTTTCCGTTGGCGGCCAATCCACTTTGATTACAGCAACCAACCCTAATGCGGAAGCGTGACAGTTTAACCGCTGAACCGTTTTAGGTGCCTTTGCTGCAACGCGGCGAGGGTTAGCGCAGGGCTTTGAGCGAAGCAAGTCAAACCTTGTTCAAAAGAGGGTGCTGGACGGCAGTTCGGGAAAAACTGGTCCGATCTCCTCCTGTTTGATTTCCTTCGTTTTTTACTCCACTTTTGTCTCCTGACATGTCTCCCGCCACAAGCCTGCTAGCATCGCCGGAATCATCGGCTAAAAATACGGGAACGGATCAGGGCAAAGGCATCTTGATGAAGGACAAAATCTCACTCGCGACGGCCCGGCGCATCGCGCTCGCCGCGCAGGGTTTTACCGACCCGCGACCGGGCGGCACACCGGACCGCCGTCACCTCGCCCGCGTGCTCTCGCGCACCGGCCTTCTGCAGATCGATTCCGTCAGCGCCGTGGTGCGCGCCCACTATATGCCGCTCTATTCGCGGCTTGGCCCCTACCCGCTCGCCCTGCTCGACAATGCCGCAATCACCCGCAAGCGCACCGTGTTCGAGTACTGGGCGCATGAGGCCTCCTTCCTGCCGGTCGAGACATACCCGCTGATGCGCTGGCGCATGCAGCGCGCCGAGCAGGGCGATGAAATGTATCTGGGTCTCGCCAAATGGGGCCGCGAGCACGCCGCCTATATCGAAGAGATCTACCGTGCGGTCGCCGAGCGTGGCCCGATCGCCGCTTCGGCCCTGGAAGGCCAGAAAGGTTCGGGCGGCTGGTGGGGCTGGAGCCACGCCAAGCACGCCTTCGAATGGCTGTTCTGGGCCGGACGCATCACCACGGCGCACCGCCGTGGCTTCGAACGCTTCTATGACCTGCCCGAGCGCGTGCTGCCGCAGGCGATCCTCGATCTGCCGGTGCCGGCCGCCGAGGACGCGCACCGCGAATTGCTGCGCATTTCTGCCCGCGCCCACGGCATCGCCACATCAGGCGATTTGCGCGACTATTTCCGCCTGTCGCCGGCCGACATGAAGGGCCGGTTGGAGGAACTGGTCGAACTGGGCGAGTTGCTGCCGGTACGCGTCGAAGGCTGGGACAAACCGGCTTACCTCTATAAGGACGCCCGCCTGCCGCGAAAGATCGAGGCCCGCGCCTTGCTGGCGCCCTTCGATCCGGTGGTCTTCGAGCGAGCGCGCACCGAGCGTCTCTTCGATTTCCGCTACCGCATCGAGATCTACACCCCGGCCGACAAGCGGCAATATGGCTATTACGTGCTGCCTTTCCTGCTCGGCGACAAGATCGTCGCCCGCGTCGACCTCAAGGCCGACCGGCCTGCGAGTGTCTTACGCGTCCACGCCGCCTATGCCGAAGCAGGCGCACCGCCTGAGACCACCGCACAGCTTTTCGAGGAACTAAAGGAGATGCAGGGCTGGCTTGGACTTGAGCGCATCGAAGTGACGCCCGCCGGCGATTTGGGGCCGGCATTGGCTAGCGAGAGAGATGGCCAACCCTTGCAGCGTCTGTCATAGACGCCTCAATAAGCCTCGTAGGTTGTGCAATGGCATCGGACAAAGTGCTCGACATGATCCATGGCGCCCTCATTGCGCATGGAATAGATGCAGTCCGCAGAGATAGGGACGTCATGCTCCAATCGAAGCAGCTTCGGTTTGAGGCGGAGGTGTTCGAGACGAGTTCTGACCGGCTGGTCCTGGAAATCTACATTTTTTCTCCGCTGCTTGATGTTCAGCCGGTCATTGAATCCTTTGCTGGCTTCGGCGACACGCGCGAACAGGAACTGAACCAGGCGTTTGAAAAGTTTCTCCGTGGTGTTTTCCATGTGGCCATTGAGGGACTGGCCGATCA
Source organism: Mesorhizobium sp. P170090 (assembly GCF_057786115.1). NCBI lineage: Bacteria > Pseudomonadati > Pseudomonadota > Alphaproteobacteria > Hyphomicrobiales > Phyllobacteriaceae > Mesorhizobium > Mesorhizobium sp. P170090. Next base: position 4,949,010 of record NZ_JBYNWH010000001.1, read on the forward strand.
CGTCTGCGAGAACATGCAGGCCGAAATAGAGCTTTGGCAGCGAAGCAGCGCCAGTTGGAAGATCTGGCGAAAAGATGCCCGCTGGAAAATCTATAGCGGCCCGGTCATTTCCCAGGCCACAACCGAGCTATGCTCGCTGACACCAGGCTATCCAGCATTCTGTGCCAAGCTGGAAAAGCTGTTCACAGCTTCGGTACCCCCCGGAAGCCATTTTGTCCGGACCTTTCTGGCAGGCTTGAAGGGCACGCTGATTAGTGCCGAAGTCCTTCTGGACAACGCGGTTTGGCATGAGGGACAGAATCTGGCTGTCGGTCATGACTGGGACTATGGCGTTGGCTATCAAGCTATCCGACAGGTCATCCTGGCACTGCCGGAACCGGGACATGACAGCCCCTGCCGACATCGCCATGTCGTAGCCGTGCGTTGACACCGCCGCCCGCAAAAGCCTAAATCCGCTGCAGACGGTCCCCTGCCCGCAACGGCAAGGGCCAAGAGGGAATGCGGTGCGGGACGAAAATCCCAAATCCGCGGCTGTCCCCGCAACTGTAAGCGAAGAGCCAAGGCCGAAAGCCACTGGGTAACACCGGGAAGGCGGCTAACCAAGGCGATGACCCGCGAGCCAGGAGACCTGCCGTCTGAGACAAAGTATCCGATCGCCTGGCGGGTTTCCGGGCAAGGAGCACGGTTTTTGGACCAGAACAGCAGTTTTTCGGCTGGCACAGCGGACATTGCGTCCGGGGACAACGACGCCCTGACCGGCGTGACCGTCATCGTCTGCGCCTCCTGCCGCGATGAGACCGGTTCCGACGCCCATCCGCGCGCCGGCGAATTGCTGGCTGAGGACACACGCCGCGCCGCTGCCGGCGATATCCGGGTCCGCACCGCCGAATGTCTCGGCAATTGCAAGCGCCGCCTCAGCGCCGCGATCCTGCGTGATGGCTGCTGGAGCTATGTCTTCGGCGATCTGGCCCCAACCAGCGGCGCCGACCTCGTCACCGGCGCAAAGCTCTTCGCGACTTCGACCGACGGCCTCATCCCGTGGCGCGGCCGGCCCGATAGCCTCAAGCGCGGCCTCGTTGCCCGCATCCCACCCCTCGACATGCTGAAGGACTGACGATGAACGCTTCAAACCCGGCCGCCAACCTCTCCCGTGTTCCCTGCACTGTCGTTACAGGCTTCCTCGGCGCCGGCAAGACGACGCTGGTCCGCCATCTCCTGGAAAATGCCGGCGGCAAGCGCATCGCCATCATCGTCAACGAGTTCGGCGACATCGGCATCGACGGGGAAATCCTGAAAGGCTGCGGCATCGACACCTGCCCCGAGGAAAACATCGTCGAACTGGCCAATGGCTGCATCTGCTGTACAGTCGCCGACGATTTCGTGCCCGCCCTCGACAAGATCCTCGCGCTGACACCGAAGGTTGACCACATCCTGATCGAGACCTCGGGCCTGGCTCTGCCCAAGCCGCTGGTCCAGGCGTTCCAGTGGCCGAGCGTGAAGAGCCGGGTAACCGTCGACGGTGTCATCGCCGTGGTAGACGGCCCGGCGCTGGCCGAAGGCCGCGTCGCCAACGACATGGACGCTTTGCAGGCACAGCGCGCTCAGGACGAGACGCTCGACCATGACGATCCTGTCGAAGAAGTGTTCGAGGACCAGATCGCCTGCGCCGATTTGATCATCCTGTCGAAGAGCGATCTGATGGACGCCCCCGGTTCGGCCCGCGCCAACGCCATCATCAATGAACATTCCGCCCGCGCGGTAAAAATCGTGCCGACTGCGCATGGCAAGGTCGACCCGTCGGTGCTGCTTGGCCTCGGTCTCGCCGTCGAAGACGACATCGAGAACCGCAAGTCGCATCACGACGGCGCTTTCGATCATGAGCATGACGATTTCGACACCTTCATCGTCGACATCCCCTCGATCACCAATCCGGACGAACTGGCAAAGCGCGTCGCTGCCGCCGCCGAACAGGAAAACGTGCTTCGCGTGAAAGGCTTCGTCGAGGTCGGCGGCAAGCCGATGCGGCTTTTGCTGCAGGCCGTCGGCCCACGCGTCAACCATTACTATGACCGCGCCTGGACGGCCGAGGACGATCGCCGCTCGCGTCTCGTCGTCATTGGCCTGAAGGGGCTGAACCGTCCGGCGATCGAGCGTATACTCGCCGGTTGATCTCAGGCACGAGCCGCGATGCACATACTCACCACGACCTCCGCCTCGCTCGACGATCTCGCCGAGCCGGTTGATCTCCGGCAGACGCCGGCGGATATCGTGGCGCTGTCCTTCACCGACAGCGACCTCGCCGGCCTCGCGGCGGCCTGGAAGGCCGATGCCGCCCGCCTGCCGTCGATGCGGCTGGCGGCGTTGCGCGACCTGCGTCATCCCATGTCCGTGGACCTCTGGATCGACAGCGTCGCCCGCCAGGCCAAGGTGATCTTGGTGCGCATCCTCGGCGGCTATGACTGGTGGCGCTATGGCTGCGACCAACTCGCGGTGACTGCTCGCGAACGTGGCATCAAGCTGGCGCTGCTGCCTGGTGAAAGCCATGACGAGGACCTCAGGCTGATCGAAGCCTCGACGCTGCCGCGCGAGGAGCAGGACGGCCTGCTGGGCTATTTCCGCGAGGGCGGGCCGGAGAATATGGCAGCGCTGATGCAGCGGCTGGCGGGGTTGGCTGGGCAGGATGCGGCGGCGGCTGAGCCGGTCAGCGTGCCGAAAGCTGGCTACTACGAGCCAGGCTGCGGCGTCGTAGGCAAGTTGGATTTTGCCGATGTCGGCGTTCCTTCACACCCCCCTCTGTCCTGCCGGACATCTCCCCCGCAAGGGGGGAGATCAGCCGGCGCGGACCTCGGCACTTTTTCTGCCCAGCCGATAATAAATTCCTCTGCAACATCCCCGATCGGCGAAAGCGTCGATGACAGCGCAATCTCCCCCCTTGCGGGGGAGATGTCCGGCAGGACAGAGGGGGGTGGGCGGGAACTCGGCGCAGACAACATCAACCCTCCCATCATCCCCATCCTCTTCTACCGCTCGATGCTGCTGGCCGCCGATGTCGCGCCAATCGATGCCCTCTTTGATGCACTCCGCCAGCGCGGCATGAGACCGATCCCGATCTTCGTCTCCAGCCTCAAAGACCCGACCTCCCTGGCCTTCGTCGAAACTGCTCTGGCCGCGCTCAACCCCGCCGCCATCATCACCGCGACCGCCTTCGCTTCCGGCGCCGAACCGGGCGTCGAAACCTTGTTCGACCGCGCCGGCGTGCCTGTCTTCCAGGTCATCGTCGCCACCACCCGCCGCGACGTCTGGGACAACAACCAGCGCGGCCTGGCGCCCGCCGACCTCGCCATGCATGTCGTGCTGCCCGAACTCGACGGCCGCATCCTCGCCAGCGCGATTTCCTTCAAGGGCGAGAGCGAGACCGACCCGGCGCTCGGCCACCGCGCCTTCGCCAACCGCCCGGAACCGGATCGCGTGGCGCAAGTGGCGGACAGGCTAGCGGCGTTCACACGGTTGCAGCAGACGCCCCGCGCGACGCGTAAGTTGGCGATCCTCATTCCGGACTATCCGAGCGCGCCCGGCCGCACTGGCTATGCAGTGGGCCTGGATGTGCCGTCCAGCGTGCTGGCCATGCTGCATGACCTGAAGGAGCAGGGCTATCGCGTTGACGGGATTCCAGAAACGCCGCGTGCGCTGCTGGACGCGTTGGAGCGGAGCGATGGTGGGCTGGGGCTGGAAGAGTATCTGGACTTCTCGAAGGATTTGCCGGCTGAGGCACTGGCTGCAGTCGAGGCGGCATGGGGTGCTCCTTCACGCTCCCCCTTGTGGGGAGGGTCGGTTCGCGACATTCGCGAAGCGGATGGCGCGAAACGGGGTGGGGGTAGCGGTGCACCACCCCCACCCGGCCCTGCGGGCCACCCTCCCCACAAGGGGGAGGGCAAGAGCGGCTTCCCTTTCCGCGCCGCCACCTTCGGCAACATCACTGTCGCTCTCGCCCCCGACCGTGGCCGCTCGGCCGACCGCCGCGCCGACTACCACGACCCGACGCTGCCGCCGCGCCACGATCTGCTGGCCTTCGGCCTGTGGCTGCGCAAATCGCTCCGCATCCATGCTCTCATCCATGTCGGCGCCCATGGCACGCTGGAATGGCTGCCCGGCAAGACGGTAGCGCTCTCACAAAACTGCTTCCCCGAGATCGTCACCGGCTCGTTGCCCGTCATTTACCCCTTCATCGTCTCCAATCCCGGCGAAGCGGCGCAGGCGAAGCGGCGTATCGCCGCCGTCACGCTTGGCCATCTGCCGCCGCGGCTGACCGGTGCCGGCCTCGACGAAGGGCAGCACCAGCTCGAACGCCTCGTCGACGAATATGCCCAGGCCGACGGCCTCGACCGCCGCCGCCGCGATCGTCTGGCCAAGCTGATCGTCGACACGGCGCAAAAGACCGGCTTCGCCTCCGAAGCCGGCGTCGCCGGAACCGATGCGCCCGACGAGGCGCTGCGCCGCATCGACGCCTGGCTCTGCGACCTCAAGGATTTCGCCATCAAGGACGGCCTGCATATTTACGGCCGCGCGCCAGACGACGAACCCGACGCCATGCGCCGGCAAAGCGCCGAAGCCGAGAAGGCCGCGCTGCTGGCGGCGCTCGACGGCCGTCACATCAAGGCGGGTCCGGCGGGCGCACCGGCGCGTGGCCGCTCCGACGTGCTGCCCACCGGCCGCAACCTGTTCACCTCCGACCCGCGCACCATGCCGACGCCGACCGCCTACGATCTGGGAAAGGCGGCGGCAGAAGAAGTCGTGCGCGGCTATATGCAGTCGCATGGCGACTGGCCGCGCTCGCTGGTCATCGACCTCTGGGGCTCGGCCTCGCTGCGCACCGGCGGCGAGGAGATCGCGCAAGGCCTGGCGCTGATGGGCTGCCGGCCGCAATGGGATTCGGCCACCGGCCGCATCACCGGCATCGAAGTGCTGCCGCCGGCCACGCTCGGTCGCCCGCGCGTCGATGTCACCTGGCGGATTTCGGGTCTGTTCCGCGACATGTTCCCGACCCAGATCGCGCTGATCGACGCCGCCGCCAACGCCGTTGCCGCGCGCGACGAGGACGATTCGGAAAACCCGCTCGCCGCCAGAACCCGTGCCGATGGCAAGATCGGCCCGCGCATCTTCGGCACCTCGCCCGGCACCTACGGCGCCGGCGTCGAGGACCTGCTGTCCAGCGGCGACTGGGTCGGGCGCGAAGAAATCGGCCGCGCCTATCTCGATGCGACATCACATGCTTATGGCGGCGCAGAGGGCGAAGGCATCGCCTCCCCCGGCGCTTTCGAGACCCGCGTCGCCGAGGCCGATCTGCTGGTCCACACCGGCGACGATCCCGGCCGCGACATTCTCGAGGGCTCCGCCGACGTCGCCTTCATCGGCGGCTTTTCGGCCGCCCTTGCGGCATTGGGCCGAAATGCCGACGTCATCGTGCTCGACACCACCGACCCGCAAAAGCCGAAGCCGCGCTCGGTCGGCGAGGCTGTGTCGCGGGTTGTGCGGGCGCGAGCCGTCAATGCGCGCTTTATAGCCGGCCAGATGCGGCATGGTCCGCGCGGCGCTTCCGAGTTTGCCGAAACCGTCGACCGCCTCATCGGCTTTGCCGAAACCACGCACGCCATTTCGGGCGCGTTGATCGAGGCCGTGCATGACGCCTATGTCGGCGATCCCGATGTCCGCGCCTTCATCCTGCGTGAAAATCCGGCCGCTGCCAAAGTCATCGCCGAGCGCTTCCTGTCGGCGCGCCGGCGCGGTCTCTGGCATCCCTTGCGCAACGCGATCGACGACGATCTCGCGGCGTTGATCGCCGAGGCCGAGGCGCTCGGGGTCGCGGCATGAACGCCTTCTCGCGCCGCGGCGCCTGTCCGGCTCTCTCGGCGCCGATGCAGACCGGCGATGGCCTGCTGGTGCGGCTCAACCCGGTTGCTGGAGGGCTTTCCCCCAAGTCGCTGATCGGACTCTGCGAATCCGCCTTGAAGCGCGGCAACGGCATCATGGAAGTGACCGCACGAGGCAGCCTGCAGATACGCGGCCTGACGGCGGAAAGTGCCGTGCTGTTGGCGGCGGAGGTCGATGCACTGGGGATTGCAGTGCGTACCGGCGTGCCGGTCGAGACCGGGCCGCTGGCCGGCATCGATCCGCGGGAGATTGCCGATCCGCGAGCTTTGGCTGAGCGGATCAGGGCTGCGGTCGAGGAAGCTGGGCTGACGCCAAGGCTCGGACCGAAGGTGTCGGTGGTTGTCGATGGTGGCGGGCAGCTGACGATGGATGGGGTGACGGCTGATGTCAGGCTGAAGGCGGTGCGGGTGGGCGGCAACGTTATGTGGGCTTTGTCTGTTGCCGGCGACGGTCAAAGCGCGAGGCCGCTTGCGACGGCCGATGAGGATGCAGCGCGCGATATTGCGGTTGCTGTGCTGAGGATGATTGCCGAGAAGGGGCGTGACGCACATTCTCGGGATTTGTCGGAGAGGCAATTGGCCTCTCTCGCAAGCTGGCATTCCTTCGCGCCCCCCTCTGTCCTGCCGGACATCTCCCCCTCAAGGGGGGAGATCAGCAGGGTCGCCGGCGGCTCTCCACTTTCGACGCTGAAAATTGGCGAAATCGCCCACGAAGACGCAATCTCCCCCCTTGAGGGGGAGATGTCCGGCAGGACGGAGGGGGGTGTGCAGGATCGCCGGCCTATCGGTCTTTTCCCCTTATCCAACGACACCACCGCTCTCGGCATAGCCCTCCCCTATGGCAGCATGCCGGCCGAAAAACTCATCGCCCTCGCCCAAAGCGCCCTGTCCCTCGGCGTCGCCGAAATCCGCCTCGCCCCCGGCCGCGCCTTGCTGTTCCTCGGCCAACCGTCGTCCGCAAACCACCCCCTGCGAGCCACCGCCGCCGCCCTCGGCTTCGTCACCACCGCCGCCGACCCGCGCACCCGCATCGCCGCCTGCCCCGGCACTCCTGCCTGCGCATCCGGCCGCATCACCACGCGCGATATTGCCGAGACAATCGCCGCCGAAAACGCTGATATCCTCGACTTCACACTGCACATTTCCGGCTGCGCCAAGGGCTGCGCTCACCCCGGCTCTGCCGCGCTAACAATCGTCGGCGGCGAAAACGGAGCCGGACTTGTCGTGAACGCGACGGCAAAGGCCCTTCCTGCGGGCTACAGGCCGGGCTATGACGCCGCACGCGGCGTCAGTCGCGTCGCGGCGATGGTCCGCAGCGCACGATTTCAGGGCGAAACCGCCGCCGCTTGCCTGACAAGGCTCGGGCCGGCGGCAATCGCCGAAAGCTACCGACAGGAATAAGCATGGCCGCCTACGATTACATCCATGACGGCAACGCCATCTATGAGCGCTCTTTTGCCATCATCCGCGCCGAGGCCGATCTGTCCCGCTTTTCCGAGGCCGAGGCCGACGTTGCCATCCGCATGATCCATGCCTGCGGCCAGGTCGAAGCATCAAGTCATTTTGTTTTCTCCAGCGATTTCGTCGCCGCCGCCCGCAGCGCCTTGGCGGCCGGCGCGCCGATCTTCTGCGATGCCGAAATGGTCTCGCATGGCGTCACCCGCGCCAGGCTGCCGGCCGGCAATGAGGTGATCTGCACCTTGCGCGACCCGCGCACGCACGACATCGCCAAGCAGATCGGCAACACCCGCTCGGCCGCCGCGATCGACCTCTGGGGCGAACGCATGGCCGGTTCGGTCGTGGCCATCGGCAATGCGCCGACAGCGCTCTTCTATCTCCTGGAAAAGCTGCGCGATGGCGCGCCGAAACCGGCCGCCATCATCGGCATGCCGGTCGGCTTCGTCGGTGCCGCCGAATCCAAGGATGCGCTGGCTGAAAACTCCTACGTCGTGCCCTACGCCATCGTGCGCGGCAGGCTTGGCGGCAGCGCCATGACTGCAGCCGCCCTCAATTCGCTGGCGAGGCCCGGCCTGTGAACGCAGCCGTCAAAGAAGATCTGGCAAAAGGCCGTCTTGTCGGCGTCGGCACGGGGCCTGGCGACCCCGAGCTGCTGACGCTGAAGGCCGCGCGCGTTCTGGCCGAGGCCGATGTCGTCGCCTACTTCGCCAAGCGCGGCAACAACAGCAATGCGCGCGCCATCGTCGAGGCGCGCTTCCGGCCGGATATGCTGGAACTGCCGCTGCTCTACCCCGTCACCACCGAGATCGACAAGGATCACGACGACTACCGTTCGCAGATCACCGATTTCTACGAGGAGTCGGCCGAGAAGGTCGCCGAACACCTCGAAGCCGGCCGCATGGTCGCCGTGCTCTCCGAAGGCGACCCGCTGTTCTACGGCTCCTACATGCACCTGCATGTCCGCCTCGCCCATCGCTTCCCGACCGAGGTCATCCCCGGCGTCACCGCCATGTCCGGCTGCTGGTCGCAGACCGGCGTGCCTATCGTCCAGGGCGACGATGTGCTGACGGTTTTGCCCGGCACGATGAGCGAGTTCGAGCTGACACGCCGTCTCGCCGACACGGATGCCGCCGTCATCATGAAGGTCGGCCGCAATCTGTCCAAGATCAGGCGGGCACTGGACGCCACCGGCAAGCTCGCCCGCGCCGTTTATGTCGAGCGCGGCACCATGGCCGGCAGCATCTCGATGAAGCTTGCCGACAAGCCGGACGACAAGGCCCCCTATTTCGCCATCGTGCTGGTCGCCGGCTGGTCCGGCCGGCCTGGCGTTATGGGAGCCAAGCCATGAGCGGCCGCCTCACCGTCATCGGCCTTGGGCCCGGCAATGCCGATCAGGTGACGCCGCAAGCCAGCCGCGCCGTCGCCGAGGCAAAGTTCTTCTATGGCTACAAGCCTTATCTCGACCGGCTGGAGCTGCGCCCGGACCAGACCCGCGTCGCCTCGGACAATCGCGAGGAACTCGCCCGCTCCAAGGACGCGCTGGTAAAGGCGGCGGACGGCCATGACGTCGCCGTCGTCTCCGGCGGCGATCCCGGCGTGTTCGCCATGGCGGCCGCCGTCTGCGAGGCGATCGAGGCCGGTCCGGCCGAATGGCGCACCGTCGATGTCACTGTCGTGCCGGGCGTCACCGCCATGCTGGCGGTTGCCGCCCGCATCGGCGCGCCGCTCGGCCATGATTTCTGCGCCATCTCGCTGTCCGACAATCTGAAGCCGTGGGACTTGATCGAACTGCGCCTGCTGGCGGCGGCCGGCGCCGGCTTTGTCATCGCGCTCTATAACCCGATCAGCAAGGCGCGCCCTTGGCAGCTCGGTCGTGCCTTCGAATGCCTGGCCGCCATCCTGCCCGGCACCACGCCGGTCATCTTCGGCCGCGCCGCCGGCCGCCCGGACGAGCGCATCGAGGTCTTTTTGCTGGCCGATGTCGACGCGCAAAAAGCCGACATGGCGACCTGCATCATCATCGGTTCGCCGGAAACACGGATCATCAAGCGCGGCGACAAACCGGCGCTGGTCTACACGCCGCGCTCCGCGACGGGGTCGAGCAAATGATCGACCCAAAATTTATCAACAAGAGCGGCGAGTTCATCGACGGTCTCGGTCGAAGGCACCTCCGGCAGGAAGGGCCTGCGCACCATCACCACCTCGATACCGAGCGCCCGCGCCGCGGCGATCTTGCCGTAGGTCGCCTCACCGCCGCTGTTCTTGGACACGACACCATCGATGCGGTGCTCCTCGAGCAGTGCGCGTTCATCCGCCTCGCGAAACGGCCCGCGCGCCAGAAGGTAGGTCGCATCCGGCACCGCCAGTTTCGGCTCGACCGGATCGACGCTGCGGATGAGGTAGTGATGCTGCGGCGCCGCCTCGAAAGCCGCGACCTCTTGCCGGCCGAGCGCCAGGAAGGCGCGGCGCGGCGTCGATCCAAGCGCGTGCACCGCATCGCCTGTCGTATCGACCTGCGTCCAGCGGTCGCCGTCGACAGGCTTCCAGCCGGGACGGCGCAGCGCCAGGATCGGCACACCGGTCAGGCGCGAGGCTTGCGCCGCATTGGCGGATATCTGCGCCGCATAGGGATGTGTGGCGTCGATCAGCAGGTCGATGCCCGCCTCCCTGAGATAGGCGGCCAGCCCGTCGGCGCCGCCAAATCCGCCGCTGCGCACCGGCACGCCTTGCGCGACCGGGCTTTCGGTGCGGCCGGCCAGCGACAGGGTGACACGGAAATCTTCCACCAGTTTTTCGGCCAATTGGCGCGCTTCTGTCGTGCCGCCAAGGATCAGAATCTTCTTCATGAGCACCATGTTGAACAGCGTCGGCGCTGCCCCTCACCCCTACCCTCTCCCCGTGAAGAACGGGGAGAGGGAGGCGTCAGAGCCGGAGCTTCTCCCTTCTCCCCGTCACTACACGGGGAGAAGGTGCCGGCAGGCGGATGAGGGGCGGCGCGACATGTCAAAAAAACAGCCCACGCCAAAATGGCTTACAATCGTCGGCATCGGCGAGGACGGTTTAGCGGGTCTCGGCGACGAGGCCAAGCGGCTGATCGCGCAAGCCGAATTCGTCTTCGGCGGCAAGCGGCATCTGGCGCTGGTGGCCTCCCTGGCCAAGGGCGAGGCGCGCGCCTGGCCGGTTCCTTTCGATGCCGGCATGGCAGACGTGCTGGCGCTGGCCGGCCGGCAGGTCTGCGTGCTCGCCTCCGGCGATCCGTTCTTCCATGGTGTCGGCGCTACGCTTGCCCGCAAGGTGAAGCCTGGGCAAATGCATGTTATCCCCGCGCCGTCAGCGACTTCGCTGGCCGCCGCACGGCTCGGCTGGGCGTTGCAGGACATCGAAGTGATCTCGCTGCATGGCCGCCCACTCGATCTGATCCGGCCGCTGCTGCATCCCAGGGCGCGCATCCTGGCGCTGACATCGGACGGCGACGCACCAGCGACAATAGCGCGCCTGCTCGCAGAGCTCGACTTCGGCGGTTCGCGGCTGACCGTTCTGGAAGCGCTGGGCGGACCGAACGAGAAGCTTCGCTCGGCACGTGCCGACGCTTTCGATCTCAGAGACATCAATCCGCTCAACGTGCTGGCGCTTGAGCTTGAATCGACACAAGAGGCCCGCATCCTGCCGCTGACCGTTGGCCGCGCCGACCATCTGTTCGAGCACGACGGCCAGATCACCAAGCACGACATCCGCGCCATCACGCTTGCGGCGCTGGCGCCGAGGCGTGGCGAATTGCTGTGGGACATCGGCGCCGGTTCCGGCTCCATCGGCATCGAATGGATGCTCGCTCACCCCTCGATGCGCGCCATCGCCATCGAGGCCAACAGCGACCGCGCCGCCCGCATCGTCCGCAACGCCGCGCATTGCGGCGTGCCCGGTCTTGTCGTGGTGGAAGGGTCGGCGCCCAAGGCACTGGCCGGGCTGGACACGCCGGATGCGATCTTCATCGGCGGAGGTGGCAGCGACGCCGGCGTACTGAACGCCGCCATCAAGGCGCTGCCATCCCGTGGCCGTCTCGTTGCCAATGCGGTGACGCTGGAGATGGAGGCGCTGCTTCTCGCGGAGCACATCAAGCGCGGCGGCGACCTCACCCGCATCACCATTTCCCGCGCTTCTCCTGTCGGTTCGATGCAGGCCTGGCGCCCGGCCATGCCGGTCACCCAGTGGAGCTGGGTGAAGCCATGATGGTGGCGGGCATCGGCAGCCGGAAGGGCGTGAGCGTCGAAGACGTGCTCGCGGCGATCGAAACCGCCCTCGAAGCGCACGGGCTGGCGATAACGGCGCTGTCGGCCTTGGCGACCGCCGCGCTCAAGAAAGACGAAGAAGCGATCTCTGCCGCTGGCCGCACGCTCAACCTTCCCGTCATCATCGTTGATGACGCCGCACTTCAGGCCGTCTCGTCGGAGGCACTCAGCAAATCCGATCTCTCGCAGGATCTCGCCGGCACACCCTCCGTCTCAGAAGCCTCCGCCCTTGCCGTTGCCGGCCCCGGTGCAAAGCTGCTTGGTCCACGCACCGTGCTCGGCCTGGTCACCTGCGCCATCGCCATCAGCGGAGACGCGCCATGACCGTGCATTTCATCGGCGCCGGTCCCGGTGCCGCCGACCTCATGACACTGCGCGGCGCCAAGCTGCTGGCAAGCTGCCCGGTCTGTCTGCATGCCGGCTCGATCGTCGCGCCGGAATTGCTGCAACACTGCGCACCGGGGACCAAACTGATCGATACGGCGCCGATGTCACTCGACGAAATCGAGGCCGCGTATCTGGAAGCCCATCAGGCCGGCCATGACATCGCCCGACTGCATTCCGGCGATCTCTCGGTGTGGAGTGCGGTTGCCGAGCAGATCCGCCGGCTGGAAAAGCACGGCATCCCCTACACGCTGACGCCGGGCGTTCCCTCTTTCGCCGCCGCAGCCGCAGCCCTTCGCCGCGAACTGACCATTCCCGAGGTGGCACAAAGCCTGGTGCTGACCCGCATCTCTGGCCGTGCCTCGAAAATGCCGCCGGGCGAAACGCTGGCCGGCTTCGGCCGCACCGGCGCGACGCTGGCCATTCATCTCGCCATCCACGCCATCGACCGAGTCGTCGCCGAATTGTCGCCGCATTATGGCGGCGATTGCCCGGTGGCGATCGTCTTTCGCGCTTCATGGCCGGACGAGCGCGTGCTGACCGGCACGCTCGCCACGATCGAGGCATTGCTCGCCGCCGACCCGATGGAGCGCACGGCGATCATCTTCGTCGGCCGCTCGCTGGCAGCGGAAGGTTTTGGCGAGAGTTCATTGTACGACGCCCACTATCAGCGGCGTTTTCGCGGACGGGACGGATTGTGAGCGGTAAAAGCGAAAACACGACGCTCGAACAGGCCCTTGCCCGGCTGAACTTCAAGCCGCGCCGGCTTGAGCCGGGCCATGTCTGGCTGGCCGGCGCCGGCCCCGGCGATCCCGGCTGCCTGACGCTGGAAGTGCTGGCGGCATTGGCCGAGGCCGACGCTGTGGTCTATGACGCGCTGGTCTCCTCTGACGTTGTCGCCGTTGCGGACAATGCCCAGCTGTTCTTTGCAGGAAAGCGCGGCGGCAAACCGTCCATGAGGCAGGATGATATCACCGCTTTGCTGGTGCGGCTGGCACGCGAGGGCCGCCGCGTCGTCCGGCTGAAGGGCGGCGATCCCTATATTTTCGGCCGCGGCGGCGAAGAGGCGCTGGCGCTGGCGCGCGAAAAAATCCCTTTCCGCGTCATGCCCGGCCTGACATCGGGGCTGAGCGCGCTGGCCGCCACCGGCATTCCCGCAACCATGCGCGGCATCAACAAGGCGATCATCCTGGCGACAGGTCATGCCGCCGGCACAGATGACGATCTCGACTGGGGCGCGATCGCCCGCACCGGCCAGCCGGTGGTCATCTATATGGGCATGGCCAATCTGCCTGTTATCGCCGCGTCGCTGCTCGAAGGCGGGCTGGCGCCGTCGACGCCGGCGGCTGTCATCGTTTCGGCGACGACACCGCAGGAGCGGACCGTCGTCGCGACACTCGCCACCATTTCCGAAGCGGCCGCCGCGGCGGAATTGGCCTCGCCGGCCCTCATTGTCGTCGGCGGCATCGTCGCCATGCGCGCGGCACTGGCGGGTAACGCATGACCCGCGCCATCATCATCGGCGCGCCGCGTTCCGGCTCCGGCAAGACCAGCGTCACCATCGGCATTTTGCGCGCGCTCGCCCGGCGCGGCATCAAGGTGCGCGGCGCCAAGTCCGGCCCCGACTATATCGATCCGGGTTTTCATACCGCCGCAACCGGTCTGTCCGGCGTCAACCTGGACAGCTGGGCGATGTCGCCTGACCTGCTCAACGCGTTGGCCGGCAATGCCACCGAGGATGCCGATTTTATCTTCCTCGAAAGCGCGATGGGCCTATTCGACGGCATCCCGGCCGGACAAGGCCGCACCGGCTCGGCCGCCGATCTGGCGCGGCTCTATCACCTGCCGGTGCTTTTGGTGCTCGACGTCTCGGGACAGTCGACGACGGCGGCCGCCGTCGCCAAGGGTTTTGCCACTTACGACCCGGATGTGCGCATGGCCGGCATCGTGCTCAACCGTCTCGGCAGCGAGCGCCACCGCAAGCTGTGCAGCGAGGCGATCGAAGCGTTCGGCCTGCCGGTCGTCGGCGCCATCCTGCGCGATCCCACGCTCAACCTGCCGGAGCGCCATCTCGGCCTCGTCCAGGCCGGCGAATATGCCGACCTGATGACGCATCTCGACCGCCTCGCCGACATGGTCGAGAAATCCCTCGACCTTGACGCCATCATGGCGCTGGCCGCGCCGTTTTCGCCGGCATCAGGCAGTTTCGAACATGCCTTGCAGCCGCCCGGCCAACGAATCGCGCTCGCCGAAGACGCCGCCTTCACCTTCCTCTATCCGCACGTCGCCGCCCACTGGCGTCAGGCCGGCGCCGAGATCGTGCTGTTCTCGCCGCTCGCCGACGAAGCACCGGTGCAGAATTGCGATGTCTGCTGGCTGCCCGGCGGCTATCCCGAGCTCCACGCCGGCCGCCTCGCGGCGGCGACCAATTTCCGAGCTGGCATGGCCAGGTTTGCCGAGACCAAGCCGATCCATGGCGAGTGCGGCGGCTTCATGGTGCTGGGCGAAGCGCTGGAGGACGCGGCCGGCGAGACGCACGCCATGCTTGGCCTGCTCGGCCATTCCACCAGCTTTGCCAAGCGCAAGATGAACCTCGGCTACCGCGAGGCACGCCTGCGCGCCGCCTGTCCGCTGGGGCCGCAAGGCGCGCTGATCCGTGGCCATGAATTCCACTATGCGCAGATGATCGCCACCGGCAATGACGAGCCGCTGGCCGACCTCGCCGACGGCCAGGGCAATCCGCTCGGCGCCTCTGGCTACCGGCGCGACCATGTCAGCGGCACCTTCTTCCACGCCATTGCGAGGAGTGCATGACCGCCGTGCCCTCGCCCCGGCAAGCGCTCGACGACATCGCGCTTTGCCTTGTCTTCTTCACCCGGCTGCCATTGCCTGTGTTCGACTTTCGCGGCCGCAGCCTGGCCGATGCGATCTGGGCCGCGCCTGTCGCCGGCCTCGCCGTCGCTTTGGTCGGCGCTGTCGTCTACGCTATCGGGATTAAGCTCGGCCTCGCCGCTGGGCCGGCGGCCGCCCTTGCGCTTGCAGCAACCCTGCTCGCCACCGGTTGCCTGCATGAGGACGGGCTGTCGGATGTCGCCGACGGTTTTGGCGGCGGCAAGACGCGCGATAAAAAACTGGAGATCATGCGCGACAGCCGCATCGGCACCTATGGCGCAGCAGCTCTTGGCCTGTCGATGCTCATCCGCTGGAGCGCGCTGTCGCAACTGGCGAATCCGACAAGCGTGCTCTTCGCGCTGATCGCCGCCCACGCCGCATCGCGCGGCCTGCTCGGCGCGTTCATGCATCTGGCGCCGGCGGCGCGCAGTGACGGCCTGTCTGCCGGCGCCGGGACCGTCTCGGCCCAGACAGCTGTTCTCGGCGCCGTGCTCGGGGCCATCCCGCTTCTGACCCTGGGGCTCGGCGGCGCCTTTGCCGCACTGACCCTGCTCGCTCTCGTGTTCAGCGCCTTGCGCGCGCTCTGCCTCAACCAGATCGGCGGCCACACCGGCGACACGATCGGCGCCCTGCAGCAGCTAGGCGAGATCACTGTCCTGCTCGTCGCTTCCGTTTCCCTGTCCTGATTCTTCCCCGGAGATTCCTTCCCCATGCCATTCAAATCATTCGACGAACTGCGCGCCGCCTGTCTCGATCTGCCTGCCGGCAGCGATACCGCCGCCAATGCCGTCGCCCGCCGCCAGGACACGCTGACGAAGCCGCAAGGCAGCCTGGGCCGGCTGGAAACCCTCGCCGCCTGGCTGGCGCGCTGGCAGGGCCGCGACATGCCGAAACTCGACCGCGTCAAAGTCTTCGTGTTCGCGGGCAACCACGGTGTGACAGCGCAAGGCGTTTCAGCCTTTCCCTCGGAAGTGACCGTGCAGATGGTGGCGAATTTTGCCGGCGGCGGCGCCGCCATCAACCAGCTTGCCCGCATCGCCGGCGCGGAACTCGACGTCATCCCGCTCGATCTCGATCAGCCGACCGGCGATTTCACCGACGTGCCGGCGATGGATGAAAAGACGTTCCTCGCCGCCGTCTCGGCTGGCTATGACGCGGTGACGAACGACCTCGACCTCGTCTGTTTCGGCGAGATGGGCATCGGCAACACCACGCCGGCGGCCGCCATTTCGACCGCCCTGTTCGGCGGTGGCGCTGAAAAATGGACCGGGCGCGGCACCGGCGTCGACGATGCCGGCCTGAAGCGCAAGGTCACCGCCATAGAATCCGGCCTCAAGCGCCATGCCGACGCGCTGTCCGACCCGCTGAAGATCGCCGCCGCCCTTGGCGGTCGCGAACTCGCCGCCATCTTCGGCGCCACGCTCGCCGCCCGCCACAACAATGTGCCGGTGCTGCTCGACGGTTTCGTCTGCACGGCCGCCGCAGCACCCCTGGCGCGACTGCACCCCTCAGGCCTCGCCCACACCATCGCCGCCCATGTCTCAGCCGAATCCGGCCACCGCCGCCTGCTCGAAGCGCTCGGCCTGCCGCCGCTGCTCGACCTCGGCATGCGGCTCGGCGAAGGCTCCGGCGCCTGCCTCGCCGTCAACATCGTCCGCTCGGCACTGGAATGCCATGTAAGGATGGCGAGCTTTGCCGAGGCTGGCGTTTCGGAGAAGTAGCTAGAGCGATTTGACGGGAGGGCGCCGGCCCGAACCTTCACTGACCATCGTCGGGCCGGTCACTGGCATTCCGGGCTGGTGGCTCGAACAGCACGGCCGCTGAAAGATTCCCCACCTGGGGGTTGGCCCGCTGCTTCTGTGGTGGGCTCTTTTTACTGGCACTATTCGCCGCCGTTGCCGACAAAATGTGATTGACGTAACGGTGACCAGGCGCAATCATTACGGATTGTGCAGGGTGAGGGCGTTTTCAATGAAACTCGTTGTCTTTGGCGTAGCAATAGTATTGGCCGCTACCGGAGCAGCTGTTGCGAAAGAGAAGAAAAAGGTGGCCACCGCTCAGGCTACAACCTCGTGTTCTACAGCTCATAAGAAGGCTGGCAGCAAGCCGACCGCGAAACCGGATTGCAAATCGACAGGCACCGTGGTTGCGCGACCGTCAAATAGGGCCGAAAACTTCCTGGATCATTATAATCCGCGCTTAGGGTATGACACCAGTCCGTGGTTTCAAACTGGCTTTAATTGATGGCGGCTTCGGCTTCCGGGCTTTTCTTAATCCAGCGCGGCCTTCACTCCTTCGCCAAATAGCGCACCGGCTTACCGGCCGCCGAGTTTAAGGCAAACCTGCCCCATGATTGAGGCATGTCGAGGCGCGTCAACGCGTCCGGCATTCCAAGGTCTTCCACCAACTCTTCTAGAAATTTGGTGGGTGCGCACAGGATTGAACTGTGGACCCGCTGATTAAGAGTCAGCTGCTCTACCAACTGAGCTACGCACCCACTCGACCGGTAAAACCGGCGTTGGCGGGCATATAGCCGCCGATACCGGTCCTGTCCAGCCCTGCCGGAATCATTTCCCGACAAATCGCTGAACTGCCGCAGGCGGTCACACGAACAGCCTGCCTTCCGCCACCTTGATGGCATGGCCGCCGATGCGCGCGGAGGCCAGTTTTCCGCCTTCGACAGTGAGTTCCAAGCGGATACGTGACGGGCGGCCCATCTCCAGCCCCTGCTCGATCCACAGCTGCGAAATGCCGTCGGTCGGGCCATCGAACTGCATGATGGCGCCGGCAAAGGCCGCCGCCGCCGACCCGGTCGCCGGGTCTTCATAGGACGGCGTGCCCGGCACGATCATGCGGACATGGAAGGCGCTGTCATGGTTCACCGTCTGGCGGCAATAGACATACGGGCTGGCGAAGGCCCATTCGCTCTTGCGCGGCGCCAGTTCCGACCAGACCTGGTTGTCGAGCTTGATCCGGCCGGCAGCCTCCAGATTGGCAACCGGAATGGTGACGTAAGGCACGCCTGCCGACCAGAACGACACCAGGTGATTCTCGAAGCCGATCTCGTGCGGCGCCAGCCCGAGGGCGGCGCCGATCGCCTCCGGGTCGGCATCGAGCTTCAGCGGCTCCGGCAGCTTCGCCAGGTCGAACTCGGCAAAGGTGGCGCCATCGTGCCGGCTGACGGCGCAGCGCACCGGGCCGATATTCTCCTCCAGCACGAAGATGCCGGCTTCGCCCTCGCCTGTCAGTTCGGCCAGCGCGATCGCGGCGCCAACTGTCGGATGTCCGGCGAACGGCATCTCATAGTCGGGCGTGAAAATGCGGATGCGGTTGCGATGTTTTGGATTGTCCGGCGGCAGCACGAAGACCGATTCGGACAGGTTGAACTCGCGCGCAATGGCCTGCATGGCGGCTGTATCCAGCCCTTGGCTGTCGAGCACGACAGCCAGCGGATTGCCGGCCAGCCGCTCCGTCGTAAACACATCGTAGAGCAAGTAATTGCGGGTCTGCATCTTGAAAAACCTTCCGCCTCAATCCGGACATGGCCGAAATTTAATTTGATATTCGAACCACCAAGCCTGATCTGTGCACATATAGGGACATTACGCTTTCATAGGGGTCCGGCGTGGACCAGCTTGTCAATCTGCCAAAGACGGAATCGGATTCCGCCATCGAGGCGGCGCTTGGGCTTGACCAGAGTGGTGTGCGCAAGACGCGCCGTCGTGGCTGGCTTTACGCGCTGCTGGCGCTGATCGCCGTTGCCGGCGGCCTCGCCGGCTACCAATGGTATGCCGGCTCCCCGGCCAAGATCGACTACACCACAACGCCGGCCACCATTGCCGACCTCACCGTCGCGGTATCGGCGACCGGCACGCTGCAGCCCCTCACCCAGGTCGACATTTCAAGCGAACTGTCCGGCATCATCCGCTCGGTGTCGGCCGAAGAGAACCAGCAGGTCAAGAAGGGCGATGTGCTGGCGACGCTCGACACGGTGAAACTTGAGGTCCAGATCGAACGCGCCAAAGCCTCGGCCAAGGCCGCTGCCGCCAATGTCGAGGACGCCACGGTAACCCTGAAGGAGAACGAAAGCGCCCTCACCCGCGCGGCCGAACTGACCAGGCGTGGCATGGCGACCGATCAGTCGCTCGAGGCGGCGACTGCCACGCGCGACCGCTCCAAGGCGGCGCTCGATAGTGCGCAGGCCAATCTCGCCATCGCCCAGGCCGATCTCAAGGCGCAGCAGACCGACCTTGCCAAGAGCACCATCTATGCGCCGATTGGCGGCATCGTCTTGACGCGTTCCGTCGACCCCGGCCAGACGGTCGCCTCCTCGCTGCAGGCGCCGGTTCTGTTCATCATCGCCGCCGATTTGAGGAACATGGAATTGGTGGCGGCGGTCGACGAGGCCGATATCGGCGCGGTCAAACCAGGCCAGCATGCACGCTTCACCGTCGATGCCTTTCCGGAGCGGCCGTTCGACGCCGAGATCCGCGACATCTCCTACGCCTCGGTCACCACCGACGGCGTCGTCACCTACAATGCACGGTTGGAAGTCGACAATAACGAGCTTTTGCTGCGGCCCGGCATGACCGCCACGGTTTCGGTCGTCACCAGGCAGGCCAAGAGCGTGCTCACCGTGCCTTCAACAGCGTTTCGCTATCGGCCATCGGCACCTGCTGCCCGCACGTGGAGCCTCAGCGATCTGTTCACCGGCCGCATGGGTCGTGGCGGCAACCGCCGCCAGCCGGTGAAGGCGCCCACCGACGGCTCACGCACGCTCTATGTGCTGGAGAACGGCCGGCCGCACCCGGTCAACGTCAAGATCGGCTCCACCGACGGCGAACTGACCGAGATCACCTCCGGGCTGGATGAAGGTGCAGAGGTTATCACGACCTCGCAGCTGCGGAGCTGACGCCATGGCCGCGGGCCTCATCGGTTTCGACACGGTCTGGAAGAGCTATGGCCAGGGCGAAGCCAAGGTCCATGCGCTGGCCGGCGTCGACCTCGCCATCCAGCGTGGCGAATTCGTCGCCATCATGGGCCCGTCCGGTTCGGGCAAATCGACCGCGATGAACATCATCGGTTGCCTCGACACGCCGACGGCCGGAACCTACTCCTTCATGGGCATCGACGCCGGGCGGCTCGACCGCAACCGCCGGGCGCTTCTGCGCAATCTCTATATCGGCTTCGTCTTCCAGGGTTACAATCTGTTGCCGCGCACCACGGCGGCGGAAAATGTCGAGCTGCCGCTGATCTATCGCGGCGCGCCGGCCCGCGAGCGCCGCGATC
Source organism: Mesorhizobium sp. P170090 (assembly GCF_057786115.1). Taxonomy (NCBI): domain Bacteria; kingdom Pseudomonadati; phylum Pseudomonadota; class Alphaproteobacteria; order Hyphomicrobiales; family Phyllobacteriaceae; genus Mesorhizobium; species Mesorhizobium sp. P170090. Next base: position 4,969,246 of record NZ_JBYNWH010000001.1, read on the forward strand.
TTGCCATGCAGGCGCTGGCGGAGGTCGGCCTGGTCGGGCGCGAACATCACACGCCGGCCGAACTCTCCGGTGGTCAGCAACAGCGCGTGGCGATCGCGCGCGCCATCGTCACCAGGCCGACGCTGCTCGTCGCCGACGAGCCGACCGGCAATCTCGACACCGCCCGCACGCATGAGATCATGGAGTTGTTGACGCGGCTGAACCGGGAGCTCGGCTTGACCATCGCCATGGTCACCCACGAGGCCGATGTCGCCGATTATGCCGAGCGCACCATCCGCTTCCTCGACGGCCACGTCGCGTCCGACACGGCCAAGTCGGAGTTGGCGTCATGATCTGGGAAACCGTCCGCCTCTCTCTGCGCTCCATCCGCCGCAATGTGCTGCGCTCGTTCCTGACGCTGCTCGGCATCGTCATCGGTGTCGCCGCCGTCATCGCCATGCTGACCATCGGTTCGGGCACCACGGCCAAGGTCAAGTCGGACATCGCCAAGCTCGGCTCGAACCTGCTCGTCGTCCGTTCCGGCCGCCCGGCAGGCACCGGCGGACCAGGCGGGCTCGACCAGGCGGTACGGCCTCTGGCCGACAAGGATGTAGCCGCCCTCGTAGCCCACCTGACCGGAGCGCGCGCCATTGCGCCGGCGTCGCAGAAACAAGTCCGCGTCATCTTCGGCACCGAGAGCCTGACCTCGGGCGTCACCGGCACCGACAGCGCCTATCTCGACGCCCGCGACTGGAAGCTGGTGTCGGGCCGCCCGTTCTCGGATTCGGAAACACGCTCCGGCACCGGCGTCTGCCTGATCGGCGAAACGGTGCGCCAGCAATTCTTCGGCGCCGGCGAACCCGAGGGCGAGATCATCCGCGTCAACCGCACCTCGTGCAAGATCATCGGCCTGCTCGAACCCAAGGGCTATACCGGCTTCGGCCAGGACCAGGACAATGTCGTCTTGATGCCGCTTGCCGCCTATCAGCGCCGCATCGCCGGCAACCGCGACATCGACAACATCTACGTCGCCGCCGACGACCGCACCCCGACCACCGAATTGCAGCCGCGAGTCGAGGACATTTTGCGCGACACCCGCCGCATCACGCCGGACCGCGAAGACGATTTCTCGATCCGCGACATGACCCAGATCGCCGACGCCATGGCCAGCGCCACCACCACCATGACCGGCATGCTGGGCGCCGTCGCGGGCGTCAGCCTGCTGGTCGGCGGCATCGGGATCATGAACATCATGCTGGTCTCGGTCACTGAGCGCACCCGCGAGATCGGCATCAGGCTCGCCATCGGCGCGCATGAAAAGCACATCCTCATCCAGTTCCTGGTCGAGGCGACGGTGCTGTCGCTGCTCGGCGGCATTATCGGCATCCTGATCGGCCTGGCGCTGGCCGGCCTCGCCTCGGCAACGCTGGCCATACCGTTTGCGCCGAGCCCGGCGGTCATCCTGCTCGCCGTCGGTTTTTCGGCGCTGATCGGCATGGTGTTCGGCTTCTTCCCGGCGCTGCGCGGCGCCAGGCTCGACCCGATCGACGCGCTGCGCCACGAATAAGCGCCAGATCAGCTCCACCGCAACCAACCGCTATCCACAAGGATGGGTGCTTGTCGACATCGGCAATACTTGTTGTCGTCCGGTCTGCGATGCTAATTTTAGAGCAAAGGCATCTGGTCAAGGAGTGGCAATGAGCAAGAAGGCGCGGCTGATTCTGACGATGGTGATCATCGAAGGCGCCCTTGCGGGACTTTGGTGGTATCTCGCCCGCTACGGCATGGCCAATCCCGATCGTGTCACCGCCGATTTTCAGGCAGTCGTCGGCCAGACGATGGGCATGGTCATGGGTGGATTGCTGGGCATCGGCGTCATCCTGTTCCTCGTCGCCGCCCGCAACGACCGCAAGGCGGCGCAGAACAATCCGCGCCGTTAGCCCCCGCCACCGCCAAAATGCCACTCGACCAGCGGCTTCATATGCGGTGCCAGCCCTTCCGGCAGGTCGGCGGCGTGGCGGATGATCACCGGCCCCTCGATCTCCGGCTCGGTCTCGGTCGCGACGAAGGCGCCGATGCGCCGCGCAATCTCGTCGGCCGGCGCATCGACGTGGTAGCGGCGGAAGAGGACCGTGCCGGTCGAAGTCGACAGCGCATGGTAGCGCTTGCCGCGCGCAGCGCCTGTCAGGTCAAGCCCGGTCTCCTCGCGCACTTCACGGATCATGTTGAAATCGACATCGACGCGGCCATCGCGAAAATCGATCGGCTCGAACGAGCCGGCAGCGAAGTAGACACTGCCGGCCGGGACCGTGTGCGCGCCCATGCGGATCGCCACCAGGGCGTTGTCGCCGGCGACCAGCATGGCGTGGCCATAGGCATGCTCGGCGCCCGTCCCCTGCCGGTTCTTTCGCCACAGCAGGAAGGTCGAGTACTTCACCGCGTGACAACGCCCGACGATCCGGTTGTCGCGCCAGGCGAGCGCCGAGAGCAGCACCACCGTGCCGTCGAACAACGCCGGATTGGCCGTGACCTCGCGCCGCCAGTTGTCAGTGATCGCCTGCGCGTTGTCGCGCTCGAACGGATGCGGGCCGGGGTCGAGCCGGACGTCGATTTCGTCGACGGGCAGGATGACGTTGCGCGGCAGGTCGAAGCTCACCGTGCTCAAGCCATGTCCAGGGTAATTGCGACGGGACAATGGTCCGACGCCTTCGGCCGGTCCCAGCCGGCGCGCGGAAAGCGCTCCACCGCCTGTCCGGCCGGAAAGATGGTGCGCCAGGGCTGGCCGTTGCGGATGATGTCGGGAACCGCCGTCGCATTCTTCGCCGCCAGCCCTTTCGACAGCAGGATGTAGTCGAGCTGGCACAGATGCCGCTCCTTCGGCCCGCGCGTGTGGTAGAAACTCCAGCGGTCCATCTCCGGCCGGCGTTCGACGACATTCTCGCAAAAGCCGCCGGCGGTGAGCACATCGATACAGGACTGGCTCTCGTCGATCACCTGGAAGCGGTAGCCGTCGATAGCGTCGCCCTCGATCTTCACCCGCTGGCGGTAGTCGTTCATGTCGCCGCAGATCGCCCAGTTTTTATCGGCTGCGTGCTCTTTGCCGAAGCGCTCCTCGATGATGCGGCGCACGGCTTGCGCCTCGGCGATGCGCACCGGCATCGTCGCCTCGCGGCCGTCGAGCCCATTGCGCGGCGAGCCCATCGATTTGAAATGGACGAGGTAAAGCGTCAGCGGCACGCCGCCGACCTTGATGTCGACCTCCAGGCAATCGCGCCGGAAGATGCGTTCATTGGCCAGGTTGCCGAGCGCCTCGAGTTCAGGCGTGTGCAATCCGAACTGCTCGAACGTGACATAGGCATGGCTGGTCATGCGCACGAATTCGATCGGCTGACCTTGCGCTGTCTCGTTGCGCATCATCACGGCAACGTCGATGCCGCGCGAATCATTGCCGGCGGTGGTGTATTTCTGCCGGTAACCCTCGCCCACCATCTTGAAGAGATAGCCGTACTCGAAGGCCTTCAGCGCCTCGATGTTGTCGACCTCCTGCATGCAGATGATGTCCGCACGGGTGGCGGCGATGGCGAGCGCGGTCAACTGGCGCGTATCGTCGGATTGCGCGATGGCGCGCGCCTGCTCCAGCATCCGGTATTCGGCTTCGCTCTGGATGTCGAAAAGCGCCAGCGTGCGGTCTTCGTTGAGCTGGTTGCGGAAGCCCGAGTAATCGAACCTGTTCATCAGGTTTTCGACATTGAAAGTGGCGAGGCGCAGCGACATGGACTGACCTTTGCCTGCAAGCGCCAATGAAAACAAGGGCTGCTCGTCATGGCTGATGGAACCTTTCTGTTCATCCTCCGTTCAGACGCCAAGGTCCATCAATAGGCCACTTCCCTGGGGTATCCGGGCGTGGGGCCTGTATCACTTGGAGAGTGCAATGAGCTCGCTCTTTTCGTCCACAGTCAAATCCGGGCTGTTAGCGCTCGGTCTTTTCTCGGGTCTCACGGCGCCATCCGCCGCGGGCCCGATCCTGCAGCCGGACTTGTCGGTGCCGGCAAGCACCGCATTGTCTGACATCACACCGGTTCGCGACAGCTGGGCGGGCGGCAATGACCGCCGCTCCTTCAACGATTGGCAGTGGCGCCGCCACGACGGCCGTCGCTTTGCCCGGTCAGGCAACTGGAACAACGGCAACTGGAACGGCGGCGACAACTGGCGCTGGCGCCATCACCGCCACCATCGCGGCCGTGATTTTGACACCGGCGCCGCAGCAGTTCTCGGCCTCGGCCTGGGTCTGGGCCTCGGCAGTATCTACAACAACGGCTACTACAACAACGGCTATTACAATGACGGCTACTACGTGCAGCCGGCGCCCCGCCGCTATTACCGCACGCAGCGTCTGTCCAGCGCCCATGTACAGTGGTGCTACGACCGCTATCGGTCCTACCGGGCCTGGGACAACACGTTCCAGCCCTATGGTGGCCCGCGCCAGCAATGCTGGTCGCCCTACAGCTGAACTATAAACGACAATACACGACGGCGCCGCCCCATCGCGGCGCCGTTTTCATTTGGGAAAGACGGCTGGTCTCGGTCACCGCTAACCATATGTTTATCGGCTCAGCCTATCCGTGATATCGTGCCCCATCTGACGATCGCGCCGATCCGGTCGCGAAGGACGTGCCGTCATGGCCGACAACGAGTTGCGAAACAAACACCGGCAGCGCGTGCTGAAAGGCGCGACGATTCTGACCGGCCTCACCAATTCCGAGGTCAAGTGCACGGTCCGCAACATGCATGCCGGCGGCGCCGAACTGAAAGTGTCGATAGACGCGCGCGTGCCGGACGAGTTCCTGCTCTATGTGCCGGTCGACGGCATCGGCTACAAGGCCATCGTGCGCTGGCGCCGCGACGACCGCATCGGCGTCGAGTTCACCGGCACCGAGCCGAAGCCGCATTGGCACTATGGCTGAGCGTCCTGATCGATAAACCGGCATGAAAGAGCCGGCGGATCGCTCCGCCGGCTCCTTGCTCCCAATCCTGAAGATTGCGGGTTAGTTCTTGGCCTTGTCGACCAGTTTGTTCTTGGAAATCCAGGGCATCATGGCGCGCAGCTTGGCGCCGACTTCCTCGATCTGGTGGCTGTCATTGTTGCGGCGGATGCCCTTGAAGCGCGACATGCCGGCGCGGTATTCCTGCATCCACTCCGAGGTGAACTTGCCGGTCTGGATATCCTTCAGCACGCGCTTCATCTCGGCCTTGGTCTCGGCGGTGATGATGCGCGGGCCAGAGACATATTCGCCCCATTCGGCTGTGTTCGAGATCGAGTAGTTCATGTTGGCGATGCCGCCTTCATAGATCAGGTCGACGATCAGCTTGACCTCGTGCAGGCACTCGAAATAGGCCATTTCGGGCGCATAGCCGGCTTCCACCAGCGTCTCGAAACCGGCGCGGATCAGTTCGACCAGGCCGCCGCAGAGCACGACCTGCTCGCCGAACAGATCGGTCTCGCATTCCTCGCGGAAATTGGTCTCGATGATGCCCGAACGGCCGCCCCCGACGCCGCAGGCGTAGGACAGAGCGAGATCGAGCGCATTGCCGGAAGCATCCTGGTTGACGGCGACCAGGCACGGCACGCCGCCGCCCTTCTGGTATTCGCCGCGCACCGTGTGGCCGGGGCCTTTCGGCGCGATCATGACGACATCGACGGTCGACTTCGGCTCGATGAGGCCGAAATGCACGTTGAGGCCGTGCGCGAAGGCAATCGCGGCGCCGTCACGAATGTTTGGCGCGATTTCGTTTTTGTAGATGTCGGCCTGCAATTCGTCAGGCGTCGCCATCATCATCAAATCGGCCCATTTGGCAGCGTCGGCCACGCTCATCACCTTGAGCCCGTCAGCCTCGACCTTCTTGGCGGTCGCCGATCCCGCCTTGAGGCCGATGGCGATTTCCTTGGCGCCGGAATCCTTGAGGTTGAGCGCGTGCGCCCGGCCCTGGCTGCCATAGCCGATAATGGCGACCTTCTTGCCCTTGATCAGATTGAGATCGGCGTCGCGATCGTAATAGACACGCATCTTTTGCTTCCTTCCCGTAGAGATTAGAGGCCTTGCGGCCCGGTTTTTGCTCCGTAAAGAGCGAGAAACTGCTGCGTTGCCCGGACGGCATCGCCGCCGATCGCCGCTTCAGTCAATTCCAGCCTGTCGCCGAGCAGGAGACGGATCTGCACGTCGCGGGCGACCAGCCCGAAAAAGGTCCGGAACGCCATTTCGGCGTCCGTAAAGTCGAGCAGCCCGGCCTGCTTGCCGGCAAGCAGCACCGGCTTCAGCCGTCTGGCCAGCGCGAAACGGCCATTCTCCAGCACGATGGCGCCGAGATCGTCCTTTCCGGATCCGGCATGGCCGACCGCGACGCGGTTCAGGGCGATCGAGGTATCGCTCGAAATCACCTTTAGCCAGTCCGAGGCGAAGCCTTCCAGGCTTGCCGTCATCGAGGCAAGATCGAGCCGCTCACCGTCGACCGGCACCACGCGCACTTTCGATGCCTGCCACTGCACGGTCGCCGTCAGCAGTCCGTCGCGGTCGCCGAACCATTTGTAGAGCGTTTCCTTCGAGCAGCTGGCGCGGCGCGCCACCGCGGTCATAGTCAGGCTGTCGCCCTCCTCGACCAGCAGGCGCAAGGCAGCGTCCAGAACAGCCTTCTGCCGCTCCGTCAGCGTCGCGCTGGTGTCGATGTCGGCGTTCGCCTGCAACAATTTCCTGCCCATCCGATGAGGTAGCCGAACCGCCGAAAAATGCGTACCGTACGTTACGGTTCGGCATATTGCGCAATCCTGTGCTCGACGCAAGGGGCCAGGTAGAAAAATCGTTGACTTGAGAGCCGCCGAGCAAACGGCGAGGTTCTGACGGATCAATCATCGGCAGGCGGATGGCGCAACTCTCCAAGCAGGCTTGCCAGTATCTTCAGCTCCTCCGTCGAGAGTTTGTCACCGACCAATTCCGCAATCGAGCGTCCGTAGACCGCCCACATCCGCCGCCGCGTCTCACGGCCCTTGGCCGAGATGCGGATGGTCTGGCCGCGGCCGTCATCGGCAACCCTGAGCTTCTCGACCAGTCCGTCGGCCTCGAGCCGCGCCAGGAGCCGCGAGATGTTGTACTGCGCAAACAGTGTGCGCTCGGTCAGCTGGAACGGCCGCAGCCCGCCCTCGCCCGCCTCGGCTAGCTCGTGCAGCACGTCATACCAGTCGAGCGGCGGCAAGCCGCTGGTCTTCAAAGCCTCTTCCGCCTTTTCGATGAGCTGGCGCGAAACCCGCATCAGGCGGGCCCAGGCCTTGACGGCTTCGGGCGAAGGCGTGGTTGTTTTGGTCATGACCCATCCTAGGCAATAGATGCAGTTGCATCAAGCTTGACGATCGATGCACTAGCATCAAGCTTGACGATCGATGCACATGCATCTATATGCATGCAGCTGCATCAATCCGGGAAAAATCCATGAAACACGAAATCTGCAAAGTCGCCGACGTCCCGCAGACGGGCAGCTTGATTGCACCGTTCTTCGGCCGCGAGGTCCATGTCTGGCGCAGCGGCGAGCGTGTCCGTGCCGCCGCCAATGTCTGCCTGCATTTCGGCGGGCCGCTCGACTGCAAGGACGGCAAGCTGGTCTGCCAATGGCACGGTGCCGCCTTCGATATGGAAAGCGGCGATCGGCTTGAAGGTCCGGCGCCAAAAGCGTCGCGACTGATGTTCCTGTCGACGCGGGTCGAGGACGGCGCGTTGAACTATGTCTGGGGAGAGTGACATGCCTCAGAAGAATGAAATGCCTGGCAAGCTCATTCTCGTCAGCCATCATCTGTGCCCCTATGTCCAGCGCGCCGCGATCTCGCTGACTGAGAAGGGCGTGCCGTTCGAACGCGTCACCATCGACCTCGCCGACAAGCCGGACTGGTTCAAGCCGATTTCGCCGCTGGGCAAGGTGCCGCTGCTGATCGTCCACGCAAATGGCGAGGAGACGGTGATCTTCGAATCCGCCGTCATTCTCGAATTCCTCGAGGAGACGCAAGCCAATCCTCTGCATCCGGCCGACGCCTACGCCCGTGCCCGGCATCGCGCCTGGATCGAGTTCGGCTCGGCGACATTGAACACCATCGGCCGGTTCTACACGGCTTCGACGGAGGCCGCCTTCCTGGCAGAGTCCACGGCACTTTCGGCCATGTTCGATCGTCTGGAGGACGAACTGGCCGACCAGGCCGGACCGTGGTTCAATGGCGAGTGCTTTTGCCTCGTCGATGCCGTCTACGGCCCGGTCTTCCGCTATCTCGACGCCTTCGACCGGATCGGCAATTTCGGCATTCTGGACGGCAAGCCATTGGTCCAGGCCTGGCGCAAGGCGTTGAGCGAACGCGCCTCGATCAAGGGTGCCGTGGCGCCGGACTATCCGCAGCGGCTGCGTCTATTCCTGCGTGCGAGAAATTCGCTTCTCTCGAGCCTGATCCCGCCGGATGATCTGGCCAGTGCACCTCCTCTAGCCCGATCCGCCTGAACGGATCGATCAGCGTGCCGGCCACCATCGAGGCAAGCACGCTTGGCACTGGCGGGATTTTGGCGATGGTTGCCACCAGCCTGTCGCGGAAGAAGGGCAGCATCGTGCCGTCCGACTGGTAGAACGGCGTCAACGCCAGCGACAGCAGTTGGAAGATCCGGACGTGCCATCGCCGCGCCCGGGCGTAGCTTTCCAGCGCTGCCTCGACGTTGCCCGTCTGTGCCAAGGCATGGCTGAGCGCTGCCGCGTCGAGCAGCGCCATGTTGGCGCCTTGCCCGAGCTGCGGGCTGGTCGAATGCGCGGCGTCGCCGATCACCGCCAGCCGGCGGCCGGTCGGCAGCTTCATCGTGTGATGGCCGTAGCGCGCCAGCGACAGCTGGTCGAAGCTGTCGATCTGGCTGGTGAACGCCTCGCACTGTGGCCACAGCGAGACCAGTCTCGCCTTCCAGGCGTCGAGCCCTGCCGCGCGCACGTTTTCGGCATCCGCCGGCTTCAGGCTCCAGAAGAACGCCGCCATCTTTTCCCCGCCCGGTTCCGGTCGGCCGATCGGCAGGACGCCGATCATCACGCTGGCCTTGTCGTAGCGCTGCAGCAGCGCATTTTCGTCGAAGCCTTGGCGCCAGCCGAGCGAGGCCCAGAACGCGCCATAAGTGAGCTGCCGCGGCTCGGCCGGATCGTTGAGGCACCGGCGCAGCTTCGAACGCGAGCCGCTGGCGTCGACCACGAGGTCGAACGGCCCTGCCCTGCGGCCCCCCACCGTTCGGCTCTTGTCGAAGATCAGGATCGCCCGCTCACCGACGTCCAGCGTCTCGATCTCGACACCGGTTTCGATGGCGATGCCTTGGCGCTGCGCGGCGCGAAACAACATGTTGAACAACGCCGCCCGGTGCACCGCCAGCCCGAAACGGCCGCCAGGCTGCGCATCGTAGCGCACGGCGAGCACGGTGCGGCCGCTCGAGGCATCGGCGCCATGCAGACGCTCGATGCGGCTCCCCAGCGCCAGAATGTCGTCGAGCAGGCCGAGATCGGCGAGCACGCTCAGCCCGGTCGGCTGCAGGATCAGTCCGGAACCGACGGGCTTGGGTTCCTCGAAACGTTCGAAGATGGTGACGTTGTGGCCCGCGCGCTTGAGATAGAGCGCGGTGGCGAGTCCCGCCGGGCCGGCGCCCGCAATCGCGATGTCGAGAGATTTTTCCATTGCCCGCCCAACCACTGGCCGGACAATCCTTCAGCGCCATTGTCAAATCAAGCCTTTGCTGCATGGACCAAAATATCAGCCACCGGCGTCGAAGGCAGCGCGCGCCTTGCGCACCGCACCATGGTTGAGTTCGGCCCACAGGATCAATTGATGCAAGGCGCCGAACATCGAACGGCCGAGATCGGTCAGGCTGTATTCGACGCTTGGCGGCTTGGTCGGGAACACTTCGCGATGAACAAAGCCGTCGCGCTGCAGATCGTGGAGCGTCTGGGTGAGCATGCGCTGCGAGATGTCGGGCACCAGGCGCCGCAACTCGCCGAAACGATAGGGCTGCTCTGCGAGCGCCGCCATCAGCAGCGAACTCCATTTGCCGTTCACGCCCTGCATCACGTCGCGAACTGGGCAATCGGCAATGTTTGCGCCATCGCTGGTGGCTTTGAATATATTGAGCTTGGTTCTCAGATTGACGACCTTGCCGTCCATGGCTGCTGGTTCCCTGGCGGTGCCTACCTCCCTAAAAACTGCCTTCTTTACGGTGGCCGGTCAATTCTTATTTTAGTGCTGGTCTCTTTTTGAGACTGTCAGAAGCACCCGCCACCCGGCGCAATTTCAGGATCCCCCATGACCGCAACCCTTCTCGTCACCGGCGCTTCCGGCCAGCTTGGCCGCGGCGTCATCAACCACCTGCTGGACACATTAAAGATCCCCGCAAACCGCATCATCGCCACCACCCGTACACCCGCCAACCTTGCCGATCTGGCGGCGCGCGGCGTCGTCGTCAGAGCCGCTGACTTCAACGACCCGCAATCGCTTGCCGAGGCCTTCGCGGGAGCCGACCGGGCACTCGTCATCTCGACCAACGAACTTGAGGTACAGGGGAAGCGGCGCGAGCAGCAGCTTGCGGCGGTGACGGCGGCCAAACAGGCTGGCGTCGGCCACCTGCTGTACACCTCGATGCCCAACCCCGAGCCTGGTTCGCCGGTTGTTTTCGCGCCCGACCACTACGACACCGAACAGGCGATCAAGGCGAGCGGGATCCCCTACACGATATTCCGCAATGGCTGGTATAACGAGAACCTGTTCATGGCGTTGCCGCAGGTTCTGGCGTCGGGTCAGTGGTACACCTCCGCCGGCGACGGCGCCATTTCCTACGGCACGCGTGACGATTTCGCGGCGGCGATCGCAGCGGGGCTCGCCTCGGACAGCAGCGAAAGCGCGACTTACACGCTCACCGGCCCCAGTGCGTATACGGCTGCCGAAGTGGCGGCGTTGGTCACCGAGGTCACCAGCAAGCCGATCAAGGTCATCCAGCTTTCCGACGAAGCCCTGACCGAGGGAATGAAGTCGGCCGGCCTGCCTGAACCCTTCGCCAAGGTGCTGGTGTCGTTCGACGCTGCCGCACGCGCAGGTGACCTCGGCATGGTGACAGACGCGGTCGAAAAACTCTCCGGCCGAAAGTCGGTGCCGCTGAAGCAGTTTCTGGAGACGAACAAGGCTGCACTGGCCGGCTGAAAGCTGCCGTTGCGGGACGCCGAGCCCTTAAGGTTCGGCCTCCCGCACAATTACTTACGTCGCTTGACCAGTCCCAGCCGGATCAGGCTTTCGCCCGTGGCAATCAAAGCATCTTCGCGCGAGCGTGGCGCCCAGCCGAGCACGCGCACCGCCTTGGCGTTGGTGGCGTTCTTGATCTTGCCCAGTTCCGTTGCGAGTTGGGCCGCTTCCGGATTAAACAGCCCGATGATGCGCACCAGCCAATCGGGAAACTCCCGCGTCGAGACGCGCGACGCCGCCGGCCCGAGCCGCGTCTTCAGGGTCTGCGCGATCTCGCGCACCGTCATGAAATCGCCGGCGACAGCGAGGAACCGTTCGCCCTTGGCGGCGGGGTGGGTCATGGCGCGAACATGCAGATCCGCCACGTCGCGCGCGTCGACGACGCCGAAGGACAGGCGCGGCAGCCCAGGCACGGCGCCGTTCAGCATGCGCTGGACAAATTCGGTCGAGGTCGAATGGTCCGCGCCGAGCACCGGTCCAAAGATGCCAACGGGATTGACGACCGCAAGCTCCAGCGCGCCGCCCTGCTCGGCGATGAAATCCCAGGCCGCGCGCTCGGCGAGCGTCTTGGACTTCACATAGGCGCTGACCTTGCCTGCCGGATCGGTCCAGTTTTCCTCGTTGAAAGGCTGCCCATCCGCGCGCATCTTGCCATAGCCGACGGCCGCGAAGGATGAGGTGAGCACGACGCGCCTGACCCCGGCATCCCGCGCCGCCCGCAGCACGCGCAACGCGCCCTCGCGCGCCGGAAGGATCAGGTCATCCTCATGCGTGGGCACGCCGGGCGGAAAAGGCGATGCGACATGCAGCACGTAATCGCAGCCGGCCACCGCCGCCGGCCAGCCTGCGTCGGCCATCAGATCGGCATGGGCGAATGAAAGGGCGTCACCGGGCTCCGTGCCACCTGCCTTGAGCATGGCGAGCACATCGGCTTCGCGCCTGGCCGATCGCACGGAGGTGCGGACGCGGTAGCCGGCCTTCAACAGTTCGAGGATGCAGTGAGCGCCGAGGAAGCCGGACCCGCCGGTGACCAGCACCAATTCGCCGCTCATATTAGCCTCCTCGACGATTTATCCCTTCGAGACCCCTCAGATCGCCACCTGCGTGCCGATCTCGACCACACGTCCGGTCGGGATCTGGAAATACTCCGTCGCATCGGCCGCCGAGCGGGCGAGCCCGATGAACAGCTTGTCCTGCCACACCGGCATGCCGGAATTGGGCGATGCCTTGAGCGAGCGCCGCGACAGGAAGAACGACGTCGTCATGATGTCGAACTTCCAGCCCTGCTTGCGGCAGATCGCCAGCGCGCGCGGAATGTTGGGCTGCTCCATATAGCCGAAGGTCAGCGTCACCCGCATGAACAACTCGTTGACTGTCTCCATCTTGACCCGCTCGCTGTCGGGCACCAGCGGTTGCGGTGCGGTGACCACCGACAGAATGACGTTCTGCTCGTGCAGCACCTTGTAGTGCTTCAGGCTGTGCATCAGCGCTGTCGGCGCGCTTTGCGGATCGCTGGTCAGGAACACGGCGGTGCCGGACACCAGCTGCGGCTTCTTCTTCAGCAGATTGCCGGCGAGGAAATCGAGCGGGATTTCGTTGCGCCGGGTCTTGTCGAACAGATAGCGGCTGCCGCGCACCCAGGTCCACATCGCCAGAACGATGGTGAAGGCCACCGCAAGCGACGCCCAGCCGCCCTCGAACACCTTCACGATGTTGGAGGCGAAGAAGCCGATGTCGATGAAGCCGAACAGCGCCGTCATGGCGACGGCCACCCACAGCCGCCATTTCCAGATGCGGGTCATGACGACGAACAGCAGCACCGTCGTCACCAACATGTTGCCGGTCACCGAGATGCCATAGGCGGAGGCGAGCTTGCTCGATTCGCCGAAACCGACGACCAGCAACATCACCGCCAACGCCAGCAAAACATTGACGCGCGGCATGTAGATCTGGCCCGACTGCCGTTCCGACGTGTGCAGGATTTCGAGGCGCGGCAGCATATTGAGCTGCACCGCCTGCCTGGTCAGCGAGAAGGCGCCCGATATGACCGCCTGGCTGGCGATGACCGTCGCCGCGGTTGCCAATACCACCATCGGGATCAGCGTCCAGCCTTCGTTCATCTCGAAGAATGGATGGCCGACGTGACCGTTCTTCGCCAGCACGAAAGCGCCCTGCCCGGCATAGTTTAGCAGCAGGCAGGGAAACACGATGGCCAGCCAGGCGAGCACGATGGGCTTGCGGCCGAAATGGCCGAGATCGGCATAAAGCGCTTCGGCACCGGTGACGGCGAGGAAGATGGCGCCGATGGTGACGAAGGCGACATCGGGCGAATTGATCAGGAAGGCGACGATGTAGTGCGGGCTGACCGCCCACAGGATTTCGGGATCGGCGATGATGTGGTTCAAGCCCGAAAGACCGATAGCCAGGAACCAGACCGCCGTGATCGGGCCAAAGATCAGCGCCACACCGCCGGTGCCGAAGCGCTGCACCGAAAACAGGATCGCCAGGATGACCAGCGTCAGCGGCACGACATAGGGCTGGAAGGTCGGGGTAACGACATTCATGCCTTCAACCGCCGAAAGCACCGAGATTGCCGGCGTGATGACGGCGTCACCGAAGAACAATGACGCGCCGACAACACCGATGGCCAGGATGATCGCCGAGCGGGTCGGGAAACTCCCGCGCGCCAGCGCCATCAGCGACAGCACGCCGCCCTCGCCTCGGTTGTCGGCTCTGAGCACGAACATGATGTATTTGATGGTGACGATAATCGTCAACGACCAGATGATCAGCGACAGCACGCCCAGAATATCGCCGCGCTCGGCGATTTCGCCGCCGGAGGACGCAACAAGCGCTTCCCGGAAGGCGTAGATCGGGCTGGTGCCGATGTCGCCATAGACCACACCGAGCGCGCCCAGCATCAGAACTTTGGTGCTGTGCTGTTCGATTTCGGGATGGCTCGATTGTTCGACGGGTTCTGCCTCAATACCAGCATTGGTAAGGGCCATGGACGACACTCCGATAAGCGCGCGGTGCTCTACGCTTGCTGCGATGCAATATCAAGTGCCGTGACGGTAGGGCTACCATGTTCCCAACGCAGGGCTTGCCCCGCAATGACCGGTGCGTGGCGTCAAAGGCTGCCGGAAACCTCAGATCGCCACCTGCGTGCCGATCTCGACCACACGTCCGGTCGGGATCTGGAAATACTCCGTCGCATCGGCCGCCGAGCGGGCGAGCCCGATGAACAGCTTGTCCTGCCACACCGGCATGCCGGAATTGGGCGATGCCTTGAGCGAGCGCCGCGACAGGAAGAACGACGTCGTCATGATGTCGAACTTCCAGCCCTGCTTGCGGCAGATCGCCAGCGCGCGCGGAATGTTGGGCTGCTCCATATAGCCGAAGGTCAGCGTCACCCGCATGAACAACTCGTTGACTGTCTCCATCTTGACCCGCTCGCTGTCGGGCACCAGCGGTTGCGGTGCGGTGACCACCGACAGAATGACGTTCTGCTCGTGCAGCACCTTGTAGTGCTTCAGGCTGTGCATCAGCGCTGTCGGCGCGCTTTGCGGATCGCTGGTCAGGAACACGGCGGTGCCGGACACCAGCTGCGGCTTCTTCTTCAGCAGATTGCCGGCGAGGAAATCGAGCGGGATTTCGTTGCGCCGGGTCTTGTCGAACAGATAGCGGCTGCCGCGTATCCAGGTGGTCATGATCAGCCCCATGAGGCAGGCAACGGATATTGACACCCATCCGCCTTCCACGATCTTGACGACATTCGCCAGGAAGAAACCCATGTCGATGGTGCCGAACAGCAGCGCCAATGCCAGGGCGAGCCCAAGCTGCCATTTCCACAAATTGCGCATGACAACGAACAGCAGAATGGTTGTCATCAGCATCTCGCCGGTCACCGAAATTCCGTAAGCGGAAGCCAGCGAACTCGAGCTGCCGAAGCCGACAACCAGCAGCATCACTCCCAGGGCGATGAGCAGGTTGACGCGCGGCATATAAATCTGGCCGCTCTGCATTTCGGACGTGTGCTGCACCTCGATGCGGGGCAGCAGGTTGAGTTGCACTGCCTGACGTGCCAGCGAAAAAGCACCCGAGATCACCGCCTGACTGGCGATCACGGTGGCGGCCGTTGCCAAGCCGACCATTGGCATCAGCGCCCAATCCGGCAACATCTCGAAGAATGGATTGGTCGGCCTGCCGCCATTCGCCAATACAAAGGCGCCCTGGCCGAAGTAGTTGAGCAGCAGGCAAGGAAACACCACGGAAAACCACGCGAGCACGATCGGCTTGCGCCCGAAATGTCCAAGGTCGACATAAAGCGCCTCGGCCCCCGTTACCGCCAGGAACACTGCACCAACGGTCACGAAAGCGGCGGTCGGCGTGCCGGCTAAGTAGGCGATCGCATAATACGGGTTGATCGCCAACAGCACCGAAGGATCATCCATCAGGTGGTAGAGCCCGGAAACGCCGATGGCCAGGAACCATAGCGCCGTCACCGGCCCGAATACTGCCGCCACCTTCCCCGTGCCGAAGCGCTGCACGGAGAACAGAAATGCCAGGATGACCAAGGTGATCGGAACGACATAGGCCTCCAGCGTCGGTGTCACCACTTCCAGGCCCTCAACTGCCGACAGCACGGAAATGGCCGGAGTTATGATAGCGTCTCCGAAAAAAAGCGACGCCCCGCAAAGTCCGATGCCGAGGATAAGCTTGGCGCCTTTTGGATAGGCGCTGCGCGCCAGCGCCATCAGGGACAGCGTGCCGCCCTCGCCCTTGTTGTCGGCGCGAAGCACGAAAGCGACGTATTTTATGGTGACGATAATCGTCAGCGCCCAGACGATCAGCGACAGCACGCCCAGGACATCTATACGCGTGTCGGTACCAGGCGAAGCGTGAAGCGCCTCGCGGAAGGCATAGATCGGGCTGGTGCCGATATCGCCATAGACGACGCCAAGCGCGCCCAGCATCAGAACTTTGGTGCTGTGCTGTTCAGTGTGGGAGTGGTTCGGTTGTTCGACGGGTTCAGCCTCGCTACCGATGCTGGAAAGAGCCATCGACTACTCCCCGATCACCGCGCGGTGCGCCTTGCTTGCTGTCATGCGATATCACCTTCGACACGAGCCTTCCACCGCTACCAACCGCAAGCCTTCAGAAACCGCCCCACCGTGCCGGCCATGCCATACTCCAACGCATCGGCTGTCAACCCGTGTCCGATAGACACTTCGGCCAATGCCGGAATGCGCTTTGCCAATGCCGGAAGGTTGTTCACCACCAGATCGTGCCCGGCATTGACCTGGAGTCCGGCGGCGAGTGCGGCATCCGCGGTTTTTCCCAATCTTTCCAGCTCCTTCCGCGCCTTGGCGGAATCGGAATGGTAGCTGCCGTAGGGCCCGGTATAGAGCTCGATGCGGTCGGCGCCGGTGTCGCGCGCGGCATTGACGCCGGTGGGATCCGGATCGGAAAACAGCGACACGCGGAAGCCCCCTTTTTTCAGACGCTTGACGATCGGGTTAAGGAACGCCGCCTCGGCGGCAAAGTTCCAGCCATGGTCTGATGTCGCCTGCGCCGGATCGTCGGGCACCAGCGTCACCTGCTCGGGCTGGTGCCTTTCCACAAGCGCCAGAAAATCCTCGGTCGGGTAGCCCTCGATGTTGAATTCCGCCTTGGGAAACTCGTCGTCGATAAGCGCCCGGATCTCGGGCAGGTCGGAATGCCTGGTGTGGCGCTCGTCGGGCCGCGGATGAACCGTCAGCCCGTGCGCGCCGGCCGCCAACGCCAGGCGGCCGAGCCCGGTGACGCTGGGCCACGGCAGGTTGCGGCGGTTGCGCAGCATGGCGATGGCGTTGAGATTGACCGAGAGTTTCGCGGGCATGGCGTGAGGTCCGGCTGTTTGTGCAGCGCATCTATACTGCCTTTGATGGGAACAGACAGGGGCTTTCGGGTGTTCCAGTGATGACATCTGCTCGCAAGGGGGAACCCAGCCAATGAATTTTCTCCAGTCCGTGCCCGCGATCCGCCGCCTCGAAACCGACCGTGAGGACCTTTTCGCCATCGACGTCGTCGGCCATGTCTCTGCCGCCGACGGCGAAAATCTGTTCGGATTGCTGGAGGCTGCCTACGCGCTGCACCCGAGGATCGACGTCTTGGTGCGGCTGGTCGATCATGAGGGCGTCGACTGGATCGATATGGACGACGAGACGCTGAAACAGGGCACGGTGCATGCGCTAGAGCATATCGCCCGGTGCGCGACGATCGGTGAGCCCGACTGGATAGCGGATGCGCGGAACTTCCTTCCGGCTTCGCCACCCATCGAGTTCAGGCACTTCGCGGCCGAGGATGAAGCGGATGCCTGGCAATGGCTGGGTGCGACGCCACTCAGCCCCGCTGCGCCGGCTGCTACCTGACGCCGGCTATCTAACGCCAGCTATCTAACAATCGTCAGCCGCTCTGCCGCCCGCGTTATGGCAGTATAGAGCCAGCGCTGGCGGGTTTCCTTGAACGCCCAACTCTCGTCGAACAGCACGACATCGTTCCACTGCGAACCCTGCGCCTTGTGCACGGTCAGCGCGTAGCCATAGTCGAAATCGTCAAAGCGCTTCTTCTGCTGCCAGGGGATATCGGCGTCCGGATCCTCGAAAGCCGACTTGAGCAGCTTGATCTTGGCGACGCCGCGGTCGGGATCGTCCTCCTCGGGCGAGACCAGAAGGTTGATGCCCGGCTTCACCGTTTCGCGCGACGAGGTCATTACCTTCCACAGCGAACCGTTGAGCAGGCCCTTGGCGGGGTCGTTGCGCAGGCAGACCAGCTTGTCTCCGGCCTGCGGATAATCGGCATTGAAACCCTTCAGCTCGCGCAGGCGCTGATTGTAGCGGCGGCGTGTTCGGTTGGTGCCGACCAACACCTGGTCCGCCTTCAGCACCAGCTCCTGGGTGACGTCCTCCTTGCCGATGACCTGCGCGCTGCCGTAGTCGCCGCGCATGAACTCGCGGCCCTCGCGCACGTCGAGCGCCAGCTGGATGATCGGATTGTCGCGCGCCTGGCGGTGGATTTCGGTCAAGAGCACATCCGGCTCATGCTCGGTGAAAAAGCCGCCGCCCGAGATCGGCGGTAGCTGCGCCGGATCGCCAAGCACCAGGATCGGCGTGCCAAAACTCAGAAGGTCGCGACCAAGCTGCTCGTCGACCATCGAGCATTCGTCGATGACCACCAGCTTCGCCCGTGAAATAGGGCTTTGCCGATTGAGCGAGAAGGTCGGCGACATCGAGGTCTTGCCGGTCACCTCGTCCGACACCGATTCCTCGCCCTTCGGCCGGTAGATCAACGAATGGATGGTGCGGGCATTGACCGCGCCCTTGGAGCGCAGCACCTGCGCCGCCTTGCCGGTGAAGGCGGCGAACTGCACCTGGCCGTCGACATGCTCGGCAAAATAGCGCGCCAGCGTCGTCTTGCCGGTGCCGGCATAGCCGAACAGCCGGAAGACCTGCGGCCGGCCCTCTTTCAGCCAGCGCGCCACCGCTTTCAGAGCCTCGTCCTGTTGGGGGGAGAATTCCATCGGTTCGACAGACCGGATTCGCGAGAGAAAGACAAGCTTGGTGCCAACCACCGCTTAAAACGATGGGATTGCCTCACCTTCAACGGGACAAACTAGCAGGCGCAAATGCGAACGTAAAGTGAACATGCAAGCGGATAACGAACGATTTGAATTCAGGCATTTGAACCTAGATCGGGCAATGCCACTATCACGGACATGATCGAGATGCAGATCGGCGCAGACACCTATAAGCGAGGATATTGATGAGGTCGTTCGCAGACAGGCTGATCGGAAAGTCGATAAAGAAGATCGAAATCGGCGAACCTGGTTATGGCATCGTTGTCTCCTTGTCGGATGACGCAGGGTTCGCGATATATACCGAGGTCACGGCCTGTCTGGGTGACGAAAATGCCAGAACCATAGAACGTGTTGCCATCAGCGACGAGCAAGTGATCCTCCACTTGGGTGACAACGACTTCGTCGCCATTTCCAAAAACCGTGGCCGCTTCGCCGTCGTTGAGGCGTTTGTCTATGGGGACGACGAAGGCATGGTCGTCGAAAATTAGTTGCATCGGCCGCCAGATTTCAAACACCAACCACAGGCGGACTATATGTTCGCGCCGCCGCCGCTACCTCTGGTCGGCCCCGGATCGTTCTCCAACAAAATCGGCTTGCCGTGCGGGGTTGCATGCGCGGCGCGTTCCCAGGCGGCGGCGAGCGTGTCGACGTCACTTTTTCCCGCGACGCCCTTGGCCGCCAGCAGCGTCTCCAGCGCAGCCAGCCAATGCTCGTAGTAGTCGTGGCCGTCGCTTGCGGCGCCCGGCTTCTTCACTTGCGCCGACAGCGCATCGGCCCATTCGCTCCACGAAAACAGGCCCTTGTCATGCAGCGCCACCGTCATGGCGAAGGCTTCGGCCTGCCAGGGTTCGGCGAATACCGGTTCGTCCAGACCCGCCGGCAATGCACCTTCAGGCCGGCTCAAGATAGCTCTCCCAGGCATCGATCGAGACGGTCAGCGTCGGGTCGGCGCCCTCGCCCCAGATTTCCGAGCCATCGAAGACCACGGTATAGACCCATTGCGGGTTTTCACCGTTGCCATGCGCGTTGCTGTCGGGGAACACAAAACCGTCACGCACGGCCTCGATAACTCCGTGCTTGCCGCGCGCATAACGCGGCAGCCTCGTGTGGGCGGTGGGATTGAAATTCCTTGTCCGCACCGGGTCGCCGGCCTTGAAGCGCGGCGCTGTCTCGACCGGCCGGTCGCAGGGACTGCCCTTGGCCAGCACCGCCGGAACGTTTTCGGCCTTCAACACCCTTTTGGGCGTCGCCGCCGGATCGACCGCCCGACCTTCCGTCAGATCGCGCTCGCTGACGAAGCCATGGCGCTTCAGCAGCACCTCGAGCGCTTTGATCCATATCTGGTAGTAGCTTGAGGAATAATAGACGGCCGGATGCAGCGATTCCCTGGCGTGCCGGCTCTCGTCGATGTTCCACGCGCCCATGGCGCCGGCAGTCAGCGTCACGCCGAGCGCCCGCCTCTCCCAATCCGCATGAAAATACGGTTCGTCCTTTTCGGGCGCGACCGGCCCGAAACCCATCTGCCCACCGAGATCCTCCGGCCCGTTCATGCCGGTTCTCTCGCCACCGCCGTGCCGATCATCGCATCGCGGCTCACCAGTTCGGCGAGCTGGTCCTCACTCCAGCCTTCGGTACCGCCAGGCCGCATCGGCACCACGAGATAGCGCAGTTCGGCAGTCGAATCCCAGACGCGGATGTTTTTCTCCGCCGGCAAGGTCAGCCCGAACTCTTCGAGCACGCCGCGGGGATGGATCACCGCCCGCGAGCGATAGGGCGGCGCCTTGTACCAGACCGGCGGCAGCCCGAGCACCGACCACGGATAGCAGGAGCACAGCGTGCAGACGACGAGGTTGTGCGTCTCGTCCGTGTTGAACACCGCCTGCATGTGCTCGCCCTGGCGGCCGCTATAGCTCAGCGACGCGATCGCTCCCGTCGCATCGCGCTTCAGCCACTCGGCATAGGCCGGATCGCTCCAGGCTTTCGCCACCACCCTGGCGCCGTTGCGGGGTCCGATCTTGGTCTCATAGGTGTCGACGATGACGTCGATCGCGGCCGGATCGATCAGGCCTTTTTCGGTGAGGATGGTCTCCAGCGCGCGCACGCGCGCCGCAAACGGGTCGAGTTCGTTGTCGTGGTCATGATCATGGGACATGACCTCAGATTAGGATCGGCGGCACGCGGCCGCAAGCATGACAGCTTGGGCCACGGGCTATCGCCTATTCGGCGGCGGCCCTTTGCGGCTCGAGCCGATCCTCGGGAGCGAACAGCGAGGCCTGCTCGCCGCTCTCGACCGCATGCAGCTCCGGCCTGTTCTTTTTCGAAGAGAAGAAGCTCACCAGCCAGCCGGAGAAATTCTCGAAATAGACATAGATGACAGGGGTGACGAACAGCGTCAGCGCCTGCGACGCCAGGAGACCGCCAACCACCGCGACACCGAGCGGCTGGCGCAGCTCAGCACTGGCGCCGGTGCCGAGCGCGATCGGGAACGTGCCCATCAGCGCCGCCAACGTCGTCATCATGATCGGCCTGAAACGCATCAGGCACGCCTTGTGTATGGACTCCTTGGCCGACATGCCTTCTCGTCGCAGCTCCAGCGCGACGTCGACCATCATGATGCCGTTCTTCTTGACGATGCCGATCAACATCAGGATGCCGATCACCGCGATCACCGACAGGTCCATGCCGGCAAAGCGCAGCGCGACCACGGCGCCCAGCACCGCCGAAGGCAGGC
Organism: Mesorhizobium sp. P170090; assembly: GCF_057786115.1. Taxonomy (NCBI): domain Bacteria; kingdom Pseudomonadati; phylum Pseudomonadota; class Alphaproteobacteria; order Hyphomicrobiales; family Phyllobacteriaceae; genus Mesorhizobium; species Mesorhizobium sp. P170090. Next base: position 4,990,849 of record NZ_JBYNWH010000001.1, read on the forward strand.
CGGTCAGAATGGTCAGCGGATGGATAAAGCTCTCATAGAGGATGCCGAGTACGATATAGATGGTCAGAATGGCGCCGCCGATCAGCAGGCCCTGATTGGCCAGCGAATCCTGGAAGGTCTTGGCGGTGCCGGCAAAGCTGGTCGAAATCGCCGGCGGCATGCCGATCTGCTCCTTCAGCGCGGCGATGCGGGCCGTGCTGTCGCCCAGCGCCACGCCTTGCGGCAGGTTGTAGGAGATGGTCACCGCGGGCAGCTGGCCGAGCTGGTTGACCGTCAGCGCGCCGGCGGTGCGGTCGACGCGGGCAAAGGCGCCGAGCGGCACCAGGCTGCCGCTTGCCGTCCTGACCTGGATGGCCAGCATGCGCTCGGGCGACCATTCGATGTTGGGATCGAGCTCCATGATGACTTCGTAGCTGTCGGCCGAGCCAAAGATCGTCGAGACCTGCTCCGTGCCGAAGCCGCCATAGAGACTGGAGCGCAGCGTGTCGGTGTCGATGCCGAGCGACGCCGCCTTGTCGCGATCGACCACCAGCGTCGCCTGCAATGAATTGTTCTGCAGATCGCTGGTGACGTCGGTGAAATTCGCATGATCGGCCGCCATCGCATCGTTGAGCTTTTGCGCCCATGTGTCGGTCAGGCCGGTATCGAGGCCCTGAACGACGAGCTGGTAGGCGCTGGCGGAAGAACGCGCGCCAAGCCGCAGGTTCTGCACCGGCTGCATATAGGCATCGATCCCCGGCACAGTGGCCAGTTGCCGCCGCAGATCCGACAGCACCTTGTCGATGTCGGGGCGCTGGCTCTTGTCCTTCAGCTGCACATAGAGCTGGCCCTGGTTCAGCGCATTGTTGCCGCCGCCGGCTGACCAGGCGACATGCGAGACATAGGGCGAATGCGAGAAGACACTTGCCGCCTGGTTCTGCAGCTTGACCATGGCGTCGTAGGAGATGTCCTGCCTGGCGATCGTCGTAACCGAGATCTGGCCGATATCCTCTTGCGGGAAAAAGCCTTTCGGCGAGACCTCGATCAGCCAGACCGACCCTGCCGCCGTGCCGGCGAAGACGAGGAACACCAGAAAAGTGTGGCGCAGGCAGAAGGTCAAAAGCCGGTCATAGCCGCGGGTGACGATATCCTGCTTGTGGCCGGGGGCATGCTTGTCGCGATCGGCCTTGGTCACCGACAGCAAGCGCGAACACAGCATTGGCGTCAGTGTCAGCGACACGAACATCGAAGCCAGGATGGCGACCGTCACCACGACGGCGAATTCGTTGAAGATGCGGCCGATGACGCCGCCCATTAGAAGCACGGGGATGAACACCGCCACCAGCGAGATCGAGATCGAGATGATGGTGAAGCCGATTTCGCGCGCGCCCTTCAGCGAGGCATCGAAGGCCGAGAGACCGTCCTCCTCCATGTGGCGAAAGATGTTTTCCAGCATGACGATGGCGTCGTCGACGACGAGGCCGACTGCGAGCGTCAGGCCCATCAGCGAGATGTTGTCGATGGAGAAGCCGAACAGGAACATGGCGCCGAGCGTCGCGATCAGCGAGATCGGCACCGCCACGGCCGGGATGATGGTTGCCGTGACACGGCGCAGGAAGACGAAGATCACCATCACCACCAAAGCGATCGTCAGAAGCAGCGTGAACTGGACGTCGTCGACGGCCTGGCGGATCGAGGTCGAACGGTCGTTGAGCAGCTTGATGTCGGCGGCGGCCGGCATTTGGTCCTTGAACGACGGCAGCATCGCCTTGACCTTGTCGACGACGTCGACGGTGTTGGCGTCGGGCTGGCGCTGCACCGCCAGGATGATGGCGCGCGTGCCGTCGTACCAGCTTGCGGTCGTCGTGGTCTCGACCGAGTCGATGACGCGCGTCACCTCGCCCAGCCGCACCGGATGGCCGTTCTTGGTGGCGATGATGAGGTTGGAAAATCCCGCCGCGTCGGTGAGCTGCGTATTGGCCGTGATGGTCAGCTGCTGCTTGTCGTTCTGCAAGACGCCGAGCGGCGTGTTGGAGTTGGCCGACGCGATTGCCGTCTGCAGCTGGTCAATCGAAATGCCGCGCGCCGCCAGCGCCGTCGGATCGATCTGCACGCGCACCGCATATTTCTGCTGGCCGAAGATCGACACCTGCGCCACGCCGTCGATGGTCGACAGCGAGGGCGAGATGACGTTTTCGGCGAAGGCGTCGAGGTCGGTGAGCGGAACCGTGTCGCTGACCAGCGACATCAGAAGGATCGGCGCGTCGGCCGGATTGACCTTGCGATAACTCGGCGGCGACGTCATCTCCGGCGGCAACTGCCGCTGCGTGCGCGCGATCGCCGCCTGCACATCGGCGGCCGCCGCGTCGATATCCCGGTTGAGCACGAACTGGATGGCAATGGACGTGCGTCCCAGCGAATTGCTGGTTGAGATCGAATCGATGCCGGCAATGGTGGCGAACTGCTTGATCAGCGGCGTCGCCACCGATGTCGCCATGGTTTCAGGCGAAGCGCCGGCCAGGTTGGCCGAGACGTTGACGACCGGGAATTCGGCGCTCGGCAATGCCGCCACCGGCAGGAACTTATAGGCAAACAGCCCGCCCAGCACGAGGGCGAGTGACATCAGCAGCGTGGCGACAGGCCTTCTTATGCAGAATTCGGAAATCATTGGGCGGCCCCACCGGCCTTAGCCGCTTCGGCGACCTTGGGCGCGGCCTGGTCACCGCCGGCCGCCTTGCCTTCATGCACGCTGGCGCCGTCCTTCAGCCTGGTTTGGCCCTCGACGACAACCTTCTCGCCTGACTTGACGCCCTCGCTGATGGCGCTGTTTTCGCCTTCGGTCAGCGCCACCTGCACAGGCCGCATCTCGACCGTATTGTCGGGCTTCACGACATAGACGAACGGACCCTTCTGGCTGGGCTGCACGGCAACAGTCGGGATGGATGTCATCTGCGGCATGATGCCGGCGTCGAGCACGACATTCACATATTGGCCGGGCCACAGTGAAAGATCGGCATTGGGAATGCTCGCCCGTGTCGCGATGGTGCCGGATGCGGTGTCGACGCTGGAATCGACGAAGTCGAGCGTGCCCTTGCCGATCGGCGTCGGATCGCCATCCTTGGTGAGCGTCACCGCGCCTTGCTGCGGGTTGGCCAGCGCCTTGTGCAGCAGCGCCAGGTTACTCTCCGGCAGGTTGAAGTTGACTTGCAGCGGATCCATCTCGGTGATCGTCACCAGCGGCGTGGCCGTGCTCGAGTTGCCGTTGCTCAAGGTAACGAGGTCACCGACCGAAACGTTGACCGCGCCCAGCCGGCCGGCAATCGGCGCCTTGATGCTGGCGAAGCCGAGCTGGACATTGTCGGCGTCGATCGTCGCCTTGTCGGCATCGACCGTCGCCGCGGCAGCCTTTTGCGCCGCCACCGCCTGATCGTAGGTCTGCTGCGTGCCGGCCTGCTTGGCGACGAGATCCTTGGCGCGCTGGAGGTCGGAGCCCGAACTGGTCAGCAGGGCCTGGTCCTTGGCGAGCGTCGCCTGATCCTTGGCAAGCTGCGCCTTGAGCGCCCTGTCGTCGAGCGAGAACAGCAGGTCGCCGGCCTTCACCATCTGGCCGTCCTTGACGTCGATCGATACGATCTGGCTGGACACGCGGGCGTTGATGTTGACCACGGCCGGCGAAGACACGAAGCCGATGGCGTAACGGCGGATTGGAAAATCGGCCATTGTCGCAGTGGCCGAGACGATCGAGGCCGAACGGGCGGCATTACCGCCGGCGCCGGATTTGCCCCTAGCCTTGTCGGCCGAAGCCTTGTCCGATCCAGCCGGCTTGTCCGTTGCTGCCGCCTGCCTGGCGCCCGGCAGCATCTGCTGCAGACTGCTCATTGCCGCCGGCGAAAAATAGACCCATGCCGCGGCGACACAGGCCGCTGCCACCACCACCGCCAGAACGACTTTTCCGCGCATCGACTAAAAGCCCTATGATCCGACACGCCGAACCCGGTGGTCTCATTCTACCCAAGCACGGCGCCTTGCCGCGATCTCGCCGAAGTAGATAGGACGCACATTTGTCGGAAAAGGGCCAAAACACGGCATTACGAAGATTTAATGTGCACTGCACAATGACTATGCAGCCGGCTCAGCAGTCGGAAAACCAGCCAGGATGCGGTTGAGATTTCAGGCCGGATGCGTCTATTTCAGCATCGGCCAGAGCGTCGCCGCCAAGAGCACGCCCATGGCGATGTTGAACCATTTCAGCCGCACCGGATCCGACAGGAATCCGCGCAGCGCCGTGCCGAAGCCGGCCCACACCGAGACGCTCGGCAGGTTGACGACGGTGAAGGCGATCGCGATCAGCGCCACCGACAGGAACGGGTGGTCCGGATTGGAGTAGACGGCCATGGCGGTGATCGCCATCACCCAGGCTTTCGCATTGACCCACTGGAATGCGGCTGCCTCGATGAAGCGCATCGGCCGTGCCTCCGTCTCACCCTTGCTGGACAGCGAGCGCGACATGGCGATCTTCCAGGCGAGATAGAGCAGATAGGCAGCGCCGGCGATCTTCAATCCGGTGTGCAGGGCCGGAAACGCCGTCAGCACCGCGCCCAGGCCAAAGCCGACAGCAAGCAACAGTACCAGGAAACCCATGCTGATGCCCAGCATATGCGGAATGGTTCTGACGAGGCCGAAATTCACGCCCGACGCCAAGAGCATGAGGTTGTTCGGCCCCGGCGTGATCGAGGTCACGAAGGCGTAGACCAAAAGTGCAAGGAAAGCGTCGAGGGTCATGACGGCTCACAAAGGTCAGCAATGCTGACTTAAGTCGACAGGGCGTTGGACGCAACTTCATTCGATTGGTCCAAAGCGCTCCGCCGCGCGCATGAAGGCCTACATCCCCTGCGGGCCCCGGTTCATCGCCGCCACGCCGGTGCGGCAGATCTCGACCAGGCCGAGCGGCTTCATGATGGCGATGAACTGGTCGAGCTTCGAACCCTTGCCGGTAATCTCGAAGATGAAGTGCTCGGTGTTGGCGTCGATGACCGAAGCGCGAAAAGCGTCCGCCAGACGCAGCGCCTCGACGCGGGCTTCGCCGGTGCCGGCGACCTTGACCAGCGCCAACTCGCGTTCCAGCGGCCGCTCCTGGCCGAACTCGTGCGAGCGCACGGTGAGATCGACGACGCGATGCACCGGCACGATGCGTTCGAGCTGGTGCTTGATCTGCTCCAGCACATGCGGCGTGCCGCGCGTCACGATGGTGATGCGCGACAGGTGCTTCTCGTGTTCGGTCTCGGAGACGGTGAGGCTCTCGATGTTATAACCGCGGCCGGAAAACAGGCCGATGACCCGGGCAAGCACGCCGGGCTCATTGTCGACCAGAACGGAGAGCGTGTGGTTCTCCGGCTTTTCCGTTTCCTTGGCGATGAAATAGGCGGAGCCGGTCGGTTGAAGCTGTGCGTTCATGACATGTCTCGATTTCAGACTTTGAGCTAATTCTCTGTTTGCGCACGGCTTCTCGCGACAGCCCTGCCCCGGCTTGGACCTAGACCAGTTCCCTGCCCTTGGCGTCGATGGCGTTGGCCACGGCTTCGTCGGTCGCCTCGTCGGGCAGGAGCATTTCATTATGCGCCTTGCCCGACGGGATCATCGGGAAGCAGTTGGCGAGCGTCGCCACCCGGCAATCGAACAGCACCGGCTTCTTCACCGCGATCATCTCCTTGATCGCATCGTCCAGCTCGTCCGGTTTCTCGCAGCGAATGCCATGACCGCCATATGCGTCGGCCAGCTTGACGAAGTCGGGCATCGCTTCGGTGTAGGAATGCGACAGACGGTTGCCGTGCAGCAATTGCTGCCACTGGCGCACCATGCCCATATACTGGTTGTTGAGGATGAAGATCTTGATCGGCGCATTGTGCTGCACCGCCGCGCTCATCTCCTGCATCGTCATCTGCACCGAGGCATCGCCTGCGATGTCGATGACCAGCGCATCCGGGTGCGCGATCTGCACGCCGAGCGCCGCCGGCAGGCCGTATCCCATCGTGCCCAACCCGCCCGACGTCATCCAGCGGTTCGGCTTCTCGAAATGATAGTGCTGCGCCGCCCACATCTGGTGCTGGCCGACCTCGGTGGTGATGTAGGTGTCCATGTCCTTGGTCAGTTCGTAGAGCCGCTGGATGGCATATTGCGGCATGATCACATCGTGGTTGATCTTGAACGCGAGCGAGTCACGCGCGCGCCATTTGGCGATCTGCTCCCACCAGGGATGGAGCGCCTTCTTGTCGGCCTTGGCGCTCGCCCGCCACAGCCGCACCATGTCCTCCAGCACCCGGCCGACATCGCCGATGATGGGCACTTCCGTGTGCACGTTCTTGTTGATCGACGATGGATCGATGTCGATGTGGATCTTCTTCGAGTTGGGCGAGAAGGCGGTCAGCCGTCCGGTGATGCGGTCGTCGAAGCGCGCGCCGATGCAGATCATCACGTCGCAATCATGCATCGCCATATTGGCTTCATAAGTGCCGTGCATGCCTAGCATGCCCATCCAGTTCTTGCCCGATGCCGGATAAGCGCCGAGGCCCATCAGCGTCGAGGTGATCGGGAAGCCGGTGAGGTCGACCAGTTCGCGCAGAAGATGGCTGGCCTCCGGACCGGAGTTGATGACGCCGCCGCCCGAATAGATGATCGGCTTCTTGGCGCTGGCCATCAGTTCGACGGCGGCCTTGATCTTTTCCAGGTCGCCCTGGACCTTCGGCTGGTAGCTGGTGCGCGGCGCCGCCTGCGGCGGCACATAGATGCCTTTGGCGAACTGCACATCCTTCGGAATGTCGACCACCACCGGGCCGGGGCGGCCGGTCGTCGCGACATGGAAGGCCTCATGGATGGTGGCGGCCAATTCGTTGACGTCCTTCACCAGCCAGTTGTGCTTGGTGCAGGGGCGCGTGATGCCGACCGTGTCGCACTCCTGGAACGCGTCGGAGCCGATCAGCGAAGTCGGCACCTGCCCGGTCAGGCAGACCAGCGGGATCGAATCCATCAGCGCATCCTGCAGCGGCGTCACCGCATTGGTGGCGCCCGGGCCGGAGGTCACCAGCATGACGCCGGCCTTGCCGGTCGAGCGGGCATAGCCTTCGGCCGCATGCCCTGCGCCTTGCTCGTGGCGGACGAGGATATGCTCGACCTCGTCCTGCTGGAAGATTTCGTCATAGATCGGAAGCACCGCGCCGCCGGGATAACCGAAGACATGCTTGACGCCATTGTCCTTCAGCGCCTGCACCACCATTTCGGCGCCAGTCATTTCCCTGTTTGGCATTTCGCGCCGTTCGTTCTGTCCGTTGCTCATCGGTCTGGTCCCGTACTTCTAGCCATGAGGCGATTGCTGGTCGTTTAGTCGTGTTTCGGGCAATAAAAAAGGCCCCCGATGGGAGCCTGTGTGTTGCGCATGGGAGGTTTTCGCCCGGCGGTTACACCGCCTTGCCCACGCGCTTTCCTACGAGAATGAGTGCCTTTTTCATCGTGGCGGACACTACGAGGGTGAAAGGCAAGGTGTCAACGGGAAAAACGCGCGATGCGAGCAAGTGGCCCGCCGCCTCTGGTCGGCGGGCCACCGCGGCGCATACGATACCCCTCAATCGCACCGCGCCGGGAACAAGAGCCACTGCCGTGTCACGTCAGGATCAGCACGATCTTGTACGTATCCGGGTCGACGATGACGATGCGCCCGTCGGCCAGCACGAAGTACTCATAGGATTCGTAGGCCGGGACGATCTTGACAATGCGCGCCGGCAGACGGTGCAGGCGCACTTTGTGCCGCGGCACCTCGATGCCGACCGAAATGTCGAAGTCGACGTTCTTCACCGGCTCAACCCTGGTCTCGTGGATGATCTGCGTGACCTGCGTCTTCTGCTCGACGGTCACGTTGTTGATCGAGGCCGTATTGCCCTGGTCGGTCTGGACGTTTGTGTTGCCCTGAGCGTTCTGCTCGGTGGTGGTCCCGGCCTTGCCCTGGGCCTGCTGGTCCGTGCTGGTGCCGGTCTGGCCCTGAGCGTTCTGCTCGGTGCTGGTCCCGGCTTTGCCCTGAGCCTGCTTCTCGGTGCTGGTGCCGGTCTGGCCCTGAGCGTTCTGCTCGGTGCTGGTCCCGGCCTTGCCTTGGGCCTGTTCATCCGTCTTGAGCTTGGCCTTGCCCTGAGCCTGCTTCTCGGTGCTGGTGCCGGTCTGGCCCTGAGCATTCTGCTCGGTGCTGGTCCCGGCCTTGCCCTGGGCCTGTTCATCCGTCTTGAGCTTGGCCTTGCCCTGAGCCTGCTTCTCGGTGCTGGTGCCGGTCTGGCCCTGAGCATTCTGCTCGGTGCTGGTCCCGGCCTTGCCCTGGGCCTGTTCATCGGTCTTGAGCTTGGCCTTGCCCTGAGCCTGCTGATCGGTCGTGGCGCCAGCCTGGCCCTGTGCATTCTGATCGGTCTGTGACTTCATCTTGCCTTGCGCCTGTTCGCCGGCCTTGCCGCCCTTCTGGCAATCGGCCGCGCCGGCGGCGCAGTTGTCGCCACCGCTCGGCTGCACGGCCTGGGTCTGGGCGATCGCGGCGCCGCACCCGACGCCAAGCGCAATCATGCTCGTGATCAACACATGTTTCATCTGCTTTCTCCTTAAAGAGTCGGTCCCTCAGCCTAGCCAACTCTGCCAAAAATACTTTGTTCCACATTTTGTGAATAAAATCGGGCTTCTAAGAAGACCAATGAATGTTGGCAGTAATTTTGCAACAATCACCTACAAATTGCATCAAACAATTAATGCAACGCAACATTTTGTTTTTTCCTGAGCTTGTGATCCCATAGCGATGACACCAGCCTCACAAGCTTAGAAGTACTCCCGTCGTCATGACCAGGATGGCTACCCCGAAAACAGGCAAGAGCAACCATCGTGCCTGATGGACGCTGTTGTCCATTAACGCCTCCCACAAGTGCTGATCTCAACGATGCCGAGAACCCTGTGTTCCGCCTTGAGGAGGCTCTAGGACCTCTACAGCCTGGCACCAGACTTTGGTCCCTCCCCCTATCGTCCATTGGCCCGATGACGCCCGGACCGAAGCCCCACACGGGAACGCAGCCGCGAAAAGCCCGTTCGGCTCCCGGTGTGTGCATCAACCTCATCAACACCACCCGTATCGGAATCGAGCTCGCGCAAGATGCATGAGCGTTGCTCGCATGAAGGAGAGAATCATGACGACCATGTACCAGTCGACCGCAATTGCCGGATTCTTGCTGCTCGCGAGCGCCGGCGTAGTTGCTGCTCAAGACGTCATCATCGCGCCGGAGCAGGAAACGGTTGTGCGCGAATACGTGAAAAAGCAGCCCCTTGCGTCGGTGAAGATTCCAGGTGTCGAATTGAACGTGGGGACCGCCATTCCCGACACGGTGGAACTGCATGAAGTGCCGAGCGTCAAGTATCGCTACGTTGTGGTCGACGGGCGAACCGTGCTGGTCGACCCCGGCACGCGGAAGATCGTCAAGATCATACAGTAACGCTGATCCCACCGCCGTTCCCCGCGGGTGGCGGTGGGATCATGCCCTGAATTGGCGGTTTCCCCAGCAATTCAACCTGGCGCTTGCTCGCACCATCGACCGTTCTAGATGTAGGATGGCTTAGGCATTTTGGCACGGCCAAAGCTCGCGGGGTCGGTTGAGACGTGCGCTACATTGATAGTCTCTATCAAAACTGGAACAGGCTATCGTTGGCTTGGCAGTTCATCATAGTCGGAAGCATTGGGCTGCTGTCGCTGATGCTGGTCGTCGGCCTATGGGTCACCTCGCAAATACGAGATGGAGTGATCCGCAACTCTGCAAGCACGACCGCGCTTTACGTCGACAGTGTCATCGCGCCAATCCTGCCGGACATGCGCAAAAGCCAGCAGCTCAGCGACACCGTTAAACGGGCACTCGATGAAACCCTGGACCAGGGTGCTCTCGGAAAAAAACTGGCGTCCTTCGTGCTTTGGCGGCGTGATGGCAAGGTGCTGTACGCCAAAGACGCGGCTCTTATCGGCCAGACCTTCGAGCCAAATGCGAACTTGCTGCATGCGTTCGGTGGAAACGTGGTGGCGCAATTCAATGATCTGGACGAAAATGAAAGGAAGGAACGCAAGAGCCCCACCGCCTCGCTGCTCGAGATCTACAATCCGGTTCGAGAGCCGTGGTCGGGCGATGTTGTGGCCGTTTCCGAGTTCTACGAGATAGCCGACGATCTTCAGGGCACTTTAAACTCGGCACTATGGTCGAGCTGGCTGCTCGTGGCTGGCGCGACCGCGGTCGCCTTGGCGATGCTCTCGGGAATCGTGCTTCGCGGCAGCAGCACTATCGAAACGCAGCGTTCAGCGCTTGAGACACAAGTGGCCGAACTTCAGTTGCTTTTGGAGCAGAATTCCGCTTTGCGGGAGCGCGTCCAGCAGGCGTCGCGCCGCGCAACGGCAATCAACGAGCGTTACTTGCGTCGCATCGGGTCTGATTTGCATGACGGTCCAGCTCAGCTGGTCGCACTGGCTGCGCTGCGCATGGACAGCCCTCTGCTGCTCGATCCCGCCGCATCCCCAAGCCACCGGAAGACCGAGATCGCCGATATCCATCATACGTTGGACGAGGCGATGCGGGAGATCCGCGCCATCTGCACCGGCCTCGTGCTGCCACAGATCGAAGCTTCGACAGTCGCGGAGATATTGCGGCTTGCGGTTGCCGAACATGAACGCCGGACGGCCTCCTCCGTATCGCTTTCACTGCCATCTCGCCTGCCCGACCTGGGGACGTCCGAGAAAATAAGCATCTTTCGCTTCGCGCAGGAGGGGCTGAACAATGCCTGGCGACACGGTCTGGGCAAGGGGCAGGCTGTCAAGGCGAGAGTGACGCAGGGCAAGCTCCTCATTCAAGTGCTTGATCACGGCCCTGGATTCCAGTCGGGATCGTGTGAAGGACTTGGACTCGCCGGTATGAGGGAACGTATCGAAAGTATCGGAGGTCACTTCGAGACCTTTTCGAGCCCCAGGGGGACCCGGCTGACCATAACGCTCAACATCGAGGACCAGAAATGACCGCTCCCATAAGGATTGCCATTGTTGATGATCATCCGCTGTTTCGCGAGGGTGTGGCTCGCAGCCTCGCCGAAATCGGCGGCTTCGAAGTCGTTGGTGCGGGCGAAACCGCGACGGATGCCGAACAGCTTGCGGCCTTGGCAAATCCCGACATATTGCTGCTAGACATCAGTTTGCCGGGAGGGGGTCTGGCGGCAGCGGAAAATATTCTTGCAACTCAGCCTGACTGCAAGATCGTCATGCTCACCGTCTCGGAGGCGAACGCCGATTTGGCAACGGCGCTCAGGCTGGGCGTACGCGGATATGTGCTGAAAGGGATTGGGGCGGCATCGCTGGCCGAGGTGCTGACTTATATAGCCGCAGGAAAAAAATATGTTTCGCCGACCCTGTCAGCGCAGCTTTTGAATGAACTGATCCGGCCGGAAAAGCGCACAACCGATCTCGTTGCCAATCTCTCGGGACGCGAGCTTGGGATAATCTCCTTGGTAGGCGAAGGACTGAGCAATAAAGAAGTCGCCAAACGTCTCAACCTGCAGGAGAAAACGGTAAAACACCACATGACTCGGATATTTCAAAAGCTAAAGGTGCGAAACCGCACCGAAGCAGCCATTCTTATGCACGCGCCCAAAACGGGTCTTGTATAGGGAGATCGGGGCTTGTCTGAAGGTCGGATGCTGGTTGGCGAACCAACAGTTACAGCCCTTTCAGACGAGCAATGTCGGAGGCCCTTACGGCGCGTTCGACAATTGTCCTTCCAAGCGGATCCTTCATAGTGAAGCGGCCGGCCTCGATGCTTTCGCTGAATCCATCGCGATGCACGACCTGGATTTTGGCGCCCTGTACCGTCACCGTGTCGCCAGCGGCATTGACTTGGCTACTGGGAGCTTGGCTACCGGCGGCGTTGTCGCCGGCACCATTTTTTCCCTTTCCGTTGGCGTTGCCATTCCCGGCGTTGCCGCCTGAGCCATTACCGTTACCACTACCGTTGCCACCACCGTTACCATTGCCATTGTTTCCGCTCTTGGCGCTGGCAGCGGCGAATTCGATCTTGTAACCGTCGACATGGCTCAACCGCAGACCAAGCACCGGCATCGTCACCGCAACCGCCGCGAATACGCGCAAGCTAAAGTACGCCCGGCGACGCACGGATGAAAACAGGGGCTGCCTTTCTCCATTCATGCCACCATCACATCATGATGTGTCACGGTATTCAAGAATGAACAGCCCAAAATTGCGGCTCACAAACGCTGAGGAAACTCTCCTTTCGTGCTTGCAGCTCGATTCTCAGACCTTCGTCTGAGTCAAATATACACCGAAGTCTGACCTACTGATCTTGGGCCGCGCCGACGGATGTCGCAATAAAATCCGCGGTGACAAGGCTCGTCACCGGTAGGGATCGGCAGCGAGGCGCGAGCGCCTGCGCACGCAGACGCTCGCGGCAAGTCTGCGGCGGCATACGGTTAGCGCATGTTTGCCGTCGAAACGGTGCATATGCCGTTCCTTCCCCGGATTGCGATCAGGCGCGATTGGCGAAGTCGCGGACAACCCGCTGCAGCAGCGGCATGTAGTCGCGAAATGCCCGGGTCTTCATGTTGGCGATCTTGCCGGCCTCGTCCCAGATGCGAACCCGCACCGCTTCCTCGTGGAACGGGTTCTTGCGGAACTCGGCCACCTCTTCGGCATTCATCGGCCCGCCTTGCAGCGACAGCGTGTGGACCGAGGCCTGCGACAGCCTGCCGAAATAGGTGGGGTCGGTAGCGCAGAGGTAGCGCTTGGCCGCGACATGCAGCCTGACGCATTCGACGATCACCGGTGGAAAGAACGGCGCCAGCACCTCGCCGCCGGCTTCGTCATGATGCTTGTCCTCGACATCGTCGGGCGAATAGGTGCCGAACTCGCTGGTGTAGTGGCCGATATCGTGCAGCAGTGCTGCCGCCACCAGCACATCGGGCGCGCCGTCCTTTTCGGCGAACCAGGCGCCCTGCAACATGTGCTCCGACATGGTGACGGGTTCGCCGAGATAGGATTCCGCCCCTCGGCGTTCGAAAATATCGGCGATGAATTCGACGATGTTGCCCGCGTTCAAATCCTGGCCGCTCATTCCGCAGCCTCCTTGAAGCTGTGTTCGATCGCCGACAGCGTCGACAAAAGGCCATCCTTGTCGGCGTAGCAGCCCTGCAGCCAGCGCTTGCCGGCGCCGGAGAACGCCTTGCGGGCATGCATGACGCGGGTGTTGTCGACGATGAAGGCCTCGCCCGCCTCGAGCCTGAAGGTGACTTCGAAGGAAGGATCCTCGATCAGTTCGGCAAACCGGCGATAGGCGGCGTAGTAGGCCTCCATCTCCGCGAACGGCACATCGACGGTCGGCGCCAGCGAGCGGTTGTTGAAGCGGATGGCGATGAGTTCGCCATCAGGCCCCAGCTCGATCATCGGCCGCTTGGCCTGCAGCCGCACGCCCGACGAACCGGCATATTCGAAACGCGCCGGGTATGAACTTAACAGCCGGAAGCCTTCGGGGTTTTCGGCCTGCAGCGCGGCCGCCACGGCAAAACCATCGACGACGCTGGATTCGCCGCCCTCCACCGTGTTTTCGATGCAGGACAGGATCTGCAAGGTCGGCACCGGATCACGATAGGGGTTGTCGGTGTGCGCCTGCAGGCCAAGATTGGTGTAGGCCAGATTGGTTGGATTGACCTCGGCGCGCACCTCGAACCAGCGGCCGTAATTGGTCTCCCTGATATAGCCGAACAGATCGGACACTTTGCACAGCGCCCCGGATTCGGCCGGCAGATCGTCCATCACCGCGAAGCCGTGGGTCTTCACCGCCGACAGCCATTGCCGCAAGACGGCGCGGTCGCGGCTGGCCGCGACATAGCCGGCGCGCGGCACCGAATTCTGCATAGAGGCCCTGGTCCATCGCACGGTGCCCTCGCCTGTCCAGCCGGGCTGTCGGGCGGCATCGCGGTCATAGGCATTGGCGCTCAGCCATGCCGCAGGAAAGCGCACCGTCTTTCCCTCCGGTTCGAAACTGACTTCAAGCGCATCGCCCTTGATCGCGGCTGCGCCGATCCGCGTTTGCGCCGGAATGTCGAGAATGGTAATCAGCCGCTGGCCGTTGCCGGCGCTGCGCGTCTTGTCGTCGAGCGCATTGTCGCGCAACCACATGGCGTGAAAGCGAGTGCGCGCGCCGTCCTTCCAACCGAGGTCGATCGTTCTTCCTTCGTCGCCGATCAGCGCCTGGGTAAGCATGGAGATCCGTTCCTGTCCGCTGCGCCCCGCAGCCAACTCCGCAGGGTTTCCGGTTGCATCGTGATGATGTTGAAGGCATAACTCAAATTATCATTTTGCGGCCAAAGGCCACAAACGGTTTATGCCTCAAGCAACCCTGCCCTTGCCGCCGCTCGACTGGCTGCGGAGTTTCGAGGCCGCCGCGCGGCTGTCGAATTTCACCGCCGCCGCGGCCGAGCTTGGCCTGACCCAGGCTGCGGTCAGCCAGCACATCCGTTCTCTCGAAGAGCGGTTGAAGCAGCCGCTGTTCATCCGCCTGGCGCGCGGCGTCGAATTGACGCCGGAGGGTGCCGCCTACCTGCCGCATCTGCAATCGGCCTTTGCCGTGATCGCCAACAGCACGCGCGAGTTGTTCGAACCCAAGACCGTCCAGAGCGTGACGATACGCTCGCCGATCTCGTTTGCCGTGCTGATGATCGCGCCGAAGCTGCCGCAAATGGCCAAGGACCTGCCGTTCGTCCAGCTGCAGATCGAGACCATCCACACACCGGCCGATTACGGCGAGCGCTTTGTGGGTCTCGACATCCGATTCGGCATTGGCTCCGGCTCCTTTGCCGGACGGCAGGCCGACCGCCTCACCCGCGAAACCTTGACGCCGATGGCGTCGCCAAATGTCGCCAAGGCCAAGGATTGGACAGGATTGCCGAGACTTACAGTGGTCGGCGCGCGGGAAATGTGGGGCGAGTGGTTCGCCGTCGCCCGGATGAAGCCGGCGCTCGGGCCCACGCACAAATTCGACAGTTTCGTTACCGCACTGGAGGCGGCGAAGCACGGCGCCGGCATGGTGCTGGGATCGCGACCGTTGGCCGACGCGGCACTGCGCGAAGGATCTCTCGTCACCCTGTCCGGCTTTACGCTGTCGAGCGGTGCCGGCCACTATCTGACCGCACCTTCGGGCGCGCATCTGAGCCCGGCCGAGGAAGCGGTCCGCCGCTGGTTCGCGACGGTCTTCGGCGTCCCGATTTCCCGATAAGCCCCTGAATACGCGCCAAACTATTGGACGACGTGACGCGGCGCATAATTTGCCGCGATACTGCGCCAGGCCGGACGTCAAGCTTCGGCAGGGTTCCGCTCGCTACAGGCGGCCAGGAAAAATCGCGGAGGAAATTCAATGCTCGACAAGGCCCCCAACAAGAAGCTTTCCGACCTGCTCGATCGCTTCGGCGCGGCACTCACCGCCGGCGACATCGACAAGGCGGTCGCCTGCTTCCAGGAGGATTGTTACTGGCGCGATCTTGTTACCTTCACCTGGAACATGAAGACGATGGAAGGCCGCGACCAGGTGCGCCACATGCTGGTCAGCCAGCTGGCGAAAACCAGACCGTCGAACTGGGCGATCGCCAGGGGCGAGGACGCCACGGAAAGCGACGGCGTGGTCGACGGCTGGATCAGCTTCGAGACGTCCGTGGCGCGCGGCTTTGGTCACATCCGGCTGAAGGACGGCAAGATCTGGACGCTGCTCACCACCATGGTCGAGCTCAAGGGCCATGAGGAGCCGGCCGGCTTCGACCGCCCGCTCGGCGCCAAGCACGGCCATGGCAAGAACCGCCCGACCTGGAAGGAGGAGCGCGAGAAGGAAGCCGCCGAGCTCGGCTTCAAGACGCAGCCCTATACGCTCATCATTGGCGGCGGCCAGGGCGGCATCGCGCTCGGCGCGCGGCTGCGGCAGCTCGGCGTGCCGACCATCATCGTCGAGAAGAACGAACGGGCCGGCGACAGCTGGCGCAAGCGCTACAAGTCGCTGTGCCTGCACGACCCGGTCTGGTACGACCATCTGCCCTATATCGACTTCCCCAGGAACTGGCCGGTCTTCGCGCCCAAGGACAAGATCGGCGACTGGCTGGAAATGTACGCCAAGGTGATGGAGCTGAATTACTGGTCATCGACCGAGGCCAAGAGCGCCGTTTATGACGACAAGAAAAAGGAATGGACCGTTGTCGTGCGCCGCGACGGCAAGGACATCACGCTGAAGCCGAAACAATTGGTGCTGGCCACCGGGCAATCCGGCAAGGCCAACATGCCGAACTTCAAGGGCATGGAAAGCTTCAAGGGCGACCAGCATCACTCCTCGAAACACCCGGGACCTGATGCCTATGTCGGCAGACAAGCTGTCGTCATCGGCTCGAACAACTCCGCCCACGACATTGCAGCAGCCCTTTGGGAGGCCGGCGCCGACGTCACCATGGTACAGCGCTCGACCACGCATATCGTCAAGTCCGACACGCTGATGGAGATCGGGCTGGGCTCGCTCTATTCGGAAAAGGCGGTCGCGAGCGGCATGACCACCGCCAAGGCCGACCTCGTCTTTGCCTCGCTGCCCTACAAGATCCTGCACGAATTCCAGATCCCGGCCTATGCCGAGATGAAGAAGCGCGACGACAAATTCTACAAGGGCCTTGAGAAGGCGGGCTTCATGCTCGACTGGGGCGACGATGGCTCCGGCCTGTTCATGAAGTATCTGAGACGCGGCTCGGGCTATTACATCGATGTCGGCGCCTCCGACCTGATCATCGACGGCTCGATCAAATTGAAGAGCGACGTCGAGGTGAACGAGATCAAGGCGCACTCCGTTCTGCTCTCCGACGGATCGGAACTGCCGGCCGATCTCATCGTCTACGCCACCGGCTACGGTTCGATGAATGGCTGGGCGGCCGATTTGATCTCACGGGAGGTCGCAGACAAGGTCGGCAAATGCTGGGGCCTCGGCTCCAACACCACCAAGGACCCAGGCCCCTGGGAAGGCGAGCTGCGCAACATGTGGAAGCCGACGCAGCAGGAGGCGCTGTGGTTCCATGGCGGCAATTTGCACCAGTCGCGCCATTACTCCCAGTTCCTGGCGCTGCAGCTGAAGGCGCGCATGGAAGGCATCGCGACGCCGGTCTACGCGCTGCAAGAGGTTCACCACAAGGCTTAGGCAGCGCCGCCGATGCGCTTCCAGTAGATGAGCGTGCCGGTCAGCCCGCCATGCGGTTTCAGGGCAAAGTCCGGTATTTCGCCAGTGAGCGTGAAGCCGAGTTTTTCGTAAAGGCCGGAAGCGCCCTCCTCGGTTGCGGTGTCCAGCACCAGAAGCGTGCGGCCTTTCTCGACGGCGAGCGTTTCGGCCGCCCGCATCAGCCGGCTCGCTATGCCCTTGCCGCGGTGTTCGACGCGGGTCATGAGCTTGGCGATCTCGGCCCGGTGCGGCTGATTGACCGGAAAGTCGAGCAGCAAGGTGACGGTGCCGATCAACGCGTCGCCATACCAAGCACCCAGCACCGCTCTTTCACCTCTCTCTGCTGCCATCAACGAGTTGCTCCAGAAGGTCTCCGCCGCTTGCCTGGATAAGGGATGCATGAAGCTGACGGAGCCGCCGGCCGCGACCGTCTCGATCAGGAGGTCGGCCAGCATGTCGCGTGTTTCCGCAGTCAGCGACCTGATTTCGATGGGACTCACCTGCACTTTCCCTTGCTAATCCAGACGCGCGACGCGGCGCCGCTTTCGTCTCGCCTTGATCGCGGCGATGCGATCTGTGTCTTTCGGCTGCAGATGCAGCCCGCGTTCGAGGATTTCGAGCGTGTATTCCTCATAGGTCAGGCCAAGCCGCTCGGCCTTTTCCATGCGCATCAGCATCACGTCACGGCTTGGCGCCTTCCACGCCTTGGCATGCGCTGCCTGCCAGGCCAGGAAGATGTAGGGATCGCCCTTGCCCCATGGCGGGCCCTTGTAATCATCGAGCGGCGGTCCGCCATTGTCGGAGCGCTTGGGACGTCTTGCCACGATTTCAGCCCCTGACCAGCGCAACCAGATAGTCGGCCGGCTGCGGTCCGACGGCATGGAACGTGCAGTCCGACGGCGCGCCGAGCGCCAGGCAGTCGCCGGGCTCGAGACTAAGCACCATATCACCCTCGGTGAACTCAAGTCGCCCGGAGATCAGCCACATCTGCTGCTTGATGAAGGCATAGGACGCCGCCGGGAAACTCACACTGGCGCCAGCCGGCAGTTGCACCCGGATCAATTCGAGCGGCGTGTCGGAAACCGGCGACAGATGCCGACGGACATAGCCCGTACCGGGGTCGCGCCATACCGGCTGCTCACTCTCGCGCAGCAGGCCGCCACCTTGCTGCTCGGCGCGTGCTATCAGCGTCGACAGCGTCATGCCGAAAGCAGCGGCGATGCGCACCAGCAGCGCGGCCGTCGGGCTGGTCATGCCGCGCTCGATAGTGCTGAGCATGGCTTTGGAGACGCCGGAGCGGTTCGCCAGGTCGGCCAACGACCAGCCCCGCAAGGCTCTTTCGGCGTGGATTCGTCTGCCTATCGTGGCCGACATGTCATTCGCTATATCAGTCATTCGTCCAATATATCGAATATTTGGATTCGGAAAAGAGGCCGGCCGGTTGAATTTTCGCTGACGGGTTAACCCCTGCTACACCATCCCGCATCACGCCACCTTAACCCCGTCTGTGTAGGATCGAGGCTCCACGAGAATGGGGATCGGATCGTATGTTTGTCGAGCGCGAAGCCTCCGTCGGCGAACCGACCTCGCAGGAGCGCCGCCGCGCAGAGCAGAGCGACAAGCGCATTCTCGGCAACGTCGTGCAGTGCGACGGTGCGCGCGCCACCATCAGCGCCTATGCCGACGACATCGAAGGCGCGGTCACCGGCCTGTGGACCGTCGGCAAGATGATCTCCATCAATCTCGGGACATCGCGCACCGTTGGTCTGGTCTACGAAATCGGCAAGTCGGATCGCGCCTGGAGCAATGAGGGACAAAACCCCATCGAGGTCAGCGTCGAGCTGATCGGCGAAGTGCGCGACGGCGCCGAACCGGGGGCCAAACCGGTGTTCGACCGCGGCATCACCACCTATCCTCATATCGGCGCCATAGCGCACCGCATCCGTACCCGTGATCTGCAGGCGGTCTACGATCTCGCCGGGCGTCATTCGATCACCATCGGTACGCTGTCGCAGGATGAGTCGATCGACGCCAACATCGCCATCGACGACACGCTGGCGCGCCATTTTGCCGTTGTCGGCACAACCGGCGTCGGCAAATCCACCGCCATCTCGCTGCTGCTGCGCAAATCGATCGCCGCCCGGCCCGATCTGCGAATCCTCATTCTCGATCCGCACAATGAATTCGCGGCATCCCTGCCTGAGTTCTGCGTCCGGGTCGATTCCAAGACGCTTGACCTGCCGTTCTGGATGTTCAGGCTTGAAGAATTCGCCGAAGTGCTGTTTCGCGGCCGAGAGGTCGTGCCGGAAGAAGTCGATGTCCTGCGCGACCTGATCCCCGCCGCCAAGAACCTCTATCGCAATCCCAATTCAGGCTCTTACGTGCGCCGCGGCAGCGATGCGCTGACCGCCGACACGCCGGTGCCCTACCGCATGGTCGATCTCATCAAGCAGATCGACGAGCGCATGGGCCTCCTGGAAAGCAAGAACGACCGCCCGACGCTGAAATCGCTGAAGACGCGCATCGAGTCCGCCGCGTCCGACCCGCGCTATCGCTTCATGTTCAATTCGCGGCTGATCGAGGACACGATCCACGAGACGATCGGCAATATTTTCCGTGTGCCGCATCATGGCCGCCCGGTGACCTGTTTCGAGATGGCCGGCATGCCGTCCGAAGTGGTCAACTCCGTCTGTTCGGTGCTGGCGCGCCTGGCCTTCGACCTTGCGCTGTGGAGCGAGGGCCGGCTGAAGCTGCTGTTGCTGTGCGAGGAAGCGCACCGCTATATGCCGGCCGATCCGCGCCTAGGCTTCGCCCCGACAAGGCATGCACTGTCGCGCATCGCCAAGGAAGGCCGCAAATATGGCTGCTATCTCGGCGTCGTCACCCAGCGCCCGGGTGAACTCGATCCGACCATCCTGTCGCAATGCTCGACCTTCTTCGCCATGCGGCTGGCCAATGAGCAGGACCAGGCGATCATCCGCTCGGCGATCGCCGATTCCTCCGCCTCGACGCTGGCCTTTCTGTCCTCCATGGGCCAGCGCGAAGCCATCGCCTTCGGTGAAGGCGTGGCGACGACCATGCGGCTGAAGTTCGAAAAACTGGCGGAGAACCTGATCCCCGGCACCGCCAAGCGAGAGCAGGACGAGTTGTCGCAGGACGGCAACGACGTCGATCTCGCCGCCATCGTCGAGCGGCTGCGCAACGTCCCGAAACCGCAGCAGCAGATGGCCTTCGCCGAGGTCGTGGACTCCGGCCGCCAGGCCGGCGATCCCGATTACCGCAAGCCGGCCACCGCCCAGCGCGTCCAGCCCGACGACGATTTCGACCTGCGCTACGGCCTCAAGCCCACAACCTTCGGCATGCGCCCGCAGAACGATTGACCTTCAGCGTAGCGACTTTTTTGCCGGCCAATTGAGAAGCCGCCGGAGCGCCAGGGCTCGGCTTCGTTGGCCGCTTGGGTAAATCACGCCAGAAAATTCGTCAGGCTGAGTCGGTCGGTGTCGACTTCGAGAACCGGAGCGGAGCGGACATTGAGTCCGTGAGCACCGGCCTACGCCGGCCGTAGCCATAGCTGCCGTCACCACCTCATGAGTGCTTCGGCCGGCGAAGGCCGGAAGCGCAGAAGACGGCATCAAACGGCCAGCCTCACGAATTTAATGCCGGGATTTCAGGCGCAGACGCGGTTGCGGCCTTGCCTCTTCGCCTCGTAGAGCTGGCGGTCGGCGCGGCGGTAGAATTCCTCGGCGGTTTCCTTCCGATCCCAGACGGCTAGTCCGACGCTGGTGGTGATCTTGAGGCGGACATTGCCCGACAGCACCGACATGTTGGCAATCGCTTTGCGGATGCGTTCGGCGAACTTCCCCAACAACTCCGCATCCATGTTGGGCGTGACGACGGCGAACTCCTCGCCCCCAAGCCGCGCCACCACATCGTGGTAGCGCGTCATGCCTTTGAGGCAATTGGCGACTGCCCTAAGCACCTCGTCGCCGACATCGTGGCCATGCGTGTCGTTGACCTGCTTGAAATGATCGAGGTCGAGGATCATCAGCCCGACGGGCTTTTCGATGCGGCGGAATTCCTCGAGATATTCCTTCAGCGCATCATCGAAGTAGCGCCGGTTCTGCATGCCGGTAAGGCCGTCGGTCAATGCCGCATGCTGCAGCGTTTCCGAGCGGGCGCTGAGCGAAACCGTCATGGCGCGCAGCTTGCCCTCTTCCGTGGCCTGCCTACGGATCAGCGGGTAGATGAAGAACACGCCGAAGAACAGCGCTGTCGCCAGCAGCACCCCGGTGACAAACAGCAGCGTGTTGAGATAGGCGATCCTCTCGACCCGGGAAGTCGTATCGTGACCGACCGCGATGGACTGCAATTGACCATAGGCATAAAGCGTCACCAGGCCTGCGGCCAGGATCACGAAAATAAAGACGAAAAATGCGGATTCCGCCTTGTGGAAACGCATCTGCTCCCCGTTGGAAAAGTACCCCCCGGATCTATGGCATGCCGGCGCCTTACGGACGGTTAATCCAGACAACCGGAGCGGGAATGTTCATTCCTACTTCTGTTCTTTAATTGTATTAGCAGCACGAAAATCAAATCACGGCTTGCAGGCCGTCGCCGGGCTGCAATCTCAGCCATTCCGGTCCCAGCTGATGGCGAAACCACGTCGTTTGCCGTTTGGCATATTGCCGCGTCGCTGCCTTGCAGCGCGCGATGGCCTGGGAAAAGCTGGTGTCACCAGCCATGGCGGCCGAAAGTTCGCGAACGCCGATCGCCTTCATCGCCGGCAGGTCGGGATCGAGGCCAAGCGCCGCAAGCCGTTTGACCTCATCGAGCGCGCCGAGATCGAGCATGCGGTCGAACCTTGTTTCGATCCGCTCGACAAGGGCGGCGCGGTCCGGCTCGATAACGAAGAACCGAGCGCTGTCGCGGTCGATCAGCGGCCGGCCGCGCGCTGCCTGCCATTCTAGGATGGAGCGGCCGGATGCGTCGAGCACCTCCAGCGCCCGCACGATGCGCTGGCCGTCGGTCGGCTTCAGCTGCATGGCGACTGCCGAATCCTCATGCATCAGGATGCGGTGCAGCTTGGCTGCGCCTTGCTCCTTTAACCCGTAGCGCCAGCGGTCGCGTACCTGCTGCGGAATGTCGGGCATTTCCGAAATGCCCTCGGCAAGTGCGCGAAAATAGAGCCCGGTGCCGCCGACGAAAATCACCGGACGTTCAAAGCCGGCGTCATCGGGCTGTCGGGCGAGCGTGCCGTCATCGATCAGCTTCATCACGTCGCGCAGCCAGGCGCCGGTGGAATAGGCGGTGGAGGGATGCACGTGGCCATAGAGATAGTGCGGCGCGCGGGCGAGGTCGGCAGCGCTCGGCCGCGCCGTCAGCACGTCGAGCACCGAATAGCCCTGCATGGAATCGGTGTTGACGATGACGCCGCCCTTGCGCTCGGCGAGATCGAGCGCCAGCGCCGACTTGCCGCTGGCGGTCGGCCCGGCTATCAGGATCGCGTCCTTCACGCGGCCCTCGCCCGCCTGCCCGCCCTCGCCTAGCTGCTTGGAAGCCTCGATGCCGCTCATTGCCACGCTTGTGTCCCACCCCGTCCGCCGCGCGATGTCGGCCTCGCTTGCGAATATGGCCTCACGGTCGGTCGGCGCAAGCGCTGTTCGCTGGCTGGGCGAAGGCGTCGCCTGCGACCTGGTGCTGCCCGAGGGTGCGGAAGCCGCTGAGGCAAGTGCCGCCTTGCGCTTGGCACTTGGCTCCGAGCCGGTCGACGTGATCGTTCAGCAGGCCGAAAGCCGCCGCAAGACAATCCTGCTTGCCGATATGGATTCAACCATGATCGACCAGGAATGCATCGACGAACTCGCCGACGAGATCGGCGTCAAGGACCGCGTCGCTGCCATCACCGCACGCTCGATGAACGGCGAGATCGCTTTCGAGCCGGCGCTGCGTGAACGCGTGGCGCTGCTGAAAGGCCTCGATACGGCCGTCGTCGACCGCATCATCGCGAACCGCCTGACGCTGGCGTCGGGCGGCCGCGCTCTGGTGCAGACGATGCGCGCCAATGGCGCCTGGACGGCGCTTGTCTCCGGCGGCTTCGACGTCTTCACCAGCCGTGTCGCCGCCATGCTCGGCTTCGAGGAAAACCGTGCCAACCGACTGATCGAGGAGAACGGGCGCTTTGCCGGCCTGGTCGCCGAGCCGATCCTCGGCCGCGCCGCCAAGGCCGATGCGCTGAACGATATCTCGGCCCGCCTGGGCCTGACGCCATTCGATGCGATTGCGGTCGGCGACGGCGCCAACGACCTCGACATGATCCGCCTGGCCGGCACCGGTGTCGCGCTCCACGCGAAGCCGGCCGTTGCTGCCGAAGCCAAGGTCCGCATCGACCATGGCGATCTCACCGCACTGCTTTATCTCCAGGGCTACCGCCAGGAAGAGTTCGCCCAATGAAACCGATGCGCACCGAGCGCCTCATCCTGCGCAACTGGGAAGAGCGCGACCGCGAACTATTCCATCGCATCAACTCCGACGAGCGGGTGATGGAATTTTTTCCGTTCCGCCGCGACCGCGCCGAGACGGATGCCAAGATGGACGAGTTTCGGGGCAGGATCGCCGAGGACGGCTTTGGTTTTGCCGCCGCCGAGATCGCCGCGACTGGGGAATGCATCGGCTTCGTCGGCCTCTTAAAGACCGATCACGTGCCGTCCCTGCCCTCCGATACGATCGAGATCGGCTGGCGGTTGGCGCCGGAATTCTGGCGAAAGGGCTATGTCACGGAGGCCTCCGAAGCCTGGCTCGCCTTTGGCTTCGAGACGCTTGACCGGGACGAGATCGTCTCCTTCGCCGTCGCGGCCAACCGCCGCTCGACGGCCGTCATGGAGCGTCTTGGCATGAGCCCTGACCCGGCTCGCGATTTCGACCACCCATCCATCCCTGACAGCCACCCGCACCTCAAGCGGCATGTCCTCTACACCCTGTCGCGCAAGGACTGGCAGGCAAGAAAAAGGGCGGCTAACTAGCCGCCCTTTTCATTTCGAAATCAGATCGTTGCAGGCCTGACCGGACTCAATCCATCCGGATCGTCACGAAGCGCAACTCGCCTGTCTTGGACGCCAGCATCAAGAGCGCATTCTTGCGGCCCTGCTCCTTCAGCGCGCCGATCCGGTCCATCACGTCCTTCGGGGTCGCGACCGATTCCTGGGCGATTTCGGTGATCACCTCGCCGGCCTGGATGCCGCGCTCGGCGGCGGCCGAATCCTTGGTGACGTCGGTGATGACGACGCCGGAGACGTCGGCCGCGATGCCGAATTTTTTCCGTGTGTCGTCATTGAGCTCGCCGACGGTCATGCCGAGCACCGAGGCCGTGGAGACCGCGGGCGCCTTGTCGCCGCCCTTGTCCTCATCGGTAGTGCCGTCCTCACCGGCAGCGACCTTCTCGCCGTCCTCAAGCCGGCCGAGCGTCACCTTCACCGTCTGCTCGACGCCCTTGCGCACGATGATCACGTCGACCGCCTTGCCGACCGGGCTTTCCGCCACGACGCGCGGCAGGTCGCGCATTTCATGGATGTCCTTGCCATCGAACTTGATGATGACGTCGCCGGCGAGAATTGTGCCGTTGTCGACCGGTCCGCCCTTGATGACGCCGGCCACCAGCGCGCCCTTGGCGGTCGCCATGCCGAGGCTCTCGGCGATGTCGTCGGTCACCGGCTGGATGCGCACGCCGAGCCAGCCGCGACGGGTCTCGCCGAACTGGCGCAGCTGGTCGACGACGCCCGAGGCAAGCTGCGAGGGGATTGAGAAACCGATGCCGATCGAGCCGCCCGACGGCGAGATGATCGCCGTGTTGATACCGATGACCTCGCCCAGGCTGTTGAACAGCGGCCCGCCGGAATTGCCGCGGTTGATGGCGGCGTCGGTCTGGATGAAGTCGTCATAGGGGCCGGAATTGATGTCGCGGTTGCGGGCCGAGACGATGCCGACCGTCACCGTGCCGCCAAGGCCGAACGGATTGCCGATCGCCATCACCCAGTCGCCGACGCGCATCTTGTTGGAATCGCCGAACTTCACCGCCGTCAGCTTGTGGCCCTTCGGGTCGACCTTGAGCACCGCCACGTCGGTCTTGGTGTCGGTGCCGACCAGCGTCGCCTTGAGCGTCACGCCGTCGGAGAAATTCACCTCGATGTCGTCTGCATCGGCGATGACGTGGTTGTTGGTGACGACAATGCCTTGCTCGGCGTCGACCACGAAGCCGGAGCCCAGCGACTGCACCTTTTGCGCGCCGCCATCCTTGTCGCCGCCACGGTTCTTGAAGAAGTCGTCGAAGAAATCCTGGAACGGCGAACCCTCCGGCAGCTGCGGCATCGGCACCGCGCCCGGACCTTCCGTGCCCTTCACGGTCTGCGAGGTCGAGATGTTGACCACCGCACCGAGCAGGCCTTCGGCGAGGTCGGCGACCGAAGCCGGTCCGTCCGCGGCCACCGTCGGCGTCACCAAAGCCGGAACGGCAAGCGCGCCGACCATAAGTGCCGCAGCACCTGCGATGAACGTCCGCCGCGCCGCGCGCAGAAGGGTGTTGGATGTCATCGAAAGCCTCCCGGATTGCTGAAAAGAAAAAGCGCTTCGGCAAAACGCCGCGTCGCGTCATGTTGGCAAGAAATACGGCACGTTTGCGGCTATGGCCACATCAGGAGGATAAATCCTCCGTTACACCCTAGAGCAGTTCGCCGTTTCGCGGAAACGGCGAACCGTTCAATCCCTTTGCTTTTACGCAATTCCGGACGGAAAACCGCTCACACTTTCCTGGAATTGCAGATCAGCGGTCCTCAGCCACGCACCAACCAGACGATGCCGACGCCGATGGCGATCGCCACCAGCCCGACGATGCGCAGCGCAATTTCCGGCGTCGACAGCACTTCGCCGGCAAGACGTTTGGCAAGGCCGGGAAAGCCGCCATAGACCAGGCCCTCGACAACGAGGACCAGGCCTATGGCCGCAAGGAAATCCTGCACCGCCCTACTGGGCGGGTGCAGGTTGTGCAGCCGGCGCGGCAGGTGCCGTCGCCGGCGCGGCAGGTGCCGTCGCCGGCGCGGCAGGTGCCGTCGCCGGAGCCGCAGGCGCCGCCGGCTTCGCGTCCGTCCCGTCCGGATTGCGGAAGAAGCGGAAGAACTCCGAGTTCGGCGACAGCACCATCGTCGTCCCGGAGTTGTCCAGCGCCGTGCCATAGGCATTCATCGACCGGTAGAAGTCGAAGAACGCCGGATCGCGTTTGTAGGCGTCGGCAAAGGTCGCGCTGCGCTGGGCTTCACCTTCACCACGCAGGATTTCCGATTCCTTGCGCGCTTCGGCGACGATTTCCACCACTTCGCGGTCGGCGCGGGCGGTGATGCGCTGCGCGGCCTCTTTGCCGCGTGCCCTCAGCCGTTCGGCCTCGGCCAAACGTTCGGCCTTCATGCGGTCGAAGGTCTGCTGCGAAACCTCAGCCGTCAGATCGGTTCGGCGGATGCGCACATCCTCGATCTGCAGGCCGAGCGAGGTGGCGTCGGGCCGAAGCTGATCGCGCACTTCGCGCATCATCACGGCCCGCTCTTCCGAAAGCGCCGCCTCGAAGTCGCGCAGACCGTAGACACGGCGCAGCGCCGCATCGAGACGCGTCCTCAGTCGTGCTTCGGCCAGTGTGATCTGACCGGACACGGCTGAGCGGAACACGCGCGGATCCGAGATGCGGTACGCGATGAAAGCGTCGACCTCGTAGAACTTGCCGCCCGAAACCTGGACGCGGATGTTGTCGAGATCGAAGCGCAGCACCCTGTTTTCGATCAATTGCACGCTGTCGGCGTCGAAGAAGGCGAAAGGCGCCTTGAAATAGATGCCGGGTTCATTCTTCACGTCGACGATCTCGCCGAACCGCAGCACGAGCGCCTGCTGGCGCGCGTTGACCACGAAGACCGAGGAGTAGAGCAGGAACAGAAGCACGGCCGCGATGACCGCGATGATGGGAAGACGATTGGCCATCACTGGGCTCCTCCCGTGGTCGCAGGCGGCAGCGCCTTCGGCTGCAGTGCCGGCAGCGGCAGATAGGGAACGACCCCTTGCCCATTGCCCTGTTCGACGATGACCTTGTTGGAATCCTTCAGCACCTTCTCCATCGTTTCCAGATAAAGCCGCCGGCGCGTCACGTCGGGCGCCTTGGCGTATTCGTCATAGACCGAGATGAAGCGCTGCGCCTCACCTTCGGCTTCCTGGACGACACGGTTCTTGTAGGCTGCCGCGTCCTCGCGGATCTGCGCCGCGGCGCCACGCGCCTGGCCGAGCTTCTGGTTGGAATACTGGTTGGCCTGCTCGACGAACTTGTCTTCGTCCTGCTCGGCGCGCTGCACTTCGTCGAAGGCATCGGCAACTTCACGCGGCGGGGCCGCGTCCTCGATCGAAACCGCGTTGACATTCAGGCCGGCCTTGTAGCCGTCCAGCGTCGTCTGGATGATTTCACGCACCGACGCGGCGATGCCCTGACGGTCGTCGCGGAAGATGTCCTGCGCCGGTCGCCGGCCAACCGCTTCGCGCATGGCGCTCTCTGCGACCTGCTGCAGCATGCCTTCGGGATCGGAGACGTCGAACAGATAGGCCCGGGGATCGGAGACCTGATAGGCCACCGAAAACTGGACGTTGACGATGTTCTGGTCGCCGGTAAGCATCAGCCCCGACGAGTTGCCGCTCGTCGCGCCGCCACCACCGATATCGACGAGTTGTTCGGCGATGTTGGCCGTCTCGACGGTTTCGACCGGCCACCAATGGAAATGCAGACCCGGCTGCGACAGCTCCGCCTTCGGCTTGCCGAAGCGCAGCTCGACCGCAACCTCGTCCGGCTGCACGGTGTAGACCGCCTTGAACGCCCACAGCACGATCAGGGCCGCTGCGATCAGCGCAAAGACGGCCGGGCTGGCGCCGCCGCCACCGGGCAGCGCGCGCCGCAGCCGGTCCTGGCCGCGGCGGATGATGTCTTCGAGATCGGGAGGTGACCCCGGCGGGCCGCTAGGCCCCTTCGGTCCCTGCCCCCAGGGTCCCTGATTGTTGCCGCCGCCGCCCCATGGGCCGCCGCCGCCGCTCTTGTCGTTCCAGGGCATGAATGTCCTTTCGCTTGGGATTCCCTCAGCGCCGACGTTGCGGCGCAAAATCCAGTTGTTCTTCTATAGGGACGCAGCGATGCGCTTTCAACGCGATCCGCTGCCGAGCATGTCCGTTTTGGACGTTCGCGACCCTTTTATCGTCTCAATGCACGCCGCGGCGTCGCTCGTAAACCGAATAGCGCGTCGCATGGCTGTCCTTTTCACCGGCCGGAATGTCCTGAGCGCTGACAAGGCGCCACAAATCCGGATCGATGTCGGGAAAATGCGCGTCGCCATCGACCGCCGCCAGCACATGGGTGACGTGCAGCCGGTCTGCCAGCGGCAGCGCCTGCGCATAGATCTCGCCGCCGCCGATGATGCAGATTTCGTCGACGCCGGCCATGCAACGCCCGCGCACCGTGGCCAGCTGGATCGCGGCCTCCAGGGAGTGCGCTACCTCGATGCCCTCGGCGCGCCAGGCCTTGTCGCGGGTCACCACGATGTTCAACCTGCCCGGCAGCGGCCGGCCGATGCCTTCATAAGTCTTGCGGCCCATGATGACGGGCTTGCCCATCGTATCGGCCTTGAAGCGCTTGAGATCGGTGGACAGCCGCCACGGTAAGCCGCCGTCGCGCCCGATGACGCCGTTCTGCGCAATGGCGACATAGATCGCGACGTCCATCAGTTGGCTCCCCCGGCGCCGTCATCCGACGGCTCCAAAAGCAATATGTCGATGTTGTGCTCGGGATAGAGATCCTGCGCCGCCGTCTCGAAGGTCGTCGGCCCGACCTTCTTGACATTGTCGCCGCAAAACGAGATCAGCGCTTTCGGATTGCCCTTGTCGACGGTCAGCTTGAACTTGCCGATGCTGCCATTGGCCCAGTTGCCGCCGGTGGTCAGGATATAGGCTATGCGGTTCTCGTAAAAATGCGGATAACCGTCGGCCTTGGCGGCCTGCCGCACCGCATTCTCGAAGCTGTCGTCCATGCAGTAGCGGGTCTTGTAGGTCGTGTACTGGCTGCCCTCGGTGAACTTGCCGTCATAGAAGAAACTCACCGATGACGTGCCGCCGACGCTCGGTTTGTAGCGGTGCGAGACGTGGACATCCTTGTTGGCCGGAAATATCGCGCGCCACCAATAGGTTGAGCGCAACTGCCACCACGGCGTATAGACCTTGTTCGCCTCGGTACCGTCGCTGCCCGTATCCTCGATGATGATGCCGCGGTTTTCCCAATCCTCGGCGACCGTTTTCGGCAGCTTCGCCAGGGCCGCCTTGGCCGCATCGCCGAACGGATTGAACGGCACGTTCTGCGCCTTCAGATCGGCGCCGATGTCGATGCCGACAGCGAACACTTTCTGCTCGAGCTGCGGCTTTGCCGGCGCTCCGTCGATCGTCACCTCGAAGCTAAGGAAATTGTCGCTCTGGTTTTCCGGGATGGCCGGCATTTCCTCCGGATTGCCTTCGATGTCCGGCAGCGGAAAAGCGACGATGGCATTTACATCCTTGTCGGTGTTGTTGTGGAAGACGTAGTCGACCGTGATCTTTTCCGGCGAGATATAGAGGTCCTCGCTTTGCATCGACACCGCGTCGCTACGCGACAGGATCAGGCCACCTGTGCCGAGTTCGGCGGTCGTATCATTGGCCAGCGCGGGCACGGCTAAAAGCGCCAGCGCTACGGACAGAACATATTGCAACATCGAAGCCCCTCGCCAAGAATGCCGCGACCCTAGCCGTTTCAATGTGGCGTTTCAAAGCCTTCCGTCTCCCAGCAGGACGCCACAGTGTCTGGACACGCCAATCGGCGGTCTGGACTAACAGGTTTCGATCGGGCAGGAGTTCGCGTCATGCGCAAGCTTCTCGTCATCGGCATCGGCGCCGGCAATCCCGACCATATGACCGTGCAGGCCATATCAGGCCTAAACCGGGCGGACGTCCTGTTTATCCCCGACAAGGGGGCGAAGAAGAACGACCTTGCCGAATTGCGCCGCCATATCTGCGACCGTTTCGTCAGCAATCCGAAATCGCGCCGCGTCGAGTTCGACGTGCCGGTGCGCGCCGAGCCGGCGCCTTCCTATCGCTCGACCGTCGATGACTGGCACGAGGCCATCGCCCAGATCTATGAGAGCCTAGTCCGCGACGAACTTGCCGAGGACGGCTGCGGCGCCTTCCTGATCTGGGGCGACCCCTCGCTCTATGACAGCGCGCTACGCATCCTCGCGCGCGTACGACTGAGGGGCAATGTCGCATTCGAACTGGAGGTCATTCCCGGCATCACCGCCGTCCAGGCGCTAGCCGCCGGCCACAAGATGGCGCTGAACCGCATCGGCGACCCCGTGCTGATCACCACCGGCCGCCGCCTCGCCGAACAAGGCATGCCGCACAATGCCGGCAGCGCCGTGGTCATGCTCGACGGCAAATGCGCCTTCAACACGCTGGCAGACAAGGATCTGATCATCCATTGGGGCGCCTATCTCGGCACACCGGACGAGATCATCGTTTCCGGTCGCCTGGGTGATGTCGGCGAGGAGATTGAGAGGACGAGAGAAGAAGCCCGGAAAAGAAAGGGCTGGATCATGGACACCTATCTGCTGCGTAAAGCAGGAGAGCCCGAGGAATAGCGCGCTCAAAGGTCGAGTTCCTTCGCGCCCCCCTCTGTCCTGCCGGACATCTCCCCCTCTAGTGGGGAGATTGGCCGTCACGGAGGATTTCGCCAATCGCCTAACAGATTAGCGCCCGTCTACGGGCTAGCTGATCTCCCCCCTTGCGGGGGAGATGTCCGGCAGGACAGAGGGGGGTGTGACGGATCGCAAGCTTCAACCCTCACCCAGCATCGATCTCCGCCTGCAAGGCGTCCATATGCGTGGCCGCCGCTGCCGCCGCAGCGCGCTCGATAGCGCGAAAACGGCTGACAACTGCAAGGCCAACTGAGGTCAGCTGTGCGCCGCCACCCTTTTTGCCGCCGGTCTGCGCCGCGACCAGTGGCTTGCCGAACACACGGTTCATATCTTCCACCAGATCCCAGGCGTGCTTGTAGGACATCTCCATGCCGCGTGCCGCAGCCGAGATCGAGCCGAAAGTGGCGATCTGCTCCAGCAATTCGATCTTGCCCGGACCTATGCGCCCGTCCGGATCGAGATTTATCCGCAGGCTCAGCGACGGCATCTCTTGTCCTCCACGGTCACACTAGCCCCTCTCGACCCATAGCGCTATTCCAAAACGATATAGCGGCTATCAGCCATCCGCTTCGGCCGGCAGCCCGGCGCCGGTGTTGGCACGGTCGAAACTGACCGTCTTGATCACCGCGAACACCTTGCCGCCGAGTTGAAGGTTCAGTACCTGCCTGGATTGTTCGGTGATGCGCGCAAGCACGGTTGCGCCATTGCAGTCGATGCCGATTTCGACCGTCGGCCCCTCGCCCGAGCCGATTGCGACGATGGCGCCCGGCAGGATGTTGAGCGCACTGAGACCTTTCGGCTGTTCGGTGGCGATCATCACGTCGCGGGCGCGGATTCGGATGCGCACAGGCGCGCCGACCGAGACCGCCAATTGCGGCACCCGGATTTCCCCCGCCGCCGAGCCGAGCACGGTCATCCCGAAGATCTCGTCATGGCGCAGCACCTTGGTGTCGAGAACCGCGCCGCCCTCGCCGCGTTCCTCCGCCGGCAGCAATTCGAGCCGTTGCATGATCGCGCCGGTCGGGCCTGAGGCAGCGACCTTGCCTTGCGCCATCACCACCACGTCGCTGGCCAGCCGCGCCACCTCGGCGACGGAGTGGCTGACATATACGATGGGCAGCTTGGTCTCGTCGCGCAGCCGCTCGATATAGGGCAGGATCTCGGCTTTGCGCGCATCGTCGAGCGAGGCCAGCGGCTCGTCCATCAACAGCAGTTTCGGGCTGGCAAGCAGCGCCCGGCCGATCGCCACGCGCTGCTTCTCGCCGCCCGAGAGCTTTGCCGGTCGCCGGTCGAGCAGAGGACCGATGCCGAGCAGTTCGACGACCGCGTCGACATCCGCATAGCGCTCCGCCGGTGGCGTGAACCAGCGGCCATAGCGCAGATTGCCGGCCACGCTCATATGCGGAAACAGCCGCGCGTCCTGGAACACCATGCCGATCCGGCGCTTGTGCTTCGGCACGAAAATGCCGGCATCGGTGTCGACCAGCACACAGCCGTCGACCGCGATACGGCCCTTGGTCGGCCGGATCAGGCCGGCGATCACGTTGATCAGCGTCGTCTTGCCGGAGCCCGATGGCCCGAACAGCGCCGTCAGCCGCCCGGCGCTTTCGAAACGCGCGTCGACGGCGAAACCGCCGAGCCGATGGCTGATGTCCACCAGCACGCTCATTCGATGTCCATCCGCCGGCCGACGCGCCGCGCCAGCACTTCCGAGGCGACCAATGCGGCCATCGAGATGACGATGGAGATCAGCGCCAGCCTGAGCGCCCCGTCATCGCCGCCAGGCACCTGCGTGAAGGTGTAGATCGCCGAAGGCAGCGTCTGCGTCTCGTTGGGAATGTTGGAGACGAAGGTGATGGTGGCGCCGAACTCGCCCATCGCCTTGGCGAAGGACAGGATCGAGCCGGCGATCAGCCCGGGCAGGATCAGCGGCAGCGTGATGGTGGCGAAGACCCAAATCGGGTTGGCGCCGAGCGTTCCCGCCGCTGCCTCCATTTTGCGGTCGACCGCCTCGATCGACAGCCGGATCGCCCGCACCATCAGGGGAAAGCCCATGATACCGCAGGCCAGTGCGGCGCCGGTCCAGCGAAACGAGAAGACGATGCCGAAATGCTCGGCCAGGAACGCTCCCGCCGGCCCGCGCCGGCCGAAGGTAAGCAGCAAGAGATAACCTGTCACCACCGGCGGCAGGATCAACGGCAGGTGAACCACACCGTTGAGCAGCGTCTTGCCCCAGAATTTTCCGCGGGCCAGCAAAAGCGCCATCAAGATGCCGGGCGGCAGGCTGAACAGCATCGCCACCGTCGCCACCTTGATCGACAGCCGGACCGCATTCCATTCGTCGGGAGTAAGGTCCAGCAGCCAGTTCATGCGTCAGCCGCTACCTTAATTGCTCGGCGTGAGCACGGTGAAACCCTGATCCCTAAACAGCTCCACCGCCTTGGCGGACTGCAGGCACTTCAGGAAAGCCGGGGTATCCTTGTCCTTCGAATCGGTGGTCTGGGCAACCGGATAGATGATCGGCGGGTGCGAAGCCTCCGGGAAGGTGCCGACCACCTTGACTCCCTTGTCGGCATGCGCGTCGGTGGCATAGACGATGCCGAGCGCGGCCTCGCCCGTTGAAACCAGCTTCAGCGCGGCGCGCACATTCTCGGCCTGCGCCACCTTGCCTTCGACCGACGACCAGACGCCGAGCGATTCAAGTGCCGCCTTGCCATACTTGCCGGCCGGCACCGCCTTGACGTCGCCCATGGCGAGCTTGCCGTCGCTGATCAGCTTGGCGAGGTCGAAGCCTTTCTCGATCCTGGTTTCGACCTTGGAATCCTTCGGCGCCACCAGCACGATCTGGTTGCCGAGCAGTTTCACCTCGGTGTCCGGCTTGGTCAGTTTCTTGTCGGAGAGATATTTCATCCAGTCGAGGTCGGCCGAGATGAACACATCGGCGGGCGCCCCGCTTTCGATCTGCTTGGCCAGCGCCGAGCTCGCGGCGTAGGAGACGGTCGCCGCTTCTCCGACATCGGCTTCGCAGGCCTTGGTGACGGCGTCGAGCCCGTCCTTGAGGCTGGCTGCGGCAAACACGATCACCTTGTCTCTCGCGTGAGCCGCCGGCATCACGGCCATCAGAGCTACGGCAAAGCCGCCAATCGCGATTGCCCTCATACCAAAACCTTTGTGCCCCAACATGAAAACTCTCCCTGGGCTTGAAATCTGCTGGCTCGACTCCTGCCGACCGATATATCTGGATGAATATAACAAGGGAAGGCCGCCTCCTGCGAAAGCGTATGTTCGGCATCGATTGTTCTGGTTTGGACGTGCACCGAAACCCGGAAAGGAACTCCGATGAAGATCAGCGCCCGCAACATCCTCAAGGGAACGATCGTCGAGATCGTCAAAGCACCTCGCCTGTCCGCGGTGATGTCGGCGGCTCCGTCTTCACGCTTCGATCACCAACGAGGCCGTTGCCGATCTCAAGCTCGAAAAAGGCAAGCAGCCTATGCCATGATCAAGGCAACCGACGTCATGGTCGACATCGATTGAGGGTCGGAATTGATTGACGGTGGACGGATCAGACCGCGATCGGCGCCTTGATCGACGCGTCGGCAAAATAGTTTTCCAGCCGGAAATCCTCGAAGCGGAAGGCGAACAGGTCCTTCACCTCCGGATTGATCCACAGCGTCGGCAGCGCCTTGGGTGTGCGCCGCAATTGCTCGCGCGCCTGCTCGAAATGGTTGGAATAGAGATGCGCATCGCCCAGCGTATGGACGAACTCGCCGGGCTTCAGCCCGGTCACCTGCGCCACCATCAGGGTCAGCAGCGCGTAGGAAGCGATGTTGAAGGGTACGCCGAGAAAAATGTCGGCCGAGCGCTGGTAGAGCTGGCAGGACAGCTTGCCGTCCGAGACGTAGAACTGGAACAGGCAGTGGCAGGGCGGCAGCGCCATCGCCTCCACTTCGGCCGGGTTCCACGCCGAAACGATCAGCCGGCGTGAATTCGGATTCCTGCGTATCTCCTTCAGAACATTGGCAATCTGGTCGATCGACCCGCCATGGCCATCCGGCCAAGAGCGCCACTGCTTGCCATAGACCGGGCCGAGATCGCCATTCTCGTCGGCCCATTCGTCCCAGATCGAAACGCCATGATCTCTAAGGTATTTGATGTTGGTGTCGCCGGCCAGGAACCACAGGAGTTCATGGATGATCGACTTCAGATGCAGCTTCTTGGTGGTGGTGACGGGAAAGCCGCGCGACAGGTCGAAGCGCATCTGGTACCCGAACACCCCACGCGTGCCGGTGCCCGTGCGGTCGCCACGGTCGGCGCCATTGTCCAGCACATGCTGCAAAAGGTCGAGATACTGGCGCATCGGCTTCGCCTCGATTCGGGGTTACCGCCATCATAACCGACTGGCCGCCGGCCGAACACAGCAAAAGGACCAGAACGCGGCTTGCCCATCACTCTTCAAGGGTTAGCGCTGCCCCTCACCTGCCTGCCGGCATCCTCTCCCCGTATAGGGACGGGGAGAGGGGCGCTGTGATCAGCGGTTTCGCCAATCACAAGCGTTCGAGAGAGAGAGAGAGAGCCAAGGCTGCGGTCAGCCATTTCTCCCCGTCACTATACGGGGAGAAATGCCCGGCAGGGCAATGAGGGGCGGTGCTGACCTCCGGTGAGGAGCAAAATCAAACGCGCGCTCTGCCTATCGGCAATAATCTCTACAAAGAGCCGAGCTTGCCCAGATCCTTGGCGACCAGATAGTAGAAAGTCACGCGGCTCTTGGAGCTGTCGGCGGCCAACGCCTTGCAGGTCTTCTCGATCGCTGAGTTGGCTTTCGCCCCGTCGGTCACGCCGAGTTTCTTGGCAACCCAGTTGGTCTTGACGCGCTCCAATTCCTTGGGGTCGGTGCAGGATACCAGCGAGGAATCGCGGTTGCGCAGCGCGATGCCCAGATGTTTCACAATCTTGGCAACCACATCGGCATTTGCGGCGGCGTCGTATTTCTTCACGTCTGCGAGATAATCGGCCATCAAATTTCCCCATGTCGGCGCCACGGGATCCGATCGATGAGGGCTGTGGCGCGCTGCCGCAACTTGTGCGCTCGGTCGATACTCCTCACCATCGCAAAGCTTCGGTTGAGACCGCGCGCGAGTCAACCCTCGGCGCCGCAGTTTGGTGCGGCCAAGAAGTGTCATTGCGGCCTTTCATTTTGTGCGCCCGCCCCCTATATTCGTTTTGTCGGCTTGACCGACTATGGCGATAAATGGGCGATGTAATAAGCCGTTCGGACCCGGGGGCGGTACCCGGCGCCTCCACCAAGAACCGCTCTGTGATCAGAGCGGCTGTTGCTGGGGGCGAAATAGGATCGACGAAGGTGTAAAGATCGTACTTTTGCCCGGCATGGTACCACCGTCATCGGGCTAAACCTGTAGTTGCAAATGACAACTATGCGGAAGCACGTCTCGCCGCGTAAGCGGTGCGATAGCTTCAAATCAAGCCCTAGAGGTTCGCACTTCTAGGCGGGGTTCGGAGGTACCTGGCAACAGAAACCTCCACTTCTCCCCTCCTCGATATCGTAGGCGCAATGCCGGCTGCCGCTGGCCGGATTTCGCATGACGATGGGCCGCGAAGCCTACACCAAATTGAGCCATGAGCTGGTGCAATTTGCCGCTGGCGTCGTCGAAGGCCGTGGTTCTGGCCGGGGCCGGATTACCCCAGACGTGAAAAAGGCCGGGATGACCCGGCCTTTCCGGTCGATTGCGGTCAGCTTACTCGGCCGGCGCTTCAACGGCTTCGCGCGAGCGGCCAAGCGTCAGTTTGGCCAGCGTGAACGAGATCACCGCGCAGAGCGTGATGCCGGCCACCATGGGCAGCGGGGTGCCGTCGAAGAAGATGCCGGCGACGCCCATCGCCAGCGCACCGATGGCGAAGTGCAGCGTGCCCATCAGCGCCGAGGCCGTGCCGGCGATCTCGCCATGCTCTTCCATGGCCAGCACCGACGTCGTCGGGATGACCAGGCCAAGGAAGCCGTAGCCGACGAACAGCAGTGCCGCCATAACATCGAGCCGGTCGACGCCGGTCGCCATGACTGCGAACAGCACAACCATCGTCGTGGCATAGCCGGTTACCGCCACCCAGACGACGCGCTTCAGCCCGAAGCGCTCCGACAGCATCCCCGTCAGTTGCGACATGCCGATGAAGGCCACCGCATTGATCGAGAAGAACACGCTGTAGACGGAAGGCGACAGCCCGTAATGGTCGATCAGGATGAAGGACGAACTCGAGAGGTAGACGAAGAAGCTGGCGATGCCGAAGCCGGCGATCGCCACCAGGCCGAGGAAATTGCGGTCACCCATGAGGAAGCGATAGCCGGCGAGTGCGGTTCCGAAGGAGGAACCGACGCGTTCTTCCGCCGGCCGCGTCTCCTTCAGCGAGGTCGCCAGCAGAATGGTGGCCAGCAGGGCCGCGCCCGTCACCGTCCAGAACACGGCGCGCCAGCCGAAATTCTCGATGATCTGGCTGCCGGTCAGCGGCGCCAGGATCGGCGACACCGAAAACACCAGCATCAGCAGCGACATCAGCTTGGCGGCTTCGGTGCCGGTGTGCAGGTCGCGCACGATGGCGCGCGGCACCGCCATGCCGGCGCTGGCGCCCAGTCCCTGCAGGAAGCGGAAGGCGATCAGCCATTCGATGGTCGGGCTCATGGCCGAACCGATACCGCCGACCATGAACAGCGCAAGGCCGCCGTAAAGCGGCAGCTTGCGGCCGACCATGTCGGAGATCGGTCCGACGACGATCTGGCCGAAGCCCATCGACAGGAAGAAGATCAAAAGGCTCATCTGAACGGCGGCGGTGCCGGCATGCAGATCCTCGCCGATCGAAGGCAACGCCGGCAGATACATGTCGATAGCGAAGGGGCCGATAGCGGACAACAGGCCGAGCACGACCGCGATGCGGAGGAATTTGGGACTCATGATAAAGGCTTCTTTCAAGTCTGGTTGGCGCCGCCAACGCGACGACTAACCCTAGGACGTTCCATCCCGTTGAAATCCGACGGCTCAGAGAGAGATTATTCGTCTCTACGGAGCGAATTCCCATTTATTGTGTCCACAAATTTAGACAGCCTTGTCTAATTCGTCAATCACCTCTATATAGATTTCTATGAAGCTTGCCGTTTCTCCTGACATTTTCCCGCCACGCGGCCACGAGGCCAAGCGTATGTCGATTATCGATGCGGCGGCTTCGGTCTTTTGCCGGGAAGGCTTTGCCGGCGCCAATATCGACCTGATCGCGGTGGAGGCGGGCGTTTCGCGCCAGACCATCTACAATCACCACCGCGACAAGGAAAGGCTCTTCATGGCTGTGGTGCGGGATCTGACGGAGCGCTGCAATGCCGGCATCTTCGCCACCTTCGCCTCTTTCCCAGACCAGCCGAAGGATCTGGAAGCCGACCTGATCGGCTTTGCCGTGCGCCTGAATCATAACTGCATCTGCAACCGCGACGGACGCTTCCTGCGCAAGCTGATCCAGACCGAAGGCGAGCGCTATCCCGAGCTCTTCGCAGAATGGCGCGACCAGGGGCCGGGCCGGACCTGGCCCGCACTTGCCGCCCGTTTTGCCCGCCTCGCCCATGCCGGCCATCTCGCGGTCGACGATCCCGATGTCGCCGCGCGCCAGTTCCTGGCCTTGGCAAATGCCGAACTGCAGACCACCTTCATGCTCGGCGGCATGCCGTCGGAAGATGAAGTGCTGCAATCCGCGACCCACGGCGTGCGCACATTCCTGCGCGCCTTCGGCAAGCGCAGATCAGCGGCAGCGGTGGAAAAACAGCTGGCCAGCGCCTGAACGTCAAAGCCGGCGATCAAATCGTCCGTTACGGGCTTCGCTTCGGCGCATCAGCGATCTATATCCGGTTTACGCCGCGCTCAAGCTTGATTACAGCTATGCGGACGATTTAACGGAACCCGACCAGCACATGGCCGACGACCACATCCGCTACGACATTCTGGCCCAGGAGGCGTTGCGCGGCGTCATGCGCAAGGTCCTGGCCGAAGTCGCGCGCACCGGCCTTCCCGGCAATCATCATTTCTTCATCACATTCCTGACCGGCGCGCCGGGCGTGCGGGTGTCCTCCAGGCTGCGCGAGCGCTATCCCGAACAGATGACCATCGTCATCCAGTTCCAGTATTGGGACCTCAAGGTGACCGATACCGGCTTCGAGGTCGGGCTGTCCTTCTCCGACGTGCCGGAGAAGCTGGAAATTCCGTTCTCGGCCGTACGCGGCTTCTACGACCCATCGGTCAATTTCGAACTCGAATTCGACGTCAAGACCGACGTCCCGGCGGAAGACGATGCAGCCGCCCAGCCGGCTGCCGAGCCTTTGACTATCGTCTCCGAGAAAAAGCCGAAGGCCGAGAAGAAGGCAGCTGCCACTGAGGCGGAGAAAAAGCCCGCCGTGGCCGATGCCGCCGCCGGCAAGGGCGCCGACGTCGTGTCGCTCGACGCCTTCCGCAAGAAGTAGCGGGACGGTCGGCGCGACATGGGCGAAATCGTCAACCTTCGCCAGGTCCGCAAGCAGAAGGCGCGCACCGAAAAGGAAAAGCTCGCCGGCGAGAACCGCGCTCTGCACGGCCGTTCCAAAGCCGAAAGAACTCGTGACCGTCTGACATCGGACAAGGCCGAAAAATTCGTCGCCGGCCACCGCCGCGAACGCCCGGAAGACCAGGGCGATTGATGGACCGCCTGCGGTGAGCCCGGTCGAAAAACGCTCCGTGACCATCCGCGGCCATCGCACCAGCTATTCCCTCGAAAAACCCTTTTATGACGATCTCGTCGCCATCGCCGCCGCGCGCAAGCTGACGCTTGCTGCCCTAGTCGCGGAGATCGACGAGACAAGACCGCGCGATGCGAACCTGTCCTCGGCGCTCAGGCTGCATGTGCTGGACTGGGCCAAGCGCGGCGCTGTCTGAATGGTTTTTAATTGCCCAGCGACTTCAGCAAATTGTCGACCGAGAACGGATTTGTCCTGGGCTTCGGCGGCGCCGGGGCCGAACCGTCATTGACGCCGGGAAGTGAGCGGTCGACCTTCGGCGCCTGCTCCTGAGCCTTGCGCTCGGCCTCCAGCCTGGCTTTTTCCTGCGAAGCGATCCGAGCCTGTTCGGCCTTCTTCCGTTCGTCCTCGGCCTTGGCGGCGTCTTCGGCAGCCTGCTCTTCCGCCTGGGCTTTCGCGTCCGCATCTGCCTTGGCCTTTGCGTCAGCCTCTGCCTGCGCTTTCGCATCGGCATCGGCCTTTGCTTCGGCATCCGCCTTGGCCTTGGCATCCGCTTCGGCCTGTGCCTTTGCGTCGGCCTGCACTTTCGCCTTGGCGTCGGCCTCGGCTTTGAGCCGTGCCGCTTCCTCCTGCTTGCGCAATTCCTCGGCGGCGTTGTCGCGCTCGGTCTGCAGGGCGGCGTAATAGCGCACCTCGCGCCGCAGCCGCTGCTTCTCGAGCAGTGCGGCCTGCATCGCCTCGACCCGCTGCTGCTCCTTTTCCAGCGCGCGCTGGGTCAAAAATTGCGCCAGCGGCTCGCTGTCGAACTGCTTTTTCAGCGCCCCGAACGGCCCATCGACGCTGAAATTGACCGTCGGATCGGAGCCGACCAGCGCCTCGTCGCCAGGCTTGTAGGTGACCGCGCCCTTGGTGGCGACGGTGCCGGTGTTGAGGTCGGCCGTGATGTCGGCAGACAGCGTCGCCGCCTGGTTTTCGAATTTGATCGGTGGTGCCCGCAACGTGCCGCCGGCGACCGTGAAGGCGATGTCGGCATCGCCGGCAGCAAAGCTGCCGTCGCCAGCGATCTCAGGTGCAAAGCCCGCAGTCTTGGCCACGTCGATGTCGCGCCCGATCGCATCGGCCTTGGCAATCAACGCGCCGAAGGCATCGGGATTGACGCCGGCAATGGTGAGGCCTTTCAGCGCCGCCGTGCCCGAGCCGGAGAGTGCGGCAATCATCGCGTCGACCGATTTGCCGCTGGTCGACAGCCCTGTCGAGAAGTCGCCGCTGCCACTCAAGCCGGCAGCCGGCAGCACAGTCGCCAGGTCGGCGCCGGCAAGCCTCATCTGGCCGGAGAACAGCCCCGTGCCGTCCGTGTTCTTCAACTCGAACAATCCGGTGAGCGCGCCGCCGAGCAGTTTTGCCTTCAGGTCCGAAACGCGGATGCCTTCCTGGTCCAGTTTCAACGACAGCGACGCGTCATAGGCTGTCGCCAGCGGTCCGGCGGCAAGCGTCGCCGTCGCCAGGTCGAGATCGGCGCTGAACGGCAGGCTGGATTTCTGGCTGAATGGCGCCGTCGGCCAGTTCGCGTTGCTGCTGAGGAACGACTGGTCACCGAACAGCGCAACCGCAATCGGGTCGAGGTCCAGTTCGTCGAGCGCCAGCGCACCGGCAAAATGCGGCAGCCCCTGCTTCGCATCGATGTTGACGTCGCCCGAAATCTCCGACTCGTTGATGGATCCGCTGAGGCCGCTCAACACCAGCAGGCCGTTGCCGAAATCGGCATCCGCGCTGAGCGAGGTCGAGGTGCCCGTTCCCATACCCGGCAGGCCGGCGCCGGTCGTCATCAGCCAGGGCTCGATGTCGGAAGCGTCGAGGCCGATCTTGCCCTTGGCGGTGGCGCCTTGCGGTGTCTGAGCAACGGTGCCGTCGAACGTCGCCTTGAAGTCATCGGCGGCGAAATTGAAGCTCGTCGCCAGGCCGCCGCCGAGCGTGCCTTTGGCCGAAATATCGGTGCTTGCCTGGCCGAGCATGCCGAGCGGCAGCGCCGGCAGGCCGTAGAGCGCCAGCAGCACGGTGGCGTCGGGATTTTTGGCGTTGAAGGTCAGCGTCACCGGCGCGTCGAGCAACTGGCCGACGGCACCCTTGCCCGACAGCGACGCCGAAAAGGCCGAACCGCCGGCCTTGCCTTGTCCGCTCACCGCCAGCCCGGTCGTGCCGTCGCCATTGTCGGCGGCGCTCGCCACCAGATCGACGCGCGCGTCCTGGAACAGTTCAGGATAGGCGGCCGTGCGGCCAGCCAGTCCCTTCAGCATCAGATTGTCGGGATAGTGTTGCGCGGCAATGTCGATCAGCGGCTTCAGATCGACGGCGACCACCGAGGCATCGAGCTTGCCGGTCGGGCTTGCCGGAAAATCCTTGATCCGGCCGGTGGCGCTGATCGAGGCGCCGGCAAGGCCGCCAATCGACAGCCGGTCGATTTCGAGCAGCCCGTCGCGGAGCCGGAGCGCGGTATCGACCGTGTCGGCGGTGAGCCCGCCGGCATTGACCGGCCCTGCCTTGATCTGAAAATCGAGGTCACGGTCGGAAAAGCGGTTGGCGCCCTTGTCGCTGACGAAGATCGAGGCGAAGGCCGTCAGCCCGTCGACATCGAGTTCGCCGCCCTCGAGCCGCATCAGCACCGAGGACTTGGCGTCGTCGGGCTGGTTGGAATCGATGCGGCCGGTGAACTTCGACTTGCCGAGGATCAGTTCGAGATCGCTGAACGCCTGGCGCTTCTCCGACAGGTCCACCTTGGCCTTGAAGCCGGCGGCCGGCAGCCGGCGGATCGCCTCGTCGACATCTTTCGACAACCAGGCAGCAAAGCCGGAAGGCTGCGCCACCGCCAGCAGCATGGAGCCGCTGAAACGGAAATGATCTTCGACGCTGAGCATGCCGCTGGCTTCCAGCGTCGTGCGCCCGGGCAAGGTCGCGGCCAGCGATTTCACCGACCAGCCGCCCTCGACCGGCTCGGCCGAGAGATGCACGTCGCGCACCGTGGTGTCGCCAGCCACCACCGCCGGCAGCTTGACCTCGACAGTGCCGGGGATGCTCGGCTTCGGCAGGACGAGCAGCGCCTGCTCGATTCCGGCAATGCGCTGGTCCAGCGTCAGGCCGGCGCCCTTCTCAGCGCCCACCGCCTCGTCCAGTTGCACCTGCGCGCCATTGGCCTCGATGGCGAAGTTCGGCCTAAGGCCGAGATCGACCGAAGCCTTGCCGTCGGCTGTGTAGGGATTGTCGAGCGGCCCGGTCTCGAAGCGGAATTCGTCGACGCCAAGCTTCTGGTGGTCGAGCGAGAACTTGCCGTTCAGCCTGAACCCCGGATCGGGTTTGCCGGCTCTGATTTTGACGCTCTCGCCATCGCCGCCGCGCAGTTCGGCGCTGTTTTTGTCGTTGCCGGAAATCTTGAACTGGCCGGAATAGACGGCAGCCCCATTGACGATGCCGGCATTGCCGTCGGTTTCGATGACCAGTGGATAGGCATCGGGATCGACCTTGAGCCTCAGCCGCATCTGGCCGCTGCCTTCGGCCTTGCCGGTCGAAGCCGCAACCGTCGAACGCAGTCCGTCGAGCAGCAACGTTCCGTCCATGCGCCACGGCCCGGCCAGCGACTTGGCAGAGATGGTCGAATTGATCTCGGAAATCAGATGGCTGCGCCCGCCTGCGGCATGGCGGAGCGCAATTTCTCCCTCCGTCACCGTGAGCTTCTCGATCGAGATCTGGTTGAGATCGAAGGGCGAGGACGGCCGTATCGCCCAGTCGACCGTGCCGTTATCGGCGATGTCGATCGTCGCCTTCGGATGCACCAGCCGCATGTCGAAAATCAGCACTTCGCCGCGCAGGAACGGCGCCAGTTCCGCGTCCATCGAAAAGGTCTCGACGGTCATTGCCGGCTGGCCGCCGGGGCCGCCGGCGACCGTGACGTTTGAGAAGGTCACCGAGGGGAACGGCAACAGGCGCGCCGTGGCGTCGCCTTGCACCGTCACCTTGCGGCCGAGAATGGCGCTCGCCTCGCGCTCGAATTGGGCGCGGTACCCGGTCCAGTCGACAAAATACGGCACCACCAGCGCCGCAACC
Organism: Mesorhizobium sp. P170090; assembly: GCF_057786115.1. Classification (NCBI taxonomy): domain Bacteria; kingdom Pseudomonadati; phylum Pseudomonadota; class Alphaproteobacteria; order Hyphomicrobiales; family Phyllobacteriaceae; genus Mesorhizobium; species Mesorhizobium sp. P170090. The sequence continues at coordinate 5,034,738 of NZ_JBYNWH010000001.1, forward strand.
AGCACCAGCACAAACAAGCCACCGAAGATCACGAACAGGCGTGCGAGCATCAGCTCCGAACGGGTTGATTGAAAGTCAGCCGCACTCTACCCGCATCAGCGTGTCGATAAAGAGGCAATTCATCCAGAGTTGCTTGATCTCTGATGTATCTGGAAGAGCAGAGATTTTTGGACGCCTGTGACTGCGTGCCGGCGGACATGCAACAGACTAACCCGCCACCGCCCGTCGGCGATATTCGTTCAGCAGCACTACCATCTCTTCGGGCGACAATGTCCAGCCCTGCGGTAATGCGGCTTCGGCGCCGAGGCTTTTGGTCACGCTGCCCATGACGGAGCTTTTCTTGACCCCCGGTGCGAAATTGTACCCGATCATATCGCCGATTCTGCGCCGGCGGTGGACGACGAAGAAGCTTTCGATATCCTTCCAGGGGACCAGCTTGGGCGATCGAACAAGGCCTCCGCCGAGACTGAAACCTTGTCCGTTCAGCACCAGAATCTGCGGCCGCACAAGCTGCCAGGCAAACACCAACGCGACCAGCCCGAAAAAGGCCACGCACCACCAAAGGCCGGCGGTGTCGCCGTCCTCGGAGACATAAATCAGGAAAGCGCAGGCCAGGACAAAGAAGAGGCTGGCCGACAGCAATAACAGTGTCTTGCCAAGCGATGCCCTTATAATCAGGGTATCCATTGCCGCTCCTCACATTTCGGCTATGCAGGTAATATCTTGCCTGGGTTCATGATGTCTTGCGGGTCGAGCGCTTTTTTTATGGAGCGCATGATGTCGACACCATGGCCGAGCTCATGGCGCAGGAAGCCGATCTTGCCCTGGCCGATGCCGTGTTCGCCGGTGCAGGTGCCGTCCATGGCGATCGCCCGCATGTTCAGCCGCGAGACGAATTTCTCCGCCAGCGCGATCTCTTTGGGGTCGTTGACATTCATCAGCACCAGCACATGGAAATTGCCGTCGCCGGCATGGCCGACGATCGGCGCAACCAGGCCCATCTCGGCAATGTCGGCCTCGGTTGCGGCAACGCATTCGGCCAGCCGCGAGATCGGCACGCAGACATCGGTCGACAGGCCCTTGGTGCCCGGCCGCAGCGTCAGCGACGCCCAATAAGCATCGTGCCTGGCCTTCCAGAGTTTCGTGCGCTCCTCGGCGACGCTCGTCCACAGGAATGGCCCGCCGCCATTGTCTTCAGCAATGGCACCGAAGGTTTCGGCCTGTTCGGCGACACCGGCATCGCTGCCGTGGAACTCGACGAACAGGCACGGGCTCTCGGGGTAATCGAGCTTCGAGTAATTCTTCATCGCCCGCATCTGCAGTCCATTCACCAGTTCGATGCGCGCCACCGGAATGCCCATCTGGATGGTCGCGATGACCGCGTTGCAGGCCGCCTCGAGGTTTGGAAACGGGCAGACGCCGCCGGAGATCGCCTGCGGAATGCCTTGCAGCTTCAAGGTCAGCGAGGTGATGATGCCGAGCGTGCCTTCCGAGCCGACCAGAAGCCGCGTCAGATCGTAGCCGGCCGAACTCTTTTTCGCCCGCTTGCCGGTCGTCACCGTCTCGCCATCGGCCATGACGGCCGTCAGCGACAGCACGTTTTCACGCATCGTGCCGTAGCGCACCGCATTGGTGCCGGAGGCCCGCGTTGCCGCCATGCCGCCGAGCGAAGCATTGGCGCCGGGATCGATGGGGAAGAACAGGCCGGTATCGCGCAGGTGCCGATTCAAATCCTCGCGCGTTACGCCAGGCTCGACCGTGCAGTCGAGATCCTCGGGGTTGACCGACAGGATGCGGTTCATGCGCGAGGTGTCGACCGAGATGCCGCCACCCGGCGCGTTGGTGTGGCCCTCCAGCGAGGAACCGACGCCGAAGGCGATGACCGGCACGCGGTGCGCGGCGCAGGCACGTACGATCTCCTGCACCTCTTCTGTCGTCTCCGGGAACGCGACACCGTCAGGCGCCTGCGTCGGAATATAGGTGGTGGTATGCGCATGCTGCGAGCGGATCGCCGCGCCTGTCTGGAAGCGTTCGCCGAGCTGCTGCTTGAGAATGCCGAGCACGGCGGCGATGCCTTCCTCGTTGCGTTCGACCGGATTGAGGTCGCTCAGAGCCATGAATTCCTCCGCGAATGGACCAGCGTCCACGCTTGTTATGCGATTATGGATGCGTAGTCTCGACTGCCGCGCTCTGTCCAGCACCAGAACAAGGAAGTTTCCATGCCCATCCCTGCCCCCTTCGTTTCCAAACCGATGGACATCGAGAAGGACTGGATCGACTACAACGGCCATCTCAACATGGCCTATTACAACGTGTTGTTCGACCGCTGCTCGGATGAGGCGTTCGAGGCGATGGGCATGGGGCTGGACTATGTCGAAGAGCGGCGCCTGACCATCTACACGGCCGAAGTCCATGTTTGCTATGTCCAGGAACTGCACCTCGAACACAAGGTCGTCGTATCCTTCCAGCTGATCGATCACGACGACAAGCGGCTGCGGGCCTACCAGGAAATCCGCCATGTCGATGGCTGGCTCGCCGCCACTTCCGAAACCCTGTCGCTGCATGTCGACATGTCCGGGCCGAAAGTCGCGCCCTTCCCCGCCGATGTGCAGGCCAAGGTGGAAGCCATGCGCGCCGCCCATTCTGCACTGCCGATGCCCGAGCGGGCCGGCCGTTCGATCGGTATTCGTCGCAGGACCGCTTGAAGCGCTGCCGCGCCCGCGTTAACCTTACCAAGGTTTTAACGTGAACAAGCCATTTGAGCCATTGAACGACTCAGCGGACCGTTTGAGAACGGTGCCATGCGAGTTGCGATGCGGGCGGCGGGCAACAGGCGGTTCGAGGAACGTGCATGAAAACCGACATCAAGGTCGAGGTGGACAGGCTGGCTGCCGATCCGCGCATCACCGACTATGATTTCTGGCGCTCGTTGAAGAACGTCAACAACGAGATCTTCCACATCGCCAACAACAACGAGCCTATCCCCTTCGACATGATCCGCTGGCGCGCCATCCTGAAGCAGGCGCGCATGAAGCGTGGCCACGCCTGATGTTTCCGCTGTTCTGAGAAAGCCGCCACCGGCGAGCGCCGCCACGGACCATTGCGACCTGATCATTTCTATAGGTCGGCGCCAGCCCTGCTTTCAGCGAATCGGCTACATCCGACAACCTTCAAAAACCGTTCATTTCGACAGTTTGCGCAACCGGCGATTCGGTTTCGCAAACGGCTGCCTGCGACAAGAAGATCAAGATTGAACCAATTCCACGTCTAAGCCGTTGTGACCCCTGAAAAACGGCTTGGAGTGAAAGCATGGACTGGAAAAGGACCAGGGAACCGGCCGACGCATGGCACATGACGGACAATCTGCATGCCGAGCACGGCAAGGGCGATCCGTTCGCGGCCGCCATCCGCGCCACCCGCATGTCGATGGTCATCACCGATCCCCGTCAGGCGGACAATCCGATCGTCTTTGCCAATGACGCGTTCCTGCGCCTGACCGGCTACGAGCGCGACGAGGTCATGGGCAAGAACTGCCGCTTCCTGCAGGGGCCAGAGACAGACAAGGCAGCTGTGGCTAGCGTGCGCGACGCGATAGCAGCGGGAACCGATATCGCCATCGATCTGTTGAACTACCGTAAGGACGGCTCGACATTCTGGAATGCGCTCTACATCAGCCCGGTTTCCAACGACAAAGGCGAACTCCTGTTCTTCTTTGCCTCACAGCTCGATGTCTCCGATCGCAAGCGCTCCGAGGATCGCATCACCGCCGACAAGAACCGCTTTGAAAAGGCTGTCAAGGAACGCACGCGCGAGCTTGAGGCCGCCCTTGAGGCGCAGACCACGCTGCTGCACGAGGTCGACCATCGGGTGAAAAACAACCTGCAGATGATCTCCTCGCTGATCATCATGCAAAGCCGGGCAATCAAGGATGAAGCGACAAAGCGATCGCTGACCACCATGCTGGAGCGCATCGAGGCGCTGAGCACGGTGCATCGCCGTCTCTACCAGTCAAAGGATGTCAGCCGCTTCGATGTCTCGGATTTCGCCAGGGATCTGGTCACCGACCTGCTGACCGCATCCGGACGCGCCGAGATCAAGCCGACGCTGGACCTCGAACCCATCGTCATTCCGGCCGAAAAAGCCACGCCTGTTGCCTTGATGGTGAATGAGCTTGTTACCAACGCGCTGAAGCACGCCTTCAAGGCAAAGCCGGACGGCACCACCGCGGGGCGCATCGGCATCAAGATGAGCCAGCCCGACGGCCACTTCAACATCGAGGTTTCCGATGACGGCGTCGGCATGGCCGAGGCCAGTGGCGATGCTTCCTTCGGCATGCGGCTGATCAAGTCGCTTGCCCGTCAGTTGCATGCCGACATCGAATGGCGCGACGCCGGCCCGGGCACAAAGGTCGTCATCTCGATGCCGAACGAACCGCAGCAGAAAGGGAAGCTGTCATGAACGAACCGCTCAAGGTCCTGATCGTCGAGGATGAGGCGTTGCTGGCGATGGAACTGGAAAGCCTCGTCGAGGAAGCCGGCCACAGCGTTGTGGGTTGGGCGACATCGTTGGCCGAAGCAAGAGGTATGATTGATACCGCCGATGCCGATATTGCCTTTGTCGATATCCACCTCGCCGACGGACCAACCGGGGTCGAGGTTGCCGAGCATATCCGCGAGGGTAACCGTTCCATGGTGGTGTTCATGACCGCCAATCCAAAACGCATCCCCGACCATTTCGCCGGCGCGATCGGTGTCATCGCCAAGCCCTACACGATGAACGGACTGGTGTCGGCGTTGCGCTATCTGCAGGAGGGCGTGCGGCGTCCGCCCCCGGTCTCGGTGCTGCCGGCCGGCTTTACGCTGTCGCCGGCCTATGAGAGCGTATGGGCGTCGTCCGCGGCCTGAAGCCTACGCCAGCTTCTCCTTGAGGAAAGCGATCGTCCTGCCCCAGGCGAGATCGGCTGCCTTCTTGTCGTAGCGCGCGGCCGAGGTGTCGTTGTTGAAGGCATGGTTGACGCCGTCATAGACATAGAGCGTGTATTCGACATGGGCGGCGTCGAGCGCCTTCTTGTAGGCTTCGATGCCGGCGTCGATGCGCTCGTCCAGGCCGGCATAGTGCAGCAACAGCGCCGCCTTGATCTTCGCCACATCCTCGGCCTTCGGCTGCATGCCGTAGTAGGCGACGCCGGCGGCGAGATCGGGCGCGTTGACCGCCAGATTGTTGACCGTGCCGCCGCCCCAGCAGAAGCCGACAGCACCGACCTTGCCGTTGCCGTCCTTCTCGCCCTTGAGATAGGCGATGGTCGCCACACCATCGGCGGTGACCTGGCTGGCGTCGAGCTTGGTGAACATGTCGCGCGCCTTGTCCTCGTCGGCGGGCGTGCCGCCGAGCGGCGACAGGAAATCCGGCGCCAGCGCCACGAACCCCTCCAGCGCAACGCGCCGCGCCACATCCTTGATATGCGGGTTGAGCCCCCTGTTCTCATGCACCACGATGACGGTGCCGAGCTTGCCGGACTGGTCCGCCGGCCTGACCAGATAGCCCTTCATCTCACCGCTGCTGCCGGAATAGGTGATATCTTCAGCCTTCACGCGCGGATCGTTGTCGGCGACGATTGCCGCCTGCGCCGAATTCGCCGCAAGCAGCGGCGCGATCGCGGCCGCCGCCGCGCCCGATCCGGCAAGCCTGGTCAGCTGTTCCATGAAGCGGCGGCGGTCGAGCGTCAGATGCGTGTATTCGTCATAGGCATCGATCATCGCCTGGGTGATGGCAGGTTTGGCAGGTTTGACGGCTTCGGCGGTGGGTTTCGTCATGGCGTGCTCCTCGTTAGGAGATGATCTCACGGTCACTCCGGGATGATCTCACGGTCACTCCGGGATGACCTCGCGGTCACTCCGGGATGACTCGCGGATCAAGATAGGGTGCAAGCTCGCACGGTCCAGTCTCGGACGGGTGACGCTTGCGCCATCGAACGATGCGGCCGCCCCGCCGAACGCGCCCATCACATTTTGGTCATTTCAGAGAATGTCGATGGTGCCGCCACAATATGGAAGGAAGCTGATGATGGTCTCGCCCGTAGCGGCGAGCCCGACGAGAAGGAACAACGCCATGACCTTGTCTACTCCGATCCTTGCAAGCGCGCTCGTGCTTGCTGTTGCTGCCTTGCTGGCAATGCGCTCCGCTGCTGCCGCAGCCGCCGCTCGGATGGTGAAGGTCCGCGTCGACCGGCGTCGGCCGTCACCACGCTGATCCAGCAGGCCGAAACAGGGCCGCAGCTAACCAATGAAGTACTGGGCTCCGTGCCCAGTCTCAAAGGCCATCTCTTACGCAAGCTGACCAAGGCTGCTGCTGCCCCTCATCGCCCTGCCGGGCACTTCTCCCCGTATAGATGCCGGCAGGCAGATGAGGGGCGGCGCGACATTGCCAGAATATCTGCCGGGCCGATCACTTACCTAAGTCACATCGCTGCTACTTCGGCAGCGTATAGGCCATCACATAGTCGCCGGGCTTGGTGCCGACCGAGCCGTGGCCGCCGGCGACGATGACCACGAACTGGCGGCCGTCGGCGACGGTGTAGGTCATCGGCGTCGACTGCCCACCGGCCGGCAGCCTGGCCTGCCAGAGCTGCTTGCCCGATGTCAGGTCATAGGCGCGCAGATAGTCGTCGACCGCCGCGCCCAGGAAGACGACACCGCCGGCGGTGATCATCGGCCCGCCAATGCCGGGAACACCGACCTTCAGCGGCAAGGGCAACGGCGTCATGTCATAGACGGTGCCGTTGCGGTGCTTGTAGGCGATCTTGCCGGTTCTGAGGTCCGCTCCCGCCACATAGCCCCATGGCGGCGCCTGGCAGGGCACGCCGAGCGGCGACAGGAACGGCCCCATCACCACCGCATAGGGTGCGCCCTCATTGCGGTTCAGCCCCTGCTCGCTGCCGCGCCCCTCATCCGGCGGCGGCACCTGGTCGCGCGGAATGAGCTGCGATTTGAACGCCAGATAGGTCGGCATGCCGAACATCACCTGCCGCACCGGATCGACGGCGACGCCGCCCCAGTTGAATGTGCCGAAATTACCGGGATAGACCAGCGACCCCTGCACCGATGGCGGGGTGTAGCGGCCCTCGTAGCGCAGGCCCTGGAATTCGATCCGGCAGGCCAGCTGGTCGAACATGGTGATGCCCCACATGTCGGCGCCGGTCAGCGGCCTCGGATTGAAGGAGAGATCCGAGACCGGCTGCGTCGGCGACGTGTGATCGCCCTCGACAGCGCCGCCCGGCGCCGGCACTTCCTTGATCGGGATGATCGGCTCGCCGCTGCGCCGGTCGAGCACGTAGAGGTCGCCCTGCTTGGTCGGTCCAACCAGGCCCGGAACGACGCCGGCAGCGGTGGTGATGTCGACCAGGGTCGGCTGTGCCGGCACATCCATGTCCCAGAGGTCGTGATGCACGGTCTGCCGCACCCAGCGCACTTGTCCGGTGGCCAGATCGAGCGCGGTGATCGAGGAGGAAAACTTCTCGACATTGGCGCTGCGGCCCATCCCGAGCTGGTCCGGCGTCTGGTTGCCGAGCGGCACATAGAGCAGGCCGAGCTTCTCGTCGGCGCTTGCCGTCGACCACATGTTGGGCGAGTTGTGGGTGTAGGTCTGGCCTGCCGCCAGCGGCGTTGTCTGGTCCGGATTGCCGGAATCCCAGTTCCACACCAGGGCGCCGGTGTCGACGTCGAAGGCCCGGATGACGCCGGACGGCTCTTGCGTCGAATAATTGTCGTTGACCGCGCCGCCGATGATGATCTTGCCGCCCGCAATCAGCGGCGCCGAGGTCGAGTAATAATAGCCCGACTTCGGATACGGCATGTTGGTCAACAAATTGAGCGTGCCGGCTTCGGCGAAGGACGGGCAGACCTGGCCGTTGGCGGCGTCGAGCGCGATCAGCCGCGCATCCGAGGTCGGCAGATAGACGCGCGTCGCGCAAGGCTGGCCGGCGGCGATCTTGGCATCGGCATAATAGGACACGCCGCGGCAGGTCTGGTGCTGGCGGTCCTTGTCGAGCTTGATCTTGGGATCGAAACGCCATTTCTCCTTGCCGGTGGCGGCATCGATGGCGATGGCGAAATTGTGCGGCGTGCAGATATAGAGCGCATCGCCCACCTTCAGCGGCGTCACCTGGTAGGTGGTTTCGCCGACATCGTCCGGCCCTTTCACGTCGCCGGTCTGGTAGATCCAGGCCGGCTGCAATTTGGCGACATTGTCGGGCGTGATCTGGTCGAGCGGCGAATAGCGCTGGCCAAATTGCGTACGGCCGTAGAAATGCCATTCGCCCGGAGGCACATTGCCGCCGAGATCGGCAGTCGGCGTCACCTTGTCGGCGCTGAGGTCGCCGGCGATGTCCTTGGGATCGGCCGTCATCGAATAACCGGCGACGGCGAGCGATGCCAGCACGGCCAGAATGAGCGGCGCGCGCGCGTCGGGGCCGATCAGGCCCCGCCTTGCCCAAGGCGTCAGCAGCCACAGCGCCAGAAGCACGATGATGCCGCCGCGCGGTCCGAGTTCCCACCAGTCGAAGCCGATTTCCCACACCGCCCAGGCCAGCGTGCCGAGCACGATCGCCGCGTAGAGCCAGAGCGCCGTCGATTTGCGCCGGAAGAGCAGCCATGCGGCGATGAGGAAGGCGAGACCGGTGACGACATAGTACCAGCTGCCGCCCAGCATCGCGAGCCAGACGCCGCCGCCGCCAAGTGCGAGGCCGATGAGGAACAGGATGAGGGAGGTGATGACGACAGCCAAGACGATACTCCTTCGACTGATGCGCATTCCGCGGCGCGGCCATGGGCAAAGGTATGCCAATCCTGCCCCCGGCGGTACAACCTTCTCCCGCCCGCCGTGCCTGTCAAGCCGCCGGGGAGCGATCCATGGCGAAACCAAACGGCCATGCCGCAGGCTCCGCGCACAGGGCGTTTTTTTCGAGGCCACACGCCCAGGTGGCAATCCCGCCTTGCCGGCATCCGGGTTTTCCAGCAGTCTGCTTTCGACCAACCATCAGGAGCAACCAGAGTGATGTCATTCGCCTCGCCTCTGACGCGAGTAGTCCTTGTCCTCTGTAGCTTCGTCGCGCTCACGGCCGGCACAGTGGCCGCGCCGGCACAGACGCTGAGCGAGATCAACAAGGCAAACGGCTTTCACGAGATGCTGATGGGCATCGGTCCCGGCATCGCCGCAGCCACGAAATCCATACCCGAACCGTTACCGGCAAATTTCCAGGACGCCTTGTCGGTCGCGCTGGAAGGCGCCTTCGACGCAGTCAAAATGGAGACTGCCATCGAATCGCGGATGGCGGACAGGCTGTCGGCCACCGATCTGTCCGACCTCGCAGCGTTTTACGCTTCCCCGTTGGGCAAGCACGTCACCGCTTTGGAAATTCAGTCGTCTGGCCCGGAAGGCAGGCAAAGCAAGAAGACAGAGGGCAAGCAAATCCTCGCCGAGCTTCCGACCAAGGATCCAGCCCGGCTCGAATTGTACCGCAAGATCATCGACGATATCAGCGCTGTCGACACCGGCGAGGCGATAGCGCTGAACATGAGCTACGCGATGGTTACGGGGATGCTGGGCGCAGCCGGAAAGCCTCTGTCGGACGAACAGATCATGGCGCTGGTGCGTCAGCAATCCGTGAAAATTCGCCAGAACATCGAACAGAATGCCATGCAGGGTAGCGCTTATACGTACCGGGATCTCCCGCTCGGCGATCTCAGACTGTACTCGACATTCCTGGCGTCACCCGCGGGCAGCCGCTATTACGACCAGATGCTGACGGCCTTTGGCATGGTGATGACAGAGGAAGCGCGCTCGTTCGGACATCGATTGTTCGTCGCGCTCGGTTACCGAAAGGCCTGAGCCGCAGTATCGGGCACTTTAGCAGAACAAAACGTAGACACTTCTGGTCTTTCGCTCCCGAATCACTACATTCGGGGGAGATGTCCGGCTTTGCGGAAGAAATGCCCTTTTTCGACGAACCCAATGCGCGGCCCGCGGCCCCGTCGGGCATAGCCGCGCGCGCCATGGCGGCCCGCAGCGGACCCAACAGCGCACCCGATTATCTCAACGGCCTCAACCCCGAGCAGCGGCTGGCGGTGGAAACCACCGAAGGCCCGGTCCTGGTGCTGGCCGGCGCCGGCACCGGCAAGACCCGCGTGCTGACCACCCGCATCGCCCATATCCTGGCCACCGGCAGGGCTTTCCCCTCGCAGATCCTGGCGGTGACCTTCACCAACAAGGCCGCGCGCGAGATGAAGCAGCGCATCGGCCATCTCGTCGGCGAAGCCGTCGAGGGCATGCCGTGGCTCGGCACCTTCCACTCCATCGGCGTCAAGCTCTTGCGCCGCCACGCCGAGCTGGCCGGGCTCAAATCCGATTTCACCATCCTCGACACCGACGACGTCGTACGGCTGATCAAGCAGCTGATCCAGGCCGAAGGCCTCGACGACAAGCGCTGGCCGGCCAAGCAGTTCGCGCAGATGATCGACGGCTGGAAGAACAAGGGCCAAGGCCCCGCCGACATTGCCGAGGGCGACGCGCGCAGCTTCGCCAACGGCAAGGGCCGGGAACTCTACAAGGCCTATCAGGAGCGGCTGAAGACGCTGAACGCCTGCGACTTCGGCGATCTGCTCTGCCACCCGATCCGCATCTTCCGCGCCAATCCGGACGTGCTGAAGGACTACCACAAGCGCTTCAAATACATCCTCGTCGACGAGTACCAGGACACCAACACCGCGCAATACATGTGGCTGCGGCTGCTGGCGCAAAGGCCTACCTCCCCCTCGATGGGGGAGGTCGCGCCGCGTAGCGGCGCGGGTGGGGGTGGCAGCGCCGGCGCCAGTCACCCCTCCCGGCCGCTTCGCGGCGACCCTCCCCATCCAGGGGAGGGTAAAGCGCGCTCGGCCGAAGGCCGCAAGCCCGACCGGGCGTCCGAGCCGTTGCGAGGCGACTCCCGCGACGCCGAAGGCGCGCAAAAAAGAGGGGGCGGAGGGCCTGCGCCGGCAGGCGCGGAACGGCCCGTGAGCGAAAACAAAGTCAACATCTGCTGCGTCGGCGACGACGACCAATCGATCTATGGCTGGCGTGGCGCCGAGGTCGACAACATCCTGCGCTTCGACAAGGATTTTCCCGGCGCCACCATCATCCGTCTGGAGCGCAATTATCGCTCGACCGCGCACATCCTCGGCACTGCCTCGCACCTCATCGCCCACAATGAGGGCCGCTTCGGCAAGACGCTGTTCACCGAGAAGGTCGCCGAGGACGACGAGAAGGTGCATGTCCACGCCGCCTGGGATTCCGAGGAGGAGGCGCGCGCCGTCGGCGAGACCATCGAGACCTACCAGCGTGCCAAGCACAAGCTCAATGATATGGCCATCCTGGTCCGCGCCTCCTTCCAGATGCGCGAATTCGAGGATCGCTTCGTCACGCTCGGCCTCAACTACCGCGTCATCGGCGGCCCGCGCTTCTATGAGCGCATGGAAATCCGCGATGCACTGGCCTTCTTCCGCGTCGTCGCGCAGGGCGCCGACGACCTCGCCTTCGAGCGCATCGTCAATGTCCCCAAGCGCGGCCTGGGTGAAGCCACCATCCGCCAGATCCACGACACGGCGCGGAGCTTGCGCATCCCGATGCTGGAGGCAGCCGCCAAGCTCGCAGAAAGCGACGAGCTGAAGCCCAAGCCCCGCGCGGCCTTGCGCGAAGTGGCGGCCAATTTCGAGCGCTGGCAGAAGGCGCTGGAAACCACGCCGCACACCGAACTCGCCGAGACCATTCTGGAGGAGAGCGGCTACACCGACATGTGGAAGAACGACCGCTCGGTCGAGGCGCCGGGCCGGCTGGAAAACCTGAAAGAGCTTATCCGCTCCATGGAGGAGTACGAATCGCTGCGCTCCTTCCTCGAACATGTCGCCCTGGTCATGGACGCCGAGCAGAACGCCGAGCTTGACGCCGTCAACATCATGACGCTGCATTCGGCCAAGGGCCTCGAATTCGAGACCGTGTTCCTCCCCGGCTGGGAGGAAGGCCTGTTCCCGCACCAACGCGCGCTGGACGAAGGCGGCCGCTCCGGCCTGGAGGAAGAGCGCCGTCTCGCCTATGTCGGCCTGACCCGGGCCAAGAAGAACCTGCATCTGTGGTTCGTCTCCAACCGCCGCATCCACGGCCTGTGGCAGTCGACCATCCCGTCGCGCTTTCTGGACGAACTGCCGGAAGCCCATGTCGAGGTCGCCGAAAGCGGCAACTCCTATGGCGGCTACGGCAATTCCTATGGCGGCGGTTCGTTCGCGTCGGGCCGTGGCGGCCAGGGCGCAGGGCGGCAGAACCCCTACGGCGCCTCGCGCTTCGACAATGTCGGCGCGGAAAAATCCGGCGCCTTCTCCAACACCTATGCGACGCCCGGCTGGCAGCGCGCGCAGGCCAACCGCACCGAGGCGACCGACCGCAACTGGGGCTCGCGCTCCGGCCACCAGGTCGAGCGCATCGGCTATGGCGAGACCGACAGCGGCTACGGCGCCGGCCGAACCTCGGTCAAAGGCCGCACCATCGACGGCGAATTGGTCGCCAAATCCGTCGCCGACACGCCGTCGCCCTTCAGCGTCGGCGACCGCGTCTTCCACCAGAAATTCGGCAACGGCAACATCTCCAACATCGAAGGCAACAAGCTGACCATCGACTTCGACAAGGCCGGCCAGAAACGCGTGCTGGACGGGTTTGTGGCGGCGGTGTGAGCGCCCGCTTGTCCTGTTGTCCTACAAGCGACCACATTGTTGTAGGCTGGCGGAGCCCTCCCCGCCTCGTCATCCACGGGCGGAGCAAGGAGCGTAGCGACGCAGCGTAGACCGAGGATCCATCCCGCGTCTTCAACGCGTTGCCACGGTGCGGAATTCTGCGCAGCTGCACTCCAAGGTCGCGGAATGGATTCCAGGGTCTACGCGACGGAGCTTCGCTCCTGCTCCGCCCTAGAATGACGAAGCGACGGGCGTCTGCCCAGTCGTCGGGGCATGCGGTCCGCAACATGAGCGTCCCCGTCAATTTAGCCCGCCCCTCACCTGTACCGCGCCTGGTTCCACTTGTGCCCCAGCAGCGACAGGATGATGATCAGCCCGTTGAAGAACTGGACGTAGAAGCCGCTCAAGCCCGCCGCCACGACGCCGGTCTGGATGAACGACACGGTGACCGCGCCGATGGCGCCGCCAGCAACCGTACCGATGCCGCCCCAGGTCGGGGTGCCGCCGACGAACACTGACGCCAGCACCGGCAGCAGATAGCCGTCGCCCGCGGTCGGCCACCAGGTGAAGTTGATCATCACCGAAAACGTGCCGGCGATCGCAGCCCCAATGCCGGTGAAGATGAACACTTTCACCCGCACGCGTTTGACGTCGATGCCCATCTGCTGGGCGCTGTCGGGGTTGTCGCCGACCACCCTCACCTGCGCGCCGAAGCGGTGCCGGTTGTAGAGCATTGCCGACAAAATGACGAAGGCGAGTGCCCAGAAGACCTGTACCGGAAAACCCCACACCTGACCGGAGAAGATGGTGTACGCCCAGCTGTCGCTGAGATCGGTCAATGCCGTCGACCTGCCCTCGTTGATGATCTGGATCAGCCCACGCAGCAGGAAATTCATGCCGAGCGTGGCGATCAGCGACGACAGCCCGCCATAAACGACCAGCGATCCGACGAGAAAGCCAAGCAGCGTGCCGGTGATGAGTGCGGCAGCAATGCCGAGGAACGGATCGTAGCCGGCCTGCACCACCAGCGCGAACACCCAGGAGGCAAAGCCCATGGTTGCGGGGAACGACAGGTCGATCTCGCCGCAGGTGACGACGAAGACCAGCGGCACCACCACGAACAGCGCAACCGGCAGCGTGGTCAGCACGGATCTGTAGAGATACCAGGTGGTGAACACGGTCGGGTTGGCGATCAGGAACGCCGCCATCATGATGATGAACACGGCCAGCGTGCCGAGCGCTGCGCGGTTGTCGATGACGAAACCGCGCAGCCAATGGTCGGACGGGTGCTTCCACTCGGGTCGGGCTGCCTTGCCGCCGAGAGGGCTCTGCAGATCGGGTTCCATGGTCTTGCTCATCGTGCTGCCCTCTCCGCGTCGCCGGCCTCGTGCAGCCCCGGCAATCCGCCGGGATGCGCAACGTCTTCCATGAAGTTGATCAGCTCTTCGGCCGACTTGACCTCGGTGCGATCGGCGGTCAGCGCCACCTTGCCGCGGTCAATCACCACGAAGCGGTCGGCGATGTCGAAGACGTGATGGATGTTGTGGCCGATGAAGAGGATCGAGCGCCCGCTCGCCCGCACCTGGCGCACGAAATGGAAGACCTTGGCGGTCTCGGTCAGCGACAGCGCCGTCGTCGGCTCGTCGAGGATGATCAGCTCCGCCTGCTTGTAGATGGCGCGCGCGATCGCCACGCCCTGGCGTTCGCCGCCGGAGAGCTGGCCGACGATCGAATGCGGCGTGAACACTTTCGAGGTAAAGCCGATCTCGCGCATCAGCCGGCTCGCCTCCTCTATCTCTTTATTGACCTTCAGAAAGCCCATGAAGCCGGTGAGTTCGCGGCCCATGAAGATGTTGCGCACGATGGTCTGCTGCACGGCCAGCGCCCGGTCCTGGAAAACCGTCTCGATGCCGGCGTCGCGCGAGCGTGCCGCACTCCAGCCGGTCACCGGCTTGCCGCGCACCAGGATCTCGCCGCTGGTCGGCTTGACGACGCCGGACAGGATCTTGATCAGCGTCGATTTGCCGGCGCCATTGTCGCCGATCAAGCCAACCACCTCGCCGCGGTCGACCGAGAGATTGACCCCGCCCAGCGCATAGACCTGGCCATAGGATTTGCTGATGTCGCGCAGTTCGATGATGCGTTCGGCCATGGCGATCCTCGCTTGAGCAATTCCAGGAAAAGTGTACGCGGTTTTTCGTCCGAAATTGCGTAAGAACAAAGAGGTAGAGCGGTTCGCCGTTTCCTTGAAACGGTGAAATGCTCTCGCTTGCCGGCATTCTCGCCAGCGGTCCTGCCGGCCGGGCTTGGGCCCAGCCGGCAGCTTGGGAGGTCAGCGCAGCGCCTGCTTGGCGAGCTCGGCGACGATCTCGTAATTTTGCGGCGTGACGAAACCGGCGCCGGTGTCGACATTCATCGGCGCCAGGCCCAGCACCACCTGCTGGCAAAGGCTGAGGATCGGCAGATAGCCTTGCAGGAACGGCTGCTGATCGGCCGTCAGTTGCACCCAGCCGCCCTTGAACGCCTCGACGATCTGGGGACTGGTGTCGAAGCCGAAGTTGAAGATGTCGCCGGGCTTCCTGCCCGCCGCCTGCATGTAGGTGGCGACGTTGCCCAGCATCTGGCCGCCGGGATAGCCGACCGCCTTCACATCGGGATTGTTGAGCAGTGCCGCGGTGATCACCGGGATCGCCAGATTGGGGTCGGACGCCCATTCGCCGCTCGGCGGCGAGGACAGCTGGATGACCTCGACGCCGGCTTCCTTCAGCGCGGCCACGGTGCCGCGCTCACGCGCACCGCGGGCCTCGTTCTCGAACGGGCCGATCATGATCGCCTTGTCGCCGGCCTTGAGATTGCCGAGCTTGAACGCCTCGACGCCGAGCGCGCGGCCCTGCTGCTCCTGCTGAGCGCCGACATAGCCGCCGCCGAACGCAGCCACCACCGTCGGCACCGGCACGTTCTGGTACATCATCTTGATGCCGTCCTTGTGCGCCTGTTCGGCCAGCGGCATGATCGCGGCGTCGCCGGGATGGCCCATCATGGCAATGCCGTTTGGCTTCACGGCCACGGCCTCGCGCAATTGCTGCACCATCTTCTCGACGTCCCACTGCGAGAAGATATAGTCGACCTTGGGTCCGAGATCGGACGCCGCCTGCTTGGCGCCATTGTAGACGATGGTGCCGAAAGCGTCGCCCTCGGCGCCGCCGACGAAAAAGCGGATGTGGACATCCTTGCACCACTGGGCGTCGAGCGCCTGCGCCGGCAGAGTGGAGATGGCAGCGCACAGCGCCGTGGCGGCGGCCACGACGGTCGAGCGCAGAAGTGTCGTTCTCATTGCGATGCTCATGCACGTTCCTCCCTTTTGTCCTCGGTGAGCCGAGGGGTTTCGTCATTCGCCTGTCGGCAGTGCTTGTCGGCAGTGCTTGGCAATCTGTCAGGCCGGCTCCTCCCACCGGCCCTCGGTCACGCCGGGTTCGGCAGGTAGGTCGCTCCTCCCCGGCATTGCTTGAGGTATTCCAGCCCGCGCACCTGGCCTGTGATTTCGAGGTCGCCGCGATAGACCGGGTCGTGCCAGCCCTCGATGTCGATGGCGCCCTTGTAACCGGCCAGCCGCAATTCGCTGATCACCCGCGTCCAGTCGCTGTCGCCAAAACCGGGCGTGCGCATCTGCACGAAGGGCAGCTTGCCGAACACGCCGTGCTCGCGGATCACATCCCAGCGCACCGTCGCGTCCTTGCCGTGGACATGGAAAATGCGCGGCGCCCATTTGCGGATCTGCGGCATCGGGTCGATGAGGTAGACAAGCTGGTGGCAGGGCTCCCATTCGAGGCCGAGATTGTCGTCGGGCAATTCGTTGAACATCAACTCCCAGGCATCGGGATTGTGGGCGATGTTCCAGTCGCCGGCCGCCCAGTTGCCATCCATGGCGCAATTTTCGAAGGCAATGCGCACGCCCTTGTCGGCGGCGCGCTTGGCCAGTGGTCCCCAGACCTCACGGAAGCGCGGCAGGCTGTCGGTCAGCTTCTTGCCGCGAAGGCGGCCGGTGAAGCCGCTGACCGTCGAGGCGCCGAACAGATGCGCGTTGTCGATGACGGTTTCCCAGGCCGCGAGCACGCCGCGATCGACCTCGCCATCCTCCAGCGGATTGCCGAACACGCCAATCGACGACACGGCGACATCGGCATCGCCGATCGCCTCGCGAATCTCACCGGCGAGCCGCCGCAAATCCTTGCCGCCCAGCGTCTGCCAGAAGAAGGGCTGGATGCTCTCGAAACCGAGCGGCAGAATCTCTTTGATGTAGGCGGCGGGGTCTTCGAGATTGGCCCGCACCATGGTGCCGATCCGGATGTCGAGAAGCGGGTTTGGCATCATGATGCTTCCTGTGTGATTGCGACGCGCCGTCCGGTCTCGGCGCTTTCGATGGCGCCGAAAACCATGGCCAGGCTTTTGATGTTGTCGCTGCCACGGGTTTCCGGCTCGCTACCGGTCTCGATGGCGTGGATGAAATCCTTGATGACGCCGAGATGACCGCCGATGCGGTCGGCGGGATCGAGCGGCGGCACGATGATGGGCTGGGTCAGGTCGAAAAGGCCGTCGCGGACCGACAACACAACTTCGGCCTTCAGCCCGTCCTCGCCGTCCCAGACCAGGCTGCCGTGCTCGGCGACGATGCGCCATGTGCTCTCCCAACTGGTGCGGAAGCCCGCCGCGCACCAAGAGCCTGCATAGGTGAACCGCTTGCCGCCACCGAGATCGAAGATAGCGCTGGCCGACGATCCCTGCCGGTACCAGGAATTGGCCGGCTCCCATTCCTGGCAAAAGACACCGGCGGGATCGCCTGCGACCATGTAGCGGGCGGCGTCGAATGTGTGGATCGCCATGTCGAGCAAGAGCACATGGGCCATCTCCTCGCGAAAGCCGCCGAAATGCGGCGCGATGAAGAAGTCGGCATGGATGCTGGTCGGCTTGCCGATGGCGCCGGAGTCGAGAAAGCGCCTGATGCGCCGGACATTGGCGACGTAGCGGCGGTTCTGCACGACCGCATGGACGCGCCCCGCGTTACGCGCCGCATCGACGATGGCGCGCGCATTTTCCGGAGTATCGGCCAGCGGCTTTTCCGTCAGCAGATGGCAATTATGGGCAAAGGCGGCAAAGGCGACATCACGCCGGGCGGCTGGAACCACGACATCGAACACCGCGTCGGGCGTGGTCTGGTCGAGCACCGCGTCGAGGCTGGTGCCGATGACCGCGCCGTCGAGCCCGTATTCGTGCGCCCTCGCCTTCGCCCGTTCGGCGTCGAGATCGACAAGGCCGACAATGGCCAGCCCGTCGATCTGCCTCGCGGCATCGAGCCAGGCCTTGCTCATCGCACCACAGCCGACGAGGACGGCATTCATCATCCGGCATTCCTCCCGTCCGGTCCCTCCAGACCGAATGTCACGGCATTTCCGGCATCACCGTAAACGTTTCTCCGTAAACGTTTACGAGAACACACCCGATGGCGTAGAATGTCAATCGGCTGTCAGCGAAAATCATCCCGAAGCCTTGGCCTGGGCGGCAGCCGGTGCTAGCCAAGACAGGGGGAGAACTGTCCTTGGCGTCCAGCATCCATGACCTCGCGCGTCACCTGAACATTTCGATCGGCACCGTGTCGCGGGCGCTGAACGGCCGCGCCGACGTCAATGCCGACACCCGCCAGCGCGTGCTCGCCGCCGCCAAGCAATTGAACTATTCGCCCAACCAGTCCGGCCGCAGCCTGCGGCAAGGCACCACCCATTCGATCGCCTTCATGCTGCAGCCGCATCCGGGCGACCAGCAATATGGCGAACCGTTCTTCATCCCGTTCCTGATCGGTCTGCAGGGCCGGCTGGCCGAGGATGACCTGGATCTGATGGTCGTCATGGGCGAGCCCGGCCAATATCAGCAGGAGAGGCTGCGCCGCGTGGTTGAGACGCGCCGGGCCGACGCGGTCGTGTTGGCCAATACACGGCGGGAAGACGATCGGATCGACTATCTCAGCAAGGCCGGCTTTCCCTTCGCCACGCTTGGCCGAAGTCAATCCGGCGACGACACCTATCCTTCGCTCGATATAGATTTCGAGAGGGCGGGTGATGAAGCCGTCGACCGGCTGGTCGCGCGCGGCCACCGCCGCATTGCCGCCATCCGCCCTTCGCTTGATCTCAACTTCGGCTACCTTTTCCTCGACGGCTACCGCAAGGGGCTGGAGCGGCATGGCATCGAAGTCGACCCCGGCCTGATCGCCGACGGCTTCATCAACGAGGCAGGCGGCTACCAGGTGACGCCGCGCGTGATGCTCTCCAAGGACCGGCCCACAGCCATCATCTTCAACAATGACGCAATGGCGCTCGGCGGCTGCAAGGCACTGGCCGAGATGGGCATCAGGCCCGGCCACGACATCGCGGTGATCGTCATCGTCGACACGCCGCTCTGCCGTTATTTCTCGCCGGCGCTGACCGCCTTCCGTCCGTCGCTGGAGCCGATGGGCCGGCGGCTGGCCGAAATGCTGCTGGCCTCGCTTCCCGCCTTTGCCGGCCCGGAAGGTCCGCGCATCATCCGCGAAGTCTGGCCGCTGGAACTGATCGCCCGCGACAGCGATTGATCATTGCGCTCTTCCCTCTCCTACAAGGGAGAAGGAAGAGGCCCTCTCTGTCACGCAAGTATCATGTTCGCGTCCTAGACCGCTTTGCGAGAGGGCGACATCGTCGATGCGATGCGGTGGCCCCTTTGCGCCGCTCAAGGCTTGTCACAAAAAGGATCTCCATGAAAATCTCGCACCGAACCGTGTCGCTCGGCGCCGCGCTGGCGCTGTTTACCGCCCTGACCCCTGCCCTTGCCGACAGCACCGCCACCGTTGGCGGCTTCGTCAACAAGGGCCTGGTCGGCGTCGGCCGCATCCCGGCCGATCAGAAGGACAAGTTCGGCGAGACCTTCGGCTCCGGCTCCGGCATGTCCATCGACGCCGCAAGCTGGACCCGTGGCGCGGACGGCTACAAGGGCTCGCTCTGGTTGCTGCCGGACCGTGGCTACAATGTCGTCGGCACCACCGATTACCGGCCGCGCCTCAACACTATTCATATCGAATTCACGCCGACCGCACTGGGCGCCACGCCCACCTCCGGCCAGGAACAGACAGGCGTCAAGGCGACGCTTGCCGATTCCCTGCTCCTCACCGACGACAAGGGCGCTGACGCCACCGGCCTCGATCCGCTCAACGGCGTGCGCGCGGCCAATGGCGACCTGCCGATCCTGCCCGAGGCCAATGGCAAGCTGGCGCTCGACAATGAGGCGATCGCGCGGCTGCCCGACGGCACCATGTTCATCTCTGACGAATACGGCCCCAACATCTACCGCTTCTCGGCCGACGGCCATCTGTTGTCGGCAACGCAGCCGCCCGCCGCTTTGGTGCCGATGCGCAAGGGCGCGCCGAACTTCGCCTCCGACAATCCGGGCCCCGGTGCAGCCGAACCCGATCCGAAGGATCCCGAAACCGGCCGCCAGAACAATCAAGGCCTCGAAGGCATGGCGCTGACGCCGGACGGCAAGTCGCTGATCACTGTGCTGCAGTCGGCGCCCCGCCAGGATGGCGGCGATTCGCCCGCGACGCGCCAGAACACCCGCGCGCTGGTCTACGACGCCTCCGACCCGGCCCATCTCAAGCTGGTGCATGAATATGCCGTGCCGCTGCCGGTGTTCAAGGACGCCAAGGACAAGACCAAGGTCGCCGCGCAGAGCGAAATCGTGGCGCTGTCCGACAAGACCTTCCTGATGCTGGCGCGCGACAGCGGAAACGGCCAGGGGGTGAAGGGCGATACTTCGCTGCTGCGCCAGATTTTCGTCGTCGACGTCTCTGGCGCCACCGACATTGCCGGCGGCGCCTTCGATGCCGCCGACAAGCCGCTGGCGCCCAAGGGCGTGCTCGACCCCTCGGTGACCCCGGCCAAGCTGACGCCGTTCATTGACATCAACGACAACAAGGAACTCGGCCGTTTCGGCCTGCATGACGGCAAGCCGAACGACAAGAACAATCTCTCGGAGAAGTGGGAAGCAATGTCTGTGGTCAGCCTGCTCGATCCGGCGCTGCCCGACGACTATTTCCTGTTCGTCGGCAACGATAACGACTTTCTCACCCAGGACGGTTTTCAGGTCGGCGCGCCCTACAAGGCCGACGACGGCGCCGATGTCGACACCATGTTTCTGGTCTATCAGGTCACGCTTCCGGGCCTCGCCAAGAAGTAGCCGTTTACGGAAAGGCGGACGCGCCCGGCGCGTCCGCCTCTAAACGTTTGTCGGCGATCAGCGATGCCGTGAAGGCACCTATTTCAAAATCTCCGCATCCCTTGGCACGCCGGCATCTATCGGCTCGGCGGTCCGGCTCGACACGGCCATGATCTTGCCTGCGGCCGACAGGTTCGGGCGCACATAGACCTGGGCTAAGCCGTTGACCCGGCTGTAGAGGTCGATAATGTCCTGGTTCATGAAGCGCACGCAGCCCGACGACGCGTTCTTGCCGATGGAATCCCATTCCGGCGTGCCGTGCAGCCGGTACATCGTGTCCTTGCCGTCGCGGAACAGATAGAGCGCACGCGCGCCGAGCGGGCTCTGCGGTCCCGGCGGCATGCCGTCCTTATATTTCGCCAGTTCCGGCCGGCGCTGGATCATTTCGGGCGGCGGCGTCCACACCGGCCATTTCTTGCGCGCCTGGATCACGGCGCTGCCGGTCCAGCCAAACCCGGCCTTGCCGAGGCTGACGCCATAGCGCATTGCCTTGCCGCCGTCGCGCACCAGATAGAGAAAATGCTCGGATGTATCGACGACGATCGTGCCGGGTTTTTCGCCGGTCGGATCGTCCACGATCTGGCGCACGAACTTCGGATCGAGCTTGGCCACGGGGATTGCCGGCAATGAAAAGCCCTCATCGACGCGCGCCGAATACATGGTGGCGGCATCGCCCAGAGCCGGTTCGGGCGCCGGAGCGGGCGTTGGCGGCACCACGACGTCGGTCGTGGTGCAGGCTGAAAGCGCCATGGAAGCGGCACCCAAAGCGGATATTCCAAGAAACGCGCGCCGGTTCAGGCGCTCGGAAAAAAGCGGATTGTCGGACATGATCCCCCCAGCCTATTCATCATATCCAACAGGATATGCGACCCCACGCGGCGACGACCCATATCCCATTCCGAATGTTTTGAGAACTGATTAGCTTGAAGCCGCCAGGTGGCATGTTCCAATGCCGCATCGACCTTGTCCGTCAAATCGGCGATCATTGCCGGGCGGACTTTGAGATGAACCTTCGCCGAACAGCCCATGGACGAAAAAATACCACCGCGCCGGCGCACCGGCGACCTGACCAGCGGCCCGATTCCGCGCACGCTGCTTTTGTTCGCTCTGCCGGTGCTCGGCTCCAATGTGCTGCAGTCGCTCAACGGTTCGATCAACGCTGTCTGGGTCGGCCGCTTCCTCGGTGAATCGGCGCTGACCGCCACCTCCAACGCCAATCTGGTTCTGTTCCTGATTCTTGGCACCGTATTCGGCATCGGCATGGCCGCCACCATCCTGGTGGCGCAATCGGTTGGCGCCCGCGACCTGCCCGAGGCGCGGCGCATCGTCGGCACCAGCGCCAGCTTCTTCTTCCTCGTCTCGGCTATCTTCGCCGTCTGCGGCTGGATCTGGGTCGACGCCATCCTCAACACACTGGGCACCCCGCCCGATGCGCTGCCGCTGGCGCGCTCCTATCTGCGTATCATCTTCGTCGCCGTGCCGATGATGAACCTTCTGTCCTTCGTCATGACGGTGCTGCGCGGTGCGGGTGATTCGCGCACGCCATTCTTCTTCATGGCGCTCGCGGTCGTGCTCGACATCATCCTCAATCCGCTGCTCATTCGCGGCATCGGCCCCTTCCCCGAACTCGGCATCGCCGGCTCCGCCACCTCGACGCTGATCGGCCAGACGGTGAGCGTGATCGCCATCCTCGTCGTGCTTTATGCCAAAAAGCATCCGTTGCGGCTCGCCGGCGCGAACCTCGCTCTGCTGCGGCCGGATCCGGCGCTGCTCAGGATCGTCGTCTTCAAGGGCGTGCCGATGGGCCTGCAGATGATCGTCATTTCGGCGGCGGCGCTGACCGTGATGGGCATCGTCAACTCCTACGGCTCGCAGGTCGCCGCCGCCTACGGCATCGCGGCGCAGCTGTGGACCTATATCCAGATGCCTGCACTGGCGATCGGAGCCGCAGTCTCGTCGATGGCGGCCCAGAATGTCGGCGCCGGGCGCTGGGACCGCATCGGTCGCATCGCGGCGTCCGGCGTCGGCTTCAACCTGGTGCTCACCGGCGCCCTGGTGGCGCTGCTGTTCCTCTTCGACAGGCCGGTGCTCGGCCTGTTCCTTAGCCGCGACAGCACCGCAATCGACATTGCAGCCCACATCAACAAGGTGGCGTCCTGGTCGTTCATCCTGTTCGGCGTCACCATCGTGCTGTTCGCCACCGTGCGCGCCACCGGTGCCGTGATGCCGCCGCTGATCATTCTGGTGATTTCCGTGCTGGTCGTGCGTACCGGCTTTGCCTACTTCTTCAGGAGCTACATCGGCGAGGAAGCGCTGTGGTGGAGTTTTCCGGCGGGATCGATCACCTCGCTGGTGCTGGCCGCCGCCTATTATCGCTTCGGCCGCTGGCGCACCATGCACATGATCGAGGACCGGCCGGCCGCCGGCGAGCCGCCCGACACCGGCCTCGGCATCCCGCGCGGACGGGCAAACATGGCGCCCGAGACGCCAAACGGGTGAGGCTCAGCGCGCGTATTTGACGCCGAACCCCAGCGCTACGACAGAGAACAGCGTGATCATGCCGGCGAAGGCCAGGCTTGCCGTCGTCGGAGTGGCCCAACTCGACAGCAGCCCAATGCCGATCACCGGCAGCGCATTGCCGCAGAAGCAGCAGATGAAGAACGCCGACACCAATTCGGCGCGACGCTCGGCAGGTGCGATCTGGCTCACCACCTGCAGGCCGCCGCGATAGCCGAGCGCCGCCGCCACGCCGCACACAGCGGTGGCGGCAACCATCAGGGACATCGACGCGAAAAACTGAGCAGCAACCATCAGCCCTACGGCCGGGATCATCAGCGCCAGCGCGGCCAGCATGCCGGCGCGACTGGACAGTCGGGTCGTGGCCAGAATGGTCGCGGCCGCAACGATCGACAGTTCAAAGAACAGCCCGCCGGCCTCGGCATGGTTGGCCACATGCAGCTGCTGCGCCAGGATGCTCGGCGCCAGGGCTGCATAGAAGCCGACCAGCGCCATGGCGCCGAAGCCGGTGACGGCCGGCGCCACGAAAGCGGCGCGGATATCAGCGGGCACCGACAGCCGCGGCCGCAGCGAAACGTCGACCAGCCTTCCCGGCCGCGAAACGGTTTCCCTGGTGCGCCAGATCAACAGCGTCACCACCACGAGCAAGGCAAGATAGACCGCAAACGTTAGTCTCAACGGCCAGGGCGCATATTCGGCGAGCAGGCCCGATGCCAGCGCGCCGAGGCCAAGGCCAACGAAGTTGGTGCTGGTGGCGATGATTGCCGCGCGCGATTTGTCCTTACCCTCGATCAATTCGGCAAGCCAGGCCGTGCCGGTTCCCGCGCCGACGCCGATGCCAAGGCCGCTCAATATGCGGGCGACATCGAGCCATGCGACGTTCTCGGCCAACAGGAACACCAGCGCGCTGACCACCGCTATGGCCATCGACGCCAGCGCCGCAGGACGGCGGCCAATGCCGTCGGACAAGCGCCCGAACATCAGCAATGCGCCGAGATTGCCGACGACATAGACGGCGTAGACCAGCGTCAGCGTGATCTGCGAGAAACCGAAGGCCTGCTTGTAGATGACGTAAAGCGGCGTCAGCACCGTGCTGCCGGCGAACAGAGCGGCGATCATGGCGGCAACCGCGGCCATCGCGGGCCGGCCATCGAGTCCGTTGTCGCGCGTTATGGTCTCGGCATAGCTGGTCATGGCAACCTCCGGCCAATCGCCCAACGCCCAATTGCGCCCCAACGTCCATGTAAGGATGGCCGTTCCACGCGCCGAACTTCATCCTGACAACCTTGTCAGGATGGTCTTGCCCGAAATCCTCGCTTAACGTCTTTCCATCGAGAAGGAGAATCCATGGGAAAAGGCAGAGTCGAGGCATTCACCGATGGGGTGGTCGCCATCATCATCACCATCATGGTGCTGGAGCTGAAAGTGCCCCATGGGGAGGATTTTTCAGCGCTTCTGCCGCTGTGGCCGATCTTTTTCAGCTATGTCTTGTCGTTCATCAATGTCGGTATCTACTGGAACAATCTGCACAACATGTTCCACACCGTCCAAAGGGTCGACGGCCGCGTGCTGTGGGCCAACCTCAACCTTCTGTTCTGGTTGTCGCTGATGCCGGCGACGACGGCCTTCATGGGCGAGAACCATTTCGCGCCGGTCCCCGTCGCCGTCTATGGCATCGACCTGGTGCTGTGCGCGGTCGCCTACACCTTTCTCGCCACCAAGCTGCACCATTTGCACGGCAACGACACCGCCTTCGCCAAGGCGCTGGGCAATGACCGCAAGGGCAAGATCTCGGTGGCCCTCTACGCCGCCGCCGTCCCGCTTGCCTTCGTCAACCAATGGATCGGCGTTGCGATCTTCGTGCTGGTGGCCGCCGTCTGGTTCGTTCCGGACACGCGTTTTTCGCGGGTGCTGGAAAAGTAGCGTAGGACGCCTCTACTTGCGCATCGCCTTCAGCTTTTCGGCAACCGACGCGGCTAGGTCGGCATAGCGCTCCTCCAGCCGCTCGGCCGCCTTGATGATCGAAAAATCATGGCCGAATTTTTCCAGCGCCATGCGCAATTTCTCGACGAACTCGGCCTGTTTTTCGAGTGCCGAAAACAAGGTCTTCACCTGCGCTTCGCTTATGTCCGGATTGGCAAGCATCTGTGGCACCTCGCGGCCCATCTGGTCGCCGGTGGCGGTCTGCTCCTTCAGGATCGCAACCCAGTCGGTCAATCGGCAGTCTCCTGTTCAGCCGCAGCATGCACAGCCGCCGTTGATGCGGTCAACCCGAACACGCGGGACGGCCTTGCACGATGCGCGTCCCGCGCTAAGTTCGGCGCCACCCGAACCCTAGGAAAAAGATCATGACCTCCGACGCCGAAATCCAATCCGCTTTGCCCGCCCTCAGCCGAGGCAACGTCGCCGTCATCACCGGGGGCGCCAGCGGCATCGGGCTTGCCGCCGCCAAAAGGCTGGCGGCTATGGGCATGAGACTGGTGCTGGCCGACATTGGCGGCGCGCGCCTCGATGCGGCCCGCCAGGCAGTCGCCGCGATCGCCGGCGAGAATGCCGTGCTTGCGGTCGCCACAGACGTCTCGAAGGCCGACGAACTCGGCCGGCTGGCGGAAAAGACGCATGCCGCTTTCGGCGCCGTATCGCTGCTGATGAACAATGCCGGCGTCGGCAACAATCCGGGAAAACCGTGGGAGAACGGCGACGCCTGGAAGCGGCTGATCGACATCAATTTCTGGGGCGTCGTACATGGCGTCGAGGCCTTTGCGCCGGCCATGCTGGCCTCCGGAGAGCCGGGCCTGATCATCAACACCGGCTCCAAGCAAGGCATCACCACGCCACCCGGCAATCTCGCCTACAACGTATCCAAATCGGCATTGAAGACGTTCACCGAAGGCCTGGCGCACGCATTGCGCAACGAGCCGGGCGCGAAGGTCGCGGCGCATCTTCTCATTCCCGGCTTCACCTTCACCGGCCTCACCGAAGGAGCGGTCGAAAAACCCGCTGGCGCCTGGACCGGCGAGCAGGTGGTCGACTTCATGCTGGCTTCGCTGGCGCGCGGGGACTTCTACATCCTGTGCCCCGACAATGAGGTGATGCGGCCGACCGATGAAAAGCGCATGGCCTGGGCGATCGGCGACATCATCGAGAACCGGCCTGCTCTCTCGCGCTGGCACCCCGACCATAAGGACGCTTTCGCGGCCTTTATGGGAAACTGATCGTCGAACTCAGCCAAAGCCGAGACTCAGGCGGGCGCGCGTTTTTTCGCGGTGCGCTTTTGCGCGACGGCCTTCTTGCCCGCCAGTTCGGCGAGCTCGTGGTCATGGCGTTTTGCCGCCCGCTCGCATTTGTCTCTG
Organism: Mesorhizobium sp. P170090; assembly: GCF_057786115.1. Taxonomy (NCBI): domain Bacteria; kingdom Pseudomonadati; phylum Pseudomonadota; class Alphaproteobacteria; order Hyphomicrobiales; family Phyllobacteriaceae; genus Mesorhizobium; species Mesorhizobium sp. P170090. The sequence continues at coordinate 5,061,655 of NZ_JBYNWH010000001.1, forward strand.
ATCTCCTCGACCTCGGATTCGGTCAGGTGCTCGATGCCGATGAAATGATTGTGGCCCTCGCTGACGCGGATCAGTTCGTCGAGCTTGGCCTGAACCGCGGCGCCGTCGCGGTTCTGGGTGTTCTGAATCAGGAACACCATCAAAAAGGTGATGATCGTCGTTCCCGTGTTGATGACGAGCTGCCACGTATCGGAGAAGCCGAAGAATGGCCCGCTTACCGCCCAGACGATAACGATGGCGCAACAGGCGATGAAAGTCGGCGGCAGGCCCGCCAAGTGCGAAACGGTGTTGGCGATTCTGGTAAACAGCTTTTCGATCATTCACATCCTCAACCGTTCAAAGCGCGACGAGCTGACCAAGGCCGCATTCATCGCTCCAACAATAAACAACCGGCAGCCGCTTCCGGTTCCCTGTCGCAGAGGGCATCGCTGGTGCAATTGTATGCACGCCAAAGGCGCAGCGCCGTGAAAAGCCGCCTTATCGGTTTGTTGCCATTAGTCACCATGCAGGCCAAAACCTGTTCGTTCCGCTTCACGGCGGATTTGTCTCCAAGCCCCTTCCGCTGCGCCACCCCCGCATGGCGGAAGGGGTCCGTTGCGTTGCCGCAGACCGGCGGAACTCTTCCCGACACGTGCCGTTCAGAATTTTGGCGCCAGGATTTCGGCCAGCCAGTCGATGAAACCGCGCACGCGCGGCGAGCTCTCAGGAATGCTCTTGCTCCCAACGATCGAGGAAATCCTCAATCGGCAAGGCCTGCATGTCGGGAACCGCTTTGGCGAGTTTCTCCGGCGGCCAGTCCCACCAGGCAAGGCTTTCGATCCGCGCCGCGATCTCGGAGGGAAAGCGCATGCGCAACGGCTTCGCCGGTACGCCGGCGACGATTGTGTAGGCCGGCACATCCCGCGTCACCACCGAATTGGCGCCGATGATGGCGCCATTGCCGATGCTGATCTCGGGCATGATGACGGCGCCATGGCCGATCCAGACATCATTGCCGATGCCGACCGCCTTGGCCTGCCGCCGCGCGCGGAACGCCGCGTCGACGCCCAGCCAGCGGAAATACTCGTTCGGCCGGTAGCTGAGCTTGTGCTGCGTGATCCGCTCGATCGGATGCTCCAAGGCATTGATGCGGCTGTTGGCGGCGATCGAGCAGAATTTTCCGATCGTCGTGTAGATCGCCTCGGCGTGGCGCTCGAAATAGGAGAAATCGCCGACATTGACCTCGCGCAGCACCACCCGTTCGCCGATCGAGGCATAGCGGCCAAGCTTGCACGCTTTCAGCTCCGCGGTCGAATGGATGCGCGGCTCGGGATCTTTCAGGACGAGGTTTTCGGTACGGTCCATCTGGCGGATTTACCCCCGCGCAATTGCGGAAGCAATTGTCGCGTTGCGCCCGGAGGATCGTTATTTCGGCTTGCCGCCGGTCCACACCACGTTCTGGCCGAACAGCGGCACGGTCGTCACCGACATTTTCGCCGAGCCGTCCTGCACTTGGCGCGAATGCGAGAGATAGATCAGCGTCTCGTTCTTCTTGTCGTAGATGCGGTTCACCACCTGCTTCTTCCAGATCAGGCTGATGCCTTGCTTGAACACCTCTTCGCCGCCCTCGCTCATGTCGATGTCGCCGATGGTGATCGGCCCGGTCTGGCGGCAGGAGATCGAGGAATCAGACGGATCCTCGAACCAGTTGCCCTTGTGCAGCCGGTCGATGACGCTGCGGTCGAAATAGGAGACATGGCAGGTCACGCCGTCGATCTTGGGATCCTTGATCGCCTCGACGATGATGTCGTTGCCGACCCAATCGACGCCGACCTTGCCGACTTCCTCTGCCGCTGCGGCACCGGCGCCAAGGGCAATGCATGCGGCCAGCGCGCCGCCGATCAGTTTCTGCCCAATCCGTCTCTGCCCAGTCCGTCTTTGCAAGGGAGCCTCCTCAGGTTCAGTTTGCCGGTCTCAGGTGGGATAAGGGCCAGCTGTTTGCAAGGTAGCGCCCAGCCCGGTTGCGGCAACGCGGCATCTTTGCCTTGCCCCCTGCGACCGGCTAAGACTGCCGGCAGAGAGGCGCCGATCCGGCGCTCGATGATTTCTGCTACGGACAATTCCTGATGATGCGTTCAATTCTGGTCGGCATTCTCGTTCTGATGGCGGCGGGCATCGGCTGGCTCACCTTTGACTTCTATCGCGGCCACTATGGTGGCGAACCGTATGGCGCGCCATTCACGCTGGTCGACCAGAAAGGCGCGCCAATCACCGAAGCCGCCTTCCGGGGAAAACCCAGCATCGTCTTCTTCGGCTTCACCCATTGCCCGGAAGTCTGCCCGACCACTTTGTTCGAAATGGCCGGCTGGCTGAAGACGCTGGGCGACGACGGCAAGAACCTCAACGCCTACTTCGTTACCGTCGATCCAGAGCGCGACACGCCGCCTGTGATGAACACTTACGTCAGCAATTTCTCCGACCGCATCGTCGGCATATCGGGCGATCCCGACAAGGTGCACGCCATGGCGAAGTCCTTCAACATCTACTGGAAGAAGGTCGACACCGGCGACGGCGATTATACGATGGACCACACCGCCTCGGCGCTGCTGCTCAATGCCAAGGGCGAGTTTTCGGGCACCATCGCCTATGGCGAAAGCGCCGATACCGCGATTGCCAAGCTGAAGCGGCTGGCAGCAGGCTAGGCATGATCCCTAAATGTGGAATCCGGTTTTCTCGGACAGAAAAGTGTTGTCCAGAGATCATGCTCAAGCAAGAGACCAACTGATGGGTCAGACCAGGCTCCACTTCATCGCTGGGAAGATCGAGGCCGACCGCATCTTTGCCGCGCTCGAGCCGGCTTTCGAGGATGAAGGCCTGCCGATCGCCGTGCTCGAAGTCGATGAAGACCGCGACATCTATGAGGTTTCGCTCTACACCGACGGCAATGTCGACGCGGTTGAGGCGCGGCTAAAAGACAGCCTTGTGGGACTGTCCCTGTCGAAGCCGATCGAGCGCGAGGTTTTGCCCGACATCGACTGGGTGGCGCGCTCGCTGGAGGGACTGAAGCCGGTGCGCGCCGGACGTTTCTTCGTCCATGGCGCGCATGACCGCCGGAAGCGCCACAGCGGCGAACTCGCCATCGAGATCGAGGCCGGCCTTGCCTTCGGCACCGGCCATCACGGCACCACGGCCGGCTGCCTCGAAATGCTGGAACGGGTCGTGCGCCGCGAACGTCCCAGGAATGCCCTCGACCTCGGCACCGGCAGCGCGGTGCTGGCAATCGCCGTCGCCAAACTGGCGCATATTCCGGTGCTGGCGACCGACATCGATCCGATCGCCGTCAGGGTCGCCGCCGCCAATGCCCGCCTCAACCACGTCAAGGCGCTGGTTGAAACGGTGACGGCGCCCGGCTTCCACCACCCGATCTTCGGCAAGCGCGCGCCTTTCGACCTCATCGTCGCCAACATATTGGCGCGGCCGCTGATGCGGCTGGCGCCTGAGATGGCCAGGCACATCAGCCTCGGCGGCTCGATCGTGTTGTCCGGCATCCTCGAGCGGCAGTGCAATGCGGTGATCTCGGCCTATGTCGGCCAGAATTTCCGCCATGTCAGGACCTTGCATCGCGAAGGCTGGGTAACGATCCACCTGAAGCACTGAGACGCAACGCGCTTTGGACCATCCGAGGCTGTTTGCGATTGGCGAAAATCGATTCCGGTTTTCCGGGTCATGCGCTACGGTCGCGCCCGATACAGGAGGCATACCATGTTCCAGACCTTCGATTCCGCAGGCGACCCGAGCGTCGGCAAGCCGCGCGTGACGTTGCTGCGGCGATGGCTGGCGGATAATGGCCTCGACGGTTTCCTGGTGCCGCGCGCGGACGAGCACCAGGGCGAATATGTGGCCGATCGCTCGGCGCGGCTGAAATGGTTGACCGGCTTCAGCGGCTCGGCGGGCGTAGCACTTGTGCAGCGTGACCGCGCCTTCATGTTCGTCGATGGCCGCTATACCTTGCAAGTGCGCCACGAAGTCGATCTCGACATTTTTGCAATCGAGAGTCTCGTCGACAACCCGCCGGCCTCCTGGATCAAGGACAATCTCGGCAAGGGCGCCAGGCTTGGCTTCGACCCCTGGCTGCACACGATCGCTGAGGTCAAGGCGCTGAAAACCTCGGCCGAGCAATCCGGCGCGACGCTGGTGCCGCTCGACAGGAACCCGATCGACATCATCTGGAAGGATCAGCCGGCGCCGCCCGTGGCGCCGGTCGAAATCCACCCGATCGGCTTTGCCGGCGAACTGGCCAAGGACAAGCTGGCGCGGCTGGCGGCGGCCCTCGCCAAGGACGGCGCAACACATGCCGTGCTCACCGATCCCTCCTCGATCGCCTGGGCCTTCAACATCCGTGGCGGCGACGTGCCGCACACGCCGCTGGCGCTCGGCTTTGCGATCCTTGCAGCAGATGGCAAGCACCAGCTGTTCATGGACCAGCGCAAGTTTTCGCGCACGGTTGCCGCCTATCTCACCCAACTCGCCGATCTGCACGAGCCCGGCGAATTCGAAGCGGCGGTCGCAGCCCTTGCCAAGGGCGGCGCCAAGATCGCGCTCGATCCGGTGCTGGCGGCGGACAAGCTGAGAATGCTGGTCGAGGACAATGGCGGCACATTTGTTTCTGCAGCCGATCCCGCCCGCATTCCGCGCGCCACCAAAAACCAGGCGGAAATCGCCGGCAGCCGCGCCGCGCACCGCCGAGACGGGGCGGCCGTGGCGAAACTGCTTTGCTGGCTGGAACGGCAAAAGCCGGGCACGCTCGACGAAATAACCGTTGTCACCAAGCTGGAGGAGGTGCGCCGGCAGACCGGCGAGGAAACGCAGATGCCGCTGCGCGACGTCTCCTTCGACACCATTTCCGGCAGCGGTCCGAACGGCGCCATCATGCACTACCGCGTGTCGCGCGCCACCAACCGCGAGCTGGCAAAGGGCGAGCTGTTCCTGCTCGATTCCGGCGCCCAGTATCAGGACGGCACCACCGATATCACCCGCACGGTGCCGATCGGCCAGCCGACCGAGGAGATGCGCGAGCGCTTTACGCTGGTGCTGAAGGGCATGATCGGCATTTCCACGCTGCGCTTTCCCGCCGGCACGCGCGGCTCGGAAATCGACGCAGTGGCGCGCATGGCGCTGTGGAAGCATGGCTGCGACTTTGCCCACGGCACCGGCCACGGCGTCGGCTCGTATCTGGCCGTGCATGAAGGGCCGCAGCGCATCGCCCGCACCGGCACCGAAAAGCTGCTCGCCGGCATGATGCTGTCCAACGAGCCCGGCTATTACAAGGAAGGCTCCTACGGCATCCGCATCGAGAACCTGATCCTGGTGGCGCCGGCCGAACAGGTCGAGGGCGGCGACATCGCCATGCACGGTTTCGAGACGCTGACGCTGGCGCCGATCGATATCAGGCTGATCCGCACCGACCTGCTGACGCGCGAGGAGTTGCACTGGCTGGATACTTACCATGCCTGGGTGCTGGCCGAGATCGGCCCGATGCTCGACGGCGAGACGCTGGCCTGGCTGGAGAAGGCAACAGCGCCGCTGCCGCACGACGCCAAGATCTGAAATGAGATTCTTTCTCCCCGTCACTATACGGGGAGGTGAGGAGCGGTCCGCGAAGCGGACGAAAAGCCAATTGCTTGGCTTTTCGAGTGACGAACGCCCGGCAGGGCAATGAGGGGCAGCGCCGACAGTTCGGAACTGTTGTGCCGGCAGGCGCCCTATGCCACAAACTGCCGCGCGAGGACCAGCACCACCGCCCCGGCCAGAAACATCGCCATCAGGCCGCCGCGCAGCGAGACCACAGCGGCGACGACCAGCGCCGCCCATTCCGCCGGTCCGGCGCTAAGTGCGGCGGGCGCCACCAGCGTCGTCAACACTGCGGCCGGCACGGCATTCAAACCCGCCTCGACGCGTGGATGGATGTGGTCGAAGCGCGAGATCGCCAGATGGCCGCCGACGCGGGTGAGATAGGTGGCGATCGCGCCGGCAATGATGATCCACAAGGTCGCGCTCATCGTTTTGCCTCCACACCGCTATGGTGCGGCGGCAGGATGACGGCCAGAAGCACGCCTGCAACGGCGCCGATGGAGACGTGCCATGGCGATCCCACAGTTTTGTAGGCAATGATCGACGCCGCGGCGCTGGCGATCACCACCGGCAGCCACAGTGGCCGGTTGCGAAAGCCCATGACCAGCCCGAGGAAATAGATCGGCAGCAGGAAGTCGATGCCGAGCGCATGCGTGTCCGGGATCAGCTTGCCGAACACCGCGCCCAGCGCGCTCTCGATCCCCCAGAACACATAGACCGGCAGGCCAAGCCCCATGTACCAGGCAAAGCCAACGGTCTCGCCGGCTTCGGCCTTACGCTCGGCCACCGCGAATTGCGGATCGGTGAGCACGAAATAGCCCAGCGCTTGGCTGATAACCGGCCAGTGCGCCATTCGCCGGCCGATGCTGGCGGAGTAAAGCACGTGACGGAAGTTTACGGCGAAGATCGACAGCACGATCAGCCATGGCGCGACATGCTGGCCGAACAATTCGATGCCGACCATCTGGCTGGCGCCGCCGAAGATCAGCGCGCTCATCAAGAAAGCTTCGAGAACGGAAAAGCCGTTGTCGACGGCGATGGCGCCGAACAGCAGCCCAAATGGCGCCGCGGCGACAACCACCGGCATCGACAGCCGCACGCCGTCCCAGAAGTCGCTGGCCACGGAATTTTCGCTTAAGGTCTCTGCCGACATGTCACATTCCCATCTCGCGCTGCTATGTAGGAGCCGGCGTTTGAAAAGTCAGACGAATTCGCTTGAGCCAACAAATCAGCGAAACTGATGTTGTAAAAACAAATGAGGGGGTTCGGATGATCGCTTATGACTTCACCGGCAGGCACGCGGTCGTCACCGGCGCCGGTGGCGGTATGGGCGAGGCGATCTCGCTGGCGCTGCTCGATGCCGGCGCCTCGGTCACCGCCATCGACGTCAAGCCGCGTCCGGCGTCGCTTGCCGCCTATGACGACCGGCTCACCTTTGCCCAGGGCGACCTCACCGACGCCGCCTTCGTCGAGCAGACCATCAATGCCGCGGGCCGCGAGCGCGGCGGCATCGATTATCTCGCCAATGTCGCAGGCGTGCTCTGGTTCGGTCGCGACAAATCGGCCCTCGAGATGGACCTCGATGTCTGGGATCAGGTCTTCAACATCAATCTGAAATCCTTCGTCCACACCGCGCGGGCGGTGGTTCCGCATATGCGGGCCGGCGGACGCGGCGGCGCCATGGTGCACTTCTCCACCATCCAGTGGTATCGCGGCGATCCGACCCCGCAGGATGCCTACCAGGCATCGAAGGCCGGCGTCTGTGCGCTGTCGAAGTCGCTCGCCATGCAGTTGGCGGGCGATGGCATCCGCTCCAATTCGATCTGCCCGGGAATGGCGTTGACGCCGCTGCAGGCGCGCTGGGACACCGAAGAGAAACGCGCGGCCGTTGCCAATTATGCGCCGCTCGGCCGCATCGGCACGCCGCAGGACATGGCCAATGCCGCGCTATTCCTGCTTTCCGATGCGGCAAGCTACATCACCGGCATCGAACTGGCAGTCGACGGCGGTCTTTTGATGCGGATGTAGCCGTGCAGTGCGCCGGGCTGATTTAGCTCCGCGGTGCCGTGCCCTGGATCGCCCTGCCCCAGTCAAGCAGCGGCTTGGCGCGCAAGGCGAAATCGACAAGCTCGTCGACCAGCGTCGGCGCGTGAATTCCAGCCGGATCGATCATGTGCTGGACATAGAAGTGCCGGTTGCGGATGGCGTCGACAAGATCGGGTTCGTTGACCTGCTCGAAGCCGCGCGGCGTGCGCTTCATGCGGCCCTCGGTTTCAAGTTCGAAGCCGTTTTTCTTCAGCGTTGAGAGCAGTTTTCGGAACTCGGCCGGCCGGGCGACGATCGCCTTGCGCATCGCCAGCAGCAGGGACGGCTCCGGATTCCACCAGGCGACATCGGCAAAGCAGCGGTCGATCCCGACATAGACGAAGAACACGCCCTGCTCCATCTTGGTGCCATCCGGCGACAGCATGGCCGACAAATGCTGGTTGTAGGGCCGCTTGTCCTTGGCGAAGCGCACGTCGCGGTTGATGCGAAACAGTGACTTCTTGCGGTCTCCGCGCAAGCCCAGACCCGCCGCCGCGAAGCGCTCGGTCAGCGTCTCGACCAGATCGCAGAACGGCTCATGCAACTCGCTGTCGTAAAGCGCGCGGTTTTCCTGGAACCATTCGCGGCTCTGGTGGAAGTCGAGCGCCTTGAGGAACGGTATGGCCTTTTGCCCGAACCCTTTGAACGAACCGGCGGTCATGCCTTGCCGACCCGTTGCAGCCATGTGTCCTCGTCGATGACTTCGACGCCGAGTTCGCTGGCCTGCTTCAGTTTGGAGCCAGCGCCCGGCCCGGCCACCAGCAGATCGGTCTTCGCCGACACCGAACCCGCCACCTTGGCGCCGAGCCGTTCGGCCATCGCCTTGGCTTCGGAGCGTGTCATCTTTTCCAGCGTGCCGGTGAAGACGATGGTCTTGCCGGCAACCTCGCTGTCGGTCGACACGGTGACGACATACGGCTTCGGCTTGACCTGTTCGAGCAGTCTGTCGAGCACGTCGTCATTGCGTTCATTGCCGAAGAAATCGCGCAACGCGTCGATCACCGTGTCGCCAATGCCGTTGATGGAGGGGAAGACGCTGTGCGGATCCTCAGCCGCCGCCGTTTCCTTGCCGACGCGGATCAGCTCCTCGATGGTCGAAAACGTCCGGGCAAGCACGGCCGCCGTCGTTTCGCCGATATGGCGGATGCCGAGTGCGAAGATGAAGCGGTCGAGCTCCGGCTCGCGGCGCGAATCGATGGCCGCGAACAGCTTGTCGAGGCCTTCATAATTGCGGTTCTCGACACCGCGCACATTCTTGCGCGCCTTGCCCGATGCCGCCTCGCGCTGCCTAGCCTGCTCCTCGCGCCGCTCGGCCAGCGCCCTGGTGACGGCCGGGCGGCGATCCCTGAGGGTGAAGATATCGGCGGCGGTCTTGACCAGTCCCGAATTGAAGAACAGGTCGATATTCTCGGCGCCCAGCCCCTCGATGTCGAGCGCGCCGCGCGACACGAAATGACGCAGCCGCTCCACGGCCTGCGCGGCGCAGATCAGCTCGCCGGTGCAGCGCCGGCGCGAATCCTCCTTGCCGGTCTTCTCGTTGATTTCGCGCGTCGCCGGCGAGCCGCAGACCGGACAAATGTGCGGGAATTCGTAAGGCACCGCATCAGCCGGCCGCTTGTCGACGACGACGCTGACGATCTGCGGAATGACATCGCCCGCCCGTTGTATGACAACCGTGTCACCGATGCGGACATCGATGCCGTCGCGAATCGGCAGGCCGTTGCTGTCGAAGCCCTTGATGTAGTCCTCATTGTGCAGCGTGACGTTTTCGACCACCACGCCGCCGACCGTGACCGGCGCCAGCCGCGCCACCGGCGCCAGCGTACCGGTACGACCGACCTGGATGTCGATCTTCTGCACCGTCGTCATCGCCTGTTCGGCCGGGAATTTGTGCGCAACGGCCCAGCGCGGCTCACCGGTGACAAAGCCCCAGCGACGCTGCAATTCCAGCTGGTCGACCTTGTAGACGACACCGTCGATGTCGTAGCCGAGCGACGAACGCAGCTCCTCGATCTTGTGGTAGTGCGCGATCAGCTCCTCGACAGACTTCGCCCGCACCATCAGCGGGCTGACCTTGAATCCCCATTCGGCGAATTTCTGCACCGAATCATATTGGGTCGGCGCCGGATCCGCTGTCGTGTAGCCCCAGGCATAGGCAAAAAATTTAAGATTGCGGCTGGCGGTGACGGACGCATCCTTCTGTCGCAAGGAGCCCGCTGCCGTGTTGCGCGGATTGACATAGTCCTGGCCGCCCACCGCCGCCGAGCGTACCTTCAGTGCCTCGAATTCCGCATAGGTCATGTAGACCTCGCCGCGGATCTCGATGGTCTCGGGCCAGCCCGATCCTTCCAGCTTGGCGGGGATGTCGGCGATGGTCCTGAGATTGGCGGTAATATCCTCGCCGACAGTGCCGTCGCCGCGCGTAGCACCCTGCACGAACACACCGCGTTCATAGCGCAGCGACGCCGACAGGCCGTCGATCTTCGGCTCGGCCGTAAACGCGATGTCGAGATCCTTGTCGCGGTCGAAGAAGCGCCGGCCACGCTCGATGAAATCGGTGACGTCCTCGTCTGTGTAGGCCTTGGCGAGGCTGAGCATCGGCACCGCATGGCGCACTTTGGCAAAGCCTTCCGCCGGCGCGGCGCCGACCCGCAGCGAGGGCGAATCCTCCCGCACCAGACCGGGAAACCGCTCCTCGATGGCAAGGTTGCGCCGCCGCAGCGCGTCATATTCCGCGTCCGTAATCGTCGGCGCGTCCTCGGCATGATAGCGCCGGTCATGACCGGCGATCTCCTCGGCCAGCCGCTGGAGCTCATCCGCGGCTTCGCTTTCGCTCAACGATTCGACTGGTTTTTCAGACATGCAGCGGTCCCTGGACAGTGGCGAGGCACCATAAATCAGGATTTCGGAAAAAGCATTCCTGAACAGCGGGATGGAGCCATATCCTGACTCAGTCCGAAAGCCTTGCGACGACTACGCTGCAGCAATATTCTCGCGTAGCAGCCGTTCGGCGGCTGCGCGCGCCTCTTCGGTGATGGTGGCGCCGGCCAGCATGCGCGCAATCTCTTCCTGGCGCGCCGCCCGGTCCATCTCGGCAATGCCGGTGGCGACCCTGTCGGTGCCACCGGATTTGGAAATCAGGAAATGCGTTGCCGCGCGCGCCGCCACTTGCGGAGCATGCGTGACCGACAGCACCTGCACGCGCTTCGACAGCCTGGCCAGCCTTTGGCCGATCGCATCGGCCACGGCGCCGCCGACGCCGGTGTCGATCTCGTCGAAGACCAATGTCGGCGCCGAGCCACGGTCGGCCAGCGCCACCTTGAGCGCCAGCAGGAAGCGCGACAGCTCGCCGCCGGAAGCGACCTTCATCATCGGGCCGGGCCTGGTACCGGGATTGGTGCGCACCCAGAACTCGACCTGGTCGATGCCCTCTTCCATGCGGTTCTCGCCATCGCTGGCCAGTTCAACGATGAACTCGGCCCGTTCGAGCTTCAGCGCCGGCAGTTCGGCCATCACAGCCTTGGTCAGACCGACCGCCGCGGCGTGGCGAAGCGCGGAGAGCTGGGCTGCGGAAATATCGTAGGCTTCGCGCGCCGCTGAGGCCTGCTTTTCCAAGAGATGCAGGCGCCCCTCGCCGGCATCGAGATCGGCGAGATCGGCGGACATGGTGTCGCGCAGTTGCGCCAGATCGTCGACGGCCACACTGTGCTTGCGTGAGGCCGCACGCAGCGAAAACAGCCGCTCCTCCGCCTTCTCCAGCCGCTGCGGGTCGTATTCGGTGGCGCGCAATGCCGCCTCGACGCCCGATTGCGCGGCATCCAGCGACAGCATCGCCTCATCCAGCGACTTCACCACATCCTCGAGCAGGCCCGGCGCTTCGCTGGCCTTGCGCTGCAGGCGCCTGAGCAAACTGGCCAGTTGCGGCAGTGGCGAGGACGGGCCTGACAGCACATCCTGCGCATCGTGTATTTCCGAGGCGATCTTTTCGGCCCGCATCATCGTGGCGCGCAATTCGGCCAGTTGCGTCTCTTCGCCGGGCTGCGGATCGAGCTTTGCCAGTTCCGCCACCGAGGCCCTGAGATAATCGGCCTCGCGCGCCGCTGCCTCGACCTTGGCGCGGTGCCTGGCAAACTCCTGCTCGGCGTCGCGCCAATAGCGCCAAGCCTCGCCGGTCGCGCGGGCAGCGCCCAGATGGCCGCCAAAACTGTCCAGCAATTCGCGATGGGCGCCGGGATCGACCAGAGCGCGCTCGTCATGTTGGCCGTGGATCTCGACCAGCGCGTGGCCGATGTCGCGCATCAGGGTGACGCTGGACGGCTGGTCGTTGACGAAGACACGGGTGCGGCCATCCGCGGTCTGCAGCCGGCGCAGGATGATGTCGCCGTCATCCTCGATGGCGTTTTCGGCCAGCAGCGCGCGCACCGGGTGGTTGCGCGGCACATCGAAGACGGCAATTACCTGGCCCTGGGCAGCACCGTGGCGCACCAGCGAGGCGTCGCCGCGCGCGCCAAGCGCCAGCGACAGCGCGTCGAGCAAGATGGATTTGCCGGCGCCGGTTTCACCGGTCAGCACGGAAAGGCCGGGCTGGAAGTCGATATCCAGCTTCTCGATCAGGACGATATCGCGGATCGACAGTCTGGAAAGCATCAGAACCCGGACCTCAAGCAATTCCAGGAAAAGTGCGTAGCGGTTTTCCGTCCGGAATTGCGTAGAACAAAAAGTTAGGACGGTTCAGCGCCTCAATCAAACCACTGAACCGCTGTGAAGCGGCATGCGACCGATGGAGTCGCAGCGCCGCACTATCTTTTTGTTTGAGCGTCGGATCAATCCGAAAAGCGCGTTCCGCCTCAGTCGATGCTCGGGCGTCAGGCGCCGGTGATCAGCTTGCCGGCCTTGGATATCCACGATCCGGCATTCTCGCGCGGCTCAAGCCCGTTGCTCTGCAACAGCTTGTAGGTATCCTTGTACCATTGGCTGTCGGGATAATTGGTGCCGAGCACAGCAGCGGCGGTTTGCGCTTCCGAGGTCAAGCCCATCGCGTAGTAGCTTTCGGCCAGACGCGCCAGCGCCTCTTCGACATGGCGGGTGTTGGAATAGTTCTCGACAACGTTGCGGAAGCGCTTGACGGCAGCAATGTATTCGCGCCGCTCGAGATAATAGCGGCCGATCTGCATCTCTTTGCCGGCCAGCTGGTCGTTGGCGAAACGGATCTTTTCCTTGGCGTCGTCGACATATTCCGACGTCGGCCAGCGCGTCACCAGATCCTGCATCGTCTGCACGGTCTGGCGTGCTTCCTTCTGATCCTGGGTGACGTCCTTGATCTGCTTGTAGTAGCTCAGCCCGATAATATACTGGGCGTAAGCCGCGTCGTCGGTCGACGGATAAAGCGTCAGATAGCGCTTTGCCGAGCCGATCGCTTCGTCATAACGGCCGGCGCGGTAGTCGGCGAAGGCGCCCATCACCATCGACTTTCGGGCGAATTCCGAATAGGGGTGCTGGCGGTCGACGGCGTCGAACTTCTTGCTCGCCTCATCCAGGCGGCCGGCATTGAGATTGGCAAGGCCTTGATTGTAAAGGACGTCGGCCGGTTCGGTCTGGTCGACATAGGTCGACAGGTCGACGTCTTTCTCGGACGACATGCAGGCCGAGAGGAACAGCGATGGCACAACCACCGAAAGCGCCAGGAAAACAGCCCGATACGGCGCTTTCGATTGACCAACTCGCTTGAAGAACATGATTGGATTGCGCCCTTTCGGCGTTAGTTCAATGCCTTTCGCATGGCGTTCCCTCAAAACTGATCCCCACTTTTGAGCGACATGCGCCTAACAGACGGCAGCAGCCATAAACCATAACTGCCTTGCCCAGCAACGCTATGTCTAGCCAATCGCACATTTTTGTGGCGGCTTGGTGTTGCCCGGAAAGCTATGCACTTTCACGGCCGGTGATGCATCCGTGCAACACCGGCCAGCGTTCAGAAAGCCAGAAATACGTTAAGAATCAGATCACCCAAGGTGCAAAGACAGGGCCGGTGACGGCGCTCATCTCGGCGGTGCGGCCGCGCTCGCGGCGCGTGGTCTCGACGACCTCGAAGGCCGAACGGTCGGACAGAAGCCGCCGCAAAGCAGCCGCATTCATCCGGTGACCGCCGCGATAGGAGCGGAAACAACCGATGAAACGGGCGCCGGCCAGCGCCAGATCGCCCATCGCGTCCATCGTCTTGTGGCGAGCGAACTCGTTGGGGTAGCGCAGGCCGCCCATGTTGATCACCCGGTTGTCGTCGCCGATCACCAGCGAGTTCTCCAGCGAGGAGCCCAGCGCATAGCCGGCCGCCCACAGCCGCTCGACATCCTTCATGAAGCCGAAGGTGCGGGCGCGCGCGATATCCTGGCGAAAGATGTCGGGGTTGATGTCGGAGGCGAATAGCTGGCGGCCGATCGCCGGGCTTTCGAAATCGATCTCGACCTCGAAGCGCGTGCCGCTATAGGGCCTGAACTCGGCCCAGGACGCGCCATTCTCGATGCGGACGGGCTTGACCACCCTGATGTAGCGGCGCTTGACCGCCAGCGTCTCGATGCCGGCTTGGTCGATGGCTTCCACGAACGCCACCGCACTGCCATCGAGGATCGGAACCTCATGACCGTCGATCTCGATGACGATGTTGTCGATGCCGAGCCCGAAAAGCGTCGCCATCAGATGTTCGACGGTGGCGATATGCTCGCCTGCCGGATCGCCGAGCATGGTGCAGAGATCGGTCGCGCCGACTTCAGCAACCAGCGCGCGGAACTCGCGGCTCTCGCTTCCGTTCGAAAGGTGGAAGAGCACGCCGGTGTCGGCGTCCGCAGGGAGGAAATTGACGGTGACCGGTTTGCCGCTGTGAACGCCGGTACCGGTCAGCGTTGCACGCGATTTCAGTGTCGTCTGATAGTCTTGCAAGACAAACCCCATAGCCCAAACGCCTAAGTCCGCTTTAACCCAAAAGGCGCGGCTCTTTTTTATCGGCAGGCAGGGCCACTTCCCCGAATCCCAGCACACCGAAAGTGCTGCGGCAAAGATAATGGTCTGTCAGGGAGACTCCAAATCACGGTTTCTTACTCTGTGTAACCGCGACAGACCTTGAGCGTCACATCGTAACGCCTTGTTATTAAACCCCTTTAAACGTTAACAGGCAGACAATCTCTCGTCTGCCTGTTAACAAGTGTTACATACCGTTAACGGCTCAGTTGGCCTGGCGGCGCAGGAAAGCCGGTATCTCCAGCTGGTCGTCTTCCTGGGTCGACCTGGTCTGCGGCGTCAACCGGCCCTGATCGTCGAGCTGGCCGCGGCGCGGCGCGTAAAGCTGCGGATCCTGGCTGGCAAGGCGGCGCATTTCCGGCGCCGCCTGGCGCAGTTTCGGTTCGCGCGGCTGTGCCGGCTGCAACCGGGCCGGCTCTTCTTCGCGGCGCGTCAGTCCGTTGGTCAGCCGCTTGAGCAGCCCCATCGGCCCGCTGTTTTCATGGTCGGCCGGACGGCCCTTGGCTTCCACCTCGGCCCGCACCACCGGCGGAAAATCCTCCACCCGCGGCATGCGCTGCGGTGCGGCAGCCACCGGCTGCGGCATTTCCCGCAGCGGCGCCGGTTGCATCACCTGCTGCACGACAGGCTGCGGCTGGGCAGGCGGGGCCTGGAAGATCTTGCTCTGCGGGCGGAAATCTTCCGCCTGGGCCATCGGCGCCGGACGAGCCATTGCCGCCGCATTGGCCTCGGCAAGCTGGATCGCCTCGGCCACCGGATCGGCCGCGCGCTGCTCATAGGTCTGCTGCTGGACCGGTGCCGGACGGCCTTCCGCCCCCGAAGCCGCTGGGCGGCTGACCGGCTTCTGCTGCGGCGGCACGGCCCGGATCGAGATCGGCGCCGCGGCAATTTCAGCTGCCGATTTGTCGATGCCGGTGGCGACCACCGAGACGCGGATGACGCCTTCGAGTTCCTCGTCGAAGGTGGCGCCGAGGATGATGTTGGCGTCCTGATCGACTTCCTCGCGGATGCGGGTCGCGGCCTCGTCGACTTCGAACAGGGTCAGGTCGCGGCCGCCGGTGATCGAGATCAGCAGGCCCTTGGCGCCCCTCATCGAGGTCTCGTCGAGCAACGGATTGGCGATCGCCGCCTCGGCGGCGGCCATCGCGCGGCCCTCGCCCGAAGCTTCGCCGGTGCCCATCATCGCCTTGCCCATTTCGCGCATCACCGAACGCACGTCGGCGAAGTCGAGATTGATCAGACCTTCCTTGACCATCAGGTCGGTGATGCAGGCAACACCGGAGTAGAGCACCTGGTCGGCCATGGCGAAGGCGTCGGCAAAGGTGGTCTTGTCATTGGCCAGCCGGAACAGGTTCTGGTTGGGGATGACGATCAGGGTATCGACACATTTCTGCAGCTCCTCGATGCCGAGATCCGCCGTCTTCATGCGGCGCTGGCCTTCGAAATGGAACGGCTTGGTGACGACGCCGACGGTGAGGATACCCCGTTCGCGCGCCGCGCGGGCAACCACGGGAGCCGCACCGGTTCCGGTGCCGCCACCCATACCGGCGGTGACGAAGCACATATGGGTGTTGGAGAGATGATCGATGATCTCATCGATGCACTCTTCCGCCGCCGCACGGCCCACTTCAGGCTGCGAGCCGGCGCCGAGCCCCTCGGTGACATGCGCGCCGAGCTGGATCAGCCGCTCGGCCTTCGACATGGTCAGCGCCTGTGCATCGGTGTTGGCCACGACGAACTCGACACCGCGCAAGCCCGCGGTGATCATGTTGTTGACGGCATTGCCGCCGCCGCCGCCGACACCGAATACGGTGATCCGCGGCTTGAGCTCGGTGATGTCCGGCTTTTGCAGATTGATCGTCATTGTCTCCGTCCTTTGCCTTTCCCGCCGCTTCGCCGCCGCGGCCGCCTATGGGGCTGTCCCCGTCAATTAGAAACTGTCTCTCAACCACTGACTCATGCGATGCAGTTTTCCGCCCGTCCCGGTCATCCTGAGACCGGAAATTCCTTTCGCCGGATGGCTCTCGAAGCTCGCCATCTGCGGATAGATCAGCAGCCCGACCGCCGTCGAGAAAGCCGGCCCCTTGGCAGCTTCCGGCAGGCCCGCCACGCCGAGCGGGCGTCCGATGCGCACATTGCGTCCCAGAATGCGGCGCGCCGCCTCGGGGAGACCCGCAAGCTGGCTGGCGCCGCCGGTCAGCACGACGCGTTTTCCCACGGCATTGCCGTAGCCCGACTTGTTCAGCCGGTCGCGCAACAGTTCCAGCGTCTCGTCGATGCGGGCGCGGATGACGCGCGTCATCACCGAGCGCGGGATCTGCAGCGGCATCTCGCCGTCTTCGCCGATCGGCTGGATCGAGACCAGGTCGCGATCGTCGGCACTGCCAGGCAGCGCCGAACCATGCATCACCTTCAGCCGCTCCGCGGCGTCGAGCGAGGTCGACAGGCCCTTGGCCATATCGAGCGTCACATGATTGCCGCCGATGGCAATGGCATCGGCGTGGACGAATTTGCCTTCCGAAAACACCGAGATGGTCGTCGTGCCGCCGCCCATGTCGATGCAGGCCGCACCCATTTCCAGTTCGTCGTCGACCAGGGCCGCAAGCCCGCTGGCATAGGGCGTCGCCACCATGCGCTCGACCGAAAGATGCGAGCGGTTGATGCAGAGCTCCAGATTGCGCAGCGGCGCGGCATCGCCCGTCAGCACATGCATATCGACGCCGAGCTGGTCGCCGACCATGCCGCGCGGATCGCGCACGCCGCGCTCGGCGTCCAGCGAAAAGCCGACGGGCAGCGAATGGATCACGTCGCGTTCGGCCTTGAGCGCCTGCTTGGCGCCGGCGGCAAGCACGCGCTTG
Organism: Mesorhizobium sp. P170090; assembly: GCF_057786115.1. Taxonomy (NCBI): domain Bacteria; kingdom Pseudomonadati; phylum Pseudomonadota; class Alphaproteobacteria; order Hyphomicrobiales; family Phyllobacteriaceae; genus Mesorhizobium; species Mesorhizobium sp. P170090. Next base: position 5,079,219 of record NZ_JBYNWH010000001.1, read on the forward strand.
ATGTCGGCTTCGTCGGCCTGATGGCCACCGAGATTGATCGTGGCCGAATAGGTTTCGCTCTTCAGCCGGCCCGCCGTCATGTTGACGATCAGCGAATCCACCGTCAGTCCCGCCATGCGTTCGGCGGCGTCGACGGACAGGCGAATGGCGTGCTCCGCACGGTCGAGATCGACGACCACGCCCGACTTCACGCCTTGCGATTTCTGGTGGCCGATGCCGATTACCTGGATGCGGTGCGAGCGGCCGCGCAACAGCTTGCCGTCCTCGCGCGGCTTCAGTTTCGCCACCACGCAGCAAACCTTGCTCGAGCCGACATCCAGCACGGTGAGCGTGCCGGAACGCCGCGAAGAGGCATCGCTGTTGCCGCCAAGCCAGCTCATATCTTCGTCCCCGACTTGCGCTTCAGATTTTGCGGCTTTTCATTGAGCGCGGCCTGGCGCTGCGTCGCCGCTTCCGGCGTCAGCTGCACCACCAGGCGATCGGAGATGCGCATGTCGACGGCGGCGATGTCCCGCGTCAGAAGCCCGTTGTCGTGGTCCATCCGAACCAGGTCGGCGATCGCCTGATCCTCGCCATCCTCGGGCAGCTTGATCGTGATGCCGTTTTCCAGCTTCAGGTCCCAACGCCGTTCGCCGATGCGGATATAGCCTTTGACCCGAGCCGCGAGCTCGGGAAATTTCTTGATCTTGGCCACGAAGTCGGGCGCCTTGGCCGGTGCGCCGGTGCCGATGATCAGCGGCAGCAGCGCCTGCTTGCCGCCGGAGAACGGCGCGATCACCGCGCCGGAGCGTTCGATGACCGAAAGCTCCGCGCCCTGCTGCCAGAGCGCGAAGGGCTCGCGCTCCTCGACACGCACTTCCAGCGTATGTGGATAGACCTTGCGCACCGCCGCCACTTCGACCCAGGGCAAGGTATCAATACGTTCACGCGCGGCCTCGGCATCGAAGCCGATCAGTGACGTCCAGCCGTCGAGCTCGAGCCGGTCCAATATGTCGATCTCCGAAGTCTGGCGGTTGCCGACCACCTTGATCTGGTCGACGGCAAAGCCGGTCCGGGCGGTGATGCTCTGGACGATGTCGTCGGCATGACCGCCGAGAATGGCGCCATAGAGGCTGCTTGATGCAATGAGCGAAGCCGACAGGATGGCCGCGGAAAAGCGCGGCGCGACGAAGTCGCCGCCGCCCAGGCGCGCCAGCACGCGCACCGGCCGGCGCAGCACGCGCGGCAGCACGAAATGGTCGAACGACAACGGCATGCCGAACAGCGCCGGCCCGGCGCCGCCCCTGCCCTTGTCCTGTCCCCATTTCAACGCAGACACGAAGCGTCCTCCACCATCCAACTCAACAATTTGCCAAACGAGTGCCCGGCCTGGGCGGCGATTTCAGGCACCAAAGACGTCGGCGTCATGCCCGGCTGAGTGTTGATCTCGAGCCAGACAATCTCGCCGTTTTCGGAGTGACGGTCGTCATAGCGGAAGTCCGATCGGGAAACGCCCCGGCAGCCGATAGCCAGATGTGCCTTGAGCGCCAGTGTCTGTATTTTTTGGTAAATATTTGATGAAATTTTAGCAGGGATTTCGTGTTTTGATCCGCCGGCGACGTATTTTGAATCATAGTCGTAGAAGGAATGGCCGGTCGGAATGATCTCGCAGACGCCGAGCGCCACGTCGCCCATGACGGCGCAGGTCAGCTCGCGCCCATGGATGTAGCGCTCGACCATGACGGTCTCGCCATATTTCCATTCGGACGAGCCGATGACCTGCGGCGGATGCGACTGCCCTTCATGCACGATGACGACGCCGAAGCTTGAGCCTTCATTGACCGGCTTGACCACGTAGGGCGGCTTCATCGGATGCTTGTTCTGGATGGCAAAGCGGCTGGCAACCTTCGATTCCGCCACCGCGATGCCGGCAGCCTTGGCGACCTTCTTGGCTTGCTCCTTGTTCATGGCGAGCGCCGAGGCGAGCACGCCCGAATGGGTGTAGGGAATGGCCAGATATTCGAGGATGCCCTGGATGGTGCCGTCTTCACCGAACGGGCCGTGCAGTGCGTTGAAGACGACATCGGGCTTGAGTTCGGTGAGCACGGCGCCGACATCGCGCGCAACATCGACGCGGGTAACCTGGTAGCCTTCATTCTCAAGCGCATCCGCACACGCCTTTCCCGAAGACAGAGACACGGGCCGCTCGGACGAGAATCCGCCCAGGAGGACAGCCACATGCTTGTTCTTCATATCCCGTCATCCCTCTCACGGCGGGCCCGCAACCACGCATTCAGCGACCAGATTGAGTCCGAGTCTCCCGGCAGGTTGCCCCCCCAGACGGAAAACGCGGTCGACGCGTCGAACGACTCAAATCAGGAAACGCTTTAAGGCAGAGAATCAGAGAGTTGATTCGCTGGCAAGTGCTTATGATTCCGACAGATTCACTTTCCGCGAAAACGGCCGGAAAAAGCGTGTTGTGAGTCTTTGGAGCAACGGTGGCGCTGTTGTTTCAGACCGTTTGAAGTTCAAGCATCACATGAACTTCAGCTTGCGCTAAAGAAGCTGTCCGAGGAATTCCTGCACGGCATGGCCGGGGCGGAAATTGCCGAGCCGCTTGATTTCCCACTGCAGGCGGATGCCTGAATTTTCAAGCACGCGGGCGCGCACCGTCTCGCCGAGATATTCGAGGTCGTATCCGGTCGCTGTTCCGGTGTTGATCATGAAGTTGCAGTGCATCGGCGACATCTGCGCGCCGCCGATCATCAGCCCGCGGCAGCCGGCCTTGTCGATTTCCTTCCAGGCCGAGGTGCCTTCCGGATTCTTGAAGGTCGAGCCGCCGGTCTTCTCGCGGATCGGCTGCACCGTCTCGCGATGCGTCTGGACGGCGTCCATGGCCGCCTTGATCGCCTCCTGGTCTTCCAGAACACCTTCGAAAACGGCGGAGGTGAAGATCAGCCCGGCAGGTGCGGCCGAGTGACGATAGGCATAGCCCATGTCTTCATTGCTGAGGGTGTGGAGATTGCCCTTGCGGTCGAGCGCCCGAACCTCGACGACACGTTCCCGCGTCTCGACGCCATTGGCGCCGGCATTCATCCTCAGCGCCCCGCCGATGGCGCCGGGAATGCCGTGATAGAAATGAAAGCCGCCAATACCGGCCTCATAAGCGACGGCCGCGACGCGCTTGTCGGGCGTCGCAGCACCGGCCTTGATGACGGTCGGCGAAACCACCTCGGCTTCGCCAAAGCCCTTGGCCGAAAGCCGGATGACGAAACCCGGAATGCCGCCGTCGCGCACCAGGAGGTTGGAGCCGACACCGACGATGGTGAGCGGGATGTCCTCCGGCACGGCGCGCAGGAAGGCAGCCAGATCCTCCTCGTCGGCCGGCTGGAACAGGGCGTCCGCCAGACCGCCGGCGCGGAACCAGGTGATCTTGTCCATCTCGGCATTGGGCGTGATGCGGCCGCGCAGGCCGGCAAGCCGGTCGCCAAGTTTGTCGAGCAGGTCCTGGCCGCGCATCATGAGACGGTACCGCCGAGTTCCCCAGGCAGCGCATAGGCCCATTGGGTGATGTTGCCGGCGCCCAGGAAGATGACGAAGTCGCCCGGTTTCGCCAACGCGCGGATGACGGGCGAAATCGCGGCAGGGGTTTCGACGTAGCGCGCATCGCGATGGCCCCCGGAGCGGATGCGCGACACCAGCGCCTCCGAGGTCACGCCGTCGATCAGCTCCTCGCCCGCCGCATAGACCGGCGCCACCATCACCGTGTCGGCATCGTTGAAACAGACCGAAAACTCGTCGAACAGATCGTGCAGCCGGGTGAAGCGGTGCGGCTGCGCAATGGCGATGACGCGGCCCTTGGTGGCGCTGCGCGCCGCTTTCAACACCGCCGTGATCTCGACCGGGTGGTGGCCGTAATCGTCGAAGATGTCGACGCCGTTCCACGAGCCGGTGTGGGTGAAGCGCCGCTTGACGCCGGCAAAGGACGACAGCCCTTTCTTGATCGCTTCGGCCGATAGGCCGAGTTCATGCGCGACCGCAATTGCGGCGGTGGCGTTGGAGACGTTGTGGCGGCCGGGCATCGGCAGCCGCAGATCCGATATCGTCGTCTGGCCGCCGGTCTTGCGGTCGCGGATCACCACGTCGAATGCCGAGACGGCACCGGCCATCCGGTGGTTGGTGAAACGCACATCGGCCTGCGCGTTCTCGCCATAGGTGATGACGCGGCGGTCCTCGATGCGGCTGACCAGCGCCTGTACTTCCGGATGGTCGGTGCACATCACGCCAAAACCGTAGAACGGCACGTTCTCGACGAATTGCCGGAACGCCTCGCGCACCTTGTCGAAACTGCCATAATGGTCCAGATGCTCGGGATCGATGTTTGTGACGACGGCGATCTCGGCCGGCAGCTTGAGGAAGGTGCCGTCGCTTTCGTCGGCTTCGACCACCATCCACTCGCCATCGCCCATACGGGCATTGGTGCCATAGGCATTGATGATGCCGCCATTGATCACCGTCGGGTCGAGCCCGCCGGCATCGAGCAGCGTCGCCACCATCGACGTGGTTGTGGTCTTGCCATGCGTGCCACCGATCGCGACCGCCTGGCGGAAGCGCATCAGTTCGGCCAGCATCTCGGCCCGGCGCACGATCGGCAGCAGTTTTTCGCGCGCGGCCTTCAGCTCGGGATTGGATTTCTTGATCGCGGTGGAGACGACCACCACTTCGGCCGCGCCGATATTCTCGGCCTTGTGGCCGACAAAGCATTCGATGCCCTTGTCGCGCAGCCGCTGGACATTGGCGCTGTCGGCCTGGTCCGAACCCTGCACCTTGTAGCCGAGATTGTGCAGAACCTCGGCGATGCCGCTCATGCCGATGCCGCCAATGCCGATGAAATGCACAAGGCCGATGGTCTGCGGCATCTTCATCAATGCGTCCCTTTCCTGAAATCCGAAACGGTTTTTCTGGACGCAATAGCCTCTGTGAGATCAGCGAGCAACCGTGCCGCGTTCGGCCGGCCAGCCGACTTCGCTCCGGCAGCCATGGCCGTCAGCCGCTCGGGAGTGTCCATCAGCCCGCCAATGAGAGCCGCGATGCGCTCCGGCGACAGTGACGATTGCGGATGCACCTCGCCGCCGCCCGCCGCGGCAAGGGCGGCTGCGTTCGCCGCCTGATCGTGATCCAGCGCATAGGGATAAGGCACCAGCAGCGCCGGCCGGCCGATGACGGCGATCTCCGAAACCGTCGAGGCGCCGGAGCGCGAGATTACCAGATGCGCCGCGCCCATGCGCTGTGCCATATCGGTGAAGAAGGGCGAGACCTCGACATGGACGCCGAGTGCCGCATAGCCGGCCTTCACCCGCGCCACGTCGTCGGCGCGGGCCTGCTGGGTGATCACCAGCCGCTTGCGCTGCGCCTCCGGCAGAAGTGCGATCGCCGTCGGCATGGCGTCGGAAAAGAACTGCGCGCCCTGGCTGCCACCGAACACCAGGAGCCTGAACGGATCCGCCCCTTTGGATGCGGTGTAGGGCGTCTTGGCCGCCTCCAGGATTGGCGGCCTGACCGGATTGCCTGTCGTCACCGTCTTGGCGCCTGTGGCGCTTTCATCTTGCGGCAGGAATCCGCCGGCGATGGCATCGACGCGCCCGGACAGCGCCCGGTTGGCGCGGCCCATCACTGCGTTCTGCTCATGGATCAGCGTCGGCAGCTTGCGCCGTGTCGCGGCATAGAGCGGTGGCAAGGTCGGATAACCGCCAAAGCCGACGACCGCATCAGGCTTGATCCTGGCGATGACGGCGGAGGCCTGGCGCACGCCGCGCCAGATCTTCCAGAACGCGCCAAGCAGCGCGACAGGGTTTTTCGAGCCCATCGTCGCCGACTGGATCGGATGGATGGCGGCGGCCGGGAAATGGCCGGCAAAGCGCTCGGCGCGGTCGTCCGTCGCCAGATGCACGCTCCAGCCGCGCTCGATCAGCTCATGCGCCAGCGCCTCGGCCGGAAACAAATGTCCGCCTGTTCCGCCCGCCGCGAGAAGGATGACACCCCGCGCCATATCACTCCGCCGGCAGGGCGCGCTGCGACAGGGCAAAGCCCATCTGCTTGCGCTTTTCCGGTCGCTTGCGGGTCAGCGCCAGCACCATGCCCATCGAGATGGCAATGGCGATCTGCGAGGAGCCGCCATAGGAGATGAAAGGCAGCGTCATGCCCTTGGCCGGCATCAGTTGCAGGTTGACGCACATGTTGATGACCGACTGCAGGCCGAACACGGTGACGAGACCGCCGACGGCGTAGCGGGTGAAATCATCATGTTCCTTCAGCGCCGTGCTGAGGCCGCGCAGCACGATGAAGGCGAAGATCGACATGATGAAGAAGCACATGATCAGCCCGAACTCTTCGCCGGCGACCGAAAAGACGAAGTCGGCATGCGCGTCGGGAATGACCCGCTTGACCGTGCCCTCGCCCGGCCCGACGCCGAACCAGTGGCCGTTGATCAGCGCCTCGCGGCCCATGTCGACCTGGAACGTGTCGCCTTCGCCGGTCAGGAATTTGTCGATGCGGGCGGCGACGTGCGGGAACACCGTATAAGCGGCAAACAGGCCGCCGGCGCCGGTGGCGCCAAGCGCGATGATCCATAGCCAGGGCAGGCCGGCCATGAAGAACATGACGCCCCAGGTGCCGGTCACCAGCATGGTCTGGCCGAGATCGGGCTGCGCCACCAGAAGCGAGATGACCAGGATCAGCAGCAGCATGGCAAACAAATTGCCCGGAATGTCGGGCTGGCGCTTGTGTTCGGCGAACAGCCAGGCGCAGACGATGACGAAGGCGGGTTTCAGAAATTCCGACGGCTGGATCGACATGCCGACAAACGACACCCAGCGCCGCGCGCCTTTCACCTCGACGCCGATATAGAGCACGGCGACCATCAGCACCAGCATGATCCCCAGGATGATCAGCGCCATGCGCCGGATCTGCCGCGATTCCAGGAAGGACACTGCCAGCATCACGCCGAGCGCCGGCACGGTGAAGATGATCTGCCTGGTGGCAAAGTGGAAACTGTCGAGGCCGATGCGTTCGGCCACCGCCGGGCTTGCCGCAAAGGACAAGACGATGCCAAGCCCCATCAGCGACAGGAACGCCGCCAGGAACCAGCGATCGATCGTCCACCACCAGGTTGCAACCGGGCTTTTGTCGAGACGGCTTTGCATTATCGTGCCCCTCCGATGGGTTTCACGCCCTCGATAGCATTCGCAGCTTGCCTGAAGGCTTCGCCGCGAACTTCGAAATTCTTGAACTGGTCGAAACTGGCGCAGGCCGGCGACAGCAGTACCACCACCTCGCCGTTGTCATCCTTGGCCGAGTCTTTCGCGGCATGGTCGACCGCGGCGGCCAGGGTGCCCGAGATTTCATAGGGCACGGCTTCGCCGAGCGTCGCCGAGAATGCGGGCGCCGCCTCGCCGATCAGATAGGCCTTGGCGACGCGCGGGAAGAAACCGCGCAGCGGCTCGATGCCGCCTTCCTTGGGCAGTCCGCCGGCGATCCAGTAAATGCGCGAAAAACTCGACAGCGCCGGTGCCGCCGCATCGGCATTGGTCGCCTTGGAATCGTTGACGAACAGCACATGATCCTTGCGGCCGACCTGCTCCATGCGATGCGCCAACCCGGGAAAGCTTTCCAGTCCCGCCTGGATCTTGCCGAGGCTCAAGCCGACCCTGAGGCAGGCGGCGACGGCGGCAAGCGCGTTCTGCGCATTGTGCTGGCCGCGCAACGAACCGATGCCTTCGAGGAAGGCGACGCGGCTGTAACGGCCATGCACGGCTTCCATCAGATCGGAGCCATCGGCGAAATAACCGTCGGTCAGCGGCAGCCGCTTGGAGATGCGGATCACCTGTCGGCCCGCCCTCTCCAGCCGGTCGGCGATCTGCGCGCACCAGCTATCGTCGACGCCGACAATGGCTGTCTCGCTGCCGGCGACCAGCCGCTCCTTGATCGAAGCGTAGTGCTGCATGGTGCCGTGGCGGTCGAGATGGTCGGGCGTCAGGTTGAGCAGGATGCCGGCCGTCGGGTTGATCGAGGGCGCGAGATCGATCTGGTAGGACGAACACTCGACGACATAGTCCCGGTCAGCCTGCGGTGGATCGAGCGTCATGATGGCCCGGCCGATATTGCCGCCCATCTGCGTGTCGCGCCCTGCCGATTTGAGGATATGCGCGGTCAGCGCCGTGGTCGTCGACTTGCCGTTGGTGCCGGTGATAGCGATGAACGGCGCATCAGGCGCGCGCGCAATCCGCTCGCGGCAGAACAATTCGATATCGCCGATCACCTCGACGCCGGAGCCACGCGCCAACTCCACCGTCCAGTGCGGCTTGGGATGCGTCAGCGGCACGCCGGGCGAGAGCACGAAGGCCGAGAATTTCGACCAGTCGGCGCCGCGCAGATCGGCGGTCGCAATGCCTTGGCCAGCGGCCTTGGCGACGCTATCGGGATTGTCGTCCCAGGCGAGCACGTCGGCGCCGCCCTCGATCAGCGCGCGCGCCGTGGCGATCCCCGAGCCACCGAGGCCGAAGAGCGAAACGCGTTTGCCCGAAAAGGATGCGGCGGGGATCAAGCGGGTTCCTATCTCAGCTTGAGGGTCGACAGGCCGACCAGCGCCAGGATGACGGCGATGATCCAGAAGCGGATCACCACCTGGCTTTCGGTCCAGCCGAGCTTTTCGAAATGATGATGGATCGGCGCCATCAGGAACACGCGCTTGCCGGTCATCTTGAAGTAGCCGACCTGAATGATGACCGACAGGATTTCCACGACAAACAATCCGCCGACGATGACCAGCACGATCTCGTGCTTGGTGGCGACCGCGACCGTACCGATCAGGCCACCCATGGCCAGCGAACCGGTGTCGCCCATGAAGATCGCCGCCGGCGGGGCGTTGAACCAGAGGAAGCCGAGGCCGGCGCCGATGACGGCGCCAAGCACGACAGCCAGCTCGCCGGTGCCGGGCACGAAATGGATCTGCAGATATTCGGCGAACACCGCATTGCCGGAGAGGTAGGCGATGACGCCAAAGGATGCCGCCGCAATCATGATCGGCACGATCGCCAGCCCGTCGAGGCCATCGGTCAAATTCACCGCATTGCCGGCGCCGACAATGACGAAGCAAGAGAACGGCACGAAGAACCAGCCGAGATTGATGATGAATTCCTTGGCGAAGGGGAAGGTCAGCGACGACGAGAACGGCGCCTGGCCATTATGCATGATCGCCCAGGCGGCGATGCCGGCGATGACGAATTCCAACGCCAGCCGCGCCTTGCCGGAAAAGCCGAGATGCGACTGCTTGGTTACCTTGAGATAGTCGTCGTAAAAGCCGATCGAACCGAAGCCCAGCGTCACCAAGAGCACCACCCAGACATAGATCGAGGAGAGGTTCGCCCATAGAAGCGACGAGCCGACGATGCCGCACAGGATCATCAGCCCGCCCATCGTCGGCGTGCCGGCCTTCTTGAAATGCGTCTGCGGGCCATCGGCGCGGATCGGCTGGCCCTTGCCTTGCCGCAGCCTAAGCGAATTGATGATGGTCGGCCCGAAGATGAAGACGATCAGCGCCGAGGTGATCAGCGCACCGCCGGTGCGGAAAGTTATGTAGCGGAAGACATTGAAGACCGAGACCTTGTCCGCAAAATCGACGAGCAATGTAAACATACGATTCCGTTCCCCGGACTAGTTCTGTTTCGTGCCTGCGGCTTCCGCCGGATATTTGCCGAGCAAGGCCTCGACCAGCTTTGAAAAGCCGATGCCTTTCGACGATTTGATCATCACCACGTCGCCGGCCTCCAGCGTCGACAGCAGCAGCGGCTTCAATTCCTCGGCGCCGGCGCGGTATTCCGTTTTGATCTCGTCGGGCAGGATGTCTGCCAGCGCCCGCATTTCCGGGCCGCCGAGAAAGACCGTGTGCGTGCCGGTCCCGACGATCAGTTCGGCCAGGGCTGCATGCAGCTTGGCCGAATGGTCGCCGAGTTCGAGCATGTCGCCGAGCACGGCGATGCGCCGGCCCTCGCCCGTGACAGGCGTCGCATTGAGCAGCGCCATGGCAGCAGCCATCGAGGCCGGATTGGCGTTGTAGCTCTCGTCGATCAGTGTGATCAGTCCCTTGGGATGGCGCAGCACATGGCGCTTGCCACGGCCGCGTTCGGCGGAGAGATCGGCCAGCGCTTCCGCCACCTTTGCGATGTCGGCTTCAACCAAATGCGCGGCGCCGAGCACCGCCAGGACGTTCTGTACCATGTGGCGGCCGGGCGCGCCGATGCGCGCCGTCACATCCTGCCCGCCGATCCTGGCGGTGATGTCGGAATGATCGGCATGCAGCTCGCATTTGGTCAGCTTGTAGGTCGACCGTGCATTCTCGCCGAAGCCAAAGACATGTTCGACGCCGGCGGCTCGCGCCATCTTGTCGAGCAGCTTCCATCGCGCATCGTCGCGGTTGAGCAAGGCCGCACCGCCGGGCTCGATGCCTTCAAAAATCTCGGCCTTGGCCTTGGCGATCTCGTCGAGATTTCTAAAGAAGCCGAGATGCGCCGCGGCGATCATCGTGACGATGGCCACATGTGGCCGGACCATCTTGACCAGCGGCCGGATCTCGCCCGGATGGTTCATGCCGATCTCGAACACCGCATAGTCGCAATCGCCGGGCATGCGCGCCAGCGTCAGCGGCACGCCCCAATGATTGTTGAAGGACTGCGCCGAAGCATGCACCGTGCCGACGGCCGACAGCACATGACGCAGCGCCTCCTTGGTGGTGGTCTTGCCGGCCGATCCGGTCACCGCGATGATTTTTGCGCTGGAACGGGCGCGGGCGGCAACACCGAGTTTCTCCAGTGCTGCCAGCACATCCTGCACGACGATCATCGGCGCCGTCAGCCGCCCAAGCGACGGCAATTTGCCCTCGGCGACGACCAGAACGCCGGCGCCGGCCTTGATCGCCGCGGTCGCGAAGTCATGGCCGTCCATCGCCTCGCCCTTGATGGCGAAGAAGGCGTCGCCCGGCTGCAGGCTGCGGCTGTCGATCGAGATCCCCGAAATTCCCTCCGGCATCGGCCCGAGCGGCCGACCGCCCATGGCGTCGACCAGCGCCTCGGAAGTCCAGAGCACGCTCATGCGGCCCGCTCCCGCAGCGCCGAGCGGACTTCCTCGTGGTCGGAGAAGGGAAACGTCTCGGCGCCGATGGTCTGGCCCTCTTCATGGCCCTTCCCGGCAACGATCAGCGTATCGCCCGCTTTGAGCATGGCGACCGCTTCGTGGATCGCCTTGCGGCGGTCGCCGATTTCAATCGCGCGGGGCGCGGTTGCCAGGATCGCGGCACGGATCGTTTCCGGCACTTCCGAGCGCGGATTGTCGTCGGTGACGATGACGACATCGGCCAGCCGCGTGGCGATTCCGCCCATGATCGGCCGCTTGCCCCGGTCGCGGTCGCCGCCGCAGCCGAACACGACGATGACGCGGCCGGTGGTGAACGGGCGCACGGCGGCCAGTACATTTTCCAGCGCATCCGGCTTGTGGGCATAGTCGACATAGACGGGCGCGCCATTGGCGGTGGCGCCGACCAGGTCGAGCCGTCCCGGCGCACCCTGGAGTTTCTCCAATGCCATCAAAGCTTTGGCGACCGGCGTTCCGGTGGAAATGGCCAGCCCTGCCGAAACCAGGGCATTGGCGATCTGGAAGTCGCCGGCGAGCGGCAGGTCGATCTCGTAGAGCACGCCGTCAGCTTCGACCTCGGCGCGCTGGCGGTGGCGCTCGTGCTCGACCCGCTTCAGGCGCAGGAAATCGCCATGGCGGCCGACAGTCAGCACATTGAGCCCCGCGGCCTGCGCAGCCTGGATGGTCGGCGCCGACCACGGATCGTCGGCAAAGATGACCGCCGGCGCGCCTTTCGGCAGCAGCGTGTCGAACAGGCGCAATTTGGCGCGATGGTAGTCCTCGACCGTCGGATGATAGTCCATATGGTCGCGGCCGAGATTGGTGAAACCGCCCGCGGCGAGCTTGACGCCATCGAGACGGCGCTGGTCGAGACCATGGCTGGAAGCCTCCATCGAGGCGTGTGTGACGCCGGCCTCCGCCAATTCCTTGAGCAACTGGTGCAAAGCCACTGGATCGGGTGTGGTCAACGAACCGTAATCGTTGCGGCCCGGCGCCACCACGCCGGTGGTGCCAATGGACGCGGCTGCAAAGCCGGCCTGCTCCCAGATCTGCCTGGTGAAGGCGGCGACCGAGGTCTTGCCTGCGGTGCCGGTAACCGCGACCATGGTCTCCGGCTGGCTGCCGAAGAAACGTGCCGCGCTCAGCGCCAGCGCCAGGCGTGGGTCGTCGACGCTGAGCACCGGGACGGACAGACCGGAAATGGCGCCGGCCTTGCCCACGACAACCGCCGCTGCGCCGCGCTTTGCCGCATCGGCGGCATAGGCCGAACCATCCGCCTTGCTGCCGGCGAGCGCGAAAAAGACCACGCCGGTCTTGACCGTGCGGGAATCCGACGAAATCCCGGTTACCTCCACATCGCGGGAAGATGTTCCCTCGACAGGCAGGATACCGGCTAAATCTCTCAGGTGCATCGAACCCCGTTTATCTCAACAAAATGGCGCGCAGTTGCCGGCGCGCCCTAAGAATCACTGATAGGAAACCAGCGTTGCGCCATTTTCATGGCTGAAATCTGGCTTCACGCCAAGCATGGCGGCTGCCCGCCTGATGATGTTTCCGGCCATGACACCCGCATTGTTGGCGGCGACGTCAGTCATTCCGGGCTTTTCCGGGTGCGGAGCGTCGGCGATCGTAAACACCAGATACTGCGGATCGTCCATCGGGAAGGCGGCGACGAAGGTGTTGAAATTCAGTTCCTTCGAGTAGCGGCCATTGATCACCTTCTCGGCGGTTCCGGTCTTGCCGCCAACGCGGTAGCCGGGGGTCCTGGCGTTTCTGGCCGAGCCTTTCTCGGCATTGAGCGTGTAGAGGTAGCGCATGCCCTCCACAGTCTTTTCGCTGACCACTCTCTTGGCCACCGCCATGGCATCCTGCTCGCTGCGGACCAGGAAAGTCGGCGGGATCAAATAGCCCTGCATCAGCGCCGCGCAGCCGACGGCCGCCTGCAGCGGCGTCGTCGACACGCCATGGCCGAAGGCGATGGTGAAGGAGTTGACCTGCTTCCAGACCTTCGGTTCGGTCGGGCGGGCGACCTCAGGCAGTTCGGTCTGCATCCTGTCCAGAAGGCCAAGGCGATGCAGGAATTCGCGGTGCCCCTCGATGCCGACCATTTCGGCCTCACGGGCCGATCCGATATTGGAAGAGTAAAGGAACACCTCCGGCAATGACAGCACGCGGTTCTTGCCATGGAAATCGTGGATGGCCTGATGGCCGACCCGGATTGGGTGCGAGGCGTCGAAACGGCTGTTCATGTTCGCCTTGCCGGAATCGAGCGCCATGGCCGAGGTGAAGCTCTTGAAGGTCGAGCCCATCTCGTAGAGGCCGGCCGACATGCGGTTCAGCCGATCCTTGTCCTGCGCATTGAAGGGATTGTTCGGATCGAAATCCGGCACCGAGGCCATCGCCACCACTTCGCCGGTCTTGATGTTGAGCACGACGGCGCCGGCGCCCATGGCCCGATAGCGCTCGAGGCCGGCGGCAATCTCGTCGCGCACCACATGCTGGACGCGCAGGTCGATCGACAGCTGAACCGGCTTCAGATCCTTGGCGATCGCAAGGCCTGAGGCCTGCAGGTCGCTTAAGCCCTGCTCGTCAATGTATTTCTCCATGCCGGAGATGCCCTGATTGTCGATGTTGGTGAGGCCGACAATGTAGGACGAGGTCACGCCGGCCGGATAGAAGCGGCGCTTTTCGGTGCGAAAGCCGATTCCGGGAATGCCGAGCTGCATGATGTCGGCCTGCTGCTTGGGCGTCAGCTGCCGCTGCAGCCAGACGAAGCCGGCGCCGCTCTTCAGCTTGTGATAGGTCTGCTCGGGGTCGATGTCGGGCAGAATGGTCGACAGCTTTTCGATCGCCTCGTCGGCATCGACGATGCGGCGCGGCTCGGCAAACAGCGATGCCGTCTTGATGTCGGTCGCCAGCACCTCGCCGTTGCGGTCGACGATATCGGGACGCGACGCCGTCACCCGGCTTTGCGGCCCATTCGACATGTCGGGGGACTGGAAACCGAGATAGACCAGCCGCCCGGCGATGGTCGAATAGATGCCGAAGAACACCGCCATCGTCATCACGATGCGGGTCTTGGCCTTGCCGCCGGTCGCCTTGCGCGCGCCTTCGACCACGATGGAGCCGTCCTCGCCGGTCCGCGCGCGGCGCTTCAGCAATTTGCCGACCGACGGAAGTTTGGCGCGCATTGGAAATCCAGCGATCATTGGACGATGGCTCCGGTGACCACGGGATCCTTGTCGGCTGGTCCTTTGCCGGAATTGTCGGCCATGCCGCCAAGCCGCTGCGACGACAGGTCCTCGATGTTGAGCGGTTTTGCCGGCAGGTCGTCGAGCCCGACGATCTGCCGCGCATTGACCGGCTCGAGTGCGAGCTGCGATTTGTAGATTTCAGCCAGCTTCTGCAGGCGCGACGGCTGGGTCAGCAGGCTCCAGTCGGCCTTGAGCAGGTCGATCGTGTCCTCCTCATAGCGGATCTGCGCCTCGATCTTCTGCACCGAAGCCAGCTGTTCCTCGGCCTCGCGCTTGGCCTTGTAGGTCAGGGCCGCGGCCGAGACCATGACGGCGATCAGGACTATGTCGCTGGTTCGAAACACGTGTTCACCTCTCTCGCGGCGCCTGGATGCCGGGAAGTTTTGGAAGTCCGAAAACGGTGAGATCACCGGCGCGCGCTGGCGCCTCGGTGCGGATGGCGGCACGCAGCCTGGCCGAGCGCGCCCGCGGATTGGCAGTGACTTCGGCATCGCCTGCCGTCACGCCGCCACCGGCCTTGCGGAAGGTCGCGGTGCGCGCGTGCGCCTCGGGCAAATGACGTGAGCCGGTGGCGACGTCGGCGCGGTCGGCGATGAAGCGCTTGACGATGCGGTCTTCCAGCGAATGGAACGTCACCACGGCAAGCCGCCCGCCGGGCTTCAATATCCGCTCCGACGCCACCAGAGCCTTGGCCAATTCGCTCAACTCGTCATTGACGAAAATGCGCAGCGCCTGGAAGACGCGGGTGGCCGGATGAATCTTGTCCTTCGGCGCGCGGCCGATATGCGTTTCGATGGCGTCGGCGAGATCGAGCGTGCGCTCGAACGGACGTTTTTCGCGGCGTGACTCGATCATGCGGGCAATGCGGCCGGCATTCCGCTCTTCGCCGAGGAAGCCGAAGATGCGGGCAAGGTCGCCTATCTTGAACGAATTGACGACGTCGGCAGCACTCAAGCCCGCCTGCGCCATGCGCATGTCGAGCGGCCCGTCGGTGCGGAACGAAAAGCCGCGCTCGGGCTGGTCGACCTGCATGGAGGAAATGCCGATGTCGAGGACAACGCCGTCGGCGCTTTCGACCTGCTCGTCCAGCGTCGAAAATGGCGCCTGCACCAGCCTTAGCCTGCCGCCGGATTGCTGTTCCAGGCCGCGCCCGGCGGCAATCGCATCGGGATCGCGATCGATCGCCACCACCGAGGCGCCGCTCGCCAGGATCGCCTTGGTGTAGCCGCCGGCGCCAAACGTGCCGTCGACGATCACATCGCCGGCTTTGGGTGAGAGCGCCTCCAGCACTTCGGCGAGGAGGACCGGAATGTGGCGGACCGGTCCGCCAACGGCGCTGAGATCATCGCCGTGATCCGCCATCATTCCGGCCGCTCCCCAGCCTTGGCCTCGTGAGCCTTCGTCCCCTGCCGAAGCTGCAAAAGCCGAGCGCGCGCCTGCGCCCCATAGGCGGCCAGCCGTCCAGGCTCCCAAACTTGAAAGAAATTGCCACGGCCGACAAAGGCCACTTCGCTCGTGATGCCCGTATGCTCGCGGATGAAATCGCTCATCGTGATGCGGCCATCCTGATCGAGCTTCAGGAACGTCCCGTCGCCATGGCAGAAGAACGACATATCGTCCGCCGTCTGCAAAAAAGGGTCTTCCAGCGCGATGCGCTGCTCGTAGCGGTCGAGCAGATCGAGCCCGCCGACATCCATCGCAGGCACGTCCAGGCCGCGCAGCGCGTAGAGCTCCGAATAGCCGCGTTTCTGCACGACAGCGCGGAAATGCGCCGGAACGGAGACCCGCCCCTTCGCATCGATCCTGTTCACCGCGCTTGACAGAAACCGGTCCATGACACGCTGCAGCCGCTTCCGCCGCCGCACCCCTCTCCATGTTTTCGTCCGCGCCGAAGCGCGTCCCCTGCCGAAAATCCGCTTCGATCCCAGCGGCAAAACCCCGCAAACGCACAGCCGCCGCGGCTGCCCGATTGGCGTACGCTTTACCCTGACGCGGAACGAAGGCTTTGGTATCGAAATGGGATATCATGGGGCACTATGGGCGTCAACGGGAACAGGCTTCACAAACGCGCGCGCCACAACCGGTGAGAGCAGCTCTGACAACACTCCCGTCTTTATCTCCCATTAAGCCTAACGAACCGTTTAGAGCGGGCTGGCCCAAGCGGAAGCGGCTTGCCGCGCATCACTGCCGCGAATAGCGTCGTCAGTCTTTTCGCTGAGCAACAAGGTCAGAAATCCATGTCCGAAACAGCCAGGTCCCGCGCGGCCTCCCTTGCCCATCTGCGTCGCGACGGACTTGCCAAAGGCGACCCCATCCCATTGCCGCTGACCATGGCCGCTATTTTCCACAACCCGGGCGACGGCGCCGGCTACAGTCAGTACGGCCGTTACAGCAACGCCACCTGGGATGCAGTCGAGCACATGCTGGCGCATCTCGAAGACGCGCCATGCGTCGGCTTCCCCTCAGGAATGGCGGCAATCTCGGCGGTGTTTTTCGGCCTGTTGAAATCCGGCGACCGCGTGCTTTTGCCTTCGGACGGCTACCATGCCACACGCGCGCTGGCCGAACGTTTCCTCAAGCCCTTCGGCGTCGCCTATGATCTGCGGCCGACAGCTACATTCCTCGACGGCGGCTTCGACGGCTACCGCCTTGTCTACGTTGAAACCCCGTCAAATCCGCGATTGGACATTTGCGACATCACAGCGGTCGCCGAGGCCGCGCACCAAGCGGGCGCGATCGTCGTCGTCGACAACACCACGATGACGCCGTTCGGCCAGCGCCCGCTCGATCTCGGCGCCGACATCGTCGTTGCTGCCGACACCAAGGCGGCCAACGGGCATTCCGACGTGCTGTTCGGCCATGTCGCCAGCCGCAATCCAGACATCATCGCGGACGTCACCGGCTGGCGCGAGACCGCGGGCGGCATTCCCGGCCCGTTCGAGGCTTGGCTGGTGCATCGCGGCCTGGAGACGCTGGAGGTACGCTTCGACCGCATGTGTTCTTCTGCCGAGGTGATCGCGAAGCGCCTGAAAAACCATCGCGCCGTTAGCGGCTTGCGCTACCCCGGGCTGGAGGGCGACCCGTCGCACAACCTCGCCCGGGCGCAGATGGAGCGCTTCGGCTTCCTCATGTCCTTCGAACTCCTCTCCCAGGAAAAGGCCGAGGATTTCATCAACAACTGCACGCTGATGCAGGCGGCAACGTCGTTCGGGGGTGTCCACACCTCCGCCGAGCGGCGGGCCAAGCGAGGAGATTCGGTTCCGCCCGGCTTCGTGCGCCTGTCGGTGGGCTGCGAGCCGGTGGAAGAACTCTGGCAGGCGATCGAGGCATCGCTGGACAAGATCGGCATCTGAGCTGGCGGTTAGGTCACCAAGTCATCGGCGCCAATATCGCGCCTGCCGTGCAAAACGCGGACGATCTCGATCGCGTCTTCGCCCATGCGATACAGAGTGACATATTCGCCGACGATCAGATGACGAATGCCGGGCGCGATATCATCGCGCGGCGCACCTGAGAACGGGTGCAAGGTGAGCAGTGTCCAGCGCCTCTCCAAAGCGTCCACAAGGCGCATGGCTCCCTTTGGGCTATGTTCCGCAATGTAGTCACCGATGCCTTCGACATCTGATATCGCCTGAGAAGCAGCCGATATTTCACTCTTCCGAGCCTGCAGCTTCCGACATCCTGTGATATTTGGCTCGCAGCCGGTCCATGAAGGGCTGGCCGTCCACCGCCGGTCCGCTGTCGATCCCCTCCTGAACCAGCCTGCGCAATTCCTCGACCGTGTAGCCGAGAAGATCGCGGCGGTCTTTCCATTGCCGCAGCGCATCACGGATGACTTCGCTGGCCGAGGCATATTCGCCGGCGGCCACGACATCGTCGACCGCCGCCGCCAGTTCCGGCGAAAGCGTGATGCTGCGTTTGTCGACGTGACCCATGATGCGCTCCTGATCAAACCATGACAATCATGGTACGATTAAATCGTACCAGCTTCAAGGATGGGTTGTGTGCGTCAAGTTCTGCAAAAAGGGGCGGCCATGATGCTGGTCATGCGGCTTGGCGCAGAGCGAGCTTCTTGTGCTCGCGCAGGTCGTCCATGTTGATGTATCGGTTGGCCTCCATCCAGTTTTCATTGGTCTCGACGGCCAACGCCCTGACCAGGCGCAGGCAGCTTTCGGTGTTGGGGAAGATGCGCACGACATAGGTGCGCCGGCGGATTTCCTCGTTGAGCCGCTCCAGCATGTTGGTGGATTTGAGATGCTTGTGGTGCTGTCTCGGCAGCCTGAAGAAGGTCAGGGTTTGTTCGATGGCATCCTCGGCCCAGCCTGTCAGGCGCGGATAGCGTGCCGACCATTTGGCAAGCCATGCGGCAAGATCAGCCCTGGCCTCTGCGAGATCGCGCCGGTCGTAGAGCCAGCGCAATTCCTGCAGGCAGTCGTCGCCGTGCTTCCTCGGCAGATGATCGAGCGCGTTCCTGAGGAAGTGCACGTAGCAGCGTTGCCATGCTGCTTCGGGGATCACCTCGCCGATCGCTGCCACCAGGCCGGCGTGATCGTCGGACACAACCAACTCGACGCCCTTGAGGCCGCGCGCCTTGAGGCCGACGAGGAAGTCCCTCCAGGCCGAGCGGCTCTCGCGATTGGCCATCTCCACGGCCAGGATCTGGCGCCTTCCGTCCTAGTCGATACCGACCGCGATCAGCACCGCCTGGCTCATGACAACACCGGCTTCACGCACCTTCTCGTAGCGCGCATCGAGGATGAGGTAAGGAAACGGCTCTTGAAGGGGGCGCCTGGCAAAGGCAGCGAGGCTCTCGTCCAGCCGCTTGTTGATGGCCGAGATCGACGAGGCCGAGAAGGCATGGCCGCACAGTTCTTCCGTGATCGCCTTCACCTTGCGGGTCGACACGCCCTGGACATACATCTCGGCCAGTGTCGCCACCAAGGCCCGCTCGGAACGCTGGTAGCGCTCGAACAGCTCGGTGGAGAAGCGCCCGGCCCGGTCCTGCGGAACCCGCAGCTCGAGCTTGCCGACCCGCGTCACAAGGGTACGGCCGTAATAGCCCGAGCGATAGCCAAGCCGTTCGGGCGTGCGCTCGCTCTTCGAGGCACCCAGCGCCTCGTCCATCTCGGCCTCAAGCACCTCCTGCATCACCGCACGGAGCACTTCGTGCAATCCATCCGGGTTCGAAAGCAAAATGTCTTTGACGGCAGCGCTGGCGGTCTTAACTTCAGTCTTGGTCATGGTGGCGTTCCTTCGCGGGAATCAGGTGACGTGAACAATCACCAGCCTGCCATGACCGCCCCCTCTCAGCGAATTTGCAGAACTCTCAGCACACTACCCAAGGATGCGTTTGTCTCGACCCCAGCATGCGTACTTGATTCAATCGCTCAAGCACCTGAATCGCCAGCTGCGCCCGAAGGCGCAGACTGCTGATCCAAAGGATTAATCGCGATATGGGGGAGAAATTGCCAGCTGGCCTGTAAGCCGGGTTTTGTATGGCCCTCGCCCCTTTCGGGGCGAGAACGTGGCGGCCATTCATCTTGGGCGCATGTTGCCATCCGCCTCACGCAACCTACCCGGACGGTGAGCCGGAAACAGCCCTCGAAGGTTTCCCCTCGCACCGTCCCTATTCGGTCTTGCTCCCGGTGGGGTTTACCGTGCCGCTCCTGTTGCCAGTCGCGCGGTGGGCTCTTACCCCACCCTTTCACCCTTGCCCCGATAAATCGTGGCGGTTTGCTTTCTGTGGCACTTTCCCTGGGGTCGCCCCCGCCGGCCATTAACCGGCACCGTGTCTCCATGGAGCCCGGACTTTCCTCACCCGCAGCCTTTCGGCTTTGCGGGTGCGGCCGCCCGGCCAGCTGGCACAGCGTATAAAGGGGTTCACGTTCCAAAACGCAAATGAAAAAGCAGACTTTATGCCGGCGATCCCAATGCCGCCAACTGCACCTTGACCTTGCCGCAATACGCCGCCGACACCGGGTTCATCCGCGTCGCGGCATGGCCGGCATTGTATTTCAGGATCGTGCCGCAGGTGGTGCCGCCGCCGAGATTGCGCGCCATGGCAAGGTACTTCATGCCGTATTTGATGTTGGTGTCGGGATCGAACAGACCCTTGGCCGAGCCGCTATACCCCATCATCCGCGCCGTTGCCGGCTTGATCTGCATCAGGCCGATTTCACCCGCGCTGCCGACGATGTTCGGCCGGTAGTTGCTCTCGATCTTAATGACCGCCTGGGCCAGCGACACCGGCACGCCTTCGGCCGCAGCATAGCGGGCAATGATTGCCGAATACTGGCCGCCAAGCGCGGCTGCCGCAGTCGACTCCGCAGCGGTGCTTGGGCGGATCGATGCGGTCGTCGTCAGGTCGACGCTCTTCCTGTTGCGCTTAAAATGCCTCTTGGCCGTGGCTTTTCTGGCCTTCACCACGGCTGCTTTGCGCACTTTCGCGGTGGTTGCCCTTTTTGCTTTCGGGTTTGCCTTCGTCATGGTGGCCTTGGCGGGTGCGGCGATGAAGCCCTGGTCTGCCCTCTGGCTCACTGGTGCGGCATCGGCCGTGCTGAAGGCAAAAGTCATTACTCCGGCAGCAATAGCTGCCGTTACAACGGTCAATTTCTGCATGTGGTCCTGTTCTGTTTGGCCGCGCGAAGATCTTCACGCAGCAACGCCTAATCAATATCGGAGCATCCGGGGGGCTGGAGGTCCGATAACTTGCACGAACTGCCTTTGAGGGCGGAATTTGTGTCGAACAAGGCGAGGCAATTCACTTTCAGTGACAAGCTGTAACTTGGATATCAGGAAAAGATTATTTAGACGCAACTGACCTAAGGGAAGTCAGCAGGCTTTGCAGCGTGCTAGACGTAGAGCCGTCGGCGACTCCATCCACCAGGCGTGGTCGGAAATGCCGCTGAAAAGCTTCGACGACGATTTCGGTCTGGCGGTCGAAGACACCTGATATCTCGACGCCATAGCCATAGAGCGCCAGCATCGACTGCAGTGCCTCGACCTCGGCGCCGGTATCGCCGGCTTTCAGCACCGCGCCGCGCCGGACCGGCGCCGCAGGCACGAGATGGCCGACCCCGGCCGCAAACAGCGCCTTCCAGGGGAATTTCTCGCCCGGGTCGATCTTGCGCCCCGGCGCGATGTCGGAATGGGCAAGCACCCTTTGCGCCGTAATGGAATGGCGTTCGATGACACCAAGGCAAAGACCGATCACCGCTTCCACCTGCCGCTTGGGAAAGGCCGAATAGCCGAGCGAATGGCCGGGATTGACGATTTCGATGCCGACCGAACAGGAGTTGATGTCGCGACGACCGAACCAGGAACTTGCACCGGCGTGCCAGGCGCGGTCGCTTTCGCGCACCATCTGGATGATGCGACCGTTCTCATGGACGAGGTAGTGGGACGAGACTTCGCTTGCGGGGTCGCACAGCCAGGCTTCCGCGGCAGCACCCGTCGCCATGCCGGTATAGTGCAGCACGATCATGTCGGGCCTGAGCGTTTCGCGCCGCGGGCCGAAATTCGGCGATACCCTGACCTCCGCGCTTGGCTCGTCGGGCGAGAAGCCGGTCATGCGTGCCTGAGGCCCCGCTCGATCATTTCATAGGCCGCGTTGATCGCCGCGACTCTGGTCGTTGCAATCTTGATGAATTCCTGCGGCAGGCCGCGCGCGATCAGCCGGTCCGGATGATTGTCGGAGACCAGCTTGCGGTACCGCTTCCTGACCTCCTCGAACGGCTTGCCGCGCTCAATGCCGAGCACGATATAGGGATCGCCGGCCCCGAGATTGACGTGCCTGGCCATAATGGCCTCGTAGTGCACCTCGTCGATGCGGAAAATCTCGGCAATACGGTGCAGGAAAATCCCTTCGCGCTCATGCACCAGCCCGTCCGCCTTGGCGATATGGAACAGACCGTCGAGTATGTCTTCCAGCATGACGCAGTTCGAATGGCCCGAGCCGCACATCTGCGCCATACTCTCGGCATAGGTCTCGAACCCGGCGACGTCGCGCTTGGCCAGATCGTAAAGCCGCGCCACATTGCGGGTCTGTTCTCGCGGCACCTCGAATATTTCCTGGAACGCGCGAACCTCGTCCTGGGTGACGATGCCATCGGCCTTGGCCATCTTGGCTGACAGCGCAATCATCGCCACAGAGAAGGCGACACGCCGGCGCAGATCAGCGTCACCGGAGAAAACCGTGCGCACGGCCTCAACCACATCGGCTGCGCCGGACGTGGCTGAAGATGAAACGCGGGTGATGAAGTCGCCGAGGCGATCCCAAATCGACATGAGCGCTTATTAGGGCCGCCGGCCATTGCTATCAAGCCAAGACAGCGCCGCAGAGTGGACCGAATTTACGCAAGCAGCCGACGCGCCAGATCCCAAACCGTAGGAAAGAGCCGGTTCAAGGCCCTTGAGCCCCGAATCGACCTAAACGCAGGAAGGCCGGCGCGAAGCCGGCCTCCTCTCTCGTCACGTCAAAGTGACCGGGACTGCTGCTACTGCGCGGGGGCAGGAGCAGGTGTTGCCGGAGCCGGTTCTGCAGGCTTCGGTGCATCCGGCGTCGCCGGCTTCATGGGCTCGGCGGCTGGCGGATTGGTGCTCTGGGTGGTGGTGTTATCCGTACCGCTGTCGCTGCAGGCGGCAACGCCGAACAGGGCCAGGGCGGAAACGGAAGCAAGAATGAGCTTTTTCATGACATCTCTCCTTCAACACACGCTCACGTTGCGGTGAACGGTCGAAGGCAAAATGCATCAAACGGCCATGAGTTTCGTAACGTTGCGTTTCCTGATGTAACATCCGCGCACTACCGATTGCGGGCCGGGCGATGCCGAACTAACAGTCTGGACCCAAATGCAATGCCGGAGTTCTGCGTGGACAAGAAATGGGATTTTTGGATCGACCGCGGCGGCACCTTTACCGACGTGATCGGACGTGATCCGCAAGGCGGTTTGCATCCCAGGAAATTCCTGTCGGAAAATCCCGAAGCCTATCCCGACGCGGCCATAGCCGGCATCCGCGAGCTTCTGGGGCTGAAATCCGGCACCGCTATTCCTCCGGGCCTAGTCGGTGACGTCAAGATGGGTACCACCGTTGCCACGAATGCGCTGCTGGAGCGCAAGGGCGACCGTGTGCTTTTGCTCATCACCAAGGGCTTTCGCGACGCGCTGAAGATCGCCTATCAGGCGCGGCCGGACATCTTCGCCAAGGAGATCATCCTTCCCGAACAGCTCTACGAGCGAGTCATCGAGATCGACGAGCGTGTGCGCGCCAATGGCGAGGTCGAGCGCTTGCTCGACATCGCCGCCTGCCGGCCCGCCATCGAACAGGCGAAGGCCGACGGCATCGATGCGGTGGCCATCGTCTTCATGCATGCCTGGAAATATCCCGACCACGAGAAGGCGGTGGCGAAAGTCTGCCGCAAGATCGGGTTCAGCCAAGTCTCGGTCAGCCATGAAGTCTCGCCGCTGATCAAACTGGTCGGCCGCGGCGACACCACCGTGGTCGATGCCTATCTGTCGCCGATCCTGTCGCGCTATGTGCAAAGGGTGGCGGGAGAACTGGGCGCGACGCCAATCTCCCCACTTGTGGGGGGTGAGGAGCGGTCGGCCAAAGGCCGAGAAAAAGCCAACGATTTGGCTTTTTCAGCGACGAACGCCCGGAGCCATAGCGAAGGGCAGTCGGCAAAGCCGACAGAGGGGGTTCTCTCAGGAGGCACCACCAAAGCGTCGAGCACTGCCGCGGCGACCCCACCCGGCGGCTTCGCCGCCACCCTCCCCTCGAGGGGGAGGGAGAACCCTCGCCTGATGTTCATGATGTCGTCGGGCGGGCTTACCGCCGCCGACATGTTTCAGGGCAAGGACGCGCTGCTGTCCGGCCCGGCCGGCGGTGTCGTCGGCATGGTCGAGACGGCGAAACTCGCCGGATTCGAGAAAGTCATCGGTTTCGACATGGGCGGCACCTCGACCGACGTCGCCCATTATGACGGCGAGTATGAGCGCGCCTTCGACACCGAGGTCGCCGGCGTGCGCATCCGTGCGCCGATGATGCGCATCCATACCGTCGCTGCCGGCGGCGGCTCGATCCTGCACTACGAAGCCGGCCGTTTCCGCGCCGGCCCGGATTCCGCCGGCGCCAATCCTGGCCCCGCCGCCTACCGGCGCGGCGGCCCGCTGGCCGTCACCGACGCCAATGTCATGCTGGGCAAGCTGCAGCCCGATTTCTTCCCGGCAATTTTCGGCCCAGGCCAGGACCAGCCGCTCGATGTGGCCGCCGTGCGCAAAAAATTCGCTGCGCTGGCCGTCGAAATCGGCGATGGCCGCACGCCGGAAGCCGTCGCCGAAGGCTTCGTCACCATCGCGGTGGAAAACATGGCCAATGCCATCAAGAAGATCTCCGTGCAGCGCGGCTATGACGTCACTGAATATCTCTTGAACTGTTTTGGCGGCGCCGGCGGCCAGCATGCCTGCCTGGTTGCCGACGCGCTCGGCATGGAGGCGGTACTGATCCACCCCTTCTCCGGTCTGCTCTCAGCCTATGGTATCGGCCTGTCGTCGGTTTTCGCGTCGCGCCAGCAGGCGCTCCTGAAGCCGCTTGCCGAAGAATCCAGGACCCAGATGGGCAGCCTCATCGGCACGTTGAAAAAAGCCGTCATCGCCGAATTGGTAGCGCAAGGCATCGCCGAGGACAAGATTGCGGCAAAGCCGGTGCTGCACATCCGCTATGACGGCACCGACACCACGCTGCCGGTGAATTTCGAAGGCGACTCGATCTTCCAGGCCAGGCGCGATTTCGAAATCGCCCACAAGGCGCAGTTCGGGTTCGTCTATGATGACAAGCCGATGATCGTCGAGACCGTTGGCGTGGAAGGCGCCGAGATCGTCGAGACCACGGCCGAAGCCGTTGCGCCCGCCGGACCGGCAAGGGTTGAAGCGGGTGCGTCCGGAACGCGGCGCATCTACACCGAGGGCCGCTGGCATGAGGCCGGCATCCATCGTCGCGAAAATCTGCGCCCATCCAACCTGATCGCAGGCCCCGCTTTGATCATCGAGCCGAACCAGACCATCGTCGTCGAGCCGGGCTGGCGGGCCGAAATCACCAACCTCAATCACGTCGTCATCCGCCGCACCGAACGGAAAGTTCGCACGGCTGCCCTCGGTACCGAAGCCGATCCGGTGATGCTGGAGGTCTTCAACAACCTCTTCATGTCGATCGCCGAACAGATGGGCGTTACGCTGCAGAACACCGCCTATTCCGTCAACATCAAGGAAAGGCTGGATTTCTCCTGCGCCGTCTTCGACCGCCACGGCGCGCTGGTCGCCAACGCGCCGCACATGCCGGTGCATCTCGGCTCAATGGATCGCTCGGTCGAAACCATCATCCGGCTGAACTCCGGCGACATCCACCCCGGCGACGTCTTTGCGCTGAACGCACCTTACAATGGCGGCACGCATCTGCCCGACATCACCGTGGTGACGCCGGTGTTTTCCCTCCCCCTTGAGGGGAGGGTGGCCGCGCAGCGGCCGGGTGGGGTCCTCTCAGAAGGCACCACAAGAGCGTCGAGCACTGCCGCAACGACCCCCTCCGGCGGCTCCGCCGCCACCTCCCCCTCAAGGGGGGAGGAAGTAATCTTCTACGTAGCCTCACGCGGCCATCATGCCGATATCGGCGGCACTGCCCCCGGCTCGATGACGCCGCTTGCCACCACGGTCGACGAGGAAGGCGTGCTGTTCGACAATTTCCGCGTCGTCGATCGCGGAAAATTCCGCGAGGCGGAGCTGCAAACGCTGCTCACCGACCACCCCTACCCCGCCCGCAACCCGCACCAGAACATCGCCGACCTAAAGGCGCAGATCGCCGCCAATGAAAAGGGCGTGGCGGAACTGCGCAAAATGGTCTCCCATTTCGGCCTCGATGTCGTCGAGGCCTATATGGGCCATGTCCAGGACAATGCCGCCGAAAGCGTGCGCCGCGTGCTGGAAAGGCTGCCTAACAGCTCGCAGTATGAATACCCGACCGACACCGGCCAGGTGATCAAGGTGAAGATCACGGTCGACCGGCAAAAGAGCGAAGCGACCGTCGACTTCACCGGCACCTCGCCTGTCATGAAGAACAATTTCAACGCGCCCGAGCCCGTCGCCCGCGCCGCCGTGCTCTATGCCTTCCGCGTCATGGTCGAGGACATGATCCCGATGAATGCCGGGTGCCTCAGGCCCACCAACATCATCATCCCCGACGGCTCGATGCTGAAGCCGGCCTACCCCGCAGCAGTCGTCGCCGGCAATGTCGAGACCTCGCAGCATGTCACCAACGCGCTGTTCGGAGCCATGGGCGCCATGGCCAATGCGCAAGGCACGATGAACAACCTGACCTTCGGCAACAAGCAGTACCAGTATTACGAGACCATCTGCTCCGGTTCGCCGGCAGGCCGGATGAACTCCGGCCGCGGCTTTGCCGGCACATCCGGCGTCCACACCCACATGACCAATTCGCGCCTGACCGACCCGGAGGTGCTGGAATTGCGCTTTCCCGTGCTGCTCGAGGATTTTCACATTCGCGAAGGCTCCGGCGGCAAAGGCAAATGGGATGCCGGTGACGGCACCAGGCGCACCATCCGTTTCCTCGAAAAGATGGAATGCGCCATCCTGTCCTCGCACCGCAACCGCCCGCCGCAAGGCCTCGACGGCGGCGGTGACGGCGAGGTCGGCTCGACCAAGGTCCGCCGCCAGGACGGCAGCGTCGAGACGCTGAAGGCCTGCGACCAGACCGTGCTCGACGCCGGCGACGCCGTCATCCTGACGACGCCGACACCCGGGGGATTTGGCAAGGCCTGAACTCGCGTCAACAGGCTGTCACCCGCCTGTCATGCCCCTGAGTTACCCGCTTGCGGCAAAGCAAATGGGGAATCACTTTGCCATGACGGACGTCTCCTCGGATCTCGTTTTTCGCCGCGGCAAGGAAGTTGGAAAAGCCGTCTACCAGAACCGCCCGCTGTCGAAGGCCGGCATCTCGGAGCGGCTGTTCGCCCTCTTGTTTTCCGGTCTCGTCTATCCGCAGATCTGGGAAGACCCTGAAGTCGACATGGAGGCCATGCAGCTTGGCCAGGGTCACCGCGTCGTCACCATAGCGTCGGGCGGCTGCAACATCCTCGCCTACCTCACCCGCTCGCCTGAACGCGTCGATGCGGTCGACCTCAACGCCGCCCACATCGCCTTGAACCGGATGAAGCTGGAGGCGGTGCGGCATCTGCCCTCGCAGGGCGATCTGTTCCGTTTCTTCGGCGCCGCCGGCACCAGCCACAATTCGCAAGCCTATGACCGCTTCATCGCGCCGCATCTCGACCCGGTCAGCCGCCACTATTGGGAGCGTCGCAGCTGGCCCGGCCGCCGGCGCATCACCGTCTTCGACCGCAATTTCTACCAGACCGGCCTGCTCGGCCTGTTCATCGCCATGGGCCACCGCATCGCCAAATTCTTCGGCGTCGATCCCGCCGGTATCATGGCGTCGAAGAGCCTCGCCGACCAGCGCCGCTTCTTCAACGAAGAGCTGGCGCCGGTCTTCGACAAGAAGCTGTTGCGCTGGGCTACCTCGCGCAAGGCTTCGCTGTTCGGCCTCGGCATTCCGCCGGCGCAGTACGATTCGCTGATCACCTCGGGCGATGGTTCGATGGCCAGCGTGCTGAAGGCCCGGCTGGAAAAGCTCGCTTGCGATTTTCCGCTGAAGAACAACTACTTCGCTTGGCAAGCCTTCGCCCGTCGCTATCCCAATCCGGGTGAGGCCGCCCTGCCCGCCTATCTAGAAGAGGCCAACTACAAGGCGATCCGCAACAATGTCGATCGCGTCGGCATCCACCACGCCAATCTGATCGAATTTCTGGCCGGCAAGGACGCAAGCACCGTCGATCGTTTCGTCCTGCTCGACGCGCAGGACTGGATGACGAACGACCAGCTCAATGCCCTTTGGTCGGAGATCACCCGCACCGCCTCGGTCGGCGCCCGAGTCATCTTCCGTACCGCCGCCGAGCCCAGCCTGCTGCCGGGCCGCGTCTCGATCTCGCTGCTCGACCAGTGGACCTACGAGGACGAGGCCTCGCGCGACTGTTCGGCCCGCGACCGCTCGGCCATCTATGGCGGCTTCCACCTCTATGTGAAGCGCGCGGCATGAGCGCGAGCGAGCTGCCGGCCGACCATGCCGAACTGATGGACGGCGTCTATCGCTGGCAACGCCATATCTACGACCTGACCCGCAAATACTATCTGCTTGGCCGCGACCAGATGATAGCCGGGCTGGATGTGCCGGCGAATGGCAGAGTGCTCGAACTTGGCTGCGGCACCGGCCGCAACATCGCGCTTGCCGCCCGCCGCTATCCCGACGCCCGCCTCTACGGCCTCGACATCTCGGCCGAGATGCTGGAGACGGCGAGCAAGGCGATCGGCCGCGACGGCCTGTCCGGCCGCGCCGTGCTGGCGCGCGGCGACGCCACCGATTTCGACGCCAAGACGCTGTTCGGCGTCGAGCGCTTCGACCGCATCTTCGTGTCCTATTCGCTGTCGATGATCCCCGGTTGGGAAAAGACGGTTTCGGCAGCCCTTGCGGCACTCGCGCCCGGCGGCTCGCTGCATGTCGTCGATTTCGGCCAGCAGGAAGGCTTGCCCAACTGGTTCCGGACATTGCTGCGCGGCTGGCTCAAGAAATTCCATGTCACCCCACGTGAATCATTGCGCGAAGTCTTGGAATCGGAATCTCGGCGAACCGGCGCAAGCTTCTGTTTCCGCGCGCTTTATCGCGGCTATGCCTGGCTGGCGGTCGTCAAGATCGCGCACTCTTACCTCCCCCTCGATGGGGGAGGTCGCGCTGAAGGCGCGGGTAGGGGTGAAGTGCCAGGCACCCCGCCCGGCGCTACGCGCCCGCCCTCCCCATCAAGGGGAGGGTAAAGGGAGCTAGCGCAGTGCCTTCATCAGCGCGCCGACCATCACCTGCGGCCGGTAGCCGAGCTTGGCCGGCGTCAACCCCAGCCGCACCACCACCAGTTGCTCCGACGGGATGATGGCGACCGTCTGGCCGTCATGGCCCTCCATCCAGTAGGTATCGTTGGGCAGGCCGGCGGCGACGCCGGCGCCGGGATTTCCTTCGTCCCCCGGGGCTTCGATCCAAAGTTGCCCCTTGCCGTAGACTTTCGAGGCCGGTGCCGGTTCGCGCATCCAGTCGACGAAACCGGCCGGCAGGATCTGGTTGCCGTTCCAGACGCCGCCCTGCAGCAGGAATTGGCCGAACCGCGCCCAGTCATGCCCCGTGGCATAGAGGTAGGATGAGCCGACAAAGGTACCCTCCTCGTCGGTTTCGAGCACCGCGCTTTGCATGCCGAGCGGCCCGAACAGCGCTGCCCTTGGCCACATCAGCGCCTTGTCCTTGTCGCCGATAGCATCCTGCCACAGCCGCGACAGCATCACCGCCGTGCCGCTCGAATAGGAAAAGACCTTGCCGACGTCGCCGGTCAGCGGCTTGGCCTCGGCGAAGCCCGCCATATCCGGTTCGAGGTAGAGCATGCGCGTCACATCGGCAACGTCGCCATAATCCTCGTTGAACTCGAGTCCGCTCGACATCGCCATCATATCGGCAAGGCTGATGGCGGCGCGGCCGTCCGCCTTCCATGAGCCGAACAGGCCCTGATTGGTCACCGCCATCTTGCCGTCCTTGACCAGCGTGCCGACGAGCGCGGCGTTGACTGTCTTGGTCATCGACCAGCCCAGCAGCGGCGTTTTCGCCGAAAAGCCGTCGCCATAACGCTCCGCAACAATGCGGCCATTTTTGACCACCACCACGGCGCGCATGCCGATGCCGGTCATCGCCGCACCGTCGAGGATCTTGTTGATTTCGGGATTTTGCGAGGCATCGACTCGATCTCCCTCGGGCCACAGATCGCCCTTGGTGGCCGCCGACGCCTCGGCAGGGATTGACGTGCGCCGTGCCTTGCCGACGTCGCCATCAGGAACCGAGGCGCAACCCAGGCCGGCGCGCGCAACGGCAACGCTCTTGCCGAGGAAGCCAAGCAGCCCGGCCGAGACGGTCCCCCTGTTCTTGTCGACCGACACCTTCATCAGCCTGAGAAGCGGATGGCCGGGCGCCTGCACGTCGATGGCAAGCACCTCATTGGGATCACGGCCGGCGATAAAAACATTCGAGCAGACAATCTTGGCGGAATAGCCGGAACCGACGCGGATCAGTTCGGGCGGCGCGACGTAGAGCCAGGTAAACAGGGCGGCTATGGCCAACACGACCAGGCCGAGCAGCCATTTGATGATCTTCACGGCGATCCGCATCTTTCCGTCCCTGCTTTTCCGCTGCCCGTGGCTTGCGGCCCGATTTATGTCATCGATTTGCCGCCATTGCTTCCGCAAAATCGGTGTTCTTGTCGAGCGCCGTCAACCTGTTATCAACCATGATCGGCGATCACTGGTGCATGTCGCCCAAAAGTGCGCAGCGGTTTTGGAACAACGACATGCACGAAAATAGCGTATCAGGCGATGCTGTGGGGCGATCGCCTGAGGGGCACCTGCAACGACAACCCAACAGCGACCGGCTGATTCCGGCTCGGGAAATGCGATGCGCCGTTTCGCGGCCCTCATCACGTTGACGCTGCTGGCCGCCTGCTCGACCGCCGGCGATCTCGTGCCCTCGATGTCGCCATCCAGCAGCCCGACGGTTGCCGTGCGTGCACCGCGTTTCGAAGACTCCAAGCCGCATGAATGGGATAGCGGCGCGCCTTGGAACTATGCCGTTCACGGCACCGACGTCTCCAAATACCAGACCTCGGTCGACTGGCCGACGGCCAAGGCCAGCGGCATCTCCTTCGCCTTCATCAAGGCGACCGAGGGCGGCGACCGTTTCGACGAGTATTTCAACGAGCATTGGTCGCGCACCAAGGCCAATGGCATTCCGCGCGCGGCCTACCATTTCTTCTATTTCTGCACGCCTGCCGCCACCCAGGCGCGCTGGTTCATCCAGAACGTGCCCGTCGACCGCTCGGCCATGCCGCCGGTGCTCGACATGGAGTGGAACCCGCAATCGCCGACCTGCCGGCTGCGCCCGGATTCAGCGACGGTGCGGGCCGAAATGACCACCTTTCTCGAGATGATCGAGCGGCACTATGGCAAGAAGCCGATCATCTACACCTCGGTCGACTTCTTCGACGATAACGACCTTGCGACCTTCCGCGGCTATCCCTACTGGCTGCGCTCGGTGGCCGGCCACCCCCGCCAGAAGTACGGCAGCCACCCTTTCACCTTCTGGCAATACACCGGAACCGGTATCGTGCCCGGCATGAACGGCAAGTCCGATATCAACGTCTTCAACGGCACTGAGGCAGCCTGGAAAAAGTGGCTGCGGCAGAACACCCGTTGACACCGGCTCTGCCGCCTGCTTTTCGACGTCCCATGCGCACCTACCTGCAGCCACTGGGATATTTCCGCCGGAAACAGTCGAAGAGCCGCCTGCGCTCCGGGCTGCTCGCGGCCCTGCTGCTCGGCGCTACGGCGATGCCGGCGGCGGCGCAGGAATGCGGCGGCGACTTCGAAACCTGGAAGCAAGGCGTGGCGGCGGAAGCCAAGGCAGCCGGTGTCGGCGCTGTCGGCCTTAACGCGCTGGAGGCCGCCACCATCGACGACAAGGTGCTCGCGCGTGACCGCGCCCAGGGCGTCTTCGCCCAGACCTTCATTCAGTTCTCCAACCGCATGATCTCGGCCTACCGGCTGAAGCAGGGCGCGGCCAATCTGAAGAAATACGCCGAAATCTTTGCGCGCGCCGACCAGCAGTTCGGTGTCCAGGCGCCGATCATCACCGCCTTCTGGGGGCTGGAGACCGATTTCGGCGCCGTACAGGGCGATTTCCACACGCTGAGCGCCTTGGTGACGCTGTCGCATGACTGCCGCCGCCCGCAGCTGTTTCGGCCGCAACTGCTGCCGCTGTTGACGCTGATCGATCGCGGCGTCGTTCCGGCCGACGTCACCGGCGCCTGGGCCGGCGAGATCGGCCAGACCCAGATCCTGCCTTCCGATTATCTCGCGCGCGGAGTCGACGGCGACGGCGACGGCATCGTCGACCTCAGGCGCAGCGTACCCGACGTGATCATGACCACGGCCAACAAGGTGCTGTCGCGCGGCTGGAAACGCGACCAGCCCTGGATCGAGGAAGTGCGCGTGCCCGAGGACATGCCCTGGGAGCAGACCGGCCGCACCAACAAGTTGCCGCTGTCGCAATGGGCCGCCTGGGGCGTCACCAATCCCGATGGCACGCCGCTGATCGACAATGGCCTGAAGGCCGGCCTGGCGCTGCCGATGGGCCGCAAAGGTCCGGCCTTCCTCGCCTACGACAATTTCGACGTCTATCTCGAATGGAACCAGTCCTTCACCTACGCGCTAACCGCCGCCAACTTCGCCAGCCGGCTGGCCGGGGCACAGCAGTTCGACCCGCGCAATCCCGAAACCGGGCTCAATGGCGACCAGATGAAGGAATTGCAGACCAAGCTCGAAGCCAGGGGCTATGACGTCGGCACCGTCGACGGCATTCTGGGCACCAACACCCGCGAAGCCATCCGCAAGGAACAGATGCGGCTCGGCATGCCGGTAGACGGCTGGCCGACGCCGGAGCTTTTGGGGAAACTGTGAGTAGAATCTGCCCAAGCTGGGTTCCTTATTCCCTACTCCTTGCCCGGACGAAGTCGATAAATGCCCGCAAAGCCGGGGGGACGTGCCTCGAACTCGGGTGATACAGGAAGAAGCCTGGAAAGCTGGGCGACCAGGGCTCTAGAAATCTCATCAGCCTGCCCGCATCGATCCAGGACTGGACCTGATAGTCGATCATGTAGGCAACGCCTGCTCCACCCAGTGCCGCGTTCAGCATCAGCTCGGTGTCGTTGACAGTCAGGCTGCCCTCGACGGCGATTTCCAGAGACCGTTTGCCGCGCGCGAACTCCCATCGATAGAGGTTGCCGCCACCAGGCCACTGGAATTTTATGCATTGGTGCTGATGCAACTCCTGCGGATGGCGCGGTATGGCCCGGTTTTCGAGATAGACGGGAGCGGCCACCGCCGCCATCTGCAAATCCCCGCTCAGTTTCACTGCCACCATGTCCTTCTCCAGCCGCTCGCCAAGCCTGATTCCGGCATCGAACCGTCCTCGAACAATGTCGGTCAGCGTATCGTCGACGATGACGGTCAGCGCGATATCAGGATAGGCGCGTTGGAAGTCGCCAAGGATCGGGCCGATGAACCGCACCGCGGCAACACGCGGCACGTTTATTCGTAGCGAACCCGCCGGTCGATCACGCGCGGCATGAATGTCCGCTACGGCGCCCTCTAGCTCTTCGAACGCAGCGGCAAGGCGCGCAAACAGCGTCTCGCCGACACCAGTGGGTGAAACACTACGCGTCGTGCAATTCAGCAACCTGACGCCGATGCGAGCCTCCAGTTGCCGGATCGACTGGCTGAGCGCCGGCGGGGAAACACGCAGCCGGGCGGCGGCGCGGACGAAACTACGCTCTTCCACGATTGCGGCGAATGCCTTGAGCTCGGCGAATTCAGAACCGCGCATTGTGTATTCCTAGATTAACACGCTAGTCAGATAATAGGCCATTATCTGATCAGTTGCATGGCCCTATTTCTCGACTAGCGGACCCGTCGGATGAAACCGGCACTGGCCTGAATGATTGAAGGAAACGTATCATGCCCAAGTCCTTGCAAGGCAAAACCGCACTCGTCACCGGCAGTTCGCGCGGCATTGGGCGAGTCATCGCCGAAGGCCTCGCCTCCAAGGGCGCTGCCGTCGTCGTCAACTATGTCGGCAACCACGAAGCCGCTGACGAGGTCGTGGCCGCCATCGCCGGCAAGGGAGGAAAGGCGATCGCCGTCCAGGCCGACATATCAAGCGTCTCGGATATTCATCGCCTGTTTGACGAGGCTGAGAGTGAGTTCGGCGCGATCGACATCGTGGTTGCCAATGTCGGCGTCGCCGTCATCAAGCCTCTGACCGAGGCAACCGAAGCCGATTTCGACCATGTCTTCGGCACCAATGCCAAGGGCACGTTCTTCGTGCTTCAGGAAGCAGCGCGCCGTGTGCGAAACGGCGGCCGCATCATCGCGGTCTCCACCGGCGGCACCAAGATGTTCTTCACGCAAACGGCGCTCTATCTCGGCAGCAAGGGCGCCGTCGAACAATTCGTTCGTGTGCTCTCGCGTGAACTCGGACCGCGCGGCATCACCGTGAATGCGCTGTCGCCTGGCTTCACCGACACGGACCTGCTTCCCGAGCGCGATCGCGCCGTGGCGGCCGGCATGTCTCCATTTGGCAGGATCGGCGCGCCCCGCGACGTTGCCGATGTCGCGGTCTTCCTGGCCAGCGACGAGGCCCGCTGGCTGACCGGCGAGAATATCCAGGCCGGTGGCGGGGTCGCTTAGTCCGCCATCGTCTCCAGGCTGGCGAATCCCTGCGGCGCATCGCCTTCGTCAAACGGTGTCGTCACCTCGACAAATGTGTCGGGATAAAAACCGTTGAAGCGGGTTCTCAGCGACAGCGAATAGGCGCCGATATGGCCGATCTCGATCCAGTCGCCGGTGTCGACGGTTTCCGGCAGCCAGAACGGCCGCGACAGGATGTCGACGGAATCGCAGGTCGCGCCGCAGACCTTGAACGGCACGATGTTCTTCTCCTCGCCATTGCGCGAACGGATCGCCGGATCGGGGATGAAGCGGGCCGGCAGTGTGATCTTGCCGGTCCAAGAATCCGACAGCGACGCCCAGATGCCGTCATTGATGTAGAGCCGCTTGCCCTTGCGCAGCAGCACCCGCACGATCAGCGACAGGCAGCGCGCCACGATCACCCGGCCGGGCTCGGCCACCAACGGGATCTGGTCGAACTGGTATTCCCTCAGGTCGCCCGACAGCCGCGACATGATCTGGCCGAGCGACGGCATCTCGAGCTGCTTGCGATTGGGGTCATGGCCGTACTCGGCGGGAAAGCCGCCGCCGACATCGAGCCCCGCAATGTCGAAGGTCAGCCGGTTGCGCACCCAATCGGCGGAGGCCAGCGCCCGTTCATAGGTGTCGGGATCCTCGATCTGGCTGCCGACATGGAAGCACAGGCCGACCTTGTAGCCGGTGCGGTTGAGCCGCTCGGCGAGTTCCACCGCATAGGCCGGCCCGGCGCCGAATTTCTTCGACAGTTCATAGGCCGCCGAACCCTTGGTCTGGATTCGCACGAACACGCTGATGGAGCCCGGATCGATGTCAAGCGCCCGCACCACCCGCGTCAGCTTGGTGATCTCGTCCTCATGGTCGAGCGAAATGACCCGGATGGCGTATTTTTCCAGCGCAAGCTTGATGTCCGACTGCGCCTTGACCGGATGCATGTAGAGCATCTCGGCGTCGGGTGAGACGGCGCGCACTGCGGCGAACTCGCCGGGCGAGGCCACATCGAAGGCGGTGACGCCGGCTTCGACCAGCGCCTTCAGCACGATCTGCTCGCCATTGGTCTTGACTGCGTAGGCGGTCTTGCCGGGAAACATGCCCATGAACTGTTTGGCATCCGCCTTCAGCACCTGCGGGCGAAAGCAGTAGACCGGATCGTCCGGCCGAAGCGCCAGCGCCGCCTCGCGGGCATTCTCGAATCGCTGCATGGACGAATCCCCTGACTTCTCGGCTGCGCACAATTAATCCAAGCTAGCGGCCAAAGAAAACAATTCTGTGTCTGGCGGGCACTGACCCAGCGGCGCACCCTCCTGGCAGCACTGTTGCCAGCAATCAGGTTTCGGGTGGCTCTTGTCGCCGGACCCGATATGCCTTCTGCCTGAGTGGCTGGCATTGATGCCGCGGGGAAGGACGTTCACGATGGCAATAGCCACGACAGCCGTGCAGCGCGGACCGATGACGCTGAGGGACTGGGGACAGCTTCTGCTGCTCGGCGCCATCTGGGGCGGCTCGTTCTTCTTTGCCCGCATCGCCGTTGCCGAAATGCACCCGCTGGTGCTGGTGCTGTTTCGCGTTGCCATCGCGGCCATCGCACTTCAGCTCTATCTCGGCATTCGCGGTCCGTCCTTCCGCCTCGCCTTCCCGCATGCCGGCCTGTTTTTCCTTTTGGCGCTCGCCAACAATGTCGTCCCGTTCTCGCTGATCTTTGCCGGCCAGACCGCGCTTGGCGCCGGCGTCGCCTCGGTGCTCAATGCGACGACGCCGTTCTGGACGCTGATCCTCGCCAACGCGCTGACAGCGGACGAAAAGCTCTCCTGGAACAAGCTTGCCGGCATCGGGCTCGGCATCGCCGGCACCGCTGTCATGATCGGCCCCGGCCTGCTGGCCGGGCTCGGCGGCCCGGTCTGGGCGAAATTCGCGCTGATCGGCGCCTCGCTGTCTTACGCCGTCGCGCTGATGATTGCCCGCCGCTTCAAGGGCGTGCCCTCGCCGGTCATCGCCACCGGACAATTGACGGCGTCGACCATCATCATGATCCCGGTGGTGCTGCTCACCTATGGCCCGGCCGGCCTGTTCTCGGCCTCGCCGCCGGTCTGGACGGCGGTGCTGGCGCTGGCGCTGCTCTCCACCGCCTTCGCCTACATCCTCTATTTCAACCTCGTCGCCTCGGCCGGCGCCACCAACGCCTCGCTGGTCACGCTCATCGTCCCGGCCAGCGCCATCCTACTCGGCCTCCTGTTCCTCGGCGAGCGGCTCGCTCTGTTCGAGTTCTGCGGCATGGCACTGATCGCGCTTGGCCTGGTGACGATCGACGGGCGGTTGTTTGGTCGGCGCTAATGCCTGTCGACCAAAAGTGCGCAGCGGTTTTGGGACAACGACGCGCTTTAGGTCTGGTAGCGCTGCCATGCCTCGCTTTCGCCACGGCCGCGTCACAATTTATTCACAGGCTGCCAGCGGCTTTTGCCGAAGAGTTTCAACGCTTAACGACAGGTGGCAGGTCGCAAATTCCACAATCGCGTCGCATTGCAGCATATTTTCCGCTTGCCTGTGGCACAAATGCCCCTAGACTCCACCCATAGCTCTTGAAGAGGAGACTATGACATGGGACTTACGAGGCCAATCAACGCATTGATGATCTGTGCTGCATTTGCCTTCATTGGCGCCCTTATCATAGGTGTTCTTCCGTAACCGCCGGAGCGGAAGAACAGCAGCAATAGCCCACAAATTCGAAAGGCCGGGTGTTTCGCCCGGCCTTTTGCATTTCAGATTTCATACCACGATGAAGCTCAGGCGGCGGCGGATCCAGCTGCCTCTGTTTCGTGGGAGCGGATGCCGATCATATGGCAGATGGCAAACACCAGGTCGGCCCGGTTCATGGTGTAGAAATGGAAGTCGCTGACGCCGCGCTCGACGAGATCGAGCACCTGCTCAGCCGCCACGGCAGACGCCACGAGCGCATGCGTCTGCGGATCGTTGTGCAGCCCTTCGAAACGCTCGGCCAGCCATGCCGGCACCAGCGCGCCGCAGCGCGCCGAGAAATTGGCGACCTGGGTGAAATTGTGCACCGGCAGGATGCCAGGCACGATCGGGATGTAGATGCCGGCACGGCGCGCCTTCTCGACATAACGCTCGTAGAGATCGTTGTCGAAGAAGAACTGGGTGATCGCCCGCGTCGCGCCATTGTCGGCCTTGCGCTTCAGCATGTCGAAGTCGGTGGCGAAGTCGGGGCTTTCCGGATGCTTTTCGGGATAGGCCGAGACCGAGATGTCGAAATCGCCGGCGTCCTTCAGTGCTCCGACAAGTTCGGCGCCATTGGCATAGCCATCGGGATGCGGCCGGTAGGCCGTACCGACACCCGCCGCCGGATCGCCGCGCAACGCAACGAAGCGCTTCACGCCCATATCGGCGAATTCGCGGACCACGGCATCGACCTCATGGCGGGCGGCGTCGACGCAGGTCATGTGCGCCGCCGGCGTCAGCGCCGTCTCGTTCAGGATGCGCTTGACCGTGCGCGCCGTGCGCTCCCGCGTCGAGCCGCCGGCGCCATATGTCACCGAGACGAATCTCGGCTTCAGCGGCTCCAGCCTGGTGACGGTGTCCCAGAGCCTGGCTTCCATCTCGTCGGTCTTCGGCGGGAAGAACTCGAAGGAGACGCGGACCTTGTCGCCAATGTCGGGACGGCGGGAAAAGCGGAACTGGTTCATCAGGCGATTTCCCCCATAGGGTACGCTTTGGTGGGTTGGGTGTCATTTGAAGGCTCGGCGATCAGCATGCGGCGGTCGCGGCCGAGCCACAGCTTGACGGTGAGCCTGGCTTCGTTGCCGCCGCGCGGCTCGAATTCCTGGGCATCCTCGAGATCGAGCCCGGCATCGGCAAACCATTCGGAGATCTGGCGGTCGGAAAAGCCCAGCCTGACATGCGCATGCTGGTCGCGCAGGAATTCCAGTGCATGCGGCGCGAAATCGACGATCACCAGCCGGCCCGACGGGCGCAGCAGCCTTGCCGCCTCGCGGATAGCGCGGGCGGGATCGTCCAGATAGTGCAGCACCTGATGGATGGTGACGAGGTCGAAGGCGTCGCGCTCGACCGGCGGCGCGAAAATGTCGCCTTGGCGGACCTGGGCATTGGCGATGCCTGCCTTGTCGAGATTGGCCCGCGCCACCGTCAGCATTTCGCGCGACATGTCGATGCCGACACCGCGCCGGTAGAGCGGCGAAAATATCTCCAGCAGCCGCCCGGTACCGGTGCCGAGGTCTAGCATCGACTGGAATGGCCGCTTGCCGACCAGCTTGAGGAGTGCGGCTTCCACCGCGCGGTCCGGCACATGCAGCGAGCGGATGTGATCCCAGCTGGCGGCGTTCTCGGAGAAATACTCGGCGGCACGGTCCTGGCGCTTGCGCTTGACCGATGCCAACCGCTCGAGATCGCGCTCGACCTGTGGATCGGCGCCGCGAATGCCGGAGACCAGCCCCATGACGAAGTCGCGCGCGGAATCCGTATCCGACAGCCGGAAGAAGGCCCAGGAGCCCTCCTGGTAGCGGCCGATCAACCCGGCCTCCAGCAGCAGCTTCAAATGCCGCGACACCCGCGGTTGCGACTGGCTGAGGATCTCGGTGAGGTCGGACACGGTGAGATCGCCGCGCGACAGCAGCGCCAGGATGCGGAGCCGGCTCAATTCGGCCGCAGCCTTCAACGTATCAACCATCGTATCGAGCGAAACATGCATTGGCGTATTCTCGTTGAAAAAGATATAAACATATGTTTATGTCAGCTTTGACGACATGGCAAGGCCTATGTCGCTTCCTGACAAGAAAATGCCGCACACATGATCCCCGCCTGAGAGAACCGCTTTTCCCTGACGATCGGCTGGAAACTTGTGCTAGGGCGAAAGCCATGTTCGAGACGCGCGACGGCGAAAAGCTCCTGCAGGCCGACCCGGCTGACATGCCGGCGGATGGCCATATCGTGTTCATCGGCCGCATCGCCTCGCCGTGGACCACGCCCGAAAGCTGCCCGAAGAACATGCGCGCGGCGCGCGAGGCCGGACAGGCGGCCACGGTTCTCATCGACCCTGCCTATCGCGACGGCCTGCTTGCGCTGGAGCGGGCCAGCCACATCGTCATCCTGTCCTGGCTGCATCACGCGCCGCGGGCACTGATTGTCCAGAGACCCCGCCATGCGGCTGAGCCGAAAGGCGTTTTCTCGCTGCGCTCCCCTGCCCGGCCGAACCCAGTCGGGCTGCATATCGCCGGCCTGATCGCCGTCGACATCGACCACGGCCGCATCGCCATCGACGCCATCGATGTGCTCGACGGCACCCCGGTGATCGACATCAAGCCCTATTTCGCCTCGACCGACGCCTTTCCCGAGGCGACCATTGCCGGGCGTGACGAAAAATGAGCGCGCCCACCGGCCGCCGCCGCGCCATCGCCAAGGCGCTGACCGCCCTGCTGCCCCTGGCGCCCTATGCCGATATGGAGAAAATCCGCACCGAGGCCGGCGCCGTGCACATGAAGACACTGCCGCCGGGCATCGCGGTCTGGCTGGCGACGATCGCCCATATCAGGCACGGCCATACCGACTATGAAAAGCTGCTGGCCGAGGGCTATGACCGCGACTCGGCGCGGTTCTTCGTCATCGAGCAAACAAATATGGTGCTGACCCGTTGGCGCGCCACGCGCCTGCTCGATGCAGAGGACGAAGAGGAATAACTTCAGCTACCGTCGCTTCAATACGGCAACCGCATTGTAGGGCTGGCCGTCGGCCTGGCCAACCCAGGTCCAGGACAGGTTCCCTTTGAAAAATCGGACGGTGATGCCGCCACCGTCTATGCACTTGTCCTGGCCGTAGCTGATGTTTTCCCGGTATTCCGCCGAACTGTCGTCCCGGGAAATCTGGGTCAACGATCCGCCGCAGCCGAGCGATGGATAGTCGATCGACGCGGCGCCATCGCCGATGGTCATGGCGATCGCCCAATCGGCGCCGGCAGCCCCGGCCGGACTTTGATGGCCGCTGCCGGTCCAGATCCCGTTGAGCCCCGTCGCGTTGACCACGCAAGGCACGTCCTGAAAGATCGGCGTCAGTTCGCTGCCCGTCTTCTCGCAACGATAGGTCTGGCCGTTCTGGCACAGCGCCTCGCCCTCGCGAGCGCATTGCGCGAAGGCATCGCCAGTGACGAAGACGAGGAAAATTGCAAAGCTGATGGTCCGAAAAGATTTGCCCATTTTGCCCCTCCCGGCCGGATATTTTCAAGCCGGACCATAGGGCATATCGAATGTGCTACCTAGGACAAACAGCGATGGTTGGGTGGCCCTATGCCGCCTGCAGGGGACCACTAGCTTGACTCTGCCGCATCAAGCCAAGGGGACCAATCGCCATGAACCGAAGCGCAGCAGCCGGTAGCATTGTGCCATTGCCGGCTTTGTCGGATCGCCATATCGATCCGCATTCCTATCCCGACGGCATCGCCTTCCTCGACGGCCAGTATCTGCCGATGTCGCAGGCCAAGATCTCGGTGCTGGATTGGGGCTTTCTGCATTCCGACGCCACCTACGACACCGTGCATGTCTGGGACGGGAGCTTCTTCCGACTCGACCTGCATCTCGACCGCTTCTTCGCCGGCTTGCAAAAACTGCGCATGACGATCCCGTCCGACCGCGATGGCGTGGCCGAGATTCTGCACAATTGCGTGGCGCTGTCGGGCCATCGCGCCGCCTATGTCGAAATGCTGTGCACACGCGGCGCCTCGCCGACCTTCAGCCGCGATCCGCGCCAGGCGGTCAACCGCTTCATGGCCTTCGCAGTTCCCTTCGGCTCGGTCGCCAATGCCGAGCAGTTGCGGCGCGGCCTGCATGTCGCCATTAGCGACAGGGTGCGCATTCCGCCGGTCTCGATCGATCCGGCGATCAAGAACTACCACTGGCTCGACCTCGTGCGCGGCCTCTACGACGCTTATGATCTTGGGGCCGAAACCGCATTGATTCTCGACTTCAATGGCAATGTCGCCGAAGGCCCCGGCTTCAACGTGTTCTGCGTCAAGGACGGCAGGCTGTCGACGCCAGCCGCCGGCGTGCTGCCCGGCATCACCAGGCGCACCGTCTTCGACCTTTGCGCCGAGGCAGGCCTTGTCGCCGCTCCAGTCGATGTCAGCGTCACCGCACTGAAGGGAG
The DNA here is from genome assembly GCF_057786115.1 of Mesorhizobium sp. P170090. Lineage (NCBI taxonomy): Bacteria > Pseudomonadati > Pseudomonadota > Alphaproteobacteria > Hyphomicrobiales > Phyllobacteriaceae > Mesorhizobium > Mesorhizobium sp. P170090. The sequence continues at coordinate 5,121,261 of NZ_JBYNWH010000001.1, forward strand.
CCGACGAAGTCTTCATCACCTCCACCGCCGGCGGCATCATGCCGGTGACAGTGATCGACGGCGCTGCTGTCGCCGACGGCAAGATAGGCGGGATCACAAAGCGCTTGATGGCGCTCTACTGGCAAAAGCATGACGACCCGGCCTGGTCGAGCCCGGTGCGCTATCCCTGACCGGCGAAGGTCCTGCTCCACACGATGTCGTGACCAAAAAGATTCCCCCTCGCCTCTGGAAAATCGCTCGACGCACCGTATATCGCGGAAGCGGAGAAGCCTCCGCTTCCCAGTTCACGGCCCGCATGGGCAAGGATTCCACGTCATGACAAGCAAGGTTTGGTTCATCACCGGATCGTCGAAAGGCTTTGGCCGAGTCTGGGCCGAGGCCGCACTCGCCCGCGGCGACCGTGTCGCCGCAACCGCGCGCGATGCCGGCACGCTCGCCGATCTCGTCGCGAAATACGGCGATAATGTCGCCGCGATCAAGCTCGACGTCACCGACAAGAAGGCTGTCGATGCGGCCATCGCCGAGGCGCACAAGCGCTTTGGCCGGCTCGACGTCGCCATCAACAATGCCGGCTATGGCCATTTCGGCGCCATCGAGGAAGTCAGCGAACAGGAAGCCCGCGACCAGATCGAAACCAATGTGTTCGGCGCGCTCTGGGTCACCCAGGCGGCTTTGCCGATCATGCGGGCGCAGGGCTCCGGCCATATCATCCAGATCTCGTCGATCGGCGGCGTCAACGCCTTTGCGTCGCTCGGCCTTTACCATGCCTCGAAATGGGCGCTCGAAGCCTTCAGCCAGTCGCTCAGCATCGAGGTCGCCGAATTCGGCATCCATGTGACGCTTGTCGAACCGGGAGGCTTCTCCACCGATTGGTCCGGCGCCTCGGCCAAGGTCTCCAAAGCGATCGAGGCTTACGCGCCGGCCCGCGCCAAGATGGCGGAACGCCGCGCCAACTCGGTCGCCGGCGACCCCGAGGCCACCGGACCGGCGATGCTTGAAATCGTCGACGCGGCCGAGCCGCCGCTGCGCGTCTTCTTCGGCGATGGTGGCCTGCCGATGATCAAGCAGGAATACGCCAACCGCATCGCGCTTTGGGAAAAGTGGGACCACCTTTCCGTCGAGGCGCAGGGCGCCAAGAAGAACCGCAAGGCGGCCTGAGCGCGTCTTGAAATTCGGCTGCGTCGCCCCGGCGGCGCAGCCCGTGCCCTAGCCCGGTGCTAGGATCGATAAATCCACTGCTCGGGCACGCGCACCGAGATCTCTTCCCCTGTTGTCATACGACCCGGTTTCTCGACCCAGGCAACGAGGCCGCGCAGCCGTTTCGCCGCCTTCGGGAAGGCCAGCGCGCCGGCCTCCCGATCGGCCATCCCGGCGTTTTCGGCGATCGAACGTCCAGCAAGCCGGCAAGGCCCGTTCTGCGCATCAACCTTGATCGTCACGCCACCTCTAAAGAACAGCAGCGTGCCTGACGGCAGCATCGAGAGATGCGGCACGCCTTCGATCAGCAGATTGGCGCCGATCCATTCCGGCTTGATCTCGGCCAGCCCCATCCGCTCGGCAACGACGCCGAGTTCATTCGCTGCTACGATTGATATCTGCCGCTCGTTGCGGATTTCGGTGCCGCGCGGATACCAGGGTTCGCGACCGCCGGAACGACGGGTGGCGCCGGCGTGGAAGTCGCCGTCGATGCCTTCGAAACCGAGCTGCAATGCTTCCACCGGGCGCGTCTGGAAGTGATTCGACGGTGCGGCGTAGAGCGCCGTCACCCTGGCTACGAGTTTTCGCGCTGAAATGATCTCGATCGGAGCCTCAGGGAAAAGATCCAGCATGGCTTACTCCTTGTGCAAGGCGGCATTAGCGATAGCCATGAGCCCGGTCCAGTCCAAAGCAATGATGATCCGATCAAGCGGGCTGATGGCAGCCGATCACGATCTTCTTACCGCGGATCGCATATCCTATCGTACTGCGCCGCATTGCCGCCGTGCTGCACCGGCCTCATGGTGAGACAAGTCTGCGGAGGTTTCCATGCGTCCCGGGACTGCAATCGCGCTGCTTTGGCTGATCTGGGTCGTGTCCTGGTTTCTAGCCGCCTTCTGGGCCGACCCGGCGAAAAAGCGTGCCGGCATCCAGGAGGAGCTTCGCTATCGCGCTTTGTGGTTGATCGGCGCGGTGCTGCTGTTCATTCCCGCGCATGGCTATGCCGGCCGGCTGCGATTCTGGTTTCCGACCCTTGCCGAAGCGTGGATCTGCGCAGGGCTTGTTGCCGTTGGCCTGTTGTTCGCCTGGTGGGCGCGGTTGCATCTCGGCCGTCTCTGGTCGGCTTCGGTGACGGCCAAGGCCGAGCACCGTGTCGTCGACACCGGTCCCTACAGAATGGTCCGCCACCCGATCTATACCGGACTGCTTCTGGCGATGCTTGCCACAATGGCGGCCAAAGGCACGGTCTGGGGAATCGCCGGCGCGATTCTTCTCACCATCGGCATCGTCATGAAGGCAAGGCTGGAGGAACGCTTTCTGCGCGGAGAACTCGGCAACGCCTATGATGACTATGCCCGCAGCGTACCGATGCTGGTGCCGTTCATGCCGGCCTGATTACAGCATCCGCAAAAGCGCGCCACCGATCGAATAGCCGGCGCCGAAGGCGCACAGCACGCCGAAATCGCCGGGCTTCATGTCGGCGTGGTTTTCCGACAGCGCGATGATGGCGCCAGCGCCGGCGGTGTTGCCGAGCCGCTCCAGCACCATCGGCGCGCGGTCATGGTCGACCTCGTGGCCGAAGGCCAGTTTCAGGATCATGGCGTTCATTCGCGCATTGGCCTGATGCAGCCAGAATCGCCTGATGGCTTGCGGCGTCAGCCCGTGCTCGGCGAGGAATTCGACAATGAATTTGTGGCCGGCGACGGTGACTTCCTTGAACACCTTGTTGCCGACCTGTTTGATCAGATTGCCTTCGAGGTTGATCATGTAAGGATCGTCCTGGGCGGTGCGGGTGTGATAGCCCAGATTGGTGCGGATATTGTTCGACATCTGCGTCCAGGTGCGCGTGTCCAGCACCTCGAAACGCCCCGGCCGCCTCTCGCCCTCGCCCAGCCCCTCGACCACCATCGCCACCGATGCATCGCCGAAGATGAAATGCGTCTGCCGGTCGCGGAAATTGAGATGGCCGGTGATGATCTCCGGCGTGACCACCAGCACGCGCTTGTGCGCGCCCGCCCGGACCAGATTGGCCGCAATGTGCAAGGCGGCCGCGGCCGATGAACAACCAAGCCCCATGTCGAAGCCGGCGCCCTTGGTGCCCAGCGCCTCCTGCATTTCGATGGCGATCGCCGGATAGGGCCGTTGCTGGTGCGAGGCCGAGCAGATCACCAGGTCGATGTCGGACGGCTTCAGGCCGGCATGGTCGAGCGCCTTCCGGGCCGCGGCCACTCCAAACTCGGCCTGCAGCGACAGCGCATCATCGGGCCGCGCCGGAATGCGCGGCGCCATGCGGGTCGGATCGAGAATGCCTTCGCGCTCGATCACATGGCGGGTCTGGACGCCCGAGGCATGGACGATGAAGGCGCTGTCGGATTTCTGCAGCAGCGTCTCATCCGTGCCTTGCCGGCGCGCATTCTCGGTGTCGACCCAGGCGTTGAAGCTGGCGACCAGTTCTTCATTGGTGATCTTGGCTTCAGGGATTTCAACGCCAATGCCGCTGATGATGACGCGATGCATATCCAGTCCGTCCATGCGCAGGCGTTGTCGTTCTCATGTGAACGACCAGGGGGCGCGACACAACACTTTTCTCACCCCACCGGTTTACGCCGGCTTAAACCACAGGCTGTGGCCGGATGTCATCGGGAGTGCTAGCCGGCCCGCTTGGCGACGATGAAAATGCGCGGGAAGCGCAGCAGCACCTTGCCGTTTGCGGTCTTCGGATAGGCCTTGGCGATTTTGGCCGTGTAGCTGTCGAGGAAGATTTTGCGCTCGCCGGCGTCCAGCGGATCGAGGAAAGGCTTCAGCCCCGTCGACTTCACCCATTCGACGATCGCCTCGGCGTCGGTCAGCGGATGATTGTAGGCCGTATGCCAGATATCCACCCGGTCGGAGAGCGGCGACAAGAGATCATAATAGAACGACACCGCCGGCAGCGGTCCGCGCGCAGCACCTGCCATCTTGGCGGCGAACGGCATTTCGGCGGCCGTCTCGCGCATCACCTGATGCGACGGCTCAAGCAGATTGTCGGGCATCTGGACGGCGAGCGCGCCACCGGGGGCGAGAAAGCCCATCAGCCGCTGGAACACTACCGGGTGGGTGGGCAGCCACTGGAATACCGCGTTGGCGAAGATGACGTTGACCGGCTCGGCCGGTCGCCATGTCGAGACATCGGCGAGGTCGAAATTGACGCTGGGCAGGCGCGCCTTCGCCTTCTCGATCATGTCGGGAGAGGTGTCGAAGCCGCTGATATCAGCATCCGGCCAGCGCTCGACCAGCAGCTCGGTCGAATTACCCGGGCCGCAGCCGATGTCGACCACCCGGCGCGGGAAATCCACCGGCACCTGCGCAACAAGATCGCGCGCGGGCCGCGTCCGCTCATCCTCGAATTTCAGATATTGGGCGGCGGACCAGTCAGGTTTTGCGGCTGTGCTGTTCATCGATAAACCTCACGACGGTTGCCAACCTCCACGACCAGCACGACAAGCCGGCTGTCCTGGAACTGAGTAATGATCCTGTGGTCACCGACACGAAACCGCCAAGCTTCTTCCTTTGTGCCCGTCAGGCGCTTGGCAAGGGCTCTCGGATTGGGATGCGCTGAAACTCTCTGATTCAGGAACTCCAGGATGCGCCGTTGATCTTTCGTCGAAAGCCGTTCGATGTCTTTCTCGGCGCGCGGCGTGAACTCGACACGCCAGGTCATTCAGCGGCAGGCTTCTTGCGACGCTCCTCGGCTTCACGACGTTCGAGCTTCCGGATCACTTCATCCAGCGGAATGCGCACACCGTCATCATCTCTCAGGCGTTCGTCCGCAATTGCGGCGTCGTGCCAATCTTCGATGGCCTCGAGGATCGCTTCGGCTGCAACCTGGTCGGCGGTGCGACCGCTGGCCTTGGCCATTTCGGCCAGCAGTTTCTCGGCTTTTTGCGGCAGTTTGACTGTGATCATGGACGACTCCATCCGATCAATTTAGGTCAAACGCACACCGCCTGCAACGGATCGCCGCAGCCCTACCGCGTCAGCCTCTTGTACGTCATCCTGTGCGGGTTGACGGCCTCGGGGCCGAGCCGGCGGATCTTGTCCTGCTCATAATCCTCGAAATTGCCCTCGAACCATTCGACATGACTGTCACCTTCAAAGGCCAGGATGTGGGTGGCCAGACGGTCGAGGAACATACGATCGTGCGAGATGATGACGGCGCAGCCGCCAAAGTTTTCCAGCGCGTCTTCGAGCGCCGCCAGCGTTTCCGTGTCAAGGTCGTTGGTCGGTTCGTCGAGCAGCAGCACATTGCCGCCGGTCTTCAGCATCTTTGCCAAATGCACGCGATTGCGCTGGCCGCCGGAGAGGTTGCCGACCTTCTGCTGCTGGTCCCCACCACGGAAGTTGAACGACGCGCAATAGGCGCGCGTGTTGGCCTCGAACTTGCCGAGCTTGACCACTTCTGCGCCGCCGGAAATCTCCTCCCACACCGTCTTTGACGGATCGAGCGCATCGCGGCTCTGGTCGACATAGCCGAGCTTCACCGTTTCGCCGATGCGGACAGAGCCGGCATCCGGCGTTTCCTGGCCGGTGATCATGCGGAACAGCGTCGTCTTGCCGGCGCCGTTCGGCCCGATAACGCCAACGATGCCGCCCGGCGGCAGTTTGAACTCCAGACCCTCGATCAACAGCGTGTCGCCAAAGCCCTTCGACAAGCCTTCCGCCTCGATCACCACATTGCCGAGCCGCTCGCCATGCGGAATGACGATCTGCGTATCGCTCGGACGCCGCTTGTCGGCTGCATCCAGCAGGTCCTGGAACGCCTGGATACGCGCCTTGGACTTGGTCTGGCGGGCTTTCGGGCTGGACTGGATCCACTCGCGCTCGCGGCCGATAGCGCGCTGGCGGGCGTCGTCCTCGCGACCTTCCTGCTTGAGGCGCTTGGCCTTGGCTTCGAGGTATTTGGTGTAGTTGCCCTCATAGGGAATGCCGCGGCCGCGATCGAGCTCGAGGATCCATCCCGTGACATTGTCGAGGAAGTAGCGATCGTGGGTGATGATCATCACGGCGCCCGGATAGGCGCGCAGATGCTTTTCGAGCCACGCCGTGGTTTCGGCGTCGAGATGGTTGGTCGGTTCGTCGAGCAGCAAGAGGTCGGGCTGACGCAGCAGCAACTGGCAGAGCGCGACGCGGCGGCGCTCACCGCCCGAAAGCTTGGTGACTTCGGAATCCTTGGGCGGGCAGCCCAGCGCTTCCATCGCCATCTCGACCTGCTGTTCGAGATCCCACAAATTGAGCCGGTCCATCTCGTCCTGGAGCTTGGCGGACTCATCGGCCGTCTCGTCGGAGTAGTTCATCATCAATTCGTTGTAGCGCTCGATGATGGCGGTCTTGGCGGCGACACCTTCCATGATGTTCTCGAACACCGTCTTGTTGGCATCGAGCGCCGGCTCCTGCGCGAGATAGCCGACGGTGGCGCCTTCGGCGAGCCAAGCTTCGCCGTTCCACTCCTTGTCGAGCCCGGCCATGATCTTGAGGATCGTCGACTTGCCCGAGCCGTTGGGGCCGAGGATGCCGATCTTGGCGTCGGGATAGAAGGAGAGATGGACATTCTCAAGCACCTTCTTGGTGCCATAGGCCTTGTTGAGGCCGGCCATGTGATAGATGAACTGGCGTGCCACGCGCGCTTTCCTTGATGATTGACCGAAAATGTCGGATTGAATGGAGGTTGGCCGCTATGTAGGCGATGCCGGGCCGAACGGCAATCGCTTTTGCCATTTCAAGCCGGGTGTACACCGCACGTTAAGTTTTCCGCCGGTTGTAGGGAGCGTTGAAATCCCCGGTTAACCCTTCAGCGTCAAAACAGGATCGATCGCTGGCCTGTCGCGATCGAAAGTAGAGATCGGACCGAAGGTAGTGCTGAACAGTTTCCTGCTCCTTGCCGAAGCGGTCGTCTACTTCAGCGTCATGGTCACGCTGTTCCGCTTCAGGGATCGCATCGGCCTCGGCGTCTTCGTCTGCGCGCTGGGCGCCATGCATTTCCTCGAAACCTATCTCGCCAGCGTCTTCTATGTCGCCCTGCCCTTCGGCATGGTCTCGCCAGGCTCGGCGGTGCTGTTTTCCGGCAAGCTGGTGATGCTGCTTCTGCTCTACATGAAGGAAGATGCGGCCACGGTGCGCCAGCCGATCTATGGCCTTTTGCTCGGCAACGCCTTGATGATCGGGCTGGTCCTGATCCTGCGCCTGCACGATATTTCAGCCCTTTCCGACGGCAAGCTTCCCGATATCGGTTTCATCGACCAGTTGGGCTGGCTGATGGTGTGGGGCACGACGCTGCTCTTCATCGACGCCATCCTGATCATCCTGCTTTACGAAAAGCTCGGGCGTTATCTGCGCAAGGCGCCGTTCTCCCGCATCCTGATTTGCGTCGCCTGCGTGCTCACCTTCGACCAGGCCGGATTTTTCACCGCCCTGCATTTCGTCGCAGGCGCACCGATTGCGGTCTTCTTCGGCGGCTGGTTGGCCAAGATGGGTGCCGCTTTTGCCTACAGCGCCATGCTTGTCGCCTACCTCAGATGGTTCGAAACGCGTCAGGTCGTGGCACCCCGCGGGCTGTCCGACGTCTTCGACACGTTGACCTATCGCGAGCGCTACGAAGCCCTGGTCGAACATGTCGGCCGCGACGGCCTCACCGGCCTCTTGCACAGGGGACGCTTTGACAGCGACGGCGAACGTCTGGTTGCTGTCAGCCTGCGCACGGCCCAGCCGCTCAGCCTGCTGATCGTCGACGTCGACCATTTCAAGTCGATCAACGATCGCTTCGGCCATGCCGAGGGCGACAGGGTGCTGAGATCGATCGCCCAGGTGCTGACCCAGGCGGCCGGCGCGCACGATCAGGTTTTCAGGATCGGCGGCGAGGAGTTCGCCATCCTTTGCTCGCAACCGCATGCGGTCGCCAGATTGCTCGGCGAAAACATTCGCCAGGCCGTCAAGACGTGCGCAAACCGGTTCGACATCAGCGTCAGCGCCGGCATCGCCACTGTCGATGAGACCGTAGGCTCGCTTGCCGATCTCTTCGCCCTTGCCGACGAGCGTCTCTACAGGGCCAAATCCACCGGGCGTGACCGCGTCGTCGGCGAAGCGCATGACGATGCCGAAGACCTCAGTGCCTGGACATTGTCCACACGTGGCGTCAGCGGATAAGGTTGTCAGCTCCGCTTGCGCTGCTGCAACGCGCCGACCGCAACTGAAACGGCTATCAGCGCGATGGCCAGCCATTTCAGCGTGGTGATGATCGGACTGGCGTCGATGTCATAAGCGATGAACAACAGAATGCCGGGCACCAGCAGGCCGCACATGACCAGCATGATGCGGTTGATCTGCCAAGACACTTTTGCTGCCAGCGCTTCGTCACCGGCTTCGCCGACAAGACCGGCGCGCATCTCCCGGGAGATGGCCAACGCGCTCGACAGGCGCATGGAGATCGGCAAGCCGAGCCCGATTATGAGAAAGGCACACGCCGCCAGCAGAGCCGAGAATTTGAGCGCGCTGGTGTCGGCCGGCACCGGAAACAAAAGTGTCGCCAGCGGCAGGAAGACACAGACGATGCCGAGCGCGGCAATGGCGATGAAGATCGCGGCGTTGACCCAAGTGAACAGCTGGTAGCGGCTTGCCCCGATCGGCGCGGCAAGCACGCGCATGCGCGCCCACTCGGCATCGGTATAGGAAAAGCCCGGCCATTCCATGCGGCCGTCTTTTATGGCGGTCATCCCCCTGGCCCAGAAAGCCAGCCGCGCCAGCGCGCCTGATGTCATGCCACTCATCGCCACCCCCGCCGAATGAAACACATCCAGACCATATCACCGCGTCAGTGCCAAGCGACAGACGGATATCTACTGGAACCCGGCCGCATCGACCGAACCCTTCGGACAGCCCGCCTTGGTCGTCGGCGCCGAGGCGAGCATGAGAGTGCCCAGCGAACTGTCGGGGCCGATCGGGCCGGTCAGGCCCAGCGTCAGCTCGCCGATCAGCCGCCTGCCGCTCGACGGATCGACCAGGCAGGAGACACGCACCCGCGCGCCCGCCCCGGCGCCGAAGGCGCTGTCGAAGGTGCTGCGGATCTGGTCCGAAGTCAGTTGCTTGCCGACGTTCCTGGTGAAGAGCTCGCGCACAGGCGAGGCATTCACCGCCCGCATCAGGTTCAGCGCCTCGGCAAAATACTCCTGCTGGCTCTTGCCGTAGCAGGTGCCGTGCTTGATCCATTCATGCCGTTCGAGCTTGGAGGCGGTGCCAGGCATCACCTGGTCGAGTTCGGCGCGCGTATTGGCATCGAGGTTGACCGGCGGCAGGTCGGCCCAATGGGCCGGATTATCATTGGCCTTGTCGCTCGCCGGCACCTGGCAATAGAAATTGCCGTTCGGTTGCGGCCACAGACCATGCAAAGTGAAATGCGACGCGTCGAAACCGCCCGCCGTCTGCGCCTGGCATTCGGGCTTGCTTGCCTTGGTTTCGCAGAAGGCCGGCTGCCAACTCAGCGCAAAGACATATTCGGGCTTTCCCGAAGCCGCAGGCTTGCCCTGATCGGCGGGCGCGGCCGGCTGGGCGGCTGCGCTGCCGCCGGCGACATGACCGCAGCTGATCTTGACCCAGCGACGCTCAGGATCGGCGCCCGGCACGCGGATGAGGTAATGCGTCGGCGCATCCTTGTTGCCGGCCAGGAGGTCGTAGCTCTGTCCAGCCGTTGTCGCGATATTGCCGGGGTTCTTGCCGCTCTTGATCGCCTGCGTCGCTGGACAGGCGGCATCGGCCACGAAGGAGCCGCTCATCTTCACATCGGCACGCGCTAGGCCGACACCGGCCAGCGCCACCAACACCGCACCCCATATCGCCGATATCCGCATTCCAGCACTCCTAGCGTTTCATAGCGCAAGCTAGAAACGTGTGACATGTCAGAATTACGATTTCTTTCGTCCGCCGCAAAAAACAATCGCTCGGTCGATCAGACCCCGCCCTCCTCGACCCGCTTCGTCAACATACGCAGCAGATCAAGCGCTGTCTCGAGCGCGCGAGCCTCGATGCCCTCGCTGATGCGGTTGGCCCAGACATGCTGGCGCGTGCCGATATCCCGGATCGCGGCCCGGCCGGCATCGGTCATCGCCAGGAGCTTCGCGCGGCGGTGCGCCGGGTTGTCCGCATAGGCGGCAAGCCCTTCGGCGGCCAGAATGTCGGCAAGGCGCTGCACGCTCTGGCGGGCAAGCCCCATGTCGCGGGCAATGTCGGCCACCGATTTCGGCTCCTTCAGCACCGCGCCCAGAACCTGCCAGCGCGCCGCCGTCAACCCGGCAGGCTCGGCCAGCCGGTCGGCCGCGTCGAGAAACCCGCCATTCAGCCGGAACACGGCAAGCACCAGGTCGGTGAGCACATCTCCGGCTTCGGTCCTGCTTGTCATTTCTGGCCGGCCTCGATGGTGGAAACAAAAGTGTTGACGGCTTCAGCCACCGCCTCCGGCTTGTCAAGCATCACCCAATGGCCGGAACCGGCGACGGTTCTGTGGCCAATTCCGATGCGCAGCCGAAACAGGGCCGCCGCATTGTCATTGGCCTCCGTGGCCAGCACGAAGATCGGCCCGTGATAGGCATCGAGCGTCGGTTCGGGATTCCATTCCGCCAGCGCCTTGCCGACGCCTGCCCGAGCCGCCGGATCGACCACCGCCGCATCGGCGATGACCTGTTTGCGGACATCTGGGTTGGAGCCGGCGATCGAGGTGTAATAAGCGCTCAGGACATCGCCGCCGTTTGGCCCCGCCAGATCGCGCACGAACCCGTCGCGAATCTCTTTGGGCAGGGCGCGCGGATCGGTCGCCGGATCGACCAGCAGGATGCCGGCAACACGGTCGGCATGGCCGGCGGCATAGGCGAGCGCGGCCCCACTGCCGCCGCTATGTGCAACGAGGACAAACCGCTTCAGGCCGAACGCATCGGCCACCGCACCAATATCGTCGGCACGGCCGTCATAGCCGTAGTCGGCATCAGCTGCAGGCGCCGATGCGCCATGGCCGCGAAAATCGAAGGCGACCGCCTCACGGCCACCTGCGGTGAGCTGCATCACCCGGTTCCACTGTGTGGCGCGGCTGCAGTCGCCATGCGCGAACAGGATGGGCAGGCCGTCGCCGGATTTGATGTCGTAGCCGGCAAGCTGGCCCTGCGGGCCGGCAATGGTTGAGGTCTTCATGGTCATCTCCCTGGTCTGGCTGGAAGCAATGCCGGGCAGGAGCATTGCGGATGAAAGGCTCGCCAGCAGAAACGCGCGGCGCGAAACGGTCGAAACGGTTTTCATACTCATGTTCCCGATGTAATTTGACAGTATGCTGTCATATAACCAAATTGACAGCAAGCTGTCAATAGTGACCCCGGCTGATTTCGACCTCCCCTTGACGTCGGTCCCGCCGTCGCCCAACAGTCGCCGAGGAGCGAGACATGGCATTTGACAAGCAGACGACGCTGGCCTCTCCGACCGGGGCCACGCTCAACCTCTATGTGAAGCACGCGGGGGGCTCTCCACGCGCGGTAGTCCAGGTCAATCACGGCCTGGCCGAACATGCGGCGCGCTATGCCCGCTTCGCCGATTACCTCAGCACCCGCGGCTTTCATGTCTACGTCCACGACCATCGCGGCCATGGCGCGACCAAGGCGCCCGATGCCCCGCTCGGCAGGTTCGCCGGCACAGGCGGCCCGGCCAAGGTGATCGCCGATGTCGATGCCGTCCACGATTTGATCGCAAGGGAGCAGCCCGGCCTGCCGGTCATCCTGTTCGGCCATTCGATGGGTGCGTCGGTGGCGCTCAACTACCTGCTGGCGCACTCGCCGCGCGTCCACGCCGCGGCGATCTGGAACGGCAATTTCTCACAAGGCTTGCTCGGCCGGCTTGCGCTCGCCATCCTCGCTTATGAGCGCTTCAGGCTCGGCTCCGATGTCCCCTCACGCGTCTTGCCCAAACTGACCTTCCAGGCCTGGGGCAAGGCGGTGCCCAACCACAAGACGCCGTTCGACTGGCTGTCGCGCGACGAGGCTGAAGTGGCCAAGTACATTGCCGACCCGCTGTGCGGCTGGGATGCCTCGATCTCGATGTGGCGCGATGTCGTGGAGATGGCGCAGAAAGGCGGCAAGGATGCGGGCTTTGCCGGCATCAGGCGCGACCTGCCCGTCAGCATCGTCGGCGGCGAGAAGGATCCGGCCTCCGACTATGGCAAGGGCATCGACCATCTCGCCAAGCGCATGCGTGCGATGGGCTTTTCGAATCTGGTTTCAAAGGTTTACGCCGACACCCGCCACGAAAGCTTGAACGAGGTGAACCGCGATGTCGTCATGGACGATTTCGCTGCCTGGGCCGATAGCGTGCTCAAACGCTGACATCGCTGGCCCACCGCAAGGCCCGTGACAGCGGCATCCCGGGTTGATAGAGGCTGCGGTTCCGACCCGTTTTTGGTGATTTATGGCTGAACCTCCGCTGAAAGGCGTCCGCGTCGTCGAACTCGCCCGCATCCTGGCCGGCCCCTGGGCAGGACAATTGCTGGCCGATCTCGGCGCCGATGTCATCAAGGTCGAGAGCCCCGATGGCGGCGACGATACCCGCAAATGGGGTCCTCCCTTCGTCATGAGCCATGATGGCGAGAACCTGTCGGCCGCCTATTACCACTCCTGCAATCGCGGCAAGCGCTCCATCGCCGTCGATTTCTCGACGCCCGAAGGGGCCGAGACGGTGCGCCGGCTGGTTGCCACGGCCGACATTCTGATCGAGAACTTCAAGCTCGGCGGCCTCAAGAAATACGGGCTCGATTACGAGAGCCTGAAGGCGATCAATCCAAAGCTCGTCTACTGCTCGATCACCGGCTTCGGCCAGGATGGGCCTTACGCACCCCGCGCCGGCTATGATTTCATCATCCAGGCCATGGCCGGCATGATGTCGATCACCGGCGAGGTCGGGCGCGAGCCGCAAAAAGCCGGCGTCGCCATATCGGACATCTTCACCGGCCTCTATTCGGTGATCGCCATCCAGGCAGCGCTTCGCCATGCCGAAAAGACCGGCCAGGGACAGCATATCGACATGGCGCTGTTCGACACGCAGATTTCCGCACTCGGCAACCAGAACCTCAACTATCTCGTCTCCGGCAAGGCGCCGGTGCAGATGGGCAATGCGCATATGAACATTGCGCCCTATGAGGTTGTCCCGGTCAGGGACGGCCATATCATCCTGGCGGTCGGCAATGACGGCCAGTTCGCCAAATTCTGCGCCGCCGTCGGACTCGACCATCTCTCAGCGAATCCCGATTTCGCCACCAATCCGGCCCGCGTCGCCAACCGGGTGAAATTGCGCGAGCACATGATCGAGACGCTGAAGAACTGGGACCGAGACCCGTTGCTGGCCAAGCTCGAAGCGGCAAGCGTGCCGGCGAGCCCGATCAACAATATCGGCCAGATGTTTGCCGACCCGCAGACGATCGCACGCGGCATGCGCCTCGACCTCGACGATGGCCATGGCAATCGTCTGCCCTCGGTGCGCGCGCCGATGGTGATGTCCGGCACACCGCTGGTCTATGAACGCCCTTCGCCACGCCTTGGCGAACATACCGAAGAAATTCTTGCCGAACTGGAGAAGTCTGGACGATGAAGACCGGTGGACAACTGATTGTCGACGCACTCGAGGCGAACGGCACCGACCGCATCTTCTGCGTGCCCGGCGAATCCTATCTCGCGGTGCTCGACGCATTGCATGACTCGCCCATCCGCACCATTGTCTGCCGACAGGAAGGCGGCGCCGCCATGATGGCCGACTGCCAGGGGCGGCTGACCGGCCAGCCCGGCATCTGCTTCGTCACCCGCGGCCCCGGCGCCACCAATGCGTCGGCCGGCATTCACATTGCCATGCAGGATTCGATACCCGTCATCCTGTTCATCGGCCAGGTCGCCAGCCACGCCAAGGAGCGCGAGGCTTTCCAGGAGGTCAACTACAAGCGCTTCTTCGGCGACATCGCCAAATGGGTGGTGGAGATCGACGATGCCGCGCGCATCCCCGAACTCGTCACCCGCGCCTTTGCTGTCGCGACATCGGGCCGCCCCGGCCCCGTCGTCGTCTCGCTGCCGGAGGACATGCTGACCAGTCTTGTCGACGCGCCCGCGGCCTTGCCGCACACGCCGGTCGAAACCCGGCCCGGCGAAGCCGAACTCGATGCTTTGGAAAAGCTTCTGGCCAAAGCCAAGCGTCCCTTCGTCATCCTCGGCGGCACACGCTGGGACGAGGAAGCGGTGGCACGTATGCGCACCATTGCCGAGGCCTGGTCGCTGCCGGTCGGCTGCTCCTTCCGCCGCCAGATGCTGTTCGACCATCTGCACCCGAACTATGCCGGCGATGTCGGCATCGGCATCAACCCGACGCTGGCCACCGCCATCAAGCAGGCCGACCTGGTGCTGCTGATCGGCGGCCGCATGGGCGAGATGCCGTCCTCCGACTACACGTTGCTGAAAAGCCCCTATCCCGACCAGACGCTGGTCCATGTCCATGCCGATGCCGGCGAACTCGGCCGTGTCTACCGGCCGACCCTGGCGATCAACGCTGCGCCGTCAGCCTTCGTCGAAGCCTTCGCCAAGCGCAAGCCAGCCTCCGCGCCAGCCTGGGCGGATGAGACAGCGAAAGCACACGCTGCCTACCTCGACTGGTCGACGCCTCCTGAGACCGGCCCCGGCACGGTCCAGATGGGACCGATCATGAATTACCTGGAAAAGGTTCTGCCCGACGACGCCATTTTCACCAACGGCGCCGGCAATTACGCCACCTGGCTGCACCGCTTCCACCGCTTTCGCCGCTTCGCCACGCAGGGCGCGCCGACCTCCGGTTCGATGGGTTATGGCACGCCGGCCGCGGTTGCCGCCAAGGCGCTCCATCCCGACCGCACCGTGATCGCCTTTGCCGGCGACGGCTGCTTCCTGATGAACGGACAGGAATTCGCTACCGCCGTGCAATACGACCTGCCGATCATCGTTATCGTCGTGAACAACGGCATCTACGGCACCATCCGCATGCACCAGGAGCGCGACTATCCCGGCCGTGTCGTCGCCACCGATCTGAAGAACCCTGACTTTGCCGCTCTTGCCCGCGCCTATGGCGGCCACGGCGAGACGGTCGAGAACACGGCAGATTTTGCCCCTGCCTTCGAGCGTGCCCGCGCCAGCGGCAAGCCGGCGATCGTCGAAATCAGGCTCGACCCCGAGGCGATCACGCCGACGCGGACGATGACGCAGATCCGCGACAAGAGCTGAGAAGTTAGCAGCGAAAGCCGAGTTCCGTCACACCCCCCTCTGTCCTGCCGGACATCTCCCCCTCAAGGGGGGAGATTGGATGTCATGTCGCCCTTCGCCAATCTGCAGCGTTGCAGACAGGGCGCTATGGTCAGAGCTGCTGATCTCCCCCCTTGAGGGGGAGATGTCCGGCAGGACAGAGGGGGGTGCTGTCCCGCCGACGCTGCCAAGACGATCGCCCCTTTCCTGATATCTACAAGCGAGCTATCAGACCGCTGCCAGCGCCTGCGTCAGGTCGGCGATAAGATCGTCCGGATGCTCGACGCCGATCGACAGCCTGACCGTGGTCTCCAGCACGCCAATGCGCTGGCGCACGTCGAAGGGAATGCCGGAGTGCGTCATCGCCGCCGGGTGGCTGGCGAGTGACTCCGTGCCGCCGAGGCTCACCGCCAGCTTGAATATTTGCAGCCCGTTGAGAAATGCGAAGGCCGCCTTCTCTCCGCCTTTGATATCGAAAGAAAATGTCGACCCGGCGCCGCTGCATTGCGCCTTGTAGGCCCGTCCCGCTGCCGTATCCTCGCCCAGGAACGGCAGGTAATGCACCTTCTCGACCTTGGCGTGATCGCGCAGGAATTCGGCCACGAGCCGCGCATTGTCGTTGGCGCGCTCCATGCGGATGGACAGCGTCTCCAGCGAGCGGCCGAGCATCCAGCAGGAATGCGGGTCGAGTTGCGTGCCGATGGCGCCGCGCAGCGCCTTGATCGGCTTGGTCACCGCCTTGCTGCCCATCGCCGCACCGGCGATCAGGTCGGAATGGCCGCCGACATATTTGGTCAGCGAATAGACGGAGACATCCGCGCCATGTTCGATCGGTCGCTGGAACACCGGGCCGAGCAGCGTGTTGTCGCAGACGATGATCGGCGTTGATCCTTGGCTTGCGCCGATCTCGTCGGCAAACTTCCGGATCAGTGCGATGTCGACCAGGCTGTTGGTCGGATTCGACGGCGTTTCGATGAGAATGACCGAGACACGCCCCTTCGCCACCGCTGCATCAGCAGCGGCCCGCACCGCCTTGTCGTCGACGCCGTCGGCGAAGCCGACAGCGCCGATGCCGAAGCCGGACAGCGTGCGCGTCAAAAGCGTCTCGGTGCCGCCGTAAAGCGGCTGCGAATGCAGGATGACATCGCCCGGCCGGGCATAGGCGAGCAGCGTCGTGGCGATCGCCGACATGCCCGACGAGAACAGGATGCAGGCGTCCGTTCCCTCATAGACCGCCAGCCGGTCCTCGACGATCTCCGAGTTGGGATGATTGAAGCGCGAATAGACCAGGCCGGACGCCGTGCCGCTCGGCGGCTCCTTGCGGCCGGATGTGTAGTCGAAGAAGTCGCGTCCCTCCTCCGCCGATTTGAACACGAAGGTCGAGGTCAGGAACACCGGCGGCTTGACGGCGCCTTCCGACAGTTGCGGATCGAAGCCATAGCTCAACATCAACGTTTCCGGATGGAGCTTGTGGTTGCCGATGTGGGTTTTCGACGGGCGCGGCGCGGTCATGGCTTTTCCTGCGTTCTGGAGGAGTCTCGTCCAGCAATTTATGCGATCCCGGTCCACCAGTCCTTGCTATTTTCGGCCTCGCATGGCTGCATCCCGGCAACAAATTGCCGAGCGAGAGCAAAAGTGCAACAGAAGATAGCCGACGATTTCGACCGCAAGATCCTGCGCGAGCTGCAGGCCGACGCCCGCATCACCAACAATGAGCTTGCGGAGCGCATCGGCCTGTCGCCGTCGCCATGTTTGAGGAGGGTACGCCGGCTGGAGGAGGCCGGCATTATCCGGGGCTATACCACGCTGGTCGACCCGGCCGCCTTCGGCTGGAACATGGTCGCCATCGCCACCGTCCGGCTCAGCCGCCAGAACGAGGACGAGATCGTCATGTTCGAAGACGCCATCCGCGGTTGGGAAGAGGTACTGGAATGCCACCTCGTCACCGGGTCACGCGATTATGTGTTGAAAGTGGTGACCGGCAGCCTCGAACAGTACGAGCGCTTCATCAAGGAAAAGATCGCGCGGCTGAAATGCGTCGCGTCGATCGAGACCAGCTTCGTCATGAACACCATAAAGGAACGGCGCCTCTGACATTTGGTCAAAGGCGCCGCTCTCGAGGTCGAAATTGCCTGGCCAGGCTTATTTGATCGCCTTGTCGGTGATGGCTGTGGTGTAGGCGCCGGTCGGCGCCTTGGTGATGATCTTCTGGTCGAGCAGCGCCTTGGCGGTGCGCTCGTAGGTCGCCGGGTCGAGCTTGCCGTCGGCATTGTCGATCAGCTTGGCGACTTCGCTCATCATCCGCTTCTGGTGGTTTTCGTCCTGGCCACCGCCGTCCATGACAATGCCCGCGGCCTCGTCATTGTTGTCGATGGCATATTTCCAGCCCTTCATCGAGGCGCGCACGAAACGCACCATCTTGTCTTCGAAAGCCGGATCCTTGAGCTTGTCTTCCGAGGCATAGAGCCCGTCCTCAAGCAGGTCGTTGCCCATCGCCGAGTAGTTGAACACGGTGAGCTGGTCCGGCTTGTAGCCGGCATCGATCAGCTGCCAGTACTCGTTGTAGGTCATGACCGAAATGCAATCCGCCTGCTTCTGGATCAGCGGCTGCACGTCGAAGCTCTGCTTCAAAACCGTGACGCCGTCCGGGCCGCCTTCGGTCTTCAGGCCGAGCTTGTTCATCCAGGCGTAGAATGGATATTCGTTACCGAAGAACCAGACGCCCAGCGTGTGACCCTTGAAATCGGCTTCGGTCTTGATCGGGCCGTCCTTCGGGCAGACCAGCTCCATACCGGCCTTCTTGAACGGCTGGGCGATGTTGACCAGCGGCACGCCCTTTTCGCGCGCGGCGAGCGCCCCGCCCATCCAGTCGACGATGACGTCGGCGCCACCGCCGGCGATCACCTGCTCGGGTGCGATATCGGGACCGCCCGGCTTGATGTCGACGTCGAGGCCTTCTGCTTCATAAAAACCCTTGGCCTTGGCGACATAGTAGCCGGCAAACTGCGCCTGCGTGACCCATTTCAGCTGCAAGGTCACCTTGTCGGCGGCCATTGCCTGGAACGCGGCCAGCGACATCGCGCCGGCCAGCATCGGAATGATCAGTCTTTTCATGTTTTTACCCTCTGAAGTTAACACCCGAACCCACCGCCCTATCCACCACGGACAGAGGGATGCCAAAACGTGACGGCTCTCTCGACGAGAGCGACCACGCCATAAAAGACCGAACCCGCCAGTGCTGCAACTGCGATTTCGGCCCAGACCATGTCGATGTTCATCCGCCCGACCTCGGTCGAGATGCGAAAGCCCATGCCGACCACAGGCGTGCCGAAGAACTCGGCGACGATGGCGCCGATCAGCGCCAGCGTCGAGTTGATCTTCAGCGCGTTGAAGATGAAGGGCGCTGCCGCCGGCAGCCGGAGCTTCAAGAGTGTTGGCCAGTAGCCCGACGCATAGGTGCGCATCAAATCGCGCTCCATATGGCCGGAGGCGGCAAGACCGGCAACCGTGTTCACCAGCATCGGGAAGAAGGTCATGATGATGACGACCGCGGCCTTGGACGGCCAGTCGAAGCCGAACCACATCACCATGATCGGCGCCACACCGATGATCGGCAGCGCCGAGACCATATTGCCGATCGGCAGCAGACCGCGGCGCAGGAACGGCACGCGGTCGGCCGCAATCGCCACCAGGAAGCCGGCGCCGCTGCCGATGACATAACCGAAGATCACCGCCTTGAAGATGGTCTGCCTGATATCGGCGCCGAGCACCGGCAGGGAACTGGCGATGCGCACACCGATGGCGCTCGGCGGCGGCAAAAGGATGAAGGGAATGCCGGCGCCACGCGTCACCGCTTCCCATATGATCAGGATCCAGGCGCCGAAGATCGCCGGGATGATGAGGCGCAGCGCCATCCGCGCCCCTTTTGCCATCGGGCGAAGCCCCGACAGCACCGCCACACAGCGCCAGGCCAGCAGCCAGGCAGCGGCGAGCAGCAGGAAATAAGGCGCCAATGCCGTGCCTTCGAAACCTGTAATGCCCGAGATCAGCATCCAGGCGACGAGATGAGCGCCGATGAACAGCACCGCAGCCTCGGCCAGCGGCGAAATTCTGATCATCGAGATCAGCCCTGCCAGCACGGCCAGGCCGATCATCGGGGTCTTTATCCCGAAATAGGGGTAGTCGAAGCTTGCTGTCGGGTCTGCAAGGGCGGCCGCTTCCGGCTTCGACATCGCACCGAGCGCGACGGCGACGAGGCACAGCGCAATGGCCAGCACGGCTTGCCAGGAGGGCTTCAGCCAGTTCATGCCGGCCTCCCGCCCATCGCGCGGTCAACGAGGCGCCCGGCTATGCCGACCACCATGACCAGAAGGGCCGCCACCACCGAGCCCGCCACAAGGGCGGACCAGATGTCGATGGACTGGCTGTAATAGGCGCCTGCCAAAAGCTTGGCGCCGATGCCGGCGACAGCACCGGTCGGCAGTTCGCCGACAATGGCGCCGACCAGGCTCGCCGCCACCGCCACCTTCATCGAGGTGAACAGGAACGGCACCGAGGCCGGCACCCGCAGCTTCCAGAAGGTCTGCGAGACACTGGCATTGTAGGTGTGCATCAGGTCGAGATGCATGAGTTCGGGCGAGCGCAGGCCCTTCACCATGCCAACCGTCACCGGGAAGAACGACAGGTAGGTCGAGATCATCGCCTTTGGGATCAGACCGCTGATGCCGATCGCCCCCAGCACGACGATGATCATCGGCGCCACCGCCAGAATGGGAATCGTCTGGGAGGCGATGATCCACGGCATCAGGCTGCGGTCGAGCGTCGCCACATGCACGATGCCAACCGCGATGACGATGCCGAGCGCCGTGCCGAAGGCAAAGCCGAGCAACGTCGACGACAGGGTCACCCAGGCATTGTAGACGAGGCTTCGGCTCGATGTGATGGGCCGCAGGAAGGTGTTCTCGAAGAAGTTCACCGCCACCTGATGCGGCGCCGGCAGCGTCGGCTTGGGCTGCGACAGCGTCTTGCCGATGAATTCGACGGTGTCGTGGGTTTCCCCGGCGCGCCGGTCGAGGTCGCGCTGGAAGGGCGCGTTTAGGATGACGGCGAAGACATACCAGAGCACCACCACGCCCAGGAGGATGGAGGTCACGGGGATGAATTTTTCGCGGAAGGTGTCCATCAGGCGCGCTCCCCTTCTCCTCTCCCCGCCGGGAAGAGGGTGGCCGGAGCGAAGCGGAGGCCGACCACCTCCGCGTTCGTCATCCTAGGGCGGAGCGACACGAAGCGTCGTGCAGACCCTAGGATCCATTCCGTGACGTTGGCCGAGGGGTATAAGCGGTTGAGAATGTTCGCCTTCGCGGGCGCAGCGGCGTGTGCACCGTTTTGCACCGTTGCGGACCGTATAGGTAACGGTATGGATCCTAGGGTCTGCCCCGCGTCGCTTCGCTCCTTGCTTCGCCCTAGGATGACGAAGGCGTGGCGGCGACGTCCGCACTCATTCGCTACCCCCTCAATCATCATAGCTGTGCCCTGCCCTCAAGCCATCGCGTACCCTGGCCGCGATCGCCAAAAATTCCGGCGTCTCGCGGATATCCAGTGGCCGCTCTTTTGGCAGCGTCGATTCGATGATGTCGGTAACCCGACCTGGGCGCGGCGACATGACGACGATGCGCGTCGACAGATACACCGCCTCGGGGATGGAATGGGTGACGAAGCAGATCGTCTTGTTGGTGCGCGCCCACAATTCCAGAAGCTGTTCATTGAGATGGTCGCGCACGATCTCGTCCAGCGCGCCGAAGGGCTCGTCCATCAGCAACAGGTCGGCGTCGAAGGCGAGCGCGCGGGCGATCGAAGCGCGCTGCTGCATGCCGCCGGAAAGCTGCCAAGGGTATTTCTTCTCGAAGCCGGAGAGGTTGACGAGCTCCATCGTGCGCTTGATGCGCTCGGCCTGCTCCGCTCTCGAAAGGCCGATGATCTCCAGCGGCAGCGCCACGTTACGCTCGATCGTGCGCCACGGGAAAAGGGCTGCCGCCTGGAAGACGTAGCCATAAGCGCGTTTCTCGCGCGCCTGTTCCGGCGTCATGCCGTTGACCGAGATCATGCCCGATGTCGGTTTTTCCAGATCGGCGATGACGCGCAGCAAGGTGGTCTTGCCGCAGCCCGATGGGCCGATGAAGGAGACGAACTCGCCCTTGCCGATGGTCAGGTCGACATTGGAGAGCGCCTCTACCGGACCGTCATTGGTCTGAAAGGTAAGGCCAAGTCTGCTTGCCGAGACGACGGCTGGCGATTGTCCCGTCATCGCTTGCTGCCTGCCTCTCGCAGCCGCCCAGGATGAAATGCCGTTGCATTCGCGTTGATGTTGCTTTCCACTCGTCCAATCCCACCCACTCGACGCCCGGAGCCTTGCCGATGTCGCCCAAACCCACTTGTCACCTTATCCGTCCTGAAAGCACTTATGAAGGCAAGCAGGGATTGACCTATTTTGCCGGCATTGCAGCCGAGACGGTCGGCTCGTCCGGCATCTGCATGCATCTGCTCACCCTGCCGCCCGGCGCCCGCGCCAAGGCGCATCTGCATGAAAGCCATGAGACGGCGATCTATGTGCTCTCGGGCGAGGTCCACACATGGTATGGCGACAGGCTCGAGAACCACATCGTCGTCAAGGCCGGCGACCTCTTCTACATCCCGGCCGGCGTACCGCATCTGCCGGCCAATATGAGCAACGCCCCGTCCTCGGCCGTCATCGCCCGCACCGATCCCAATGAACAGGAAAGCGTCGTCCTGTTGCCGGAGCTGGATGCGCTGGTGGCCTGACGCTGACGGGACTGCCGTCATTTGCACCGCGCCACTTCGCCCATGACATTGCCGTCCTCGTCGGCGACCGTCAGCTTCTTGGCGTTCTTGGCGCTGCGCTTGATGGTGAATTTGGTCGGCTCCTGTCCGTCTTCACCTTCGGCCTCGCATGTCGCCGTCACCACCAGCGAACCATCAGCCTGCGCTTGCTTCTCCGTGAAGGTGCAGGCGCTGGCGGCGGTGACCAATGCCTCGTCGGTCAAAAGCAGCATCCGATCGGCGGCGACTTCCTGGCCGTTGCGGTTGATGCAGCCATATTTGTCCCCATAGGGTTTCGTCAGGTCGATGCCTGCCGCAAGGGCCTGACCCGCAGCCAGAACGACTACCATCGCAACAGACGGCCCCAAACCGCGCGCGCTCATTCCCCCAGCTCCAACGTCACGAACACGGTTGCAACGGCCCCATTTCTTCAAGACCGGGAATGGTCACGAAGAACCCACCCTCGCCCTTGTTGGTGACCACAACGGTTTCAGCCGTCGTCCCCGCCTCGCCTTCGGCGGAACAGGTCGCATCAAGTGATTGCGTGCCCGGCGCCCACGTCAATTGCTGCGCGAACCGGCAGCCGCTGCCATAGGTCTCGATGCCCTCGGCGGTCAGCACGATATAATCGTCGCGGCCCTGAAAGCCGGCCTTTGCAAAGACACAACCGGCATCGTTGCCCCAGAAGCCCACCAGCCTCTCGGCCCCTGTTGCCGGACCAGCGACCACCATCGCCACGACCAGTGAAATGAGCGCCCCCGGGCTCCGCAACGTCAAACGCCTGTCGCCGGAATGCCGGTGCGTTCGACCTTGCGCGGCGCGGTGATGTCCTTCCAGGTCGATAGAGCCCGGTTGACCGCCGCGTTCGGCTCGCGGGCGACGAATTCGCCATGGCCGGGCTTGGCCTTGACCTCCGCTTCCTCGACCGACAATTCGCCGCGCGAAAAGACGAAGCGCGGCAGGCCGGTCACCTCAAAACCTTCGAAGACGTTGTAGTCGATCACCGATTGCTGCTTCTTCGAGGTGATGGTCTTCTTGGCGCTGGGGTCCCACACCACGATGTCGGCGTCCGCGCCTTCGACGATGGCGCCCTTCCTAGGATACATGTTGAGGATCTTGGCGATGTTGGTCGAAGTCACCGCGACGAACTCGTTCATCGTCAGCCGCCCGGTGTTGACGCCCGTCGTCCACAGCACGGGCAAGCGGTCTTCAAGCCCGCCAGTGCCGTTCGGGATCTTGGTGAAATCGCCGACGCCGTTGCGCTTCTGCTTGGTGGTGAAGGCGCAGTGGTCGGTCGCCACCACCTGCAGCGATCCCGCCTGCAGGCCGGCCCACAGCGAATCCTGGTGCAGCTTGTTGCGGAAGGGCGGACTCATGACGCGGCGCGCCGCATGGTCCCAATCCTTGTCGAAATACTCGCTTTCATCCAGCGTCAGATGCTGGATCAGCGGCTCGCCGAAAACCCGAATGCCCTTCTGGCGGGCGCGGCGGATGGCTTCGTGGCTCTGCTCGCAGGACACATGCACGACATAGAGCGGCACGCCGGCCATGTCGGCGATCATGATGGCGCGGTTGGTCGCCTCGCCCTCCACTTCCGGCGGCCGCGAATAGGCGTGTCCCTCGGGGCCATTATTGCCGGCGGCGAGCAGCTTTTGCGACAGCGCCGCAACCACGTCGCCATTCTCGGCATGAACAAGCGGCAGCGCGCCGAGATCGGCGCAGCGCTGGAACGACGCGTACATCTCGTCGTCGTCCACCATCAGCGCGCCCTTGTAGGCCATGAAATGCTTGAACGAGGTAATGCCTCTGTCGACGACGGTGGCCATCTCGTCGAACACCTGCTTGCCCCACCAGGTGATCGCCATGTGGAAGGAGTAGTCGCAGGCAGCCTTCGAGGTCTTGTTGTCCCACATCTGCAACGCTTCCAGCAGCGATTGCTGCGGCGCCGGCAGGCAGAAATCGACCACCATCGTGGTGCCACCGGAAAGGGCCGCACGCGTCCCGGACTCGAAATCGTCGGCCGAATAGGTGCCCATGAACGGCATTTCGAGATGGGTGTGCGGATCGATGCCGCCCGGCATGACGTAACAGCCGCTGGCGTCGAACTCATGGTCGCCATGCAGGTTCGAGCCAATGGCGACGATCTTGCCGTGCTGCATCAGCACATCGGCCTTCCAGGTGCGGTCGGCGGTGACGATGGTGCCGTTTCGGATGACTTTGGTCATTGTCGTGTTCCCTTGTTCTCTTCGCGCTTCTTGTGAGCGTCGTTTTGATACAGATCTTAGTTCACGCCACGATCCCCGCTGTCTCTACCACCGCATGGAACAGCACGTCGGCGCCGGCGCCGGCCCATTCCTTGGTGATTTCCTCAGCCTCGTTGTGTGACAACCCGTCAACGCAGGGGCACATCACCATGGCGGTCGGCGCAACGCGGTTGATCCAGCAGGCGTCGTGGCCGGCGCCGGAGACGATGTTGCGGTGGGAATAGCCGAGCCGATCGGCGGCGTCGCGGATCGCCTTGACGCAGCCGGCATCGAAGGTGACCGGATCGAAAGCGCCGACCTGCTCGACCTTGTACTGGATGTCGAGCGCCTCACAGATTGTGTCGATGCCTTCGCGTATGCGCCCATCCATCGCGTCCAGCACTTCCTTCTCGGGCGAGCGGATGTCGATAGTGAAGACGGTGCGCCCGGCGATGATGTTGCGCGAGTTCGGAAACACCTCCATGTGGCCGACCGCGCCGACGGCGTCGGGCTGGTAGTCCATGGCGATCTCGTGCACCAGTTCGATGACCCGAGCCATGCCGAGCCCGGCATTACGGCGCTTGGGCATCGGGGTCGAGCCGGTATGCGCCTCCTTGCCGGTCAGCGTTACCTGCAGCCATTTCAGGCCCTGGCCGTGGGTGACGACGCCAATGTCGATGCCTTCGTCCTCAAGGATCGGCCCCTGCTCAATATGCAGTTCGAAGAAGGCGTGGATCTTGCGATCACCGACTTTCTCGGTGCCTTTCCAGCCGATGCGCTCCAGCTCCTCGCCAAATTTCCTGCCCTGTTTATCAGTGTGCTGATACACGTCCGCCTGATCGAGCACACCGGCGAACACGCCGGACGCCATCATAGCCGGGGCAAAGCGCGAGCCTTCCTCATTGGTCCAGTTGGTAACGACGATTGGATGCCTGGTCTGGATGCCGAGATCGTTAAGCGAGCGAATAATCTCCAGCCCGCCGAGCACGCCGAGCACGCCGTCATATTTGCCGCCGGTCGGCTGCGTGTCGAGATGGCTGCCGACATAAACCGGCGGCAGGCTGGGATCAGCGCCTTCCCGGCGGGCAAACATGGTGCCCATTTCGTCGAGCCCCATTTCGAGCCCGGCCGCCTCGCACCAGCGCTTGAACAGATGCCGTCCCTCGCCGTCCTCGTCGGTCACGGTCTGGCGATTGTTGCCGCCGGCAATACCGGGGCCGATCTTCGCCATCTCCATGATGGAATCCCACAAACGGTCTGAATTGATTCGCAGATTCTCGCCTGGGGCGGCCATTCAAAGTCCTCTCATTTCATATAACCAACCGGGCGGCGGTTCCCGCCGCCGCCCGACTGGCTGGATAGATTAGTCGATCGCCCTTAGCACTTCTCTGACATGGTCGATCAATTCGTTGATCTGGCCCTTGGTGATGATCAGTGGCGGCGACAGCGCGATGATGTCGCCGGTGGTGCGGATCAGCGCGCCGCGCTCGAACGCCTTGACGAAGGCCGAGAAGGCCCGCTTGGTCGGGCTGCCGGCGATCGGCGCCAGTTCGATCGCGCCGATCAGGCCGATATTCCGGATGTCGATGACATGCGGCTCGTCCTTCAGCGAATGCAGCGCATCCTCCCAGTAAGGCGCCAGTTCCTCGCCGCGGGTGAGCAGGCCCTCTTCCTTGTAGGTGTCGAGCGTGCCGAGTGCCGCGGCGCACGCAATCGGATTGCCCGAATAGGTGTAGCCGTGGAAGAACTCGATCATGTGCTCGGGGCCGGTCATGAAGGCGTCGTGGATTTCCTTCTTCACGAACACCGCGCCCATCGGGATGACGCCGTTGGAGACGCCCTTGGCGGTGGTCATGATGTCGGGCGTGACGCCGAAATAATCCGCTGCGAACGGCGCGCCGAGACGGCCGAAACCGGTGATGACCTCGTCGAAGATCAGCAAAATGCCGTGCTTGGTGCAGATCTCGCGCAGTTTCTGCAGATAGCCCTTCGGCGGCAGGATGACGCCGGTGGAGCCGGCGACCGGTTCGACGATGACGGCGGCGATGGTCGAGGCGTCATGCAGGGCAACGATGCGCTCCAGCTCGTTGGCGAGTTCCGCGCCATATTCCGGCACGCCCTTGGAGAAGGCGTTCTTTTCCGGCAGATGCGTGTGCGGCATGTGGTCGACGCCGCCGAGCAGCGTGCCGAACATCTTGCGGTTGGTGACGATGCCGCCGACCGAGATGCCGCCGAAATTGACGCCGTGATAGCCGCGTTCGCGGCCGATCAGGCGGGTGCGCGCGCCCTCGCCCTTCACACGGTGATAGGCGATCGCCATCTTCAGCGCCGTTTCGACCGATTCCGAACCGGAATTGGTGAAGAAGACATGGTCCATGCCCTTGGGCGCGAGATCGACCAGGCGGTTTGCCAGTTCGAACACGATCGGGTGTCCCATCTGGAAGGCCGGCGCATAGTCGAGTTCGGCCGCCTGGTGCTGGATCGCTTCCGTGATCTTGGGACGGCAATGGCCGGCATTGACGCACCACAGGCCGGCGGTGCCGTCGAGCACCTTGCGGCCGTCGCTGGTGGTGTAGTGCATGTCCTTGGCGGACACGAACATGCGTGGCGCCTGTTTGAACTGCCGGTTCGCGGTGAACGGCATCCAGAATGCGCTGAGATCGTTCGGCGTGACTTTCAGCCGGTTGGACATGACCAAGACTTCCCCTTGTAACCTGTTTCGGTGCGGCTAACGCTTGGTCTTTCCAAAGCTTGGTCTTTGCTGCGTTTTCATGCTACGCAAATTTTTGACCGATTGGACAAACGTTAGCACCGCCCTGTCGGCGGTCAAGGGATTACTAGCGGAAATGCGGCCTGCGAAGTGCGCTCCACGGGTAAGAGAAAAACTGGTCCAGAGAATTGGTCCAGATGAACCCTGCGGCCAAGGCTTGCAGGGGTGAGCGGCGCCATGGAAGGCTCAGCCCCTCGCCGCACCCGCATCCAGCAGGAAAAGCGCGAACTGATCCTGGAGGCAGCCCTCGAAGTCTTCTCCGCCAACGGCTTTCGCGGTTCGACCATCGACCAGATCGCCGAGGCCGCCGGGATGTCGAAGCCGAACCTGCTCTATTATTTCCGCCGCAAGGAAGACATCCACGAAACGCTGATGGAGCGGCTGCTGGCGACCTGGCTGGCGCCGCTACGTGAACTCGACGACATCGGCGACCCCCTGACCGAGCTCAGGAGCTACATCCGGCGCAAGCTCGAAATGGCGCGTGATTTTCCCAGGGAGAGCCGGCTGTTCGCCAACGAGATCCTGCAAGGCGCGCCGCGCATCATGCCGCTGCTGGCGGGTGAGCTGAAAACGCTGGTCGACGAGAAGGCCAACGTCATCAAGGGCTGGATGCGCGCCGGAAAAATCGCCCGCACCGATCCCTGGCACCTGATCTTTTCGATCTGGGCGACGACGCAGCACTATGCCGATTTCGATGTCCAGGTCCGCGCGGTGCTCGGGCCCGACCGCGGCAGCGACGGCCGCTTCGAGGATGCGGCGCGGTTTCTGGAGCAGTTGTTCATTGATGGGCTGAAGCCGAAGGGCTGACCTTGGGCGTCAGGCGCTGCGGCGCTCCGCCGGCATCGCCTCAAGCAAATTCTGCAGCTTCTCGATCGAATTCTGTTCGGCCAGCGGCGTGTAGACGATCAGCTTCATGTCCGAGCCGTCGTCGATCGACAGGCTCATATGCTCGAACGTCATGGCGCCGGCGCTCGGATGTCGGACATGTTTCACCCCCGACAATCGGCGTGCCACGTCGCGTTGCGGCCACCAGTCGCGAAACTCCGGACTTGAGCGCGTCATAAGCACGATCAGCCGCTCGAAATCCGCATCGCCCACATAGCGGGCGCTTTCCGCCCGGAACGAGGCCAGCACGGTGCGCGCCAATTGCTCCCAGTCAACCAGCAGGCGCCGGTGATGCGGATTGGTGAACACCATGTGGACGATGTTGCGGGCGTCGCCCTCTAGCAGGCCATAATCACCGAACACCGCTACCGCCGCCGGATTCCAGGCCAGCACGTCCCAGCGCCGCCCGACGACATAGGCCGGCTGCAGCACCAGGCTCTCCAGCATATGCATCAGCGGGCCATCGACCTTTTCCGGCGCAGCCACGCGGTTCTCCGGTTGCTGGCGGCCTGCCAGGATGAACAGATGCCGCCTTTCAACGGCGTCGAGGCGCAGCGCTTCGCTGAGCGCCGCTAGCACCTCCACCGAGGGTCTGACCTCGCGCCCCTGCTCTAGCCATGTGTACCAGGTGGTGCCGACGCCGGCGATCATCGCCACTTCCTCGCGACGCAAGCCGGGCGTGCGTCTCCGCAGACCGGTCGCGATGCCGGTGGCGGACGGCGTCAATCTTTCGCGGCGCGAGCGCAGGAAGGCGCCAAGCTCGCGCCGGCGGCTGTCTTCAGCGGAGTGCGTGGGGGCATCCATGAGAGCTATTATAGCAGTATTGATACCAGGATAAAGTTTGAACTGTTTGGGCTGGGTCAGGCGCCCCATCTTCCATCCAGAGAGATGGAGGCTCTGAATATGGATCTGAAAGACAAGACAATCCTCATCACCGGTTCGACCGACGGCGTCGGCCGTGTCGTCGCGCAAAGGCTGGGCGCCGGCGGCGCGCGCGTGCTGGTGCATGGCCGTGACGCGGCTCGCGGCAAGGCAACCGTCGCAGAAATCGAATCCGCCGGCGGCAAAGCCGAGTTCCTCGCCGCCGACCTCGCCTCGCTAGCCGAGGTCCGCCGCCTTGCCGAGGCCGTACGCGCAAAAACCGACCGGCTCGACATCCTCATCAACAATGCCGGCATCGGCACGGCCGGCGCCAAGCGACAGCTCAGCGCCGACGGCTTCGAACTGCGCCTTGCGGTCAACTATCTCGCCGGTTTCCTGCTGACCTCGGAACTGCTGCCGCTGCTCAAGGCGAGTTCGCCGGCGCGCATCATCAACGTCGCTTCGGCCGGCCAGCAGGCGATCGATTTCGGCGATGTCATGCTGACCCGTTCCTATGACGGCGTGCGCGCCTATTGCCAGAGCAAGCTGGCGCAGATCCTGTTCACCATCGACCTGGCCGGAGAGTTGAAAGGCAGCGGCGTCACCGTCAACGCTCTGCATCCAGCGAGCTACATGAACACCACCATGGTCCGCCAGGCCGGCGTGACGCCATGGAGCTCGGTCGAGACCGGCGCCGACGCCATTCTCAACCTCGCGACATCGCCCGCGCTGGAGGGCCGCAGCGGCCTCTATTTCGACGGCCAAAGGGAGGCCCGCGCCGACGCACAAGCCTATGATGCCAAGGCCAGACAGCAATTGCGAACCCTGAGCCTCGACCTCGTCGGCCAGGCTTCCCCAAAATCGAAGGAACAGCATTCATGACCGGCAAGATCGAACACACGGTCGTCATCGGCGGCTCATCCGGCATCGGCCTCGCAACGGCGCGAAAACTGCTGGGCCCAGGCATGAAGGTGACCATCACCGGACGAAACCAGGACAAGCTCACCAGCGCCTGGAAGAGCCTCGGCGGCGCCGCCGAAAAAGCTGCCTTCGATGCTTCGAAGCCGGACGAAGTCCGCCAGTTCTTTGGGGAACTCGGACCGTTCGATCACCTCGTGCTGGCTGCCAGCGGCGGCAAGGGACTTGGGCGGTTCGAAACCCTCGACCTCTCAGACATCGCCGGCGGCGTCGACGAGAAAGTCAGGCCGCAGCTGTCCTGTTTGCAGGCAGCCTTACCGACGCTCAACAGATCGGGATCGGTCACTTTCATCTCGGCGGTGTCGGCACAATTGTCGGCGCCCGGCGTGGCTGGCATTGCCGCCGTCAACGGCATGCTGCTGACGGTGGTGCCGATCCTGGCGGTCGAACTGAAGCCTCTGCGCGTCAACGTCGTGGCGCCCGGCGTCATCGACACGCCATGGTGGGATTTTCTGGCCGAAGACCAGCGGCAGGCGGTGTTCAGCGAATATGCCGGCAAAACCCCGGTGGGCAGGATCGGCCAGGCCGAAGACGTCGCCGGCGCAATCGCGTTCCTCGTCTCCAACGGCTTCATGACCGGCCAGGTGCTGACCTGCGACGGCGGCCTGCGCTACGCGGCGTGACCTTACAGCGACTGCGCGATCAGCGTTAGAAATCCACCCGCGAGCGCGACATTGCCGACAAAGCCGTTGATGCGCGACGCCCGGTCGGGACCCTCATGGTCCCAGAAATTGTGGAACATCGGCGTCGCGACAATGAGAAACAGCACCAGCACAGCACTGGCGATCGCGGTCCACAGGCCGGCCATCACCAGCGCGCCGGCAATGGTCTGCAGGACGATGCCGGCCCACAACGCCAATCTCGCCTGCGGCACGCCGCGCGCGGCCATCAGCCCGGTCAGGAACGCCTCGTTTTGAACATTGCGCAGTCCCGCGACAACGAAGGCGCCGCCAAGCAACAGGCGGCCGAGAAACAACAGGGTCGAAGGCAAATCGACAGGCATGAAATCTTCCCCGTACTTAAGCATGAAACAGGTGGAGCGCCGCCCTCTCGACGGCGCTCCACAAACCGGACGGTCAGGCTGCTTTGGCAGCCGGCGTCGGGTGAATGGCGTGGAACGGGATGCAGAGCCGGTTCCAGGTGTTGATCATGCCGATCGCGACCGACAGCTTGACCAGTTCCTCTTCCGAGAAGTGCTCGAGCGTGCGGGCATAGAGTTCGTCCGCAACGCCATTGTTGGCGATCAGGGTCGTTGCCTCGGTCCAGGCAAGGGCCGCGCGTTCACGTTCGGAAAACAGCGGCAATTCCTTCCAGGCCGAAACCAGATAGAGCCGTGTCTCGGTTTCGCCGTCGCGCCTTGCCTCGCGGCTGTGCATCTCGACGCAGTAGGAGCAGCCATTGATCTGCGAGGCACGGAGCTTGATCAAATGCAGCAGGCTCACTTCAAGCCCGCATTCGTCGACCGCCTTGTTAAGCGCCGACATGGCTTTCATGATCTCAGGCGCCTTGGCGAAGAATTGCAGTCTCTGTTTCATCGTCTTTCCTTTCACATCTGTTTGGCGGGGGATTAAATCTGTTTGGTCGAAGCGGGTTTCTGCGGCCGCTGATGGCGCGCCACAAAGGCACAGCTGGCGGCAAACGATCGCGGATCGCCTTCGGCCTTGTAGTCAGCCACGATGTCGGACAACCGGGTTTCCGCGAGAGCGGCACGATAGGCACGCTCGGCTTTCAGCATCGCGGCATTGATGCCGCACGGCTTCACATAGGCCGAAGCATCGATCTTGACCGGGCCGCGCTGGCGGATCTCGCCGCAGCGGAAGGCCGGCTCGCGACCCTCGACCGCAAGCACGATGTCGAGCAGCGTGATGCGCTCGGCCGGACGCGCCAGCCGGTAGCCGCCCGCCGGTCCCGGCACCGATTCCAGGATGCGCGCAGTAGTCAGCTGGTTCAGATGTTTCAGCAGATAGCTCGGCGACAGGCCGAAGGACTCTGCCAAAGCAGCACCCGGCATCGTGCTGTTGCCCTCCACGCTGGCCAGTGTGGCCGCGCAATGGATGGCCGCTTCTACACCCTCGCCCAGCTTCATGATGTTGCGCTCCTATTCATGGATATCTTTTATCCTAGATAAATTCTATCTGCAATAGGAAAATGAAAAACGGCGCTCGAAAGCGCCGCTTTTTTCTTCGACCCGTTCCCTACTCCGCAGCCACCTTGGCCATCGGGTTGTTCGGGTGTGTCGTCCAATTGGCATAGACCGGCGACACCGGCTTGCCGGTGCGCTGGTCCATCACGCCGGCGGCCAGCGGCTCCATAGTGATGCAGTTCTCGACCGGGCAGACATTGACGCACAGATTGCAGCCGACGCATTCGGCCTCGACCACCTCGAAATGCCTGACGCCGTCGACCATGTTGGTGATCGCCTGGTGCGAAGTGTCCTCGCAGGCGATGTGGCAGCGGCCGCATTTGATGCAGGCGTCCTGGTCGATATGCGCCTTGGCGATGTAGTTGAGGTTGAGATACTGCCAGTCGGTGACGTTGGGCGTGGCGCGGCCGACAATGTCGTTGAGCGAGGCGTGGCCTTTCTCGTCCATCCAGTTTTCGAGACCGGCGATCATCTCCTGCACGATCTTGAAGCCGTAAGTCATCGCCGCCGTGCACACCTGCACATTGCCGGCGCCGAGCGCCATGAATTCAGCCGCATCGCGCCAGGTGGTGATGCCGCCAATGCCGGAGATCGGCAGGCCGCGCGTTTCCGGATCGCGGGCGATCTCGGCCACCATGTTCATGGCGATCGGCTTCACCGCCGGGCCGCAATAGCCGCCATGCGAGCCCTTGCCGTCGATGGTCGGCTGCGGCGCGAAACTGTCGAGGTCGACGCCGGTGATCGAGTTGATGGTGTTGATCAGCGACACCGCGTCGGTTCCGCCGGAGAGTGCGGCGCGCGCCGGCTTGCGCACATCGGTGATATTCGGCGTCAGCTTGGTGATGACAGGCATGCGGGTGTTGGCCTTGCACCAGCGCACCACCATTTCGATGTATTCAGGCACCTGGCCGACAGCCGCGCCCATGCCGCGTTCCGACATGCCGTGCGGGCAACCGAAATTGAGCTCGATGCCGTCGGCTTCGGTCTCCTCGACCACCGGCAGGATCGCCTTCCAGCTTTCCTCGACGCATGGCACCATCAGTGAGACGACGATGGCGCGGTCGGGCCAATCCTTCTTGACCTGCTTGATCTCGCGCAGATTGACCTGCAAATCGCGGTCGGTGATCAGCTCGATATTGTTGAGGCCGAGCAGGCGCCGGTCCGCCCCCCAGATCGCGCCATAACGCGGGCCGTTGACGTTGACCACCGGCGGACCTTCTTCGCCCAGCGTCTTCCACACGACGCCGCCCCAGCCCGCCTTGAAGGCGCGGATGACATTGTAGGCCTTGTCGGTCGGCGGCGCCGAAGCCAGCCAGAACGGATTGGGCGATTTGATGCCGACGAAATTGTTGCGGATGTCTGCCATGGGTCTTTCTCCTCTGGCCGTGGCGGGCTTACCGCCACCTCAAAGCGTTGCCTGCGATCATTCCTCGCATCGAAGAAAAACCGATGGCGGTTCGCCTTCGACCGTTACCGTGATCTGGTCCGGATCGCCCTTGCGCGCCTCCAACCCGACCATTCTTTCGTCCATGCGCACGGTCTCGTCCCCGTTGAGATAGACGCTGGCGCATGAAATCTTTGTCTCAACATGATCGCCGCTTGGCGGCCCGGATGTCCATTGGCAGATCGTGTGCTCGCTGAAGCCGACACCGGATGCCTCGACGGACATCCGCTCTTCACCCTTCTGGTCACACCATTGCGCATAGAGCCAATAGTCCGGTGAAGCCGCCGGCATTGCCGCGGTGCCGATGACGGCAGCGAGGATCGGCGCGATCATCGCAGTGCCCGGTTGATCAAGCGGGTCGGCTTTACCGAGGCCAACCAGAACGGATTGGGCGATTTGATGCCGACGAAATTGTTGCGGATGTCGGTCATAACTCTCCCGCTAGCTACAGATCACAACAAGAGTCATCTGAACTGCTACAGGCTCACTCGAAACGTTTCGGACGACGACCTGCCACACATGGTCGCTAAACGGATAACTTGCCGATACAACCAACGCAGTAGGGTTGGCCGGCGGGATATCAAGCGCGTAACCTCCAGAGATGAGCTCCTCGTTCCCGCACCCAAGCATAGGAGAGAACGCCTCCCCTGCGCGAACGTCCGGTTGATCAAAATATCTGGTCACACGATGAGCCGCCGAGGCGTTGGCAGAAAACAGCAACAGGCTCGTGCTTAAAGCTCCAACGAACTTGACGACGTTAGGCATTCCAGCTTCCTCCAGCCAGTGCCCGGTTGATGCTCTCCGCCGCGTCGCGGCCTTGCGCGACGGCCGAGACCGTCAAATCGTCGCCGCCGAAGATGCAGTCGCCGCCGGCCCAGACATTGGCGAGCGAGGTGCGGCCTTCCGCATCGACCTTGATGCGGCCGGCTTCAAGATCGATCGAGGCGCCGCTTCCATTAAGCGCGGCCGGCACAAAGCTCTGGCCGATGGCCTTGAACACCTGGTCGGCAGTAAGCGTCAGCGTCTCGCCCGTGCCGGCAAGCCTGTCCCCGTTCATGGCGGTGTATTCGAGCTCGATGCCCGACACTTTGCCAGCCTCGGCGATGACCCGCTTCGGCTGCAGCCAGTGGCGGATGGTGACGCCGTTGGCCGCGGCCAGATCCTGCTCGAACTCGGAGGCGTTCATGTGCTCCTGGCCGCGCCGGTAGCAGATCGTCACCTGCTCGGCGCCGAGCAGCTTCGACTGCACCGCGGCATCGATCGCCGTCATGCCGCCGCCGATGACGACGACGCGCCGGCCGACCGGCAGGCTCGCGAGATCGCTGGCCTGGCGTAGCTCGGCGATGAACTCGACCGCATTGACAACGCCATCGGCGTCCTCGCCATCCGCGCGCAACGCATTCACGCCGCCTAGCCCCATGCCGAGGAAGACGGCATCGTAATTCAGGATCAGGTCCGACAGCTGGTAGTCGCGGCCGAGCGCCTTGCCGTTATGGATATCGATGCCGCCGATCCCCGTGACATAGTCGACCTCGGCCTGGGCGAAATTGTCGATGCTCTTGTAGGCGGCGATGCCATATTCATTGAGGCCGCCGGCCTTCGGGCGGGCTTCCAGAATGGTGACGTCATGGCCCTGGCGGGCGAGCCGGTGGGCCGCGGCAAGACCGGCCGGTCCGGCGCCCACGACGGCGACCGACTTGCCGGTCAATTCAGCGCGCGGATAAAACTGCTTGTGCTCGGCCATGGCGACATCGGTGGCGTAGCGTTGCAGGCGGCCGATCTGCACCGGCTTGCCTTCCGCCACCTCGCGCACGCAGACCTCTTCGCAAAGCGTCTCGGTCGGGCAGACGCGGGCGCACATGCCACCCAGTATGTTCTGGTCGAAAATCGTCTTGGCCGAACCGATCGGGTTGCCGGTCGATATCTGGCGGATGAACAGCGGAATGTCGATCGAGGTCGGGCATGCATTCATGCACGGCGCGTCGTAGCAGAAATAGCAGCGATCGGATTCGACCAGCGCTTCGTGGTGATCGAGCGGCGGATGCAGATCGGAAAAATTCTCGGCGTACTGGTCGGCGGCAAGCCGGCCGCCGGCAATGCCGTCCTTGAACTGGCCTTCTGGCATCGTCAGTTCCCCTGTTTTCGTTTTGGGGAAGGCTAGCACGTTTTATTTTTTTATCAATTGGTCAATTTTCGACCCAAGCCGCTGAAAAGATTAGCTGGTAATATGATTTAGTTGCTCATGTTATGAGTGACGGTTGCGTCCTCAAAGAGGGGAGCGCGATAAGCTCCAAGTCGCGGCAAGCTGTTCCAGGCCAGCGCGAAATGATAGGGCGCTTGAGCACGATGCGCGGCTTTCATTCAACGGAGAAGGCGATGACCGATGATAGGGAGACGGCTCACCGGTGGGAGCCCGTGGGAGATTTACCTCTGGCTGCCTGTCAGGTGTGGCGTCTAAAATCCGACAATAACTTTGAGCTGACCGTCGAAGGCGACTTCGGGACATCGGAACGAACTCTCAAGATCGATTTTCAAGGGGTAGTAGCCCTGGCTGCCCATGATGACATGCTGGGACTGACCAAAATCCGTGCGGACACCTCGATCCCATTGATTGGATCTGGCAGGCAAGCCTCCTACAGGTGGCCGATCCTGCGAGTGGAGAACTCGCACTGGTTGCGATCGACACTTGGCCCGACAGAAGACTGTACGCATTTTCTGCTGCTCAGTCTCGAATGCACGGTTGAGGTCATTGCTCGTGAAGCCACTCCTTCTTGGATCTGATCACCCGGGGAGCGAAACGCCTTGAAACCGCATACGCTCCGGCACAGGCCAAGATTGGTGGCTGTTCGCTACGAAGGTGCCAGCTGTAGGCTGGCATCTGAGCGGCCGCCATGGATCGACCTGATCTCGTCGGCAACCAGTTGCTGCAGCCGCCACAGATTGCGGTCGCGGATGCCGAATTCCTCGAGGTGGCTGACGGTGTTGTAGAGATATTCCGCGCCCGAGCCGACATGGCCGCAGGCTCTGGCAAGCACCCCCGCCACCGTGTCCAGCGGCTGCCCGAGCGACGTTCCCCTGCCAGTCACCCCGACCCAGAAGCCGAGCGCCCGTATCCGGCCCTGCTCCGTGCGCACGGGAACCCACCGGACCGAGCTGACACTCTCATGGTCGTCGATCTCGCGCCGCAGCAGTCTTTCGATCTGCTGCGGCTTGTCGCCGTCGGGCAGGCGGTAGATGACGCCGTCGCATCGGCCGCCGCGTTCGAGCGCCATCATCAGCCCCGGCTGCGCGACGCTGCCGCGCCAGCGCACCATGTCGAGGCAGAAGGAGCGATGCCAGCCAAACGCAGTGGCGCGCTGGCGTTCGACGGACTCGAAAGCCGGCTTCCAGATCAGCGAGCCATAGGCGAACACCCATAACGGCCCCGCATCGGCTTCGTCGGAGAGCTGTAAGGCAAGCGTGCGAAAATCCTCGTCGTTCAGCTGCGTCCAGCTGCCGTCCGGCCCGGGATCGACCTCTTCGCGATGACACAGTGACACAAGCTCAGGCGTGAGCGACATAAGGCGCATGAAACGACTACCCCTCGTTTGCCCAAGGAAAGTCGAAAACCGCCGCACGTGCAAGGCGTCGAGCGGGACGAAGTGCGGAACGATGTGTCAACGCAGCCGTTGAACTTTCTCCGCTTCGCTGTCGGATTCGCGTCGCTGAAACGTCCTTTGATGGATCGGACGACGATCTATGCATGAAGGTGAGGAGACCGAAAATGCCGAAATCCCCAATGCCCTTCTTCTGGTACGAGTTGATGACCAGCGACCTCGATGCGGCGCAAGCGTTCTACACGAGCGTGGTCGGCTGGCGGGCCGAGCCCTTCGACAAGGCGCCCGGCATGCCGCGCTATATCGTGGTGAACTCCGCCGAGCGTGGCGTCGGCGGGCTGATGACCCTGCCCGAGGAAGCAGCCAGGACGGGTCTGAAGCCGGCCTGGTTCGGCTATATCCACACCAGCGATACCGATGCCTCGACCGAGGCACTGAAAGCCGCCGGCGGGGCTGTTCACCGCGAACCCGACGACATTCCCGGCGTCGGCCGTTTCTCCGTCGTCGCCGACCCGCAAGGCGCCGCCTTCATGTTCCTGCAGCCCAATGGTCCCGACCAGCCCGTCCTTCCGGCAACGACGCCGGGCCATGTCGGCTGGCACGAGCTTTATGCGGCCGACCGCCAGAAGGCCTTCGATTTCTATTCAAGCCAGTTCGGCTGGACCGATGCCGGTAGCATGGACGTCGGCGAGATGGGCATCTATCAGACCTTCTCGGCCGGCCCTGAATCCGGCGGCGGCATCATGAACAAGCCACAACAGCTGCCGGTGCCGGTGTGGCTGTTCTACTTCAATGTCGATGCCATCGACGCAGCCGCCAAACGCGTCACCGACAATGGCGGCAAGATCGTCATGGGTCCGATGCCGGTGCCGACCGGCCAATGGATTGCCCAGTTCACCGATCCGCAAGGCGCTTATTTCGCGCTGATCGCGCCGGGCCGCTGATCCCCTCCGGTACTCGCCTGCACGGAACTGCTCTCATCGCGCCGCTGGTGCGATGAGAGGCGCGTCCGGGCGCGGTCACTCCGGCGCCAGCACCGCAACCTTGAGGTTCTCTTTCCTGGCGCCGCTGAGCTGGATCGTGGCTGCGCCAGGCGTCAGCTTGAAGCGCAGGCTCTTGCGGACGCCGAGGCAGGTCTTCACGCCGCTGAAACCGGCTGATTTCACGGCCTGGCCATCCTGAATGACGTCGACCCAGGCCTCATCGGACAGGCTGATCTGGAGCTCTCCTTGCGTTGGCACGGCCACATTTGCCGTCGCGCCGAACGTGCCGGCTGCCGGCGCGCGTTGCGGTGAGACCGTGAAGCTGACCGCATCGACCGGCTCCAGCGCCATATCCGCGGCTTCGCCAAAAGCAAGAGAGGCACCTGACTGCGCGGCGGGCGCTGCCGGAAACAGTTCCTGCTCGCGTGTTACCGGCCATTTGAAGGCATCGCAGCCAGCATCAGCGGCCACGGCGAAACTGGTGCTTGCGAGGATTGCGAACAGGCTGATGGCGACTTTTTTCATGGCGAAGGAACCCGTCTGGTTTGGAGTGTCTACTCGCAGATATACAACCTTAACGAGATTTATGCAACCATAACGAGAGCAAATTTCGAAGTCAGACTGGAAATAATTGCAATCACCGATTGTTGATGACAGGCCATGGGAAGTGAATGGTCCAGCGCCGGGTGATGATTTATGGCCGGGCCACATGGTTGGAAAAATGGAGTTTAGATGAAGCTTTTTGACGGTCTCGCCAGATTTCAGCCGCAGGCACTCGGCGTCCTGCGCATCATCACAGCCCTGCAGTTCATCGAGCATGGCTCGCAGAAACTGTTCAATTTTCCGGTCAGCGCCGAGCCTCACGCTCTTACCGGCCTGACGGCGACGGCAGGCATCCTGGAATTCGCCGGTGGCATCCTGCTGGCGCTCGGTCTGTTCACCCGCCCGGTCGCGTTCCTGCTGGCCGGCGAGATGGCCATCGCCTATTTCATGGCGCACTACCCGCGCGACTTCTTCCCGGTCAACAACAGCGGCGATGCCGCGATCTCCTTCTGCTTCATCTTCCTCTATCTGGTGTTTGCCGGCGCCGGCGCCTTCGCGCTCGACAACCGCCGCAGCACCTGACGCGCCTGATGCATGTCGCCCAAAAGTGCGCAGCGGTTTTGGGATAACGACTTACACAAAAAACGACTTGCACAAAACAAGAATCTGAAGCGCCTCGGCGAAGCCGAAGCGCTTCAGGCGCGCATTCGCTCGAAGTTCGCGTCAAAGAGCGGCGCTGCCTGAACGCGCGCCGCGTGGCGCTTGCCCAAAAGTTCGATTTCGAAGCCGTCGCTCTTGTCTGCGATCTCCTTCGGCACATAGCCGATGGCGACGGATTTCTTCGAGTGATGCGCATAGCCGCCCGACGTCACCCAGCCGCGCACCGCGCCATCGTACCAGATCGGCTCGTCGCCGATGACATCGGCATCGTCGGCATCTAGGATAAATGTGCGCAGCCTGAGCTTGCCGCCCTGCTTGCGCTCGGCAAGAGCGCCGGCCTTGCCGACGAAATCGGCATCCTTGCCATAGGCGACGAAACGGTCGAGCCCGGCCTCCAGCGGCCCGTAGATCGGCCGGTATTCGCGCGCCCATGAGCCGTAGTTTTTCTCCAGCCGCAGCGCATTGAGCGCGCGCGAGCCGAACAGGCCGAGGCCGAATTCCTCGCCTGCCGCCATCAACGCCTGGAAGGCAGCGCGCTGATATTCCGGCGCCACCCAGATCTCGTAGCCGAGATCGCCGGTGTAGCTGACGCGGCCGACCAGGCACGGCGCCGTGCCGATGTCCATTTTCGCGACCGCCATGAAGGGGAATGCGGTGTTGGCGACATCCGCGCGGCTGACCTTTGCCAGCACCTCCCTCGCCTTGGGCCCCGCAATGGCGAGGCCGGTCAGCCTCTGGCCCAGCGCCTCTATGCGCACTGAGCTATCCGCAGGTAAATGCGCCTCGAACCAGCGCATATGATATTGCTCGGCAATGCCGGAGCCGGCGATGAACCACTCGGTCCCGTTGGAATTGGGGGCACCGATATTGGCCAGCGTGAAATCGCCGATGAGCTTGCCGTCATCCTTCAGCATCGGCGCCAGCGTCATGCGGCCTGGCTTGGGCAACTTGCAGGCAAAGATCAGGTCGAGCCAAGCGGCCGCCCCTTCTCCCGTCACCTTGTATTTGGCGAAGTTCGAAATCTCCGCCAGGCCGACGCTCTCACGAACCGTCGCGACCTCATTGGCGACATGGGAAAAATCGCTGGACCGCCGCCACGAGAACTCGTCCCTGACACCCTCGGGCGCAAACCATAGCGGCACTTCCAGCCCATAGGACACGCCCCATTGCGCGCCCTTGGCCGATAGCAGATCGTAGATCGGAGTCGTCTTCAGCTGCCGCCCCGCGGGCAGTTCCTCATTGGGGAAGCGGATCGAGAAGCGGCGCGAATAGTTCTCGCGCACCTTGGCATTGGTGTAGGCCATCGTCGCCCAGTCGCCGTAGCGCGCGACATCCATCGCCCAGATGTCGGCGCCGGGATCGCCCTCGATCATCCAGTTGGACAGCGCCAGGCCGACGCCGCCGCCTTGTGAAAAGCCCGCCATGACGCCGCAGGCGACCCAGAAACCCGGTAGCCCGCGCACCGGCCCAACCAGCGGATTGCCGTCCGGTGCAAAGGTGAAGGGCCCGTTGATGATCTGCTTGATGCCGGTCCTCTCGAAGGCCGGGAAATGCAGGAAGCCGACTTCGAGCGACGGCGCGATGCGGTCGATGTCCGGCTCCAGCAGTTCATGACCGAAATTCCACGGCGTCTGGAATTCGGACCAGACCTTGTTGGCCTTCTCGTACGTGCCCATCAGCATGCCGCCGCGCTCCTGGCGCAGGTACAGCTCACCATCGAAATCGACGGCATGGATGATCTCGGTCCCGGTCTTGGCGTTCCAAGCCGCCACCTCGGGCATATCCTCGGTGATCAGGTACATGTGCTCCATTGCCAGCACCGGCAGCTCCAGCCCGACCATGCGGCCGACCTCGCGCGCCCATAACCCGCCGGCATTGACGACATGCTCGGCCACCACTTCGCCCTTGTTGGTGATGACGCGCCACATGCCGTCGGGCCGGCGCACAATGTCCTCGACCTTGGTGAAGCGCTCGACCTCGGCGCCCAGTTTCCGCGCGGCCTTGGCATAGGCATGCGTAACGCCAGAGGGATCGAGATGGCCGTCCTCCTTGTTGCGGACGGCACCGACGAATTGTTTCGGGTCGAGCAGCGGCATCAGCTCGGCCGCTTCATTGGCCGATATCTCCTCGAGGTCGATGCCGAGGTAACGCCCCTTGGCGACGACGCCGCGCAGCCAGTCGAGCCGCGCCTCGGTTGCCGCCAGAAGCACGCCGCCGGTCAGATGTACGCCGGTCGCCTGTCCCGACAGCTCCTCGATCTCCTTGTAGAGCGAGATCGTGTATTTCTGCAGCTTGGCGACGTTGGGGTCGCCATTGATCGTGTGCATGCCGCCGGCCGCATGCCAGGTCGAGCCGGAGGTCAGCTCGTCGCGCTCCAAAAGCACGACATCGGTCCAGCCATGACGCGCCAGATGGAACAGCACCGAACACCCGACGACGCCACCGCCAATGACCACGACCTTTGCATGCGATTTCATGAGTTTTTCTCTGTTATCAATGAGTTGGGAACGTAGGATGAATCGGAAAAGGAAGCGCCAAGCGACCCCCCTCTGGCCTGCCGGCCATCTCCCCCTCAAGGGGGGAGATCAGCAGCGTCTGCATCGCCGCTTTCTTTTCAGCGTTGGTGATTGGCGAAGGAAGACGTGACAGCCAATCTCCCCCCTTGAGGGGGAGATGTCCGGCAGGACAGAGGGGGGCCGCGCGCCGACGCTGAAAAAGTCACGGCTCGCCCTGCCCGATCGCTTCCTTGCGCCTGGCCACATACGCCTCCAGCGCCTCGCGCACGGCGATATCCATCACCGGCTCGACATAGTCTTCCAGCGCCTTCTTCCACAGCCGGGTCGCGCGCGCCGTCGTGTCGAGGCCGCCGGCTTCCTGCCAGGCCTCGTAATTCTGCCAGTTGGACAGCATCGGCTGGTAGAAGGCGGTGGCATAGCGCTCCAGCGTGTGCGGTTCGCCGAAGAAATGGCCGCCGGTCGGCACCGCACCCAATGCCTCGACCGCAAGCTCGGCCTCATCGACGACGATCGGGCGCAAGAACTCCATCATGTGCTGGATCATCTCGACATCAATGATGAGCTTTTCGAACGATGCCGTCAGCCCGCCCTCCT
Organism: Mesorhizobium sp. P170090; assembly: GCF_057786115.1. NCBI lineage: Bacteria > Pseudomonadati > Pseudomonadota > Alphaproteobacteria > Hyphomicrobiales > Phyllobacteriaceae > Mesorhizobium > Mesorhizobium sp. P170090. The sequence goes on from NZ_JBYNWH010000001.1 coordinate 5,163,817, forward strand.
GCCAGCCGGCGGCATGATAGACGAGGTTGCCGTGGCCGAGCACAGCGCCCCACAGCGCCATCAGCGTCTCGTAGGCGCCTTGCGCGTCCGCCGCATTCGACGCCGACCCCGGTGTCGTGCGGTAGGGCAGATTGTAGCGCCGCGCCAATTGCCCCGAGGCGATGTTGGCCTTGGTGTTCTCCGGCGTTCCGAAGGCCGGCGCGCCCGACTTCATGTCGACGTTGGAGGTGAAGGCGCCGTACATCACTGGCGCGCCGGGGCGCACCAGTTGCGTCAGCACCACGCCGAACAGCGCCTCGGCATTCTGCTGCGCCAGGGCGCCGGCGAGCGTCACCGGGCTCATCGCGCCCATCAGCGTGAACGGCGTCACCGCCACCGACTGGCCGAACTCGGCCATGGTCATCAGCCCTTCGGCCATCATCTCGTCGAAACGCCGCGGCGAGTTGACCGAGATGATGGTGGCAATGCCGGGATCATCGCGCATTTCGTCCAGCGTCAGCCCGCGCGCGATTGCCATCATCTCGATGCCGTCCAGCGCCCGGCCTCGTCCGATCGCCGAGACATGGAAGGATTTGTCGGTCAGCGTCAGATTGGTGAAATAGGTATCCATGTGCCTGGTGTTCGCCGGCAGTTCCACCGGCGCGCAGACCTGGTTGCCGAGCATGTGGATGCAGTTGAAATGCTGCGCCAGCCGGGTCAGATCGGCATAGTCGTGCAAGTTTCCAGCGCGCCGGCCGCGCTCCATGTCGTGCACATTGGGCGGCCCGGCGACGAGGGTGAAATTGATCGTGTTGCCGCCGAGATGAATGGTGTTGGCGGGGTTGCGCGGCGTCAGCCGGTAGCTGGACTGCGTGGTCTTCAGCGCCTCGGCGACAAGGCCCCGGTCGATGCGGACGTTCGCCGTTGCATGGTCGACCTTTGCGCCCGCCTTCTCGAACAGCGCCAGCGCCCGCTGAGACATCACCTCGATGCCGAAATTTTCCAGAATATGCATCGATGCCTGGTGGATCGTTTCGACCTGGTCGACTGAGAGCATCGCCATCGGCGGATAGGGATTGGTCACCCGCCGCAGTGGAAGTTGCGGGATGACGGCAGGCCCCCGGTTGCTGGTTCGCTCCGCGCCGCGCTTGCGTCTTGGTTCATTCATGCCTGGCATCAGAGCGCCGGCATCCGGAGATCGCTGTCAAAAATCCGCCCTTGGCGGGCGTGATTTTAGCGGAGGCGGCATTTTTGAATTGCGACGGAGATAAAGGCGACGCGAAAGGTCGGAATAATGATACAGGCCCGCTCAGCGCAGCCGGGCCGGCAAGCCGTTAAGAAACGCCGCAAGATTCCCTTTATGATTTCGGCCTATTCGTTTTCCAATGCGTAGTTCGAGTTTGAGTAAAATTGTAGCGGTTGGCGTGCTGCTGGCTTTGCCGGCCTGCGCGACGCCGCCCAACCATATCAACAATCTCTGCGCCGTCTTCGACCAGAACGACGGCTGGTTCGACAACTGGCAGTCGGCCGCCGAGCGCGCCTCGCAGAAATACGGCGTCCCCGTCCCCGTGCTGATGGCGACGGTGCGCAAGGAATCCGGTTTCAAGAGCAATGCCAGGCCGCCGCGTACCAAACTGCTCGGCTTCATTCCGTGGAAACATGTCTCGTCAGCCACTGGTTTCTCGCAGGCGCTCGACGGCACCTGGTCGCAATATCAGAGCGAAACCGGCAGCTGGGCGGCGAGGCGGACCAAGTTTGCCGATGCCGTCGATTTCGTCGGCTGGTATCATTCCAAGACATCAGACACGTTCGGCGTCGCCCGCAACGACACCTACAATCTCTATCTCGCCTACTATCTCGGCTGGACCGCCTACGGCCGCGGTAACCGTGGCGATGCCGGCGTGCAGGGCTATGCCAGGGCGACCGAAAAGATGGCCCGCGACTATGCCGAACAGCTGCAGCAATGCGGCAGCTGACGTTGCCAAGCGGTCTTGCAGCCACGCAGTTTGCGATCGAAGCGGAACTCAGCTATTCATTCGCTTGGGATCAGGTGGAGGATCGACCTCCCTCCCTTTACCGCTGCCGTCGACAGCTTTCGGTCAAACGTCGCCAATTGGCCGTCACGCGCCTTGGCGAGTCCCAACAGATAGCTATCCGTTACCTGTGCCGGGGTGAGGATCCTGGCTGCATCGATGTCGTTGGAACCGACAAGGCTGATCTCGTCAGGCCAGAACTGATGTCCTGAAAGGGCATGCAGCTTGCCGACAATCTGCGCCACCACGGCGGGCGAACCCGGAGAATTGGGGTATTTCGGGTTGCTTACAATCCTGATGACGCCATTCTCGGTAATGGGACATGTTGCCCATGATAAATGCCCGGTGGATTGGAACCACCGATGGGCATCTTCATGCGCGACGTGAGCCGGATCGATCAACGCAATCAACACATTGACGTCGAGCAGGAAGGTCACGGCAATTCGTCGCGAAGCGCATTGACCATTTCGAGATCGACCATCGGGCCGTCGGGCCGCGATGCAAGCAAGGGGATGCCGTTGCGTTCACCGCCGGTCGGGGGCCTGCGCAGTGAGCGGCGAGCCAGATCGGAAATGACGTCGCCAACGCTGCGATCCTGCTGTCGCGCCATGGCCTTGGCCGCAAGTAGGACATCGTCATCGATTGCAAGTGTGGTTCTCACAACATGCTCCCTACCGCGCATCAAACATCACGCATCACATAAAGCAATGGACAGCAATATTCAAGCGAACGTAGCTGTCGTTCCTTGAGCTATGGCGACGCTGCGGCAATGCGCCAACGAGCGGCATTGCCTCTATGGCTGGTCAGCTCGGCTTCTTGCCATGCGGGCGCTTCGGCGGTTCGCCGGCGAAACCGGGGCCGATCCCATCCGGTGCGTCTTCCGGCACGCCCTCATGCGCTGCGTGTTCCCTGTCGAACTTGATCACCGGCTCCATCGTCGCCAGCACATCGTCCGACAGCCAGCACAGGCTCATATGGCCATCGCCGAGATGCTTCACCGGCGGCACCTTGGTCTCGCACAGATTGTCCGGCACCAGCCTCTTGTAGCCGCAGCGCGTCTGGAACGGGCAGCCGCTCGGCGGGTTCATCGCCGACGGGATATCGCCTTCGAGCACGATGTGCCGTTTGACCACGCTGGTGTCGGCGATCGGGATCGCCGACAGAAGCGCCTCGGTGTAGGGGTGGTAGGGCGGCGCGAAGATCTGGTCGGTCGTACCCTGCTCGACGATGTAGCCGAGATACATGACGACGACCCGGTCGGCGATGTAGCGCACGACGGACAGATCGTGACTGATGAACAGCATCGTCGTCTTGTTCTTGCGCTGGATGTCCATCAGCAGCTCGGTCACCGCCGCCTGCACCGAGACGTCGAGTGCCGACACCGGCTCGTCGGCCACCACCACCTTGGCATCGCCGGCAAAGGCACGCGCCACGCCGATGCGCTGCTTCTGGCCGCCTGAGAGCTGACGCGGCTTGCGCGTCTCGAAGGCCCGCGGCAGCTTCACCAGGTCAAGCAGCTCCAGCATGCGCTTGCGCCGCTCGGCGACATTGTTGCCGACTTTGAATTTTTCCAGCGTGCGGATGATCTGCGAACCGACGGAGTGGCTGGGATTGAGCGTATCGAACGGGTTCTGGAACACCATCTGGATCGATGACACCGTTTCGACGCTGCGCTTCTCGATGCCCGTCGACTGGATCTCCTTGTTGCCCAGCGTCACTGTGCCGGCACTTGCCGTCTCCAGCCCGAGCAGGACCTTGGCCAGCGTCGACTTTCCACAGCCGGACTCGCCGACGATGGCGACGGTCTCGGATTCGCGCGCCATGAACGAGATCGTCTCATTGGCCTTGACGACGCGGCCTTCGCTGGAGCCGAACACTTCGCTGCCGCCGACCTTGTAGTATTTTCTCAAATCCTCGATCTTGAGCACCGGGGCGCCGGGCACGACCTTCTCATTGACCTTCTTGGCGCCGGGAGGCAGCGCTTCCCAGTCGATCTCGTTGAAGCGCACGCAGCGCGAGAAATGCCCTTCGTGACCGGCGACCTCGATCATCGGGATTTCGGCGGCGTTGCAGACGCCCTCGACGAAATGGTGGCAGCGCGGCCCGAAATTGCAGCCCTTGGGCCGCTCATGCGGCAGCGGCAACTGGCCGGGGATAGAGATCAGCGGCCGCGAATTCTTGTCGGCGCCCGGCAGCGGAATCGAGCGGAACAGCCCTTGCGTATAGGGGTGACGCATCCGGTCGAACACGTCCTTGATCTTGCCGGTCTCGACCGCTTCGCCCGAATACATCACCGTGATGCGGTCGCAGGTCTCGAGGATGAGGCCGAGATTGTGCGACACGAAGATCATCGACGTGCCGAACTTCTCGCCCAGCCCCTTGACCAGTTCGACGATGCCGGCCTCCACCGTCACGTCGAGCGCCGTCGTCGGCTCGTCGAGCAGAAGCAGCGCCGGTTTCGACAGCAGCGCCATGGCAATGACGATGCGCTGCTGCTGGCCACCGGACAGCTGGTGCGGATAGGAACGCATCATCCGTTCGGGATCGGGCAATCTCACCGAGCGCACCATTTCGAGCGCCCTTTTGTAAGCCTCTTCCTTCGACACCTTGTCGTGGATCAGCGGCACTTCCATCAATTGCTGGCCGACCTTCATCGCCGGATTGAGGCTCGCCATCGGCTCCTGGTAGATCATGGCGATCTTGTTGCCGCGGATGGAGCGCAACTCCTCGTCGGACAGCTCGCCCATGTCCTTGCCCTGGAACTTGATCTTGCCGCCGACGATCTTTCCGATGTTGGAGAGGTCGCGCATGATGCCGAGCGACACGGTCGACTTGCCGCAGCCGGACTCGCCGACGATGCCCATGGCTTCGCCCGGCATCACCGTGCAGGAAAAGTCCATGACGGCAGGGATCTCGCCCTTGCGGGTGAAGAAGGAGATCGACAGGTTCTCGATCTCGATGATCGGCGCAGCGCTTGGCCCAAGGGTCGGGTTGCCGGGATTTCGAACTGCCTCATTCATGGGTCGCTCCAATCCTATTTTTATGCTCGCGGGGCCGAAACCCGCAGATCAGTCTTTCATCGATTGTTCGCGCAGCGAGTCGGCAAGCAGGTTCAAGCCCAGCACGAACGACATCAGCGCGATTGTCGGCGGCAGCGCCGGGTGGATGAACGAGCGCAGCAGGCGGCTGGCGTCCTTGATCGCGGTGCCCCAATCCGGGCTCTCCGGCGCCAGGCCCAGCCCGAAATAGCCGAGCGTGCCGAGCAGGATCGTGGTGTAGCCGATGCGCAGGCAGGCATCGACGATCAGCGGTCCGCGCGCATTGGGCAGGATCTCCCACAGCATGATGTACCAGGGCGATTCACCGCGCGTCTGCGCCGCCGCCACATAGTCGCGCGTCTTGATGTCCATCACCAGGCCGCGCACGATGCGGAACACGCCGGGGCTGGAGGCGAACACCACCGCCACGAAGATGTTGAGCTGGTTGGGATCGATGTGGATGATCTTGAACGGATCGGCGTCGAACACCAGGCCGGCATAGACCCAGCCGCCGATGACCAGCGTCAGCCCGAGCAATATATAGAGGCGGTCCGGCCGGTTCTTGTAGCGGGTCCAGAACAGCACCGAAAAGAAGATGATCGGGAACAGGAAGAACAGCCCGGCCATGGCGTAGGGGATCGGCGTATCCATGATGCCCGGCGTCACCAGCAGGTAAAACAGCAGGATCACCGGGAAGGCCAGCACCAGATTGGCCAGGAAGGACAGCACAGTGTCGATCCGGCCGCCATAGTAGCCGGCGGGCAGACCGAGCGTGATGCCGACCATCAGCGCGAAACCGGTCGCAGCCGGTGCGATGATCAGCACGATCTGGCTGCCATAGACCATGCGCGAAAAGACATCGCGGGCGAGCTTGTCGCCGCCGAAATAGTAGATGAGTTTCGATACCGGCTCGAGCGCGCCCGGCAGCGCATCCTTCATGATCGGGACCTGGGCGAGCGGATCGAAGGGCGCGACGGTCGACGCGAAGATTGCCGTGAACAGCCAGAACAGGCAGATGCCGACACCGACTATGCCGACGCCGCTATCGAACAGCTGGCCGTAGAGGCCGAGCCTTTTCTTGTAGGTGAAGCTCGCCCCCATCACCAGGGCAAGCCCTAACCAGACCGGCCAGAAACGCCCAATCACGCCGAGCACGACATTGAAGGCACCGATATATTCGACCTGCATCTGCCCCAGCCCCCTATTGAACTCTGATACGCGGATTGAGGAACGCGTAGCCGACATCCGAGATGAGCTGCGTGATCAGCACGATGAACACCGAGACCAGTGAACAGCCAAGCAGCAGATCGATGTCGTTGTTGCCGGCGGCCTCGACCAGCGTGTAGCCAAAGCCCTGGTAGCGGAACATCACCTCGACGATGACGACGCCGGTAAGCAGCCAGGGAAATTGCAGCATGATGACGGTGAACGGCGCAATCAGCGCATTGCGCAGCGCGTGCTTGACGACGACGCTGCCGAAGGAAAGCCCTTTCAGCCGGGCGGTGCGGATATATTGCTGCGTCATCACCTCGACCATCGAGGCGCGTGTCATGCGGGCGATGTAGCCGATGCCGTAGATCGCCAGCGTCATCACCGGCAGGGTGAAATTGTAGAAGGTGATGCCCTGGCTTGCCGAGGCGGCCGAACCGTTGAGCCAGCCGAGCCAGGAGGCGAAGATGACGGTGAAGATGACGCCCGACACATATTCGGGCGTCGCCGTCGACGCGATCGATGCGACGGACAGTGTTCGGTCCGTTCGCGAGCCCTCGCGCATGCCGGCCAGGATGCCGATCAGCAGCGAAATCGGCACCATCACCAACAGCACGCAGAGCATCAGGATACCGGTGGCGGCGAGTGCGGGGAATAGCTTTGACGCAACGGTGGTTTTGAACTTGGTCGAGCAGCCGAAATCACCTTCCAGGATGCCGGAGAATTTCGGCTCCAGCGGTTCGTTGCAGAAGGAGAAACGCTGCGTCGGCTTGCCGGTCGCCGGATCGGTCACCGGTTGCTTCGGGACGACGCCCAGCCATTGGCCGTAGCGCACGAAGAAGTTCTGCCGGTAGCCATGGTTGACCAGCCAGCTTTCGAGCTGTTCGGCCGATGTGTGCATTTCGGTCTGGCTGATCGCCAGCTTCTTCAAATTCGGCTCGAGGTTGATCAGGAAGAAGACGATCATCGTCAGGCACAGCATCGTCAATGCCATGGTGCCGAGACGCCGGATTACGAAAGAAAGCATGGCGGTCCCCTGCCGGTCTGGTTGGGGTTGGAGCCAGTTCGAAAAACCAGCTTTGCCGTTGCCGGCAGAGTTGGCCGTCAAATCGGCACTCGGATGCAATCAACCCAGTTTTATTGAACGGTCTTTCAGGAGAGTCCGCAACTTTTGCTGCGGCGGCTTCCGGTTCTGGGCCATGCGAGGCGTGACGGGAAGGAGCGAAGTGCCCCTTCCCTGACGTTCCGATCACGCCTGGTCGAGCCAGACCTTGCCGTAGTCGCGCTCGAAGGTCGGATGCATCTTGTAATTCTGCACCGCCTTGACCGAGTGGCTGTAGAGCTTGCGCCAGTATGGCTGGATCATGATGCCGGAATCCTGCAGGATCTGCTCGATGTCCTTCATCATCTCCTTGCGCTTGGCCGCATCGGCAACGGCCAATGCTGCATTGAGCTTGGCATCCCATTCGGGGTTGGAATAGGCCGACTCGTTCCACGCCTCGCCGGTGCGGTAGCCGATCGCCAGAACCTGGACGCCGAGCGGGCGCATGTTCCAGTTGGTCATCGACAGCGGATACTTGGTCCAGTCGTTCCAGAACGTCGAGCCCGGCAGCACCGTGCGCTTTACCTTGAGGCCGGCGTCGCGCATCTGCGCGGCGATGGCGTCGCCGGTATTCTTGTGCCAGTCTTCGTCGACCGTTATCAGCTCATGCTCGAAGTCGGCCTGGCCGGCTTCCGCCATCAGCGCCTTGGCCTTGGCCGGATCGCGAGCGACTTTGGGCAGCTCGTAATATTCCGGGTGGATTTGGCAGACATGGTGGTTTTCAGCCACCGTGCCGGCATTTCCGTAGCCAAGCTGCAGAACGACATTGTTGTCGACCGCCAGTTGCAGCGCGTTACGCACCTTCTGATCGCCGTAAGGCTTGTTGTTGATGTTGGTGCGGCACACGATGGTCGACGCGGTGACGATTTCGGACTTGACCAGGTCCAGTCCGTCGAGGATCGACACATAGTCGGCCGAGGTCTCGAAATTGGTATGGACTTCGCCGGCCTCGAAGGCACTGACCATGGCTGCCGGATCGGTGCCGTAGTCGACGAATTCGATGCCGTCGAGGAACACCTCGCCGTCCCACCACTTGTTATCCTCGCGGCGCTTGTAGACCACCTTCTGGCCGACATCGTAGGAGACGAGCTCGAACGGACCGGTACCGATCGGGCAGGCTTTGAAGTCGCCGCCCTTCTCGTCGAAGCTCTTGTGGACGATGAGACCGGGATAATCGCACATGTTCGGAATGAGCGCGATGTCGGCCTTGCCGAGCTTCAGCTTGACGGTGTGGTCGTCAACCTTGGTCACGGCGCTTTCGTCGAGTTTGTCGTCCTTGACCAGCGTGCCGAGACGGCCAGGCATCGAATTGCCCTCGGCCTTCTTGTCGGCCCAGCGCTTGAGATTGAAGATGACGTCATCGGCGGTGAAGGCATCGCCATTCGACCAGGTCACACCCTTGCGCACATGCAGCGTGTACTCGGTGGCGTCGTCGTTGACCTCCCAGCTCTCCAGAAGGTACGGCCGGAACGTGTATTCGCTGGTGTACTTGACCAGCGGCTCAAGCGCCTGGCGCTCGGCATTGGCGATTTCCGACCAGTCGGCCTTGCGCGGATCCTTGGGATCCTTGACCCATTGCGCGACTTTAAGGATGCCACCCTTCTTGCCCTGCACCTCTTCGGCCCTGGCTTGGGTCGGCACGGCTACGCCGAGCATGCCGTAGGCCATCGCAGTCGACGCGCCGAACACGCTCGCCATGGCGAGGAACTCGCGGCGATCGACTTTGCCTGCCTTGGCTTCTTCGGCCATGGCCAGGATGTGATCGGGAACGCGATCGCCATTACTCTTGTAATTTGTCATACCTTAACTCCCATTGTTGGCTTTCCGCCTTTTAACATTCCGCATCCCTGCCGTGATGTCAAAGACGGCATGGCTACGGAACCTGTTAGGGAATGTGCAACTTTGAAAAGGGAGCGGTTCGCGTGATAACGACAGACTTGGCGCAAAAGTGCTAGCGCGCCCAGATTCCGCCGGAATCTGCTTAGGCGAGTATTGATACATTTGGGCGGGTTGAGACAGCGCCAGTTCCGGCGGCGGTAAGGGCCAGGAACTCAATATTCCTTTTCGTAGAATATGCCGCCCTTGGCCTCGCCGCCATCATTGGCCTCGCCGCGCAGCTTGACGCCGCGTCCGACATTGAGGTCGATCGTCGCCTTGCCCGACCCTGGCCTGTCGCCTTTCTGGATCGTCACATAGGTGCGGTCATTGAGGTACTTGCCCGCCGACACGGCGGTGCCGCCCTGGTCATCGGTGGTCACATCCAGGTCGTCGACGCCGATTGCACTGCGCAGGTTTTCGAGCAGCGAGGTCGAGCCGCCGACGCCGGCCAGTTGGCCGGCGGCCTCGGCCAGCTGCGCGATCTGCAGCGGCGACAGGTTCGACATAGAGCGGCCGAAAATCAGCTGCGCCAGCACCTCGTCCTCGGGCAGCGCCGGCACCGATGAGAAGTCGAATTTCGGATTGGTCGCTTCGCCCGAGACGACGATGGTGACGGTGGCGCTGGTCGTGGTCGATGTCGCGGTCAAGTTGAGGTAGGGCACCAGCGAGCCCGAAAAGCCGACCGTGCCTTCGGTAAAGGTCAGCCGTTTGCCGAGAATCGACAGCCGCCCACGCTGCAAGGTGAAGGTGCCGACCGCCTGCGGCGAAGCCGCCGGGCCGGTCAGCCTCAGCGAACCGCCGAACTCGGCATCGACGCCCCTGCCCTGGATGAAGATCTGGTTCGGCGCATTGACCGTGACGTCGAGGACAAGCCCACTGCCGCCACCACCGCTGGCCGCCGCCGGTCGCAAGGCCTTGTCCTGCGCCCGCACGGAGGCGGGCGCGTTCTTGTGCTTGACACCGAGCGCTGCCAGCGAGCCCGGCAGCTTATCGGGAACGGTGATGACGGTCTTGGCCAGATTGACGGTGCCCGAAATCACCGGCGCCGAGGTGAGCGGCCCCTTGATGGTCAGGTCGCCGCCGAGATTGGCTGTCACCACCCTGCCGTCGGTATAGCGGCCGTCAACCAGCTTGATAGACAAATCGGCTGGGAAACCTTGCGCCGGATTGATGCCGAGGGTGCCGGAGGCCGACAGGCTGCCGCGTGTCGACAGCGTGCCGGTCAGCCGGTTGATCCGGGCAACGCCGTTGCCGATCGAAATGTCGGCGGCAATGTCGTTGACGGCAAGGCCGGAGCGCGCGTCGACCAGGCGGGCGCCCGACGTGCTGACCGTGCCGCCGATCACCGGCGACGCCGCCGGGCCGCGCATCTGGATATTGACGTTGGCGGTGCCGCTGAGCGACAGGCCTTGCGCCGCAAGCTTGGCGGCCAGGAAGGAAAATGGCACCTTGCCGTTGAAGTCGAGCACCAGCGCTGGTGTGCCGGCCGTCGTCACCGTACCGCCGCCCTTGAGGCCAAGCCCGGCGCCGTCGCTGATGTCGGCGTTGAAGGTGAGCTTCTTGCCGGCAAATGTTCCCGACGAAGAGATATTCATGCCGCCAAGACCGGCGCTGCGCGTCTGCGAGGTCTGCACCCCGCCGGCATCGATATCGAAGGCGACAGCCGGATTGCCCAACGCGCCCGTCACCTTCACAGTCCCTGAAATCGAACCGGCGGCCTGGAGGCCCGGCGAAAAACTGTTGGCCAGCGAAGCCGGCACCTTCGACAGCGCGGCACTGATGTCGAGTGCCTGCCCGACCTTGCCGGTCACCGTCGCCGTGCCGCCACCGAGATTGAGCACCAGCTTGTCCAGCGTCGTTGTGCCGTTGGCGATGCTGACGGTCGAGGCCTGGGCGATGGCCGCCTTGATGCCCTGCACCGTGGCCTGGCCGGAAGCGAGTTCGATGGTGGTGGTGCCGCCAGCCACCTTTATCCTGCCCGCAGCCTTCGCCGGAATGCCCTTGACGGTGGCGCCGCCGGAAAACCCGGTCCAGTCGCCGTCGCGCTTCAAATCGACATCGATGCCGCTGATGGCGGTGCCGCCGGAAATGACGCTGTCGGCGCGAATTTTGCCCGAGATGACCGGCGCGGCGAGATAGTTGGCGACCAGCGCATCGATCGACACCGTCTTCGCCTGCAGGTCGCCGCGCGTAATCGAAGCGGTCGCAGCCTTGACGGCGACGTTCGGGCCATCCGCGGTCTTTGAGAAGGCGATGGTGCCGCGCACGTCGCCTTCGGCCTTTTCCAGCGCCAGCGCCGCCAGGGGCCCGATATCCGGCAGGTCGAGCGCGATGGTGCCGACCGGCACGAAAGCCTCGTCGAGCGCAAGGTCGCCGGAAATCTTGTTCTTGCCGAGCGACAGCAGCAGGCCGTTGATGGCGCTCTTGCCGTCCGCCGTCGCCAGCACCGCGCTGCCTTGCAGCGCCTGCCCAGCAACATTGCCGGTCAGTTGCACATTGGCCGCCGGATTGGCGGCATCGGCCTTGCCGGTGGCGGTCAGCTTCAACCCGGTGATTTCGCGTTCCGCCACGAGAAGCCGGTCGCTGCTGACCGTCAGCGACAGATCCGGGGCCAGGCTGGGCCCCTGCGCGTTGAGTGCAAAGCTGATCGCGCCTTTGGCATCTTTCGACAACAGCGAGATGTCGGCCAGTGCACCCTTGATATTTGCGCTAAGCTTGTTGTCGGCGAGGCTGGCCTGACCGTCCGCGGTCAGTGCGCTCGACGCCAGTCTGACCGGATTGGCGCTGACATTGCCATTGGCATCCCGCTTCAGCGTGGCGCTGAGCTGCGTGCGCTCTGCCAGCACGCTGCGCGCCGCCGCCGGCAACGCCGCCGACAGCACGTCGGCGTTGAGGTTGAGGTCGATTGCTCCATCGGCAAAGCCGACACGGCCATTGAAGGCGCTGCCCAGCGCATCGCCCTGCACCGAGCCGCTGTCGATGGTGATCGCATCGGCCGCCAGGCTGCCCGCAACCTTGGCGGTGATTTTGCCGGCGATCAGCGGTGCGATGGTCGGATTGTCCAGACCTATCTTGTCCGCCGTCACCGTGCCCGAGATCGGACCGGTGCGGCTTCTCACATCGAACGCGTCGGAATGCAGCGCCAGCGCGATGCCTTCGACCTTGGTGAAATTCGTTGCCACCGACGGCAACACCGCCGAGATATCGAGCTTGGCTTGCGCAGCCTGCCCCGCCGCCTTCACGGAAAGCGCCTGCAGTTCGAGCTTGATCGGGCCTTCCATGCTGCCGAACGCCAGCGGCAGGCTCGGGCCGGAAGAGGTCAGGTCGAGCGCGAAGTCGCTGGCGCCGTTCGGGTTGATGGTGCCGGCCGCATTGCCGGAGATTTTTTGGCCCGACAGCGTCGCCTGATCCAGCACGACGCCGCCGGCCGTCGAATAGCTGCCGGCCGCATCGACATCGAGCGGTCCGAGCCCGGCCTGACGGGTCTGGCTGGTCTCGGCGCCGGCCAGTTTTGCATTAAAGCGAATGTCGGGATTTGCTGACGGCCCGGTGATTTGCGCCGTGCCGTCGAGCGTGCCCGCGGCATCGAGGCCGGGCGAAAAGCCATTGGCAAGCGCAGCCGGCAGCGCCGAGAAGGTCGCCGCCAGATCGAGCGTCTGGCCCACCGTGCCCGACAGCGTCACCGAGCCGCCGCCGAGATCGACTACCAGCCTTTGAATGTTGGTTATGCCATCGGCAATGGTCAGGCTCGACGGCTCGGCGATCGCCACCTTGATGCCGCGCACCGTCGCCTCGCCGGACGCGATCTCGACGCTGGTCGCGCCCCCGGCAATCTTCGCCCGCCCGGCAGCTGTCGCCGGAATGCCTGATATGGTTGCGCCGCCGGTGAAATTCGTCCAGTCGCCGTCACGCTTGAGGTCGACGCCGATGCCACTGACGACGGTCGTTCCCGAGGTCACGCTCTCGGCCTTGATCGTGCCGGAGATCGCAGGGCTGTTGAGATAGTTGGCGATCAGTGCGCTGACGGTGACTGCCTTGGCTGCCACATCACCGCGCGCGATCGACACGCTGGCTGCATTGATGGTGACAGTGGGAGCCTCGCCGTCTTTGGCGAACACCACGGTGCCGCCGATATCGCCGGCCGCCGTCTGCCCGGCCAGCGACGCCAGCGGCGCGATATCGGGGGCGGAGATCGTCAGCGTCCCCAGCGGCAGGAATTTTTCATCGAGCGTGAGGTCGCCCGACACCTTGTTGTCGCCCAGCGCTACGCTGAGCCCCTTGATGGAGCGCTTGCCATCGCTCGTCACCAGCGCCGCCTTGATGGCGAGCGGCTGTTCGTCGACCGCGCCGGTCAGCGAGACATCTGCGGCCGGGCTCACAATGTCGGCCTTGCCCGATGCGGTCAGCTTGATGTCCTTGACGGTGCGGCCGGAGGCCGTCAGGCTGGCACTGTCGGCCGAAACCGAGAAATCCGGTGCGTTGCGCGCGCCGCTTGCCGTCAGCGCGAAATCGACCCCGCCGGCGATCGGCACGCCGACCAGCGAAGACAGCACCGAGACGTCGCCGAGCTTGCCCTTGATGTCGGCCTGGATATCGCTGCCTTGCGCGCTGGCGGTGCCGCTGGCGCTCAGCGAACCGGAAGTGAGTTCGATCGAGTTGGCGGCGAAAGAGCCCTGCGGATCGCGCGTCGCGGTCGCCGAGAATTTGACCCGTTCGCCAAGCAGTGAACTGATCTGCGGCGGCAGCGCCGTCGACACCGCATCGGCATTCATCTTGAGCGTCATGGCGAGGTCGGCCAGCGCCACCTTGGCCGTCAGCCCGGCATTGAGCGCATCGCTGCGCAGCGTACCCTCATCGAGCGAGATCTCATCCTTGCTGATCGAGCCGGAAAGAGAGGCCGTCAGCTTGCCGGTGACCAGCGGGGCCAGCGTCGCGACGTCGGTCTTCAGCCCGGCCGCCGCCAGCGACACGCTGACCGGGCCGCTGCGGTTCTCGATGTCGAAACCGTCGGAATGGATCCGCGCATGGAGATTGTTCACCTGAGAACCGCCCGCAACCACCGAGACGAGCGAAGCGCTGGCGTCAATCATCGGCGCCTTGCCGTCACCGAAGGCGCGCGCGGTCACATTGTTGATGGCCACCATGATCGGCTGCGCCTGGGTACCGGCATTGACCGTGACCGGCTTGGCTTTGACCACGAGTTCGACCGAAAGGTCGCTGGCGCCGTTGGGGTCGACCATGCCGGCAGCGGTACCATGAACTGCGTCGCTCTCGATCGCAGCGCGCTCGATGTCGACGCCGCCGGCCGCGGTCGCGGTGCCGGCTAGGTCGAAGCTGGTCTTGCCGGCAAACAGCGACTTGAACCGTTCCGGCAGGAAGCCTTCGAACGAACCGTCGCCCTTGGCCTCGATCCGGTTGCCCTTGTCGGTGAGCTGGTGCCGGCCGGTGAGCTGGGTAACGATCTGACCGTCGACCATGAAGGTGCCGATGCCGCTCCAGTTGGCCAGCGGCCCGGTGCCCGAGACGACGATGTTGACCGGCGGCGCGCCGGGTAGCTTGAGCAGGTTGGCGATGATGCCGCCGGCCGGCTCGGAAGCCTTGAGATCGAGGTCGAGCTTGTTTTCATCCGGCGCGAAGTGGATGTTGGCGTCGACATTGCCTTGCTTGCCGTCATGGCGGGTAACGTTGAGCACCGTCTGGATCGCCAGTGGCGACGCATCGACCTTGGCCGATCCCTTGGCCGCAAGTTCGGCAATGCCGCTGCCGGCAAGTTGCTGGCCGAGCGCGATCTCCGGCAAATCGATCGCTCTGATATCAAGCGAAACCGGCAGGCCGCCCGACCCGCTCTTGCTCGGCTCGGTGCTCGCCACAGGCAGCCGTGCCAATTCTATCCGTTCGGCCGCTATGCGGTCGGCGCTGAAATTCTTCGACAGCAGCGCCAGCGGCGACCAGTCGATGGCCACCTTGCGGGCCACCAGCCAGGCGCCCTCGCGGTCTTCCAGCACGACATGGTCGACCGTCAGCGCGCCGGACCAGATACCGTTAATGCCGCTGACCGTGACTTTGCTGTCCCTTGACGAGGCCATGTCAGAGATGATGCCGGCGAGATTTTCGCGGCCGCGCTCGGTCTTGGTCAGCACGACCAGCGCGCCGATGCCCGCCGCCGCCACGATCAGCAGCGTGTAGAAAAACAGGCGAAGGATGCGTTTCAAAATCTTCATCGTCAGAACGCCTGTCCGATCCCGGCATAGATGCCGAAACGCGGGTCGCCACGGTCGCGGTTGAGCGGCACGGCGGCGTCGATGCGCAGCGGCCCGAACGGCGTGATGTAGCGCAGGCCAACGCCCGCGCCGACCTTCACGTCGGAAAAGTCCGGCGTCGCTGTGGTCGAGACAGTGCCGGCGTCGACGAACGGCACGATGCCGATCGTGTCGGTCAGCGCAATGCGCATTTCGACCGATGTTTCGAAGAAGGAAAGCCCGCCGATCGGCTGATTGTCGATGTCCTTCGGTCCGATGCCCTGATAGGCATAGCCCCGCACCGAGCCGCCACCGCCGGAATAGAAGCGCCTGTCGGCTGGAACGTTCTGAAGGCCGGTGCCGACGATCGAACCCAGCGCGACGCGTTCGGCAAGCACGAATTTCGAGGCCGTGTCGAGCGACTGATAGGCCGACCCCTCGCCCCTGAGCTTGAGGAAGGCGGCGCCGCTCAGAATGTCGTAGCTCGGTTCGGCATAGGCCAGAACCCTGAAGCCGCTGGTCGGATTGAGCCGGTTGTCCCTGTTGTCATAGACATATTGCAGCGGAATGCTGGCGATCAGGTATTTGTGCTTGCCGAAGGCGTCGGTGATCCTGGAATAGTCCAGCGCGATTTCAGCCGAAACCGTCTGCTTCTTGTCGATCTCATAGGACAGGCCGGTGCTGCCCTTGACCGAGAAATGGTCGTAGGCATCGGGATGTTCGAGGACGGTCTTGACGCTGGCGATGAATTTCGAGGCCGGCCCGACCACGCCCGGCTTCTCGAACATGATGCCGGCATTGTAGTTGAGCTCGCTGAGATCGTTGCTGCCGATGCCGCTGATCTTGCCCTCGATGCGCAGCTTTTCGGCCCGGCCGAACAGATTTCGGTGGCCCCAATAGCCTTCCAGGCCTAGCCCTTCGGTGTTGGAGAAAGTGCCGCCAACGCCGAAATAGCGTGGTTTGCGCTCGCTGACCTGAACGCCGATCGGAATGTTGCCGTCGGCGTCGAGACTGTCGGCTTCCTTCAGCGTCACGCTGTTGAACACTTCGAGCCTCAGCAGCCGGTCGCGGGCATCGTCGATCTCGTCGGGCGAATATTGCCGGCCGCGTTTCAGCCCGGTCATATATTCGGTGAACTCGCGATTGACCTTCTCGGTGCCATCGACGGTGGTGTCGCCATAACCGGCAACCGGCCCGGCGGCCACCGTCAGCGTCACGTCGAGCGTCGAGGTGGTGTGCTCGGCCACGACCTGCCTGTCGGTGATCCGGGCCAGCGGCCGGCCCTCCTGCTTCAGCGCCCGCACGATCAGCGCCTCGGCCTTGAGCACGGCGCCCGAGCCGGCATCGCCGCCGGCTATCAGGCCGAAATCGGCGCTCGCCAGCCCGGCGGCATCGCCCTCCAGCCGAATATTGCCGAGCGTGAATTTGGGCCCGCTCGAGATGCTGATCACCACCGGGATCGGCTGCGGACCCGTAAATTCGGCATCGGGCGGCAAATCGTCGAGCGCCTTGCCCTGGATGGTGATAGTGACGACGCCTTCATAACGGGCGTCGGCATAAAGCGCGGCGACCAGCTGTTCGCGGTCGCTACGCGCCTTCGCCAAAAGGCCGAGCGAGCCGGAAACCGGGCGGTCTTCGTCGGATTTCAGCGACGAGGCGTTTTCGAGCTTCTTGACCAGGTCCTTGTCGGCATCGGGCGCTTCGATGGTCACCGCATAGCGCAGCGGGTCGACGATATCGGCGTCCTCGTCATTCGAAGAGCCCCACAATTTGATGCCGAAGAGCTCGAAGGCGGCCGCCGACCCCGATTCGGCAACGAGCACGGTCGAGCACGCCAACGCCACAATCAGCGCACGCGAAAGCGTGCGCCGTGGCGCACTTACCTTCGACATCTGCGCTTCATACGCCGGCATCAGGACAACCTAGGTTACAAAACTAAAATTGGAATGAAGTTTTGAAGCGCTCGTAAAGGGGCCACAATCCAATTGTCTGAAATAGGCAGGGCTTGGAATTCACACCTTCTGCGTTTTCGCAAGAAAGCGTGATCCCTTTCCCGTGGATGAACTATCGGCATACCGGTCATTGGCCGGTTTGGGAACCGTTGGCGGGCGGAAACCTGCCCGTCCTCGTGTTGACAAGCTTGACTGAAGCTTGAACATGCCGCGGACGTAGCAGTGTCTGGAGGGTGTTATGGCGATGCGCGCGGCGGCTCGTGGTCTGTCGATCTTGATTCTTCTCATTTTCGCCTGGGGGTCTGTAGCGCAAGCGGCCGAAGCCCGCCGGGTGGTGACCTCAAATAATTCCGACTATTTCGGCTTCGATCTCAGATCGGACCAGAATGTCAGCCTCGATCAGTGCAAGACGACATGCCTCGGCGACCCCGCCTGCCGCGCCTTTACTTACAACAACAAGGCCAAATGGTGCTTCCTAAAGTCCGACTATAACCAGTTGAAACCCTTCAGCGGCGCGGTCGCGGGCAAGGTCGTCAATGTCGATGGCGACCCCGATATCGGCGCCCCGCCGGAACTCGCCTTCTTCCCCAACTGGATGGCCGACCAGGCCCAGCAATACCGCAACAAGCTGACCGATCCGGCCTATGACAAGCCGACCGACGGGCTGGAATCACTCCGCGCCGCCGCCGAACAGGCTGCACTGACCGGCGACCATGGGCAGGCCATGAACAAATACGAGGCCGCGGTCTCGGTCCTGCCTGACGACGGTCAGCTTTGGCTCGGTCTGGCGCGTGAAACGCTTGCCATACAGCCGGCCAGCGGCACCTCCGAATCCTACAATCTGCCGGTCAAAGGCACCTCCGCCGCCATCAACGCCTACAAGTTGCTGCGCACCACCAAGACCCGCGCCGAAGTGCTGGCGCTGCTCGGCAACGGCCTCGACCGCCGCGATCTCTACCGTCCGGCCCTGCAGGCTTATGAAGCCAGCCTCGCGCTGGTCAGTTCGCCGGCGGTCAAGGCCGAATATGAGGATCTCAAGGCCCGCAAGGGCTTCCGCGTCATCGATCACTCGATCGACGCCGACACCAGCGCGCCGCGCATTTGCGCGCAGTTTTCCGAGGAGCTGGTCAAGACCGGCGTCGACTACGCCCAGTTCGTCACCGTCGACAACCAGCCGCCCAAGGGCGTCGAGGCCAAGGACAAGCAGATCTGCGTCGAAGGCCTGGAGCACGGCCAACATTACGAAGTGACCTTCCGCGCCGGTCTGCCGGCCGCCATTGGCGAGGTCACCGCCGCTCCGGTCGTGCTGTCGATCTATGTGCAGGACCGCGCGCCGTCCGCCCGCTTCACCGGCGACAGCTTCGTGCTGCCCGCCGGCGCCCGCCGTGGCATCCCCATCGTCACCGTCAACATGAACACCGCGCAGATGAAGCTCTACCGTATCGGCGATCGTTCGCTGGCGCAGCTTCTGTCCGGCTATCAGTTCCTGAAGCAGCTCGACGGCTATGATATCTCCAGCATTTCCGACCAGATGGGTGAGCCGGTCTGGCAGGGGCAGCTGGATATCGCCAACGACCTCAACAAGGACGTCACGACTTCGTTCCCGGTCGACGAAGCCTTGCCGCAGCGCAAGCCCGGCGTCTACGTGCTGACCGCGCAAGCGGTAAATGAAAATGACGAGGACAATTACAATTCGCTTGCCACGCAGTGGTTCGTCGTCTCCGACATCGGCCTGTCGACCTATACCGGCCAGGATGGCCTCAATGTCTTTGCCCGCTCGCTCGGAACCGCCAAGCCGATCGCCGGCGCCGAACTGACGCTGCTGGCCAGGAACAATGAAATCCTCGGCACAGCCACGTCGGACGCCGAAGGCCATGCTGTCTTCAACCCCGGCCTGACGCGCGGCGACGGCGGCATGGTGCCGGCCGTTCTGATGGCCAAGCAGGGCGACAACGATTTCGTCTTCCTCGACATGGGCCGCGCCGGCTTCGATCTGTCCGATCGCGGCGTCGCCGGACGCGCCGCACCGGGCGCGCTCGATGTCTATGCCTGGACCGAACGCGGCATCTACCGCGCCGGCGAGGATGTGCATGTCGCAGCCCTTGCCCGCGACGGCGCCTCCAAAGCGGTGGAAAACCTGCCGCTGACCTTCATCTTCACCCGTCCCGACGGCGTCGAGAACCGCCGCATCGTTGCCGATGGCGTCTCGGCCGGCGGCTATGCCGTCGACCTGCCGCTGGAAGCCAACGCCATGCGCGGCACCTGGACGGTGTCGATCTATACCGATCCCAAGCAGGCGGCCGTTTCCAGCCAGATGTTCCTGGTCGAAGACTTCGTGCCGGATCGCATCGAGTTCGACATGAAGTCCGACAAGCAGGAGATCGCCCAGGGCGAAACCGCCAACATCGACATTGACGGCCGCTTCCTCTATGGCGCGCCGGCCGCCGGCCTCGCGCTCGAAGGCGAGCTGACGCTGTCGACGGCGCGCGACTGGGACCGTTTCGCCGGCTATTCGTTCGGCCTTGCCGACGAGCAGTCGGCCGAGCCTTCGGTCACCCCGTTCACCGGTCTGCCGGTGGTCGGCGACGACGGCAAGGCGACCTTCCCGGTCACGGTCGACCAGTTGCCCGCGACCACCAAGCTGGTCGACGCCAAGGTCACGGTTCGCATGCGTGAAACCGGCGGCCGCGCCATCGAACGCTCGCTCAACATCGGCATCCGCCCGCAAGGCCACATGATCGGCATTCGTCCGGATTTCGCCGACAATGAGGTGCCGCAGGGCGGCACCGCCAAGTTCAGCCTCATCGCGGTCGACCCCGACGGCAAGCGCGAGACGCTGAAGGGCGCGCAGTGGTCGCTGGTCAAGGTCGAACGCAATTACCAGTGGTATCGCAACAACAACTCGTGGAACTACGAACCGGTCACCTTCACCAAGTCGATCGCCAACGGCCAGGTCGATCTCAGCGCCGATGCCGAGGCGACCGTGACGATGCCGGTCGACTGGGGCCAGTACCGGCTCGAGATCGAGACTGCCGATCCCGAGGGCCCGGCGACCAGCTATGAGTTCGACGCCGGCTGGTATGTCTCCTCGACCTCCACCGAAACGCCTGATGGGCTCGAGATCGCTCTCGACAAGGACAGCTATGCCGCCGGCGACGTGGCCAAGCTGAAGGTGTCGCCGCATTTTGCCGGCGAACTGCTGGTCACCATCGGCGCCGACAAGCTGCTCAAGACCATCACGGCAACCGTGCCGGCCGGCGGCAGCACGGTCGACATCCCGGTCGGTGACGACTGGGGCGCGGGCGCCTACATCACCGCAACCCTGTTCCGGCCCGGCGATGCGCAGGAAACCCGCATGCCGGCGCGCGCCATCGGCGTAAAATGGCTGACGGTCGACCCAGGCTCGAAAAAGCTCGCCGTCACCCTGACGCCGCCGGACAAGACGATGCCGCGCCAGCAGCTGTCGATCCCGGTTTCGGTCGCCGGCGTAGCGCCGGGCAGCAATGCCTATGTCACGGTCGCTGCCGTCGATGTCGGCATTTTGAACCTCACCAACTACAAGGCGCCGGATCCGGAGGGCTGGTATTTCGGCCAGCGCATGCTCGGGCTCGAAGTCCGCGACATCTATGGCCGTCTCATCGACGGCTCGCTCGGCACCACCGGCAAGCTCAGGACCGGCGGCGACGGCGCCTCGATGCAGCCGCAAGGCAGTCCGCCGACCGAAAAGCTGGTCGCCTTCTTCTCCGGCCCGGTCCAGCTCGACGCCGACGGCAAGGCAAGGATCGACTTCGACATCCCGCAGTTCAACGGCACCGTGCGCGTCATGGCCGTCGCCTGGACCAAGGATGCAGTCGGCCATGCCACGACCGACGTCATCGTGCGCGATCCGGTGGTGATCACCGCCGGCCTGCCCCGCTTCCTGGCGCCTGGAGATGCAGCCATCATGCGGCTCGACGTCGCCGACACCGACGGTCCGGAGGGCGACTATGCCCTGTCGATCGCCACGACCGGCGACCTCTCGACCGGCGACAAGCCCTTGCCCGAAAAGCTGACGCTGGCCAAGGGCAAGCGCCAGACGCTGACCGTGCCGCTGATTGCACAGACGGCGGGCAATGCCTCGATCACCATCAAGCTCGCCCATGGCGACGGCACCGCCGTCGAGCAGACGCTGTATGTTCCGGTGCGTCCGGCGCAATTGCCGGTCACCACCCGTCTGGTCGTCGACCTCAAGGGCAATGGCGGCTCGCTGCGCGTCGACAAGGAGCTGCTCGCGGCAAGCCTGCTCGACGGCGCCTCGATCAGTGTCGGCGTTTCGCAGGCTGCCGCCTTCGACGTGCCGTCGCTGCTGATGACGCTCGACCGCTACCCCTATGGTTGCGCCGAGCAGACCACCAGCCGCGCCATGCCGCTTCTCTACGTCAACGATCTGGCGTCCGGCGTTGGCATGCAAAGCGATCCCGAACTGCACGGCCGCGTGCAGGCCGCCATCTACAAGGTGCTGAGCTACCAGGCTTCGGCCGGCAGCTTCGGCCTGTGGGGTCCGGGCTCCGGCGATCTGTGGCTTGACTCTTACGTCACCGACTTCCTGACCCGGGCGCGCGAGCAGAACTACGACGTGCCGGCGCTGGCGATGAGCCAGGCGCTGAGCAATCTGCAAAACTCGGTCGGTTACGACCAGGACGTCCAGGATCGCGGCAGCGAAATCGCCTACGCGCTCTATGTTCTGGCCCGCAACAAGAAGGCCTCGGTCGGCGATCTGCGCTACTACGCCGACACCAAGCTCGAAGCCTTCTCGAGCCCGATGGCCGTCGCCCAGTTGGCGGCGAGCCTGGCGCTCTACGGCGACGCGCAGCGTTCGGAAGCAACCTTCCAGACGGCGCTGCAGCTGGCCAAGTCGACCACCGAATACGACTACTACCGGTCCGACTATGGCTCGCGGCTGCGTGATGGCGCCGCGATCCTGGCGCTCGCCGCCGAATCGAAGCCGGTGCCGACCATCGTGCCGGAGCTGATCCGGCTGGTGGCAAGGGAACGCGCCGATGCCCGCTGGACCAGCACGCAGGACGAGTCCTGGATGCTTCTGGCGGCCCGCGCGCTGAAGTCGGGCAACGACTCTATCACGCTGTCGGTCAACGGCGCGCCGCATGCAGGTGGATATTCCAACCACCTCAGCGGCACCGACATTGCCGACAGCCCGCTGACCATCGCCAACACCGGCGCCACGCCGCTGCAGGCGGTCGTCACCACGGTCGCCTCGCCGGTAGAGCCCTTGCCGGCCGGCGGCGACGGCTTCACCATCGACCGCACCTACTACAAGCTCGATGGCACCGAAGCCAACGTCACCGAGGCGACGCAGAATGAACGCTACGTGGTCGTGCTCAAGGTTTACGAGCAGAACCGCTGGCCTTCGCGCCTGCTGATCACCGACCTGTTGCCGGCCGGCTTCGAGATCGACAATCCGGGCCTTGTTTCCAGCGCCCAGCTGTCGAACTTCACCTGGCTGGCGCAAACGGACGCAGCCCATCTCGAATTCCGCGACGACCGTTTCGTCGCGGCATTCAATCCCAATGACGGCGATGGCGACCGCAACATCATGCTGGCCTACGTCGTGCGTGCGGTAACGCCGGGCACCTATGCCCATCCGGCAGCCACGGTGGAGGACATGTACCGGCCGCAATATTCGGCCCGCACCGCCACCGGCATGATGGAGATCAAGGCGCCGTAAGGCGCCTTGACGAAGATGAACACGCCGATGTCCGCGACCATCTCCTTCTCCCCGCTATGCGGAGAGAAGGAGCCGGCAGGCGGATGAAGGGCACCACCATGCTCTCCAGAAAATTTCTCCGTCGAACAGGCATCGCCGCCGCCTCCCTCGTCGGCTTTGCGGCGATCGCTGCCGCTTCTCTCTGGGAACTCGACCGCGCTTTTCCGCCGCCGCTGCCCGGAAGGCTCACCGTCTCCACCGAGGTCCAGGACCGCGACGGCCAGCTGTTGCGCGCCTTCGCCACGCCGGACGGTTACTGGCGGCTCGACACTCATCTCGACCAGGTCGACAAGCAGTTCGTCAACATGCTGGTCACCTATGAAGACAAGCGCTTTTGGGACCATGATGGCGTCGATGTGCTGGCGCTGGCGCGCGCCGCCGGCCAGTTCGCCACCAGCGGCCATATCGTCTCCGGCGGCTCGACCCTGTCGATGCAGCTTGCCCGGCTGATCGAGCCACGCGAAAACCGCAGCCTCGGCTCGAAGATCAAGCAGATGCTGCGTGCCATCCAGATCGAGCGGCGGCTGTCTAAGCAGGAGATCCTCGAACGCTATTTGACGCTGGCGCCTTATGGCGGCAATCTCGAAGGCGTGCGCGCCGCGTCACTCGCCTATTTCGGCAAGGAGCCGAAGCGGCTGACGGTCTCGGAAGCAGCCCTCTTGGTGGCGCTGCCGCAATTGCCGGAAAAGCGCCGGCCCGACCGCAATCTCACCATCGCTCATGCAGCCCGCGACCGCGTGCTGACCCGCATGGTATCAGCTGACCTGCTTGGCGAGCGCGAGGCCGCGCGCGCAGCGCTCGATGATGTCTCGGGCTTGCGCCGCAAACTGCCGGCACTGGCGCCACATGCCGCCTATGCCATGCTGCCCAAGGCCGTACCCGGCAAGCCATTGCAGCTGACGATCCGCAAAAGCGTCCAGCAAGGGCTGGAACAGGTGGCGCGCGATGCCGCGATCAAGCTTGGCCCGCGCCTGTCGGTCGCCATGGTGATGGCGGACGCACGCACCGGCGACATTCTTGGCGAAGTCGGCTCGGCCGATTTCTTCGATGCCAGCCGCTCCGGCTGGATCGACATGACCAGGATCGTGCGTTCGCCCGGTTCGACGCTGAAGCCGTTCATCTATGGCCTCGCCTTCGAGC
Source organism: Mesorhizobium sp. P170090 (assembly GCF_057786115.1). Classification (NCBI taxonomy): domain Bacteria; kingdom Pseudomonadati; phylum Pseudomonadota; class Alphaproteobacteria; order Hyphomicrobiales; family Phyllobacteriaceae; genus Mesorhizobium; species Mesorhizobium sp. P170090. Next base: position 5,188,151 of record NZ_JBYNWH010000001.1, read on the forward strand.
AGGGGCTGGTGGCGCAGGAAATGCTGATCGAGGACAGTCCGGTCGATTTCGGCGGCTACCGGCCAAAGAATTTCGACATGGGCTATCAGGGGGATGTCTCGATCCGCCAGGCGCTGCAGCTGTCGCTCAACGTTCCGGCGATCCGCGTGCTCGACTCGGTCGGCCCGGCACGGCTGATGGCGCGCTTCCGCCAGGCCGGCGTCAGCCCGGTGCTACCGGTCAACGAGGCGCCGGGCCTCGCCATCGGCCTCGGAGGCGTCGGCGTAACGCTGCGCGATCTCGTCCAGCTCTATACCGGCCTGGCCAATGGCGGCAAGGCAAACACGCTGCATGACGGCACCGAGCCGGCCAACGACGAGCGCGCCACCGCCACCATCCTCGACGCCCAGGCGAACTGGCAGATCACCGACATATTGTCGGGCGTAAAGCCGCCTGAGGGCGCCTTGCAGCGCGGCATCGCCTACAAGACCGGCACGTCCTACGGCTATCGCGATGCCTGGTCGGTCGGCTTCGACGGCCGCTACGTGCTGGGTGTGTGGGTCGGCCGCGCCGATGCCGGTGCGGTGCCCGGCCTGTCCGGCTATGTCTCGGCCGCCCCCATCCTGTTCGAGGGCTTCGTCCGTTCAGGCCTGACCGCCGTCCCGTTGCCCAGCCAGCCGGCCGGCGTCGTCAAGGCCAGGCGCGAAGACCTGCCGGTGACATTGGCGCGCTTCGGCGCCGGCGCCGACGGACTGGTGCAGGCAGGCCCGACGGAACCGGCGCCAACGATCATTTTCCCGCCCAACGGCGCCCGCGTCGATCTCGCCACCAATTCCGCCGAGGCCTCGCCGCTGGTGCTGAAACTGCAAGGCGGCCGCGCGCCGTTCCGCTGGCTGGCCAATGGCAAGCCGCTCGTCGGCATCGACCGCCGCCGCACTGCGACCTGGCTGCCCGACGGCGCCGGCTATTCGACGCTCACCGTCATCGACGCCGTGGGACGCGCGGCAAGCGTGAAGGTGTTCGTTGAATAGATGGCGCCAAGCGATTCAGGGGATTGGGCTTCTTCGCCCGAGACCCGGCGCGAGGCACCCCCCTCTGGCCTGCCGGCCATCTCCCCCGCAAGGAGGGAGATTATTCGCCTCGCTGCCTTCGCCAATCTCCAACGGTCGAGTAGTAAGCGCGAGGTCCAAACCGCCAATCTCCCCCCTTGAGGGGGAGATGCCCGGCAGGGCAGAGGGGGGTGCCTCGCGCTGTCCTTCGTTGGCAAGCTTCATGGCGGCAACGCTGATGATCCTCGTTGCACCCCCCGCCCACGCCGATCCCCTGCCCGCCGGCTTCGTCCGCCTGGCCGATGTCGATCCCTCGATCCGCCAGGACATCCGCTATGCCGGCCTGGAAAATTTCCTGCATCGCAAGGCCGATGGCTACGACGCCCCAGTCTGCATCCTCACGAAGCAAGCTGCGCAAGCGCTGTCCGGCGTGCAGAAAGCGCTCGCCGCCGACGGCCTGACGCTGGTCGTCTTCGACTGCTACCGCCCGGCCCGCGCCGTTGCCGACATGGGCAAATGGACCAGAGAGGGCGGCCCGCCCGATCCGCAATGGTACCCTCTGGTGCCGCGCGGCGACCTCATCGCCAAGGGCTATATCGGCGAATTGTCCACCCATTCGCGCGGCTCGACCGTCGATGTCGCCATCGCCCGCAGCGACGGCAAGAACAAGTCATCCGCCGCTTGCGGCGCGGCCGGCGCCGGCACGCTCGGTTTCGGCACCAGCTTCGACTGTTTCGACCCGGCAAGCGAAACCGCCCATCGCCCATTGGCGGCAGAAGCGGCGGCAAACCGCAAAAGGCTGCTCGACGCCATGTGCGCCGGCGGCTTCAAGAATTATGCGCGCGAGTGGTGGCACTACACGCTTCGGGATGAGCCGTATCCAAAGCTGCGCTTCGATTTTCCCATCACTGCGGGCTGAACCGCCCGGTGCTACACCGAGCCTTCCCTCGCTCGGCCTTGCTTCTGCGCTGTCAGCTCCTAGATAGCGTCAAACCGGCCGGATTCGGGTTAGACCAATATGAGGAAAATATTTCCTTCCGAAACCCAATATCGGCGAAAATTTCCTTCGGGGGGACAAAAAATGCAACGTTGAATGCATCTAATTTCTATCAATTCGATAGAGTTCAGCCGTCATCAACGGAGGCGGAAATGACCAAACCTCATTTCAAGAAACTGCTCGGCGCACTGGTCGCCACATCGATCCAGTTCGGCACGCTCGGTTTCGCGTTTGCCGATACGACCATTCTGAACGTGTCCTACGACCCGACACGCGAACTCTACAAGGCCTATGACGAAGCCTTCGTCGCACACTGGAAGGCCGAGACCGGCGAGACGGTCACCATCCAGCAATCGCATGGCGGCTCCGGCGCCCAGGCCCGCGCCGTGATCGACGGCCTCGATGCCGATGTGGTGACGCTGGCGCTCGAAGGCGACATCAACGCCATCGTCACCAAGTCGAAGAAGATCAACCCGGACTGGCGCAAGAAGTTCGAGAACAATTCGGCGCCTTACACCTCGACCATCATCTTCCTGGTCCGCAAGGGCAACCCGAAGGGCATCCACGACTGGAGCGATCTGGTCAAGGACGGTGTCCAGGTGATCACGCCGAACCCGAAGACGTCGGGTGGCGCCCGCTGGAACTACCTTGCCGCCTGGGCCTATGCCAACGCCAATGATGGCGGCGACGAGGCCAAGAACAAGGAATTTGTCGGCAAGCTCTACGCCAATGCTCCGGTGCTCGACACCGGTGCGCGCGGCTCGACGGTCACCTTCGCGCAAAAGGGCATCGGCGACGTGCTGATCGGCTGGGAAAACGACGCCTATCTGGCGCTCAATGAATTCGGAGCCGACAATTTCGAGATCGTCTATCCCCCGACCTCGATCCTGGCCGAGCCGCCGGTGGCGATCGTCGACGCCAATGTCGATGCCAAGGGCACCCGCAAGGTCGCCGAAGCCTATCTCGGCTGGCTCTATTCCAAGGAAGCCCAGACGATCATCGCCAAGAACCACTATCGTCCGGCCAAGCCCGAGTTGGTGGATGCGGCTGACATTCCGAAGACGCCCGAAATCAAGCTGATCTCCATCGACGATCCGCTTTTTGGCGGCTGGAAGAAGGCACAGCCTTATCATTTCGGCGATGGTGGTATATTCGACCAGATCTACAAGCCGGCCCAGTAGGATTTAGATCAGGACGACATGACCATAGCACCCGCCAAGGCGGGGTGGCGATTCAGACAGCCGAGTGTCATTCCGGGTTTCGGATTGACGCTCGGCTTCTCGCTTGCCTACCTCACGCTCATCATCCTCATCCCCCTGTCGGGCCTGATCTGGCGCTCGGCAGCCCTCGGCTGGACCGATTTCTGGGCGATCGCCATCGACCGCCGGACCATCAACGCACTCGAAATCAGCTTCGGCACAGCCTTCATCGCAGCCGCCGTCAACGTCGTCTTCGGCACGCTCGTCGCCTGGGTGCTGGTGCGCTACCGCTTCCCCGGCCGCCGCGTCGTCGACGCCATGGTCGACCTGCCCTTCGCGCTGCCGACGGCAGTGGCCGGTATCGCGCTGACCACTCTTTATGCGCCCAATGGCTGGATCGGCCATCTCCTGGCGCCGCTCGGCATCAAGGTCGCCTACACGCCGCTCGGCATTGTCGTGGCGCTTGTCTTCATCGGCCTGCCGTTTGTCGTGCGCACGGTGCAGCCGATCATGGAGGAGATCGACAAGGAAGTGGAGGAAGCCGCCGCGACGCTCGGCGCCAACCGCTTCCAGATCATCACCCGCATCCTGTTTCCCGGCCTGGCGCCGGCCATCATCACCGGCTTCTCACTCGCCTTCGCGCGCGGCGTCGGCGAATACGGCTCGGTCATCTTCATCGCCGGCAACCTTCCCTACAAGTCGGAGATCGCACCGCTTCTGATCGTCATCCGGCTCGAGGAGTACAATTATCCGGCGGCCACCGCGATCGCGGCGATCATGCTTTTGCTGTCGTTCGTGATGCTGCTGGTCATCAACCTGGCGCAGTCATGGAGTCGCAAGCGCTATGGCTGACCCCGAGATCAAATCCTACGAACCGCATCACGAGAGCCGGTCGGCGGCGGTGACCGAAAGCCGGCCGGTGCGGCTGCTGCTGATGGCGGTGGCCTTCGCCTTCCTCGCCATCTTCCTGCTGCTGCCGCTGATCATCGTCTTCCACGAGGCGCTGGCGAAAGGCATTGGCGCCTACACGGAATCGCTCTCCAATCCCGATACGCGCTCGGCGATCCGGCTGACGCTGCTGGTGGCGGTGATCGCCGTTCCGCTCAACGTCGTCTTCGGCATTTCGGCTGCCTGGGCGATCGCCAAGTTCGAGTTCAAGGGCAAGGCTTTTCTAACCACGCTGATCGACCTGCCCTTCTCGGTCTCGCCGGTCATTTCCGGCCTGGTCTATGTGCTTTTGTTTGGCGCTCAGGGACTGTTCGGTGAATGGCTGAAGGCGCACGGCATCCAGATCTTGTTCGCCGTGCCCGGCATCGTGCTCGCGACCATCTTCGTCACCTTCCCCTTCGTTGCCCGCGAACTGATCCCGCTGATGCAGGAACAGGGCAACGGCGACGAGGAAGCCGCGCTCTCTCTGGGCGCCAATGGCTGGCAGACCTTCTGGTACGTGACGCTGCCCAACGTCAAATGGGGATTGCTCTACGGCGTGCTTTTATGCAACGCCCGCTCGATGGGCGAATTCGGCGCGGTCTCGGTCGTGTCGGGCCACATACGCGGGCTGACCAACACCATGCCGTTGCATGTCGAAATCCTCTACAACGAGTACAACGCCGTCGGCGCTTTTGCCGTCGCTTCGCTGCTTGCCGGCCTGGCGCTGGTCACGCTGGTCTTGAAAACACTTCTCGAGATGCGCTACGGCGCCGAGATCGCCGCGACGCGCGGGCACTGACTAAATGCATGTCGCCCAAGACTGGGAACCGTTTTTGGGACAACGACATGCACCAAATTACTGAGGGATCTACATGGAAGTTCGCGTTGCCAACGTACGCAAGGAGTTTGACCGGTTTCCGGCCCTCCATGACGTATCCCTTGACATCAAGTCGGGTGAGCTGATCGCGCTGCTTGGGCCATCCGGCTCCGGCAAGACGACGCTGCTGAGGCTTATCGCCGGCCTGGAGCGGCCGACGCGCGGAAAGATCTTCTTCGGCGACGAGGACGCCTCGCACCGCTCGATCCAGGAGCGCAATGTCGGCTTCGTCTTCCAGCACTATGCGCTCTTCCGGCACATGACGGTCGCCGACAATATCGGCTTCGGCCTCAAGGTCCGGCATGGACCGTCGCGACCACCGGCGGCCGAAATCCGCCGACGCGCCTCCGAACTGCTCGATCTCGTTCAGCTTTCCGGCCTGGAAAAGCGCTATCCGGCGCAACTTTCGGGTGGCCAGCGCCAGCGCGTGGCGCTTGCCCGGGCCATGGCTATCGAGCCCAAGGTGCTGTTGCTCGACGAGCCGTTCGGCGCGCTCGATGCGCAGGTGCGCCGGGAACTGCGCCGCTGGCTGCGCGAAATCCATGACCGCACCGGCCACACCACCGTCTTCGTCACCCACGACCAGGAAGAGGCGCTCGAGCTTGCCGACCGCGTCGTCGTGATGAGCCAGGGCCGCATCGAGCAGGTCGGCTCCGCCGACGAGATCTACGACACGCCGAACTCGCCCTTCGTCTACTCCTTCATCGGTGAATCGAGCATGCTGCCGGTCAAGGTTGAGAATGGCGAGATCTGGCTCGCCGACCGTCCGATCGGCGTGTCGGCGCCGCACGCACCCGAGGGCGATGCGACGCTGTACTTCCGCCCGCACGATATCGAACTGCTCGACGGCTGCAGCGGCTGCATCGCCGGCACGGTCGCCGCCAGCCGCCGCGTCGCCGGCACAAGACGCGTCGAACTGGAAATCGGCGGCGAGCGCCAGCGCGTCGAGATCGAACTGCCTGTGGACCATCCTGCGGCGCAGAAGAGCCGGGTGGCGTTCAGGCCGAGGCGCTGGAAGCTTTTCCCGGCGGCATAGACATCGATCCGGCGCTACTCCAGCCAGTTCTCGACCGTCAGGCCCTTGATCCGACGGAACTCGGTGTTGGCCGTCACCAGTGTCGTCCCCAACACACAGGCATGGGCAGCAATGAAAAGATCATTGTGGCCGATTGGCTGGCCTCTGGCCTCCAGCTCGGCACGAAGTGCTCCGTATTCGTTATCCATCGGCACATCGAGCGGCAACACAGGAACCTCGGCGAGCAATTCCTCCACCTTGGCGAGCAGCTTGGCCGATCTCTTGCGGGCGCAGCCATAACGCAGCTCCGAGGCGACAACGATGCTGGTGCATAGGGCGCCGTCTCCCTGGCGAACCGCCGCACTGGCGGCTTTGCCGGCCGGATTTCGGATCATGTCGCTGAGAATGTTCGTGTCCAGCATGAACCGCATCAGAAGATGTCCTCAGGCCTGACGGGCACATCATGGATTTCGGGAAAATCGTCTTCAGGGCCAAGCGGCGGTTCTTTCGCCCATTGGGTGAGCAAGGCGGTGAGGCCTGGTTTACGGACTGGCTCGATAACCAGGCGATCGCCGTCGCGGCTGATCAGGACTTTTTCGCCGGGAAGCTCGAACTCGACGGGAATGCGCACCGCCTGGCTGCGGTTGTTGCGGAAGAGCTTCGCCTCTCTCGGCGGCGTTGAATGGCGGTGTTGCGGCATCACGATGCATCCTTGTATATGCCAAATGTATATGCCACAACGGCAAGATGCAATCATTTTGCATGGCGTTGGAAGGAACTCCTACCAATCGGCTGTTTCGGCAACGCTTTTTCTCATCGTCGAATGGCGAACCCGGCGCGCATGTCTGGCCGCGCTGGACATGGTCCTATTATGTTGGCGCATTATATCGATGCATCGACAAACGGCCTTCTCAAGGAGCTCCTTTTCATGAAGCGATTTTTCCTCAGCGTCGCCACTGTCGCCGGCCTGATCCTCGCCTGTTCGCAGGCCTGGTCGGCCGACAAATTGCTCAACGCTTCCTATGATGTCGGCCGCGAATTGTTCGCCCAGGTGAACAAGGCTTTCGTCGCCGGCCATCCGGGTGTCACCGTCGACCAGTCGCACGCCGGCACCTCGGCGCAGGCGCGCGCCATTGCCGAAGGCCTCGGCGCCGATGTCGTCACCTTCAACCAGGTCACCGACATCGACTTTCTGGTCAAGAAAGGCCTCGTCTCCGCCGACTGGCAGAAGGATTTCCCCGACAACGCCTCGCCCTTCTATTCGCTCCCATCCTTTCTCGTCCGCGCGGGCAACCCCAAGCACATCAAGGACTGGAACGACCTCGTGCGCGACGACGTGCAGGTGATCTTCCCCAACCCCAAGACCTCGGGCAATGCGCGCTACACCTATCTGGCCGCAACCGCCTACGCCAAGGAAGCCTTCAAGGGCGACGACGCCAAGGTGAAGGAGTTCGTCACCAAGCTGTTCAACAACGTGCCGATCTTCGACACCGGCGGGCGCGCCGCCACCACCACCTTCGTGCAACGCGAGATCGGCGACGTGCTGATCACCTTCGAGTCGGAAACGCGCGGCATCCGCAAGGAGTATGGCAACGACAAGTTCGAACAGGTCACGCCAACGGTCAGCCTGCTCGCCGAATTCCCGGTGGCGATCGTCGACAAGGTCGCCGACGAGCACGGCAGCCGTGACCTCGCCAAGACCTATCTCGATTTCCTCTACACGCCCGAGGGCCAGACCATCGCGGCTGAAAATGGCCTGCGCGCCCGCAACGCTGAAGTCGCGGCAAAATACAGGGCCGACTTCCCCGATGTCCGCCTGCTGACTGTGGAAGACGTCTTCGGCGGCTGGGACAAGGTACAGAAGGAGCACTTCGCCGCCGGCGGTCTGCTCGACCAGACCTATGGCAGCCGCTGATATCAGCAGCGTTCGACCTCACCTCACAAGAAAGCCGGCGCTTTGCCGGCTTTTTCGTTTTCGCGCGCCGACAAACGGCTTTCATGCGGAATCTGTCGCGATCGGCGAAAAACGTTAGAAAGAATCAACGCCTTTGTGCCTAACGTCTCAACCGGGCGGCTTGTTCTACGCGAAACCGGGTTGTTCAGGCGAAACGTCATGATTTGCACACAAACAACCGCCAGATGCGGGTGGTTGGGGTTTTCATGAACTGAAGCGGGCATGCTTACCAAAAAAGGCAAATACGGCCTCAAGGCCCTCGTGCATCTTTCCGGCCTGCCGGTCGGCCAGCTTGCATTCGTCAACGACATCGCGATCGCCAACAACATCCCGAAGAAATTCCTGGATGCCATTCTGGGCGAGCTGCGCAATGCCGGTTTCGTCCTCAGTCGCAAGGGCAAGGAAGGCGGTTATCGCCTCGCCCGGCCGGCTTCCGAAATCAAGATCGGCCACGTCGTGCGCGTGCTGGACGGCCCGCTCGCTCCCATACCCTGCGCCAGCCGCACGCAATACCAGCGCTGCGAGGATTGCGACGAGGCGACCTGCCAGGTCCGGCACATGATGCTGGAAGTGCGCCAGGCGATCGCCGAAGTGCTGGACAATCGCAGCCTCGCCGCCATGCGCGACGCCGACAATGATGATTTTCCGGTCGAGCTGACATCGCAGATCTAAATTAGAGCATGGTCCCGAAAAGTGGGAACCGGTTTTCGGACAAGATCATGCTCAAATGAGAGTCCTCAGACCAGGCCGAGCTTGCCGGCCAGGCCGACGCGCTGGATCTTGCCTGTGGGACCCTTGGGTATCTCCTGGAGAAACAGGATGTGGCGCGGCACCTTGAACTCGACGATCCGGCTGCGCGCGAAATCACGAATCTGCTCGGCATCGGCGATGGCGCCCTCGGCCAGCACGATGGCCGCACCCACCTCTTCGCCGAGCATGGCGTGCGGCACGGCGAAGGTCACCGCCTGCGCCACCAGCGGATGATCGAGCAGCACATTGTCGACCTCGAGCGGCGAGATCTTTTCGCCGCCGCGATTGATGATCTCCTTCAGCCGCCCGGTGATCTTCAGATCGCCATCCTCGTCGATGAGGCCCTGGTCGCCGGTGCGGAACCAGCCATCGCTGAAGGCAGCTTCATTGGCCACCGGATTGTTGAGATAGCCATCATGAATGTTGGCGCCGCGCACCGCAATCTCGCCCTTTTCACCCGCCGGAAGGATCGTCCCCTTGTCGTCCAGGATCGTCACCTGCGGACCCGCAGGCAGGCCGACCGAGCATGGCTTGCGGCGCGCCGGCGGCAAGCCATTGGATGTCATCTGGTGCGCCGCCTCGGTCATGCCATAGGCCTCGACCACCGGACAGCCGAAGACGCGCTCGAGGTCGCGGAACACGGTGTCGGGAAGCGCTGCCGAAGACGAGCGGATGAAGCGCAGCCGCGCAGCCGCGATGCTTTCGCCATTGCGGGCGGCGCGCGCCAGGATCGCCTGATGTATGGTCGGCACCGCGCTGTACCAGCTCGGCCTGAAGTCGCCCAGCCAGCCGTAGAATTTGAGCGGGTTGAAGCCCGGCGTGCAGACAACAGCGCCGCCGACTGCCAGCTGTGCGCTGAGCGCCGCCATCAGCCCGTGAATGTGGAACAGCGGCATCACGTTGAGACAGATATCGTCTGCCGAAAGCGCCAAGGTGCGGGCGATGTTGGCCATTGATGCCTGCAGATTGCGCTGCCGCAAGCCGACGATCTTCGGTCGCGCCGTGGTTCCCGACGTGTGCAGGACCAGCGCGAAATCGTCCGGCCCGTTGAGCTGCATATCGTCGAGGCGAGCCTCGCTGGCAGCCTCCACCTCGGCGTCGCCCGCCAGCAGAAACTCGCCGGCCTTGGCGCCGTCAGTCACGACGACGTCGAGCACCGCAATGCCGTGCCCCTTTGCGGCGTTGCGCGCGGCATCGCCCATGCCTTGTCCGCACAGCAGCAGCTTCACATCGAGATCGCCGAGATAGAAGCGGAATTCGTCTTCGCCGTAAGCCGGATTGAGCGGCGCCGCCGTCGCCAACGCCGAGACCGCCAGGAAACAGGCCGCCATTTCCGGGCCGTTGGGCAAGACGATGCCGACGGCCGTGCCGCGGGCAACGCCACGCCTGGCGAGATCGCCGCAGAGCTTGTCGACAAGATTGACGAGGCCGGCAAAGCTGAGGGATGGCCGGTCCGGCGCCATCAGCGCCACCGCAGCCGGCTGCCAGGGCGCCAGTTGGGGAAGTGCTACCGATAGGGCCTGTTTCAAGTTCGAACCCTGAATGGCGTTCACCATGGCCTTGCCGGCGCCGATTGCGCGCCCGTGGCAGACGCAGTAAAGCGATTTCCGGACGCACGCAAGAACAGGTGGACACCGATCGGATGAGGCTGCCGTGGTTGGGAAAATCCCGGAAAGCCGACCGGACACCATCTTCCGCCGTCATTTATCATACGGAAATCATCGCCGACATCCTGGTGCCCGAACGCGCCGAGAATGTTCGCTTCTTCAGCCGCAAGCAGGTCCGCGCCGGCAAGTTGCGCACCTTCAACAACAGGGATCTCCGCGAGCTGCTGCTGGCCGCCTTTTATCTCGGGGTCGCGGCATTGCTACCGGTCAATTGGTGGGCCGCGATCTGCAGCCGCGTATCGGGGCTGCGCCTCAAGCGCCATATCCGCAAGGATTTCGTGCGCTACGCCGCCGCGACGCGCGCCGTGCTCGGCAATGGCATCGATGCGCAAAGGCAGTTCAGGGCCTTGCTCTGCGCCAACCACCGCCGGCGTTTGCTACTTGCCGCGCATCTCATCGGCCGCCGCTGGTCACCTGATATCCGGCTGGAGGGCCTGGAAGGCCTGCAAGCGGCGCTGAAGCGCGGCCACGGCGCTATCATCTGGTGCGATCAGTTCACGACCCAGACCATCATCGGCAAACGCGCTCTCCATGAAGCCGGCATCGAGACACACCAGCTCAGCGTCAGGGCTCACGGCATATCCGATTCGACCTTCGGCTTGCGCTTCCTGAACCCGCCGATGGTTCGGGTCGAGAACCGTTTCCTGAAAAGCCGGATCGTGTTCGACCGCAGCGACGCCTACCAGGTCACCGGCCGGATCCAGAAGATCCTTGGCAGCAACGGCGTGGTGTTGGTGACCAACACGGTGCATGCCGGCTCGACATTCACCGAAGTCGGCCTTGGCGAGAGCGGCTGGACCCACCTGGCTTCGGCGCCGACGAATTTCGCTGCCAGAGGCAAGGCGGCGCTGTTTTCCATGTCGACCTTCGAGACCGATCCGTTCCGCCAATACCGCGCCGTCCTAAGTCCCGAACTGGTGCCGGCCCCGGCAGAGGCCGGCGAGCGCGCGGCCAGAGCCGGCGCCAAGAACATGGCGCTGCAGGCCGAGTACATATTGCTCAAGCGCGACCGCTTGCTGGAGGCGCTGAAACTCTATCCCGAGCAAATGATGGTCTGGTCAGGCCATGACCGGTTCACCGAACGGCCGGAAACCGCCTTGCCCGACGAGGGTGGTTCATGATTTTGCGCCGGCCAGCAGGCTGGCAACGGCGGTGACGATCTCAGCCACTGGAAGTGTGGCGTCGGCCGTCAGCGCCCGCTCGTCGGCGCCAGGCGGTTCAAGGATGGCGAACTGGCTTTCGACCAGGCTTGCCGGCATGAAATGCCCCTTGCGGCTGGCGACACGCTGCTTGGCGGTAGCGGGATCGATCTCCAGATAGATGAAAACGATATCCCGGCGGAAGCCGCGCAGACGATCGCGGTAGCTGCGCTTCAGCGCCGAGCAGGCGGCAACCACGCTTTGGCCGCTGCCGGTCAGGTCGGCGATCCGCTCGCCGATGGCATCGAGCCAGCCCTCACGCAGTTGATCTGTGAGCGGCTCACCGCTCGCCATGCGGGCGACGTTTTCGGGCGGGTGCAGCCTGTCGCCCTCGACAAAGACGGCCCCTTCCTCTGCTGCCAATGCTTTGCCGACAGCCGACTTTCCGCAGCCGGCGACGCCCATCACCACAATGGCCCGAGGCACTGAGCCGGTAGCGCCCATTGGCGCCTGTGCCGTCTCTTCGTCCACGGTCAGCGGCTTGCCGGCGCGCGGCCGTAGAGCAGGAGCATGGCGACGATGACCAGGCCATAGACGATCTGCCGCCCCGCCTCCGGCATCTGCATGACCGAGAGTATGGACTGCAGGAGGGTGATCAGAATGACACCGGCGACGGTGCCGAGATAGGAGCCGCGGCCACCCAGGATGGAGGTGCCGCCCAGAACCACGGCGGCGATCGACGGCAGGAGATAGGCATCGCCCATCGATTGCGCCGCCTTGGAGGCATAGCCGGCGAGAAGCACCCCGCCAAAGGCGGACAGCCCGCCTGAGATAGCGAAGGCGATCATCACCACGCGCCTTGTATCGATGCCGGAGAGATAGGCGGCACGCTCGCGGTTGCCGATGCCGTAGACGGTGCGGCCGAAGCTGGTGCGGGACAGCACGAACACCATCGCGGCACCAATCAGCGCCCAGATGATGACGGCGTTAGGCACGCTAGGAATGGTAAAACCTGTCGCAAGATAGCGCATGGCGCCGGTGGCCGAATCCTGTGGCGAGTAGCCGCCGGTATAAACGACCATGAGCCCTTGCGCGACAGCGTTGGTGGCGAGCGTGATGATCATCGAGGGTATGCGCAGATAAGCGACGCCAAAGCCGTTGACGATGCCGATCAGCACCCCGCAAAAGATGCCGAACGGGATGGCCAGCGCCACACCGATCGGGCCATAGGCCGCAGCCGCACACGCCATCATCGCGCCCGCCGCCACCGCCCACGGCACCGACAGGTCGATTTGGCCTAGCAGGATGACCAGCATCATGCCTGTGGCGATGACGCCGAGGAACGAGGCCACCTTGAGCTGCTGCAAGAGATATTCAGGCGACAGAAAGCTCCTGGAATAGAGGCTGCCTAGGAACAGCAACAGCACGATGCAGGCGAAGGCCGTCAGCACCGCCGGATCGGCGCGGCGGATGAATTTCGGCATGCGGCCGGCGATGCCGCCCAACGTCGTTTCGCTCACAGGAACCACTCCAGCCGGTTGCGGACCCGAAATAGTGCGAAGGCGCCGAGGCTGACCGCAACCAGCAGGATAACGCCCTGGAACAGTGGCTGCCATAGCGGGTCGAAATCGAACACGAACAACAGGTCGCCGATGGTGCGGAAGGCCAGCGCGCCGAAGATGGCGCCGATGGCGCTGCCTTTGCCGCCGAACAGCGAGACGCCGCCCAGCACCACCGCGGCGATTGAAAACAGCGTATAGGCGTTGCCGCTGGCATAGGCTGCATCGCCGGTATAGGTGAAGAAGGTCAGGAACAGTCCGCCGATCGCGGCCAACAGGCCTGCGAGCGCGTAGGCAGCGAACTTGCCGCGCCTTATCGGCACACCGGACATGTAGGCCGCCGTCTCCGACGAGCCGGCCGCATAAGCCGCGCGCCCGAGCACCGAGCGGCTGAACGGCACCCAGACGATTAGCACGACGGCGAGCAGCGCGATAAGACTGGCCGGCACTACGCCGAACAGGCGCCCGGTCAGCGCGTCGGCGAGACCTTCGTTGACCGAACCGCCGGGAAACGGCCTCAGCAGCAGCGCGATGCCGAAATAGACCGCACCCGTGGCGATCGTGGCGACGATCGGCTGCAGGCGGCCGTAGATGACGATGGCGCCGTTGATCGCCCCGCACAGGAGCCCGGTGCCGAGCACGGCGATGACGCCGAAAGCGGTCTCAAGGCCGGTGCCGATGACCACCCAGGAGGCGAGGCAATTGGTCAGCGTGAAGATCATGCCGACGGAGAGGTCGATGCCGGCGGTGATCACGACGAGTGTCTGCGCCATGGCGACGAAGGCGAGCAGCACGCCCTTGTTCGACGCCGTCTGCACGACATTGGCGGTGAAGCCCGCCGGATGGTTCGAGGTGTAGATGACGAACATGACAATGAATATGCCGAGTGCCATCAGTGTTCCGCGCTGCTCGGCCAGCCGGTAGCGCCACTCTTTCACGCGTCCGCTCCCTGTCTTGCGCCGGCATCGTCTCTTGCGCCGGCGTCATCGCCGTGGATGTTGAGCGCGCTTGCAATCAGCGCCCGCTCGGTGATCTCGGCTCCGACCAGCTCGCGCTTGACCGCGCCGTCATAGAGCACCAGCACGCGGTCGCAGCAGCCGATCAGTTCGTCATAGTCGGTTGAATAGAACAGGATCGCCGCCCCCGCATCCGCCAGCTTGCGCATCAGTTGATAGAGTTCCTGCTTGGTGCCGACATCGATGCCGCGCGTCGGATCGTTGAGCAGGATGATACGCGGCTGGCGCATCAGCCATTTGGCGATGACCACCTTCTGCTGGTTGCCCCCCGACAGCGCACCGACCGGAATGTCGAGGCCGGCCGTCTTGATCGCCAGCAGCCCGACCATGTCGTCGATCAGCCGCTGTTCGGCGGCGCGGTCGATGATGCCGGCCTTGGACAGCCGGTCTAGGGCGGCAAAGGAGAGGTTCTCGCGCACCGTCATCGGCAGCATCAGGCCTTCGGTCTTGCGGTCCTCCGGGATCAGCGCCATGCCGATGCGGTCGTCGCGCGCCGCTTGCGGGCTGGCGATCGAAACCGGCTTGCCGTCGATAAGGATCTGGCCGCCGAGGCCGCGCAGCACACCGAAAAAGGCAAGCAGCAATTCGCGCTGGCCCTGGCCGTCCAGGCCGCCAAGGCCGACGACCTCGCCTGCCCCGACCGTCAGCGAGACATTGTCCAGCCGGTCCGTCCAGGACAGCTTGCGCGCCTCCAGCACGGGAACGGCGGCGGCTGCGGTGCGCGCGGGTTTCGGCGGGAAAATATGGCTGTATTCGCGCCCGATCATCAGTTCGACGACTTCGTTGTCGCTCTTTGTGCCTGCCTTGTAGCTGGCGACATTGCGACCGTTGCGAAACACCGTGCAGTGGTCGGCAAGCTCGGCGATCTCGTTCATGCGGTGCGAAATGTAAAGCAGCGCCAACCCTTCCGAGCGCAACCGCTTGAGCACGCTGAATATCCTGGCGACGTCCGTCGCGGTCAGCGCCGAGGTCGCCTCGTCGAGGATCAGGATGCGCGGCTTCCTGGCCAATGCCTTGGCAATCTCGACCATCTGTCTTCTTGAAAGCGGAAGATCCTTGACCAGCGCCAATGGATGGATATCGGCCGCACCTGCGCGTGCCAGCGCATCCTCGGCAATGCGGCGCTGCGCCTTGCGGTCGATCATGCCGAAACGCTTCGGCGGATCGGAGATGACGATGTTGTCGGCAACGCTGAGTTCGGGAACCAGCGACAGCTCCTGGAAGATGCAGACGATGCCGGACTTGTTTGCAGCAGCAGGCGAAGCGAACGTCACCTCGCTGCCGTTCAGCATCATGCGGCCTTCGTCGGGCGCGACGACGCCCGCCATGACCTTGATCAGCGTCGATTTGCCGGCGCCGTTTTCGCCGAGAATGGCGTGGATGCTACCGGACGAGACCGAAAGCTCGGCCTTTTCCAGCGCCCGCACGCCACCATAGCGCTTGGATATGCCTTCCATCCGGAAGAGCGGAACCGCACCGTCCATCGGCCCTCCCGAGGCAGTTTGACTTCAAGGGATATCGAGTGGCCGGCGCCGCGGAGATCCCGCGGCGCCGGATATGCCGCCTATTGGTCAGCCCTATTGGTCAGCTTTGGTCTGACCCATAATTTCCTGCGCGGTGAAATTGATGCCGCAGGTCGGGAAGGAATTGCCGACGAAGAAATTGTCGGACTGGTCGGGGAAGAAATCCTGACCGGCCTTGAAGTTCGGATCCTCGACGATCGCCAGTGGCAGTTTCACTGCTTGCGGAACGACGTTGCCTTCGAGCGCGGCAATCGCCGTCTTGATGGCGACCGCGACCTGCGCCGGACCGGTGCCGGCCGATGAGCATTTCAGCCCGTCGCCGGCATGTGCCGCGCAGAACTTGCGGAAACCGTTCTCGGTCTCGCCGCCGAACGGCACGAAAGCATGCTTGGCATCGATCATCGCCTGCACGATGCCGGTGTCGCCGCCTTGCCCGGTGATACCGTCGAACGGACCGTTGGTGGCAATGGCGTCGGCCGTGGCCTTCTGTGCCACGCCGTCGTCCCATTTGCCGACCACCTCGGTGACGTCCCATTTCTTGCCGGAGGCATCGAGCGCTTCATGGATTCCGTTGTGACGGTCGGTGTCGACGGAAGTCCCGGCAACGCCGCGCACTTCGAGCACCTTGCCGCCATTCGGCACATGGCCGACCAGCCATTTGCCCCACAATTCGCCAAGGCCCTTCTGGTCGACATTGACGTTGATGGCGTCCTTGGTATCGAGAATATTGTCGAAGGCGACGAGGATGACGCCAGCTTCCTTGGCGCGCTTGATGACCGGCCCGAAAGCGGTCGGGTTCTGGGCGTTGACGACGATCGCGTCATAGCCGGAATCGATGAAGTTGTTGATCGCCGAAATCTGAGCCGGCACGTCTTCGCCGGTCGAGACGACCTTGAATTCCTTCAGTTTCGCGGCGACCTCCGGCTGGGCCGCATAGGCCTTGGCGGTCTGCACCATCTGGATGCGCCAGGTGTTGGCGATATAGCCATTGGCGAGCGCGATGCGGTATGGGCCGTCTTTCTTGGGGAACTTGAAGAACTGCGTATCGGCCGCCCAGGGCGCAAAGCAATCCGGCTCAGCCGACGGGCCCTTGACGACTTCCGGGTCGGCCATGGCCGACGAACTCAGCATGACGAATGCAGTGGCGGCAACGATGCCACCAACAAGTGACTTGATCATCGATATTCCTCCCAGTTGTAGTTTTATTTGCTGCTGCTTGTTAATTTTGATGCTGTTTGTCGTGGTGTGTTTTCCACGCCTGCCGAAGGCCCTCCAGCCTGGCCGGCGCCACGTCTCAAGGGCCCGAAGCCGGCCCGATCCCCTCCCCCTCGCCGCTTCACAGGCGAGAAACGAAACTAGCATATTATACATAATAAACAAGCATGAGCTGTTGCTTATGTATAATAAACAGGCAGGGCCTCTCATCAAAACGTCTGCCCGACGAAAATGGTAGCGCTACCATGACGTTGTGTAAAGCACCATGTGCTGAGGCCGGCCAAAGCGTGTTCAGCGTGCGGTGCTCTGGCGGGGCTTGAGTTCGAAACCGAGATCGACGACCCGCTGCTCAGGCCTTCGTCCTGCGATCGCCGCCAGCGCCATGGCGACAGACCGACGGCCGATTTCATAGCGAGGGGTGCGGATACTGGTGAGCGGCGGGAACGCCGCCTGCATCATTTCGAGGTCGTTGAAGCCGACAATGCCGATTGTTTTCGGCACGTTGAGCGCGGCGCTATGGCATTCGAACAAAACGCCGAGCGCGATGTCGTCATTGTTGCAGAAGACGCCGTCGAGCGCCGGCATCTTGGCCAGCGCATCGCGAAGCAGCTCGCGGCCGAGCGTCACGCTGGACACTAGCGGCGTGGTGGTGACCAGCCGCGGGTCGAACAGGCCGGCCTTCTCCATTGCCGCGCGATAGCCGGCAAGCCGCCGCTGCGAGCGCGGGTCCATGCGTGCGCCGATGAAGCCGATCCGCCGGTAGCCCGCCTCGATCAGATGCTCGGTCGCGGTGCGGCCGCCGTCGAAATGCGAGAAGCCGACCAGCATGTCGACCGGATCGGGCCCGGTCTCCATCACCTGCACCACCGGGCAGCCCGCGCTCTCCAGCAGCTTTCGCGAGGTCGGCGTCTGGTCGATGCCGGCCACGATCAGCGCCGCCGGGCGCTGCGGTGCGAACACCTGCAGCAGGCGCTCCTCCTCGAGGCCGGAATAATGGGTGTTGCCGAGCTGGACGCGGAACGGGCCGTCCGACAGGCTGTCATAGATGCCGCGCACCACTTCGGCGAAGACGTTGTTGGTCAGCGACGGCACCAGTACGCCGAACACATCGGCGCGCGCCGAGGCCAGCGCCCGTGCATTGGGATCCGGGACATAACCGAGTTCGTCGACGGCGGCCTGGATCTGGCGCCGCAGATCCTGGCTGACGCGTTCCGGTTCGCGCAGCGCCCGCGACACGGTGATGGCGCCGACGCCGGCCTTGCGCGCCACGTCTGATAGGGTCGGGCGGCCGCCGCCGCGACGCGAGCGCGGCTTGGTCATGGACATCCTCCACGTGCCGGGCCCCGGCCGCTGCGCCCTTGCGAAACCATGTTCAGCTTTTCCACTGCCACCATGCCGGCTGCTGCCGCACCCACTCGCCTGCTGGCGTCGCGCAGCCAATCGCCCTTGTCAAGCAACAGGGCAATCCTGCCTTATTAAGCCATCAGGGCAGCACTGCGTTTTGCTTTCCACAGCAGCAGCCCGATCGCCACTATGTTCAGCAAGTTCCATGCGATCCCGTTGAGGAATGCGGCGGCGTAGGAGCCCGTCAGGTCGTAGATCCAGCCCGACATCCAGCCACCGATCGCCATGCCGAAGATGGTCGCCATCATGACGATGCCGATACGCTGGCCGGCCTCCCTGGCGGGCAGGTATTCGCGCACGATGATGGCATAGCAAGGCACGATGCCGCCTTGCGACAGGCCGAACACCAGCGACACGACATAGAGCGAGGCAAGCCCGTCGAACGGGATGTAAAACAAAAGCGACAGGCATTGCAGCACGGAACCGATAAGCAGGGTTTTCACGCCGCCGATGCGGTCGGCGACAAAGCCGGAGGCGAGCCGGCTGACGACGCCCGCCGCCATCATGATCGACAGCATGTCGGCGCCATGCGCAATGCCGTAGCCAAGATCCATGCAATAGGCGACGATGTGCACCTGCGGCATCGACATTGCCACGCAGCAGCCGAGACCGGCAACGATCAGCAGCACCTGTAACGTCGCCGGAGACAGCGAAATCGACTGCACTGTCCGGCTTCCGGGTGAACCGGCGGCAGCCGCCGCCGGAGCAGCGCGCCGCAACAACAGCACCAGTGGCACCATGGTAACCAGGCAGAAGACACCGATGCCGGCATAGGTGAAGCGCCAGCCCTCCGCCTTGATCAGTGTCGGCATGATGGTTGGCCAGAGCGCTCCGGCGAGATAGTTGCCAGCCGCCGCAGCTGTGACGGCGACGCCGCGCCGACGGTTGAACCAGTGCGAGATGTCGGCGATCAGCGGCCCGAAGATCACCGATGTGCCGACACCAATCAGCACGCCCTGGGCAAGGGTGAATTGCAGGATAGAGGTCGACAGCGCGGCGAGCAGCAGGCCGGCGGCGAGAGCCACCGAGGATAGCAGTGCCGGGATCCAATACCCCATGCGATCGACCGCGCGGCCAACCAGCACATTGCCGGCGGCGAAGCCGACCATGGTTGCGGCGTAGGGCATCGATGCCGCGGCGCGGTCAACGCGGAACTCGGCCTGCACGGCCGGCAGCACGACGACGACGGCCCACATGCCGACCGCACCGATCGTCGCCAGCAGCATGGAGATGGCAAGCCGCATCCAGGCGTAGCTGCTGTCGATGCCGGGGCTATCCGCCTGATTGGCGACGATCGGGGTCAAGGCGTTTCCTGTCTACGGTCCTGGGAAGTCGACCGTTGTGTCGCCACTATCGGCGCATTCACCGCGACGGGCAGCGCCACAGGGCCATGATCCGTGGCTCCAGCGGCCCGGCGACTTTCTCGGGAACCGGCGGCGGCCTGCCCGAGTTTTTGCGACAGGAAGGAGTTTGTCATGACCGCGAAAAAGAAATGGTCGGCCGAGGTGACCGAGCACAGCGATGCGATGGACCTCGAGGACCACATCTTCGAAGCCGACGACGCCAGGAAGACCGCGGCCTCGCTCAAGCGCTCGGCCGAGCACAGCGACCGCCGCAAGGCCGAGCCGTTTCAGTCGGCCATGTCGTTGCTGAATTTCTACATCAACCGCGCCGGCAAGAACCTGCCGCAGGCGCGCCGGAAAGTGCTCGAGGACGCCAAGGACGAACTGCGCGCGGCCTTCGGAAGGCCGCAGCAGGATTAATGCATGTCGCTCAAAAGTGGCGCCGGTTTTGAGACAACGACATGCAAAGACCTAAGCGCGTCGACTTAGTCCGTTCAAACGGGACGCGCTTTAGCGCTCCCGATTGGCTCTGCCAAATTCACCTCAACTGGACCTAGTGACAGGTCCTCTTTCCCCTCAGTTTGCCGGCCTCGGCTTTGTGTTTCCCCGAGCCCTTTGAAGTAGCGGCATGACGGTCAAGATCGGCATCAATCCCATCACCTGGAGCAATGACGATGTTCCCGCACTCGGCGGCGATACGCCGCTCGCGACATGCCTGTCGGAAACCAGGCAGGCCGGCTATCGCGGCACCGAACTCGGCGGCAAATTCCCCAGGCGAAGCGACGAGCTTGGACCGATCCTGTCTTCTTACGGACTGGAACTCGTCTCCGGCTGGTATGACGGCCGCATTCTGGACCGCACGGTCGACGAGGAATTCGCCGCCCTCACCTCGCATCTGACCCTGCTGCGCGACCTCGGCGCCAAGGTCGTCGTCTATGCCGACACCTCGCGCGGCCGTCATGACGGCATTTTCGCGCCGATCTCACAGCGTCCGCGCCTCGCTGACGGCGAATGGACCGCCTATGGCGAGAAGCTGACCGAACTCGCCGACCGCATGGCTGCCTTCGGCGTCGGCATGGCTTTCCATCACCATATGGGCACGATCGTCGAGAGCGATGACGAGGTCGACAGGCTGATGGCCGCAACCGGCAAGAGCGTCGGCCTGCTGTTCGATACCGGCCATTGTCTGTTCTCAGGCGGCGACCCGGCCTCCCTCCTGAACCGGCATCTCGACCGCATCGTGCATTTCCATTGCAAGGACGTCCGCGCGGCCGTGCTGGAGAAGGCACGGCGCGAGGACATGAGTTTCATGGCGGCAGTGATGGAAGGAATCTTCACCGTGCCCGGCGATGGCTCCGTCGATTTCCTGTCGCTGCTGCAGCCTCTGGCCAGCCATGGCTTCGAAGGCTGGATCGTCGTCGAGGCCGAGCAGGATCCGGCCAAGGCACACCCCTTGACCTATGCCACGAAAGGTTACGCTTCGCTTCTCAAAACGGCCTGCGCGGCCGGGTTCGACGTGGCAATACGAGACATGGCCTAACCACCGCCGGGGGGCTGGTGGTTGGGCCGGTTGGGCGCGCGCCTCGGTAGGGGTAGCGACGCGAAAGCGCCCGGCGATCCGCGCCGCCGCCCTCCCTTGGCGGCGCGGATCGCACAGTTCTTGGCATCGAAATTTTTGCCCCCGAGTTGCCGGCCCGGCGTTTCCAGCTTGAGGCTGGGGACGAGGCATGCCTTGATGCAGATGGAGGAGCGACATGGCATTCGAGGCGGCACTCGGCATGGAACGGCTTTGCACCATCCGTGAGATCGCCGAGAAGGCGGAACTCGGCGCGGCAACCGTTCACCGCGCGCTGAAGAACAGCCGCGAGGTCCGTCCCGAAACCAGACGGCTGGTGCTGGAGACTGTCTGCCTGCTTAACGAAGAGAAGATCGCCCGCGCCGCCAGGTTGGTCGGAGACTAGCTTGGCCGACCATATGCGCCTTTCCCTCGACATCATGTCGGTCGACCGCGGCTCGGACGAACCGATGCACCGGCAGATCTACGGCGCCTTGCGGCGCTTCATCCTCGACGGCCAGATCCAGCAGAACACGCTGCTTCCTTCGACACGCTCGCTGGCCGAGGATCTCAAGGTCGGCCGCAACACGGTGATCGCCGCCTACGACCAGCTGCTCGCCGAAGGGTTTATAGAGGCGCGCGCCGGGTCCGGCACCTGGGTGGCGCCGATCCAGCAGAAACGCCCGCCGGCCGCGCTGCGCGCCGGCCTCGCCGCCCCGCAAAAACTCTCGCGGCGCGGTCAGACCATCGTCAACGGCCCGCAGCCGCCACGCAATGCCGGCGTCATCAACTTCCATCCGGGCGTGCCGGAATCGGCATCCTTTCCCTTCACCATCTGGTCGAGCCTTCTGGTGCGCAATGCGCGCAGCCGCGATGAGAATTTGCTCGGCTATATCTCCTTTGCCGGCCATCCCGGCCTGCGCCAGGCCATCGCCTCGACCATAAGCCTGTCGCGCGGCATCAATTGCACCGCCGACCAGGTCATCATCGTCACCGGCGCGCAGGCAGCACTCGACCTCGCTTCGCGCGTGCTGATGGACGAAGGCGACCATGTCTGGATGGAGGAGCCCGGCTATCTCGGCGCCAAGAGCGCCTTTCTCGCCAGCGGCGCGCAGCTTGCGCCCTTGAAGGTCGATCGCCTTGGATGGCATCTCGCAGACCCAGAGCTGCCGCCGCCGCGCCTGATCTATGTGACGCCATCCTGCCAGTGGCCGTTCGGCACCATCATGCGCATCGAGGAACGGCTGCAGCTGCTCGACATCGCCGAGCGCCACGGCGCCTGGATCGTCGAGGATGATTATGACGGCGAGTACCGGTACCGTGGCCGGCCGGTACCGGCGCTGCGCGGCCTCGATCACGCCGACCGGGTCGTCTATATCGGCTCCTTCGGCAAGACGCTGATCCCGGCGCTCCGCATCGGCTATCTCATCGTGCCGCGCGAACTGTCGGTCCCCTTCGACCGCGCCGTCTCGATCACCGGCCAGTTCGCGCCGCTGATCCTGCAGGCGACGGTCAACGACTTCATCACGCAAGGCTATTTCGCCACGCATCTGAAGCGTATGCGCCGGCTCTATGCGCGCCGGCAGGCCAATTTCGTAAAACTGTGCCAGGAGCATCTGGCCGAATGGCTGACTGTGACCGAGAACGATTCCGGCATGCAGCTGCTGGCCAGTTTTATCCGACCCTACAAGGACAGCGACGTCGTCGCCGCTGCCGTCAAGGAGGGCCTCGACGTGCAGGGCATCTCGATCAACTACCATTCGAGCGAGCCGGAACACGGCCTGCTGCTCGGCTATGCCGCGATGGACGAACGCCAGATCCTGCGCGCAGTGCTGGCGCTGCGCGCCGCCTTTATGCGACTGGACCGGCAATAAGCCGGTCCAACGCGGCTCTTCAATTCACGCTGTCGAATTTCTGCAGGTCCACCGGTGCTGCCTTGCGCACCTCGACATCGTCCAGCGAGGCATTCTCCAGCGCCACACGGGCCGCCGCATCGATGTTATGGATCATGTCGTCGATGTCGGCGTCGCCATGCGCCGGATTCATCGCGATCATCACCGTGCGGTTGAGGATGTCGAGAGAACCCTTGCCGAGGTCGTCGGCATAGGTCAGCCGCAGGCCCTTGTTTTCCGGCAGCGTGTACGGATTGAGCGCCGGATGATGCGCGCCCTCATGCATCAGCACCTGGTCCCACTGGGTGAAATTGTGGCGGCCGGTCTTGCCGGCAATGACGCTCGGAATGGTCTTCGAAAAAGTCTGCGCCGCCTGTTCGCTGGGCAGCAGATACATTACCTGTGCCGCGCAATCGTCGTCGGGGCTGTTCATCGGCGACGGCGTCAGGCCGAGATTGCCGAGATGGCGCGTGCCGGCCAGCACCTTCTTCTTCTCCGCCCGCATCGCCTCGATGATGCCGTCCAGACGGTCGAGCTGGACATTGAGCATTGCACCCATCAGTTCCGAGGCGCGCGCCCCGATGCCGGCGAACGGCTTGATGCTGTCGCTGCGGCCCTGCCAGTAGAAGTGGCAGGGGTCGATGGCGCAGCGCGCGCGCTCGGCCACTTTCGGATCGCTGGTGGCGATGCCGCCGCCCTCGCCCGACGTGATGTTCTTGAAGTAGTTGAAGGAGTAGGCGCCGGCATGGCCGATGGAGCCGAGCTTCTTGCCCTCATAGCCGCCGCCAATGCCCTGGCAGACATCTTCCAGCACGAGCAGACCGCGTTTTTTAGCGATATCCATGATCGCGTTCATGTTGCAGGCCGCACCCCACATATGCACCGGGATGACCGCCTTGGTGCGCGGGCCGATGGCGTCGCGCAGAGCGGCCGGGTCAATGGTCAGGCTCTCGTCGATGTCGACAATGACCGGAATGGCGCCGACCGACAGCACTGCCGTTGCGGTCGCCATATAGGTGTGCGCCGGCACCAGCACCTCATCGCCCGGGCCGATGCCGAGGCCGATCAGGCCGGCGGCGAGCCCATAGGTGCCGCTGGCGGCCAGCGCAAAATGCTCGACGCCGAGATGCCTGGCATAGCGGGCCTCGAAGCGGTTGCACTCGCTGTTCTCGCCATAGCGAAACAGCGCACCCGAGCGGATCACCCTGGCAATGGCTTCGATCTCTTCTTCGCCGGCAGTGTACATGGCAAGTCTCCACATCGCTGATGGTATGAAAGCAGTACGCCTGCGGCCGCTGTTTGAAAGAACCACTCCGCTGCGATCTGACCAAGCCATCCCGGTTGCTTGATGGCCGGGTTTGACGCCGAATGTGGGCATATCGAATGAAATCGACATTCCAGAATGCAGGCCCGCGGAAAAATCGTACCCATCCGAATTCGTCGAAGTGGCCCTGTCGGAAAGCCGGCATTGGGCGTTCCATCGCGTCCAGTTGGGCAAACGGTCGGTTCCATGCAGCACGGGACACACTTTGGAAGACCCTCGAAACCGGCGTGCCGGCAAGATGGTGGCCGGCAAGATGGTGGCCGGCAAGACGGTGGCCGTCCATGACGCGACAGCTCGTCCTGCATGAAGACGATGTCGGCATGTGCCATGGCGCCAACAGCGCCTTCCTCGAACTGACCGCACACGGCGCCTGCAGCTCCGGCGCCGTGATGGTGCCGTGCCCATGGTTCCCTGAGATGGCCGAAGCGGCAGCCGCCGATCCCCGGCTCGATCTCGGCGTCCACCTGACGCTGAACAGCGAAAAGCAGCACTACAAATGGCGGCCGCTGACGTCGCCGTCGCGCGCGGCCGGCCTGACGGACGAGTTCGGCTATTTCTGGCCCGATGTAGCGACCACCCGCCGCAAGGCAGCACCGCAAGCGGTGGAAACCGAGCTTCGCGCGCAGATCGACACCGCCTACCGCGCCGGCATCGACGTCACTCATCTTGACGCCCATATGGGGGCAGCGCTGTCGCCGGAGTTTTGCGACGTCTACATCAAGCTCGGCCTGGAATATCGGCTGCCGGTGCTGTTGACCAAAACGCTGTCGGCCTATTCGCCCAACGACAATCTGGTCGGCGTCACCGAAGCGGCGTTCCAGCGCGGCGTCACTGGAGCCCGCGCCAAAGGCTTTGTCATCTTCGACGCCGCCATTCAGACGACCTGGGGCCGTCCACGCTCCAAGCCGATAGAGCCAGCCTACAAGGCATTGGTCGAAGGGGTCCGTGAAGGCCTGACCTTCTTTTGCCTGCACTTCAACGCGCCGGGCGAGCTCGAACTGATCGAGCCGCGCTCCGCCTATATCCGCACCGAGGAATATGAACTCTTCCGCGACCAGGCTTTTCGCGACTGGCTCGGCGCGCAGG
This sequence comes from Mesorhizobium sp. P170090, assembly GCF_057786115.1. Taxonomy (NCBI): domain Bacteria; kingdom Pseudomonadati; phylum Pseudomonadota; class Alphaproteobacteria; order Hyphomicrobiales; family Phyllobacteriaceae; genus Mesorhizobium; species Mesorhizobium sp. P170090. The sequence goes on from NZ_JBYNWH010000001.1 coordinate 5,213,624, forward strand.
ACATCGACATCATCGGCATGAAGCCGTTGCGCGAGGAACTGCGTGCACGGCTCGGGGCATCGACACCGGCAAAGGCCCGCAAAGCGGCCACCCGGTCAGCGCCGTAAGCCGATCCGTCGGCCAACAGCGCAAAGAGGGATTTGGAACTGCAACGACAATGGGAGAATGACATGAAGACTGTTCTGAAACTGGCGCTCGGCGCGCTTGTCTCGATGAGTATGCTGGCGGGCGTCGTGCAGGCCGCGGGCCTGAAGGACCCGAAGGATGTCCGCATCACCTTCGTGGTGCATGGCTCGGCCTCCGATCCCTACTGGTCGGTGGTCAAGCGCGGCGTCGACGATGCGGCGGCGCTCACCGGCGCCAAGGTCGAATATTATGCGCCGCAAGTGTTCGACGTGGTCGAACAGGCCCGCCTGCTCGACGCGGCCATCGCCACCAATCCCGACGGCATCGCCGTCTCCATTGCCGACGCCAATGCGCTTGGTAAATCGGTCAAGGCCGGCCTTGCCGCCAACATTCCGATGGTCGTCCTGGATTCCGGCGAGAAGGAAGGCGCCGAACTCGGCACCTCTCTCTACGTCGGCACAGTCTCCGAATATGATTCCGGCAAGAAGGCGGGCGAGCGGCTGGCCAAGGAAGGCACGCTCAAGGTCGTCTGCATCAACCACGAGGTCGGCAATGTCAGCCTCGACCAGCGCTGCCAGGGGTTGAATGACGGGCTGAAGCCGTCAGGCGGCGGCACCGAGGTGCTTACCGTGTCGCCCGATCCGGCCGACATCCAGCGCCGCACCGAGGCCTATCTGTCGGCGCATCCCGACACCCAGGCGGTGTTTGCGCTCGGCGCCACCGCCGCCAATCCGCTGATCCCGTTCTTCCGGCAGAAGGAACTGTTCGGCAAGATCAAGCTCTACACCTTCGACATCAGCCCCGAAGTCCTGGATTCCGTCGTCGCCGGCGAAATGGGCTTCGGCATGGACGCCCAGCAATATCTGATGGGATACCTGCCGGTGATCTATCTGGTCGAGCATGCCACACATGGCTTCTGGCCGCAGAACAACGCCTACACCGGGCCGCTGTTCATCGACTCGCCCGACAAGGCCAAGGCGATCCTGGCGCTCGCCAAGGACGGCATCCGCTAAGGCAAGACCAAAACGGATCGGGGAGCCGCCATGCGCTCCCCGTCTCTGGTCGAGATTGCGAAGTGAGCGATTGGGGAGCCTAATGGCTGTTGTGGAAGACAAGGCGATACCTCCAGAAGCGCCGGCCCCCGGGGTACTGGGCAAGGACCGTTTCGGCATGACGTCGAAACGGGCTGCCGGCACTGACGAGCGGCTGGCCAGCACCGGCCGGCTGACGCAATGGCTGCGCCGGCCCGAAGCCGGTGCCGCCGGCGGCCTCATCGCCACCGTCATCATCTTCGCCCTGCTGCCGGGTGCGTCGAACCTCTATTCGCTACAGGGGTCGATGACCTTCCTGACGCTGGCAGCCGAACTCGGCATCATCGCCACGGCCGCAGCCCTTCTCATCATCGCCGGCGAGTTCGATCTCTCCGTCGGCTCGATGGTCGGCTTCGCCGGCGTCGTCATCGGCCTGACCGTCAAATACTGGGGCTTGCCGCTGTGGGGCGGCATCGCCTGCGCCTTCGCTGTCGCCATCCTCACCGGCTACGTCAACGGCCTGATCGTGGTGAAGACCCGCCTGCCCTCCTTCATCGTGACGCTGGCGTCGCTCTACATCCTGCGCGGCCTGTCGATCGGCATCACCCGCGCCGTCACCGGCCGCACGCAGATCCCCTACATCCTCGACGGCGCGCCGGACCCGGCAACCGCGGGCCTGTTCAACGGCCATCTCCTGACCGGCTTCTTCCAATGGATGGGCACGCAAGGTTGGATCGCCACCCGCACCGACGGCATTCCCTTCGTCGTCGGCATTCCGATGTCGATCGTCTGGTGGCTCGGACTGACAGCGCTTGCCGGCTATGTCTTGACCCAGACCAAATACGGCAACTGGATCTTCGCCACCGGCGGCGACCTCAATGCCGCCCGCAATGTCGGCGTGCCGGTCGACCGGGTTAAGATCGCGCTGTTCATCTACACCGCCTGTGCCGCGACCTTGCTTGCCACCATCCAGGTGATGGAGGCCGGCTCCGCCGACACCACGCGCGGCCTGCTCAAGGAATTCGAGGCGATCATCGCCGCGGTCATCGGCGGCGTGCTGCTCACCGGCGGCTACGGCACCGTCTATGGCGTGCTGTTCGGCGCGCTGATCTTCGGCCTGGTGCAGATGGGCATCTTCTACACCGGCATCGACACCGACTGGTTCAAGGTCTTCCTCGGCATCGTCATTTTGATGGCCGTGCTGGTCAACAACTACATCCGCCTCAAGGCGCTCGGACGCGGAGGCGGCAAATGACCTACCCAAACCCGTCCCCGGCCATCCAGCCAGCCATGGAATTGCGTGGTGTGTCGGTCAATTTCGGCTCGGTGCGCGCGCTGCAGGATATCGACATCAAGGTCTATCCCGGCGAGGTGCACTGCTTGCTGGGCGACAACGGCGCCGGCAAGTCGACGCTGATCAAGGTTCTGTCGGGCGTGCACCGGCCGACCAAGGGCGAGATTTTCGTCGACGGCAAGCCCGTCACGTTCCGCAGCCCGCGCGACGCGCAGGACCTCGGCGTCGCGACGGTCTTCCAGGACCTCGGCATGATCTCGCTGATGTCGATCACGCGCAATTTCTTCCTCGGCCGCGAGCCGACCAGAAGCCGCCTGCCCTTCTCGCGCTTCGACAAGGAGCGCGCCAACACAATTGCCCGCCAGGCGATGGCCGATATCGGCATCGACGTGCGCGACCCGACGCAGGCCGTCGGCACGCTGTCGGGCGGCGAGCGCCAATCGGTGGCAATCGCGCGCGCAGTCCACTTCGGCGCAAAGGTGCTGATCCTTGACGAGCCGACCTCGGCGCTCGGCGTGCATCAGGCGGCCATGGTGCTGAAATTCATCATCGAGGCGCGCATGCGCGGGCTGGCGGTGATCTTCATCAGCCACAACATCCACCACGCCTACCCTGTCGGTGACACTTTCACGCTGCTCAACCGCGGCCGCAATCGCGGCACATACGCAAAGTCCGAGATCTCGCGCGACGAGGTGATTTCCATCATGTCGGGCGGCGAGGATCTGAAGGCGGTGGAAGCTGAGATTGCCGGGCTGTTGGCGCAGATCGGCAATCGGCCGGCCGCCGCACCCTGAGCCTGGAACACTTTGCAGAGAGTTTTAGCAGCATGAGCAGGATACGGGTTGGCGTTATCGGCGCCGGCATGATCTCGCAGGTCGAGCATATTCCGAATCTGTTGCGGCTCGGCGACCTGTTCGAACTGGTCGGCGTCGCCGACCCGTCAAGGATTTCGCGGGAATATGTCAGCGAAGTTCACGGCATCGCCAATTTCGAAACGCCGGAGCAACTGTTCGACCATAAGCTCGACGCCGTCGTGATCGGCTCGCCCGACCCGCTGCATCAAGAGCAGGTGCTGGCCGCAGTGGGGCGCGGCCTGCATGTCTTCTGCGAAAAGCCGCTCTGCTATTCCCCGGCGGAAATCGCCGAGATCATCGCCGCGCGCGATAAGGCCGGCAAGGTCATGCAGGTCGGCTATATGAAGCGCTTCGATCCGAGCTACCGGCTGGCGCTGGCCTCGCTGCCCGGCACGGCAAAGACGTTGCGGTCCGTCTCGGTCGAGGTTAACGATCCCGATGCCTGGCCGTTCATCGCCCACCAGCGCTACAAGCGCGGCAACGACATTCCCGAGGAGCTGATTGCCGCCGCGCAAGCCAGGCAGAAACAACAGGTCGAACGCGCTATCGGCCAGCCTTTGAACGATCTGGCTTTCCGTGGATTTACCGCCGCTTACAGCTCCGCCTTGATTCACGATGTGAATGCCGTACACGGCCTGCTCGACGCGCTCAGCGTGCCGGATGGCGAGGTCGTCGGCGCGCAGATCTTCGCCAATGGCGATGGCGGCCAGGGCGCAGTAAAACTGCTCGACGGCCAGGCGCTGTGGACGATGACGCATCTCACCGTGCCGAAGCTCGCCGACTACAAGGAACGCATCACGCTGTTCTTCGACGCTGCCAGCCTCGAGCTCGAATTCCCCTCGCCCTGGCTCAACCATCACCCGACCCGGCTGACTGTGAAGACCTCGGACGGCCACACACTGTCGACGAAGGATCTGCGCGCCGGCTACGGCGAAGCCTTCGTCGAGGAACTGCGCGGCTTCTGGGGTGCGATCGTCAATGGCGACGAGGTGGTCAACCGCCCCGAGCACGCCGCGCGCGACCAGGCGCTGCTGATCGCGCTGACCAGGCAGCATTTGGCCACTTCGCAGGCCGGCTGAGCGCTCGCAGGATGTGTTGAGATTCAGGTCAGGCCGCGCCGAAAACATTGGGTTCGAGAACCGGAGCGGAGCGTACTTAAGTACGTGAGCACCGGAAGCGCAGAAAGCCGGCGTTTGCAGGCCCGCCTCACCTGAATTTCAGCACATCCTACCGGGTGTTGATGACGCCGTCTGTATTGGCGAGCAGCTTGCGCACCGCGTTGCGGGCCGCCTCCGGCCGCTGCAGGCGGATGGCCTTCTCGATCGCCTCGTGCAGTTGCTGTGCATGCTGCAGATCGTCGAGTTCGCGCGTCGTATAGGTGAACAGATGATCGAAGGCGGATTCGATCAGCACGCCGAGCGGCACCAGCAGGTCATTGCCGGAGGCACGCAGGATGGCCAGATGGAAACGTGTGTCGGCGCGCGTGCGCTCCTGCAGGCTCGACGCCTCGCCCATCTCGCGGCAGGCCTGGCTGATCTCGGCCATCTGCTCCTCGGTGCGTCGCATGGCTGCGAAGGCAGTCGCTTCCGGCTCGATGATGTGGCGGAATTCCTGCACCGTCTTCAGGAACACCTCACGGTCGGGCGCGGTCGCGTACCAGGCGAGCACATCGCGATCGAGCAGGTTCCAGCGCTCCCTGGGCTCCACCCAACTGCCGATCTTGGGGCGCGACGCCAAAAGGCTTTTGGCCATCAGCATCTTGATCGCTTCGCGCACCGCAGAGCGACTGACGTTGAAGGTTTCGGACCATTTGGCTTCATTGGGCAGGATGGTGCCTGGCGGATAGTCGCCGCGCACGATCCGAAGCCCGATTTCGCTGGCCAGCGAGGCATGCACGCTGGTGCCGGGCATCCGGGTGGCGTCAGCCCGGCGAAGGGTCGCCGGGCGCTCGCCGGATGCCGCCTTTTCAGGCTTCTTTCCCTTATTCGGCTTTCCGTCCCTCATGCGTCCACAAAGTCCGGATTTCGAAAGCTGTCAAGCAAAGGACGGGACGTTGACGGCAAAGCCTGCGGCTGTGCACAGATCAGGTCGCAACCTTGCCCCCGGCCGTCCTATTTGACGTATTTGCGCCAGCTGTGCTCGGGACGGAAGCCGAGCATGTCCCTGGCCTTGCGGTTCGAGAGCAGCGTTTCATATTCGCCGAGATCCGCCTTGACCGGCACGTCGGGGTAAAACCGCTTCAAAAGTTCGGCCGTCGGCAGGTCGGACGAGGTGTCGTCATTGGCGGCGTTGAACACCTGGAAGCCGAGCCCGTCCGTTTCAACGGCGCGCAGCGTGATCTGGCCGAGATCGCGCGCGTCGACATAGCTCCAGGCGATGCGCTTGCGAAAGCCCGGATCGGCAAACCACTTCGGAAACAGCGAATATTCGTGCGGTTCGATGACGTTGCCGATGCGCAAGGCATAGATATCGGTGCCGTTGCGCTGCGCAAAGGCGCGCGCCGTGTGCTCGTTGACGACCTTGGACAGAGCATAGCTGTCCATCGGATCGACGTCGTATTCTTCGTCGAGTGGGAAATATTTGGGATCGCGCGGCTCGTTGGCGAACACCACGCCGTAGGTGGTCTCGCTGGACGCGATCACCACCTTCGGGATGCCGAGCTTCACCGCCGCCTCGATGACGTTGTAGGTGCCCATCGCATTGATGCGGAACGCCTCATTGTCGGTCGTGATCATGATGCGCGGTATGGCGGCGAAATGCACCACGGCATCGACCGGCTGCGGGCGCAGCGACGGATCGAATTCATGCAGGCCCATATAGCTCGACAGCGCGTTGAACACCTGGCCGCTGTCGGTGATGTCGGTGATCAGCGTGCGTACCTTGGGATTGTCGAGCGGCTTGGTGTCGATGTTGAGCACCTGGCAGCCCTGTTCGATCAGATATTGCACGACATGGCGACCGGCCTTGCCGCTGCCGCCGGTGAACATGATCCGCTTCGTCATTTTCGTCTCCAATGCCTAGGATTTCTGTGTATTGTCAGACAATATGGCATTCTGCAACCACCCTCGCCCGCAAGACGGCGGCGCCCAATATCAATCATCGCAACAGGACTTCAAGACATGACCACGACCGCCGCGAGCGAAAAGATCGGCTTTATCGGCCTTGGCCTGATGGGGCACGGCATTGCCAAGAACATCGTCGACAAGGGCTATGGCCTGACCTTCCTCGGCCGCAAGAACCGCAAGCCGGCGGAAGACTTGGCTGGCCGCGGTGCGAAGGAAGTGGCCACCTCGCGTGAGGTGGCAGCGGCATCCGATATCGTCTTCATCTGCGTCACCGGCTCGCGCGAGGTCGAAGCCATCATCCGTGGCCCCGGCGGCCTCAAGGAGGGCCTGAAAAGAGGCTCGGTTGTCGTCGATTGCTCGACCGCCGATCCGGTCTCGACCGTGGCGCTGGCGGCGGAACTGAAGGAGATCGGCGTCGACTTCGTCGATGCACCGCTCAGCCGCACGCCGAAGGAAGCCTGGGAAGGCACGCTCGACGCCATGGTCGGCGCGCCCGACGCGCTGTTTGCCCGTGTGAAGCCGGTCATCGAAACCTGGGCCGGCCGCATCGTCCATATTGGCGATACAGGTGACGGCCACCGCATGAAGCTGCTCAACAACTTCATCTCGCTGGGCTATGCCGCGATCTATTCCGAGGCGCTGGCGCTGGCCGAAAAGGTCGGCATCTCGCCACCGCGTTTCGACAGCGTCATCCGCAACGGCCGCATGGATTGCGGCTTCTACCAGACCTTCATGCGCTGGACGCTGGAGGGCGACCGCGACGCACATAAATTCACCATCGCCAACGCCTTCAAGGACCTGACCTATCTGGAATCGATGGCGGGCGCGGCCGGCATCGCCAACCCGCTCGGCAACGCCACCAAGAACTCCTTCGCCGGTGCCCATGCCACTGGCCCGGCCGAGCAATTCGTGCCGATGCTGGCGACATATATCGGCAAGGTCAACGGCGTCGACCTGATGCCCAGCAAGGATGGCAAGAAGCAGACGATTTGAGGTGGCGAAAAGCCTGTGTCAGCGCCTCGACCGGCCGATAACATCGTCGGTGTTGGCGAGCAGTTTGTGCACCGCATTGCGCGCGGCCGCAGGACGCTGCAGGCGGATGTTCTTCTCGATCGCCTCATGCAGCGCCTGCGCCCGCCGCTGATCGCTGGTCTCGCGTGTGACGAAGACAAAGAGATGATCGAGCGCCGACTCGATCAGAACGCCAAGCGGCACCAGCAGATCGTTGCCCGAGGCGCGCAGTATGGCGAGGTGAAAACGCGTATCGGCGCGGATACGCTCCTGCAGGTTCAGAGCCTCGCCCATCTCACGACAGGCCTGGCTGATCTCGTCCATCTGCTCGTCGTTGCGCCGCGTGGCGGCAAAGGCCGACGCTTCCGGCTCGATGATGTGACGGAACTCCTGCACCGTGCGCAGGAAGGCTTCCCGGTCCGGCCCGGTCGCGTACCAGGCCAGCACATCGCGGTCGAGCAGGTTCCAGCGTTCCCTGGGCTCGACCCAACTGCCGATCTTGGGCCGTGAAGCCAGCAGGCTTTTGGCCATCAGCATCTTGATGGCTTCGCGCACCGCCGAACGACTGACATCGAAGATCTCGGCCCATTTGGCCTCGTTGGGCAGAATGGTGCCGGGCGGATAATCGCCGCGCACGATTCTGAGGCCGATCTCGCCGGCCAGCGAGACATGGACGCTCGCTCCCGGAAAATGCGCGGCACCGGCCCTGCGCATGACAGCCGGACCGCGGCTGGCTTGTGCCTTGGCCCGCTCGGTTCGCTTCTTTGATTTCTCGTCCGGCATTCACGTTCCAATGCGTCGGCCGTCTGCGTCCGGACTGGTCCGAACCTGCACGGCGCGCCGATCTCGTTGCCGAAAATCCAAACTACAGACGCGTCAAAGCCGGAGCCTGCTGCCCCAACCGTTGCGTCCGTCCGGGAAGAGACGGGGCGCCCGTCAAAGGGCGCCCCGAAATCGAGAACCTACTTCTGGATGCAGGTGTCGACCGTGTCCTTTGTGCATTCGTCGAGGCCGGTGAACACCGGATCGGCGACGGCCTTGCCTTCGACCAGATCGATCATCACCGACGGTGCCTTGTAGCCCATTTCGAACGGCCGCTGACCAACCAGAGCGGTTACAAGGCCGTCACGGGCGATCGCCACTTCATCGCCGATCGTATCGGCGGCGCCGATGACGAAGTCGTTGCTGGCGATGCGGTCCTTGAGCGGCCCGAACAGGTCGCGATAGGGCTGCGGTGCGCCAAACAGCGGCCAGCCGCCCATGATGCCGAAGGCGTCGAGCTTGGGATTGGCGGCGAGGATGTCGGTCATCGCCTGCACGCCCTTGGCGCCGTCGTCATTGGTGAACACCGGGCAACCGGCGACTTCGGTCCAGCCGCCTTCGCCGGCAAGTGCCGCCAGGCCTTCCTTGCCCGACAGCGCGTCACGCATGCCCTGCGCGCGGCGCAGGATGTTGTCGGCCGCGGGATTGCCTTCGATGGTACAGATCGTGCCGCCGTTCGGCTTGCCCTTCTTGATGTACTCGCCGATCTTGTGACCCATCAAATAGTTGTCGGTGCCGAGATAGGTCTTGCGCAGCGCGGCATCTTCCTTGCTGAGATCGGCGTCGAGCGTCATGATCGGGATCGTCGGATTGGCGGTCTTGATCGTCTGAGCGATCAGCGGCGCGTTGGATGGCGAAATCGCCATTGCCACCGTGTCGGCCTTGCTCAGCATGTCCTGAACGATCTGCGCTTCGCCGGCCTCGTCGGAGGTCGATGCCGGGCCGGTGTAGAAGCATTCATATTCCGAGCTTGCATTTTCCTTGTTCCATTTCTCGCAGCCCTGGTGGATGGCTTCGAAGAATGGATTGTCGAGACCCTTCACCACGATGACGAGCTGTTTCTTGGCCAAAGCCGGCCCGGCGCCCAGCGCCATGGCGGCGACGGCGGCGAGCAAAAGTGTTTTCCTCATGTCAGTCCTCCCTTGAAACAGACGGACACGGCGTGCCCGCCACACAGATCGACCGGATGCTTAATGACCGAGGTTCGTTTCACGAGCACTCGTGTCGCCAAGACAGATCGATAAGCATTTCCAGATGCGGCATTGGCCCGGCTCAACACAAGGGTGGCGCCGCAACCTCGACCGATAAACCTCCGCCGATTCCGCCCGGCTAACCGCCAGCGGCATCGGCACAATCTCCTCCGACGCTTAGCTAATATCGGCTTGCGGCCAACGTCAATGCTATTTGTCCTACAAAACGGATTTTTGGACAACCAAGGCTTCAATTCGTCCGACAATTGATTGACGAGCGCCGGCTTTTGCGTAAAAGAACGCTGACGCTGTTTCCGGGAGGAGATGGGGAGAGCGGGGCCAAAGCAGCGCCGGCATTCACGCCGGGAACAGCAGCGGGTCGCAAAACACGGGGAGGCAAAGACTGGTGGCGGTTCTCGAACTCACCAATATCTCGAGGCATTTCGGCGCCATCCAGGCGGTCAACGACGTATCGCTGTCGATCGAGCCCGGACAGGTGGTCGGCCTGATGGGCGACAACGGCGCCGGCAAGTCGACGCTGGTCAAGATGATCGCCGGCAATTTCCGCCCCAGCCATGGCGTCATGCGCATGGACGGCAAGGAGTTGATCCTGCACAAGCCGGCGGAAGCTCGCCAGCACGGCATCGAGATCGTCCACCAGGACCTGGCGCTGTGCAACAATCTGACCGCCGCCGCCAATGTCTATCTCGGCCGTGAATTGCGCCGCGGCTTCGGCCCTTTACGCATCCTCGACTATGCCGCCATGTACAAGCGCGCCGGCCAGCTCTTCGCCGAGTTGAAGTCCGAGACCCGTCCGCGCGACCTCGTCAAGCAGATGTCGGGCGGCCAGCGCCAGGCAGTAGCGATCGCGCGCACCATGCTGTCGCAGGCGAAGATCGTGTTGATGGACGAACCGACGGCCGCGATCTCGGTGCGCCAGGTCGCCGAAGTGCTGAACCTGATCCGCCATTTGCGCGACCAGGGCATCGCAGTGGTGCTGATCAGCCACCGCATGCCTGACGTGTTCACCGTCGCCGACCGCGTCATCGTCATGCGGCGCGGCCGCAAGGTCGCCGACAAGACGATTGCGTCAAGTTCGCCCGAGGAAGTCACCGGGCTGATCACCGGCGCCATCGAACAGGTTTGATCTCAGCGAATTTCACCACGCACCAGCACATGAAGGTCGACGATGGCACTGACAATTGACCAGCCGATCGAACAAAAGCAGCAATCCTTGCCGGCAAGACTGTTTGCCAGCCAGACCTTCTGGGTGGTGATCGCGGTCATCCTGGCCTGCCTGTTCCTGTCTTTTGCCACCGACGCCTTCGCCACGTCGAAGAACCTTTACAACATCACCCGCAACATCACCTTCGTCGCCATCATCGCGCTCGGCATGACCTTCGTCATCATCACAGGTGGCATCGACCTGTCGGTCGGTTCGGTGCTCTGCCTGTCGTCGATGGTGCTGGCCGTCACCATGCATGCCGGCTACTCCATCGAGGTCGGCATCCTCGCCTCGATCGCCACCGCGCTCGCCATAGGCGCCTTCAACGGCATCATGATCGCCTATCTCGGCTTTCCACCCTTCGTGGTGACGCTCGGTATGCTGTCGATTGCCCGCAGCCTCGCCATGGTCGCCTCCAACAACACCGTCGTCTTCCAGTTCGGCCCGGATCACGACAAGCTTCTGGCGCTGGGCGGCGGTGCCTGGGTGTTCGGCATCGCCAATCCGGTGCTCTACATGATCCTTTTGGCGCTGATCACCGGCTTCACGCTGCGCTGGACCAAGTTTGGCCGCCACATCTTCGCCATTGGCGGCAATGAGCACGCGGCGACGCTGACCGGCGTTCCCGTCAAGCAGATCAAGGTCGCCGTCTATATGATCTCGGCGCTGGCGGCGGGCATTGCCGGCATCATCCAGACCGGATGGCTGGGCGCCGTCACCACCAATCTCGGAACCGGCATGGAACTGCAGGTCATCGCCGCCACGGTCATTGGCGGCGCCAATCTCGCCGGCGGCGTCGGCACCGCCTTCGGCGCTATTGTCGGTGCCGCGCTCATCGAAGTGATCCGCAACAGCCTTGGTCTGCTCGGCATCAATGCTTTCTGGCAAGGCGTGTTCATCGGCGGCGCCATCCTGCTCGCGGTGCTGTTCGACCGGATCCGCAACTTCAGGCGCAATGACTGAATGTTTTTGGACTGAACCTTTCGGCTGGAAACCGTTGCCTTGACATCGAAATCCCTGTTCGAGCTCAACGGCCGGCTGGCGCTGATCACCGGCTCCGGCCAGGGCATCGGCCTGGCGCTGGCGCGCGGCCTTGCCGAGCATGGCGCAAGTGTCGTGCTCAACGGCCGCGATGCCGGCAAGGTTGCCGGTGCTGTCGCCGGCTTGCGCGACGCTGGCTTCAAAGCGCACCCCTCGACCTTCGACGTGACGGATTTTCGCGCGGTCGATGCCGATGTCGCCCGCATCGAGGCCGAGATCGGCGCCATCGACATCCTGATCAACAATGCCGGCGTGCAGTTCCGCGCTCCGCTCGAGGACTTTCCCGAGGAGCAGTGGGAGCGGCTGTTCAAGACCAATGTCTCCGGCGCCTTCCATGCCGGCAAGGCGGTCGCCCGCAATATGATCGCGCGCGGCAAGGGCAAGATCATCAACATCGGCTCGGTGCAGAGCGAACTCGCCCGGCCCAACATCGCGCCCTATACGGCCACCAAGGGCGCAATCCGCAATTTGACACGTGGCATGTGCACCGACTGGGCGAAATACGGCTTGCAGGTCAATGCCATCGCCCCCGGCTATTTCCGCACCGAGATGAACCAGGCGCTGGTCGACAACCAGGAATTCTCCGCCTGGCTGGAAAAGCGCACGCCGGCTGGCCGCTGGGGGTATGTCGACGAACTGATCGGCGCCGCCGTGTTCCTCGCCTCCGACGCCTCATCCTTCGTCAACGGCCATACGCTTTATGTCGACGGCGGCATGACGGCTTCGGTTTGACGGGAAACCCTATCGCTCAGTCTGAAAATCCACCACTACGGCCGGCAGCACACAGCGGCTTTCGCCCCGCGCCTTGACGCGAGCCCGAACTCAGCCGCACAATCCCGTCGCAGGCGAAGGGAGGCCAGTCGTCTGCGGGAGGTATAACCCATGACGGACGCGATCAGGCTCTATTGGGGCCGGTTCGGACATGTTTCTGTCCTGAATGTCGCCAGCGACTTCGTCACCCATGCGCATGTCGAGGCCCACATCATCATCTGGCTGGAGGGCACGGCCGGCGAGATGACCGTCGGCCGCGAGACGGTGCCGCTGGGTCCCGGCACCGCCGCCGGCATCAATTCCTACCAGCCGCACAGCCACATTCTGTCGCAGAACGGCAGGCCCGGCCTGTTCCTCGCTTTCTACATCGATCCGGATTGGGCGCGCCGGCGCCGCGACCTGCCTTCGTCGGCGCCGTTGTTTGCACAGGCTGCGATCACGCTCGAACCCTGGCTGCACCAGGCCGCCGCCAACCTGCTCGACCATTTGAGCGATAATGAAAGCATCGACGACGTCGCCAATTACGAGATCGAGCGCTTCATCGATAGCCTGCTCGACGCCGCCGACGCCTCGGCGCCGCAGGAGGCGCGGATCCGGGTCAACACAATGCAGGATTTCCGCGTCCGCAAGGCAATCCAGCTGATGAAGGCCAATGTCTGCGAACGCATCTCGTTCGACGACGTCGCCCGCAGCGTCGGCCTGTCGCGGCCGCACTTCTTTGCTTTATTCAAGGAACAGACCAATCTGACGCCCAATGTCTACTGGAACACGCTGCGCATGGAGGAAGCCGTGCGGCAGCTGCAGTGGTCGCAGGAACCGCTGATCTCGGTCGCCTGCAATCTCGGCTTCACCACCCAGGGCAATTTCTCGCGCTTCTTCCGCGACCATGTCGGCGTGCCGCCGACGCTTTACCGCGAAGCGGCGCGTGCCATGGCCTGAACGGGCCGTTCGTTTTTCAGACTCCTTGATAGGGCCGCAAGACCCATTGATAAGCGCAGCACCGGCCGCCGCCCTACCCTGCTGCGTATCGAATTCGTAGGGGAATGATCATATGGCCGAAGTCACCGTCTCCAGCGTCATCGACGCGCCGGTCGAAAAGGTCTGGGCGCGCATACGCGACTTCAACGGCCTGCCGGGCTGGCATCCGCGCATGGTCAAGAGCCATATCGAAGACGGCAAGAGCGCCGAAACCATCGGCTGCGTGCGTAATTTCGAGCTCGCCAGCGGCGCGCGTATCCGCGAACAACTGCTCGACTTCTCCGATGCGAATTTCCGCGTCAGCTACTCCATCCTGGAGACGCCGCAGCCGCTGACCAATCACAAGGCGACGCTGCAATTGCGCCGCGTGACCGACGGCGATCGCACCTATGCCGAATGGACCGCGAGCTTCGACGCGGCGCCCGAAGAGGCCGACAAGATCGCCGCCGGCATGGCCGCCAATGTCTTCCAGGGTGGCTTCAATGCGTTGAAGAGCCATTTTTCTGGCCAGAGCTGAACCAGGGAGACTGCCATGGCGCTTGCCCTCCAGACCTTTTCGGCCGTCAGGGATGCCAACGCGGCGCTGAAGGCGCCCGGCACCCGCTATCTCGGCGGCGGCACGCTGGTCGTGCGCGCCGCCAATGAAGGCGATGTCTCCGTCACCGGCCTCGTCCGCTCGACCGATCCGACCCTCTCCGGGATCACCGTTGCCGGCGGCAAGGTCCGCATAGGCGCTTCGGTGACGATGGCGGCTATCGCCCGCCATCCGGAGCTTGCGGCGCTGTCCAAGGCCGCACGCGCCGTCGGCGGCCCGGCAATCCGCAATATGGCGACTGTCGGCGGCAATCTGTTCGCACCCGCGCCCTACGGTGATTTCGCTGTCGCCCTGCTGGCGTTGGATGCGACGGTCGGCACCGATGATGGGGAATTGCCTATCGAGGATTTTCTGGCCAGGCGGGACGACAGCCGCGCCATCGTCACATCAGTCGCCTTCGCACTGCCGAAGGCCGAGAATTTCCGCTTCCTGAAAGTGTCGCGGGTCAAGCCGAAGGGCGTCTCCGTGCTCAGCATCGCCGCCGTTCTCGAACAGGCCGGCGACGGCACTGTCTCCTCGGCGCGGATCGCGCTCGGCTGCATGGCAGACCGGCCGATGCGCGCCCGTGCTGCGGAAAAGGCACTGATCGGCAGCAGGCTCGAGCAGGACGGCGTCGCAGCGGCGCTGGCTGCAGCCGGTGAAGGCACCTCGCCAATCACCGACCCGATCGCCAGCGCCTGGTATCGCGCCGAGGTTCTGCCGGTCCATCTCGGCCGGCTGCTGCTTACTTAACCACCGCTTGGGGGGCGCGCGTCTGTCCGATCAACCGGGCAGGCGCGCTGGGAGGAAAACATGGCAAAGGTTCCGGTTCAGTTCACGCTCAACGGCTCGGAGAAGGCCGAATTTGTCGACAGCGGCACGACGCTGCTGCACGCGCTGCGCGACAAGATCGGCGACACCTCGCCCAAGGGCGGCTGCCACCAGGGCACCTGCGGCGCCTGTTCGGTCATCATCGACGGCGAACTCCGGCTCTCTTGCCTGACGCTGGCCGAGACCTGCGGCGGCGCCGACATTCGCACCACATCGGGCCTCGCTGAGGCCGGCGTCCTGCATCCGCTGCAGCGTGCCTTCCTCGACGCCTTCGCCACACAATGCGGCTTCTGCACGCCGGGCATGATCATGGCCGCCAAGGTGCTGCTTGACCACACGCCTAATCCGAGCCGCGAGGATGTGGTCGAGGCGCTGTCCGGCAATATCTGCCGCTGCACCGGCTACGAGCCGATCATCCAGGCGGTGCTGACCGCGGCCCGAGCCAATTCGCAGAACGCGGCCTAAGGACCAAAAGAATGGAACTGCGCAAAAACTATTTCGCCGATCAGCGCAAGGACGGCCTGCACGAGATCGGCCATGGGCGGCCTCGGCTGGATTCGCCGGGACATGTGACGGGCAAGACCGCCTATTTCGCCGACCGCAACTTCCCGAATATGCTTCACCTGAAAATGGTGCGCAGTCCGCACCACCATGCCCGCATCCGTTCGATCGACACTGCCGAAGCGGAGAAGCATACCGGCGTGGTGAAAATCCTCACCGCCAAGGATGTGCCGCACAATGTCTACACCATCCTGATCCTGATCCAGGTCGGACCGGAAGACGAAACGGTGCTGGCCGACGGCAAGGTGCGCTGGAAGGGCGAGGCCGTGGTGGCGGTGCTGGCCGAGACCGAGCGCGCGGCTCAGGAAGCGGCAGCCAAGGTCAAGGTCGATTATGAGGTGCTGCCGGCCGTCTTCGACATGGAAGAAGCGCTGAAGCCCGGCGCGCCTTTGGTCAACGAATATCACGGCCAGAATTATTACCTCTATGACAGCGGCGAATGCCGCAAGGTGCGCTTCGGCGATGCCGAGGCGGGCTTCGCTGGCGCCGACCACATCCTGGAACAGAGTTATCAATCCTCGCCGATCGAGCATGCGCCGACCGAGACCACGGGTTGCGTCGTGGTGCCGGAAGGCAATGACCGCTTCACCTGCTACACCAACACCCAGGCGATGTTCTTCACCCTCGACAACGCCTCGATCATCCTGCAGATGCCCGGCTCAAAACTGCATTTCGTCGGCGGCACTGTCGGCGGCGGCTTTGGCGGCAAGGTCGACGTCATCGTCGAGCCGATCGCCATTCTTGGCGCCAAGCTGACAGGACGTCCCGTCTCCTTCATCTACAGCCGCGAAGAGGAGATGCAGATCTCCTCACCCCGCGCCGCCGAAAAGATAATCATCAAGGACGGCGTGATGAACGATGGCCGCATCGTTGCGCGCAAGGTGGCCGGCTATACCGATGCCGGCGCCTATTCGCGCCACTCGCCTTACGGGGCGCAGAAGGGTGCGGCGCACTATCCCGGCCCCTACACCATTCCCAATGTCTGGATCGACACCTACTGCGTCTACACCAACCGCACGCCCTCCTCCGCCATGCGCGGCTTCGGCGTCACCATCGGCGACTTCGCGCTTGAGGTGCAGATGGACAAGCTGGCGCGGCTGATCGGCATGGACCCGCTCGAATTCCGCTTCATCAACGCCTATCGCGACGGCGACATGAAGGCGCACCGCCAGCCGACCGAAGGTGCGGCGCTGATCGAGTGCATGCAGGAGGCGTCGCGCGCCGCCAACTGGCCTGTGGCGGAGAAGTATATGGCGATGTCCTCCTACACGAAGGGAGCTTGAGATGGCGATAAGGCGCGGACGCGGCGTCGCCGCGATCAACTACCCGACGGGCATGAACCTTGGCGGCGACCCGACGCAGGCGCTGGTGCATTCGACGCCGACCGGCAATTTTATGGTCACACTTTCGTCGGTCGATCTCGGCCAGGGCCTGAAGCAGATCATGGCGCAGATCTGCGCCGAGACCATCGGCGTGCCGACCGACCGGGTCACCATCGACACCGCCGACACCGACACCGGCCCGCACTGCATGGGTACCTTCGCCTCGCGCGGCACCCACCGCGCCGGCAATGCCGTCATCCAGGCGGCCAAGGAAGCGCGCCAGGTGATGTTGGAAGTGGCGGCGGAAGAGCTGGAGGTCAACGCTTCCGACCTTGAGACTGACGGCCAGGGCAATATTCTGGTCAAGGGCGCGCCGCAAAAGTCGATCTCGATCTTCGATGTCGCCTTGTCGGCGCATTTCAAGCGCGGGCGCTCGATATCCGGGCGCGGCATGTTCCTGATCCCGCGCTCCTATCCGGAGAAAGAGACCGGCGCGATGAAGCCGTCGACCTGCTACGCCCATGCCTGCACGGTGGCCGAAGTCGAGGTCGATGACGAGACGGGCGAGGTTACGGTGCTGACCGTGAAGAACGTCTTTGAGATCGGCCGCGCGCTGAACCCGAAAATGGTCGAGCAGCAACTGGTCGGCGGTTCCTGGATGGGCATCAGCCACGCGCTCTACGAAACGACCGAGCCCTATTATCCCAACCGCGACCATGGCGGCACCGACTTCAACCAGTATCTGATGCCGGGACCGGGCGATCTCGCCCAAACCGAGATCATCGTGCTGGAGCGGCCGTCGGCGGATGGTCCTTACGGTGCCAAAGGGCCAGGCGAAATGTGCGCGAACCCGCAGATCCCCGCGGTTGCCAATGCCGTCTTCGACGCCGTCGGCGTGCGCATCGACACGCTGCCGATCACACCGGAGCGCATATTGCGCGCGCTGAAGGCGCAAGCGGCGAACTGAGGACGACATGCAGGAGCCGAATGCCGAGACTGTCGCGACCTCGCCGGAGGCGGTGGCACAGCATCTCGCTGCGTCGCGTTATCTCGCCGACGACAGCCTCGCAACCGCGATCTTCCTGGCGATACGGCTGGGCAAACCGTTGCTGCTCGAAGGGGCGCCCGGCGTCGGCAAGACCGAAGCAGCGAAGGCCATCGCCGAAGCCCTCGGCCGCGATCTGGTCCGGCTGCAATGCTACGAAGGCATCGACGCAGCACACGCGCTCTATGAATGGAACTACCAGCGCCAGTTGCTCGCCATCCGCCATGCCGGCGAGCACGAGGTCGACATCTATGACGACCGCTTTCTGATCGCCCGGCCGCTTCTGCAAGTGCTGCGAGCGCCCCGGCAGCGCGTGCTGCTGGTCGACGAGATCGACCGATCCGATCATGAGTTCGAAGCGCTGCTTCTCGAATTCCTTTCCGATTTCCAGATCAGCATCCCCGAGCGCGGCACGATCCGCGCCGAAGCGCAGCCGATCGTCATCCTGACCTCGAACCGCACCCGCGAACTGGCGGAGGCGCTGCGTCGGCGCTGCGTCTATCACTGGATCGGCTATCCCGACGCCGAGCGCGAAGCCGCCATCATCATGCTGCGCGCCGGCGATGTCGCCGAGACCACCGCCCGCGCCGTGGCGGCCGCTGTGCAGGAGATCCGCGTCCGCCCGCTGGCCAAGCCGCCCGGCATCTCCGAGGCCGTAGAATGGGCCAACGCCGCCACCATACTGGAGAAAGGCGGCAGCCCATGGCCGCAAGCCTTCCGCCGAGCCATCGGTGTGCTTATCAAGGACGAGGAGGATTTGTCCGCGATCGCGCCGGAGCTTGGCCAGATTGTCGAGGAGGCGCTGGGGTGACGTGTGAGGTCAACAGCTCGTTCATAGCGAGGTGGCCTCACCTGGGCACTCTGCAACGCTGGCGGGACAGCGCCCCCCTCTGTCCTGCCGGACATCTCCCCCACAAGGGGGGAGATCAGCCGTCATCCTGGCTTTCGCCAATCTCCAGCGGCGCAGAAAGAACCGAAGCGCCAAAGCTGCTGATCTCCCCCCTTGTGGGGGAGATGTCCGGCAGGACAGAGGGGGGCGCGAAGGAATGATGCGTCAGGGAACCCTTCCTCTCGCCTCCGCGCCCTTCCTCCACTTCGCCCGGCTGCTGCGCCGCCACGCCTTTGCCGTCGCCCCCGAGCAGGTCTCCAGCTTCATGCAGGCGGTCACCCTGCTCGGTCCCCGCTCGATGGCCGACATCCGCGAGGCGGCGCTCGCAACGCTTGCCCCCCCGCCCGATCGCCGCGGCGAATTCGAGGCGCATTTTCGCAATCACTTCCATGGCGATGGCCAACCCTCGATCGAAGGCGAGGAAGACGAGGAAACCCGCATCAAAGACGATCACGGCACGCGCCAGGAGGAGAAACAGACCACGCGCCAGGAGAAAGGCGGCGATCTGTCGTCGGGCCTGGAGCAACTGAGCACGCGCGATTTTCAGCGTGACGATGACAGGCTGACCGCCTTTCGCCGCAAGCTCGCTTCAGCCCTCCCCGCGCGCCGCTCATTCCGCACCGTGCGCACCCATTCGCGTGGCAAGCTCGATCTGCGCCGCTCGCTCAGGGAAATCGTCACCGCCGATGGCGATATCCCCTCGCCGCAGCTCCGCCGCCGCCAGACGGTGCCGCGCAAACTGCTGATCCTGATCGACGTCTCCGGCTCGATGAAGCTGCATACATCGGATTATCTCAAATTGGCTCACGCCGCCGTACAAGGTGCTGACCGTGCCGAAATCTTCACCTTCGGCACGCAGCTCACCCGAATCACGTCCGCACTGCGTATCCGCGATCGCGACCAGGCTCTCGCCCGAGCGGCGGCACTCGTAGACGACTGGGACGGCGGCACGCGCATGGGACCGACCCTGCTCGCCTTCCTCTCGGTGCCCCGTTTCTCAGCCTTCGCCCGCGGCGCTGCTGTGATCATCCTGTCGGACGCGCTGGAGCGCGGCGACCATGCCGATCTCGAGACCGCGATACGCCGCCTGAGCGCCCGCGCCTTTCGCCTGTCGCTGGCCACACCTTTGGCCGGCGATCCGCGCTTCCAGCCGGCAACGGCGGCGTTGCGCGCCATCTTGCCCGATCTCGACGATCTCATCGACGGCTCGTCGCTCGGGAGTCTCACCGATTTCATCCTGTCGCTCGCCCGCCCGGCCACGGCGGCGTCCGCAATCTGGAAAAGGGTATCGTGATGCAGAAAGCCATCGACGCGCATTTCCACATCTGGCGCCAGCAGGATCAGCCCTGGCTGGTCGGGCCGATGGTGCCGCGCATTTTCGGCCCCTACGAGCCGATCCGCCGCGACTATCCGATCGAGGAATTTCTCGCCGATCAGCAAGGCGCAGGTGTCGAGAAGGCCGTCTATGTCCAGACCAACTGGGCCAAGGAGGATTTCGAAAAAGAAGTCGCCTTCCTGCAGAAGACTGCCGACGAGACCGGCTGGCCGCACGCTATCGTCGGCTATACCGATATGACTGTCGACGATGTCCGGCCCCAGATCGATCGATTGAAAAAGTACCCGCTGCTGCGCGGCGTGCGCATGCAGCTGCATTGGCACGAGACGCCGGCCTTCCGCTTCGCTGCCTCGGCCGATCAGGTCATCGACCCCAAGGTGCGGGCCAATGTCGCGCGGCTTAAAGACTATGGCCTGTCCTTCGACCTGCAGCTTTTCCCTGCCCAGATGAAGGACGGGCTGACGCTGGTCGGCGAGAACCCGCAGATCAACTTCATCCTCACCCATGCCGGCATGCTGACCGGCATGGAGCCGGAAACCACCGAGGCCTGGAAAGCCGGCCTGAGTACGCTATCAACAGCGCCGAACTTCTACGCCAAGCTGTCGGGCCTCGGCACCTTCGCCCACCGCAACGATCCGGCGTTGATTGCCTACATCGTCGACAATGCGATCGACATTCTGGGCGCTGACCACCTGATGTTCGGCTCCAACTTCCCGATAGAGAAGCTCTGGACCAGCCACGCCGAACTGATCAAGGCGCATCGTGCAGCCGTGGCGAAGCACGGTCCGGTGGCGGAAGCGGATATCTTTTGGAATACAGCAGAGAAGGTTTACAGACCGGCATAGCGCACGCTTTCCATTCTCCCACAGGGGAGAAGCGAAAGCCGCCCCTC
The DNA here is from genome assembly GCF_057786115.1 of Mesorhizobium sp. P170090. NCBI lineage: Bacteria > Pseudomonadati > Pseudomonadota > Alphaproteobacteria > Hyphomicrobiales > Phyllobacteriaceae > Mesorhizobium > Mesorhizobium sp. P170090. Next base: position 5,234,482 of record NZ_JBYNWH010000001.1, read on the forward strand.
ACTTCACTTCAAACTCAGGATCGACCGGAATCTGCATCGCAGTCACCAGATGGTTGGTCTGCCCGGCCAGCCCGATGATCGACACCATCTCGCCATGCTGCGCATCGGTCATGCCTTTGGCGCGGGCAGCTGCCGTATGCGAGTGGACGCAGTAGGAGCAGCCATTGGCGGTCGACACCGCGATATAGATCATTTCCTTGGTCAGCGGGTCGATGGCGCTCTCCGTGGCCATCACCACCTTCACCTGGTCCCATGTCCGTTTCAGCAAGGCCGGATCGTTGGCGAGCCCACGCCAGAAATTGTTGACGAAATCCGATTTGCGCGTCGCGCGGATGTCATCGAACACAGCCTTCGCAACCGGGATTTTTTCGACCTCAGCATCGCTGAGGAGTTTTGTGGCGGCCATGGCGTTTCCTTTCGTTGAATCGGTGGATCAGGTGGTTGAATCAGGTCTCGAGCAAGGGCGGCTAACCGGCTATTCCGATTCAGTTTTTGATGCTGACAGAACCATGGCGATTGGCCGAAGCATCTCAGCTTCGTCATTCACGGGCGAAGCAGGCGCGAAGCGCCGTCGCGGAGACCCGAGGATGACGAAGGCGCTGAGGCCTTCGCCAATTGGCGACCTATGCGCACCCTCAAACACCGACCAGAAACCTAATGAACCGCCGCATACATGATCTTCTCCTCCGTCGCCTCGGCGGGCGAAAACTCCTCGACCATACGGCCCTGCCGGCACACCAGAATCCGGTCCGACAGGTTCATGATTTCCGGCAGGTAGGACGAGATAACGACGACGGCCAATCCCTCGTCGGCCAGCCGGTTGATGATCTGGTGGATCTCGGCGATGGCGCCGACATCGACGCCGCGCGTCGGCTCGTCGAAGATCACGATACGCGGCTGCTGCACCAGCCCCTTGCCGATCACCACCTTTTGCTGGTTGCCGCCGGAAAGCTCGACCACGCGGGCATTGTCGTTGATCGCCTTGATGTTCAGCGTCTTCGTCCATTCAGCGGAAAGCGTGCGCATCTCCTGCTGGTTGATCACCCAGGCCTTTTCGCGGCCCGCCGCCAGCAGCCCGCCGAACAGGTTCTCGGCGATGCCCATCGTCTCGAAAATGCCCTCGCTCTTGCGGTCCTCGGTAACATAGACGATGCCGTCGGCGACCGCCTCACTGGGCACGAGATAGCGCACCGGCCTGTCGTCGAGTTCAATCGCGCCACCGCGCAAAAAATCGCGCTTGTAGATGCCGGAGACGATCTTGAAGGTCTCGGTGCGGCCGGAGCCGATCAGCCCGAACACGCCGGTGATCTGTCCCTCGAAGATCGAGAAGGAGGTGTTGCGCACGACATTGCTCATCGAAATGTCCTGCACCGACAGCACCTTCTTGCCGGCCTTGCGCAGCCTGGCCTCGTCGCGCTGGCGATAGATCTGTCCCGACAGTGTACGCCCGACCATGGCGGCGACGATCTTGTCGCGATCGAAGGCCGATGTGTCGTCGGTTATGACCAGCTCGCCATCGCGCAGGATTGTGATGCGGTCGGCGATCATCAGCGCCTCTTCCAATGCATGGCTGATGAAGACGATCGAGACGCCGTTCGCCTTCAGCCGCCGGATCAGCGCGAAGAAGTGCCGCTTCTCCTCCGGCGTCAGCGTCGCCGTCGGCTCGTCGAAGATGATGATCTCGGCATTGTGGTGAACGGCGCGCGCGATCTCGACCATCTGACGCTTGGCCGCGCCCAGCGTCGCCACCATGGCGTTGGGGTCGACCGGAAAGTTCAGCGACTGCAAAAACTGCTGCGCCGAAATGTAGGTGCCGCGCAGCCGGTTGAGGAATTTTTCGGTGCCGAGATAGAGGTTTTGCGCCACCGTCATCGACGGCACCAGGCTGGTCTCCTGGAACACCATGGCGATGCCGGCCTCGAGCGCCGCATGCGGCGACGCATAAGCGATCTCGCGGCCTTTGTGGAACATCTTGCCTGAGGTGGCGTCGACGACGCCGGCGATGATCTTGGTCAGCGTGGATTTGCCGGCGCCGTTCTCGCCGAGCAGCGCGTGGATTTCGCCCTTGCGCAGTTCGAAGCTGACTTGTCTGACCGCGGGCACGCCGCGATAGTTCTTGGTGACATTTTCCAGGCGCACGATCGGTTCCATCAGAGACCTCCTGCGTCGATGGCCAGCACGCAATCGCCGCCCCTGGAGGCGATGAACAGGCGGCCGTCCGTTTCCGCCACGCTGCAGATGCCATGGCGCGTGCCGTCGGCGCGGCTGTGCAGGCTGAATTGCGGCTGCATGTTCTGATCGAGCCTGACCACCAGCCCATAGGAGCGGCTCGGCGACCAGGGCTTGTGGATGCCCATGGTGCGGATGCCGCCGCATTGCAGCGGTTCGAGGAAGCTGCGATTGGAGGCCAAAGCCGGCGCGATCCAGTAGGCCGGCGCCACCTGGTCTAGCATGTCGCGCCGATAGTGGGTTTCCTGGAGAACGAATTCGATCAGCCGGTTGCGTGGCGCGAACAGAGCCAGCCACGCGCCGCCATCGCCGGCCGGCGCGAGGCGCGCGGGATAGCCGGGCAGATGCGTCAGCACGGTCGAGCGGCTACCGGTCGCACCATCGAAGCGAACGAGCTGATGGCGCCAGCTTTCGCTGACCAGCACATCCCGCCCAATGGGATGCAGCCCATAGGGAAAGGCGATATCGCCGGCCACTTTGCGGAACTCGGCGGCGGCCGCGTCCCGCCTCCAAAGCGAACCGGACGCGCCCTTCTTCATCAGGTCGGCGGCCCATTGCGACGGCGTGTGCTCAGCCGAGCCATTGGCCAGCCACAACGTGCCGTCGTCTGCATAGGCAAGCGCGGTGATGCAGCTGACGCCGGCCGGCAGCGAAACCTCCTTGCCGGCAACCAGCAGCTTGCCGCTTTCCAACCCCACCGTCAGTTCGCCCGACAGTGATAGAGCCAGCGCCGTGATGGGGGAAGGAAAGGTCCCGACAACCTTCGGCTCCACCCCTGCGGCAAGCGAATATACCGCATTGCCGCTGGAAACGAGCAGCCGGCCATCGGCAACCAGAAGATTGTCGGGCTCCGTCAAATCGGCGAACACTGGCGCCTCGTCCAGCCGCGTGTTGGGACGGAAGGCACCGTCGAGCGGTGGGATGGTCACCGCCTTGCCACGAAACAGGTCGAGCACAGGATCGAGGATCATGGCTTCGCTCCCCAATAAGAAGCGGAACTGGTCCAGTTCGGGTCGGCGCCCGCAATCTTGTAGCGGCCGATGCGGTTGTTAAGGATGCCGCCGACGAACAGGAAACCCTTGTGCTCGCGCATCGAGGTGACCATCGGATGCGCGCCGCCGGTAAGGTCGCCCATCGCCTCGACAATGCCGCCCTTGTCGTTGAATTTCACCACGCCGCCGGTATTGATGTTGGGGAACAGCCACTCGTCCTGCGGCAGCCGGCGCGTCATGCGCTTGCGCATATCGGGATGGCGCAGCGACAGGTCGAAGCTCGGCGTGCGCATGCCGAGCCATGCCATCCAGTAATTGCCGTCCGACGCCCGGTTGATGTTGTCGGGATAGCCCGGCATGTCGCGGATGACGCATTCGGCGGTGCCTGCTTTCGGCCCTTCCAGCCAGTATCGATGCACACGGCAGGCCCAGCTCTCAGCGAAGAACAGCGACTTCCAGTCATGCGCCATGCACACGCCATTGGTGTAGCGGTAGCCGTCGAGCAGTGTCTTCGTCGAACCGTCCTTCGGGTCATAAACCAGCAGCCGGCCGGTGGCGCGGTTCTCGATCGAGTCCAGCGCCCAATCGTGGGCGTCATAGCGCTTGGTGGAGTCAGTGAAATAGATCCGCCCGTCCGGCGCGATGTCGCAATCGTTGGGGTCGCGCAGCCGCGCATCGTCGACGATCGAGGTCCAGGAACGCGACGTCTCCGCCGACAGGCGTTTCACATCCCGATCCGGCGAGACGGAATAGAGCCCCATGGCGCCGACGCAGCTGATCAGATTGCCCGATTTGTCGAAGGCCAGGCCCAGCGGAAAGCCGCCGATATGGGCAAACACCTCCGATTTCATATAGTCCGGCGCGAAGAAGCGGACGATCTCGCCATGGCGCGTGCCGCAATAGAGGTGATCGTCGCGGTCGAGGATGACGTCTTCCGGCCCTTCCAACTCGCCGAGCCCGATATGGTCGGCCGCCGACAGCCGGTTGTCGAGCGCGTAGGGCGTGCCTGAGCCCGGCACCGCAGACTGTGTCTCGCCCATCTTGAGATAGACCGGCGCGACATAGACTTCGTTGAGCACCTTATGGCGGTTCTTCAGCCAGCGGATGTCGATCGTCACCGCCACCGCCAGCATGATGCCCAGCACCATCTGGTTGGTGCCGGTGCCATAGCCCAGCCGGATCAGCCCGTTGGTCATGGTCAGCACGATGATGGCGCCCATCAGCCCCTTGATGACCGAGCCGCGGCCACCACCCAAGCTGACGCCGCCGACCACCGCCGCCGTCAGCGCCATGATCTCAAGGTTGAGGCCGGTGCCCGGCCCTGCCCCACTCAGGCGGCAAGCGATCAGGAAGCCGCCGATCGAGGCGCAGAAGCCGGAAAAGACATAGGTCATGAACACGGTGCGGCGCACGCGAATGCCGGCATTGTGCGCCGAGCGCCTGGAGCCTCCGACCGCCAGCACATGCCAGCCCGGCCGTGAGCGCGTCAGCGCGATATGGGTGACGATGGCAAGAATGATCGCCAGCCACACCGAGACCGAAAGCCCCCAGAAGGTGCTGTCGCCGATGAAGTCGAGCACATCCGATGTCGCCTGGGAAAGCTGCACGTCGGCGGCATAGGTGGTGACGAGAATATCGAACAGCGCCCGGCCGAAGATGAACGTCACCAGGGTGGTGAGGAAGGCGCGCAGCCTGAGGTAGCCGACGAGGTAGCCGTTGACGGCGCCGAAGATCAGGCCGGTGGCGAGCGATGCCGCCAGCGCCAGCCAGATAGACTGTTCGAGAATGAAGAAGACATAGACGGCGGAGAAACAGGACAGCGCGAAGATCGAGCCGACGGACAGGTCGATGCCGCCGCCCAGCATCACCACCGTCATGCCGGTGACTACCATCGAGAACTCGCCGAGCTGGCGGGTCGATTCCTGCAGCGAGGTCAGCTTGAAGAAGCCGGGAATGATCGAGCCGAACACGCTGAGCGTCGCCACCAGCGCCAGGAACGGAATGGCGTTGTCGGTCCAGCGTTTTGTCAGGATCTCGCCGACCAGATGGTCGGGCACGAGATTGTAGCGCCAGGACTGGAGGCGTTCGCGAAAGGACATCGGCGGCTGCTATTCCATGAGGGAACGAGGTGACCGGATTGTCCAGTCACCTCGTTTATTTCAGTCGAAAAGCGCGGCTTACTTCGCCGCCGCTTCGGCCTGCAGCGCCTTCAGGTCCCAGCAGCTGTCGGGCTTCAGGTCGGCCTTGGTCGTAGCCTTCTCCAGCGTGTAGATGTAGGTGTGCGACGTGCCGGCCGGCTGGCCGCTCTGCAGCAGGAACTTGATGATAGCGTTCATGTCGCCGGACTGGCGGGCAAGGTCTGTCATGACAACGGCGCCATAGGTGCCGTCCTGCAGCTTGTCGCAATCGGCCGCCTTCTCGCCGCCGCCGGTGGTGACCAAAAAGACCTTGCCGTCGAGCTTGGCGTCGCGGATGGCGGCGGATGCGCCGGTGGCGTCACCATCCCAGAAGTCGATGATCGAGCAGATGTCGGGGTTCTGCTGCAGCATTGTCGTCGTCACGTTGCGCGACGTCGTCGGATCCCAGTTGGAGTCGGGCTTGGCCACGACTTTGAAGTCGGGGTGCTTCTCCAGCACCTTCATGATGCCGGCATACTGGTAGAGACTGGACGAGTTGGCCTGATCACCCTGCACAAGGCCGATCTTCTTCGACGAGTTCTCGCCGCAGCCCTTGATCGCCGCTTCGGCTTCGAGCTGGCCAAGCCGGTCCCAGTCGCTGCCGACAAAGGCGTCGGCCGGGAAGTTGGCGGGGTTGTCGACCAGTATGACGTAGGTTCCGGCGGCCTGTGCCTTCTTCATCAGCTTGGAATAGGAGTTGAGGTCCGGCGCATGGATGATCAACACGTCCGGCCTTGTGTCGGACGAGATCGCGTCGGTGATCGCCTGTGCACCGGCATCGACGACCCAGTTCGGATCGCGTGTTTCGAAGGTGCCGCCCCAGGCCTCGACTTCCGTCTTCAGATAGTGCGACCAGCCCTGCGCAAGGTCGAAGCCCATCGCCAGCGGCACCAGCATGACGCGCTTGCCCTTGAGCGCCTGCGCGTATGCGGCCGGGCCCGGATCGTCGGCGGCGAAGGTCGGCGCGACGAAGGCGGTAGCGGCAAGCGCCGTGGCGGCCGCCATCAGTGTTCTGATCAGTTTCATGTCACATCCTCTGTTTTTCACTTATTGCCGGCCGGTCGGCATGACCCGGTCGGGTACCCCTTAGATGTCGCCCTGCTGCGCGGTCTGTTCGTCACGCGGATTGATGATGCCGTCGACGATGATGGCTCCGAGCAGGATCGCCGCCTTGATCAGGTTTTGATAGAGCAGCGGAATGTCGATGATGGTCATCGCGTTCGACAGGATGCCGATCAGTGCAGCGCCCACCAGCACATTGCGCACCCCGCCCCGCCCGCCGGAAAGGCCGATGCCGCCGATCACCGCCACCAGCACGATGTCATAGAGCAGCGTCGAGTTGACGATGCGGGTGTTGATCGAATGCAGGCTCGACGCCGTCAGCAGGCCGGCGATCAGCGCGACAAAGGCCGAAACCACATAACGCAGCACCAGCATTGGCCGCACCGGAATGCCGATGTTGCGCGCGGCGACCGAATTGTCGCCGGCGAAATAGATGTAGCGGCCCCATTTGGTGTAGCGCAGGAACAGGAAGAACAGGAAGGCGAGCCCGGCGAAGACGAACACTTCGATCGGAATGTCGAGGAAACGCAGGCCGCCGAGCAACTCCACCCAATGGCCCTGAGGCACCGGCACCGCATCCTGTGTGATCAGTTGCGAGCGGACATAGCCGAAGACGAAGGAGCCGGTCGCCAGCGTCACGAAGATCGCCGGCACGTCGGCATAGGCGACGAGAAAACCGTTGAGCAGGCCGATGGCGAGCACGCCTGCCAGCACATAGGCGAAGGCGAGCCCATCAGGCGTTCCGGCGTTGAGCAATTGTAGATACCAGGCGACCGACATCGCCATGATCGCCACCGCCGACAGGTCGATGCCCCTGCCGATTATGACGACCGCCATGCCGAGCGCCAAAATGCCCAGCACCGACACCGAGCGGACGATGGCAACGAGATTGTTGGCAGCGATGAAACCAGGCAGCCCAATGGCAGCGGCGACGAACAGCACCACGGCGATGGCAAAGACAATGCCTTCCTGATTCAGGCTCCTGACATTTGGCCAGCCAATCGTGTTCATGTCTGCATTCGCCCCGATGGCAGCTCTGCCACCCCTTCCGAAGAAAGCTAATCGGCTCGGCGCCGCTTCGTCAAATGAATCCGCGCTCGGAACGCCCGTTGGCAGTGATAATCTTCCAGTGGACGCACCGATTGCTAGAACTGGCGCAATCCTAGGAAAAGGCTGCGCTTTTGGCATTCCGTTGCGCCATTGCGTGTATGCGCGAAGGTGCCGTTCTGAGGCGAAAGCACAAGGCGCAATTAATTGCCGCCTGAGCGGCGAAAATCGCGAATTCAGGTCCTGGTCATGTGGCCTGAAACTTCGGCGCCTGCACCGGGCGGCAGCACGAGGAACCGCAACGCCGCCGCCAGCCCGATGGCGCCGATGACCAGGAAGGCGATGCGAAAATCGACGAGGTCGAGCGCCGGCCGGTGCCTGACGATCTGCGACAGGTTCAGAATGGCAGCCGCCACCGCTACGCCGAACAGCATCGACATCTGCTGCAGCATGGACGACAAAGTTGCCGCCGAGCTGCGCTGCGCCGCATCGATATCGGCGAAGGCCAGAGTATTCAGCGCTGTGAACTGCATCGAGCGCGTCAGGCCGGCGATCAGCATCAGCGCTACCACCAGCGCCTGCGGCGTCTCCGGCGAGATCGCCGCGCAGGCCATGATCGAGGCCGAGGCGATCAGGCCGTTGACGACCATGACCGTGCGAAAACCAAAGCGCCGCAGCGTCGGCGTCGTCACCGTCTTCATGCCGAGATTGCCGAGGAAATAGGCCAGGATCATCAAGCCGGCATCGACCGGCGAAAGGCCAAAGCCGACCTGAAACAGCAGCGGCAAAAGGAACGGCGTGGCGTTGATCGCCACGCGAAAAATGGTGCCGGCGGCAAGCGTCGAGATGGCGAAGGTCTGCACCCTGAACGCGCTGAGATCGAGCAGCGGATGCGGCGCGCGCCGGAGATGCCGCACCGCCAGCCAGCCGATGACGATGCCGGCGGCAATCAGCAGCACGGCGGGCAAAGCGCCGTCTTCCGGATGTGCGATGCGCTCAAGGCCGTAGAGCAGCAGCGCGAGCCCCAGCGACGTGAGGAAAAACCCCGGCCAATCCAGCGGCTTGGGATCGGCCGCGCGGTCGCCCGGAATGAAGCGCGCGACCAGCGCCAGCCCGACCAGCCCAAGCGGGATGTTGATGAAGAAATTCCAGTGCCAGGAGAGATAGGTTGTGATGAAGCCGCCAAGCACCGGCCCGACCACGGGCGCAAACAACGCCGGCCAGGTGATCAGCGCCGTGGCGTTGAGCAGCTCCGACTTCGACGCATTGCGCAGCACCAGAATGCGCCCGACCGGCGTCATCAGCGCGCTGCCCAGGCCTTGCACGACACGGGCGGCAACGAACTGAGGCAGATTTTGCGAGAAGCCGCAGGCCAGCGAGGCCAGCGTGAACAGCACAATCGCCAGCAGGAAGATGTTGCGCGCGCCGAAGCGGTCGGCAAGCCAGCCCGACAGCGGCACGAACACCGCCATGGTCAGCATGTAGGCGGTGATGCCGATGCTCATCGCCACCGCCGTCACGCCGAAGGATTGTCCCATCTGCGGCAGCGAGGTCGAGATGATCGTCGAATCCAGCAGCTGCATGAAAAACGCGATGGCAACGATCAACGCCACGCGCCGCGCATTGCTGGCGGTTGCGGCGGAGGCCTCGGTGTCGGGAACGGCAGTCATAGCGAACCGCGTTGAACAGCATATGGCTGGCCCCGTCCAGAGCTTATCCAACAAACTTCCGTGTCGGCTCGCAGCCTGTTATGGATGGGCGGGCGGCCAAGGACATTGCATGAAGCCTATCTATATCGACTACCTCAATGCCCTAGATATCGAAGCCCTGGAGATGACCGACGGCGAAATCATTGCCGCTGTCGAAGCCGGGCTTATCGCGCAAGGCAATGGCCAGACGGTGATCGAGCCGCGCGTCCATCTTGAACCCGACCCTTCCTTCCATGGCCATTTCAACGTTCTGCGCGGCTACGTTGCGCCGCTCGATACGGCGGGCGTGAAAATCGTCGGCGACTATGTCGACAATTATCTGCACGGGCTCCCTTCAGAATTTGGCATTCTAAACCTGTTCGATCCGCGCACCGGCACGCCGCGCGCCATTCTCGACGCCACCGTCATCACCGACATGCGCACCGGCGCCGTCACCGCTATCGGCGCCAAACATCTGGCGCGCAAGAACTCCAAGGTGCTGGCCCATATCGGCGCACGTGGCACCGCCTATTGGAATGTCCGCCTGCTCGACCATCTCTTCGACTTCGACGAGATCCGCGTTCATTCGCGCCGCCCGAAAAGCCGCGACGGCTTCGCTGCCAAACTCTCGGCCGATCTCGGCAAGAAAGTTACCGCGGTTGCCGACTGGGAGAGCTGCGTCAAGGGCGCCGACATCGTCGTCGAGGCCTCGCGGCTGCCGGAGCCGCAGCCGCTGCTCAAGACCGAATGGATCAAGCCCGGTGCGCTGGTCGTGCCCTATGGTACGATGAGCGCGGTGGAGCTGTCATTGACCGACATCATGCAGAAAATGGTCGTCGACGACTGGGGCCAGTGCAAAGGCGGCAAGTTCGGCTCGCTGCGCGCCCATGTCGAGACCGGGCGGCTGGGCGAAGCGACGCTGCACGCCGAGCTCGGCCAGATCGCTGCCGGTCTCAAGCCGGGACGCCAGAGCGACGACGAGACGATCCTGTTCTGGCATCGCGGCCTGTCGCTGTCCGACATTGCGCTGGGCAAGGCGATGCTGGCCAAGGCTGCTGATAAAGGCATCGGCCAGAGGCTGCGCTTCGCATGAGCGCGCTCGTCCTCACCGGCGCCGGCGTCAGCGTCGAGGACGTTGCGCAGGTCGCCCGCGGCGGCCGCAAGGTCGAGGTTGAACCGACAGTCATCGAGAGGCTCGACAAAGCGCGAAAAGTGCTCGATCAGGTCGCCGCGTCCGGTCAGCAAATCTATGGGCTCAACACCGGGCTCGGCGCCAATCTCGGCACATCGGTCGAGGGCGATGCCAGCGCCTTCCAGCGCCAGTTGCTGGAAGGGCGAAGCGGCGCTGTCGGCGAACCGTTGCCCCAAGAGGCGGTGCGGGCGACCATGCTTGCGCGCGCAGCGATGCTGGCAGTCGGCGGCTCCGGCATTTCGCCGGCGGCTTTCACCGCCCTTGTCGATGCGCTCAATGCAGGCGTGCATCCGGTAATGCCGCAGTTGGGCTCGATCGGCGCCGGCGATCTCGTGCTGATGGCGGCGCTCGCCCGTCTGCTGACCGGCGACGGCGAAGCTGACTATCAGGGTCGGCGCATGCCGGCGGCCAAGGCGTTGATGATGGCGCGGTTGGCTCCGATCAGCCTGGCGCCGAAAGACGGCCTGTCGCTGATCAACGCCTCGGCGGTATCAGCCGGCACTGGCGCGTTGGTACTGGCCGACGCGCTGTCGGCCTTTGCGCAACAGCAGCAGGCCGGCGCGCTGACCATGGAAGGGTTTGGCGCCAACCGCACCATCCTCGATCCGCGCCTGCATCTGGCGCGGCCGGCAGCCTGCCAGCAACTCGCGGCCAAGGGCCTGCGCGACCTGCTTGCCCGTGACGAGGAGCCGGCGCCGACCACCTTGCAGGACCCGTTGTCGATCCGCTGCATGCCGTCGATCCATGGTGCATTGATCCAGGCGATCGATCAGGCGCGGCTGGCGCTGGAGATCGAACTCAATGCCGCCGCCGACAATCCGCTGGTGCTGGGCGATGACGGGCTGGTTCTGTCGACCGGCAATTTCCACACCGCATCGCTGGCGCTTGCCTTCGAGACGCTCGGCCTGGCGATCGCGCAATGTGCCGCGGCAAGCGTTGCCCGCTTCATCCAGCTCGCCGGCTCCGGCCGCAACGGCCTGCCAAAATATTTGTCACCGGTCGGCGGCGCCTCGGCCGGTTTCGTGCCGCTGCAAAAGACCGCAACGGCAATCCTGGCCGGCATCCGCCACAAGGCCAATCCGGTGATGCTGGATTTCCTGGCCGTGTCCGAAGGCGTAGAGGACCACGCCACGCAGACGCCGCTTGCCGTGTCGAAATGCGCCGGGATGATCGCGCTGTGGCGACGGCTGATCGCCTTCGAACTGATGGCCGCCGCACAGGCCGTGGACCTGCGCGACGGTCTCAAGCTGGCGCCCGGCACAGCAGCGGTCCATACCGCGGTGCGCGCGCATGTAGCGATGCTCAGGGAGGACCGGCCGCTGGGAACGGATGCCGAGGTGCTCCATGCCATGCTCGCTGACGGAACATGGCAAGGTGCAGCGATGATCGGCAAGGAGGCCGAGTAGTCAGCCCTTTGCGTCCACCCGTTTCATGAACAGGCTGAGCTCGGCCGGATCCATGCGCACGACATGCCTGTCTTCCGGATAGGCGCCGCTATCGACGTCGGCAACGTACTCGGAAAACGCCGCGACGCGTTCGGCCTGCAGGCGATCGTACTCGGCGGCGAAGTTGCGGTAGACCTTGGAATGGCGCGGCATGTGGCCCCGGTTCTGGCCAAGAATATCGTCGGCGAACAGATATTGCGCGTCGCAGCCGGTGCCCGCACCCATCGACAGCATGATCAGCGAGGTCCGTTCCGAGATCGCCTTCGCCACCTCGATCGGCACCACTTCGATCTCGGCGCCGAGAGCTCCAACGGCCTCATACTGCTTGACCGCCTCAAAAATCTGCATGGCGGTGTCGGCGGTCTTGCCGACGGCCTTGAAGCCGCCGGTCCAGGTGGCGCGGGACGGAATGAGGCCGACATGGCCGATGACGGGGATCGCGTCGTCGGCGAGCCGCTTCACGGTGGCGAAACCGGCGCTGCAATAAACGGCGTCGGCGCCGGCCTTGTAGAGCCGGAACGCCCAGCGCAGGAAATCGTCCGCCGTGCCGATCTCATAAAAATTCTCGCCCGGCATGGTGAACAGGCTGGGCGCCGCATCGCGATACTCAGGGTTGAGCACCAGCTCGGGCGGCACCGAGACGATATCGACCCCTGCCCGCTCGGCAGCCTCGGCCTCGTCCATGGTCAGGACGCGCAGCATGGTCAGCTGGCGCTTGCCCTTCATGGCGCGCAGATCGGCGACGGTCGGTCTCTTTCGGCTCATCGGGATGTCCCTGTTGGCTGGTTGCTTTTCCCGGTCACCTTACCGGCCCCGTAACAGGCCGGATAGAAGGCGGGTGGTTTATTCGCTACTCGGCCGCTGCCGACATATCGAGCTCGTGAAATTCACCGCGATAGGGCCGCGCCGTCGGCGGCAATTCGCGCTTGAGGAAATAATCCTCGTACCGCAGCTGCTTCAGCAGCACCGGCCAGACCTCGCGATAGGCATGCCACATGGACGGGTTCGCCGCCGGCAGGTCGTGCTTGACCAGCTCGTGCAGCCTCGGCAGCGCATGGTAGGGCACCATCGGAAACATGTGATGCTCGACGTGGTAATTCATGTTCCAGTAGATGAAGCGGCTGACCGGGTTCATGTAGACGGTGCGCGTGTTCAGCCGGTGGTCGACGACATTGTCGGCCAACCCGATATGCTGCAGCAGGCCGGTCAGAACCATGTGCCAGCTGCCATAAAAACGCGGCAGGCCGATCAGCACCAGCGGCAGCCATGAACCCAGCGCGATCGCGAGGGCGATCGTCGCAACGTACACGGCGACATGCCAGCGCGCCGCCGTGATGGCCTTGCCCTGTTCGGTCTCAGGAATGTAGCTCTTTTCGTCGTCCGACAGCTTGCCCAACGCCTGGCGCGCCAGGATCGGCAGCGAATAACGGAAATCGAGAATGCCGGTGAAGGCAAGCGCCGCCTTGACCAGATTTGGCGGCCGCATTACCGCGATCTCGGCGTCACGGCCGACGATGATCGTGTCGGTGTGATGCCGCGCATGGCTCCAGCGCCATTGCACCGGATTGCGCACCACCATGAAGCTGGCGATTTCGTAGATCGCATCGTTCATCCAGCGTGTGCGGAAGGCGGTGCCATGGCCGCATTCGTGCCAGCGCGAATCGCTCGACGATCCATAGAGCACGCCATAGACGAGCAGGAACGGCACCACCCACCACGTGCCCCAGAACCACACGATGCCGGCGGCCGAGCCCAGGATGGCTGCGATCCAGATCACTGTATCGCGGATCGCCGGCCCGTCGGAGCGCTGCATCATTTCCTTCATTGCCTTGCGCGGCACGTCGGTGTGATACCACTCGGCCGAGGCCATCCCGGTCTCGATCGCCCGGCGGGTGCTTTCGCCGACCAGGCCGTAATCGCGCTTTGTCTTGGCCGCCGTCGCCATCACCGTCTCGCCTACCTCAAAGCCCGTTGGCGCGGAACTTCCCGTCGAGAAATGTTTTCGCCCGCGGCACGTCGTCCTCGGTCAGATGCTCGATGATAACAGGGATGTTCGGGTGCTTCTCACTGAGCCGCTGCAGATAGAGATCGTAATTCAGCGATCCCAGCCCGGGCGCCGGCAGCTCGATCTCGCCGACGCCGCGGAAGGTCAGCCCCTCATGCGCGTCCGCGTCGCCGATATCGGCATGCTTCTCGGTCTTGTCGCTGCCTGAGCGCTTGACGTCCTTGGCGTGCGCGATGCGGATCTTGTCGGCCAGCGTGTCGAACACCTGGTTCAGCACCTGGTCCATGCGGTCGATATTGTGCGCCTCGAAATAATTGGTCGGATCCATCAGCAGGCCGAGGCCCGGATGGTCGACCTGCGCGAACATTTTGACCGTCTCCTCGACCGAACCGACGACATTGTTGACATAGGTTTCGAGCAGGAACACCGCGCCATGGTCGTAAGCCGTCTGGGCAAGATCCGAGATCACCTTGCGGCATTCCTCGAAGCCTTCCTCGGTCTTGTTTTTGGGATGATGCACCCAGTCGGATTCGGTGTTGTAGGTGCCGGTCTCCGAGATCACGTAGGGCGAGCCGAAGTCGCGCGCATTGCGGATGATTTCCTTGAGATAGCCGACGCGCTTCTCGCGCTCGGATTTGTCGGGATGGATGATGTTGGTGTAGCCCGAGATGCAGCAGACCGGCAGATTGTGGTCGCGAAACGTGTCGCGCACTGTTCTCGCCTTGTCCCCGGTGATCTGCCCGGCCGTGAGATCGACATCCCTGAAATGCATGTCGAGCTGCACTGTGTTGAAGCCGAGTGCACGGATGCGGCGGGCGGCCTCCGCGAGCTCATAGGGGAAATAGCCGGTGAAGATACCTGCCTGCATCATGATGTGAACTCCTCCCGGTAAGCGATTCAGCCGCCACACTATTCGGCGGCATGTTCAGTCGATCGATATCTCGGACAGTTTGACGGTGCGGCCTTGCGCCATCGAGCGGTAGCCCGCCTCGACCAGTGCCATTGTCTTGACGTTATCGGCGACGGAGAGCGCCGGCGGCGCGCCTGTCTTCACCGCATGCTGCAATTGCTCCATCACGCCGATGAAGGCATGCGGGAACCACATCGTGTCCCAGCTCGGGCTGACCCATTCGCCGCCGGTCGTCTTGGTCGACGCATAGGTCAGCGTCGAGGCCACGCCTTTCGGCCAGCCGATCGTGCCTTTGGCGACACCCTTGGTGCCGTCGACGCGCCAGTTGATGTGCTGGTCGTCCTCATAGCCCTCCTGGCGCGGTCCGGACCAGACATCCTCCAGCGACACGGCGAGCACGCCGGAGGGAAAGCGCAGCGTCGAGACGGTGATGCCGTCTGAATGGTCGAATGTCGTGCGCGGATCCTTGCGCGTCAGCGTGGTGATTTCCGAGGGATCGCCGAACAGGAAGCGCAGCACGTCCAGATGATGCACGCTCATATTGGCGAGCGTCAGCCGGTCGTAGTCCTGAAGGAAAGTCTGCCAGTGCGGGATCGCATGCATGTCGATCTGCGCAAAGACAATGTCGCCCAGCGCGCCGCTGTCGATGATCTGCTTCAGGACGCGCATCGACTGGTCGTAGCGCATGTTCTGGTTGACCGAGAGGATCTTGCCTGACTTGGCTGCCTCGTCGCGCAGCTTCACGGCTTCATCGACCGACAGCGCCAGTGGCTTCTGCGCCAGGATCGCCTTGATGTGAGGCTGCTTCAGCGCATGGCGGATCAGCGCCGGCTGCTGGTCGGGCGGAAAGGCAAGGTCGACGATCTCGACCTCAGAATCCTCGATCAGCTGTTCCGGTGTGTCGTGGACGGTCGCAATGCTCCAGCGCTTCGCCACCTTCTCGGCGCTGGTCTTGGTGCGCGAGGCGATGGCGACGACTGGGAAACCGGCCTGCGCATAGGCGGCAAGATGGCATTCGGCCATGATCATGCCGGCGCCGATGCAACCGATCCGGTATTCGCTGGTGCGAACCCTCACATCCGGCTCGAAACCCTGGCCTGCCATCCATTCCTCCCTTGGACGACAGGATATAACGCCATGGCCGGCCCATCAGCCAAGGTCCGCTCCATCAATTCCCATCAGAACCATGCCGGGGTGACGGTGCGAACTAGTTTGCGGCAATCAGCACGGTGCTTTCCGGCGACCAGCTGAGCATTACATTCTGGCCCTCGGCCAGCCGGTCACTGCCGGTATTCTGGACGATGACTTTCAACGTCTGGCCGGCACGCTCGACGAAATAGGTGCTGTTGTTGCCGGCGAAAATGCGCTTGGAGATCTGGCCCTTCAGAGCGTTGGCATTGGCCGCATCCGCAACCCCGGCATCGGTGGCGATGCGAATGCGTTCGGGACGCACGGCGCAGCTGGCCTTCGTACCGGCGGCAAGCCGATCACCCACCCCGGCGGCGATCGCCGTGCCGTCAGGCAGCCGGATGCCGTTGCCGGTCGCATCGCCGCGAAAAATGTTTGCGTCGCCAAGGAAGGTGGCGGCGAATTCGCTCTTCGGCCGGTCGTAGATTTCCTCCGGCGGCCCTTCCTGCACGAGCCTGCCGTCCCGCAATATGCCGATGCGGTCGCTCATCGTCAGCGCCTCTTCCTGGTCGTGGGTGACGAAGATGGTGGTGATGCCGATCTCGCGCTGGATGCGCTTCAGCTCGATCTGCATGTCGACGCGCAGCG
Organism: Mesorhizobium sp. P170090; assembly: GCF_057786115.1. Lineage (NCBI taxonomy): Bacteria > Pseudomonadati > Pseudomonadota > Alphaproteobacteria > Hyphomicrobiales > Phyllobacteriaceae > Mesorhizobium > Mesorhizobium sp. P170090. Next base: position 5,251,005 of record NZ_JBYNWH010000001.1, read on the forward strand.
CCTTGTCGAGCGCGCCGAGCGGCTCGTCGAGCAACAGCACGCGCGGCTTGGTGACGATGGCGCGCGCCAGCGCCACACGCTGGCGTTGGCCGCCGGAGAGCTGGTGCGGCCGGCGCTCGCCGAGTTTGCCGAGCTGAACCAGATCGAGCGCGCGCTGCACTTCGGTGGCGATCGTCGCTTTCGTTTCGCCGCGCACCGACAGGCCGAAGGCGACATTATCGGCGACGCTCATATTGGGAAACAGCGCATAGTTCTGGAACACCATGCCGATGCGCCGCTTTTCGACCGGCACCCGTTCGACGCTCTCGCCGCCAATGGCGATGCGCCCGGAGTCGGGAAAGTCGAAGCCGGCGATCTGGCGCAGCAGCGTGGTCTTGCCGCTGCCCGAGGGGCCAAGCAGCCCATAAAAGCCGCCATCGGCAAAATCGATGGAGACGTCGTCCAGCGCCTTGTGCGCGCCAAAACTGCGCGAGACGTTCGATACCTGCACGCCGGCCATTATTTCTCTCCGCCGAATTTGAAGAAGCGCGCCGTGAGCAGCATCAGCGCCATCGACACGACGATGATGATGGTCGAGACCGCGTTGATCTCGGGCGTGAACCCCTTGCGGATCGCGGCGTAGATTTCCACCGGCAGCGTCGTCTGCCCCGGCGTCGCCAGGAAGTAGGAGACGACAAACTGGTCGAACGACACGGCAAATGCGAACAAGCCGCCGGCAATGACGCCGGGCATGATCCACGGCAGCGTCACACGCCTCGTCACTTGCCACTGGTTGGCGCCGAGCGAGCGCGCCGCCTCTTCCAGCTCCGGTGCAAAAGTCTGCAGCCGGGCCGAGACGACGACGATGACATAGGGCAGCGCCAGCGCCACATGGCCGAGCAGGATGGCTAACAGGCCGCGGCCAATGCCGACGCCGAAGAAGAAGATCAGCATCGCCGTGCCGGTGATCAGCCACGGAATGGCGATCGGCGGAAACAGCAGCGCCTGCAGCACTTTCTTGCCGCGGAAGTCGTAGCGGAAGAGCGCCAGCGAAGCGGCCGAGCCAAGCACCACTGAGATGAGCGTGGTGATGACCGCGATCTCGAGGCTGTTCCAGGTCGCCGCGATCAGCTGGTCGTTCTGCCAGAGCGAGGCATACCATTCCGTCGTCCATTCGAACGGCAATTGGTAGAAGGGCGAGACGTTGAACGACATCAGCGCCATGATGATGATCGGCAGATAGAGGAAGACGAGCAGCAGTCCGATGTAGAAGCGGCCTAGTCCTTCGATTATGCGGGTCGTCATCATCAAGCAGCCCTCCGCAGCACCGGCGAGGCAACCGCCAGGATCACCAGCACCACCGCCAGCAGGATGAAGGAAAGCGCCGCCCCCAGCGGCCAGTTGAAGACGGCGACGAACTGGTCCTCGATCACCGTGCCATAGAACGTGCCGGTGCGGCCGCCGAGAATGCGCGGCTCCATGAACGAGCCGACGACCGGCACGAAGATCAGTGCCGCACCTGCCACCAGGCCGGGCATAGACAGCGGGATGATCACCCGCTTCAGCACCTGCAGCCGCGAGGCGCCCAGCGAACGTCCGGCCTCGATCAGCGAGTCGTCGATGGCCTGCAAAGTGAGGTAACAGGTCAGCACCATGTAGGGCACGTAGGAGTGCACCAGGCCGATGATGACTGCGGGGTAGGAATACATCAGGTCGATGTTGATATTGAACGGCAGCACGGCGTTGAGCGCCGTGTCGAGGATGCCGCCCTCGCGCAGCACCATCGCCCAGGAGAAGATGCGCACCAGCCCGTTCGACCAGAACGGCAGGATGACCAGCAGGAAGATCGCCTCGCGGCTGCGCCCCTTCAGCACCTTGGCCAACACATAGGCTGCGGGATAACCGATGACGACGCACCACAAAGTCACTTCGAGGCCGAGCCGCAGCGAAGCGAGCAGCAGCGTCAGGTACAGGCTCTGCGAGAAGAAGGCGGCGTAATTGCCAAGGGTCAAGGCCCACGGCTTTCCCGACAGCGGCAGGTCGGTCATGAAGGAGAAGAACACCATGGCCGAGAGCGGCAGGAAGATCGCCACCGTCAGCCAGAGATAGGCCGGCGCCAGCAGCGGCAGGGCCGATCTCAGCCCGCTGCGCGACGCGACCGCACCCTGTACCGCCATGATACCCTCCTCCCCAGGATTGAAGGGCCAGCCGGCGCCAACCGCCGGCTGGTCCGGACGTGAGCGTTACTTCACGTCGACTTTGAGCTGCTGCCACAGCGCCAGATAGGCCTCGCGCTGCGCGTCGGTGATCGGCGCCTGGAACTGGATGCGCTTGGCCACCTCGGGATCGCCCATCACCTTGCGGTTGAAGGAGTCTTCAGGCAGCGCTTCCACCGCCTTGGTGTTGGCCGACACCGGAGCGCCGACCTTGGTGACCCATTCGACATAGAATTTCGGATCGATCATCCAGTTGATGAAGGCCTGCGCACCTTCGACATTCTTCGAGCCCACCGGGATCGAGAACGCGTCGAGCCAGGCGACGGCGCCTTCCTGCGGAACGACCAGCGAGACCGGCAGCTTGAAATGCGTCTTGGCACGGTCGGCCGAGCCGCTCCAATAGGTGCCGATGTCGATCTGGTTGGAGGCGACCATCTGGTTCCAGTCGTTCTCCGAACTCCAGAACGTCTTGATCTGCGGCATCAGCGAGGTCAGCTTCGCCTTGACCGCTTCCATATCCTTGATGTCGTTGATATTCTGACCGGTGGCGATGGCGCCGAACTGCACCGCTTCGACAGCGTCGTCGCGAATGACGACCCGGCCCTTATGCGCTGGGTCCCACATTTCGGCGATCGAGGTCGGCGGCTTGTCGAAGGACTTTTCGTTGATTGCCAGCGCCGTCAGGCCCCACACCCACGGCACGCCATAGACCTTGCCGTCATGGTCGAGCATCGGTGATTGCGCCTTGTCCTTGCTGATGTCGGCATAGTTCGGCAGCTTCGAGACATCGATCGGCTGGATCAGCTTTTCCGCCATCGCCTGATCGTTGAAGGCGGCGTTGATCATGACCACGTCATAGAGGCCCGGATTGGTGCGGATCTTGGTCAGCATTTCCTGTTCGGAATTGAAGAAGTCGTTGACGACCTTGTTGCCGGTCGCCTTTTCGAAGGCTTCGATCGCCCACGGCTCGTCGGCGCCGTAGCCCTTCCAGTTGAGCACATGCACTTCGGCGGCACTGGCGGCCAGCGTGAGCGCGGAGGTGATGACGGCGGTCGCCGTCAGCAGGGCAGTCAGTCTTGGCATGCGCATGTTCGTTCCTCTCTTGTTTGCCCGCTTGGCGGGTCAGGCTGTCTGATGGGCCTTCTGGTTCTGGCCCGGCTCGCCCGTGGCGGCCTGGCTCAGGAAAGTCTGGATCTCGCTGTCGGTCGGCGCCGATGAGCCGCCATGGCGGGTGACGGAAAGTGCTGCCGCCGCATTGGCATAGCGCGCCGCCTCGAAGGGATGCACGCCGCGCGAGAGTGCACTGACGAAACCGCCGATATGGGTGTCGCCGGCGCCATTGGTGTCGATGGCATCGACCTTGAAGCCGGCAATGGTCTGCGTCTCGCCATTGACCAACCTCACGAAACAGCCCTTGGCGCCGGCGCGGATAACGACGCCTTCGGCCTTTGGGCAGTGGTCGGCGAGCAGCCGGGCGGCGAGTGCCTCGACATCGCCTTGCCCAGCGATCTCGACCGCTTCCGTCATGTTGCAGCTCAGCCATGTCGTACGGGCAAGCACCCGCGACAGGATGGGACGCGGGATATCCGCGATGACCGGCGTTGGATCGAAAACGAAGGGAATGTTTTCTGGCAGCGCCTCGATCCAGTCGGTCAGCGCGTTGCGGCTTCCGAGATAGCTCAGCGTGTAGCCCGACGTGAACACCCAATCATCAGACGCGACCACCACGGGCCTCATCATCTCGAGGCTGAGAATGCTCTCCGCACCGGGCCACGACACGAAGGTGCGCTCGGCATCCCCGGAGATCATGGCGACGCAATTGCCGCTGTCCATGACAGGGGATGGCGACGTCAGCGTTATGATGCCTTCGGCCGCAAACGCGGCGCGCAAAAAATCGCCATTCGGTCCGCTGCCGAGCTGGCCGCCGAACACCACCGTCATGCCGGTGCGGCTGGCCGCGACCATCATGTTGAAGCCGCCGCCGGCGACCTGCGCAAAGCTCGACGCGGTCTTCTCGCAGCCCGGCGCCGGCAAGGCGTCGATGCGGTAGACATAGTCGACGACGGCGCTGCCGATATGGACCAGACGCCCACTCATGCCGCGGCATCCTTGCTGGCCTTTGCCGTGCGCGCCGCGACGAGGTCTTCGGCAAGCGAGCGCACCTCCCCCATATCTATGCCGACGAGCCCGGCAATGTGTTGTTGCGGCAGTTGCGAAAAGCCGACGCAGGCGCCGGCCATGCCTGAGGCAATCGCGCCGATCGTGTCGGTGTCGCCGCCGAGATTGGCGCTGATGATTGCCGCTTGCCAGGGATCGCCCTGCGCGACTTCAAGCACGGCGAAAGCTGCCGGCACGGACTCCTGGCTGGCCACACCGGTGCCGACGAGATCGGTGATGAGCCCGATCGCATCCCGCATGGTCTTGCCGCGCACGAGCTCCTGCGCCCAGGCGATACGCGCGGCGATATCGCCACCAGTCACCCAATGTCCGAGCCGGGCGCCTCGCCGCGCGGCTGCTACCGCGCTGTCGGAAGCGGCACGCCAGTCGCCACCGGCGACGCCGTGGCTGGCGGCGGCGGCAACTGCTGCGGCCGAAGCGATGGCGATCGAGGTGTTGTGCGTGGCACGGCAAGTTTCGGCCACCTTGGCGACGAAAGCGTCGAGCGGTTCCAGCGGCATCATGATGCCGACCGGCGCGATGCGCATGGCCGCGCCATTGGTGTCGCCCCGGCTTCCCGCCTCTTCCGCCGGCACGCCGTCATTGATGGCGTCGATGGCGCGCTTGGTCGATGGTCCCAGCAGGTCATAGCTGCCGCGCGCCTTGACCTCGCGCTCCCAGTCGAGCAGTGCGTTCACCCAGCGCGCATGATCGAAGCGGTCGCCGGACTGGACCAGAATGCGACCAAGCAGCAGCGCCTGTTCGGTATCGTCGGTGATGGTGCCGGCAACGAGCCCCTTCGACACCGGATGATCGGCAAACGGCGCCACGAAATCCTCGACATGGCCGTATAGCTCGGCGATCCGCGCCGGCGACAGAAGCTGCGTCGGCATGCCCAGCGCATCACCGAGCGCCCCACCGACAAGCGCGCCCATGGCGCGATCGAGCGTGTCGTTGGTTCTGTCCGGCATCGCTCAAAACCTCATATGCAGCGCGAAATGCGCCGGGTTGAGCAGGCTGGTTACATATTCGATCGGCCGGTCGTCGGCCGCACGCGTCAGCCGGCGTCCGCGCAGGAACGGCGTGCCTTGCGGGCAGCCGAGAATGGCGGCGTCTTCGGCATTCAGCATCTCGATGCCGACCCATTCCTCGCCATGGTCTGGGATGAGGCCGGCGCCGCGCAGCGTCTGGTGCAGCGAGCCTTCGCGCAGACCGCGCAGCGGCACGTCCTCCAGTTCGGGCGACAGCGGCAGGCGGCTGCGTTCGATGGAGATCGCATGGCCGTCGCTGGCATTGGTGCGCACCCGGTCGACGGCGATGAAGAACGGGCTTTCGATGCCAAGCAGCGCGGCAAGATCGGCATCCTCGATCACTTCAAGCCGCAGCGTCCGCGTCTCGGCATTGGCGCCGGCATTGGCCAGCGCCCGCGACCAGCCGATGGCGTCGTCGACCGGCTTGCCGTCGAAGGTCACGAAAGAGCCGATGCCGACCTTGGTCGTTATCAGCCCACGGCTGGACAGCTCCTCAAGGCCCTTGCGGATCGTGTTGCGGCTGACGGAGAAGCGTTGGACGAGTTCGTTCTCGCTTTGCAGGCGGTCGCCGAAGCCAAGCACGCCGGAGCGGATCTCATGTTCGAGAACGGTGGCGATCTGCTCGGGCTTGCCCGTGCCGGGAGACAGTTGAACCACGCGCCGCCTCATATGGGTACCTGTTCAATAAACCTGTATAGTCCTGTTCAATATTGGAGTTGAAGGGCGACGTCAACGATATATTTGGATTCACGCATATGCGTTGTGCTCAGGTGCCCCAGGGCATCGTTTGCTCGCATGGCGACGCTAACCGCGTAGGGCGCTCCCGTCTCCGAGACAGAGCGGGGGCAGCGCTTCCCTCAGGCGATTAGCCTTGCGCTCACACGAAGAAAAATTCCTCAATCCGTTGCTTGGCCGTCCGCAGCGCTGGCAGGATATCCCGCTCCATCGCCTCGACGGAGAACCGCGCCGACTGCGTCGAGACGTTGATCGCCGCCACGGTCTTGCCGGCGCGGTCATAGATCGGCACCGCTATCGAGCGCAGGCCAAGTTCCAGCTCTTCATCGACGACGGCAAAGCCATCCACCCTCGCCGCGTCGATGGCCTTGGCCAGCGCGGCGCGGCTGGTGATCGTCTTCGGCGTGCGCCGTTCGATCCTCGCCTCTGCAAGCAAGGCCTTCAGCTCATCCGCGCCCAGCCCCGCAAGCAGGACGCGCCCCATCGAGGTGCAATGCGCCGGCAGCCTGGTGCCGACATCGAGCGAAACGCTGAGGATGCGGCGGCCAGGAATGCGCGCGACATAGACGACTTCCTCGCCCGACAGCACCGCCGCGTTACAGGCCTCGTCGAATTGGCCCGCGACGTCGCGCATGATGGATGCCGCGAATGTCCACAGCGAGGCGCCGCCGAGCCAAGAGCGCACGATGGCGAGCAGGCGCGGCGACAGCGAAAACTGCCGGCCGGATTGCGTGGCATAGCCGGTGGCGGTCAGCGTCAGCAGGAAGCGACGCGCGCCGGCGCGGGTCAGCCCCGCCTCCTCCGCCATTTCGGTCAGCGTCATCCCGGCCGGATGCCGGGCCAGTATCTCCATGACTGCAAGGCCGCGCTCCAGCGAGCCGACATGGTCGCGCGTCTTTGCCTTGTCCTCCATGCGGCCTCCGCAAGACAATGCGCCGCCTTGACTCGTCTCGGCGGCGCGATGTAAAAATATCTCATACAAAACAAATGTTCGCAATACGAACTTTTTGAACTTCGGAGTTCTTGGCGATGGTCAATTTCCTGCCGCTCAAACAGGCCGTGGCTGAGAACCTGCATGATGGCGATACGGTCGCCTTCGAAGGCTTCACGCATCTGATCCCGACGGCGGCGGCGCATGAGGCCATCCGCCAGGGCTTTCGCGACCTGACGCTCATCCGCATGACCCCCGACCTGATCTACGACCAGATGATCGGCATGGGCATGGCCACGAAGATCATCTTCTCCTATGTCGGCAATCCCGGCGTCGGCCTGCTGCGCCGCGCCCGCGACGCCATCGAGAACGGCTTCCCCCGGTCGATCGAGATCGAGGAGCACAGCCATGCCGGCATGGCCAACGCCTACGAGGCGGGAGCTGCCGGCCTGCCTTGCGCGGTGTTCCGCGGCTATCGCGGCGCCGGGCTGGCGGCAGTCAATCCCAACATCCGCTCGGTCACCTGCCCGTTCACCGGCGAGGTGCTTGCCGCCGTTCCTTCCATCCGACCGGACGTGACGTTCATCCACGCTCAGAAGGCCGACAAAAAAGGCAATGTTCTGGTCGAAGGCATTATCGGCATCCAGAAGGAAGCGGTGCTCGCGGCCAAGCGCGCCGTGGTGACGGTAGAGGAAGTCGTCGACAATTTCGACGACCTGCATCCCAACCTCACCGTGCTGCCGCGCTGGACCATCGCTGCGATCTCGGTGGTATCAGGCGGTTCGCATCCCTCCTACACGCACGGCTACTATGCCAGGGACAACGCCGCCTATCTCGAATGGGACGACATCGCCGCCGACCGTGAAAAATTCCAGACCTGGATGCAGGCCAATGTCCTCGATCGCACGGCGGACGATTTCGCCGGCCGCGTAAAGCATCTGAGGAGCGCGGGATGAGCGGCTTTACTCCCAATGAGATGATGACGATTGCCGCCAGCCGAGCCCTGAAAAACGACGATGTCTGCTTCGTCGGCATTGGCGCGCCGTCAGCCGCCTGCAACGTCGCGCGGCTGACGCATGCGCCCGACATCACGCTGATCTATGAAAGCGGCACCATCGGCACCGCGCCCGATGTTTTGCCGCTGTCGATCGGTGACGGCGAACTTTGCGATACCGCCGTCACGACCGTCTCGGTGCCGGAGATGTTTCGTTACTGGCTGCAGGGCGGCCGCATTTCGATCGGTTTCCTCGGTGCCGCCCAGCTCGACAAGTTCGGCAACATCAACACCACCATCATCGGCGACTATGCGCATCCCAAGACCCGCCTGCCCGGCGGCGGCGGCGCGCCGGAGATCGCCACCTCGTCGAAGGAGATCTACATCACCATGGCGCAGTCCAAGCGCGGCATGGTCGAGAAGATCGACTTCTTCACCTCCTTCGGCCATGGCGATGGGGGCGATCACCGCCAGCGCCTAGGCATCGACACCGCTGGACCGACGCTGCTGATCACCGACCTCGCCATCTGGAAGCCCGACCCGATGAGCAAGGAATTCACCGTGGTGTCGCTGCATCCCGGCGTGACGCGGCAGCAGGTGCAGGACAGCTGCGGCTGGATCGTAAAGTTCGCCGAGGCGCTTGACGAAACGCCGGCGCCGACGGAACTCGAGCTGACGACATTGCGTGACCTGCAGGCCCGCACCAAGGCGGCGCATGAGGGAAGCGGAAAAGAAAAGGCTGCATGACATGACCGAGGCATTCATCTGCGATTACATCCGCACCCCGATCGGCCGTTTCGGCGGCTCGCTGTCGTCGGTGCGGGCCGACGATCTCGGCGCCATTCCGCTGAAGGCGCTGGTCGAGCGCAATTCCGGCATCGACTGGCAGGCCATCGACGACGTCGTCTATGGCTGCGCCAACCAGGCCGGCGAGGACAATCGCAATGTCGCCCGCATGTCGCTCCTGCTCGCCGGATTGCCGCAGGAAGTGTCAGGCTCGACCGTCAATCGCCTCTGCGGGTCCGGCATGGACGCGCTCACCATCGCCGCCCGCGCCATCAAGGCGGGCGAAGCCGAGTTGATGATCGCCGGCGGCGTCGAATCGATGAGCCGCGCCCCCTTCGTCATGCCCAAGGCCGAGACCGCCTTTTCGCGCCATGCCGAGATCCACGACACCACCATCGGCTGGCGTTTCATCAACCCGCTGATGAAGAAACAGTATGGCGTCGATTCCATGCCGGAGACCGGCGAGAACGTCGCCGAGGATTTTTCAGTGTCGCGCGCCGACCAGGACGCCTTTGCCGTGCGCAGCCAGGACAAGGCCGTCGCGGCACAGGCCAATGGCCGGCTGGCGAAGGAGATTACCCCGGTGACGACCCCACAGAAAAAGGGCGATGCGATTATCGTATCGAAGGATGAGCATCCCCGCGCCGGCACCACGGTCGAGTCGCTAGCCAAATTGCCGACGCCGTTCCGCCAGGGCGGCACCGTCACCGCCGGCAACGCGTCCGGCGTCAATGACGGCGCGGCAGCGCTGATCATCGCCTCCGAAGCGGCTGTGAAAAAATACGGCCTGACGCCGATCGCCCGCGTCCTCGGCGGCGCTGCTGCCGGCGTGGCGCCACGCATCATGGGCATCGGCCCTGCCCCGGCGACACAAAAGCTCTGCGCCCGCCTCGGCCTGACACCGCAGCAATTCGATGTCATCGAGCTCAACGAAGCTTTCGCCTCCCAAGGCATCGCCGTGCTCCGCCAACTCGGCATCTCCGAGGACGCGGAGCACGTCAACCCCAATGGCGGCGCCATCGCGCTTGGTCATCCCTTGGGCATGTCGGGCGCGCGCATTGCAGGCACGGCTGCGCTGGAACTGCGCGAGCGCGGCGCCCGCTATGCGCTCGCCACCATGTGCATCGGCGTCGGCCAGGGCATCGCAGTGGCGCTCGAACGGGTTTGAGATCGCACTGCCCTTAATAGGGCAAACCGACATAGTTCTCCGCCAGCGCGGTCGACGCCGCCTGCGAATGCACGAGATAGTCGAGCTCGGCTTCCTGGATGCGCTGGCCGAACTCGCCCGTATCGGGAAAGCGGTGCAGCATCGTCGTCATCCACCAGGAGAAGCGCACCGCCTTCCACACCCGAGCCAGCGCTTTGGCTGAATAGGCGTCAAGCCCGGCCTGCGATTTGTCCAGATAGAATTCGCGAAGTCCGGCAAAGAGATAGCGCACGTCGCTGGCAGCGAGGTTGAGCCCTTTGGCGCCGGTCGGGGGCACGATATGGGCGGCGTCGCCGACCAGGAACAGCCGGCCGAAGCGCATCGGCTCGGCAACGAAGGAGCGCAGCGGCGCGATCGACTTTTCGAAGGACGGCCCGGTAACAACGGCGGCGGCAGTCTGCTCGGGCAGGCGACGGCGCAACTCATCCCAGAAGCGGTCGTCGCTCCAGGCCTCGACGCTCTCATCAACCGGAACCTGCACATAGTAGCGGCTGCGATGTGTCGAGCGCATCGAGCACAGCGCAAAGCCCCGCTCATGGTTGGCGTAGACCAGTTCGTGATCGGCCGGCGGCACTTCGGCCAGCACGCCGAGCCAGCCGAAGGGATAGGTCCGCTCGAAGGTTTTCAGCGCCCGCTCAGGCACCGATTTGCGGCTGACGCCGTGATAGCCATCGCAGCCGGCGATGAAGTCGCAGTCGATGCGATGGCCGACGCCGTCCTTGCTATAGGTGACGTAAGGCGCTTCGCCATCGAAACCATGCAGCGCGACGTTGGCCGCCTCATAGACGGTGGTCAGCCCGGCCGCCTCGCGCTTGTCCATCAGATCGTGCGTCACTTCGGTCTGGCCATAGACGGTGACATGCTTTCCCCCAGTCAGTGCCGTGAGGTCGAGCCGGTGCAGGCCGCCGCCGAAGGCAAGCGAGATGCCGGCATGCAGCAGGCCCTCGGCATGCAGCCTTGCAGCTGCGCCCGCCTCTTCGAGCAACTCGACGGTGCCTTGTTCGAGCACCCCTGCCCGCACCCGGCCAAGCACATGCTCCCGGCTCGAACGTTCGAGGATCACCGTCTCGACGCCAATGGTGCCGAGAAGCTGGCCAAGCAGCAGCCCGGACGGTCCGGAGCCGACAATGACAATCCGGGTGCGCATCAGTGTCCCAGGCTTTCGATCTGTCCGGCGAGTTCGGCGGCGAGCCGTAGCGCAGCCGCGGTCGCAACCGCCATCTGCGGCAAGAGCAGCCATTCCAGCGTCCAGGCAGCACCGGAGCGCTCCTGCTCATGCACCAGCGCCTGATGCATGCCGGAAAGCTGGGTGGCGTTGAAGCGCGCCAGCGTCACCAGCACTTCCGCCTTCACCGGGTTCTGCTTGTGCGGCATGGCCGACGAGCCGCCGCCGCCGGACAGCTTGATGTCGGTTCTATCTTGAGCCATCAGCGCAATGTCCTGGCCGAACTTGCCGAGGCTGCCGGTGATGAGCGATAGCAGCCCGGCGAATTCGGCCAGCGCATCCCGCTGGCTGTGCCATTGCGGCGCGTCGCCAAGGCCGAGCTTTGCGGCAAGGGCCGCGCGCACGGCAGGTCCTTTGTCGCCCAGCTTCTCCAGCGTGCCGGCGGCGCCGCCAAACTGCACCACGAGCAGACGCTTGGATTGCTCCGACAGTCTCTGCTGATGCCGTTGCAGCGGCGTGCGCCACACCGCCACGCGGTCCGACGCCTGAATTGGGATCGCCGGCTGCATGCGCGTCATCGCTGTCAATGCACGGCTGCCAAAACGTTCTTCCAGCCCCACCAGCCGCAGAATGTTTTCAGTCAGCAGCAGGTCGAGATGTTCAATGAGCCGGCGCAGCCGAAGCACCAGGCCAGTGTCGATGACGTCCTGGCTGGTTGCGCCGAAATGCACGCCGGCGTCGTGCGGCGCCCCGACCGCTGCCTTCAACTGGCGCACCAGTTCGGGCACGATCACGCCATCCTTCGCCACACCGGCCCGCAGCCGCGCGGTGTCCGGCTTGTATGACAACAGGACAGGTACAATCGCCGCGGCGGCATCCGTGCCGATAGTCCCGCTTTCGGCTTCCGCTTGCGCCAGCGCGCGCTCGAAATCGAGCATGGCGGCGATTTCCGCATCCACCGAAAAATGCCGAGCCGCCTCCTCGTCGCCGAGCAGGCCGGAGAGCAGCGGATGGTCGAAGGGCGATACGGTCATGTCATTGGTTTCCTGACCGTCAGCTGTCGAAGAAGACCGTTTCCTTCTCCCCTTGGAGATGGACGTCGAAAATATAGTTGTCGCCTTGCCGCTCGGCGATCAGCGTCGGCACGCGCACCTTGTGCTCGATGCGGGCCAGGATCGGATCCTCGGCATTGGCCTTGGCCTCGTCGGAGAAATAGAGCCGCGTGTGGAGGCCGATATTGATGCCGCGGGCGACGATCCACAGGCTGATATGCGGCGCCATCAGCCGGCCGTCGCCATACGGCACGCGTCCCGGCTTGATCGTCTGAAAACTGCACAGGCCGGTTTCCATGTCGGTCGGCTGACGGCCCCAGCCCTGAAAATCCGGATCGGCATCGCCGCGCAATTCGGCCGGCGAATTGTAGAAGCCATTGGCATCCGCTTGCCAGATTTCGATCAAGGCATCCCTGAGCGGCGTGCCGGTGCCGTCGAGCACGCGGATGCGCAAACCGATGCGCTCGCCCTTGGTCTTGTCGTTGAGCATCGTCGCGCCGAGGTCTGTCGGATAGACGCCGCCGATACCACCGAAATTCGGCGTCAGCCCGATATGCACGTAGGGCCCGGCGGTCTGCGACGGGCTCTCCTTCAGCCGGGTCAGCGATTGCGCCATCAATTGCCCTCCGGCCGGTTTTCGAACAGCGCGGCGCGGCGCCCGCGCAGCACGATGTCGAACTTGTAGGCGCGCGCGTCGAACGGGATCGTCGCCTGCATGTCGAGCGCCGCGACCAGCGTCTCAACGGCCGCCTTGTCACGGATACCGCGCACGATCGGGCACCGCCAGATCAGCGGGTCGCCCTCGAAATACATCTGCGTGATCAGCCGCTGTGCGAAGCCGTGGCCGAACACCGAGAAATGGATGTGCGATGGCCGCCAGTCATTGGGCCCGTTCGGCCAGGGATAGGGACCGGGTTTCACCGTGCGAAAGGCATAGCCGCCATCGGCATCGGTGATGGTGCGGCCGCAGCCGCCGAAATTCGGATCGAGCGGCGCGAGATAGCCGTCCTTCTTGTGGCGGTAACGGCCGCCTGAATTGGCCTGCCAGAATTCGAGCAGCGCGCCGGAGACGCCCTGGCCGCGCTCGTCGAGCACGCGGCCATAGACGATGATACGCTCGCCGATTGCGCTCTCGCCGGGCTTGGCGAAGTTGTGGATCAGGTCATTGTCGAGTTCGCCGAGCATGGCGTGGCCGAACACCGGACCGGTGATTTCGGACGCCGTGTTGTCGAAGGCCAGCAGCGCCTTTTGCGGCGAGCGCAACACCGACGTCTTGTAGTCGGGCGTCAGCGCCGGCGGATGCCAGCCACGGTCGCGCTGGAAGAAGGCTCCGCTCTCGGGCCTGCGGTTCGAGCCGGCATCAGCTGGCATGGCCAGCCCTGCTTCCGTCCATTTCCGAAAACACCTCCTTGGCGATCCTGAAGGCGCGGTTGGCGGCCGGCACGCCGGCATAGATCGCGACATGCAGGAACGCTTCGCAGATATCGTCGCGCGACGCACCGGTGTTGGCGGTGGCGCGCACATGCATGGCGACCTCTTCATCATGGCCAAGGGCGGCCAGCAGTGCCAGCGTCACGATCGAGCGTTCGCGCCTGCTGAAGCCCGGACGCGCCCACACAGTGCCCCAGGCTGCCTCGGTGATCAGCTCCTGGAACGGCCGGTCGAAATCGGTGACGGCATCCTCGCTGCGATCAACATGCGGGTCGCCGAGCACCGAGCGCCTGACGGTCAGCCCGGTCTGATATCTGGTTTCATTTTTGGGCAGTTCATCCATGGGTCTGCTTTCTCAGGGGAAGCGCCGCGACGAAATCGCGGATCAGGGTGGTCAGCGCCTTGGGCTGTTCGACGCAAGGGATGTGCGCGGCGTCACGAATGATTTCGAAATGTGCGCCTGGGATCAGATCGGCCAGCCAGCGGACGAGATCCGGCGGCGTCGAGCCGTCCTGGTCGCCAACGACGCAAAGCGTGGGTACCGCGATCCCCTGCGCGGCCTCGGTGAAATCGGCATCGCGCACCGCGGCGCAGGTGCCGACATAGCCGGCGACGGCTTGCCGGGTCATCATGTTCCAGTAGCCGTCGAGCTCGGCGACACGGTCCGCGTGGAAGGCAGGCGTAAACCACATTTTGAGCACGGCATCGGCGATGGCCTGGATACCTTTGCTTTCGACCGTTTCGATGCGGGTGTTCCAGCTGTCGGCCGTGCCGATCTTGTGGGCGGTGTCGCACAGGATGAGGCCGTCGACGATTTCGGGGCGCCGGGCATAAAACCCTTGCGCAATCAGGCCGCCCACCGACAGGCCGCACAGCACCGCATTGTTCAGTTCGAAATGATCGATCAGGCCCGACAGATCATCGACATGCTCGTCGATCGAGCTGACGCCACCAATGTCGGACAGGCCATGGCCGCGCTTGTCGTAGACCAACACAGGCATTTCGCCACCCAGTTCGGACAACACCTCGTCCCAGACGCGGAAGTCGGTGCCCAGCGAATTGATGAACACGATCGGCCGCGCATTTCCCTTCGCCTTGATATGGCGATGGTGCAGCGTGATGCCGCCAATGTTGACGAATGGCACGATTTCGATCCTCCGTGTTCACATTGCACAAGGCATTTGGTTTGGTAAAATGATATTTTACGCCGTTTCATTAACTGCTAGGTTATGAGAACATGTCCGAAAGCCGCATAAGGTTCCGTCACCTGCAGGCATTCCTTGAGGTAGCGCGGCAAGGCAGCGTGGCGAGGGCGGCCGACTTTCTCCATGTCAGCCCACCGGCCGTGACCAAGACGTTGCGCGAATTGGAGGAGGCGCTTGGCATCGCTGTCGTCGAACGCGACGGCCGCGGCATCAGGGTGACACGGCTTGGCGAAATCTTTCTCGGCCATGCCGGCACGGCGATCACGGCACTGAAGCGCGGCGTCGATTCCGTCCGCCAGGACGGCGCCATCAACCGGCATCCGATCCGCATCGGCGCGCTCCCGACAGTGTCGGCCAAGGTGATGCCACGCGCCATAAGCCTGTTCCTGAGTGAAAATACCGGTGCTGCGATCAAGATCGTCACCGGCGAGAACGCGGTCCTGCTGGAACAGTTGCGCGTCGGTGCGCTCGATCTCGTCGTCGGCCGGCTTGCGGCGCCGGAAAACATGACCGGCTTCTTCTTCGAGCATCTCTATTCCGAACCGGTGCTGTTCGTGGTGAGGGCCGGCCATCCGCTGCTGCAGCCGGGCCAGGACATCTTCGCCCGGCTCGATGAATTCCCGGTGCTGATGCCGACGCGGGAGTCGGTCATCCGCCCCTTCGTCGACCGCCTGTTCATCACCAACGGCATGACGGCGCCTGCGACCGAGATCGAGACCGTCTCGGATTCCTTCGGCCGTGCCTTCCTGCGCCAAAGCAATGCGGTCTGGATCATATCGACAGGCGTCGTCGCCAACGAACTCTCCAGCGGCGCCTTCGTCGCCTTGCCCGTCAACACCGAGGAAACCAAAGGGCCGGTCGGCCTGACGATGCGGACCGACACTGCGCCTTCGCCGGCCTTCACCATCCTGCTGCAGACCATTCGCGAGGCGGCCAGCCAGAACGCCTGAGCACCTTTCGCCAATCTGGCGCAGAGCGGGCCTTCAGCCGTATTTCCATAACCTGTTGGTTAACGAAACACCGCAAAATATCATTTTACCAAACCAAACACCTAGGGCACTGTGACGATGGGAGGATCGAAATCGTGCCGTTATCGGCATTGGCGGCGTTCCGCTGCCGCCTCAAGGCCTGCCGGGGCGATCTCCGATCTTAAGAACGGGCGGCATCGATTTTGAGCAGGCCGGCGGTGACCTCCAGGTGCCGTCAGGAAAGGGAGGAATACCAGCATGACCTCAAGCAAATCCGGCGTCTCGCGGCGCCAGTTCATCGCCACATCGCTCGCCGGCGGCGCGGCACTTGCGCTCAGCCGCGGCCAGGCATTCGCGCAGGCCGCCGACACGCTGAAGGTCGGCTTTGTCAGCCCGCGCACCGGGCCGCTCGCCGGCTTCGGCCAGACCGACGGCTATGTGCTCGATCTCGCCCGCAAGGCGCTCGCCAACGGCCTCGACATCGGCGGCAAGAAATACAGTGTCGAGATCATCGACCAGGACACGCAATCCGACCCGTCGCGCGCCGGCCAGCTCGCCAAGGACCTCATCAACAACCAGGCCGTCGACCTGATGCTGGCGGTGTCGACGCCGGAGGTGATCAACCCGGTCGCCGACGCCTGCGAAGCCGCCGGCGTGCCTTGCCTCTCCACCGTCATGCCGTGGGAGGCCTGGTATTTCGGCCGCGGCGCCAAGCCCGGCGAACCCTCGCCGTTCAAATGGACCTATCATTTCGGCTTCGGCGTCGACGAGTTCTTCCGGACCTACATCTCGCAATGGAACCTGATCGAGACCAACAAGAAGGTCGGCGTCATGTACCCCAACGACGCAGACGGCAATGCCATCCGCACCCATCTGGCGCCGTTGCTGGCAAAGCAGGGTTTCACCATCGTCGATCCCGGCGCCTACGAGACCGGCACCACCGACTATTCCTCGCAGATCGCACTGTTCAAACAGGAAGGCGTCGAGATCTTCAACTCCTTCCCGATCCCGCCGGACTTCGCCGCCTTCTGGCGCCAGGCCGCGCAGCAAGGCCTGATCAAGCAGATCAAGATCTGCCAGGTCGCCAAGACCGGGCTGTTCCCGTCCGACATCGAGGCGCTCGGCGATCTCGGCAACAAGATTTCGAGCGCCGCGTACTGGCACAAGGCCTTCCCCTACAAGTCGCCGCTGACCGGCGTTTCGGGGACCAAACTGGCCGACGGCTATGAGGCCGCAAGCGGCAAGCAGTGGACGCAGCAGCTCGGCGCCTCGATGTCGCTGCTCGACGCCGGCTTCGAGGCGCTGAAGGCAAGCACCGACGCCAAGGACAAGGCGGCCGTCGCCAAGGCGCTGAGCACGCTCAACACCGAGACCATGATCGGCAAGGTCGACTTCACCAGCGGCCCGGTCGCCAATGTCTCTCCCGGCCCGATCATCGGCACCCAATGGGTGGCGGCCAAGGAAGGCGGCAAATTCCCGCTCGACTACGTCGTGACCGAGAACGCCACCGACCCGAAGGTTCCGGTCGAGGCCAAGCTCCAGCCGTATAACAGCTGACGGTCGGTTACGGGGATCGCATCGTGAACGGTTCAGCAAACGCCGCGATCCTCCGCGCTGCCGGCATCCAGAAACGCTTCGGCGCGCTGGTGGTGCTCGACGATGTCGACTTCGCCATGAATGCCGATGAGGCCGTCGGCATCGTCGGCCCGAACGGCGCCGGCAAGACGACGCTGCTCAGCATCTTGTCAGGCGCCTTCCCGCCGAGCGCCGGCACGGTCGCCTTCAAGGGTGGCGATGTGACCGCGATGCCGGCTACAGCGCGCTGTCGTCTCGGCCTGGTGCGCACGCACCAGGTGCCCAAGCCGTTCAGCGGCATGACCACGTTCGAGAACGTTTTTGTTGCCGCGTCGCATGGTGCCGGTCTCGCCCGCGACGAGGCCTATGAAGAGGCGCTGGAGTCGCTGAAACTGTGCGGCATGATGGGCGTGGCCAACCGGCGCGCCGAAACGCTCGGCCTGCTCGACCGCAAGCGGCTGGAACTTGCCCGCGCGCTCGCGGCAAGGCCTACGCTGCTTCTGCTCGACGAGATCGGCGGCGGACTGACCGATGGCGAGGCGAGCGAACTTGTCGATACCATCAAGGAATTGCGCCGCCGCAAGATCGGCATCGTCTGGATCGAGCACATCGTCCACATCCTGCTGCAGGTGGCAGAGCGGCTGATCTGTATGGACGCCGGCAAGATCATCGCCGATGGCGAGCCGCAAGCGGTGATGGCCGACCCGGAAGTCGTGCGCGCCTATCTCGGCGGAGGCCCGAAATGAGCCTGCTCGCAATCGAGAATCTGGTCGTCCGCCATGGCCTGTTGCAGGCGGTGCGCGGTGTGAGCTTTACGATCGAGCGCGGCGAAACGCTGGCGCTGGTCGGCGCCAACGGCGCCGGCAAGACGACGCTGCTGCGGGCGATCGCCGGCGCCCATGAGCCGACGGCCGGCCGCGTGCTGCTGAATGGCGCCGATATCACCGGCGTTCCCTCGCACAAGCGCGTCGGCATGGGCGTCGCGCTGGTGCCGGAAGGGCGAAAACTGTTCGTGCAAATGACGGTCGAGGAGAACCTCCTGCTTGGCAAGACCGCCGGCCGTCCCGGCGACTGGAGCGTGGAACGAGTGCTCGACACGTTCCCCAATCTGAAGCCGCGCCGCCATGCCAAGACCGGGCATCTCTCCGGTGGCGAGCAGCAGGCCACCGCCATCGGCCGCGCTTTGATGAGCAATCCCGAACTGCTGCTGCTCGACGAGGTCTCGCTCGGCCTGTCGCCGCTGGTGGTCGATCGCGTATACGCTTCGCTGCAAGGCCTGATCAGCTCCGGCACGACGATCATCCTGGTCGAACAGGACCTCAATCGCGCGCTCTCGGTCTCGGACAAGGTCATCTGCATGCTCGAAGGCCGCGTCGCGCTGGAAGGCCCGAGCAAGGGCATGTCCCGCGATGAAGTGACGAAAGCCTATTTCGGTCTGCACAGAAAAAGCGCCGGGAGTGTGCCGGCATGAGCAACCAGATCGTCCAGGGCATCCTGCTCGGCGGCTACTACGCGCTTATCGCCTGCGGCCTCTCCTTCATGTTTTCGGTGATGCGCATAATCAACCTCGCGCATGGCAGCCTGGCCGTGTTTTCCGCCTATGCGCTGTGGTGGCTCGCCTCGCAATTCCATATCTCGCCCTTCGTCGGCCTGCTCATCGTGCTGCCGCTGATGGCGGCCATCGGCTGGGCGCTGCAGCGCTTCCTGCTCGAGCGCAGCGCCCGTGGAGGCGCGCTGCTGCCGATCCTGACCACGTTCGGCCTCGCCATCGTCATCGACAATGCGCTGTTCGAGCAGTTCGGCGCCGACACACGTTCGCTGGCGCCCTATATCGGCAGCCTCTCCTACGATTCCTGGGAATGGCCGGGCAGCATCTATGTCGGCAAGCTTGCCGTGATCATGTTCGCCGCCGCCGTCATATTGCTTGGCGGACTGCAGCTGTTCCTTACCAACACCAGGCTTGGCCGCTCGATCCGCGCCACGTCGGAAGATCCCGACACGGCCGGTCTCGTCGGCGTCGATGCGCGCCGCGCCAACGCCCTCGCGGCCGCCATCGCCATGGTCACGGTCGGTCTTGCCGGTGCCTTCCTCGGCATGCGCGCCACCTTCGATCCCTATACCGGCGCACCTCAATTGCTGTTCGCTTTCGAGGCGGCGGTGATCGGCGGCGCCGGTTCGCTATGGGGCACGCTGGTCGGCGGCATCGTTCTGGCGCTCGCCCAGACGCTCGGCGCGCAGATCCATCCGCAAGGTTTTCTGATCGGCGGCCATGTCGCCTTCCTGATCGTGCTGTTCATCCGGCTCTCCACCTGCGGCCTCGGCCTGCGCGGCCTGCTGCGCCTGCCCGCGAGGAAAGCATCATGAGCGCGGTTTTAAACGCCCCCGCTATCGAGCGCGGCACCTCCGCCTCGCGCATCTCGGCGATTGCGGTCGTCGTCATCATCGCGCTACTTGGCGTCGCGCCGCATTTCCTGTCGGCCGGCGCCGTCGACCGCGTGACCGCCTTGTTCATCTATGTGATCCTGGCAGCGATGTGGAACGCGCTGGCCGGCTTCGGCGGGCTGGTTTCGGTGGGACAGCAAGTGTTCTTCGGCCTCGGCGCCTATTTCACCATCCGCCTGGCCGATGCCGGCCTCAACCCGTTCGCTTCGCTGTTCGTCTCCGCGATCATTGTCGGCGCGATCTCCTGGCCGATGTCGCTGTTCATGCTGCGGCTCAGGAACGGCGAGTTCGCCATCGGCATGTGGGTGATCGCGGCGCTCACCCATCTCCTGGTCAATCTCGACCGGCTGGTGCAAGGCGAGACCGGGACGTCGCTGATCTCGCTCAACGTCTATGACGCCGGTTCCAGGCGGGCGACGATCTACTGGCTGGCGCTGGCCGCGATGACGGCGCTGCTCGCCACCCTGTTTAGCCTGCTGCGCGGCAGCACGGGTGCGGCCATCCGCGCCATCAGGGACAATGAGGAGGCCGCGGCATCGGTCGGCGTGCGCGTCACCGGAACCAAGCGGCTGCTCTTCGTGCTCGCCGCCTTCGGCATCGGCATGGCCGGCGCGCTGTGGTTGGCCACGTCGATCACCTTCCAGCCGAAAACCTACTTCAACGTCCAGTGGACCGCCTACATGATCTTCATGGTGCTGGTCGGCGGCATCGGCACCTTCGAGGGCGCCATTCTGGGTGCGCTGCTGTTCTTCCTCATCGAGACCTGGTTCGGCGGCACCGGCGTCTGGTATCTGATCGGCCTCGGCGCCACGGCGGTGCTGTTCTCGCTGTTCCTGCCGCGCGGCGTGTGGGGAACGCTGGAGGAGCGCCTTGGCCTGCGCCTGCTACCGGTCGGCTACCGGGTCAGGCTGCCGGCAAACGCCGGCGATAGTGACGCGACGCCTTCGCCGCAACAGGCCGCAACGCATAGTGAAAAGGCGTGACCATGCTGTTCGGCAAGACCATCCTCATCACCGGTGTCGCCTCTGGTATCGGCGCTCGCACGGCCGAACTTGCCGGCCAACTGGGCGCTGACGTGATCGGCGTCGATATGCGTGAACCGGCAGCATCGGCCGGCAGTTTCGTCAAGGCTGACATCTCATCCAAGGCCGGCGTCGACGATCTCCTCGGGCGCCTGCCGCAGCGCATCGATGCGCTCTGCAATGTCGCCGGCCTCCCCGGCAACACCGGTGCGGTGTCGACACTGGCCGTCAACTTCTACGGCCTGCGCGCGCTCTCGGAAGGCCTCGCACCAAGACTTCGTGAAGGCGGCACCGTAGTCAACGTCGCCTCGATCGCCGGCTATGGCTGGCGCGCCAATCTCAACCGCGCGGCATCGATGGTCGGCATCGAAGGCTTTCCCGATGTGGCGAAGATGATCGCCGACCATCAGGTGAAGAACGAGGAAGGCTATCCCGTTTCCAAGGAGCTGCTGCTGTTGTGGACGCAGCGCGCCGCGCATCAGGACCTGTTCAGGAGCCGCGGCATCCGCGTCAATGCAGTGAGCCCCGGCCCGGTCGAGACGCCGATCCTCAAACAGTTCCGCAATGTGCTGGGTGACGCCCGCGTCGACAGCGACATCGCCAGGGTCGGACGCGCCGGAAGCTCGGGCGACATCGCGCCTGTCGTGCTGTTCCTGTGCTCGGACGGCGCACGCTGGGTCAACGGCGCCAATGTGCCGGTTGACGGTGGGCTTGAAGCATCGATCAATGCCGAGGTGCTCGGCTTCTAGACCATCATCCCGAAAAGTGGGAGCCGGTTTTCTGATAAGATCGTGGTCAATATAGAAAAGACGCTCCACGGCGAGCGAGGGAGAGAACAATGGACATCGGACTTCTGATCGACGGTGATAAAAGGGATGCCTCCGGCTCAGCCTCTTATGAGCGCATGGACCCGTTCACCGGCAAGCTGGCGACCCGCGCTGCCGCAGCCAGCATCGCCGACGCCAATGCCGCGGTCGAAGCCGCTGCTGCCGCTTTCAAGACGTGGTCGAAGACCGGTCCGGGCGAGCGCCGCGCTTTGCTGTCCAAGGCGGCCGATGTCATGGACTCCAAGGTCGGCGAATTCACCAAATTGATGATGGAAGAAACCGGCGCGACCGGCCCCTGGGCCGGCTTCAACGTCATGCTCGCCGCCAAAATGCTGCGCGAGGCAGCCGCCATGACGACGCAGATTTCGGGCGAGGTCATTCCCTCCGACAAGCCCGGCACGCTGGCCATGGCGATCCGCCAGCCGGCCGGCGTCTGCCTCGGCATCGCGCCGTGGAATGCGCCGGTCATCCTCGGTACCCGTGCCATCGCCATGCCGATCGCCTGCGGCAACACGGTTGTGCTGAAAGCCTCCGAAATGTGCCCCGGCACACACCGGCTGATCGGCCAGGTGCTGGTCGAGGCGGGCCTGCCCAAGGGCGTCATCAATGTCGTCACCAATGACCCCAAGGACGCAGCGGCAATCGTCGAGGCACTGGTCGCGCACCCTGCAGTCAGGCGTGTCAACTTCACCGGCTCGACCAAGGTCGGCAGAATCATTGCCGAACTCGCCGGCCGTCACTTGAAGCCGGCGCTGCTCGAACTCGGCGGCAAGGCGCCGCTGGTCGTGCTCGACGATGCCGACATCGATGCGGCGGTCAATGCGGCGACCTTCGGCGCCTACATGCATCAGGGCCAGATCTGCATGTCGACCGAGCGTCTGGTCGTCGATGAAAAGGTCGCCGACGAGTTCGTCGCCAAGCTCGCCGCCCGCGCGGCGCAGCTGCCTGCCGGTGACCCGCGCGGCCATGTCGTGCTCGGTTCGCTGATCAGCGACCAAGCCGCCGACAAGATGGAAGAACTGGTTGCCGACGCCGTCGCCAAGGGCGCCAGGCTTGTGGCCGGCGGCAAGCGCACCGGAACCGTGGTCGAGGCGACATTGCTCGACCACGTGACGCCGGCGATGCGCGTCTATTCGGAAGAATCCTTCGGCCCGGTCAAGCCGGTGATCCGCGTCAAGGGCGAGGACGAAGCGGTATGTGTCGCCAACGATACCGAATACGGCCTGTCTTCAGCCGTGTTCAGCCGCGACATCCGCCGTGCCATGGCGGTTGCCGCGCGCATCGAAGCCGGTATCTGCCACATCAACGGCCCGACCGTCGGCGACGAGGCGCAAATGCCGTTCGGCGGCGTCAAGGGTTCAGGCTACGGCCGCTTCGGCGGCAAGGCCTCGATTGCCGAGTTCACCGACCTGCGCTGGCTGACCATCGAGGATCCGGGGCAGCACTATCCGTTTTGACTCCACCTTCTCTCACAGGGGAGAAGGAAAGGAGCCCTCAGGGCCGTTGCCTGGCGAGCCAAGGGATTCCCGCATCAAAACCCGGCAAGGCTCGAGCCACGCGATCGGCGGCCCCTCCCGGAGTTGTAAATCGTTTAATCGTGGGTATTTTACCCCTCAAGCACATGCCGCCGGACGGCGGCAAGCGGTTTTGGGGACTACCGCAAGTGCAAAGCAAAATACGCGATACGGATCGCGCCGGGGAGGAATCGTCATGCCAAACAAGGCCCTGCCGCTGGTCATCAGCGCGCCGGAACCACGCACGCTCGACCTGATCTTCACCTCACCGCAGCTGGCGCGCCTCAAGGCGCATTACCGCGTCGTCGAGACGACGGCCGAGGGCGTGGCGAACTTGCCCGCCGACGTGCTTGCCGAAGCCCGCTATATTATCGGCCAGCCGCCGATCTCGCCCGAGACCTTGGACCGGATGCAGGCGCTGCGTTGCGTCTTCAATGTCGAGACCAACCTCATCAACAACATGCCCTATGAGACGCTGTTTGCGCGCGGCATCCATGTCGTCACCACCGGCCTCGTCTTCGCCGAGCCGGTGGCCGAGCTTGGCCTCGCCATGGCGCTCAACCTTGCCCGAAATATTGTCGATGCCGACCTCGCTTTCCGCAAAGGCGAGGAGCTGTGGGGCGGCGATGGCAATTTGACGGCGCGGCTTCTGTCCGGCGCCGATGTCGGCATCATCGGCTTCGGCGATCTGGGCCGTGCGCTGAACCGGCTGCTGTCGGGCTTTCGTACCCGCACCAAGGTCTTCGATCCCTGGCTGCCGCCATCGATCCTGATCGACAATGGCGTCGAACCGGCCTCGCTCGACGAGGTGCTGTCGACCAGTGACTTCGTCTTCGTCGTCGCTTCGGTGACCTCGGAGAACCAGGGTTTTCTCGGCACCGATGCTTTTGCCAGCATGCGCAAGGGCGCCGCCTTCATCCTGCTCAGCCGCGCCGGCGTCGTCGATTTTCCGGCCTTGATGGCGGCGGTGAAGAGTGGTCACATCCTTGCCGCCAGCGATGTCTTCCCCGAAGAGCCGCTGGCGGCGGACCATCCGGTCCGTGCGATCCCCGGCTTCCTGCGCTCCGCCCATCGCGCCGGCGCGCTCGACATCGCCTTCAAGCGCATGGGCGACATGGTTCTGGAAGACATGGACCTGATCGACCGCGGCCTGCCGCCGCTGCGCTCCAAGCGCGCCGAGCGCGAGACCGTGTCAAGGATGCGTTCGAAGCCGGCGGACAGGAACTAGTTATCGCGATAAATCCGTCTGAAATGGATTTCGGAGTTAGCCAAGCCGCGTTGTCATCGTCGCTCAGGATGACCGCAAGCGCGGGAACCTTTGCACGGCGATACCCCGCCAGGCCTGGCCGGCGGGGTATTGATTTGCGGATCACGTAAAAATCTGCGTGCTATCCGGCCGCGACGCCGGCAGCTGAGCGATTGGCCAGCACCAGCCCGACCTCGCCGACGACCTGCTCGACGCGCTTCAGGATGGGTTCTGCCCGCAGCACGCCATCGGAAAAATCCTTGTCCGTGGCATAGACCCCTGTCGGCAGCGTCAGCGCCTCGAAGAAGCCGAACAGCGGCCGCAACTGGTGCTCGACGATCAACGCGTGGCGATCGTTACCGCCGGTGGCAAGCAGCACCACCGGCTTGCCGCGCAAGGAAGCGGGATCGAACAGATCGAAGAAGTGCTTGAACAGGCCGGTGTAGCTGCCCTTGTAGGTCGGCGACCCCACCACCAGCACATCGGCATTGACGACGCTGTCGAAGATTGCCCGCGCCTGACCGTCGAGATCGCGCGCCCATTTGGCAGCGCCAAGTGAGGGGCCGAGGTCTTCGATGTCGTAGGTACTCGCCGACAATCCATGCTGGCGCGCAATGTCCCTGACGACCTGGTCGACGAAGCCGCGCGTCTTGGACGGCCGGGTGAAATTGCCGGAAAACCCGACGACGGTTGGATTGGGCATGTTTCTCTCACCTCTCGCGGACCTGCTTGATGCCGCATATTTACAGGCTTGCGCCTGCCGCAAGAAGCAAATGACTGACCTTGCAGCACCATAGTGAGGAATTTTTTTCCGTTTGCCCGCTCGTCTCAGGCCGCGAGAAGCCGGCCATAGGATTCCAGGTAGAAGCCGGGCGACCTTGCGCAGGTCCGCACCGCCTCCCTGGCGGCAACCGTTTCCTGCCACCGCAGCAGGCGCTCGCATTCGGTCGGCATGGCAAAGCCCAGATATTTCTCAAGCACGCACAGCTGTTCGAACCAGGGATAGAAGGCGACGTCGGCGGCGCTGAATTCCGAGCCCAGCAAAAACCGTTCGTCCGCCCCTCGCCTCGCAAAGGCATGCTGTTCCACAAAGCGCAGGGCGTCGCCAAGCTGGGCCTTGATCCGCTCATGAACCATAGCGTCGGAACTGTGCATCATGGTTGCCGTCCTGGCGTAAAGCTGCGTGTCGGCGAAGCTGATCCAGATGCGCGCCTCAGCGCGGGCATGAGCATCCCTGGGGAAAATCGGCCGTTCGGGGAATGCATCATCGAGATATTCGCAGATGATCGCCAACTCCCTGACATATTGCCCCTGATGGCGCAGCAGCGGCACCTTTCCCGTCGGCGTGAGTTTCAGGAACCACGCCGGCTTGTTGCGCAGATCGATTTCGATTTCCGTCGCCTGCAGGCCTTTCTCGGCAAGGGCGAGCCTGACACGGTGCGCATAGGGACAAAGCTGCGCGACAAAAAGCTCGATTGGCGGCATGAATAACTCCTGAGTTTCGTTATCGCCGGCAAGCGGCCTGTCGGGCATAGCTAGGTCCAGTAAGGCCGGCGCGCTATTCGACAGCGTCTGGATTGATTTATCGATCGTCTGTTTCTGGAGCGAAGCGTGGATCTCCTGGCTACCCTCATGCGCGAATTGCACTTCGCAGCCGCCGGGTACCGGCGCCTCGAACTGGCCGCGCCCTGGGCGATCTCGTTCAGCCAGGCTGGACTTCGCGGCATTCACGTCGTCATCAAGGGGCGATGCGAGGCGGTGTTCGGTGAGGAAGATGTCGAGCCTCTCGATGCCGGCGACCTGATCATTGCACCGCGCGCCGATCCGCATGTGCTGCGGTCGCCCGGCGCGCTCAAAAGCGCGAACGTCCCCGCCGCCGAACTGGCGACCCAAACCGCAGCCGGGCGTATTCGCAGCGGCGGCGAAGGCGAAAAGACCGTCATCCTGTGCGGCGCCTTCGCCTTTCGCGACGCCGACCATCCGGCACTTGCCGGCCTGCCGCGCATCGTTCACATCCGGGGATCGAATGGCCGTCTGCCCAAATGGCTGCGTGGCTATGTCGAGGCCTTGCTGGTGGAAGCGACCGACGAAGGTCCCGGCAGCGACGTAGTAATGGCTCGCCTGTCTGGGGCCATCGTCACGCGCGCCTTGCGCTCCGGTCTGGAAAGCATGGACAATCCAGGTTGGCTGAGGGGATTGCAGGACCCCGCGATCGCCAGAGCGCTCGCGACCCTGCATGAAGCCTATGGCCACGACTGGACGATCGAGACCCTGGCACGCGCGGTCGGGCTCTCCAGGGCAACCTTTGCCGCCCGCTTTCGCGATCTCGTCGGCGAAGCGCCCATGGCCTATCTCTTCGGCTGCCGCATGCGGCAGGCCAGCCGGCTGCTGCACGAGGGCAAGAGCCTGGGCCAAGTCGCCGAGGCGGTCGGCTACAGCTCGGAAGCCGCCTTCTCCACCGCCTTCAGGCGCCACGCCGGCGTCTCGCCCGGCCAATTCAGGAAACGGAAGGATCTGTAAGGCAGAGCGATATTGGCGGCGGCCGCGCCTCGCGGTAGGACTTTGCCAGCACTATGTCTGATCATATCCCGACGCGGTTCGCCGCCGCTTTGCCCAGGAGATGCTTCGTGCCCAAAGGTTCTGACCTGCTTGTTGCCGCCCTCGAGAATGAGGGCGTCGATCGCATCTTCGGCATTCCCGGCGAAGAAAACCTGGACGTCGTCGAATCCATCCGCAAATCCTCGATCCAGCTCATCCTCACCCGTCATGAGCAGGCGGCGGCGTTCATGGCCGCCACCCATGGCAGGCTCACCGGCAAGCCAGGTGTGTGCATCACCACGCTGGGACCCGGCGCCCTGAACCTGACGACGGGTGCCGCCTATGCGCTGCTCGGCGCCATGCCGATGATCATGATCACCGGGCAGAAGGGCATCCGCTCGTCGCGCCAGGCCCGCTTCCAGATCGTCGACATCGTCGCCGCGATGAAGCCGTTGACCAAGCTGTCACGTCAGATCATCTCGGCGAAGACCATTCCCGCCGTGGTGCGCGAAGCGTTTCGGATTGCCGAGGAGGAGCGTCCGGGGCCGGTGCATCTGGAACTGCCCGAAGACATCGCGGCCGAGGAGTGCGACGATGTCGCGCTGATCCCGCCGCATCCGGTCGAGCTTCCGCTGGCCAGCCCGCTGGCGCTCGACCGTGCCGCTGAGATGATCATCAAGGCGCAGCGTCCGCTGGCGATGCTGGGCGCCGCCGCGTCGCGGCCGCGCTCAACCTCCGACCTCGCCCAGTTCGTTATCAGAACCGGCATTCCCTATTTCACCACGCAGATGGGCAAGGGCACGGTGCCTGGCGGAACCGAGCTCTATATGGGCACCGCCGCGCTGTCCGAGCGCGACTATGTCCATGAGGCGATAGAGCAGGCCGACCTCATCATCACCATCGGCCACGACACGATCGAGAAGCCGCCCTTCATTATGGGCGACAAGGGACCGAAGGTGATCCATGTCGGCTACCAGCCGGCCAATGTCGAGCAGGTCTATTTCCCGCAGACCGAAGTGATCGGCGACATCGGCGCTTCGCTCAGGCTGCTTGCCGACCGGATCGAGGGCAAGATCCCCAACGCGCAGGCGCTACTGCCGCTGCGCGAAGGGATTTTGAGCCGCATTGCCACCCGCGCCACCGAAGACCGTTTCACGCCGCAGCGCTTGGTGCACGATGTGCGCGCTGTGATGCCGGCCGATGGCATCCTGGCGCTCGACAACGGCATGTACAAGATCTGGTTCGCGCGCAATTACCGCACGCGCGTCGCCAACACTTTGCTGCTCGACAACGCCCTGGCCACGATGGGCGCCGGCCTGCCGTCGGCGATGACGGCCGCGATGCTCTATCCCGCACGCCGCGTCATGGCGATCTGCGGCGATGGCGGCTTCATGATGAACAGCCAGGAACTGGAAACCGCCGTCAGGCTGAAGCTCAATTTGGTCGTGCTGATCATCGAGGACAATGCTTTCGGCATGATCCGCTGGAAGCAGGCGGTCGACCAGTTCCCCGATTTCGGCATGACCTTCGGCAATCCCGATTTCGTCCGCTATGCCGAGGCCTATGGCGCCAAGGGAACCAGGGTCGGCGCCGTCTCAGAAATACAATCGACGCTTGAACAGGCTTTTGCCGGCGGTGGCGTCCATCTCGTCGTCGTTCCGATCGACTATTCGGAGAACGAGCGCGTGCTGGTCGAGGAACTGCGCCACCGGTTGCCGGCGCCACCGGAGGCCTGACGGTGGAGTAGATACCGCCGCAGCAGCGCTCAGGCGGCCCGGACCTTGGCGCTCCCACGCGCCCAGGTCGGCAGCCAGTCGCCATGTGTCGCCAGCAACTCATCGACCAGCGCCCAGATCTGGTCGAGATCGAGTTCGGCCGCCGTATGCGGGTCCATCATCGCCGCGTGGTAGATGTGCTCGCGGTTTTCGGTCATCAACGCCTGCACCGTCAGTTCCTGCACATTGATGTTGGTGCGTATCAACGCGGTGAGTTGCGGCGGCAGCTCGCCAATATAGGTCGGCTGGATGCCGGAGGCGTCCACCAGACACGGCACCTCGGCGGCGCAATTGTCCGGCAGCGAGGTGATGCAGCCATTGTTGCGGACATTGCCGTAGATCACCGAAGGCTCCCCGGTCCACACCGAGTTCATGATCGAGGACGCGTATTCCTTCGATTGCTCGACCTCGATGCGGTCGGCCGAGCGATAGGCCTCGGCCTGGCCCTTCCAGCGCTCGATCTGTTCGATGCAGCGCTTGGGATATTCGTCGAGCGGAATGCCGAACTTGTCGATCAGGTCGGGGCGGCCTTCCTTGATGAAATAGGGCGTGTATTCGGCGAAATGCTCGGAGCTTTCGGTGACGAAATAGCCGAGCCGCGTCAGCATCTCGTAGCGCACCTTGTTGGGGCAGCGCGGGTTCCAGCCCGGCTTCGGCGCCCTGCCTTCGCGATAGGCGCGGACCAGGTCCGGATAGAGGTTGCGGTAAGAGCCATCCGGCTGCCGGTGCTCGAACTTCAGGTAGAAGGCCATGTGGTTGATGCCGGCCGAGCGGTAGCGTATCTCGTCGTAGGGAATGTCGAGATCGTGCGCCAGTTCCATCGCCGTGCCCTGCACCGAGTGGCAGAGGCCTACCTGTTTGATCTCAGGGTATTTCTCTGAGATCGCCCAGGTGTTGATCGCCATCGGGTTGACATATTGCAGCATGATCGCGTCGGGGCAGACGGCCAGCATGTCCTCGCAGATCTTCCACAGATGCGGCACGGTCCGGAGGCCGCGCATGATGCCCCCGACGCCGAGCGTGTCGGCAATGGTCTGGCGCAGGCCGTATTTCTTCGGCACCTCGAAATCGGTGACGGTGCAGGGCTCAAAGCCGCCGATCTGGAAGGCGACGACGACGAAGTCGGCACCGGCGAGCGCCTTGCGTTGGTCGGAATAGGTCTCGGCCTTCGCCTTCACGCCCAGCGTCGCGATCAGCTTGTTGACGACTATGGCGCTCTCTTCCAGCCGCTGCGGATTGATGTCCATCAGCGCGATCGTCGCGCCTGACAGCGATGGCCGCTGCAGCACGTCGCCGACAATGTTCTTCATGAACACGGTCGAACCCGCGCCAATGAAGGTGATCCTGGGATGTCTTGCCACTATTAAGCCTCCGGCACTTTGCTACGCCACGTCGAAGGCGGCCCTGACGAGCCGTTCGGTGTAGGCGGTCTTGGGATGGGTGAGGACCTCGTCGACGGGTCCCTGTTCGACGATCTTGCCGTTCTGCATGACGATGACGCGATGGCAGAGCGCGCGCACCACCTTGAGGTCGTGCGAAATGAAGAGATAGCTAAGGCCGCGTTCGTCCTGCAGCTTGCGCAACAAGTCGATGATCTGCGCCTGCACCGAAAGGTCGAGCGCCGATGTCGGTTCATCGAGCAGGATGAATTCGGGCTCCAGCGCGATGGCTCGGGCAATGGCGATGCGCTGCCGCTGGCCGCCGGAAAATTCGTGCGGGAACCGCGACAGGATATCGCCGGGCATGCCGGCGCTGACCAGGGCGTCGCGAACCCGATCGATCCGCTCGCGCCGTGTCGCGCCGATCCTGTTGACGACCAGCCCTTCCTCGATGATCTGGCCGATCGTCATACGCGGGTTGAGCGACGAGAACGGATCCTGAAAAACGACCTGCATGCGCGAGCGCAGCGGCCGCATCTCGGCGCGCGACAGGCCGTGGATCGGCTGGCCGTCGAAGCTGACCTCGCCGCGCTTGGCCTCGGTGAGTCTGAGCAAGGCGAGACCGAAGGTGGTCTTGCCGGAGCCGGATTCGCCGACCAGCCCCAGTGTCTCGTGGCGGCAAAGCTTCAGGCCGAGATCGTCGACGGCGACCAGCTCGCGCCAGTCCGGCTTCAGGAAGCTGCCATGGCGCAGCATGAAGCAGACGCGCATATTGCGGGCCTCGAGGATGGTGCCGCTGTTTTCCGGCAGCGGCTGCGGCTTGCCGTGCGGCTCTGAAGCGAGCAGCCGCTTGGTATAGGCATGCTGCGGGTCGGCGAACAGCCGCTCGGTAACGTTGTGCTCGCACATCTCGCCATGCTGCATGACATAGACATAGTCCGAGAATTTCCGCACCACGGTGAGGTCGTGGGTGATCAGGATGACCGCCATCCTGAGTTCTTTTTGCAGATTGCGGATCAAATTGAGGATCTGTGCTTGCACCGTGACGTCGAGCGCTGTCGTTGGCTCGTCGGCGATCAGCACATCGGGGTCGTTGGCGAGCGCCATGGCGATCATCACGCGCTGGCGCTGCCCGCCCGACATCTGGTGCGGATACTGTTTGATGCGCGCTTCCGGCTCGGGGATCTGGACATGCCGCAAAAGCTCGAGCGCCCGCGCCCAGGCTTGCTTGCGGCTGACCTTTCGATGCACTCTGATCGCCTCGACGATCTGACTGCCGACCGTATAGATCGGGTTGAGCGAGCTCATCGGCTCCTGGAAGATCATCGAGATGCGATTGCCGCGCAACTTGCGCCGGGCGCTCTCGGGGAATTTCAGTATGTCCTGCCCGCAATAGTGGATGGTGGATTTCGGCGACACGGTGGCCCGCTTTGACAAGAGCCCCATGACAGCGCGCGCCGTCACCGACTTGCCGGAACCGGACTCGCCGACGATGGCGATCGTCTCCCCGCGATAGAGCTGGAACGAGACATCCTTCACCGCGTCGACGACGCCGTGCTCGACCTTGAAGGCGACCTCGATGTTGCGGGCATCGATGATGGGTTGGTCGTGGCGGCCGGCATGGTCGAACCGGACGGCTGGTGCGAAGGTGGCTGCGAGCGCTACAGTCATCCCGGCCACCTCAATAGGGATCGACGGCATCGCGCAGGCCGTCGCCCAGCGCGTTGAAGGCAAAGACGGTGATCAGCACGAAGCCGACCGGCGACAGGATCCACGGATAGGTGCCGATGACCGAATAGGTAGCCGTGTCCTGCAGCATCAGCCCCCACGAGATCAGCGGCGGCTTCACCGCGAAGCCGAGGAAGCCGAGAAAGGCTTCGAGCAGTACCACCGTCGGGATGGCGATCGTCACGGCGACGATGACGTGGCTCATCACATTGGGGAAAATGTGTTGCATGATGATGCGCATGTCGGTGGCGCCGACCGCCATGGCGGCGCGCACATAGTCGATCCGCGCCAGCGCCAGCGTCTTGCCGCGCACCTCGCGCGACATCTGCGCCCAGCCCAGCGCCGACATGACGATGATGACAAAGGCGAGGAAGACGTTGGTCGGCGCGGTCACCGGGATCAGCGTCGTCAGCGCAAGATAAAGCGGCAATTGCGGGAAAGCGAGCACCAACTCGACAAAGCGCTGCATCCAGACGTCGAAGCGGCCGCCGAAATAGCCCGAGACCATGCCGACCGTGGTGCCGATGACGGTGATGATGAACACCACCGTCAGCGCGATCATCAGCGAGACGCGCGAGCCCTGGATGGCGCGCGACAACACATCGCGGCCGAATTTGTCGGTGCCGAGAAAATGCACCGGCTGGCCGTCGGCCGAAGCGAAGAAATGCCGGTTGGCGGGGATCAGGCCAAGCAGCCGGTAGTCGGCGCCCTTGACGAAGAAGCCGAGCAGGCGCGGATGCTCGTAATCCGGCCCGACGACCGGCTGGAAGGTGACCGGGTCGAGGTCTGCAGAATCCGCCAGCGCATAGACCCGCGGCTGGAGCACGAAATTCCCGTCTCTGTCGTGAAAACTCATCACTTGCGGCGGGGCGAAAGCGACATCGGTCGCCTTGGGGTCCATCGGCGCGAAGAAATCGGCAAACAGCGCCATCAGCACCAGAAGCACGACCAGGATCAGCCCGGCCATGCCGGTCCAGGAGCGCCTCAGCCGGCGCCAGACCAGCGCCATATAGCTCTCATTGCCGCGTGGGGTCGCAATCGCGGTTGCTTCAGCCGGGGGCGGCGGCGGGGATGGGTCACGCGCCAGCATCTAGCTCTCCCTGAACTGGCGTACGCGCGGATCGAGCAGCGCGAGCAGCATGTCGGCGATGATGTTGCCGACGATCAGCGTTGCCGACAGCACCATCATGAAGGTCGCCGTGACATAAACGTCGCCGACCGCCATCGAGCCGACGATGGCGGGCCCGACCGTGGGCAGCGCAAAGATGATGCCCGTCTCGATCTCGCCGGTCAGCATGTAGGGCAGCACCACGCCCTGATACATGATGAGCGGGTGCAGTGCGTTGGGCACGGCATGGCGCATGACGACGGCGCTGCCGGTCAGGCCCTTGGCCTTGGCCGTCTCGACATATTGCGCGTTCAGCGTATCGAGCAGATTGCCGCGCATGACGCGCATATTGTAGGCGAGCCCGCCGAAGGTGGCGATCGCCACCACCGGCCAGACATGCTTGACGAGATCGGCGAATTTCGCCCACGACCACGGCGCGCCGCCATATTGCGGCGAGAAGAAGCTGCCGATCTCCGACACGTTGAACTGGAAGACCAGGAGATAGACGATGATCAGCGCCATCAGGAAGCGCGGCACGGTCATGCCGAGGAAGGAGATGGCCGACAGCGCCGAGTCGATCCATGTGTATTGCCTGGTCGCCGCCCAGATGCCGAAGGTGATGCCGAGCACCGACGCCAGCAGATGGCAGACCAGTGCCAGCAGCAGCGTGCGCGGCAGCCGCTCGCCGACCACGGCGGCGACCGGCTTGTTGTAATAGAGGCTGTAGCCGAAATCGCCGCGGGTGATGATGCCGGCGACCCAGTTCAGGTACTGGACGGGCAGCGGTTTATCGAGGCCGTGCTCGACCCTATAGGCCTGCGCCTGCGCGTCGGCTTCGGCAAAAGACGCCCCGCCCTGGTTGATAAGCTGCGAGCGGATATAGTCGGCATAGTCGCCCGGCGGCGCCTGGATGATGGCAAAGGTGACCAGGCTCAGGATGACCATGACCGGGACCGCCGATGCTATGCGCATGGCCAGGAATCGCAGCATCGGACCGTTTCTCCTCCTTTGATCTAATCTGTTGCCGCTGACCTTACTCCGTCCCGGCCGCGCGCGCAGCGCGGCCGGGCGTCAGCCAGGGGAGGAAACTCAGTTCGTCGGACCCTTGTCGCCGGGCTTGCCGGGAAGCTGGTCGGGAAAGAGTTCGTATTTTTGCTGCTTGTCGGCGGCGACGAAGACGCGTTCGCGCACGATCGAATCCTCGGCCCAGTTGAACATGAAGATCGGCGTTCCCTGCGGGATGTTGGAGAAGCGCTTGTTGATGATCAGGGCGCCGGGATATTCGGTCAGTCCGATATTGTAGACATGCTCCGTCGAGATCTTCTGGAACGTCTTCATCAGGCTGGCGCGCTCGTCATTGTCTGACGAGGAGACGAACTTGTTGACGATGTCGACAAGCTCCTTTTCGAACGGCATCAGGTCGACCACGCCGCTTTCGGGCGCGCGGTGATCCCAGCTGGTCTTGGGTCCGACGGGCGCGAGTTGCACGGTATTCTGCACGACGGAAGTCAGCTCCTGCTCGTTGCGCCTGATCAGCCAGTCGAAGCGGCCGGAATATTGCGAGGCATCACGCTGGGTGCCGTTGAGGCCGTTGAGCACGACCCTGATGCCAAGCTTTTCCATCTGGCCGACGACGCCTTCGGCGAGGCTCTTGTCAGTGCCGTAGTCATTGTTGACCAGCATCACGATCTCGACATTCTTGCCGCCGGCGGTCCCGGCCGGGAAGTTCACGAAGCCGTCGCCATCCGTATCCTTGAGACCAGCCTTGGCCAGTTCCGCCTTGGCGCCCTCGATGTCGAAGGGATAGTAGACGGTCGAGTTGCGGTCATAGAAGCTGGTGCCCGAGGAAAAGCCACCGGGGTAGATGGCGGTGAACGGCCCCTTGACCAGCGAGTCGCCGAGCGCCTTGCGGTCGAGCGCCATGGTGATGCCCTTGCGGAAGTCCTCATTGCGATTGAGCTCGCGGATCGCCTGGCCGCGTTCGTCGGGATTGCCCCAGCCATTGGCGGAAAAGTTCATGCGCAGATTGTAGCCGATCAGGCGCGGGCCAAAGGCGAGCCGGGCCGGCGCGTCCTTGTCCGCCGCTCGCTTCAGCGAAGCGACGAAATTCTCCGGCTGCTCGAGGTTGGAGAAGTCGGCGGCCCCTGCCACCGCCTGCACGTCGCGGTCGGCCCAGGTCGACAGCTTGTAGTGCAGTTCGTTGAGATAGGGCAGCTGGTTGCCCTTCTCGTCGACCTTCCAGTAGTAGGGATTGCGGCGCAAGACGATGATGTCGTCAGGCCTATACTCCACCGGCACCCAGGCGCCCATCACCGGAATGTTCATATATTCCGGCGGGAACGCGTTCTTGAACTGCTCGTAGGTATTCTTCGAGTACTTCGGATGCTGCGGCTTGAGGATATGCGCTGGGCCGGGGCAGAAGGTGCCATAGGCCATGGCGTAGAGATACTGTTTGGGGAAAGCGTCCTTGAAGGTCCACTCGACGGTGTAATCGTCGACCTTCTTCAGCGTCGTGCCGACACCGAAGGTTTCCGCTGTGGCGCCGTTCAACGGCGAGACATTGGGGTCGACGACCTCATCGTCCCAGTAGAACATGACATCGTCGGCATTGAAGGCAACGCCGTCAGACCATTT
Source organism: Mesorhizobium sp. P170090 (assembly GCF_057786115.1). Classification (NCBI taxonomy): domain Bacteria; kingdom Pseudomonadati; phylum Pseudomonadota; class Alphaproteobacteria; order Hyphomicrobiales; family Phyllobacteriaceae; genus Mesorhizobium; species Mesorhizobium sp. P170090. Next base: position 5,286,650 of record NZ_JBYNWH010000001.1, read on the forward strand.
GGCGCCTTCGACCAGGTGCATGGTCAGCGTGTGGCCATCCTTCGACCAGTCCCAGCTCCTGGCGAGGTTGGGCAGCGGCTCGGTGTCCTTGGCCTCGACCTGGAACAAAGGCGCGGTGCGCGTCAGGCATTCCGAAAGGCCGATGTCGATGCCGCCCCATCCTTGGGTCTGGCCGGCGCCATAATTCCAGCCTTCCGGCCGGCCGCCAATGACGTGGCGCATGGTGTCGCCATAAACGCCGATGCCGTCCGGCATGTTGCCGGTCTTGAACACCAGCGGCTCCTTCGGCAGGCGATCCTTGACCGGCGGCAGCTTGCCAGTCTTGACGTATTTCTCGGTGACCCACTCGGGCTCGTGATATTCGGGCAGCGCCTTGAACTCCAGGATGGAATCGCGGGCGACGTATTTGATCTTGCCCTCGGCGGGAAACGCCGCCGGCGCCGGCGGCGTGGTCGGCTCGGACGCGTATGCACTGCCAAGCGCCGATGCCGAGACGCTCAGCGCCAGCCCGGCGAGAATGCCAATTCTTCGCCCGGCGAGAATGCCAATTCTTCGCCCGGCGAGAATGCCAATTCTTCGCCCGGCGAGAATGCCAATTCCACGAAAGTTCCTCATTGTGTTCCTCCCAGATGTTTCGACGTCTGCTGCTGCCCGCATCTATTCATGACGGCTGATTGGCGAACCGGCCTCCCGCTGTCCGCCTGCCAGCATTCTCAGCCGGCCTGTTTCAGGGCCGTTTTTTCGGCGCGCAGTTCCTCGATCGAGCGCACTTTGCGCCGCGCCGCACCCGCCCAGTCGCGGGTTTTCACCATCGATTTCGAAAGCCGCTCCTTGGCGGCCGGCACGGCATCGGCGTATTGCGGCAGCCAACGCGCCTGGGCGACGACCATCTCGTCGACCATCTGCCAGACCTCTTCCGGCGTCGACACCGCACCCACCAGCGGATCGTGCAGCACCGCGAGCTTGAGCAGGTCAATGTCGCCCGTAACAGCCGCATGCACCGACATGCGCTGAACGTTGATCGAAGCCATGCAGGTGGCCGCGCAGGCTTCCGGCAGCGTGATGCCTGACGCCATGTTGATGCCGAAGCGATCGACGAAACCGGGCGATTCGATGATCGCGTCCTGCGGCAGATTGGTGATGATGCCGGTGTTCTTGACGTTGAAGTGGCCGCGATAGACACGGTTCGTCTCCAGCGCTTCGAGAATATGGCTGGCATGCTCGTTCGAGCGCTTCGATACGTCGAGCGGCTTCGACGCCGCTTCGAGGAATTGCGGATATTCCGTCTCGAACCAGTTGCGGGTTTCCGTGGAGTAGCGAAGATAGCCGCCGGTCTCGCCATGGATCCAATCGGACATGTCGATCCAGCGGGTGATTTCGTCCGGCCGCTTGCGATACCAGGGCAGATATTCGGAGAGATGACCGTTGCTTTCGGTGGAGTAGACGCCGAAGCGCTTCAGCACGTCGATGCGCAGCTTTTCCTGCTGCGAATAGACCGGATGCGCCTCGAAGGCAGCCACCAGTTCGTCCTTGCCGATCTTGCGGCCGTTGAGCCGCAAATCGATGAACCAGGTCTGGTGGTTGATACCGGAGCAGACATAATCGAGTTCGCTGTGCGACTTGGCGCCGAGCACTTCGGCGATCTGTTCGGCGCCGTGCTGGACACCGTGGCAGAGGCCGACCGTATCGACCTTGCCATATTCGATCGCCGCCCAGGTGTTCATCGCCATCGGGTTGGCATAGTTGAGGAATTTGGCGCCTGGCTCGGCGACCTCCAATATGTCCTTGCAGAAGTCGAGGATGACCGGGATGTTGCGCTGGCCGTAGAGGATGCCCCCGGCGCAAATCGTGTCACCGACGCACTGGTCGATGCCGTATTTCAAGGGAATGCGGATATCGTCGGCATAGGCTTCGAGCCCGCCCACCCGGACGCAGCTGATGACGTAGCGCGCGCCTTCCAGCGCCTTGCGGCGGTCGGTCGTCGCCGTCACCCTGGTCGGCAGCTTGTTGGCCTCGACGATGCGGTCGAGGATCGCCTTGATCATTTGCAGATTGTGTTCGCTGAGATCGGTCAGCGCGAATTCGATGTCGCTGAATTCCGGGATGCACAAAATGTCGGTGAACAGCTTCTTGGTGAAGCCGACGCTGCCCGCGCCGATAATAGCGATTTTGAAACTCATCACCTTCACCTCGATCCATTCGAATGCCGGGTAAGGAGCAACAGGAAAGGGAATGGCGGCCCGCCTTGGCGCGCATGCCATTCGAGCCGGAATTCCGGCTCGTTCTCCTCCCCGCCCGCTCCTCGACCGCGGGTCTTTCGCGTTCTCAGGATTTGGATTATGCCGTTATTCCAGGGCGCGGCCAGAGAACGATTATGCTTTCGAGGGTAATTTTGTGCTGCATGATCTGATCGCCAACGGACAGTTGATGCGCACCATCTCGCTGCCGCGCGGCCGCCAGCGCCTGCATGCCATGCCGACCAGCACCGGCTATGAAGTACGCGAGGGCGTGACCTATGACTGGGATGGGCGCAAGCGCGGCCAGACACCGTTCACCGTGCTGCAGCACACGATCAGCGGCACCGGCCAGCTGCGCTACGAGAACCGCAACTACCGCCTGCAGGCCAACGACACGCTGCTGGTGCTGGTGCCACACAACCATCGCTACTGGCTGGAGAAGGGCGACCGCTGGGAATATTTCTGGATCTCGATGAATGGCGAGGAGGCGCTGCGCGTCCACAAATCCATACTCAGCGTCTCCGGCCCGGTGTTTCGGCTGCAGCCGGAGACGATCGATCATCTCGCCGATTGCAGCCTGCGCCTGATCAAGGGCGGCGCTTCGCCTGGCGCTGCTTCGGCAATCGCCTATGAGGCGGCGATGGCGCTTTACGACGATGTCTTCGGCTCGCACGCCTTCACTGAGAAACAGAGCGTCATGCAGCCGGTCATCGATCATATCAACGCCAATCTCGACAAGCCCTTGCCCGTGGCCGAGCTCGTCCAGATCAGCGGCCTCAGCCGCGCCCATTTCTCGCGCTGCTTCGCCGAGAGCGAAGGCGTTCCGCCGGCCGAGTTCGTGCTGCAGCAGCGGCTGCAGCGGGCGGCGAAGCTGCTAACCAAAGCCGATTTCCTGCCGGTCAAGGAGGTCGCCATCCTGTGCGGCTTCGAGGACGCCAACTATTTCTCGAAAGTCTTCCGCCGGCTCTACGGCATCAACCCGACGCAGTTCCGTACCACCGGCATGTATGCCAGCCTGGGCAGCCTTCGATAGGATTACCCGATGCGGTTGCCGCTTGCGGGATCGAATAGATGCAGCGCCGCCGGATCGGCAGACAGCCGCACCGTATCGCGCGGTCGGATAGTGCTGCGTCCCATGACGAAGACACAAACCAGCTGGTTGGCGAGCCGGACATAGAACTGCGTCGACAGGCCGAGCGGCTCGACCACCTCGACTTCTGCCTTGAGCGGACCATCGTCGGCAAGCTGGATGTGCTCCGGCCGTAGCCCGACGGTGAGCACATCGCCATCCTTCGATGGCAAGCCATCAGGCAATCTGAGCTTCTGGCCGTCGGCCAGCACCGCATCCACCTTGCCGCCCTTGGCGACTGTCGCTGGAAAGAAATTCATGCCGGGCGAGCCGATGAAGCCGGCCACAAAAGTGTTGATCGGCCGATCGTAGAGTTCGAGCGGATGGCCGACCTGCTGGACGTAACCGTCATGCATGACGACGATGCGGTCGGCCATAGTCATGGCTTCGATCTGGTCGTGGGTGACATAGACCGATGTGGTCTTGAGCTGCTGGTGCAGCGCCTTGATCTCGGCGCGCATATGGACGCGCAATTTGGCGTCGAGATTGCTGAGCGGTTCGTCGAACAGGAACACTTTGGGATCGCGCACGATGGCGCGGCCCATGGCGACGCGCTGGCGCTGGCCGCCGGACAGTTGCCTGGGCAGACGTCCGAGGAAACTGTCGAGGCCGAGGCGCTTGGCCGCCGCCCCTACCCTGCCGTCGATCGTCGTCTTCTCCGCCTTCTTTAAAAGCAGGCTGAAGCCCATGTTCGACGACACGTCCATGTGCGGATAGAGCGCGTAGGACTGGAACACCATGGCAATATCGCGGTCCTTCGGCGCGACATCGTTGACCAGCCGATCGCCGATATGGATCTCGCCGCCCGACACTTCCTCCAGCCCGGCAATCATGCGCAAAAGGGTCGACTTGCCGCAGCCGGACGGGCCGACCAGCACGACGAACTCGCCATCGGCGATTTCGAGGTCGACGCCGTGCAGGATGCGCAGCGAACCGTAGTCCTTCTCGACGTTTTGCAGCGTGACGGAAGCCATCGATTATCCTTTGACCGCGCCGGCGGTGAGGCCGGTGACGAGATAGCGTTGCAGGAAGGCGAAGAAGATGCAGACCGGGATCAGCGCCAGGATCGACGCCGCCATCATCTGCCCCCAGTCGACGGCGAACTTGCCGATATAGGTGAGCAGGCCGACGGCAAACGTCTTCTGGTCGTCGCTGGAAATGAGCATCAGCGCGAACAGCAATTCGCTCCAGGCGGCGGTGAAGACGAAGCCAAGCGTGGCGCCCATGCCGGGCAAGGTCAGCGGCACGATCACCTTGCGCATCGCCTGCGCCCGCGTGCAGCCGTCGATCATCGCCGCTTCCTCCAGATCCTTCGGAATGCCGTCGAAGAAGGACTGCATCAGGAAGGTGGCGAAGGCGGTGTTGAAGGCCGTGTAGATGATGATCAGACCGACCAGGCTGTTGGTCAGGCCAAGCTCGCCCATGACGCGGTAGATCGGCGGAATGACCATCACCAGCGGGAAGGTTTGCGTCAGCAAAAGCATGATCGCCAGTGTCGCCTTGCCGCGAAAGGTGAAGCGCGACATGGCGTAGCCGGCGAGGGTGGCGATGACCGTGACGAGCGCCGCGGTCGACACCGAGACGATGACGCTGTTGAGGAAATAGCGGGGGAAATCAGAGGCTTCCAGGACAGTGATGAAGTTGCGGAAGGTCGTCTGCGACGGCCACAGCGTGATGCCCTCGGAATAGAGCAGCCGCTCCGGCGTCACCGAAATCTTCAGCGTCCAGAAGATCGGGAACAGGGCGAAGATCATATAGGCGGCAATCGCCGCGTAGAGGCCGACGCCGCTGAAGATGCGCGAGGAGGTAGAGCGTCCGGCAATCATCAGACGTGCCTCACCAGCAACCGGCGGATGGCGATCAGCGCGATCGCATAGGCGATGAGCAGTACCAGTAGCAGCACCGCCACCGCGGAGGCATAGCCCTTGTCCAGCGACTTGAAGGCACTGACATAGATGTAGACCGGCACCGTGCTGGTCGAGCCTGCCGGCCCGCCCTCGGTCATGACAAAGATCAGATCGGCGAAGGTGGCGATCCAGATCGTACGCAGCATGACGGTGATGACGATGGTCGGCGCCAGGAACGGCAGCGTCACCTTGGTGAAGCGCTGCCAGGGCGAAGCGCCGTCGATTGCGGCCGCCTCATGCAGTTCCGACGGGATCGACTTCAGCGCCGCCAGCAGAGTGATGGCGAAGAACGGAATGCCGAACCAGATGTTGGCGATGATCGGCCCCCACATGGCGGTGGCCGGATCGGACAGCACATTGGTCGGCTCGGCCTTCAGCCCGAGCGTGAAGAGCCAATGCGGCAGTGGTCCGATGATCGGATTGAACAGCCACGCCCAGGTCAGGCCCGACAGGAAAGATGGCACCGCCCAGGGCAGGAACACCACCGCCTGCACGAACTTGCGCCCGACAAACGGTTTGTCGAGCAGCAACGCCAGACCCAGGCCGAGGAAGAACTGGAAGAACAGGCTGGCGACGGTCCACCACAGCGTGTTGACCAGCGCCTGCCCCAGCACCTGGTCGGTCAGCATCGCCTGATACTGGCCTAGACCGACATATTCGGATTTGAAGGCGGAGAACTTCCGGAACGAATAGCTGATGCCGATGATCAGCGGCACCAGCAGCACCACGACCAGCAGAACGATCGCCGGCGAAAGATAAAGCCAGGGCTCGATTGCTGCATGCGTCAGCCGCTTCTTTCGCGGCCGGCCGGCGGATCGTATTTCGGACACGGCGTAGGTCATTGGGTGCTAAATCGTCTCCTGGAGGAGCGCCGGGATTGGCGACAAGCGTCCTACCCGCTCACGAGAAAGATGCCGGTCCACCCTCCGTAGCTGCAGCGCAGCTGCTGCGGAGGACGGGCAGGCAGATGAGGGGCGGCGCCAGCCTTGGGGTGCTCGCGCTGCCCCTCATCCGGGCCTGTCTATGCATGTCGTTGTCCCAAAACCGCTACGCACTTTTGGGCGACATGCATTCGGGCCACCTTCTCCCCGTAAACGGGGAGAAGGTGGAAGAACTACTTCTTGTTCTTGGCCAGCCAGTCCTGCTGTTCCTTGGTCAGGAACGCGGCCCATTGATCGGCAACGTCCTTGGCCGACTTCTGGCCGAGCAGCACTTCCTGGAAATTCTTGATCGCCACCTGGTCGACGAAATTGCCGAGGTTCTCCAGATGTGTCGGCGGCGTCACCATTTCATATTTGGAAGTGTCGCTGAGTTCGGTGAACCAGCCTTTGAACTGCTCGGTCTTGAAGTGGGCATCCTGGTCGGCGCCATTGTGGATCGGCACGACGCCGACTTCCTTGGCCCATTCGAGATTGTCCTTGGGCGACAACAGCGTCGCCATCAGCTTCCAAGCATCGTCCTTGTGCTGCGAATTGGCGAACATCGCCCAGCCGGCATAGCCCAGCGTCGGATAGGATTTGCCGCTTGGCCCCACAGGCAGCGGCGCCACGGCAAAATCGTCGGCACTCATCTTGTCGGCAATGCCGATCAGCGCATCCGGATCCTGGTTGAGCATGGCGCAGGTGCCGGAATAGAAGCCGGTGACGGTCTCGTTAAAGCCCCAGCTCACCGCATCCTTGGGCGCCAGCCCGTCCTTGTACATGTCGGCCAGCATCTGCAGGCCCTTGACCGAGCCCTCCTCGTTGATGGTCGAGGTGCCGTCCTCGTTGAAGTAGCCGCCCTTGCCGGCGGCGATGTTCATGAACATGTGCATGCCGTTGAAGGCGCCCGGCCCACCGCGCAAGCAATAGCCGTACTTGCCTGGAATGGCCGAGATCTTCTTGGAGTCGGCGATGAAGTCGTCGAGCGTCGCCGGCGGACCGTCGAGACCGGCTTCCTTGAACAGCTTCTTGTTCCAGAACAGCGCATTCACATAGTAGCCGTACGGGATCATGAACTGGGTGTTGTTGACGGTCGAGCCGAACTGCTTGGCGCGGTCGCCGAGCGTTTTGGCATCATCCCATTTGGCCATGTAGGGACCGAGATCCTCGAGCTGGCCGTTGGTGGCGTAGAGGCCCATCCAGCGCTCCGGCATCTCGACGATGTCGGGCGTATCGCCGGCCTGCACCATGTTCAGGAATTTCTCGAACGCCTGGCCCCAGGGCAGCGAGACCACCTCGACCTTGACGCCGGCATTGGCGGCCTCGAACTCGGCGATCTGCTTCTTCAGGAATTCGGTGCGCTGCGGGCTGGTGATGACCTCGACCAGCTTGAGGGTGGTGTCGGCCAATGCGCCGCTGGCGGACATCGCCAGGCCGGCAGCGGTGGCAAGCATGATGCTCAGTCGTTTCATGTTCAGAACTCCCATTTTGAACCCAGTCATTTTTTTGCTTTGTCGAAGGCCTGGCCGATGTCGGCCCAGAGGTCTTCGACGCTTTCCAATCCGACATTGAAGCGGATAGTTCGGGGGCTGACGCCGAAGCGCGCCATCGAATTGAGACCCGGTGTCTGCTCGAGCGAGGCCTTTGCCGGCACGACCAGGCTTTCATGACCGCCCCAGCTGACGCCGATGCGGAAAAATTTCAGCGCATCGACGAAAGCGGGAATGTCGACATCCTCCGTCACCTCGAAAGAGAACAGCCCGGCATAGCCGGCAAGCGTCTTCTTGCCGGGATGGTTGGAATAGGCGGGATGATTGACCCGCTCGACCTTGTCATGCGCCTTCAAGCGCTCGGCGATGATGAGCCCGCTCTTCATGTGATGCGGCAGTCTCAGCGGCAGCGTGCGCAGGCCGCGCAACAGCAGCCAGCCCTCGAAGGGCGACAGCTTTGCGCCGAGCTGCGAATAGGTCTGGTCGTTGATGTGCTTGATATGGGCGGCCGAGCCCGCCACCACACCGGCGACGGTATCGCTGTGGCCGCCGAGATATTTCGAGGCCGAGTGCAGCACCAGATCGACGCCGTGCAGGATCGGCTTCTGGAACACCGGCGTCGCCCAGGAATTGTCGATTGTGGTGACGATGCCCTGCTCTTTCGCCAGCCGCGTCAGATGTTCGAGATCCTGCAGCTCGAACATCATCGAGGTCGGGCTTTCCAGGTAGAGCAGTTTCGCACCGGGAAGTGCCGCGGCCACCGCATCCGGATCGGAGCCGTCGACATAGTCGACCTTGATATGCAGGCGCGGAAACAGCCGCTCGAACAGTCGGTAGGCGTCGCCATAGCAATTGCGCACCGCAAGGATGCGTTCGCCTGCGCCGACGAAAGCCAGCAACGTCGCGCTGATCGCAGCCATGCCGCTCGAAAAACCACGTGCTGCTTCAGCACCTTCAAGCGCTGCGACGCGCGACTCGAATTCCATCACCGTCGGATTGTCGCCGCGCGAATAGATCGGCTGTTTCCTGCGCCCGGCAAAGGTGTCGGCCATGTCGGCATAGCTGGCGAAGGTGAACAGCGAGGTCTGGTAGATCGGCGGCACCACCGCATTGCCGGGGAACGGGTCGTCATGCGCCAGAAGCGTCGCCGCCTCCGCGAGATAGTCGCTGCCGGAAATGCTTGGGTCGAAGCTGTGCTCGTTCATGTGCGGACCGAAAGTTTGAGGTTGGCGGCGCCGCGCTTCAAATCGTCCTCGACCGTGGCGATCAGCTTCAGCGCTTCGGCCCGGGCGCCTTCCGGATCGTGCGCGGCGATGCAGTCGAACATGGTGCGGTGGTAGGGAAAGCTTGCGTGGCCGAAATCGCGCACGCCGAGCGGATGTTCCCAAAAGCGGTGGAACAGTTCGTGCATGGCGGCGATAATCTGCTCGAACAGCGGATTGCCGCAGGCGCGGTAGATCGCCTGATGGAATTCCCAGTCCTCTTCCGACGACATGCCGGCGCGGCTGAGAAACTCTTCCTCCATGATGTCGAGCTTGCGCTTGATCTCGGCGAGGTCGTCCTTGTCGGCACGAATGGCGCAAAGGGCGGCGGCTTCCGCTTCCAGCGCGCGGCGGATTTCCAGCGTGCGCATCAGGCCGGTGAAATCATTGCCGCCGGCAAGCGTCAGCGGCATGTGCAGCATGTCGAGCGAGACGGCGGCCTTGAGATAGGTGCCCGAGCCCTGCCGGCGCTCGACCAGGCCAAGTCCTTCCCAGCGCGTCAGCGCCTCGCGCACCGTGTTGCGGCTGACCTTCAGACGCTCAGCGAGGATGCGTTCGGTCGGCAGCCTCTCACCGGGTTCCAGCTTCTCGCGCATGACGAAGCCGGCCAACGCCTTCAGCACCGCGTCGTCGCGGGCCGTCGTCTGGATCGGCGGAAGGCTGAATTCGGTCACCGGGGCTATTACCGAAGTGGTTCAATGGTCCAACCAATTTCTGCACAGACGAAGGGACCTGTCAACAGTGGAAACGCAGCGAGGCCGAAGGGCCAGGGGATGCACCTTCGGCCTTGCTGCTTCAGCCGTGGATGCGCGCCGGCGCAGCGGCGGCGCGAGCCTCGCGCCAGCGAGCGAAGATTGCCTCGCGAACCCGCCTCGAACCAGAGAGGCGCTTTTTTGCCTGCGCCAGCACCGCAGGCGACGCCTCGGCGGGCGTGCCGGACCGAAAGGGAGGAGCCGGGGCGTATTCGAGCGAGAGCTGCACGATCTCGGCCTCCTCCTGTCCAAGCAGCCTCGCAACCAGCGCCAGGCCGAAGTCGATCCCCGAAGTGACGCCGCCGGCGGTGATGAGCTTGCCGTCTTCGACGATACGCTCGTCGACCGGGATCGCTCCGAACTCCTCAACGAAATCATGCGCATACCAGTGCGTGGTCGCGCGCTTGCCCCTCAGCAGTCCGGCCGCCCCAAGCACCAGGGCACCGCTGCAAACGGAGGTGATGTAGCGCACCTGCCCCGCGCGCTCCCACACGAAATCGAGGACTGTCTGGTCCTCCAGCAGCGCGTTGACCCCGCCCCCGCCAGGAATGCACAGCACGTCGAGGGGCCGGCAATCGTCAAAGGTCGCGGTTGGCGTCAGCGAGAGGCGCGTCGATGACGTCACCGGGTTGCGATCCTTCCAGATCAGTTCCACCTCGGCATCCTTGGCCGATGCCAGGACTTCGTATGGGCCGGTGAGGTCGAGTTGTTGGACGTCGGGGAATACGAGGATGCCGAAACGAAGGGGCATGGAAATCTCCGTGGGTTGACTTCCGGCAATCTACGGCATCATGGTTTGGCACGATTGCCATTCATCCCTCGCTTCGGGCCAAACCAATGCGCCGTATCGAAGTACTTGCCTATCCCGACATCCAGCTCCTCGACGTCAGCGGACCGCTGCAGGTCTTTGCCAGCGCCAATGATTTCAAAAGGCAGGCCGGCGAACCGGCTCCTTACGAGGTCGTGGTCGTCGCCGCCTCACCGCGCATCCGGACATCGGCCGGTCTCGTGCTGGAGGCAGCAGTGCTGCCAACCCACGGAGGTAAGATCGACACGCTGCTTGTCCCCGGAGGATGGGGCGTCAACGCGGCCTGCGACGATCCCGTGCTGGTCCAGTGGATCGCCGGTCGCTCGCGCGATGCCACCCGAACCGCTTCCGTCTGCAGCGGCGCCATGCTGCTGGCGACGGCTGGCCTGCTCGACGGCCGCCGCGCGGTGACCCATTGGGGACGCTGCGCGGAGTTCGCCCGGCGCTTTCCCGCGGTCCGGCTCGAACCCGATCCGATCTTCATCCGCGACGGCAATGTCTGGACATCCGCCGGCGTAACGGCGGGGATCGATCTCGCCCTCTCCCTCGTCGAGGCCGACCTTGGCCGGCACACGGCGCTCGGCGTGGCGCGCGAGTTGGTGGTCTTCCTGAAACGTCCCGGTGGCCAGGCGCAATTCAGCCAGACCCTCAAGCTGCAGCAAGGCGACGGGCGCTTCGACCGGCTGCATGGCTGGATCCTCGAAAATCTGGCCGGTGACCTGTCGCTCACGCAGTTGGCCGACCACGCCAATATGAGCCCGCGCAGCTTCTCGCGGCGCTATCGCGAGGCCACCGGCCGGACACCTGCCCGCGCGATCGAGGAGATCCGGATCGAGGCGGCGCGGCGGATGCTGGAGCGGGGCCAGCCCGTCAACCAGACAGCCCGCCGCTGCGGTTTCGGCTCGGAAGAAACCATGCGGCGCGGCTTTCTGCGCGTGCTGGGCACCAATCCGCGCGCCTATCGCGAGCGGTTCTGATCGCGACTGCTTGCTCCATTAGGCCGGCGGTCGATGCCGTAGAAATAGAGCCTCTCCAGCGTTCAGGCGGGATGCTGTAGCTGGCTGAGCCCGCCATCGACGACGAGGGTCGCCGCGTTCATGAACGGGCACTCCTCAGAAATCATGAACACAGCGGCCAGCGCGATCTCGCGCGCCGAGGCGATGCGGCCGCCGGGATGCAGCGCCAGCGTCTTGGCGCGCGCCGCAACCGGATCGGCAAAACTGTTCCAATAGTCGGTCGCCTTCTGCGTCTCGACATAACCGGGCGCCAGCGCGTTCACGCGCACGCCCTGCCCGGCATATTCCAGCGCCAGCGACTTGGTCAGCCCAAGCAGCGCGTGCTTGGCCACGGGATAGGGGAAGGTATGAGGGATGATGGTGAAGCTGTGCGTCGAGGCGATGTTGAGGATCGCGCCACCGCCATTTGCGATCATTGCCGGCAGCACCGCCTTGGCGCAGTTCCAGGCGCCTTTGACGTTGACATCGAAATTGCGATTCCACTCCTCCTCGGTCGCCTCGAGCGGCGTCGAGAACACATTCATCCCGGCATTGTTGATTAGCGCGTTGATCGGCCCGATCGCGTCGGTCGCCCGGCTGACGGCAGCGGCAATCGCGGCCCCGTCGCTGATGTCGGCTGCGGTATGTCCGACATGGCCCTGCGGTGCGGCAAGGCCGGCGACCGTTTTGTCCAGCAGCGCGCCGTCGCGATCGACCAGGAACAGCCTTGCCCCTTCGGCGAGGCAAGCTTCAGCGATGGCAAGCCCAATGCCTTGCGCGGCTCCGGTGAGGAAGATGCGTTTGCCGGACAGGCGCTCAGCCATGGCTGTCACTCCACTGGAAGATGGTCAGCGCCGGCCCAGTGCCGACGAACGCAGATTGTCGAGCAAAACGGCAAGCAGCAGGATCACGCCGCGCACAATGTATTGGTAGAACGCCGGGATGTTGAGCAGGTTCATGGCGTTTTCGGCGATGCCCATGATCAGCACGCCGACGATGACGCCCGACATGGTGGCGCGGCCGCCGGCAAGCGAGACGCCGCCGAGCACGCAGGCCGAGATGACCGAGAGTTCAAGCCCGACCGCCGCATTGGGCTGGCCCGACGTGATGCGCGAGGCCAAAAGGATGCCGGCGATGCCACAGATCACGCCTTGCAGAGCAAAGATCCAGATGCGCGTCCAGTCGACATTGACGCCCGCCAGGCGCGAGGCCTCCGGGTTGCCGCCGATGGCCAGCGTGTTCTTGCCGAAGACGGTACGATTGAGGACAAAACCGAAGATGCAAAACAGCACGGCCAGGACCCAGACCGGCGTCGGAATGCCGAACAGCTTGGATAGCGCCAGCTGGTAGAAATCCGGGCTGTTGATGCCGACGGCGCGGCCATCGGATGCGATCAGCGCAAGGCCGCGCACGATCTGCATGGTGGCAAGCGTCGTGATCAGCGCGTTGATGCGGAATTTGGCGATGACGACGCCATTGATGAAGCCGACCAAGGCGCCGCAGGCGATTGCCGCGAGAAGCCCGAGCAGGATCGAACCGGCATAGTTCGACGCCATTACCGCGACCATGCCGGCGAAAGCAACGATCGAACCGACCGAGAGGTCGAAGTCGCGCGCGGCGAGGCAGAACATCATCGTGCAGGCGACGATGCCGACGGTGACCACCGATTGCAGCAGGCCGAGCATGTTGCGGTCGGTCAGAAAATTCGGCACCAGCAGCGACACCAGCGCGAAGGCGACGATGAAGATCACGACGAGGCCCTGTTCGCCGAGCAGGATCTTCTTCAACTGATCGGTCATGGCAAAGATCCTCAGGATGCGATCGCGTCGGGGGTTTTCTGATCGGGAAGAGCGGCGGCCAGGATCGCTTTTTCGGCGAACTGGTCGCGCGCGAGTTCGGCGCTGATGCGCCCGCCGCACATCACCAGGATGCGGTCGCAAATGCCCATCACTTCCGGCAGTTCGGACGAGACGACGACGATCGCCATGCCGTCTTCGGCAAGCTGGTAGAGCAACTCGTAGATTTCCGCTTTGGCGCCAACATCGATACCGCGTGTCGGCTCGTCGACGATAAGCACGCGCACGCCCTGCTCCGACAGCCAGCGGCCGAGAATGACCTTCTGCTGGTTGCCACCGGAGAGGTTGATGATGTCCTGCTTGCGCGACGGCGTGCGCACCTTGAGCTTCTTGATGAAGGTCTCGGCGGTGGCGATCTCGCTGGCGCGGTTCAGGATCCCGAAGCGCGTGTGATGACGCCGCGACGAGATGTTGATGTTCTCCTCGATCGAGCGGCCCTGGATGATGCCGTCATGCTTGCGGTCTTCCGAGCACAAAACGATGCCGGCGCGGATCGCGTCATGGGGATCGGTGGCATGAACGACCTTGCCGTCGACGCTGATGGTGCCGCCTGAGCGCCGGTCGGCGCCGAAGACCAGCCGCATCAGTTCCGAGCGCCCCGCGCCGATCAGGCCGAAGAAGCCGACGATCTCGCCGGCCCTTGCCTCGAAGCTGGCAGGCGTCGTCAGTTTTACTCCGGAAACAGCGTCGACCTTCAGCCGGACATCGCCGGCCGGGCGTGGGCGAAACCCCCAGATATCGGAGATTTCGCGGCCGACCATTTCGGCGACGACCTGGTCGCGTGTGACGTTTTTCAGCGACGCATGGTGCGCCGCGAGCTTGCCGTCGCGCAGCACGGTCAGGCTGTCGCAGAGGCGGAACACTTCGTCCAGCCGGTGCGAGACATAGATGATGACCTTGCCCTCGCCGCGCAGGCGGTCGATCAGCGCAAACAGGATTTCGCTTTCGCGCGACGACAATGACGAGGTCGGCTCGTCCAGAGCGATGACGCGCGCGTCGAGCATGATCGCCTTGGCGATCTCGACCATCTGGCGCTCGCCGATCGACAGCGTCTTGACCTTGCGGCTGATATCGATGTCGATGCCGGCTGATTTCAGCTTGGCGCCAACATCGTCCAGCATCCTGGCACGGGCGATGATGCCGGCGTTGGCGGGGAAGCGGCCGAGGCTGAGGTTTTCGGCAACAGTGAGCTCGGGAACCAGCTGCAGTTCCTGGTGGATGACGATGACGCCATTGTCGAAGGCATCCCTCGTCGATGAATAGGCCTGGACCTCGCCGTCGATGCTGATTGCGCCGTCATCGGCATGCTGGTCGCCCGACAGGATCTTGATCAGCGTGGATTTGCCGGCGCCGTTCTCGCCCATCAGGCCGTGCACGGCGCCCTTGTCGACGCCGAACGAGACGTCCGACAGCGCCTTGACGCCCGGATAGGTCTTGGTGATGCGCGAAAAGTCGAGAAAGGACATGGGCGCCTATCCTTTTGCCATGCCAAACAGGCGGCGACTGTGAGCCGCCGCCTGTTTGTACAGGGAGGATTATTCGATGCCGAGACCCTTGCGGACCGTCTGGTAGTCGTCGCGCTTGGCCAGCGCACCGGCGGTCAGGATGAGCTTCTCGGGTTCCTTGTTGTTGGCGACCCAGTCATACATGTTGAGCGCAGTCTCGTAGCCGTGACGCTTCGGCGAGATGATCACCGTGCCGACGAAGCCGGTGGCGGTCGGCTTCTTGAACTCGTTGATCGCCGAATCCGCACCGCCGATGCCGACGCCGATCACGTTTTCGGCCGGGATGCCGACGCTTTCGGAAGCGCGCACGGCGCCGAGCACGGCTTCGTCGTTGAGGCCGAAGGAGACCCACTTCTTGATGTCGGCATGGGCGTTGAGCACCACCGTCGCCGCATTCAGTGCAGCCTCGGTGTCGGTCTTGGCCTGAGGCGCGTCGAAGATGTTCTCGGCCTTGAAGCCGTTGGCCTTGAGCACCGAGATGGCGCCTTCGACCCGGTCGACGGCGGTCGGCAACTGATCATAGGAGACGCGGATGGCGCCAACCTCGTCGGCCTTCCAGCCGCGCGCCTTCATTTCGTCGACGATCGCCTGGCCGACGGCCTCGCCGATCTTGGTCGCCGAAATGCCCATATGCGGCACGTCTTCCAGCGCCTTGCCGTCTGCGCCGACCAGACGGTCGTCAACGGTCATCAGCTTGAGATTGTTTGCGGCGGCCTTGGCGACGATGCCGGGGCCGAGTTTCACATCAGGTGTGCAGACGATGAAGCCTTGCGCGCCCTGCGCGCCGAGATTGTCGATCGCCGACATCAGCTTCTCACCGTCCTCGGCGCCGATCTTGACCAGGGTAAAACCCTTCTCCTTGGCGGCCTGGTCGGCGAACTTCCATTCGTCCTGGAACCACGGTTCCTCGGGCTGTTTGACGATAAAACCTATCTTGGTGTCCTGAGCATATGCAGCGATGGTCGTGACGGACAGCACGGCAAGGGCGCCCGCGACGAGCGCGGTCTTCAGAAGTCGCATGATTACCTCCCAGCGATGGCCGGGCGCTCAGCCCGGATGCAGAGTCTCTAATTCTTTTTATCATACTCGTCAATTGATCTGGTATGATAATTGAGCTACATGCTCCGACCAGGGATCGCTGGCGCAAATCATCCGCATCCGGTAAGGCCGGGGACGCGAGATCAGTGGTTTCGCCGCCTTGGAGGAGGGCTGAGGTGACCGAAACTTCGAAGAAGGCATCAGGCGACACCCGCCGCCCGCGCGTCATGCCCGATGTGACCAAGGCGCTTGCCTCAGACATCTTTTCCGGACGCTATCCCGCCGGCTCGTCTCTGCCGACCGAAAACGAGCTCGGCGTCGAATATGGCGTCAGCCGCACCGTCATCCGCGAGGCGCTGAAGGTGCTGGCCGCCAAGGGGCTGGTGCTGTCGCGGCCGCGCATCGGCACGGTTGTATGTGAACAGGACAACTGGAACATCATCGACCCGCAGGTGCTGGCCTGGCACGCGCCGCATGCGCTGGACGACAAATTGTTCGACGCCATCCTCGAGACGCGCCGCGCCATCGAACCTCTGGTAGCTGAACTGGCGGCGACTCGTGCGACGCTGCAGGAGATCGCCGATCTCGAAGCCGCCTGGCGCGGCATGGCCAATGCCGGCGAGGATCTCGCCGCCTTCTCGCGCTCGGACATCACCTTCCACCAGATCGTCTATGCCGCGAGCCACAACCCGATCTTCCGCCAGATCGGCAATCTGATCGACACCGGGCTGAAATTCTCGCTTGAAGCAACGGCGACCATTTCGCTCGCTCGGCGCATGGAAGCAGTGGCGGCGCACCGCGAGGTGGTGGAGGCACTGCGCATGCGCGATGCCGCGGCGGCGCGTGCGGCGGCAGGCCGGATCCTCGACCTTGCGGCGCGCGACCTGGTCAGCGCCAAGAAACTCAAGAACAACTGAGACCAGCATGAAAATCATCTCGCTCACCACCTACATCGTCCCGCCGCGCTGGCTGTTCCTGAAGATCGAGACTGATGCCGGCGTCACCGGCTGGGGCGAGCCTGTGGTCGAAGGCCGTGCGCTGACGGTCGAGGCAGCGGTCAAGGAACTTGGCGATTATCTGATCGGCAAGGACCCGCGCCTGATCGAGGACCATTGGACGGTGATGCATCGCGGCGGCTTCTACCGCGGCGGGCCGATCCTGATGAGCGCCATTGCCGGCATCGACCAGGCGCTATGGGACATCAAGGGCAAGGCGCTCGGCGTGCCTGTGCACGAACTGCTCGGCGGCAAGCTGCGCGACAGCATCAAGGTCTATTCCTGGATCGGCGGCGACCGGCCGGCGGAAGTGGCTGATGGCGCCAGGGAAGTGGTGGCGCGCGGTTTTCAGGCGCTGAAGATGAATGGCACCGAGGAACTGCAGATCGTCGACAACCATGACAGAATAGATGCGGCTGTCGAACGAGTCGCCATGGTGCGCGAGGCCGTTGGGTCCAACATTGGCATCGCCGTCGATTTCCACGGCCGCGTCCACCGGCCGATGGCGCGCATGCTGGTCAAGGAGTTGGAACCCTACCGGCTGATGTTCATCGAGGAGCCGGTGCTGAGCGAAAATCGCGAGGCGCTGAAGGAGATCGCCGCCCTCGGCTCGACGCCGATCGCACTCGGCGAGAGGCTCTACAGCCGCTGGGATTTCAAATCGGTGTTCGAACAAGGCGCCGTCGACATCATCCAACCCGACCTCTCGCATGCCGGTGGCATCACCGAATGCCGCAAGATCGCGGCGATGGCCGAAGCCTATGATATTGCGGTCGCGCCGCACTGCCCGCTCGGCCCGATCGCGCTCGCCGCCTGCCTGCAGCTCGATGCCGTCAGCTACAACTGCTTCATCCAGGAACAGAGCCTCGGCATCCACTACAACGCCGCAAACGATTTGCTCGATTATGCCGCCAACAAGGACGTCTTTCGCTACGAGGATGGCTATGTCGCAATCCCCGATGGTCCCGGCCTCGGCGTCGAAATCGACGAGGACTACGTGAAGGAAAGGGCCAAGGAAGGCCACCGCTGGCGCAACCCGGTCTGGCGTCACAAGGACGGCTCCTTCGCCGAGTGGTAGCCCGGCCGACCTTGCGGCCAGGCCTTCAGGACCTCAACCTCAATTTCGCGGTGGCGCCAGCGTAACGCAGGCCTCTGATGGGCCGCAGCGCCGAGCACCAGCGCATGGGAACCGTCGGCGCCGGCAAGCCGCAACTCGCTGACCGCCTGGGTTGCCGCAAGCGATCGAAAGCAGTCGCTATCCATGGAACATGGCGGATGTCCTGTTCTCATCGACCTTTTCTTGGCCCGCCAGCCGCGTCACCTGCCCGCGGCGTGCCGGCCTGCGTTCCTGCCGGAGAAGATGCAGCTGCCGAGAAATGTCCCTTCCAGCGCATTGTAGCCGTGATAGCCGCCGCCACCGCCGCCGGCCACCTCGCCTGCCGCATAGAGCCCGGCAATGGGTTCGCCATTGCCGTCGAGAACCTGCGAATTGAGATTGGTGTGCAGGCCGCCAAGCGTTTTGCGCGTCAGGATGTTGAGGCGCACCGCGATCAGCGGCCCGTGCCTGGGATCGAGTATCTTGTGCGGCTTGGTCACCCGGAAGATCTTGTCGCCAATGTAGTTGCGAGCGCCGCGGATGGCTGTGACCTGCGCATCCTTGGTATAGGCATGGTCGACCTCGCGATCGCGCGCCACGATCTGGGCGTTGAGCCGGTCGTAGTCGAGCAGATTGTCGCCTGACAGCGCGTTCATCCCGGCGACCAGGTCGGCCAGGTTGTCGCGGACGACGAAGTCCTCGCCCTTTTCCAGGAACGCCGCCACCGATGGCGGCGCCTTGCCGCCGCGCCGGTTCTTCAGCACGGCCCGAAAATCCTTGGCCGTAAAGTCGAGGTTTTGCTCCGAACCCGAGAGCACGAACTCCTTCGAAGCGATCGTCTTGGTCAGCACGAACCAGGAATAATCGTGTCCCGTCGACAGGATACGCTTCAAGGTGCCGAGCGAATCGAAGCTCGGGAAGAACGGCGCCTCCATGCGTTGTCCGAGAGCGTCGAACCATAGCGGCGACGGCGCAGACAGGATGCGGATGCCGTGGTTCGGCCAGATCGGATTCCAGTTCTTGATCCCCTCGACATAGTGCCACATGCGGTCGGCGTTGATGACGGCCCCGCCGGCGTCCTGGGTGATCGCCACCATGCGGCCGTCGACATGGTGCGGCACGCCGGCAACCATACGCTTCGGCGCCGGCCCCAGCCGCCCGACCGGCCAGACCTTGCGAACCAACTCATGATTGCCGCCGATGCCGCCGGAGGTGACGATCACGACACCGGCCGAAAGGTCGAAATCGCCGACGGCCGTGCGGCTCGACTGCTTGCCGCGCTCGACATCGGATGCCTCCAGGATTTCGCCCGCGACGCCGGTGACCGCGCCGTTGGTCTTGATCAGCCGGCTGACCTGATGACGGAATTTCAAAGTGATCAGCCCTTTGGCGACGTGCTCGCGCACGCGCCTTTCGAACGGCGCGACCACGCCCGGCCCAGTGCCCCATGTCAGGTGGAAGCGCGGCACTGAATTGCCGTGGCCATTGGCCAGCGCGCCGCCGCGCTCGGCCCAGCCGACCACCGGCCACCAGCGCATGCCCATGGCGTAGAGCCACGGCCGCATCTCGCCGGCGGCGAAATCGACATAGGCTTCCGCCACTTTCCTTGGCCAATGGTCCTCGGGCCGGTCGAACTGGGCAGAACCCAGCCAATCCTGCCAGGCGAGGTCGCGGCTGTCCTTGATGCGCAGGCGGCGCTGCTCGGGCGTGTTGACCAAAAACAGGCCGCCGAGCGACCAGAATGCCTGGCCGCCGAGAAAACCGCCACCCTCTTGCTCGACGATGATCACGCGCTTTCCGGCATCGCCGAGTTCCGCGGCTGCGGCCAGGCCGGCCAGCCCGCCGCCAACGATGATTGCGTCCGCGTCAGCCATTGTCGTAGCTCCTGTGCCGGCTTTTGTTTTCGAGATCGGATGCTCGTTGCTAGCCGCGCAGCGCGTTCCAGATGATGCGCGGCAGCTTCAGGAGGCTCGGCTGGTAGTTGAACTCGGTGATCAGGCGGCCGACCATGTGTGCCCTTTTGTGGGTCAGGAACCAGGCCGGCTTCGGCATGATGCGGAACGGCGCTTCGAGCACGCTGCGTTCCGGTCTGTCGAACAAATAGGTGTTGTGGACGACGCCGATGCCGCTCTGCACGTCGTCGAGCGTGTGGCCAGGGAAAGCACCCCAGGTCGGGCGCAGCAGCGCGAACAGAACGCCGCTCCAGGAATTGATGCCGATGCCGCCATAGCGCAGTTCGGCAATGATTTCCTCGAAGCGCTGCCGGCCGATCTCGGCGATCGTCCTGGGATGGATGAGGATGTTGGCGGCAAGCGTGCCGTGCAGCTTTTCATTGGCGTAGGCGACAGCGGCGCGCAGATAGGATTCCGCATTGCCCGCCGGCAGCCGCATGACGCTGAGCGCCGGCGCGAACACCTCGGCATTTTCGAGATAGGTATCCGTGCCCGGCCGGAACGGCACCACCACGCAGGCCGGCCCGCCGGGCCGCTCGAATTTCTGTACGCTGTCGGCATGCGCCTCGAAGGCGGCGAGGCGCTCGGTCGCGCCGGGATAATAGGCCGGGCGCGACGGGGCTTTCTGCATCACCTTTTCGAGGGCCGCCAGAAGCGCGTCGGATTTGTCCCAGCCTTCGGGCAACACGAGCATTTGGCAGGCGATACAGTTGAAACCGGAATTGTTGAGCTTCTGTGTGGCGATCAGTTCGGCGTGGTAGGCGATATCGGCATCCGACCACGGACCGGGCACCACAATGGTCGGTGCCACGCCGCCAAGCTCAGAGGTGATACGCCGGCTGTTGCGCGGCGTGCCCGCCGCCTTGTTCTTGCGGCCCTCCTCGCCAGGCCCCCAGACGATCGCGTCATGCGAAGCGGCGGCACCGGTGATGTGGATGTCGTCGACGAGATCGTGGTTGCACAGATACGCGCCGACATCGGCGCCGCCGCGCACGATGCGCAGCGCACCGAATTCGATCAGCGGCCGCAGCGCCGGCCGCAGGAAATCGATCAGATAGTCGTTGACCGGGTTCATCTTGAGCAGAACCACCTGGTGCTCGACCAAAAGCTTGTGCAGGCAGTCGAGCGGCGCGATCGAGGCGACATTGCCGGCGCCGAGCACGAGGCCGATCTTGCCCTTGCGGCTGGTGCGCGGCGCGTCATAGGCCGATGCGGTGTTTGCGGCCAGGTTCGCCTTGGTCACGCCGGGCTGCATCCAGATCTCGGCCTTCAGCCCGGTGAACAACACCTTGTCCCAGAGCGAATTCGGAACCACCGTCACCGCCACCTGTCCGCTGGGCAAGGTGCGGACCGGCAGTCTGTCGAGGAACTTCTTGCCCTCCATCAGGCTCAGCGTGTGGATGAACTGGTTGCAGCCATCCATCAGCGCCGCCGGGCCAGCCAGCCATTCCTCACCTTCCAGCGGCGAGCCGGTCGGGATGCCCTTCTTGCGCGTCGCGGTTTTGACCCACGCCTCGGCGACCTCGCGGATGTGATCCTTGACCTGCCGCAGCAAGGCGATCCGCTCGCCATTCGAGGTCTGCGCCCAGTCGTCCTTCCTGGCGTCGAGATCGGTGAGCGCGAGGTCGAGTTCGGCTGCCCATTCAGGCTGCACGGGCTGGGTTTTGACTGCCTTGGCAACCATCCTATCCTCCTCCACTTCGATCTCTTTGTTTGACGCAATTCCTGTGGGAAAACCGCTTCACACTTTTCCTGGAATTGCTCTACGAAAACGGCAGTGCGGCCCATTGCTCGACGAATTTCCCGCCGGAATAGACCTGGATCGAACCGAACTGCTGTAGCACGAATTCGCTCTGCGTCGGACGCAGGAAGGCGTAGTCGTCAGGCCCGACATTGACGTTGTCGGGCAGCGCCATGAATTGCTGATTGGTCGAAAAGCCGAACGTCTTGTCGGTCTTCATCCCCACGGGATGGACGGGCTTCGCCATCCATTTTCCGCCATAGAGAAAACAGCCGCGCCGCGGCAACAGCCCGAGCTTCTGCAGCAGCCAGGAGCGCTGGTCGAGGCCCGGCGCCTGGACATCGACCACTTTCAGGATCGGCGTCGCGATGAATGCGGCAGGCCACAATTGGCTGAGGCTCGGCACATCGAAATCGGTCGGCAGCATAAAAGCCGATCCGATGGACAATTCATTGGCGCCGACCCAGCTGTCATAGAGCAATGCGGTGCTGCTGCCGCCAAGATTGAGGATCTTGCGCTGGTCGGCGGCAAGGCAAGCGACATACTGGCGAAACAGGCTGATCGCCTTGACGCGCGCCTTGGCCGGTCCTCCCAGCAGTTTGGGGATATGGCCGATATGCGCCTCGTAGGCCATGACGCCTTCGCATTTCAGCCGCGGGTAATTCGCCAACGCGGAAACTGCCCGGGCCAGTGAGTCGGGATCGCTGATACCGCCGCGATGAAGGCCGACATCGACCTCGAAGCAGACGCGCAGCTCGCGGTCGAGCTCGGCGGCAAGCGAGCCATAGGCGGCCAGCCGCTCCTCGGTATCGATCAGCCAGACGATGCGCGACGTAGCTTCGCCGAGCCCGGCGAGAACGCCCTTCGTCAGCGCGTGCCTGGCGCCGGCAACCGGCATCGGCTTGCCCAACAGGAGATCGACTTGGGGAAACATTTTCAGCATCTCGGCGCTGATCGGCAGATGAAAGGTCATCAGCCTGTCGGTCGCAAACGCCGCGCGGATATAGTCGATCAGCGGCAGGCATGGCAGCGACTTGTCGACGAGGCGCAGATCGAGGCCCGTGGCGAACTTCGCCTTGATCGCAGCGATGTTGTGATCGAGCCGGTCGAGATCGAGCACCAGGCAAGGCTGAAAGATCCCGGCTGCCCTGAGCGCGCCCGACATTTCCGCGAAATAGGTGTCGGTCAGGCTCATGCCGCGACGTCGAGCAGCCTGGCAATATAGGGCGACACGAAGCGGTTGTCCGGGTCCATCTCGCGGCGGACCGCCATCGCATCGTTCCAGCGCGGATAGAGCGCGCTCAATTCCCTTGATGTCAGGCTGTGCATCTTGCCCCAATGCGGGCGGCCGCCGCGCTTCCTGAAGATCGGCTCGGCGGCGTTGAAGAACGCCATCGGATCGCGCTCGACGCCGTGATGGATGGCGATGGAACAGGTTGGGCGCTTGTAGAAGGGGCTGAGCCAGACATTGTCGGGCGCGACGACGCGCACCTCCATCGGAAAATAGACCTCTGGAAACCGCGTCTCGAGCAGCGCAATGATTTCGCTGAGTGCGGCCGCCCCTTCCTCGAACGGCAGGTGGTATTCCATCTCGTTGAACTTGACGTTGCGCTCGGAGGTGAAGACCTTCAGCCACTCCTCGACATAATCCTCGGCCGGCACCTTGGCGAAGGCCGAGCCGATGAGACGGCGGCGCAGCCAAGGGAGCCAGCTGAGATAGTCGCGCAGTTTTCTCAGCGTCGTCACCGCATCGTCGTCTTCCGTCGGCGGACGCACCGTCGCCGGCGCCTCGGTGATGTCGCTGGCAATCAGCAGCGCCTGGCCGGAAAACGGCACATAGTAGAACTCGGCCGAACGATGCGCCGTCATGGTGCTTTCGAATTGCGCAAGCACATCGGCGATCGGCGCCGTCCAGCGGCGGTGCCGCATCCGGTAACTCGCCACGTTGCGGATCGTCACTTCGGTGACGGCGCCGAAAGCGCCGAGCGAAGCGCCCATGGCTTCGATCATGTCGGGGCTCTTGGCACGGTCGAACTCTTTCACGGCGCCACGCCCGTCGACGATCTGCATCGCCTCGAGCTGGGTATGGTAAGCGCCGAGCGTGATGCCCGAGCCGTGGGTGGCGGTGCCCAGCGCCCCGCCGAACGCCTGCTTGTCGATGTCGCCCATGTTCGGCAGCGCCTGGCCGACGCCGTGCAACAGCTTTGCCAGCGCGCCGATCTTGGTGCCGGCGCCGACCCGTGCTGTCAGCCTTTCGGGATCGTGCGACCTCAGGCCCTCGAAGCGATCAAGCGACAGGATCGTCCCGTCATTCTTGACCAGAGGCGTGAAGGAATGGCCCGTGCCAGCGAATCGAACTGGTCCCGGCGCGTTGCGAATGGCACCACTCAGCTCATCGAGACTCTGCGGTTCGGCAAAAGCCTGCGGCGTGGCCGTGACATAGCCCGACCAATTGCTCCACTGGCTGATAGCCTCTCCCAAAATTGCCTCCCTGGGACGCCGGCTTTGCCGGTCTTTCTCCTAGCGCTGAATAATATGATACATACTCAGCTTTTCGGATATGATACATTGTCAGCTTTCTGTCAACCTGGCAATCGGAGGTGTCTTGTGTGGTCCCGTGTTCAAGTGCATGGCCTTTGGCCATGATTGGGCGCATTCCGATAGTGAGATTATCTCTAGGCAATTAAAAGGACAAACAAGGACACAAATATAATTAAAACAATCTGCTTAAATCTCACCACAAGAGCTTTGCGCTCATCCCGTTTTATTCTGATTTTTGTTTCATGTTCGTCATACTTTATATATCCATAAAACATGCAGCATGCTAACAAAACCAAAAAAATACCTCTCCTACCATGGCTTTCTCGGAAGTCACTGCTGCCAAACGCAACCACCCATCCGCCAATTCCGTAAATAACCAATGTTGAAGTGAATAAAACGAAAAGCATCGAGAAAACGTATAGTTTCTTTAACGCATTCCGACGACCGTCGTGCCCATCCATCACTACAGTTCCTTTGCTTGCACGAACGTAAATCAATACTGCATTATTCATGATTCATACTTGATTTCCGAGTACCCCTCTAGCTCACCTCGGGGCAACGGAACTTCACTACACAATAGCACGCCGCCAGGTCGTGGGGCGAACGGCTAGGTTCCTCGTCCGTCAGCGAGCCGCGCGCCGTACTAAGGGCCGTGCAAATCCATGAGGGCAACCGGCTGTATCACGAGCCTCACCGCGACCGGGCGATCGTGATCGAGCGTGGTATCTGATTGTCATCGGACGACATTCCGCGCCGGCCGCATTATCTACAGCGACGCACGCTGAGCCGGCGTCGGCATTGAACGCAGTTCGTTGCCCCTTCAAGCCAGCCCAAACGTTTCCACGGCCCGCATGATGCCGCGCAATTCGGCCAAACCCTTCAGGCGGCCGATCAGCGAGTAGCCGGGATTGATCCTTGTCTTGCCGATATCGTCGGCGAGCAGGTGGCCATGGTCCGGCCGCATCGGGATTTGCCAGTCGGCTCGGCCCTCCTTGCGGCGGCGCGCCTCCTCCTGCATCAGCGCCAGGATGACATGCGCCATGTCGGTGCCGCCTTCGAGATGCTCGGCCTCGTAGAACGAGCCGTCATCCTCGATGGTGATGTTGCGCAGATGGGCGAAGTGGATGCGGTCGCCGAATTCCTTGACCATGGCGACGATGTCGTTGTCGGCGCGCGTGCCGTAGGACCCGGTGCAGAACGTCAGCCCATTGGCCTGGCTGTCGACGGCATTGAGAATGAAACGCGCATCCTCGGCGGTCGAAACGACGCGCGGCAGGCCGTAGAGCGAAAACGGCGGATCGTCGGGGTGGATACACATGCGCACCCCCTCCTCTTCCGCCACCGGAATGATCTCGCGCAGGAACCACGCGAGGTTGCCGCGCAACTCCTTCGGCCCGATTCCGTCATAGTCCGCAAGCGCCTCGCGAAAACTGTCGCGGTCATACTTGCGCTCTGTAGCCGGCAGGCCGGCGATCAGATTGCGCTCGATCTGGTCCATCTTCTCTGGCGACAATTCCTTCAGCCGCGCTTCCGCTTGCGCAATACGCGCCGGCGTATAGCTGTCAGCACCGTTCTTGCGCTTCAGCACGAACAGATCGTAGGCGGCGAAATCAACGGCATCAAAACGCAGGGCGTAGCCTGTCGTCGGCAGACGGTAGGCTAGATCGGTGCGGGTCCAGTCCACCACCGGCATGAAATTGTAGCAGATCGTGGCGATGCCGGCCCTGGCCAGCGCGCGGATCGAATCGCGGTAATAGCCGGCATAGCGCTCGCGTTCCTGCGCGCCGATCTTGAAGGAATTATGGACCGGAATGCTCTCGACGACCGACCAGGTCAGTCCTGCTTCCTGGATAATGCGCTTGCGCTCCAGCACTTCGGCCTCAGGCCACGCCCGGCCGTCATAGATATGGTGGAGCGCCGAGACCACGCCGGTGGCGCCCGCCTGCTTGACATGATCGAGCGTCACCGGATCATCGGGCCCATACCAGCGCCAGCATTGTTCCATTTCGGCTTTCCTTCTGCGACAGGTTGGCAACTTATTGTTGGACCCCGATGGGAGTCGATAGAAAATGGAGGAGTTTTTAGAAATGACGGATTTCGACGGCAAGGTCGCCCTGGTGACCGGGACGACCGGAATCGGCCTGGCAACCGCCACACGCCTTGCGGCCGGTGGCGCCGCAATCATCGCCTGCGGCAT
This sequence comes from Mesorhizobium sp. P170090, assembly GCF_057786115.1. NCBI lineage: Bacteria > Pseudomonadati > Pseudomonadota > Alphaproteobacteria > Hyphomicrobiales > Phyllobacteriaceae > Mesorhizobium > Mesorhizobium sp. P170090. Next base: position 5,313,071 of record NZ_JBYNWH010000001.1, read on the forward strand.
CGACCGCGCCGCCAACGCGGCGATGAAAGCGCAACTAGAAAGTGCTGGTGCCGCGGTGCTGGTCATCGACACCGATGTGTCCGTCTCCGATCAGGTGCGCGACGCGGTCGCGGCTGGCGTCGCGAAGTTCGGCGGCCTGGATGTCATCGTCAATTCAGCCGCCGTCCATCCCTATGGCACGGCGACGACCACCGACTGGGAAAGCTGGAACCGAACGATGACGGTCAATGTCGGCTCGATCTACCTGACCGCGCATTTCGGCATTCCGGAAATGATCAAGCGCGGAGGCGGCGCCATCGTCAACGTCGCCTCGGTGCAGGGCTTTGCCTGCCAGCAGAACGTCGCCGCCTATGCCACGACCAAGGGCGCCATCCACACGCTGACGCGCTCGCTGGCGCTCGACTACGCGGCATCAGGCATCCGCGTCAATTCGGTCAGCCCGGGCTCGATCCGCACGCCGATCCTGGAGAAGGCTGCGCGCGGTGACGGCGGCAGCGATGCCGATGTCGAAGAGGCCTACAAGCGCTTCGGCGCGGCGCATCCGCTCGGCCGCATCGGCGAACCGGAGGAAGTGGCGGAACTCATCGCCTTCCTTTGCTCGTCGAAGGCCGGCTTCTGCACCGGCGCGGACTACAGGATTGATGGCGGACTGACCGCCGGCATCGGCGTCAGATAGAGCACTGATCGTGCTCTGCACGCTTGCCGGCGATCTCGAGCGCTATGTACCGCCTCTATAGCTTCCACGTCCGCCTGGCATTGCCCGAAAGCAGCTTCGCCCGTTCGTCGGGACTGGCTCCCGCGATCAGCGCATGCGTCGCTGTCACCCAGGTCGCAAGGCCACCGCCAAGCGTGCACACCGGCCAGTCGCTGCCCCACACGACGCGGTCCCAGCCGAAGCAGCCGATCGTGTGCTCGACATAGGGGCGCAAGGTCTCGACGGTCCATGAGCCGGCATCGGCATAGGCGACGACACCGGAGATCTTGCCGATGACATTGGGACGCCGCGCGATCTCGGTCATATGCTCGCGCCACGGATGTTCCGCACTGGCCTTGATGTCGGGCACGCCGCAATGGTCGAGCACGAACTGCACATCCGGCGCCAGATCGGCGAGCGCAACCGCCCTTGGAATCTGATGCGGCAGGACGACGAGGTCGAAGGTCAGGCCGGTGCCGGCAAGCCGCTTGATGTTTTCGCGAAACAGCGCGCTGTCCGAAAGCTCGTCCGGCATGACATGCAGCACGCGGCGGAACCCCTTGACGAAGGGATCGGCCTGCTGGCGCCCGAGATAGGCGGCGAAGCCGGCCTCCTCCGGGCGGCAGGAGGCGATCGCCCCGCGCAACAGACTGCCCTTCTCCAGCGACTGCGCCTTCACATGGCTGGTCTCGGCCTGGATGTCGGCTTCATCGACGTCGACCTCCATATGCAGCGCGGCCTCGATACCGGCGCGGCGGGCCTGGATCGCATATTCTGCGTGCGGGAAATCGCGGTTGAGCGCCGGCTCGCGGCTGAGCCAGGGATAGCGCAGCGCCGACAGGTCGATCAGGTGCAGATGAGTGTCGATGATCATGGCTGTCCTCCTCGGTGATTTCAGATCATCGCCAAATGCCTAAACCCAGCGCATGACACAAGCTTTGGCTCAGGCCCGCTTCGGGATCTCTTTGTCCTCGAGCAGCAGCGTCAGCCCCATGGCGACGAAATAGAGCGCCGCCACCCAGATGAACATCACGTTGAAGCCACTGGAGTAATGGTCGAGCACCACTTCGCGGATCGCGCCCGGCAGGCTCGATGCGAGGTGCGGCGTCAACCCGTTCAGGCCACCCGGCAGCAGGGCGGCGGCGTCTGCAGGAAGCTCGGCTGTCTGCCGGTTCAGCGCCCAGATCATCACCGCGCCGTTCAGCGCCAGACCCAGCGATGCTCCGAGCGTCCGCGCCTGGGTGATCAGCGACGTCACCGCGCCGATATCCTGCAGCGGTGCCGCCGCCTGGATCGCCACGATCAGCACCTGGAACTGCAGGCCCATGCTGATGCCGAACACAGCCATCATCGTTGCCAGCACCCAGATCGGCGTGTGCTGGTTGGTGAGGACAAAGCCCAGCATCAGAAACCCGCCAATAGCCATGGCGACCACCGGCATCCATTTGTAGCGTCCGGTTGCGGCAATTACCCGCCCGGCGACGATCGAGATGACCATCGATGTCAGCGACGCCGGCAGGAACAGGAAGCCGACTTCGGCCGGGCTGAGACCCGTCAGCGTCTGCATGTAGAGGGCGAAATAGAAGAACATGCCCAGCGTCACCGTTCCGGCGACCAGCGACACGCCCGAGACGATGCTGACCGTCGAATTGCCGAACAGCCGCAACGGCACGATCGGCTCTTCGGCCCGGCGCTCCACCATGATGAACAAGGTGATGGCGACCAGCGCGAGGAGTGGCAATACGAAGGTGAGCAGGTCCGGCCCGCTGGGGTCGAGCACGTGATAGCCCCAATAAACGACCGCCGTTGTGCCGATGGCGAGCAGCGCGCCGCCGAGATAGTCGATGCGGTGCCGTTTTTCGTTGAACCGGCTGCGCATGGCGAAGGCCAGCACCGCCAGCACGATGATGCCTATCGGCAGATTGACCAGGAACACCCAGCGCCAGCCGAACAGGCTGGTGATGTAGCCGCCGGCCAACGGGCCGAGCACTGATGACAGCGCGAACACCGCCGAACTGTAGCCCTGATATTTCGCGCGGTCGCGCGGCGAAAACAGTTCGCCGATCATGGCGAAGGCCGAGACCATCAGGCCGCCGCCGCCGATGCCTTGCAGCACGCGCGCGGCGATGAGGCTCTCCATCGACCATGCCATGCCGCAGACCAGCGAGCCCAGCAGGAACAGGCCGATCGCCGTCAGCACGACATTCTTGCGGCCATACATGTCGCCGAGCTTGCCGTAGAATGGCGAGACCGCGGCGGTCGAGAGCAGGTAGGCGGCACCGACCCAGCCGAACAAATGCAGATTGCCGAGTTCGCCGGCAATGGTGGGCAAGGCGGTGACGACGATCTGCATGTCGATGGTTGCCATGAACATGGCGATCAGCGCGCCGAAATAGACGATCAAGGTCGTAAGGTCGGGCCTGACTTGGGCCTCCACGGGCGCTGTGTCCGGCAGCGTCTGCTCGACAGTCATCGGTGTCTCCGTAGCTTGGGGCGCGATTTATGTGCCCACAGCCGAGAGGTGTCAAATAGGCGAAAACGCCATGCCTGGAGGCATTCCGTCCGGCTAACGGGAAGAGCCTTAGCGGACGTGCAGCCGTGGATGATGGTCGTCGCGACCAGTTCCGCGGGGTCGTGTGCAATCGGGTCGACGATGCTGTCGATGAAGGCAGTGTGATCGAGCGCCAGCGTCGTCAGATTGTGGCTCTCCACACAGCCATTGCGCAGATGCTGCGGAAGGGCGTCTGGAGGCCAGAGTCAGAGCTTCGCCCCTCCTGGCTTGCCTCTTCTGCAATGCTCTACTAAATCGCAAATAAACCTGTGGATATTTGGTTTGTGACCGGATCGTGTCGTATCTTCGAAGTCAAGCAGGAGTAACTTCAAGCAACTTGACTCGGGGGGACTCATGAAGCGGCTGCTTTTGGGTGTGACTTTTCTTGTCGCGGGTGTCTTTGGTGCGGATATACCTTTTATCTCTGCCATCTCATATATTAGCAACAATGCAGGAATAGAAGCCTTTGCGCAGAATGCGCAAGGCGCTTCGCCTGAGGCAGCAGTGCCTGCCAGGCGTCTCGGCAATGGTGGGGCAGCATTTGGTGGCAGCGGTTCGCCGCCCGCACAGCCGGCGCCGGCGGCCGGCGCGACAGACGGCACGGCAGCCGGAACATCAGGCAGCAGTCCGGACGCGGCGGCCGAGGTTGGCGCCAAGCCGGTAGACTCCAAGGCAAACAATGCCAAGGCCGCGGACACGAAAACAGGCGGCAAGGCGGCAAAAACGAGCGACACCGAGGCTGCACCCGAGGAGCCCGCAGCGGCGATGGCGGCAGCGGCTGCCGACGCCGACAGCAGCGACGACCCCCAGGCGGTCAGCACACCGAAGGCGGATCTACCCAAAGCAGGCGGCAACGGCAATCTGGCTTATGCCATCGGCATTGATGTATCGGACTTCCACGGCATTGAGCCGAGGATCGCGCTGACCTATGATTCCTCGCGCAAAACCAAGATCGGCGGCCTCTATCAGGGCTGGCTGGGTTATGGCTGGGGTCTTGACGGTTTCGACGTCATCGAGCGGGCGACGCCGGGCTATGGCATGCCGGCATACGACGCGAATGACATTTTTCTGCTTGACGGCGAGGCAATGGTGGCCTGCACGGCCGGCATGGTGTCGCCATCCTGCTCGACTGGCGGCACGCATGCGACCGAGAATGAGAGCTATCGCCGCATTGCGCTGAACAGCACCACCAATGAATGGAAAGTGACCGATCGCGACGGCACTGTCTCTACCTTCCGATCGGTGGCGGCGGTCGCGAACCTCACGCCGACCGCCGGCACGCCGGCTTATGACCTGGCCCAAAACTATCGTTGGCTCTTGACCTCGGTTACCGACATCAACGGCAACAGCGTTGCCTACAGCTATGCTTGCGTCAGCCCCGTCTGTTATCCCATTACGATCACCTACAATGGAACGATGATCGGGTTTCATTACGAGACGCGGCCCGATACGATCCTGATGGGCAATGGGCGCGACATCTCCGAGACGACCCTACGCGTCAAATCGATCAGTGTCTGGACCAGCAACGTGCTGCGCGGCGCTTACAGCCTGACCTACGACCAGGCGCCGCTCTCCAACAATTCGCGGCTAACCGCCGTCACCCGCTTCGGTACCGACGCGACCATCGCTGCCGACGGCACGATCTCCGGTAGCACCTCGAAGTCGCTCGGCCAGATGGTGTATCAGGATGCATCGCTCTCTTACGTTGAACGCGATTCTGCAAATACCTCAGACCTCCTCGGCATCGCGTCAGATCAGAACAATGACGGAAAAGACGAGCTGTATACAAGATCTGGGCCAAGCAGTGAAAACCAGAAGATCATTTCCGTAACAGACACCACAATCGCCTCAGGTTCATCATCAAAATACATAAATGGGTATGTTGGAAGATTCGGGTCAACGCCTGATAGAACTTTTGCTGTTGGCGGACGCTCAGAAACTGTACCAGAACAACGAGGTCACTGGGTAACCTACACGTTATGCGACCCAGTGCCGCCGATTTGTACTTCAAGCGGCAATCCACCTGTTACACATTGTTACCCGCAACCCGATCGATGCTATAGTCGACAGAGATATGAATTAGAATGGGTTGATGTTACTCACTATTACCCATACGGACGCTATTCCGAAATTCCCACTTCACTAATTCAAACACCAAGGGACTGCACTGCATCGCAAGCTGCGTGCGCAAAATTTTCGGGTGACCCGGAAGAACCTACTGTCGTAGATACGAACGGTGACGGTCTCGACGAAGTTTATGAGATGTCCGGCAAGCGGCTGATAGGGGTCGCCGATCTTGCGGGAAATGGCCAGCAGCAGCCCATCTATTCCGCAAACTCGCAGAACATCGTCGCCGGCTATCGACACAACAATGCGTGGCAATTCACCTCCCTCTTTTCGGCGCTCGATTGCCCGAAGCGCGTAAATGCAGGTGAGCCAGGATGCTACTTCACCGATCTGAACGGCGACGGCGCGACGGATCTGGTCAGAACGACCTTGGCAAGTTCGATCGCAACTACAACAGTCTATCTCTCGACGGGACAACAACTGAAACAGGTCCTAAGCACGCAGCTGGCCTACACCGGCACCTATCGTCTGGAGTTCGCGGATATCGACGGAGATGGGCGTGGCGAATTTGCAGTCGGCCTTCCTAGCGTCAAGCTTTACGCGCTGGGTACAAGTACGCTCGGGTTGGTGGGTTCCCTGGATTTGGGAAGTGTCAACACCAAAGACCTGGCAAAGCGTGGTCTCGGCGGTGTTGGCGACGTAAATGGCGACGGGCTGACTGATTGGATCAAAGCGAGCCGAAATATTCTTCTGTCCAACGCGGGCGCCGGCAATCCGAACCTGCTTCGGCAAATCATCACCGAACTCGGCGGCACAGTTGCCATTGAATATGCACCATCGAGCGGATGGGCGAACACCTACCTACCACAGGTGACGCATGCAGTGACAAAGCTATCGATCAGCGATGGCCGCGGCCAGACGGCGATGAGTGGCTACGCCTATGCTGGTGGCAAATATGATCCGGTGGCGCACAAGTTTCTGGGCTTTGCCTCGACCGTCGAGACCAGACCGCTTGCCAATGGCGAGACGGCGCCATCGAAGATCGAGACCACTTACAGGCAGGACTTGGCGAGCTATGGCATGCCGTCGCTGACGGTGTGGAGGGATGGCGCTGGCACAGTGCATAAGCAGGTGGCCGAGACCTATGCCGTCAATACAACGGCAAAACCTTACACGGTGCAAAACACGCAGACCGACACGATACTGATCGAGAACGTTGCGCTCAGCCTCAAGGTGCAACGCTACTTCGATGCCTACAACAACATCTTCGTCCAGGACGATTATGGGCGCATCGATGTCAGCGGCGACGAGACCCGAACGGGGCGATGGTTCGCGCCCAATACCAACGCCTATATCGTATCGTTACCGCGCCTTGAGACGGTGCAGGCGGGTTTTGACGAGACATTCCCGCTCATCGGCTACAAGGCGCTGTTTTACGACAATCAGCATGCCGACAACGCGACGCCGCCGACCAAGGGCAATCTGACCTGGTCCGTCGACTTTGCCGATATCAATTCGACCCCGCAGAGATTTTCCTATCAGATCTTTGCCTATGACAGTTTTGGCAACAAGATCTCCGCCACCAATGCGCTCGGCCACAGGACCGAATGGGATTATGACGCGACCTATCACCTCTATCCCGTAACCGAGCGGGCGCCTCGTTATTTCGCCACCGGCGGACAGACGGCCGACACGCGCTTTGTCTCGACCGCTACCTACAATTCAGTCTGCGGTCTACTGGCCACAAAGACCGATCCCAACGGGCTGGCGAAGACCTTCACCTACGATGCGTTCTGTCGGCTCGACCAACTCTCGCAGAGCGTCACCGGCGCCTATGCCAAGACCCGCTTCGAGAATGAAGGCAATCCGGCAACACAGGCTTTAGTCAAGTACACGCCACTCCCTAATGGCGCCGGTGAGGATCTTACCCGCTCGTACTATGACGGGCTGGGCCGGGTCTATCGTGTCGAAACCCCCGGAGAGACGGCGGCCGGCGCCAGGCGCGTCGCCGAGACCGACTACGATCTTCGCGGCAATGTGTTGCGCACAGCTTTTCCGCGTTTTGTCGGCGAGGCCGCACAATGGACCACCAATTCCTATGACTGGACCGACCGCCTGATATCGACTGTCAATGCCGATGCCAGTCTGACCACCTATTTCTATGTCCTTGTCGACAGCACGACAGGATTTGCCAACCCGCCCCTAGCCGCTGTGTTCAAGACCGAGCAGGTGAGCAACACCGTGGCGAGACAGACCGTAACATGGTCCTCCACCCGTGGCGATGTCGTGCTCATCCTGCGCGACTATGGCGGCCTGAATCTCTTCGAGACGCGCATCTACGATGTGCTCAGCCGACTGATCGGTGTCAAGGATCCAGGCGGCTCAAGCTGGACCTACACCTACGACCTAGCCGGCAACCGGCTGACGGCGTCGGATCCCGATCTCGGCACATGGTCCTACACCTACGATGCCGCCAACCGGCTGGTCAGCCAGACCGATGCCAGGGGTACGGTCACGGCGCTCAGCTATGACCAGATGGACCGGCTGACGCTGAAGACGGCAACAGCGCCCGGCGGCAGTGCGGTGACGCAGATGCAGACGCAGACGCAGAACACCTACGACCAGGCAGCCGCCGGCTACTACAACATCGGCCAGCTGACCACCGCGACCAATCCAGCAGCCACGCAGAGCTACAAGTACGACGGCTTCGGCAAGGTCGCGCGTCAGGATGTCACCATCGGCACGCTGACGCATGTGACGACCAGCGTTCGCGATGCCTCCGGGCAAACACTGGCGACGCAATATCTGCCGGTGCAGCTCGACTTCGGCACGTCTGCCGCGCCGCTGCAATACAGCGCCGGCAACAGGCTGGTCTCGGCACCTGGCTTCATCACCTCGACGCTCTATGAGGCCGATGGGCAAACCAAGGAGATCACCTATGCCAATGGCGTGAAGACCTCCTTCAGCTATTCGCCGACTAGGCGCTGGCTGACAAGGATAACCACCGCCAAGGACGCCGCCGTTCTAATGGATCGCCAGTACATGCGCGACAATCTTGGCCGCATCACCAACATCGTCGGTATCGACCCTGCGGGCCCGGGCAGCTGGACTTATGGCTATGACAATGCCGACCGCCTGACCTCATCCGACAATCTCGGCGACAACACGCTTGACGAGACCTTCGTCTATGCCGCCAACGCTAACATGGTCTCACGCACCCGTGTTGCCGGCACATACGTCTATCCCGCGGCGAGCTCCGCTCGTCCGCATGCGCCAATCTCCGTCGGCGCCAACGCCATGGCCTATGATGCCAATGGCAATCTCACCTCCGACGGCAGCCGCACGCTGACCTGGGATGAAGCAAACCGGCTGAAGACGGTCACGCGAGCCTCCAACACCGTCAACCTAACCTATGGCCCTGATGGCGCGCGGGTGAAGAAGGCTTCGTCCTTTGCCACCACGCTCTATCCCGACGCCTCAGTCGAGATCAATCCAGCCTCACCGGGAGCCGAAATCTACACCCGCTATCCCCATCCAGATATCAAGGTGGTGAACGCGACCAAATACTTCCTGCACCGCGAGCACCTTGCCTCGGTGCGCAATGTCACCGACATGTCGGGTACTATCGTCGAGGCCACGAACTACGCCACCTATGGCGAGCAGCTGAACACAGGCTTCCAGACGCAGAAGAGCTACATCGGCGAGCGCTTCGATCCCGAGACCGGGCTGATGTATCTCAACGCGCGGTATATGGATCCAGTGCTGGGCAGGTTCATCTCACCGGATGACTGGGATCCGACAAAGGAAGGTGTAGGCACCAATCGGTATGCCTATGCGCAGAATGATCCGGTCAACAAGAGCGACCAGAATGGGCATGCAGGTGTTGCAGAAAGTCACTTACCTGTCCAACTCCCCCCAGGGAGCTCATCGGCTATAATTACAGGGCCAGCTAAAGCCCTTGCCAATATCTTTCTCTTCTTATCGCAAGGAAGAGGCTGGTCTCCCCCTGAACAAGCGGCAAAAATGAAACGCCCTGAGTACTACTATGCAAGCAGCGCCGCCGAAAAATCGATGATGTTTCAGACTTATGAGCTCTTTACCGGGCTAGTGACATCAAAAATACCAATTAAAGGCCTAAAGATAGGCAGTTCTGCATCCGCAGACAGTGAGGCGCTTTCGCCATTTACGCAAAGGTATCTAACGGAATCAGGAGGACGATGGGGCAGCACGACTACCCGACAGCAGAATTATGCGATATCTCAAGAAATGGGTACGCGTAGTTATAGCTTCCCAGCGAGGCCAGGCGGCGGCATTGGCTCCGAGGAATACATTCCAGGCTCTGGACCTGGCTCAAGCGGAGGAACTTATGTTGACATCACCGCTACGGCACCGAATGGTCGAACCGTGCGAGTTCAGACGGTTACGACCCTTCCTGATGGTGTAACACCAACACCAAGTGAAGCGGCGGCGGCAGCTCGCATTAGAGCTGCTTTCCCAAATGACAAGCTCCTGATCGTGCCGAAACGCTAGCTATGAAGCAAATTCTCTTCTTCGCCACTCCCTCCGATATCGCGCCGGTTCTCCGTCGATTCGAATCGAACACGCCACTAAAGTTCGTCGAGATGGGAACAGCCTCAACCCCGAATAGGCCAATCTATCTGGAATCTTCCGAAATCCCGAATCCTGGAATTGCAACCCATGAGACAGGCAGTATGTCGCAGGGCTACCTGGTGTCACATAGGGACACCATGAATCATATGCGAGCTTCCGTCTCGAAGAAGGGAGAGAAGTTTTGGAATTTATTTAATAGTGACAATGAGGACGCAACCACTTTAATTTTAGCAGGTATCTGGAAGACAGGAACTTTACTGCCAGGCAGCATGTCGACACTTCATCAAACACCTACCGCACAGAAAATGATGAAATGGTTTAACTCCGCGTTGAAGCAGGAAGGCTTTACGAAGGTCCGAGAGTGGTGGGTTGGCACGGAGGCGCTGCAAATGCTGAAGTCGGGCAAGAGATTGACTACAACTGCGGAACAGTCACCTCCTCAATTCGATTTGAAATTTTAGAAGCAAATGGACAGAGGATGCAATAGACAGGCCCGTCTGTTTTCGGCAGATCTATTGCACTATTGTTACCTAAGAGCGCCGTTTATATAGAAAGTGGTAGATTGCAGTGCTCTGTCTGGGACTCCCAAGGCGGATCAAATCCGCGCAAACTTTGCTTGCTCGAGTCAATACACCCGACAACCCCCACCCCCTACCAACCCTGTGGATAGACTCCAAATCCCGCCATCAATCCAAGCGCTCAACCTCAGGACGTCCTAGTCTAAGGCCCTTGGGGAATCGGGTGTATGTCAATCGGGTCAAGCAATCGCGTCGTATTGTGCCTGTTGCTTGCACTTGCCGGCTGCAATTCCACGCCGGGTAAGGACTTTTTTACCGAGACCATCGACAGCCTGCACGCCAAGAACTCGCCCTTGCGGGCTGGATACACCGGACCGTCCACCGTCACCTCCGCCGCAACCGCCGGGCAGCGCTTCAACGGCGCGCAGTATCAGGGGTCCGGCCAGTTCGTCTCGTCCAGCGCCCCCGTCACCCAGGTGACGACAGACGGCTCCGGCCAGTACGAGCTCAACCTGGTCAGCGCGCCGATCGCCGAGGCGGCCAAGGCGGTGCTTGGTGACGCGCTGCACCTCAACTACATCGTCGACCCGCGCGTGCAAGGCACGGTGACGCTGCAGACATCGCAGCCGGTGTCGAAGGATGCGCTGGTCGACATTCTGGAATCGGCGCTTGCGGTGAATGGCGCGGGCATCACCAAGCGCGCCGGCACCTACCAGGTCGTGCCGCTGTCCGAAATCATGTCCAACACGCCGCCGGTCAGCGTTCCCTCGGTGTCGCCATCGGGCCCCGGCGTCAAGGTGCAGGTGCTGCAGCTGCAATATATCGCCGCCGACGAGATGAAGACCATTCTCGAGCCGATCACCCGCCAGGGCTCGGTGCTGCGGGTCGATTCCACCCGCAACCTGATCACCGTCGCCGGCAATGACAGCGACCTCAATGCCATCAGGGAGGCGGTGTCGGTGTTCGACGTCGACTGGATGCGCGGCATGTCGGTGGCGCTGCATCCGCTCAAGACCTCCAAGCCGGAAGCCGTTGCCGCCGAACTCGATTCCATCTTCGGCACCAAGGAAGGGCCGGGCGCCAAGCTTATCCAGTTCATCCCCAACGACAGGCTGAATTCGGTGCTGGTGATCACCTCGCGTCCGGCCTATCTCGCGCGGGCCGCAAGCTGGATCAACAAGCTCGACAGGCTGGCGGAGTCCAACGAGGACCAGCTCTTCGTCTACCAGATCCAGAACCGGCCGGCCAAGGAACTGGCCGCTGTGCTGAGCTCCGTTCTCGGCACCTCGGTCAAGACCGAGGGCGGCACGGACGGCTCGAACGTGTCGCCCGACCAGACGCCGATCGCCATGCAGTCGGACGGCATTACCCCGGTGCCGTTGACCGGACCATCGCCTTCGATGCCGCAGCAGGACGGACAGCCGCCGGCGCATGCCACCGTCGTCGCCGACATCGAAAACAACGCGCTGCTGATCCAGACCACGGCGCGCGACTATGCGCGCATCGAGCAAATCCTGACCAAGGTCGACATCTTGCCGACGCAGGTCATGCTGGAAGCCGTCATCGCCGAAGTGACGCTCAACGACGAGCTGAAATACGGCCTGCGCTGGTTCTTCGAGAATGGCGGCACGAAGGTATCGGTGACCGACGTGGCCAAGGCGGCTGCCGCCGCCACTTTGCCGGGTTTCAACTGGAGTTATGCCACCGACAACATACAGGTGACGCTGAATGCGCTGTCCTCGATCACCGATGTCAACGTCATTTCGGCGCCGACCATCATGGCGCTGAACAACCAGAAGGCGATCTTGCAGGTCGGCGACCAGGTGCCGATCCTGACCCAGCAATCGCAGGATACCGGCAGCGGCACGGCGCCGATCATCAACTCGGTGCAGATGAAGGACACCGGCGTCATCCTGACGGTGACGCCGCGCATCAACAATGCGGGCCGGGTGATGCTCGACATTCAGCAGGAGGTCAGCAACGTTGCCGAGACGAAGAGCTCCGGCATCGATTCACCGACCATACAGCAGCGCAAGATCCAGACCCGCGTGCTGGTCAATGACGGCGAAAGCCTGGCGCTGGGCGGCCTCATCCAGCAGAACAACAGTGTCGGCCGCACGCAGGTGCCAATTCTCGGCGACATCCCCATTATCGGCAACGCGTTCAAACAGAAAAACGACAAGATTGTGCGTACCGAACTGATCATCTTCATCCGGCCGCATGTCGTGCGCGACATCAACGAGGCCCGCGAAGTGACCGACGAATTCCGCGGCAAGATTAGCCTGCAGACGCCGATCCAGAAACGCCGCGGCGGCACCAAGCTGCAGCAGGATTTGAAGAGGCTGGCCTATTGATCGCGGCTGCGCACCCATCGCTCCTGCTGGCTGCCACGTTCGCCCTGGCGGCAATTCTCGCCGCCATTTCGATCGCCGATTTCCGCCGCCAGATCATCCCGGACGGGTTGAACCTGGCGCTGGCCGCCGTCGGCCTAGGCTATCAGGTGGCGGCAGCCGGGGCGGACGGCCTGCCGTTGCATCTCCTGTTTGCCGCAGCGACCTTCGCCGCCGCCTGGCTGCTGCGGCGCGGGCACTTCCTGATGACCGGCCGGATCGGCCTCGGCCTCGGCGACGTCAAGATGCTGGCCGCCGCCGCATGCTGGATCGACCCGCTGCTTCTGCCGGTGTTGCTGTTCATCGCCAGCGCCACCGCGCTGCTGTTCGTTGGTGGCCAGGTGGTAGCGAGCGGGCCGGCAGCCGCGCGGGCCCGCATTGCCTTCGGCCCGTTTATCACCATCGGCCTCGGTTCCTGCTGGGTGCTGGAACAATTCGCCGGTTTGAACATGGGACTGCTCTGATGATCACGCTGCGCTTTAAGCAAGCTTCCGAAAAATCCGGCCGCGACACCAGCGAAAGCGGCTTCACGCTGGTCGAGCTGCTGGTCGTTCTCGCCATCATTGCCTTGATCGCGACGCTCGCCGCGCCTCAGGTGTTGCGCTATCTCGGCTCGGCGCGGACCAACGCCGCCAAGGCGCAGATCCGCAACATCGAAAGCGCGCTCGAACTCTATTATGTCGACAACGCGAAATACCCGACTGACGAAGAAGGGCTGGCCGCCTTGGTCACACAGCCGGCCAGCGAAGCGCGCTGGAACGGCCCCTATCTCAAGGGCGGCCTGAAGGATCCCTGGGGCAAGCCCTATTCCTACGAGGTGAAGGCCGATGCCAGCGGCGTCGTCATCCGCACGCTTGGCAAGGACGGCAAGCCCGACGGCACCGGCGAGGACCAGGACATCACCAACTGATGCCCGCCAACTGAAGCGAGACGGGACGCGTTATGGGTCAGGCTCTTCAGCTCACCGCCGGCGGCCCGGCAGTTGCCAGATCGAGGCGGGCAAAGCCCGTCGACGAGTAGGTCGCGCCGTCCCTCACCACCGAGATGGTGAACCGCACGGCAGCAGGCAGACGCCGTGCAGCGGACCAGCTCGCCGACCATGACGGGACTTTGGCCGAAGCGTCGAGATATTCGAACCTTACCGCGCTGACGCCGGCGATCAGCCGCACCGGTTGGCCTCCGGTCGATTTGGCGGCATCGCTGCCGCGTCGGATTTTCTGCACCATGGTCAAGTCGCTTCCAAGCGAAACGGCGACCTCGCGCAAGGCTGAGGATTTGAAGCCGATGGCCTGAACGGCGTTGAACTCGATGCGCGCGCCGGTGCCGCTGAGATAAAGCACCATGTCGGGCGTCGACTGCGACAACGGCAGCGGCTCGGCGCTGCCGATCGCCGTTTCGAGAAACCGCGCGGCGGCATCGACCTCCATCTGCATCTCGGTCGTCTTCTGGATCCGCATCATGGTCCGCGCCTGTCCGAGAAAGACGATCATCAGCGCGGAGATCACGCCGATCATCGCCAGTCCGACCAGCACGTCGATCAGCGCGAAGCCTTCGACCGATGCCGATGATCCGGGGCGCCGGTCGGTCCCGAATATTTGCTTGAGAACACGCTGCCCGGATGGCCGGCCCCCACGACGCGCATGGGCTTGGACCAGCCGCCGGATCATTGCCGATCCTTCGCGGGCACGAAGGTCAGGAACGGCTGGCCGGCGCCGTTACTCCTGCCAATGACGACGGCAACCATCTTCGTCTTCGACACCACGATCGGGCGCGTCTGCAACTGCCAGCCGGATCGCCTGCTGTCCGTTCCGGCCTCGTACTCCGACAGCATGATGCGCGCGGCCCTCGCCGCTTCGATCTGCGCCTTGGCGATGGCGATGCTGCGGCTGGCCAGCACGATCGACTGGCTGGCAATGCCGAGCACCAGCGCCAGGATCGTCATGGCGACGATCATTTCCAGGATCGAAAACCCGTCTTCGGACGAAGGCTCTGTCACGGCAATCCCCGCCATGTCGGAAGTCCGGTCAGCCAGTTGACCGCAATGCGCGCGGTCCGCCCCTTTTGCTGCAGCGAAATATCCATGCCCGACGCGCTGCCGTCGGGCAGGAAGGTCAGCACCGTTTGCCGTCCGGCGACGACGGTCTCCTGGCCGGTAACGACCGTCAGTTTGACGTCATCCGGCAGAGCGAAAACATCGCGCTCGCCAAAGCGAATGGTGCGGGCGCCGAGATCGACGAGGACCTCTCTCGGCCGCGCGGTGGCAATGGCCGAGGTGCGCGACAGGCGCAGCCGCATGGTGATCTCGCCGGCCAGCGTCTCCAGGCTCTTGCTGCGGTAGTGGCTGACCAGCCCGGGTGCGGCGATGGCCGCCACGAGCGCCATGATCGCCAGCACCACCAGCATTTCGACCAGGGTGAATCCGGCTTCCGCCTGCTGGTCGGCTTTCGTGGCGGCGGCGGTCATTGCAGCGCCAGATCGTTGATCGAGAGGATCGTGGTCATCACCGAAATGACCAGGCTGCCGACGAGGAAGCCAAGCGAAATCGTCAGCGCCGGGGTCAGCAGCTTCAGCACCGTGTCGATCCGCCGCGTCAGCGTCAGCTGCAGCATTTTGGCGGCGCGATCCAGCACCACCGGCAGCGCGTTCGCCTCTTCGCCGAGCGACACCAGCGACATCGTCGCATGATCGAAAATCCCCGCCTTGACGACCGCGCCATGCAGGCGGGCGCCGTTGGCGACATTGTCCTCGATCGAGGCAAAGCTTGCCGCCAGCGAGCTTTGCCTCGACACATTGGCGGCAAGCCATAGCGCCTCGGTCATCGCCACGCCATTGCCGAGCAGCAAGGCCAGCGTTTCGAGGTAGCGCGCGATGACGGCATCCCTGACCAGCGCGCCGATCAGCGGTATCTTCAACACCGCGTGCGAGAACTGTTTTCTGGCGCCGGCAGAGCGAGACAGCACGAGATAGGACAAAAGGCCGAGCACTGCCGCCAGCGGGAAGACGAAGGGGTAGTCGCGGAACACCGTGCCGAAGACCGACAGCATCTTCATGGTGAACGGCTTGGGCGCGGATGAGCCCTCGAAGATCGGCTCCAGCGCCGGCACCAGCACGGTCGCCAGAATGACCAGCGCCCCGCTCATCACCAAAAGCAGAAAGGCCGGATAGGCCAGTGCCTCGCCGATTGCCGCGCGGCGCTTGGCGGTGGCCTCGAACGTGTCCGCCAGCCGCTGGCAGATATAGGCCATCTTGCCGCTGCGCTCACCGCTGGCGAGAAGTGCCGCGACATCGGAGGTGATGCCCGGCAGGGCGGCAAAGGCCTCGGCGATCGGCCGCCCGCCCGTGGTGAGATCGAGCACCGATTGCAGCTGCTGGCGCCGTTGGCGGTTCGCCTCGCCGGCGATGACCGCGCCCAGGGCGCGGTCGACGGTGAAGCCGGCGTTGAGCAGCACCGACAGCTCGGAGAACAGCCGGCTGAGATCGACCTTGCGAGTAAAGGTCAACGCGGTTCGCCCCGGCAGGCGCAACTGCGGTCTGTCGCTGCTTACCGGGGCGAGGTGATAGGAACGGCGCCCTTGCTGGGCCAGCTTACGGGCGGCCTCCTGCTTGGTCGAGGCATCGAGGACGCCGCTCTCCGTGCTGCCGTCGACGAGATAGGCGCGATAGGCGAAGGCCGGCATCAGCCATCCCCCGCGAGATCGATGACGCGGCGGACCTCGTCCATCGTGGTAACCCCGGAGCGGGCAAGCGCTGTGGCATGGATCGACATCGGCACCAGATCGTCTTGCGCGGCTATGCGGCCGATCTCCATTTCGCCGGCGCCCTGGTCGATTAGTTCGGCAATGCGCGGCGAAACCTGCAGCATTTCGTAGGTCACCGTGCGCCCGCTATAGCCCGAGCCATTGCAGGTGCGGCAGGGCGACCCGGCCTGCTCGACGCCGTGGCAGGCCGGACAGACACGGCGCAGCAGCCGCTGTGCGATGACGCCGCGGATCGTCGCGCCGAGCAGGTAGCCGTCGATGCCCATGTCGCGCAGCCGCGTCAACGCGCCGGCCGCGCTGTTGGTGTGCAGCGTCGAGAACACCAGATGGCCGGTCAGCGCCGCCTGCACCGCGACCTGCGCCGTCTCGCGGTCGCGGATTTCGCCGAGCAGGATGATGTCGGGGTCCTGGCGCAGGATCGACCGCAGGGCCGCGGCAAAGTCGAGGTCGATCGCCGGATTGACCTGCAGCTGGGTGATCCCGGCCATGCGGTATTCCACCGGATCCTCGACGGTGAAGATCTTGACGTCGGGCCGCGACCGTTCGGCCAGGATCGAATAGAGCGTCGTCGTCTTGCCGCTGCCGGTCGGCCCGGTGATCAGCACGATGCCGTTGGCCGATTGCGACATGGAGCGGATCTTGGCTTGCGCGGCACTGTCGAAGCCGAGCTTTTCCAGCTTCAGTTCGACGCCTGCGCGGTCGAGAATGCGCAGCACGATGGCCTCGCCATGAATGGACGGGATGACAGAGACGCGCAAATCGATATCTCTGCCGCGCACGGCGATGCGCATGCGCCCGTCCTGCGGCAGGCGGCGTTCGGCAATGTTGAGCCGCGACAGGATTTTTATGCGCGTGGAAATGCCCGACAGCATCGCGATTGAGGCGGTGTCGACGGTGGACAGCATGCCGTCATGGCGGAAGCGGATGCGGACATGGTCCTCGAGCGGCTCGATGTGAATGTCGGTGGCCCTGGCGTCGACCGCCTTGTGGATGGTTTCGGCGACGAAGCGCACGATCGGCGCCTCGCGGGCGAAATCCTTCAGCCGCTCGAGATCATCAGGACCGAAATCCATGATCTCGCCGGCACTGCCGCCATTCGACGCCGCCGCCAGGGCCGACTGCTCGACACGGTCGATGCATTCGGCGATCACGCGCCTCGGCAGAATGCGCAGCGCCAGCGTCCGCTCATAGTGGAAGGCAAGCGCATCGATGGTTGCCGACGAGAACGGATCGGCGACGGCGACAACCAGCCGCTCGGCGTCCATCTGCAAGGGCAGGATGGCGTTCTCGCGGAGATAGGCGAGCGGCACGCCGGCCAACATTTCGGCGCTGATCTGCTCGGGGACATCCACCGGCGTCGGCGCTTCAAGGTAACTGCTGAGGCTGTT
Organism: Mesorhizobium sp. P170090; assembly: GCF_057786115.1. Classification (NCBI taxonomy): domain Bacteria; kingdom Pseudomonadati; phylum Pseudomonadota; class Alphaproteobacteria; order Hyphomicrobiales; family Phyllobacteriaceae; genus Mesorhizobium; species Mesorhizobium sp. P170090. The sequence goes on from NZ_JBYNWH010000001.1 coordinate 5,331,048, forward strand.
GGCAAGCTCCTGCTCGCCGATCAGCCCGAGTTCGGTCATCACCGTATCGAACGGATGGCCGGATGTTCGCGACGCCCCCAAGGCGCGCTGCGCGGCATGCGCGGTCAGTACCTTCTCGTCTTCGAGAAAGGTGAGGAACGCCTCGATCCCCTTGGCCTGGACGGAAGCGTTCATACGCTCCACCTCGCAAGCAACTGCGCGGCTTCAGTGCCGAACAGCGCCTCGCAGCCACCGGCACTGGCGGCTGGCGGCAGTGCTGTGGCATCGCCGACCGGGCTGCGCGAAACGCGCGAGAACGACGATAGGCCTGCTTGGGATTTCTCGATGTTGAAGCCGGCCTCGCCCGTAATGCCGGAGCCATCTAGCCTGACAACGATGTCAACCGTGTAGGCCGATACATCGGTCGCCCCCGCAACGGCCGATGCGTCGGGGCCGCCGACGAGAACAGCGCGCAGCCGGCGCGGCGCCCGATCGGAGCTGACCGTGCCGCGCTTGGAGTTGACGGTGAAAATCCCCTGCAGGTTGCGCAGCGGGATCGACGCCAGTGCTGAAAACTCCTGCAACTCGGATACGGATTCGAACGGCGCCTCTTTGTCCTCGGGCGGGCCCACCGGGCTTCTTGCCTGCGGCAGGCCGGTGAACAATTTGGCGCTGTCGCGAAACCGCATCGCAGCCTTTGCCAGTTCGTCCGCCATCCGCTGCTCGAAACCGAGCGCGGCGAAGCCCAGCCCGAGCAGGCGATCGTCGGCGGCATTGAGATCGATCAGCCCGCCATGATCCTGGACGCGCAGGACAAAGCTGTATTTTCCCGACCGGCACGCGGCCGGCGTGGAATCCAGCGGCAGCTTTTCCGCGGGCTGGTCACCGGTCAATTCGCTCGCCACCAGATTGCCGAGACCCTCGGCAAGCAGCGACAGACGCTCCTGCTCCAGCTCGTTATTGGCAATCATCAGCCGCGTCCTGGCGGTGACGGCGAAGGGAACGACGATGGCCGAGACGATCAGCGTGAACACCAGCACCGCGACCAGCGAAAAGCCGGCGCTGGTGCTATCTGCGTCTATGGCCGGGAGAGCTTTGCGTTTTAAGAATACCCCTACCCTTGGCCCCTTCCCGCAAGGGGAAGCAGGACAATCGCATATGGCGTTCCCCCACTCCGTCTCGGCTTCGCCGAGCCACCTCTCCCCCACATTCGTGGGGGAAGAGGAAATGCCAATCGCCGAGGTCGCGGCCTTGAAACGCTTGGGTTTCCTCTCCCCCATGGACATGGGGGGTCCGAAGGACGGGCGAGACCCGTGGCTCGCCCCGGCAAGGTGGCCGCGCAGCGGACGGAGTGGGGGACTGGCACCACCAAATGCGATTGCCCTGCCTTTACTCTCAGCAAACATGCGCGCGCTCATAGTTCCGGCTCAGGTGGCGGCGGTGGCGGGGCTGGCGCTGGCGGCGGCGCCGGTAGCGGGTTCTGCCATGGCGGATGCAGCGGGATGCGCGTCACCTTGCCGTCGCGCTCCAGCACGGCCTGGTCCTTGTCGATCACCGACACCGTCCAGCCATCGACGATCTCGCCGCTGGCATACCAGAGCGCTTCATCCTTGCCCGCGACGCGCAGCAGGGCTTTTCCCGCTCCGCCCTGAATGCTGATGCCCAGCAGCGATGGCGCGGCCACCGGTGCAACTTCCACTGGCGCCGGCGCCTGTTCGACGGGTGCCACGGCAACCTCCACCGGCAGCGGTGCTGGCGGCGGCGGCACGATTTTCCGCCGCATCGGCGTGAACAGCGGCCGCTGGAACGTCTCGCTGAAATCGCCGGCCTCGGGAAACTGCAGCGTTCCCGCGGCGGAAGCCGGGCCGCCATCATGCCCCTTGCCGGAGGCGATCGGCGTGGTGTCGATCGGTGTGTTGTAGAGCGCGACATTGATGAGGGCGAGAACCGCGATACCTCCAGCAATCGCCAGGTCCGCAAACTTACCGCTCATGGCTTGATCCCGCCTGGCGGGCCCGACGTTTGCAGCGGGCCGTAAAACAGGATCTCGGCAGACAGCTCGGGGTCGCCCATCCGTCCCGCGGCAGGGCTGACATCGGTGGTGCGCAGCGTCGCCTCGCGGATGAACAGCACCGGCAGTGACGTCTCCAGGGCAAGCACGGCATTGTGGACGCCTTCCAGCTGCCCCGACAGATTGACCCGCAGCCCGATGAAATCGACGCCGCCTTCGCTCAGCACCGGGGCATTGCCGGCCGACAGCACGCTGACGCCATTGGCGGCGGCGATCGCATTCAGCCGCTTCTGCAGGCCGCCGCGAATGACCGCTTCGCTCTCGCCGGTGAGGAATTCGGGACTGGCCGTAGCCTCCGGGCTGGCGGCGCTGTCGAGGCGCTTGGCAAGGGCGGCCACATTTTGCAGCTGGCCGAGCAGCGCGCGCTTTTCCTCGATCCCGGCCCGCGCCGAAGCGACGCTGTCGAACGCCGCGAACACCAGCCAGGCGCAGAGACACGCCGCCACCACTGCCAGCGCCAGCGCGATCAGGCGGCGCAGCGGCGGGCTGGTGTTGAGGATGGCGGAGAGCATCAGAGCGCTCCGATCTTGGCCGAAATGGTGAAATGCTCGCCGTCCTGTCCGGGCACCTTGACCACGGGCGAGGCGAATTCGGGCGCCGAAAACAGCGGCGAGGCATCGATCGGCTGGATCAGTTCGGCCGCCGAGGCGGCAAAGCCGGTGATGGTGAGATCGTCGCCCTTGGCCGAGAGATCGGTGAGCCAGGCCGTGTCGGGGAGCAGATGCGTGAGTTCGGCCCAGACCCGCACCAGCGACGCCGTCGTCTTCTTCTCCTGGCGGATTTTCTCGACCCGCTCGATGCCGGCCTGGCGCTTCTGCAGCGACGCGCGTGCCGTCTTGGCCAGCACCTGCGCATCGGCAATCTGCGTGTCGAGTTCGCCATCGGCCTGCCATATCAGCCAGTGCGCATGGACGAAGGTGATGAGCAGGGCTGCGGCCAGCGCCGAACACGCCGCGATCCAGGCGCGGCGCCTGCGCCGGTCGCGCGCCGTCGGCGGCCAGATGGCGGCCAGGCTGAGCGGATCGGCGCGCAGCGTCTCTTCGGGCTGCGCCAGCGACAGGCTGCGCACCGAGCCGCCGGCGCGGCGGACCGCATCCAGCACCGCGGCAAGCGTCTTGCCCTTGACGACATGGTAGGCGCTGTCCTCCCGGCCATCCCTGGCAAACACGACATGCACCTGCGCCGGATCGAACGGCGTCGCGGCCAGAAGGTCGAGCTCGGCCATGTCGCGCGCCTGCCGGAGCGGCAATCGCCTGGGCGCAAGTTGCCGTGTCAGGAACAGGCCGGGCTGGACGACAATATCGAAGCGTGGCCGCCGGACGCGGCGCCCACCCTGCAGCAGCGCCAGGATCTCGTCCGAAGAGGCGGTCAGCGCCAGCGGGATCGACTGGAACTCCGGCGCCCCGGCCTCGCGCACGCGAATGCCGTCATCCGCCAGGCTGACGATCCAGTCACCGGTAGGAGCCTGCTTCTGCTTCGGCGAAAGCCGCGCCCCTCGCAGCTCCTCGAGCCACCAGTCCCGGAAATCCAGACATTGCGCGCCAAGTCCCGCCACGACCCACCCTGCCTCGGTTGATTCTAAGCCGAGGGCTTTCAGGCTGAGATTACAGGGGCTGGTGTGACGGGGATATCAGCGAAGGCGCGGAGGGCGGATTAGCCACAGCTTTTGTTGGGTGCCGGCGGCCGCCTGCGCGACGTGGTGCGGCGATCGGGACGACAACACGGAAAAGTCAGACATGCGTCGATCTTATGAAAAGCCTGCCGATGAATAAAGAACGGCATTTTACAAAAAGCTCTATTTCTCTCCGTCATTCAAAGTGTTGTATATTTCGTCATACATAAAATCAAAATTCCAACCTCTTTTTTCGAAATACCCCTCAACTACCTCAATGGCCCAGTCGCTTATCGACTCCTTGTCCATCCAGCGCCCTCTAAATACAGATCCCCAAAGCAAGAATAGTAAATCTCTATCATAGTCATACGCGCCACCGATTTTTTCAATAAGAAGTGTCAAGAAACTCCCATATACTTCTTTGTCTTCCTCATTCATTTGAATTTTTGCATTAAACGTCGATACATCAAACAGTATGGAGTATTTGGCTTTCTCATTTTCCGATAAATTTTGATCAAGCTTAGATATAACCTTCTCTACTAAAGCTCTTGCGACGCTCTCGACCTCAAAACGCTCCAAGATGTCCGCTATATCCATGATATCATTCTCGTCACCGTTCTAACGATGTTAGTACTTCACGCCGAGAGTATCCATAGCTGCTCTGCACGAAGAGCAGGGACCTTTGATTGATCCCGTGATTCCTGGCGCCGTCCGGCCGATAGAGGCGGTAGCCGCTGTGAGGTTCGAAGGATGCTCCCCAGCGTTCATTGCACTTGCAACGGCAGGAGGTTCGCCGCAACACCCATGCGTCACCGAGCGTTCGGATGCCGGCACGCCTGCCCACGCATCGTCCACGGCGGAATTTGTTGGCCTCCCAACCCCCAATTTCTTGGCTGCAGTAGTACTATAACCAACATATGTAGCCCCAGTTTCTGACGATACCACAACAGACACTGCTCCTTGCTTGACTCCAACTTGCTCGGCGGACAGCGCAAGTTTTGAAGCGGCTATCCTTGCTATCGTTAGCTCAGAAAGAGTTGTTACCGCTCTCGCAGGTAAGCCACCCGGTACGGCCGCGAAGACCTCGTCACGAGTTTCGACCTTTCCTGAAACGTCCAACGCGACCTGACGAGATATCTCGTCCGCAACTGGCTGACTCAAACGTTCGTACGCGTCTACGTCGCGATTGCTGAAGAAATTGGAATTACCTCGCGCTCTTCTTATGGCGTCGGCACGCGCTTCAAGTGCCTTCTGCGCCGCTCTATCCTTAGCGGCTTTGTCAGACGACGGCGTTGCGGCAACATGGCCGTTGTTGTCGGCATTATTAATAGGATCGTTCTGGGCGTAGGCGTACCTATTGGTGCCGACACCTTTCCTGGTCGGATCCCAATCGTCCGGTGAAATAAACCGTCCCAGCACCGGGTCCATGTATCGCGCATTCAGATACAACAGGCCGGTCTCGGGATCGAAGCGCTCGCCGATATAGCTCTTCTGGGTCTGGAAGCCGGTGTTCAGCCGCTCGCCATAGGTGGCGTAGTTGGTGGCTTCCACGATGTTGCCGGAGGCATCGGTGACCATGCGCACCGAGGCGAGGTGATCGCGGTGCAGGAAGTATTTGACGCCGTCGATGACCTTGATGTCGGGATGGGGATAACGGGTGTATTTCGCCACCGGTCCCGACGAATCGATCTCGACATTGGCGCCGGGATAGAGCGTGGTGGCGAAGGCTGAGGCCTTCTTCACCCGCGCGCCGTCGGGGCCGTAGGTCAGGTTGACGGTGTTGGAAGCCAGCGTGACCGTCTTCAGCCGGTTGGCCTCGTCCCAGGTCAGCGTGCGGCTGCCGTCGGAGGTGAGATTGCCATTGGCATCATAGGCCATGGCGTTGGCGCCGACGGAGATTGGCGCATGCGGACGAGCGGAGCTCGCCGCGGGATAGACGTATGTGCCGGCAACACGGGTGCGTGAGACCATGTTGTCGTTGGCGGCATAGACGAAGGTTTCGTCCAGCGTGTTGTCGCCGAGATTGTCGGAGGACGTCAGCCGGTCGGCATTGTCATAGCCGTAGGTCCAGCTGTCCGATCCCGTCAGCCCCGTCGTGCCGGTGATGCGGCCGAGGTTGTCGCGCGCATACTGATTGTCGAGCAGGATGGTTGCGCCCTTCGACGTGGTGACACGCGTCACCCAACGCCTTGTCGGCGAATAGGCGAAGGTAGTCTTCACGCCGTTCGCATAGGTGATCTCCTTCGTTTGCCCATCGGCCTCATAGAGCGTCGAGGTGATGAAGCCGGGGGCAGAGACGAGCTTGTTGCCGGCGCTGTATTGCAGAGGTGCGGCCGCCGTGCCGAAGTCGAGTTGCACCGGCAGATATTGCGTCGCCAGCGTTTGTCCGGAGGCATCGCGAACGCTGGACGTGGTATGCGTCAGCGTGCCGATGGTGGCATCCTGACGCGCCACCTTGCCGAAGCCGTCATATTTGTAGCTCTGCGTCGCAGCTGGATTGGTCGCGGTAGTCAGCTGACCGATGTTGTAATAGCCAGCGGCTGCCTGGTCATAGGTGTTCTGCGCCTGCGTCACCGCGCCGCCGCCCGGCGCCATTGCCGTCTTCATCGTCAGCCGGTCCATCTGGTCATAGCTGAGCGTGGTGACCGTGCTCCTGGCATCGGTCTGGCTGACCAGCCGGTTGGCGGCATCGTAGGTGTAGGACCATGTGCCGAGATCGGGATCGGACGCCGTCAACCGGTTGCCGACCATGTCGTAGGTGTAGCTCCAGTTTGAACCGCCGGGATCGGTCACGCCGATTAGCCGTCCAAGCACGTCGTAACTGCGACTCTCCACCAGACTGAGGCCCGTGAAATCGCGGACGACGGCCGAGACATCGCCACGCGTTGACCAAGCTGTGCGTGTCTGATGGCCAAGCTCGTCGGTCGTCGTCATGGCGTTCAGCCGTGGCGGCGTGGCGGCGGCGGTGGCCAACTCGTTCAGATAGGTGCGCTGGCTGGCATCCGGATTAACCGTCTTGGTCAGCCGGTCGGCCCAGTCGTAGTTGTTAGTAGTCCATTGCGCGGCTTCGCCGACAAACCTTGGGAAGGCGGTGCGCAGCACATTGCCGCGCAGATCGTAGTCGGTCTCGGCAATGCGCTTGGCGCCCGCCGTCGTCTCTCCGGGGGTTTCGACGCGATAGACCCGGCCGAGCCCGTCATAGTATGAGCGGGTAAAATCCTCGCTGGCGCCCCCACTCGCGCCATTGGGCAGCGGCGTGTATTTCACCAGCGCCTGGGTTGCCGGATTGCCCTCATTCTCGAAGCGCGTCTTGGCATAGGCGCCGGTGACGCTCTGCGAGACCTGGTAGAGCCGGCAGAACGGATCATAGGTGAAGGTTTTGACCAGGCCGTTCGGGTCGGTCTTAGTTGCCAGCAATCCACAGGTGGGGTTGTAGGTGGCCGTCGAGACAAAGCGCGTGTCCGCCGTCTGTCCGCCCGTCGCAAAATAGCGCGGCGCCCGTTCGGTTACGGGATAGAGGTGATAGGTCGCGTCATAGTCCCACTCGGTCTTGTGGCCGAGCGCGTTGATGGCGGAAATCTTGTTGCCATAGGCGTCATAGGCAAAAATCTGATAGGTCGCTCTCGCCGGTGAGGAATAGATATCGGCATAATCCACCGACCAGGTCAGATTGCCCTTGGTCGGTGGAGTGGTGTTGTCGGCATGATTGTTGTCATAGAAGTCGTAGTGGACACGAATGTACGGGAGCGACGCATCGAAGCCTCCCTGGGCCGTCTGGGCGCGTGGCAATGACACGATGTAGGTACTGGTGTTTGGCGCAAACCAATTTGCCGTCCACAACTCGTCGCCGCTGACATCCGTGCGGCCATAATCCTTTACCTGTGCAAGATTGTTGTAACCGTCGAACACCCGCTCGACTCGCAAGGTGCGGCTGATGTTCTCGGTCAGCGTCGTGTCGGTCGCCGTGTTCTGCACGGTGTAGGGTTTTGCCGTGGTGTTGACGACATAGGTCTCGGCCACCTGCTTGTGCACGGTGCCGGCGCCATCCTTCCACACCGTCAGCGCCGGCAGGCCATAGCTCGCCAGATCCTGGCGATAGGTGGTCTCGATCTTCGACGGCGCCGTCTCGCCATTGGCAAGCGGCCTGGTCTCAAGGATCGAGGCAAAGCCCAGAAACTTGCGCGCTGCCGGATCGTATTTGCCGCCGGCATAGGTGTAGCTCGATACCGCCGTCTGGCCACGGCCGTCGCTGACCGAAAGCTTCGTCACCGCATGCACGACCTGCGGCAGGTAATCGTTCGCCCAGGTCGAGGATGGCGAGTACTCCACCGCAACCGTCCCGCCGAGCTCCGTCACGATCTGCTTCAGCAGGTTCGGATTGCCGGTGCCGGCGTTGGAGATGCGACCTCCGAAGTCAGGCAGTCCGTCGCCGTTGAAATCGCCGATGACCGTGCCTGCATTTATCCCTGTCGGCAACGTAAACTGAACTGGCGTCATCGCCGTCGAGGACGGCCGTAGCGAATACACTTTGACCGGACCTGAATACATCGGCGGCGGCGGCGTTAGCGGACTGTAGATGGCGATGACGTCCGTGCGTCCATCATTGTCGAAATCGCGTAGCGCGACGGACCCCATGGAAATCGATGATACCGAATAGCTTTTGAAGCCAACACCGGTGGACAACCATAGCCAGACGTTGCCGCCATTCCCGTCGTAGCGGAGCAAATCCGATGCCCCGTCCCCATTAAGGTCGGCCAAGGCGCAGGTTCCACTGCCAAAGTGATATTCTCTTGGACAATTAATCCCGAATGACGTTCCGCTGCGCTGCCATTTACCGTTCGAGAGTACGCCCTTCTGTACAGCGGGACCTGGTTTCCAAAAGAGTGGCTGCTGCCGGCCATTGCCGAGGAAATCGCCAACGCCGATGGGTACATCTTCGGAGTTGTTGACGTTCACCGTGTCGATGCCGTCCCCATCGGGATCGGCGACAAGGGAGATTTTATCAGGATTGGGGGCAGTAACGTTAGTGGGCACAGCATCGCAGACGGATTGGTAACCGGCAGGCGCTGTCGGTTTGCAGTACGAGTTGGTCATTGCCAACTGGCTGTCGGTCAGCAGGAGTGCACCCGTGGGCGCATATGCTATCGGGGTGCCTTGGTTGTTTCTGCCGGTGACCTTGTTATCATAGAGGAAAAAATCCATGGCATTCTTGGACGCCAAGAAGTGTCCTGACCCAGAAAAATCCCAGCCGTCATTAAAGTCAGAATTCGAATAAGATTCGTTGAGCAGGATTGTTTTCGTGTCTGTGCGGCTCCCATTTGTATCGAATTTGATAACTCGCTTGTAAGTCCTGGTTACAGTATAGGTTTCCCCACCGCTTCCACCGGTGCGTCTATCCTCCGACTCAGTATAAGCGCCAAAGACTTCGTCGCGTCCGTCAAAATTGAGATCGCCCACTTCGGTAGGCTGCTTGCCCGCGACTTGCCCCCATATCAACGGCTGGCCATACATTCCTGGTGTGACCGATCCGTACACCCCATCGGTGTTCTGATAGGTCATCTGGCCAAGCACCTTCGCAGTGCCCCCGGTGATGGTGCCATCGGCGGTGCCGGTGGCATCGGTGCCGTAGCGCGTAACCACGGTCAGCCGAGAGGCGTTGGAGAACGGCGCCTGGTCATAGGTCAGCTTGTAGGCGCCGCGCACCGCACCTGAGACCGTAATGCCGATCGTCTTGATGCGCTGGCTGGTCTCGGAGATGTCACGGCCATTGCCCATCAGGATCAGGTCGGGCCGCGTCTCGTAGTAGAATTTCACCACGGTGCCGTTGTAGCTGACGGCGTCGGGATAGCAGACCGGACTTGCCGGACAGGTGTAGCTGTAGGTGACACTGTTGCCGTTCGTGTCGGTGACCGACGTCAACAGCCAGCGATAGCTCATCGCAAGGTCGTAGGCCGGGTTAGGAAGGGTGCCCCCATGCCCATCTGGAATGGTCGGGGAAACACTGATGTTGGCGACCGCCGCCACCGAGCGGAAGGTCGAGACCGTGCCGTCGCGATCGGTGACCTTCCATTCATTGGTGGTGCTGTTCAACGCAATGCGGCGGTAAGATTCATTTTCGGTCGCATGCGTGCCGCCGGTCGAGCAGGACGGCGAGACGGTGCCCGCAACGCAAGCCACCATCGCCTGGCCGTCGAGCAGATAGATGTCATTGGCGTCGTATGCCGGCATGCCATAGCCAGGCGTGGCCCGTTCGATGACATCGAAACCTTCGAGCCCCCAGGCATAGCCGAGCCAGCCCTGGTAGAGGCCACCGGTCTTGGTCTTGCGCGAAGAGTTGTAGTTCAGCGCAATCTGCGGCTCGATGCCGTGGAAGTCCGGCACGTCGATGCCGATGGCATAGCCCAGATTGCCGTTGCCGGCGGCCTTCGGCAGGTCCACCTTCGGCGTACCGACAGCTTCGGGATCGCCGCTGCCGGTTGCCGCGGCTGCTTCTACTGCCGCCGCCGCTGCGGCCGGTTCCTCCGGCGCTGCTTCCGTATCGGCCGCCTTGCCCTTCGCATCGGTTGCCTTCGTGCCGGCAGCCTTGGTGTCGCTCGCCTTGGCATCGCCAGCCTCCGCAGGCTTCGCGCCAACCTTGGCGGCCGCGTCCGGGCTGCCGGTCGCCGCGTCGCCCGTCGCGCCTGCCGCCGGGGCGGGCTTGGCGGATGAAGAGCCGCTGCGGCTCCGCCATTGCCGAGGCCGCCACTGGCTGGCGCAGTCGGCGAGGTGCTCTGCGCAAAGGCTTCCATCCCTGCGTCACCTCTAATATAAGATACAGAAGATATATCAGCACCGAAGACGCCTGCGGCAAGCACAGCCGCGCCCCAAAGCAACCGCTTCATTGAATCCCCCGAGCCAGTTGCTTGACGCTACTCCTGCTTGACTTGGTTTATACGACGACAACCCGTCACAACCCAGATATCCACAGCTTTATTTTGCACGCATGAGTTGTTCCGCATAGAGCGCCAGGCGCCCCTGCCAGCGGAGCGATCGCACAAGGGCGCTCCCCTCAGTGTCTCGACGTTGCCGAGCCAGGGCGGTCACCCGCATTCGTCGCAAGTGTGCCTGCGCAAAGCGACCGGAAGCCTTCCGACATCCAGGTAAAGGCTGTCGATGCCCGGCAGCAGCGGCGCCGCCAGGATCAAACGACGTCGCCGCCCGTCTGACAGCAGGCAGACCGGCTTGCTTGCTAGTTTGAAGCTTTATGCCACCCATTTTGGGCAGGCGCCCTGCCCTTGGGCACCGCTGGAGACCGCATCGCGGCAACTCTACAGGTCGCCGCGTCGGATCTTTTATTGGTCGAAGAAACCGGCGTCCTCTTCCGCAAGGTACTTCTTCGCTGCTTCGGCATCGATGTCGACACCCAGTCCCGGCGCTTCGAGCAGGTCGATCATGGAGTCCTTCACGATCTGCCCCTTGGGCAGGCCGATGACGATGTCCTCCCACCAGGGGTCGGAGGCGCTGGGATATTCGAAGGCGATGTAGTTGGCCGGCAGCGTGGCGCAGACATTGATCAGCGCGCCGAGGCCCAGCAGACCGTTCGCCGTGCCGTGCGGCGCCATCATGATCGAGTGCATATAGGCGTGCTCGGCCACCCATTTGAGCTCGGCGATGCCGCCGATATCGGCGGGGTCCGGACCGATGACACGGACCGCCTGGGTCTCGATCAGTTCCTTGAAGTTATGGCGCAGGTAGATCTGCTCGCCGGTGTGGATGGGGGTGGACGTCGATGTGGTGAGTTCGCGGTAGGCTTGCGGGTTGACCCATGGCACGTAGTCGCCGGTCAGCATGTCCTCCAGCCACATCAGATTGTGTTTTTCCACCGCCTGAGCGAAGCGGATGGCGTCCGGCAGGAACCAGCCGGGGCCGCAATCCAACGCCAGCGAGACCTTGTCGCCGAGCACCTCCTTCATGGCGATGACGCAGTCGATCATGTGCGCCATGCCGCGCTCGCTGATCTGCCCCTGGTCCATCGCGCCGTGATAGGTCGGCGGCTGGCGCACGCCGTAGTGGAAGTCGGGGACGCTGGTCTTCATGTTGGAATGAAAGCTGATGCCTTGCTTGACCATGAAGAAGTTTTCCGGCCGCTCCATCATCCATTTGACGTCGGCCGCGTAATCCTCCGGCCTGTCGCCGGTGCGCTTCTTGCGGATGGAACCGTTATAGACCCGCACCTTGTCGCGCACCTTGCCGCCGAGCAGCTTGTAGACCGGAACGCCTGCCGCCTTGCCGGCGATGTCCCACAGAGCATGCTCGATAGCGCTGACGGCGGCGCCGTAGGGCTTGAACGAGCCGCGCTGGCGGATTTTCAACATCACGCGTTCGACATCGGTCGGGTCCTCGCCGATCAGCGCGTCGCGGAAATGCAGCACCCAGGGCTTGAGATAAGGCTTGGTGTACTCAACCTCGCCGAGGCCATGGAGGCCTTCGTCGGTGACGATGCGCACGATGGGATGCTTGCCGATGACGGCGCACCTGAGATCGGTGATCTTCATGATGTCCTCTATTTCACCGACGAGAAGGCGGTTGGCGCGAGAAACTGGCTGGAAATATTGGCCAGGATCGGGCCATCGCGCTCGGACTCGTCGCGGGCCTCGAGCCATGCCGGATCGGTGGTGAAGGCCTTCCATTTCACTTCGCGCTCGGCAAGGGATTCCCAGGCGATGAAATAGGTCAGTCGATTGCTGCTTTCGCCGACCACCGTGGTGAAGAACCCGGCTTGGCGGATGCCGTGCTTGTCCCACAGCGCCAAGGTATGGTCGTTGAAACGCTTGAGCAGCGCCGGGAGTTGGCCCGGCACGCAGTCGTAAATGCGAAGTTCATAGATCATGGTCCATCCTTCTGTTCACCTCTCCCTCCGAGGAGAGAAGTGTAAAGTCAGCTCCAGGTGCGGTCCCAGGAATATTCGTCGTCCCAGTGATCGGTCGGTTGCCAGATGTCGGTGACGCCGGGCTGCAGGTGCTGGCTGATCACTTCGTCGACGATGTCGTCGATGCCCAGACCAGGCTTGTCGGGCACGGTGATGAACCCGTCCTTGACCAGCGGCTTGGGCAGGCCGGTGACGATGTCGTCCCACCAGTCGACTTCGACGCTGTGATATTCGAGCGCCATGAAGTTTTCCGTCGCTACCGCGACATGCGCGGCGGCCATTGCCGCGATCGGGCTTTCCGCCATGTGAATGGCCATGGCGACGCCATGCTCCTGCGCCGCGTCGCCGATCTTCTTGGTCTCGAGGATGCCGCCGGTGGTCAGCAAGTCCGGGTGGATGACCGAGATGCCTGAATTGAGCAGCGGCTCGAATGCTTCCTTGAGGTAGATGTCCTCACCGGTGCAGATCGGCACCGACGTCGCCTGCTGCAACTGCCGATACTGCTCGGTGTACTGCCAGGGGATCACGTCCTCGAGCCAGGCCGGTGCGTATTTCTCGATCCGCCGGGCCAGACGGATGCCGTCCTGCAGCGAGATGTGGCCGACATGGTCGATGGCGAGCGGAACCTCGTAGCCGATCACCTCGCGGACCTCGTGGATATATTGGTCGAGCAGGTCGATGCCCTTTTCGGTGAAGTGGAGGCCGGTGAAGGGATGCGGCACGTTTTGCGCATCATAGGCGGCATTACGCGCCCGGCGCTCGTCCAGCGTGCGTGCCGGGCCGCGAGCGGCATGGCTGCGGAAACCGTCGAGCACGCCGGCCGGCGCCACCACTGCGCCCGGGATATGGGAGATCTGCGCCAGCCCGAGGTCCATCTTGAGGAAGGTGAAACCGAGATCCATCCGCGCCTTGAGCCGCTTTCCGGTCTCCGTGCCGCTGGGCTTGTCCGCGTCGGTATCGCAATAGACACGCACCTTGTCGCGAAACCGCCCGCCCAGCATCTGGTAGATCGGCACGCCGTACGCCTTGCCGGCGAGGTCCCAAAGCGCGATCTCGACTGCCGAGACGCCGCCACCTTGCCGTCCATGGCCACCAAATTGCTTGATGCGCCGGAACAGCCGGTCGACGTCGCAAGGGTTCTCGCCCAGCAACCGGCTCTTCAGCATCAGCGCATAGGTCGCGCTGGCGCCGTCGCGCACTTCGCCCAGGCCGACAATGCCCTGGTTGGTGTAGATCTTGATCAGCGCGGAGGTGAACGGTGCGCCGACGATCTCGGCGACGCGCAGGTCGGTGATGCGCAGGTCGCTCGGCCTGGAGTTCGTATTTACCCGATTGAGCGCCTCGCCGGCGCTACCCGTCTTTGCCATGGCTGATCCTCGTTCTGATTGGTGGCGCCCCGCACGCCCGGCCGGCACAAGCGTTGCTAGCCAAGCTCTATCTCGTGGGCCTGCAGGTAGTCGCGGTTCATCTCGACGCCCAGGCCCGGCTTCGACGTGAGCTTGAGACTGCCGTTCGAAACCTCGAGCGGTCTGTCGATCAGGTGATTGTATTTATCGAGGTTCCACTCCGACGTTTCGAGCTTGTAGAAGTTGGGAACCGTCATCATCACCTGCGCTCCCGCAACCACGTTGATCGGTCCCGCGGCGTCATGGGGCGAGACCGGGATATAGTAGGCTTCGCACAGGGCGGAAATCTTCTTCAGTTCAGTAATGCCGCCGGTCCAGGTAACGTCCGGCATGATGTAGTCCGCAAGCCTGTTCTCGAGCACCGGCACGAAATCCCACTTGGTGTGGCCGCGCTCGCCCCACGAGATGGCGGCGCTGACCTTCTCACGCACCTGCTTGAGGGCATTGAGGCTCTCGGGCGGGCAAGGCTCCTCGAACCAGTCGATCTGGCCGGCTTCCTCGAGGCTTCGGCAGAGGCGAATGGCGGTGGGTACATCGAAGCGGCCATGCGCGTCGATGAGAATGTCGACATCGGGCCCCGCCGTTTCGCGGATCAAAGCCGTCAGTTCGGCAGCCTCGCGCTCGTCCTTGCGGGTCATGCCGCCATCGAGGTAGCCGTCCCGCTGTTCGCGCGCCAAGCCATCGGCGATGCGGCCCTGGTGGGGGAAAGGATCGAACTTCAGCCCGGTGTGTCCGGATTCGACGATGTCTCGAATTTCGCGGACCACAGCCTCCTTGCTGGTAAACTTGGCCTGGTTGGGATGGGTATAGAGCGCGATTTCATCGCGCACCGGTCCGCCCAGCAGCTCGTAGATCGGCTTGCCTAGAACTTTGCCGCGAATGTCCCAGAGCGCTATGTCGATAGCGCTCACGCATTCGACTGCGGCGCCGCGGCTACCCATATAGGTGAAGCTGCGGAAAATCTTGTGCCAGAGATGCTCGATGCGCGCCGGATCCTCACCTGTGACGGCAACACCGATCTGCCGCAGGATCGTGCACAGCGCGCGGTTGGCGAGCCTTGTGGTGGTGGTGATTTCCCCCCAGCCACTCACCCCTTCGTCGGTCGTCACCTCGACGAACAGGAACTCTCCCCAATAGGAAGCATCGGACTTGATCAGCCACGGCCGAACGCTCGTGATTTTCATCTCTCAACTACCTCTGTCTGATGGCCGGACCAATGATTTTCTGGGCTGGAAGTTCTATCCGGCCCGAGCGGCGTTGCGCGCACGCATCTGTTCGAGAACGTGCCGGCCGGAGCCCTCGACATGGCGGGCAATGAGCTCGGCCGCCTCGTCGGCATTTCCCGCTTTGATATGCGCGATGAGCTCGCGGTGTTCACGCAGGATGGCGGCCCGCCGCGCGAGCGTGAAATTGAAACGCCGGCTCACCGCCCGCAGCACTTCGCGATGCTTCCACCAAAGCTCGGCGGCATGGCGGTTGTAGTGGCGCTGGTACATTACGGTGTGGAAGGCGGTATCAAGTTCACTGTGCCGCAATGTGTCGGTGAAGTTGTTCTCTTCGATCAGAGCCTGGATGCGTTCGAGTTCGGCGATGTCCTCGCCGGTCGCCATATTCACGAACCATCGCGTCAGGGCCGGCTCGATCAGGACGCCGATCTCGTAGATATCCCGGACAAAATCCTGGTCGATGGGCCGGACGCGCGCGCCACGGTTGGCGACAAAGGTGACGAAGCCCTCCCCTCGCAACAGCTGCAGCGCCTCGCGTACGGGGTTGGTCGAGGTGCCGTGACGCCGGGCGAGATCGGTGACCACAAGCCGTTCGTTGGCGGCGAGCCGTCCCTCGATGATGTCTTCCCGGATCAGCTCATAAAGCGAGGCGCCCTCGCTGGACGCCCCGATGGGATCAATCCCCACGGGTGGCTCTGCTTTGAAATCACTTGTTTCGGCCAAAGCCGGCTCCCCCGATTAGTACATCGCATGCTCGATATCATACACGCGTTTTGCAAACAATGTACGATCGGGTGCGTTGACAGGCAATCCACGATCTGAAAACGTACCAGATGATCGAAGGGATACATTGAGCAGAAGGACGCATCCCGCACGGTCGGACGAGCCCCTTGGCGCACAGCGGCATGGGAGAATCTGGGAGGATACTATGACGAGGATTACACTCGGCGGTGCCGTCCTGCGCGGCACTGTCGCCACTGCTTTGATGGCGTCGCTCATGTCGGGATCGGCGCTGGGTTCGCCGCCGGTCGATTTGAGCAAGTGGTCGCCGGAATATGTGCGCTCCATCGCCGGCACACAGGATTTCGACACGGCCGCCGATTGCGGCAAGGTCACTCCGCTCGACTACAAGGGGCGACTGACGTTCTGGTATCAGGGTGTGTTCGAGGGCGACCCCGATCTCCTGCGCCAGTACTACAAGGATTTCTTCGAGACCTTCCGCAAGACCTATCCGAACATCCAGCTCGAGGATCAGGCCCTCACCTACAACGACCTTCTCGACAAATTCCGCACGGCGCTGCTCGGCAATGCGGCGCCGATGGCGGTCCGCCTGCAAATCCTGGGTGGAACCGAGTTCGCCTCGAAGGGTTATCTGCAGCCGCTCAAGCCGGAAGATGTGGGCTATCCCACAGAGGATTTCTGGCCCGGCGCCATGAAGGCGGTGACATGGGATGGCGTGACCTACGGCATTCCCACCAACAATGAGACGATGGCGTTCATCTGGAACGCCGACATCTTCAAACGCGCTGGCCTCGATCCGGACAAGGCTCCGGCGACCTGGGACGACGTCGTCAAATATTCCAAGCAGATCCATGACAAGCTTGGCATTGCCGGCTACGGCCTGGTGGCGCGAAAGAACGCCGGCAACACGCCGTACCGCTTCATGCCGCAGCTATGGGCCTATGGCGGCGGTGTCTTCGACGAAGCCTCCGCGAACCCGACCTATAAGGAGGTCGAACTCAATAGCCCGCAAAGCAAGGCGGCGTTGCAAGCCTCCTACGACATGTATGTTCGCGACAAGTCGGTTCCGGTTTCGGCCCTCACCAACCAGCAGGCCGATAACCAGCCCCTGTTCGTCGCCGGCCAACTCGGCATGATGGTCTCGCACCCGTCCGACTATAACGTCATGCTCGACCTGCAGAAGAAGGCAACGGGCGCCGACAAGGACAAGGCGCAGACCGTCATCGACAACATGCGCTATGGCCTGATTCCGACCGGCCCCGACGGCAAGCGCGCCGTCGTGTTTGGCGGCTCGAACATTCACATCCTGAAGCCCGAATATGTCGAGGGCGGCAAGGTGGACGAGCCGGCTGCAAAGGCCATCATCTGCATGTGGACGAGCCCTGAATGGTCGCTGAAGATGGCGTATGCCGGCTCGAACCCGGGCAACCTCAACGGCTTCAAGACCAAATGGATGAAGGAACGTCTGGACAACATCAAGTTCCTCGATGTCACGACCTCGATGTTGCCATACGGCATTCCGTTCCCGGCGCTGCCGCAATCCCCCGAGATCATGAATATCATCGTCCCGGACATGCTGCAGAACGCCCTGACCGGAGCGATGACCGTCGACCAGGCAGCGGATGACGCGGCCGAGAAGGTGAAGAACCTGATGGACGGACTCTAGTCCGGGCCTGACCTGCGATCCGACCGGCTGTGCCGATAGTGCGTGCAGCCGGTTTGCTCCGAACAACAAGGGCACGCCATCGTGACGATCGTGACCGGCAAGGCCGAGGCTCGCCGAAGATTGCAACCAGGTAGCTCCGGCGTGCTGCGGAATATCTGGGAGCATCGCGCCGACTACGCTTACGTGCTTCCAGCGATCGCCGTGATGCTCATCGTCATCGCCTATCCGATCTACTACACGGTCGAGCTGTCGTTCTTTAAGACGCCGCCTGGCCTGCAGCTCCGCGACAAGACCTTCATCGGATTGGACAACTACACGGCCATCCTCACCAGTCAGGTGTTCTGGAAAGTCACCTTGAACACCCTGATCTGGACGATCGCATCTACCTTCGTTGCCTTTGCCTTGGGATTTGCCGCCGCGCTGGCCCTCCACCGCGAGTTTATCGGCCGGGGTGTCCTGCGCGCTATCCTGATCATTCCCTGGGTCATCAGCGCGGTTGCCGCCTCCTATATCTGGAAGTGGATCTACCATTCGGACTTCGGCATCATCGGCGCGGTGGTGGTCGGCCTCGGATTGGCAGACCGGCCGCCGAACTTCATCGACAACGTCAGCACGGTGCTGCCCTCCTTGATCGTCGTCAACATCTGGCGCGAGTTTCCGTTTGCCATGATCATGATGATGGCCGGCTTGCAGACGGTCCCCGACCAGTTGCTGCGCGCCGCGGAAGTCGACGGGGCCAATGCATGGCAGCGTTTCTGGCACGTCACCTTCCCGCATCTGCGCAACGTCTCGACGGTGACGATCCTGCTGCTCGCAGTGGCCAATTTCAATTCCTTCATCATCCCGTGGATCATGACCGGTGGTGGGCCGTCGAACGCTTCGCACATCTGGATCACCCACATTTATGAGCTCGCCTTCGGCCGGCAGCGATGGGGCGTCGCATCGGCCTATTCGGTGCTCCTGTTCCTCATGCTGATGGTGCTGGGCTACTTCTACGTTCGTGCGCTGGCCGGCAACGAGCGCAAGGAGGGCGGCGCATGAGCACGATTGTCGAAACAGCTCCTCGAGGTCCGGCCCGGCGCCGCATGCGCATCGACGGATGGCGGTGGGCCGGGCGCATCTTCCTCGTGTTCATGCTGCTTTACACCGCGTTGCCGATGATCTGGATGCTGATCACATCGATCAAGTCCGGCTTCGCGGCGATGCAGTTCCCGCCGCAATGGTGGCCGGAAGAGCCTACCCTGGCCAGCTACCAGAAGCTGCTCGATCCGCAAAACAGCGTCGGTCAGGACTTCCTGCGTTTTTTCTGGAATAGCCTCTACGTGTCGACGGTCACCACAATCCTTTCGGTGATCGTGGCCGTTCCTGCTGCCTACGCGTTTTCGCGCTTTCGTTTCCCCGGTCGAAACTTCCTGTTCTTCACCGTGCTTTTGCGCAACATGTTCCCGGCGGTGATCTTTCTCGTGCCCCTCTTCATCCTGATGCGCGCGATCGGTTTGGTGAACACGCATGGCTCGCTCATTCTCACCTATCTCACCTTCGGCCTGCCGCTGGCGATCTGGCTGCTCAAGGGCTTTTACGACAACATTCCGGTGCAGCTCGAGCAGGCGGCGCGGATCGATGGGGCGACCCGGTTCCAGGCCTTCATCCTGATCGTGATGCCTCTCTCGACGCCCGGAATCATCGCCACCGCGATCTATTCCTTCATTGGCGCCTGGAACGAGTACATCTATGCCTACACCTTCCTTTCCAAGAACGAGCAGTTGACCCTGCCGGTCGGCATACAGCGTTTCTTCTCGGAGAATACGACGGACTTTCCGGGCCTGATGGCGGCCAGCTTCATGATGAGCGTGCCCGTCGTGGTGCTGTTCCTCCTCCTGCAACGATACTTCGTACGCGCCCTTACAGAAGGCGCGGTCAAACACTAGAGCCGGATGATTTCAGGTCTGTTCGACCTGAAATCTGAATCCGCCTCTAAATCAAAGAGATAGAGCATGATGTCGTCCGAAAACCGCTTCACACTTTTCGGCATCATGCCGTAGGGAGTTGCCGATGGCCCACGTGGTCCTGAGAGATCTCGTCAAGACCTATGGCGGCTTCAAAGCTGTCAACGACGTTTCGCTGACGGTCAATGACGGCGAGTTCGTTGCGCTCGTCGGCCCTTCGGGCTGCGGCAAGACAACCACGCTCAATCTTGTCGCGGGATTGATCCCGGTCACATCGGGCGACATCGTCATCGGCGACCGCGTGGTCAACGACCTCGACCCCAAGGACCGGGACATCGCGATGGTGTTCCAGAACTACGCGCTCTACCCGCAGAAATCGGTCTACAAGAACCTGGCGTTCCCGCTGCAGATGCGCAAGCTGCCCAGGGACGAGATCGACAGGAAGGTCAAGGAAGCGGCGCGCGTGCTCGACATGACGCACCTTCTCGAGCGCAAGCCGCGCGAACTTTCAGGCGGGCAGCAGCAACGTGTCGCCTTGGGGCGCGCCCTCGTCCGCGACCCTGCCGTTTTCCTCATGGACGAGCCGCTCTCCAACCTCGACGCCAAACTGCGCGTCCAGATGCGCTCGGAGATCAAGCGCTTCCACCAGGACCTCAAGGCGACCATCATCTATGTCACGCACGACCAGCTCGAAGCCGTGACCATGGCCGACAAGATGGCGGTGATGAACGGCGGCTACCTGTTGCAATACGATTCTCCGGCGCAGGTCTTTGCCCATCCGGTGAACATGTTCGTCGCCAGCTTCATCGGCAGCCCGGCGATGAGCCTTGTTCCACTGGAGGCATCGACAGCAAACGGCAACACTGCGTTGACCGGCGCGGAGGGCTGGAGCCTTGAGCTCTCGCCGCTCAACGCCCGGAAGGTTGCGAAGGCAACGTCGAGGAAAGTCGTGCTCGGCGCACGTCACTCGACCATCAGGCTCCACAAGAGCGCGGTGCCAGGCAGCGTCCCGGCCAGGGCCTATACAGTGGAGCCGACCGGAGATGTCACCTTCGTGCAGGCGTTGCTGTCAGGCGCCATCGTCAACATCAGCGTGTCCCCCAACATCGTCGTCGCACCTGACGAGCAGATCTGGCTCGAGTTCGACCAGGAGCGGCTGCATCTGTTCGATGGCGAAACTGAACTGGCCCTCAAGGCCGGCTGAGACAAGACGGGGTTCATTGGGAACGTTGGGGATGACTGAAAAGCTTAAGATCACCGCGATCAAACCCTATCCTGTATGGGTTGGAACGCGTAATCAGATGCTCGTCAAGATCGAGACCGACCAGGGCGTCTTCGGCTGGGGCGAGAGCGGCTTGAGCGGGCGCGAAAAGGCCGTTGCCGGCGCGGTCGAGCATTATCGCGAGTTTCTCATCGGCCGCGACCCGATGCAGATCGGGCGGATCTGGCAGGAGGCATATCGCAGCCAGTACTTCGAGGGCGGGCGCGTTCTGCAGGCGGCGATTTCCGCCATCGACATCGCCCTGCACGACATCAAGGGCAAGGCGCTGGGGGTGCCTGTCTACGAACTGCTGGGCGGCAAGCAGCGCGACTGCATCCCCACCTTCGCCTCGACCGGAGACGAGGCCGAGGGCGACGTCGCCATCGAACGAGCCCGGGAGCTGCGCGCACGGGGGTGGCAGGCGATCCGCTTCTTCCCCGCAGGGCAAAGCAGCAGGGACATCTTCGAACCCCGCGAGTCGATCGGCGCTACCGCGAGCATGCTGAACAAGGCGCGCGAGGCGCTTGGCGACGACGTCGTTCTCGGCATCGACTATCATCATCGGCTGTCGGTGGCAGAGGCGGCGAGCTTCTGCAACAAGCTCGGCCGCGGCGTGCTTGATTTTCTCGAGGAGCCGATCCGCGACGAGACACCTGAAGCCTACGAATCCCTGCGCAGGATGACCGACATTCCCTTTGCCATCGGCGAGGAATTTGCCAGCAAGTGGCAGTTCCTGCCCTACATCGAGCGCGGCATCCATCAGTTCAACCGTCTCGATGTCTGCAATGTCGGCGGGCTCACCGAGGCGATGAAAGTCGCCGGCTGGAGCGAGGCGCACTATGTCGACCTGATGCCGCACAATCCGCTTGGTCCGGTGTGCACGGCCGCGACCCTGCATCTCGCCGCCGCCGTACCCAACTTCGCGTGGCTCGAGACCAGGGAACCCGAGACGAAGCTGGGCTTCGACAATTCCGACTTCTTCCCCGTGCAGCCACGGCTCGACGGTGCCGACTATCCGGTCAGCGACCTGCCGGGCCTCGGCGTCGAGGTCAACGAAGCGGCGGTCCAGGCGGAGGCTTTTCGTTTCTGGGAAGCGCCTCACCTCAGGCGCCGGGACGGGTCTGTTACGAACTGGTAGTTCCATCTCAACCGGAGTCCACAATGACGCATATCCCTGACATCACGCGACCGTCCAAAGACCTCATTGACGCCCTGAGGGAAATCGGCGCCGCGACGGTTGCCGGCACGCTGGGCCACATGGGTTTCCGCAATCCTCACATGGTCGGTCCGGTGGCGCAGAACCATGGGAAGTCGATCGTCGGGCCGGCGCTGACGCTGCAGTTCCTGCCGCAGCGGCCGGACCTCTTCAGCGAGGGAGAATACGCCGACCCGGAAACGCAACTGCACCGGCACGTGCTCTATCACGCGCAGGAAGGCGATGTGGTCGTCGTCGACGCGCGCGGTGACATGAGCTCGGGCGTCTTCGGCGATATGATGTCGACCTATTTCAAGGGCAGAGGCGGCGCGGGCATCGTAATCGACGGCTGCATGCGCGACCGGCCCAATGTCGAGAAGCTCGATCTGCCCCTATGGCTGCGCGGCTGGACGCCCAACTACCATGTGCAAACCAGCATCTACCCGAACGCCGTCAACGTTCCGATAGCCTGTGGTGGTGTCACGGTGATCCCGGGCGACATTATCATCGCAGACGACGACGGGGCGGTTGTGCTTCCCGTCGCAATGGCGGCAAAGGTAATTGAAGAATCGAAAAAACATCACGATTGGGAGGAGTTCTCGCGCGAGAAGCTCATGCAGGGCGCCCCGCTGCAGCGCTACTATCCGCTGCACGACGATGCTCGCGGCGAATATGAGGAGTGGCGCAAAGCCAATCCAGTGAAGGGCTGAGGCCCGGCAGCAACGGCATTCGGCATGCAGCCGTTCAAGAGGTGATTGTTGCCCGCAATACGTGGGTTTTGAGACCCTTGCCTTCGGCTACATGCCTGGTCCCACTCGAAAACCCTGCCGACGGGCCTCCCGATCCAGAAAAACGCTTTCCTCGGGTGAAGCGGCGGCTCCGATACGGAAGGTGAAGGACGTCACATGCGTCGCATTGGTGTCGATCCCACAGTGAAAGCGCACATGATACCAAGTCGTCGCGGTACGAAAAGCGGTATCCGGGGCGTCCAGAAGATTGCCGACCTCTAGTGGAATGCTTGGGAGCAATACGGGGCGATAAGCGGCGTCGTTCAGTTGCTGACCCAGAAGATTGGAGCAAAGGTCGGCTACGCGTTGCCCCCGTGGCACGTCGGCCATCGAGTTCGTTGCGAAGGGATCGCCGGTAGCGCCTTTTGAAAAAAGCTTGCGAACACCCGGAAGCCCCGCATACGCTAGTGAGTTGGCCGTGGGGTTTGGCTCTGCGGCCTTTGCGCGCGGCGGCTTCGCGGCCTTCGCCGGGCTGGGTTTCGGTGCAGTGTCGGGTCTGGCCTCAGGCGCCTGAGCCGACGCAGGAAGCTCGATCTCACCGCCATCATCAGCCGAAGGTATTGCAGCGGCCGATTCGTGCCTGTCGGCGTCAGGAGCTCCCGCCTCCTGTGTGTCAGCTTCCGGCTTCTCATCGATGCTGGCTGGCTCCGCCGGCTTTGCAGCGTCGGGCGTCGGTTCAGATCTGCTCTCCGCATCGGTTGGCGTGGCAGCCGGCTTGGGCTCGCTGTCCTTGGCGGTGGACGACGCTTGGTCCTGAGCGCTTCTCCCATCCAGCGATTTCCTGGGGCCGGTGTCTTTGTCACCGAACTGGAATGCAGGCTTCAGGACTTTCTCTGACGGCAGGTTGTCCGGTACCGACTTTTCGACCTTCTTTTCAGGCTGACTTTTGGCTTCGGGTTTCGGCTTTGGTGGTTCGGGCGGCGGCACGAGTGCGACATTGATAGGTTGCTCCTCCTGCGGCTGCTGGGCAGGAACGGGCAGGCCATAGACCAGGAACGCGGTGATGAGCGCATGCAGGACCAGCGATGCGGGCAAGGCCCACAGCAAAGTCCGCCGCCGCTCGGATTTCTCGGTCTTCATCCCTCACGATGTGGAGCGAAACTGCGGCGGCATCAAGCGTGGCACCCGTATTGGCGCATTCAGCCGCAGCTCAGCAGTGAGGAGACGACGCCTGATTGCTTCTCGCCGCCGGCTCCATTCTCTGCATGCCCGCCTCCAATCTCAGCGACGCAGGCCGGCGTCGCGGGCACGCTCGCGGAGCTCTTCGCGAGAAAGGCCCGCATCCGCCAATATGCTGTCTGGAAGCCGCCTCAAGCTCGCGATCGTCTGGCGATAGGCAAGCCAGCAGGCGAAACGGTGTCGAAGTTCATGCAACATGATCGTCTCCTTGGCGAGCGGGATACCCACGCTCTTGGATTGGTCGAAAACGCAAAGCAATCGCGCAAAGCGTATGCACGATCGAACGGATTGCGCTGACTGCCTGGCCAACCGAGGTGCCTGTCATTTTCCCGCCAGGGCAGAATTATCAAACGCTTCCAATGCCTATATACTTGCGCGTGATGGCCGCTTCGCGCTACAGCCACGGTCGCAAGGAGTTTTTCATTTCTGCAAAATGGATATTGGCTGGGACGATCTGAGGTTGTTTCTCGACGTTGCGCGGCTGGGTGGCCTGAGCGCGGCTACGGCAACCACGCGCCTCAGCGCAGCCACACTCGGACGACGCGTCACCGCGCTCGAAAAGCAGATCGGTGAAGCGCTGTTCGTACGGCAGCAGACCGGCTACCGGCTAACCCCGATTGGTGAAGAACTGCTGCGGCGCGCCGAAGACGTCGAGGCAGCAATGCAGTCGCTGACCCGCTGGCGCGAGGGAAACCTGCCCGACCGCATTGTCCGCGTCTCGGCCGGGCCATGGACCTCGGCCTTCGTTTCGGGCCATATCGGCGAAATCTGGACGGTCGATGACGGCATCAGGGTCGAACTCGTCACCACCACCGACCGGGTCGACATAGGTCGCCGCGCCGCCGATATCGGCATCCGCAGCGAGCGCCCGACCGAACAGTGGCTGGCCGGCCGTCAGAGCGGCAAGGTCGCGTATGCCATCTATTCCGGACGCCACCTGATCAACGGCATCGCCGCCGGGTTGTTCGTCGGCGTCACCGGCGAAGGGGCAAACATTGCCTCGGCGCGCTGGCTGCAAGCCCATCACGGCGATCGCATCGCCGTGCGCGGCAACAACACCCATTCAGTGCGCGAATTGGTGGCCGCAGGCGCCGGCCTTTCGATCTTTCCGTGCTTCGTCGGTGACAGCGATCCGCGGCTGGTTCGCGTCGCTCATCCTATCCCAGAACTCGAAACCGACCAGTGGATCGTCACCCACCATGAGGAACGCCACTCCCCGCCGGTACGAAAGATTGCCGACCGGATTGCCGCTCTGATGCGGGCCCATCAGCCGCTGTTTCGCGGCAAGATGCCGATCCGCTAAGCGTCAGGCGTCGATCGGCCGCCAGATTCTCAAGGTTCTGGCGCGTGAGGCGGGCGCGTGAAGCTTGGAGGGGTTGGATCCCGGAGATTGTGGATTTTCGCTGGCCAGAATCCGAGCCGATTCCGGAAGATTGAACTGGAGACCCGTTCAAAAGGTCGGCTCATTCAGGCGCATATGGTACAAGTCCCACATCTTGTCTTGCCGCAAAGTTCACCCTCTGATTCCCTGTGCCAAGCGATAGAACGTGATTCTTGCACCTGGCGTGTTCAAGCGGCGCGTTCCGGGAACTTTTTTGTCGATCAATTCCAAGGAGACAAGACGATGAGCACCGCGGCAAGGCCCGTCATCTCGGAAATGCGGCCGAAGATAACCGTTATTGGTGTCGGCGGTGGCGGCGGCAACGCGGTCAACAACATGATTGCCGAAAATCTGCAGGGTGCGGAGTTCATCGTCGCCAACACCGATGCCCAGGCACTGACCATGTCGAAAGCATCGCGGCTGATCCAGCTGGGTGCCCATGTCACGGAAGGCCTGGGCGCCGGGTCGCTGCCGGCGGTCGGCCGCGCGGCAGCCGAGGAATCGATCGACGAGATCAGGGACCACCTAGCGGGAACCCATATGTGCTTCGTGACCGCCGGCATGGGAGGCGGAACTGGAACCGGTGCCGCGCCCGTCATAGCGAACGCTGCACGGGCAGCCGGCATCCTGACGGTGGCGGTCGTCACCAAGCCGTTCACCTTCGAAGGGAAGCGCCGCATGCAAGCCGCCGAAGAGGGCATCGAGCAGCTTCGCGAATGCGCCGATACCGTGATCGTTATTCCGAACCAGAACCTCTTCAGGATCGCCGACGCAAAGACGACTTTCGCGGACGCCTTCGCCATGGCTGATCGCGTCCTTTATTCCGGCGTCGGCTGCATAACCGATCTCATCGTCAAGGAGGGGCTGATCAATCTCGACTTCGCCGACGTGAAGTCGGTGATGCGCGACATGGGCCGCGCAATGATGGGTACCGGGGAAGCCACGGGCGAGGACCGCGCCAGGAAGGCCGCCGAAGCGGCGATAGCAAACCCACTTCTCGACGAAGCCTCGATGATCGGCGCCAAGGGCGTCCTGGTCTCGATCTCGGGCGGCATGGACATGACGCTGTTCGAAGTCGATGAGGCTGCCACCCGCATCCGCGAGGAGGTCGACGCCGACGCCGACATCATCGTCGGCGCCATATTCGACCGGGCACTCGCCGGAAAATTCAGGGTCTCAGTCGTCGCGACAGGATTGCGGCAGGGCCTGGAGATACCGCAGTAGGCAGGATCCGGGCTGCTGATTTATGAGTTTGGTGGACCGTGGTCATGGGCTTCGCCACCGAAAAGTCGGCCCGCAAGCCCGCACCATTGAACTTGCCGGTGAATTTGCGTTGCCGGCCTAGGGACCGAATTCGTTTCGAGGCCGCTGCCACGAATGCGCGAACTCGCATCAGCGCCGCCGCGGAACCGCCCCCAACTGCAACCGCCGCGAATGCGCTTCGACCCGGATCCCCAACAGGAGGCCATACGGATTGACCACGGCAGACATTTCGCCTGCGATATGGCCAGCATCTGCTGACCACATGATCGGCCCTTTCTGATCGCTGATGCGGGCTCGCTGGATATGGCACAATAAAACCGGCATGGGTCAGGCGTCGGGAGCATCCAGTGGCGGCCAGCCTCGCAAGCACTATATCGAAGAAAAACTCAGGTCGACCCGACAGGAGCATACTCCATGGCTGACACGCCGACACCCGATGCTTCGTTTCTCGCGGCCCTGACGACAGAGCATTTCGTGCAGCAGACAGCGATCAGCACGTCCATAAGTGAAATGGCGTCGCGAACGACCATCTACATTATGTCTCTGTCGAGCGCTCTGGTGGCAACGGGCTTTGTTACGCAGTCCTCCGAGTTCTTCCTGCCGTTTGTCGCGGTTGTGCTGCCATCGGTCTTTTTACTGGGTGCCTTTACCGTCTTGAGGTTGGTCGACATCGCCGCTGAGAACATGCAGGCCCATATCGGCATTGCCCGGATCAGAGCCTACTATCGAACTTTGGGCGACGAGGCTGCCTTCCAGTTTTCCAAGGAATTCGGTCGCTGGCCCGAAAATGACGCCGAACCTTCTCTTCGTACTGGGCCTCTCCTGGCGTACCTGACCACCGCAGCGACTATGATCGCATTCATAAATGCCATCGTCGCTGCGGCGGGCGTTACTCTGCTTGCGTTTCGTGTCGGTGCAGAACTATTGCTCGCGCTGTGTCTTGGTGCTGGAACAGCAATCGGCTTGATGACGATTTTCTATTTATACCAGCGCCTTCGGACGAAAGGCATGGTCCGCATTGCCAAACCCTATGGTTCTGAAAAAAGCGTGCTTTGAGCGGGTAATGAATGTGGTGTTTGTCTGAACGCCGCCGGCATGGCAATTCCGATCTCATTGACGACCAATGCTCCACGCCCCTCGCAGGCTGTTCGCAATGGCGAGCCCTTTCGGGATCGAGATATTTGCGCAAACTTTTTTGCCCGGCATGCGTTGTTCGTTCTCCGAGCACAGGAGAAAGCCATGCAGACTAAGTCGCAGACTTCAGCCGAAGCCGCCAAGCAACGCCATATCCAGCGTGGTATCGACGCCAAAGACGAGACGAAGAGCAATGGCAAAATGCAACAAGCGATGCAAGCCGGCGCTCGCAAATATCCCGAGCCACCTTTTCCCGAGCAGCATCAACCCAAACCGGGGCATGAATGGGCGATCGAGCCCGCTCCGCTCTACGATGCGCCTTACTACCTCGGATCGAAAAAACTCGATGACAAGGTAGCGCTTATCACGGGTGGTGATTCCGGCATCGGCCGTTCGGTGGCAGTCTTGTTCGCCCGCGAGGGCGCCGACATTGCGATCGTATACTTGAGTGAAGACAGGGACGCCGAAGCGACCAAAAACGCCGTCGAAAAGGAAGGCCGGCGTTGCATACTGATAAAAGCCGATGTCAGTGAACGCGAGCATTGCCGCAACGCCGTGGCGCTGACGGTCGAAAAATTCGGCAGGATCGACGTGCTGGTCAACAACGCCGCTTTCCAAATCCATTCCAGTGACTTCAACGACCTGACCGAGGAACATTTCGACACGACGCTGAAGACCAATCTTTACGGCTATTTTCATATGGCGCAGGAGAGCGTGCCGCACATGGAGCCGGGCTCCGCGATCATCAATACCGGTTCGGTGACCGGCATCGACGGTTCCAAGCAACTGGTTGACTATTCGATGACCAAGGGCGGCATTCATGCCTTCGCGCGAGCGCTTTCGGGCAATCTGATCGGCAAGGGCATCCGGGTAAACGCGGTCGCGCCAGGTCCGGTGTGGACGCCGCTCAACCCTTCGGACAAGGAAGCCGACGACGTCTCGAAATTCGGCGCGGATACGCCGATGAAACGGCCAGCGCAACCGGAAGAACTTGCCCCGGCTTACGTGTTCCTCGCCTCGTCGCATTGCTCGAGTTACATCACGGGAGAGATCCTGCCGGTGGTCGGTGGCTACTGAGGTCGCGGAACGTATTTCATTGCATTGGGCTACCGAGTAGACGGCACGCGACGACGTCGTCTCCAGGGAGACGCTTGCCGTGCTCGGTCGCTTCAAGAAACGCGTGATCGGTGCCGTGGGCCGCCGCTGCACGGCACCCGCCACGGCTCCGGAGCAATAGCGCTCCGCGTTGGTCGAAATCCTCGCCCGCGTTTTCAGTTTTCTGAATTTCCGCTTGGAACTCTCCCGCCGGCATCCCGTTCAAACATCATTGAGCCAGGAGAACGACCATGCCACGAGGCGACAAATCGAAATACAGTGACAAACAGGAACGCAAAGCCGACCACATTGCCGCGGGCTATGAGAAGCGCGGTGTTTCCGAGAAGGAATCCGAGCGCCGGGCATGGGCGACCGTCAACAAGGACGATGGCGGCGGCAAGAAAGAAGGCGGCTCGGGTCGTGGTAAACACACCGGACACCCCGCGGCCCACAAGGGTGGGAAAAGCGGCGGCAAGGCATCGGCTTCACGGTCAGCCGCAAGCCGATCGGAATCGGCAAAGAAGGCAGCGGCAACACGCAAGCGGAATGCCGAGCACCATGCCCATTAACTGCCCCGCAACAGGTTCGGAACGCCATGAAACTCAAGCTCGCTGACCGCCTTCGCAACCGACAAGAGCATCGCCGACAAGAACATCGGCAGTGCCTCTTTGACTGCGATCGGAGCGTTCGGCGCCGCCTTGATCGATCTTGATGCGTGAGGTTGGCAAGCGCCTACCCGGCTCCTTGGCCATCAAGGGCGGATGTCTCTGTGGCAGGATCCGATTCAGCGCCGGGATCGAACCGAGGGTTCACTACTGCCACTGCGATATGTGCAGACGAGCGACCGGCAGCGCGTTTGCAGTTCTTGCCTGGATGCCCTGCCAAAGCCTGAGCTGGAATTCCGGAACGCCAACATATCGAAGGTCTTCGCCGATCGCGCAAAGAGGCTTCTGCCCAGAATGCGGGTCGCCGCTCAGCCTTTGCTTCGACGCGTCGCCAACCGAGATCGCGCTGCACGTCGGTACCTTCGATGATCCGGCTCACCTGGTGCCTCGGTACAACTACGGTTCAGCGCAGCGCCTTGGTTGGGTGTGCTGCGGAATAGACCTACCGGACCGCGACACCGAGGAGCGCTGGTAGCGCCGCGAACGACCCAGATTGCCGATCAGGAATGCGGCCCTTGTCGCCGTGCCCCGAAAGTGCGGTCTCGATCTGCCCGGCCTGCCGACGTCGCCAGACCGTCGACAATCCCTAAGCGCTAGCCGGTTTTGATCCTTTGGGGGGCCGCATTCTCTATCGCGAAGAAAATCGCTTCGAACAGATCCTCGTCGCGGAAGGGCTTGCCGAGCAAGGGCACGTCGGCTGGCCGATCGGCAATCTCCCGGGCATCGGCATAGCCCGTGATCATGACCGCTGGCCAGTCCGAGCGCAAATTGCGCGCGAAGCGGATTACGTCGACGCCGGATACGAGTGGCATGGCGAAGTCGGTGATAATGACGTCGAACTTGTCGGGAGTGCGCTCCATCATGGCCAGCGCCTCCGCCCCTCCTCCCGCGCAGGTCACCTCGAAACCGCGCTGGCGAAGGGACTCGGCGGTCAATTGCCGCAAAACATGGCTGTCGTCGATCAGGAGGATTGATGGGTGCTCCATTCCGGCATCGGCGAACGCTCGTTCAATGTCGGGTTCCACCGCAGGATCCACCGGCTGTTCGGTCGAACGTGGCAGCCAGAGTTGCATGGTAGTTCCGCGGTTGACGACGCTTTCTATGCGAAGTGTCCCACCTGACTGCTTCATGAAGCCGTAGACCGTGCTGAGACCGAGGCCCGTTCCCTTACCGACCGGCTTGGTGGTGAAGAACGGTTCGACGACCTTGGCGACAAGATCGGGTGGTATGCCGGATCCGGTGTCCTTGACGGCGATCAGGACATAGTCGCCCGGCGGAATATCCTCTGTTTGCGTCACGATCGATCGATTCTGCGCATGCACGGTTATTGTCCCGCCAGAGGGCATGGCGTCACGCGCGTTGAAAACCAGATTCATCAGGGCCAATTCAAGTTGGCCTGCATCGACATGCACCGGCCAGATCGTGTCATCGATCTGCCAGTCGAAACGGATCAACCCCCCCAGTACGGGCGCCACCAATCCATTCATCGTGTCGCCCAGCGCAGCAAGGCGCACCGCTTCCGGCTTCAGGGTCTGGCGCCGCGAGAATGCCAGCATTCGCGCCACAAGGTCAGCGCCTTGTTTTGCAGAACGCCGCGTCAGGTCGAGTACCTGTTGCGCCTGATCATCCAACGTGGCCCGGCGTTCAAGCAGCCCTAACCCACTGAGAATTGCGGCGAGCAGGTTGTTGAAATCATGCGCCAGGCCGCCGGTTAGCTTGCCGATAGCGTCGATGCGCTGGGATTGAAGCAGCTGATCCTCAAGACCGCGCCGCTCGGTGATGTCAAGCAATGTGCCGATGATTTCCGGTTCACGGCCATCTGAGCCGTCCGACATCACCCCCTGGTCGAGAAAAATGCGATACTCGCCATTGGCGCATTGCCAGCGGAACTCGCACGTATAGGAGCCGGTGGTTTTTGCCGCCAGCAGCGCTTGCTTCAATCGCGGCAGGTCGTCCGGATGAACGCGGCTGAGACCGAACTCCGGATCCGATGTCAGGTATTCAGGCGCAAAGCCGGTCAAGCGCTCGACGCCCTCCGTAACAAAGCGCGCCGCAAAGGGCGGCTCGGCTGCCCGAGCATGAAAGCAGACCGGCAACGAATTCAGGATGGCGTCCTGCCGTTGCTCGGCGCTGCGCAGCGCGCGTTCGGCCTGAAGCTTGTCCTTGTGCGCCTGCAACGCCTGCGCCAATAGTCCCTGCTCGACCTCCGCCTTGCGCTGGATCTCGAGCGTCTTCTCGTGGAGTTCGACGAAAACCGCGACTTTCGAACGCAGCATGATCGGATCGAATGGCTTGAACACATAGTCGACCGCGCCGGCATCATAGCCGCGCAGCATATGCGCATCCTCCTTGTTGATGGCGGTCAAGAAGATGATTGGGGTGCGCTTGGATTGCTCGCGCTGGCGGATAAGTGCGGCCGTTTCATACCCGTCCAACCCTGGCATGAGGACATCCAGGAGAATGACGGCGAACTCCTCTTTCAGCAGAAAGCGCAGAGCCTCTTCGCCCGATTGGGCGCAGATGACCTCTCCGATAGTCGCGAGCACTTCGCTGATCGCCAGCAGATTGCGCTCATCGTCGTCCACCGCCAGGATGCGGGCTCTTGCCGGCCCTTCGGCAAGAGCTGCCACCTCAAGTTTCCTTACCCTGTTTCTTGCCAGCTTTTGCATCGAACGGCCGTCAGTTCGCTGCCAGGAGAATTTTTTCCGGGCTCTCGACACGGGATCGGGCACGCCCGATCCAGACACGAAGCAGCGCCAGCAGGAGATCCAGGTCGACGGGTTTGGCGATGTAGTCGGAAGCCCCGGCATCCAGACATTTTTGCCGATCCCCCTTCATCGCCTTTGCGGTGACGGAAATCAGCGGGATATGAGCAATCGCCGGTGTGCCGCGAATCCGCCGCATCGTCTCGTAGCCGTCCATCTCCGGCATCATGATATCGATCAATGCCACGTCGACATCGGGCGCCTGTTCAAGAAGCGCGATGCCATCACGGCCCCGCTCGGCATGCAGAACCTGTATGTCATAGGTCTCCAGAACACTGGTGAGCGAATAGATGTTGCGAATGTCGTCGTCGACGATGAGAACTTTCGCCCCGGCGAGATCGGACTTGCCGTTATGTTCAGTTCCTGCCCAGGCCTCTTGGCGACCTTCTCCCGGCAGCGTTGCCGAAATATGCAGCGCCAATTGAGCGAAGTTCTCCGCCCGCGGTGCTTCCGCCAAGGCCGGGTTCAATGCCAGTACCTGTTCAAGCGCGTCCGGGTGAGGCGTAAAGAACAGCAGCTGCGGCAAGGCTTCGCCGAATTGGCCGGTGATCTCGTCCAGCGCCTTTGCGTTGTCCTTGGCGGAGCGTCCAAAGCCGAGCACGACGGCATCATAGAAGGCGAGGCCAACGTCTTCTGCATTTGCCGCAACACGACCGATCGCGGTGACCGACGTTACGCCGTCGCGGATTGCCTCGACCAGAGCCAGACGCCGCTCCGGGTCAGGGTCCACGACCAGAACGCGGCGCTGAACGCGGAGCTTCTTCGAGTGGATATCCTGAAACACCTTCATCAGCTCGTCCGAGGAAACGGGCTTGGTGGAAATGCTGGACGCCCCCTTGCGTGCGAGACTGTCGATGTCTTCGGCACCCGAGATGACATGGATAGGAATTCCCCTCGTCTTCTGGTCATGCCGCAGCAGATCGAAAAGCACCCAGCCATCGATATCCGAAAGTCCGAGATCAAGTGTGATTGCGTCGGGAACGAGCTTGCGGGCCAATGCCAGCGTGCCGGAACCTGCAGTCGACAGAACGCCTTTCAGCCCGGCCGACCGGGCGAGGCCAAGCAGCAACCCGCCAAAGGTCGGATCGTCTTCGACGATCAACACGATCCGATCGGTGGGTAGGATTAAATCGCGGTCGTCGATCAGCTCTGCCGAGGGCGGACTGCTGAGCAGAGCTGTCGCAGCAACCGCCTCCGCCGCCGGAGCCAAGGTCGACTGTACTGTCGTCACGCGGGGGCCGTCGAACGGGATGATGAGGGTAAATGTCGACCCCTTGCCCGGCGTGCTTTCGACCCGCAATTCGCCGCCAAGCAAGCGAGCGATCTCGCGGCTGATCGAGAGCCCAAGGCCGGTGCCGCCATACTTGCGGCTGGTGGTGCCGTCGGCCTGCTGGAAGGCCTCGAAAATCAGCTTCTGTTTGTCTTCTGGAATGCCAATGCCGGTGTCGGTGACGGCGATCGCGAGAGCCTTCACCGGCTGCGTCGCGCCATTGCGGCGGCCGGCCTTTTCAACCCGGAAGTTCAGGCTGACCTCGCCTTCCGAGGTGAATTTGAATGCGTTGGAAAGCAGGTTGAGGACAATCTGCTGCAAGCGTTTCTCATCTGTGCGGACCGTGTCGGGAAGCGCCGGATCGACCTTGATGGTGAAGCCAAGTCCCTTGTCGGCTGCCAGCTGACGAAAAGTTCGTTCCATATGCTGGCGAAGATGCGTCACCGGCATATCGTTGATGTCGATGGAAACAGTGCCCGACTCGATCTTCGACAGATCGAGGATATCGTTGATGAGGCTGAGAAGATCGGTTCCTGCCGAATTGATGGTGCGGGCGAACTCTACCTGTTTTTCGTTGAGGTTGCCGTGCTGGTTGGTCGCCAGCAGGTTTGACAAAATGAGCAGCGAATTGAGCGGCGTGCGCAGTTCGTGGCTCATATTGGCCAGGAATTCGGATTTGTATTTCGACGTGAGCGCCAGTTGCTCGGCTTTTTCCTCCAGCGCGCGTCGCGCCATCTCGATTTCGAGATTCTTGTTTTCGACCTGCTTCTTTTCGTTCTCGAGCAGCTGCGCCTTTTCCTGCAGCTCCTCGTTTGTCGCATGCAGCTCTTCCTGCTTTTTTGTCAGCTCGGTTTGACGCGCTTGCAATTCCGACGTCAGCAGTTGCGACTGCTTGAGCAGGCCCTCCGTGCGCATCGTCGCAGCGATGGTGTTGAGAACGATGCCGACGGATTCCATGAGCTGGTTGAGGAACGACTGGTGTGTGTCACGAAACTCGCCGAACGAGGCGAGCTCGATGACGGCTTTGACTTCATCCTCGAACAGGGCAGGCAGGATGATGACATTGGCTGGCGAGGCGCTGCCAAGACCAGATGTGACCCGAAGGAATTCTGGCGGCACATTGTCCAGCATGATGGCGCGCTTGTCGGCGGCACTTTGCCCAACCAGGCCCTCTCGCAGATCAAGCCGCTGCTTGATGGCAGCCTTGCTCTCGGCGCCATAGGAAGCCGCCAGCTCAAGATAGGATTCCTCCTCGTCGCGATTGGTGACGTAGAACACCCCATACTGGGCGTTCACCAGAGGAGCGAGTTCGGACATGATGAGCCGCGAGACGGTGGCAAGGTCGCGCTCGCCTTGCAGCATGCGCGAAAACCGGGCGAGATTGGTCTTCAACCAGTCCTGCTCGGCATTCTTCAGCGTCTGATCCTTCAGATTGCGGATCATTTCGTTGATGTTGTCTTTCAGCGCGGCGACCTCGCCGGAGGCTTCGACGCTGATCGAACGGGTAAGATCGCCCTTGGTCACCGCCGTCGAAACCTCGGCGATGGCACGCACCTGGGTGGTCAGATTGGCA
Source organism: Mesorhizobium sp. P170090 (assembly GCF_057786115.1). Lineage (NCBI taxonomy): Bacteria > Pseudomonadati > Pseudomonadota > Alphaproteobacteria > Hyphomicrobiales > Phyllobacteriaceae > Mesorhizobium > Mesorhizobium sp. P170090. The sequence goes on from NZ_JBYNWH010000001.1 coordinate 5,366,172, forward strand.
GCGAGTTGATTGACATTGTCGGTCAGGTCGCGCCAGAGGCCGGCGGCACCTGGCACACGCGCCTGACCACCGAGCTTACCCTCGATGCCCACCTCACGGGCGACGTTGGTCACCTGGTCGGCAAAGGTGGCAAGCGTCTCGATCATGCCGTTGATGGTGTCGGCCAGCAGGGCGATCTCTCCCTTCGCGTCGACCGTCAGTTTGCGCCTGAGATTGCCTTGCGCGACCGCCGTCACGACATCGGCGATGCCGCGCACCTGATTGGTCAAGTTCGTCGCCATCAGGTTGACGTTGTCGGTCAGGTCCTTCCAGGTACCGGCAACACCTTCGACGCGCGCCTGGCCACCAAGCTTGCCCTCGGTGCCAACCTCACGCGCGACTCGGGTGACCTCGCCGGCGAAGGAGTTCAACTGGTCCACCATGGTGTTGATGGTCGACTTGAGCTCCAGGATTTCGCCCTTCACATCGACGGTGATCTTCTTCGACAGGTCGCCGCGCGCCACGGCGGTCGTGACTTCGGCGATGTTGCGCACCTGGCCGGTCAGATTCTCGGCCATCGAGTTCACATTGTCTGTGAGATCCTTCCACGTGCCGGCAACGCCGCGCACCTGCGCCTGGCCTCCCAACTTGCCTTCCGTGCCGACCTCGCGTGCCACGCGCGTGACTTCCGAAGCGAAGGAATTAAGCTGGTCCACCATTGTGTTGATGGTGTCCTTCAGCTCCAGGATCTCGCCGCGGACATCGACGGTGATCTTCTTCGAAAGGTCCCCGAGCGCCACGGCGGTGGTTACCTCGGCGATGTTGCGCACTTGGCCGGTCAGGTTGGCCGCCATGGCGTTGACGTTTTCGGTCAGATCCTTCCACGTGCCGCCGATGCCGCGCACCTGGGCCTGGCCGCCGAGCTTGCCATCGGAGCCGACCTCGCGCGCCACACGTGTCACTTCCGAAGCGAAGGAATTGAGCTGGTCGACCATCGTGTTGATGACGTCCTTGATCTGCAAGATCTCGCCCAGCGCGTCGACGGTGATCTTCTGGGTCAAGTCGCCGGTCGCTATGGCCGTTGCCACCTTCGACACGTCACGCAACTGCACCGTCAAATTGCCGGCCATGGCGTTGACGTTGTCGGTCAGATCCTTCCAGGTGCCACCGACGCCTTCGACATGCGCCTGGCCACCAAGCTTGCCTTCCGATCCCACTTCGCGGGCCACACGCGTGACCTCAGAGGCGAAGGAGTTCAGTTGGTCGACCATCGTGTTGACGGTGTCCTTGAGCTCCAGGATCTCGCCTTTGACGTCGACGGTGATCTTCTTCGACAGGTCGCCGCGCGCCACGGCGGTGGTGACTTCTGCGATGTTTCGAACCTGGCCAGTCAGGTTGGCGGCCATGAGATTGACGTTGTCGGTCAAATCCTTCCATGTGCCGCCGACGCCCCTCACCTCTGCCTGGCCGCCCAGCTTGCCTTCGGTGCCGACCTCGCGTGCCACGCGCGTCACTTCCGAGGCAAAGGAGTTCAGTTGGTCGACCATCGTGTTGATGGTGTCCTTGAGTTCCAGGATTTCGCCTTGCACGGCGACCGTGATCTTCTTGGACAGATCGCCCGACGCGACCGCCGTGGTCACCTCGGCGATATTGCGCACCTGACCGGTCAGGTTCTCGGCCATCGAGTTGACGTTGTCGGTGAGGTCCTTCCAGGTGCCGGCGACGCCGCGCACCTGCGCCTGGCCGCCAAGCTTGCCTTCGGTGCCAACCTCGCGTGCCACGCGCGTGACCTCGCCCGCGAATGAATTCAGCTGGTCCACCATCGTGTTTATCGTGGATTTCAGCTCGAGAATCTCGCCCTTCACGTCCACCGTAATCTTCTTCGACAGGTCGCCCAAAGCCACCGCGGTCGTCACTTCGGCGATGTTGCGCACCTGGCCAGTCAGGTTCTCGGCCATGGAATTCACATTGTCGGTCAGATCCTTCCACGTACCACCAACACCCTCAACGCGCGCCTGGCCGCCAAGCTTGCCTTCAGTGCCGACCTCGCGCGCCACGCGCGTCACTTCCGAAGCGAAGGAATTGAGCTGGTCCACCATCGTGTTGATGGTGTTCTTCAGTTCTAGGATTTCGCCCTTCACATCGACTGTGATCTTCTTCGACAGGTCGCCCGACGCGACGGCGGTCGTAACCTCCGCGATGTTGCGCACTTGCCCGGTCAGGTTCGTGGCCATCGCGTTGACGTTGTCGGTCAGATCTTTCCACGTGCCGGCGACGCCCTTGACCCGGGCCTGGCCGCCGAGCTTGCCTTCCGTACCGACCTCGCGCGCCACGCGCGTCACCTCGGAGGCGAAAGAGGCCAACTGGCCGACCATGGTGTTGACGATCTTGCCGATGCGCAGGAATTCGCCGCGCAGCGGTCGGCCGTCAATTTCGACCATCATGGTCTGCGACAGGTCGCCCTTGGCGACGGCGCCGATAACGCGCGCAACCTCAGCCGTTGGCTGAACCATGTCTTCGATGAGATCATTGACTGAACGGACACTGGATTCCCAACTGCCGGTGGCATTTCGAACCCGACCGCGCTCGCCTATCCGCCCTTCCTTGCCGACGACCCGGCTCAAGCGCTCGAACTCGCGCGTCACTTGGTCGTTGAGGTCAGCGATCTCATTGAAAGTCTCAGCTATCTCGGAATCGAGGCCTTCATAAACATTGTCGATGCGGACGGAGAAATCGCCGCGCCGGAAGGCTTTCAGAGAATTCAGGATGCTTCGACGGTCCAATTGCTTCTTGGATGCCTGCACGGTCACAGCGCCCCTCCCAGCCCTATGGATTTATACGGATAAAGTTGCCCCCGCGGCTAATGGTTGGATCGCGCCGCAAGACCCCAAACGCGGCATTTTCAATTTTGTTCCATCGTGCCGTGAATTCCAGGCCGACGATTGCGCCTTGGTTTGAACGCCGGATTTTCATGATGCGGTTGTGGATTTATCGTGCTTCAGCCGACCACGACACGTCATAGCCGTTTGCCATTGCCAGAGAGGCATGAATTGCGTTGCGCAACTCGGAAGGCGAGGCAGGCTTTGCGACCCATGTCCCTTGAAGGAAAATCGGATCGTGAAAACCCGAATTGGCGTAGCTTGCCGAATGGACGACAAAGGGGATGTTTCGGGCGTCAAGCAACGTAGCTATTCGTTCGAGCGCGATAAACGCCTCGTCTTCCAAAATCGCAACGGACCTATGGTGGTCCATATATCGCAGTCCTTTGCTCTCCGAAGCGATCGGCAGCGCAGCACGCCGCCTGACCGGTTCCACCCGGTGGTCGAAGCTCACGGCAATTTTCTTGCCGGACATGGCATGGACCATAAGCCCGACCAATTCCTCGTCGTCGCAGCGACACTCAGGAAACCTTGCGCGGATTTCATCGACCGCAAACGCCGTCGAGATAATGTCGTCAGCGCGATAGCCAGAGATCACCGCGTAGACTGCGCTATAGGTTTCAAGGTCAATGACTTCGGTTTTCAGCACATCATCCTCCCTGCGGAAGGCCGACGGCAGAGGCGCCGGATGTCTCGCAAAGATTGCTAGATGCCGGCATCGAGTCTTCGGCGCTGTATCCTGTTCATTCTATGACGGTTGACCGCGCTGTCGATAGCTCTGCAAGGCTTTGTACGCTTCCAGACACTGATTCACCCGAGCGACCAGATCAGGCAATCGTGCCGTTCATATTGGTTTTCCGGTTCACTGTAGTGCCGTCCGCCAACTTAAACAGTCCACCCGACCAGAATGACGATTGTCGGCCCTTTCACTTGAAGCCCCCCAGATCAGCGAGTGAGTTGTGGCCAACACTCCAACACCTCCGCCATGCTGGCCGCCTCAATCTGCTCACTGAAGCGGGAATGGTAGACTTCCATCAGTGCGTCATGGGTCTGGTCGGCAGAGCTGCAGATGGCATCGGTGACGAGAATGACGCGAAAGCCACGATCGATGGCGCCAAGCACGGTCGCGAGAACGCAAACGTCGGTTTCGCCACCGGTGATCACGAGCGCACGCACGCCGGAGCCACTCAGCAGCGCGTCGAGCCGCCCCTCGGTCCAGGGCGAATAGACGTGTTTGTCGACCACCGTCGCCGGCGGTACAAATCGTGCAAGTTGAGGCATCAGCTCGATCAGGCGCGGATCGATGTTGGAAAGGGTTACCTCCGCCCACCGACGATAGTAGTTTGCCCACATTCCCGGCGCCTCGCCCGGGCGGGCGGCAGGAATGAAGCGCGTGAACAGGGTACGGCTGGCATGTCTGGCGACCAGTTCTTCGATCGCCGGGACCACCTTTTCAGCCCACGGCACGGGCCAAGGTCCACCCGGCGCAAACAGGCGCTGCATGTCGACGCACAGATGCAGGCCATCGTCGCCTATTGGTCCGTGAATCAATCCTTGGGCGGCCACTGGTGGATTCCGTCGGGTTCGGGTTACTGGCCTGCCTGCCGCGCTGCATCGGCCTCAGCCACATCAACAGTGTAAAGCAATTCACCGTTTTCGTTGGATACCCTCACAAGCCAGCCGGACAGAGCGTCCGTGCCAGGCTGCAGGTCGGCGAGAAGATCGATTGCGCAGCGGATAGCTTCGGACCGGGCCGCCTCAAGGCTCGCCATCCTCGACGGCGGTATGCGTCGGCTGGTTTCGCCATCGCGATACTCAAAGACATATACGTCGCCGGCGCCGTCGCTTGCAGAGGTTATCTCGACCTGGTCGAAATTGCCGTTGCTGCTCGCGTCATATTCATTGGCTGCGAGATCAAAGGTCGCTGTCTGGACCAGGATTGCCTTTGCGCGGGCAAGCACGTCATCTTCAGCTTGTATCCCGACGTTTGCCATGTCCACCGTAACGCAGTCGCCGCCCTCGCCGCAAAATATCACCCGGCGAACCGACTGCCCGTCTGGCGCCCTGGCATTCACCACTTCGGTCCGAACGACTTGCATGACACTCTCCTGCCTGTGTCTGACAATGTTCATGGTGCGGTTTCGGTTCCTGCGGATGCAGGGCGTCGGCCCGGCTGTCGAGACCGACAGGACTTCCCCGCCGGACATTGACGTGCACCGAGCCCCCGCCGCAGGAACAATTCGAACGGAAACGCGTTGCCTGGCTGGAAACGGGATAAACGCAAAATGGCCGCGCCACGTGCTGCCTGGAAGGGCTTCTTGAAGGTTGGTTCGGTTACTTGCGGCGTGAAGATTGTCGGCGCAACCAGCGAAGCATCCAAGATCCATTTCAAGATTTTGAACCGCAAGGACGGTCTGCCGGTCAGGAGCGTCTACGCCGACGAGGAGACCGGAAAGCTGGTGGATGCAGCGGATCAGGTGAAGGGTTTCGAGATCGAAAAGGACGAATTTCTCCAGATCGAACCTGACGACATAAAGGCGTTGAAGCTGACGTCGAAGCACACGCTCGAAGTCGGCGAATTCGTATCGATTGACGATATCGATACGCGCTATCTCGAGAAGCCCTACTATCTGATCCCGGCCGACGGCGCCGCAATCGAAGCATACGGAGTGATCCGCGATGCCATGAAGAACAAGGGCGTGGCCGCTCGATCCTGCGTGGTGCTCTACCAGCGCGGCCGCGAAGTGCTGATTCAGCCCTATGGCAAGGGGATGGTGATGACCGAGCTTCGCAACCACAACGAAATGGTTTCGGAAAGCACTGTGTTCGATGGATTGGCCAAGCAGAAATACGACCCCGATCTGCTCGAAATCGCCGGCATGCTTATTGACAAAAAAGTGACGACCTTCGATCCCTCGAAATTTGAAGACACCTATGAGGACGCGCTGATCGCCATGATCGATGCAAAGCGCAAAGGCAAGAAGCTGCCGAAGCCCGCACCAAGGCCACAGGAGAATGTCATCAACCTCGCTGAGGTGCTGAAGAAGAGCCTCAAACAGGAAGGGCTGGCGAGATCCACAAAGAGAGCCTCACCGAAACGCAAGACAGCATAGTTGATAACTGCCCAGCCAGAAGGTCCGCACAGCAGCCCCAGCCGCCCTAAATCGCTCGGAACAATTCTCGCGGTTGCCCGTTGGCCACCAAGGACAATTCCTTATGGCCGAGATCAAGAACGTCGACAGGGCAGTCCTCAAAGAGCCAGAGGCAGCGGATGCCAACATTGCGCTCAAAGGAGCCGGAACGCAGGACTCTGATCGAGCGCCGACAAGCCCCAGGACCGCTGGCCATCGGTAAAATACATGGGGTGTGAAAAGACCCTTTCGCCTCCAGACGCGGCGACGCGCGACCTGGCGGGCCGAACCCCACGCCCAAGCGAAACCCGGAGAATAGATGTGCCCCCCAAACCAGAGCCAACCGAAGAGCCGCCAGTGGATGCGCCGACGTGGACGCCGGACATACGCGAGCCTGAGCCGGATCTTCTTCCCGACGAAGTGCCAGTTCCTAATCCGGACGAGAACCGTGATCCGCCAAAGCGAGGCGTGGTGACAGACTGAACAACGGGTTTGGTCCGGCATCCTCCTGCAAAGGCGTTTATCTCGCCGCCGGGTTCAAGATCGCCAGTGAAATGCGACTGGATTTGGCTGCGCCGAATGCTTGACGGATTTGGTCTCCATAGTGTGGACCTGCCGACGCTTCGCCAAGCCTCATTTTCCAAGTATCTGTTCGAACGTGCATTGCTTCGGGCTTTTGTCAGGACGCCATCGCAGAAATTTGGTGCCATGACGGAAACGATCCCCGGTGACATGATCGAACCGCACCTCCGCCACCAGTTCGGGCCGCAATGGCTCCCATTGTCCGCTTCTTTCCGTGCTCCACCGACTGGGACCGCCCGGCGCTTTTCCCGTGAAGCCAGGAGCCGATCGCAAAGCTTCAAGTTGTCGCGTAAGCTTGGCCCTGTCCTCCCGGGCGATCGTCGAAGTGAACCCGACATGGTCGAGTTGCCCCTGGTCATTGTACAGGCCAAGCAACAGGGAGCCGACTTCACGCGAATTCGCCAGGTAGCGGAACCCTCCGACGACACAATCGGCCGTGCGCAGGCGCTTGACTTTGACCATGGCGCGCTCGCCGGGCCGATATTCGTCATCGAGAAGCTTGGCAACGACCCCGTCGGTCGAACCTTGTCCGGATTGGCCAAGCCATCTGCCTGCCGCCGCCAAATCAAGCGTTGCCCGAGACAGTTCGAGATCCTTTCGCCCGGCCGACTTTACGAACAGTTCGAGTGCAGCGCGCCGAATCGAGAGCGGCTGCTGCATCAAGGCGCCCTCGGAGGTCGCCAACATGTCAAAGAGGATCAGCTTTGCCGGCGTCGCGACCGACAGTTTCCGGATCCTGCTTTCCGCCGGATGCAGCCGCATCTGCAAGGCGTCGAAAGAAAGAGCGCCTGCAATTTCGATGACGATCTCACCATCGACCACGAACTCTTTTGTTTTCAGTTCATGCAACATCGCGACGACTTCCGGGAAATACCGCCCTAACGGCTTGCCGGATTTTGCACGCAACTCCACGGCCGCGCCGGCTTTAAAGGCCAGGCAGCGGAACCCGTCCCATTTGGGTTCGTATTGCCATCGGCCAGCATCGGCCGGCAACGTGTCGGCAGCCTTTGCTTCCATCGGCGCCGTGCTCAACGCCACGCCGAAAGACGATTTTACACTCGTCGGCAGATCGCGAGAGATGGCAGATTCGCCCGTCATGAAAGTTCCGTGGACAACGATGGAGATCGACTCAACGCAGCACTGGTGCCGGTTTTGGAAAAATCATGCTTCAACAGGGTTAGGTCATGATGAGATTTCAACCAGATCTCATCATGACCTGGGACGGTCTACTCGGCAGCCTGCATGTTGATCTTGCTTTCCGCCATTTCGGTGAGCTTGCGATCGGTCGCCTGCTCTTCCTTCAGGTTCTTGGCCAACACGTTGGCGCAGTCGCTGCGGCCAAGCTGCTTGGCCCAGGCGATGAGCGTGCCATATCTGGTCATCTCATAATGTTCGACCGCCTGCGCCGAGGCTATCAGTGCCGCGTCTAGGACCTCCTTGTCGTCAACGTCGCCGCTCACATCGTCGGCTTCCTCCAGAATGCCGTCTATCGCCGGGCAGTTGACCTCCTTGGCCTTGACGCCATGCAATTCGAACACCTGTTCGACGCGCTCGATATGGCCTTTGGTCTGCTCGAGGTGTTTTTCGAATCCGGCCTTCAATTGCGGATCGGTTGCCTTGCCGATCATCTTCGGCAGCGCTTTCTCGATCTGCTTTTCGGCGTAATAGATGTCGCGCAGCGTGTGCACGAAGAGATCGTCGAGTGTCTTGATGTCCTTCGAAAAGAAGCCCATGGCCTTACCTTTCATTGTGCAGAAGTTCGGGTTCGGCGGCGGCTTGCCCGCCACCCGCGGAGGCCGGGAACTCGTCCCGGCTTGCTGGTCAACGCGCCGGTGCCGGAGGAGTTCCTGATTCCGAGCCGGGCCGTTACTCCTTTTCGAAACGCTGCGATCAATCTCCGGAGGAGCTTTGACCCGATCACACGTTCCATGGCCCAGACGATGACCCTCAGGCGCCCGCCGGCGCGGAAAAACTGACGGCCAGGAGAGCCGAAACGTGCTGTGCGCCGCAAGCTCTCGCAGGCGATGGCTGCCTCGGCAGATGCAATGCCAGCGTCGGGCGCGCACTATTGTCGGGAGAACTCTTGGTCAAGTATGCGAAGGCCCTCTTCATATTTGGCCGCCGACGCTCCGACCTGCCTCGACTGCCAGATGTTGTCCTCCAGATCGGCGCGTTTTACGGGGAGCGCCACTGGGTTCGACGCAGCCCGCCGGACAAAGGCGAAATACTCCTCATCCGGCCTGCGCGACATGGCATCGACCGCCGCGGTAATTGTCGGTCCGAAGCCTGCTTCTTCGAGCTTGGCGCGGGTCCAGCCCTCGCCTTTCTCCAGAACGTCATGAAGGTAGGCAACAGTCTTCTGATCGATTGTCTCGACAGCGTCGACGACACGGCGGCAATGCTCGATGTAGGGCCGCCCGGTCTTATCGCGCTGCGACGCGTGAACCTCCTCCGCAATCTTTGCCGCCTGGTAGAAAATGCTCATCGCGCCTGTCGTTACCGTGATTGTCTCTGCCTGATGAAACCTATTCGACGATATGTGGCGTGTGTCGCTTGTCCTCGGCAGGGTCGACATCGATACGGGCCTTTTCCGGATCGAAAGCGCCGTGACCTGCAATAGCCAGAGCAGCCGCATCGGGCGTTTCGTAGGCCCACATGAAATCGTCGGAAGAACTGCCGACGGCGTGGACACGCCAGTAGCTTGCGGTGCCTTTAAGCGGGCACCAGGTGGTGGTGTCGGTCTTTTCGAAAAGATCGAAATAGATGTCCTCGAAGGGGATATAGAAAACGGGCTCGTGCCCGTCTTCACGCAGGACCTTCGCCCGCTCCGTAGCTGCGACGATGGCGTCGGAAAACCGCACCGTCACCGTGCCGGAAAACGGTTCTATGGCCAATCGGCCAAGGTGGTGTTGTGAAGTTGCGCCTGAAGTTTGCATTTGGATTTCTCCCTGGCGATTACCGCAAGATGCCTGGAGACGAAATGCGCGGCGGCGCTTCAGGTTCCGGCATGTCCGATGAAGCTGAATGGCGGGCCGGACTTAAAGCGCCTCCCGCTTGCCGTATCCAGCAGTTCTCGTTGGTAAGGCGCGGTGAAATGCTCGTCCAACCCATTCGAAGATTTTGGAAGGACGACACGGTCGTCGCTTCCGTGGAGCGTCAGGGCTGGCACCGAAATGATCTTCGCCGCCACTTGCCGGCGGGCGAGTTCGTGGCTGGAGATGCTCCAGCTGTTTGGCCGTCGTCAGCTGCCGCCTCATGTACGGGCTCCGGGGCGGCCTCAGTTGCTGCCAAGTGGGCCGCAAGGTCCCTATAGACCTTGTCCCTGCCGCCATCGTGTTTAGCGATCAGGCCAAGTAGGTCATGACGGCTTAGCTTTGCAATCTTCATAAGGAATTCGAATTCGTGCTTCGGAATCGAGGCTGCTAAGCGATCGAGTTTGGCCCGCCGGGTCTCTTTGGACACATGTGCTCCTATGTATCCAGCCATGCGAGGCACGTACTCGGAGGCCCGCCATTGTCTTGATGGCGGGCCTTCGGGCGGCCGAAGCCCGCTAGGTCCATCGGCTACTTGTTGCAATTTTGCACGGTCGAGGTCGTTGCGCCACTTGCAGTGTTGTTATCGATGTCATTGCCTGCGGCGTCCTTGCAACGGTCGGTCATGCCGTTCGATTTTGTAGTCGAGTTTGTGGAATTCGGATCGGTTGGCACGGCCGCATTCCCGCTGCCAGTGCCATTGCCAGCGGCGCCGCCGCTGCCAACAGTTCCAGTACCAGTTCCATTACCCGTGCCAGCCGTGCCGCCAGCACCCGTTCCATTTGTCTGCGCCAAGGGGGAACCGGCCAAGGCAATAGTTAGCACCGACGCGGCTAGAATTTTCTTCAACATTGGAGTCTCCGTGTTTGAATCGCCGAATTGCGATCGCTTTCCCAACGACAGGTTTTTCTCATTGTTCCAGGCGTAATGGATTGTGATCCGCAGCAGCCTTCGTCGAGGTGGACACTCTTGACGGCGCACGAATTGTGATGAGACCTGACAAGGGCAGGATGGGCTTTGTTCAACACCAAAGCGATATGTTGGGCGCGGCTGCATGCATCATCCGTCGCGGATCGCGATGCGGAATATGGGCAAGACGGGTTACAACAGAAGCGGCGATCAGAGCTGCGAGCGAACCGGCCGCCTTGATGTTAATCTGACGGTTGAATCTCAGGACCATTCCGACGCAGGAGCAGAACGCATGCCGGCTCGATCCGAAGGATTTACAATCGCTCTGGCTCACAACGGGGATGCACGAACGCAGGCGGCCGCTGCGCTCTATCGACACAACATCGAACAAACCGGAATCGATGACCGGGCAGTGATCGGCGCGGAGCTTACCGACCCCTCGGGAAAGATCTGGGGTGGAATTTGGGGCAGAACGGAACTGGGGCTCCTGTTTCTCGACATGTTCTTCTTGCCTGAAAAATTGCGTGGCCGATCCTATGGATCACAGCTTCTTATGGCGATCGAGGAGGAAGCCGTTAGGCGTGGATGTAAGAGAGCCGTCGTCGAGACGAGCAGTTTCCAGGCGCCTCAATTTTACCGGCTTCATGGGTTTGAGGAATTCGGCAAAGTCGAATTCGTTATTCCAGGACACGCCCGCATCTTCCTTCGCAAGAACCTGCAGTAATCTTTGCGGAGGCGCCATCTGCACGAACGGCTGTTCGCCGGCAAAACGCCGGCGCCTTAGCCCTCCCAGCCGTAGCCATCTACTCCCGAAGGTCCTTTTGCCCTTTCCATCCGGGAAGCTCGGTCATCGGGCATAGCAGCCGCGGTCGCGCCGGATCGGAGATATCGAGTTTATCCCAGGGAATGCGGTACAGGCCGTCGCGACGGCGCAGCCGAAACAGGTCGAGCATCGCGATGCCGATGGTCGAAGCCGACAGACGCTCGAACGCGGCGTAGATGCCAACGTGGAATTCAGTAACGACGAGCTCGTCGCCACGCTGTTCGGCGAGAATCTCTTCGATGTGACCGATGCTCTTTCCACGCTGCGAGAGCACGCGTCGCCCGGCAAGATGTTCGAGGTTGACTGTCCTCATCATCACGCTCCTGGGATGCGCCCGATGACATGATCGCGCAACCAGTCCTGCCAGGCGAAAATCGACGTCTCGCCCACCTCGATGTCACATTCGATGTCGAGCCCGTTGTCCTGCACCTTTTTCCACGCAATCCTGTGTGGCTCGGCGTGGCGTTTGCCACCCACCCTCGTCGCCAGTTGCGCCATCCATTCCCCGGGCCGCGCGCCAAGGCGGCGCGCCAAAGTGATGGAGCCGAGTTCTATCGCGACAATCCTTGGTGGTTTGCCCCGCCGCAACTCGGCCACCACTCCGTCGACCTTGCCGATCTTGACCCGCCGGCGGTCGAACACCTGCTTGTCCAGGAGATCACGCATCAATTCCATCATGTGCCTCCGAATATCTGCAGCGGAATCGTCACCACGGCGAGCACGAAGGCAAGCGCGATAATGAAGACAACGGCGGCATTCGAAATGATGCCGTTGCGATGTTCGCCGACATAGCGTTCGTCATTCAGCAGGAAGAGAAATGGAACTACCGTCAGCGGAAGGCTCGCCGCCGTTACCGCCATGGAAAAGATGGTCAGCCTCAGTGGGTCGAGGCCAAGCATGATCGGAATGGCGGCCAAAAACAATGATGCCGTATAGACGGCACTGAAGCCCGGATCATCGCGCGGCTTGCGATCCTCACCCCACGTCCAGCCAAAGCCCTGTGCCACCAGATATGCCTGTTGCAACCCGACTTCGAGTGCGGCGCCGAAACAGGCAATGGCGAGCGAGGCAACGAATAGAACGAACCCCCAGAAGCCGAATATAGGGATCAGCATCAACGGCAGTTGGTGATAGTCGTCCACCTGGTCGATGCCGCGCGTCGCGAGAACGAGAGCAGCGACGATCAACACGCCGATCGAAATGGTCCCACCGAAGGTCATGCCCAGCCCGGCGATGGCACGATTGGCCCCAAGGTGGCTTTCATCCCATTTGTCCTCGATAGCTCCCGAGGAATAGAACATGAAAAGATAAGGCGATATCGACGCGCCGAGAATGCTGGCCGCCATGAACCAGTAATTGATGGCATCGTGAGCCGGCAGCGAAGGCACGGCGCTGCCAGCGACCGCTGTCCAGTCGGGCTTTAACATCACCGCACCAACCACGAAGCACAGCGTCACGAGGCCGAGGACCGAAACGCCTTTCTCGATAAAGCCAAACGTGCCTTTCCACAGCAGCAGCCATGCCAGCAACGCCACCGGCAGTGCCCACCACTGGAAGCCTATGCCGGTGGCAAGTTCGAGTGCGATGGCCACACCGCCGATCTCAGCGGACAGCACCATGAAATTGACGAGAAGGACGACGAGCAACGGCCATAGGAAGACGTTGAACCCAAATCTTTCACGAATGCCCTCTGAGATCGTGTGATGGCTCATCGCGGCGAACCGACCGGCCATTTCAACCAAAAAGATGATGCATATGGTGCCGAGAACTATGGCCCAGATCAGCTGGAATCCGAAGGCGGCACCCGCCTGCGCCGCCGTAGCCATCGACCCGACTTCGAGGAAACCTCCGACACTGGTGACGACGCCAAGCGATATTTCCAGAAGCTTCTTCACGGTTTTGGTCCGAAAGCGCTGGTGTAAGCGGCGGCGAGCGAGCGCATGGCCGCCCGAAGATCCTGTTGTGCGCTTTTCACCTCAGTGCGATTGTTCACCCGCAATCCCGCCTCGGCATGCGCCACCGCCACCGACAAACTGTTGACTGCTGCCGTCAGTCCTGCTCGCCCGGCTGGTTCAGCGGTCTCGGCCGATCGAATTTGCGCCTCGACATCGGCCAGCGTTTTTCCGACCGAGTGCAGTGCGGCCGTGGCATAGGCGGACGGTGCCGCTCCCTCCACCCAGGCATCCAGCACCATCGATACGGTCTGTGCCGCGGAGGCCGCTGTTCGTGATTGCTGCGCCACCTGATTGGAAGACGAGCATCCGGCCAACCCGGCTAGCATCAGAAGCAAGCACAGCCAGCCAACCGGAAAATGACGGTCGTTATGGGGTACAGCGCGCGTTGGATGCGCCACGCGGATTTCCTCCCCGGCCCGAACCAACTGCGTCCGGCATCAATGATCTAGAGCGCTCGGAGAGCTCGTCAAACGAAACCGACGACGAGCCTGTGAGGTCGGCTAGTCAACGTAACAAAACGCTCCATCCCGGACAGCCGTTAAAAGAGGGGGGCCCGCGCTTCTCTTTGGCGCGGAGAAGCGCGGGCAGATCGGGCTGAGGGGATGACCCGATCGCGCAGCATCAACATGGGAGGGCAACAACGCTGCACGGTTCGAACTTCCAACCGGGCCACTTGTTCCAACTTCAACTGATCCGTTCTGAGTACTCAATCCATGCGTTTGGGGGGCCTTTTTGAAGGTAGGCCATGGCGAGTTCTCATGGCGTAGAACGGTTTTTGTCGCAACGGCCCATCCATGAATGCGCGCGACGACCGCGATGACGACCGTCGCCTGACCGTCATGACAGCGCACGATCAATCCAGCCCAAACGCCGCGGAACAATTGTGCCCACTCGTGGTTCCGATGGCACGAAGATGGAGGATCTGATGACGGACGCCAAACTCGCTGTGGTGACCGGCGCCTCGAGTGGCATCGGAAGGGAACTCGCAAAGCTGTGCGCTAAAGACGGCTACGACCTGATCATCGCCGCCGACGAGCCGGCTATCCGGCAGGCGGCAGAGGCACTTGAGACCCACAATGTAACGGTCGAAGCCATTGAGGCCGATCTGGCGACCGTCGAGGGCGCCGATCGGTTGATCTCCCAAATCGGCGATCGCGATATCGACCTGTTGTTTCTCAATGCGGGACGCGGGCTCGGCAACGGCTTCGTCGACCAGGACTGGCGAAAAGTCCGCCGGATCATCGACACCAATGTCACCGGAACGGTCTATCTGGCGCATGAGCTCGGCGCCAAGATGGCCCGGCGAGGCCGCGGGCGCATCCTGTTCACCGGATCGATCGCCGGCTTCATGCCCGGCACATTCCAGGCCGTCTACAACGGCACGAAGGCGTTCATCGATTCCTTCTCGATCGCGCTCCGCCATGAGCTGAAAGATAGCGGCGTGACGGTCACCGTGCTGATGCCCGGCCCCACGCAGACGCGATTCTTCGAGCGCGCTGAAATGATGGATACCAAGGTCGGCTCCGATGAAAAGGACAATCCGGCCGATGTCGCCAAGACGGGTTACGAGGCGATGATGGCCGGTGATGAACAGGTCGTCAGCGGTTGGAAAAACAAGCTGCAGGTCGCCGCCGCGCATGTCACGCCGGCAGGCACCTTGGCCGAACAGCACCGTAGGATGGCCGAGCCGGGGTCGGCGTCCAGCGACTGAGCCAATATTCGCGTCATCAAAAGGGCTGGCATTCCCAAGGCCGCATGTGCTGCGCGAGGCAATCTATCGCTGCCGCAGGGGCGGCACCATCTCGGTTCCCGGCGTCTATGTTGGTCTGGTCGATCACGTCCCGTTTGGCGGCAATGAATAAGGGACCGGCTTTCCGGATGGGCCAGACGCATACGCAACGCTACCTGGAACCTTTATTGGCCATGGTCCAGAACGGCGCAATCGACCGCTCCTTGTGATTACCCACCGGACCGATCTGAAAGCAGGGCCGGATCTCTACAAGACGTTTCGCGACAATCAGGAGGTTGTGTCAAAGTGGTGATGCGGCCTCACGGCCGAGACGGGCAAGGCGACCCACACCTCACTGCAATCACAAGGGAACATTCGCGTCGACGGCCGGTTAGGTGCCACTTCCGTAATGGTCACCTGCCGTCAAAGCGAGCCCATGATGAACCATGACCAGCATGACAATGTACCAGACGCAGCGCGTAGACTTGTCGTCGGAAGCATGGCGGGAGGAATTCTCGCCGCTTATGCTTCCACGGCGTCAGCCGATACGGGAACAGTGCCTGCTAAAGCAGGCCCTGCGAGCCCGATGCTCAAACAGAATCCGGTGACGCAATATCACCAGCCGTCTTTCAAGCCACAGGAACAGAAGTGGCCGGGTTTGGCCAGCAAGATGGTGCCGCGCCCGGACCACGGCGAAACGACCTACAAAGGATCAGGCAGGCTTGCCGGCCGCAAAGCGCTGATAACCGGCGGCGATTCCGGTATTGGTCGTGCGGCGGCGATTGCATTCGCGCGCGAGCGTGCGGACGTTGCTTTCGGCTACCTCCCCGAAGAACAGGAAGACGCCGACGAACTGGTGGACCTAATAAAAGCGGCAGGTCAAAAGGCTTGCCGGCGATATCCGCAATGAGGCCTTTTGCAGAAAGCTGGCCGATGAAGCAGCAACGCCCCTCGGCGGTCTCGACATCCTGGTCAGCAACGCTGCCCGCCTCACTAGAGTCCACGGTCCTCAAAAAGGGCCGCCAAGCCCACCGCTCCTTAGGCGTGGTGGGCTTTCAGACTGTCTACAGGAGGAACCAATGGCTGGCGATGAAATAGAAAGAAGGCGACTGCAGATGTTGATCGAACAATATCTGGAGACCCGTAAGCGACGGCACGATTTCGTGTCGATCGCGAATGCCGAACTCGCGATCAAGGCAGTCATGCCGCATTGCCCGGTGTCGAGCGCAGCGTTGGCAGAGATGATTGCCGCTGGCGCCGTCACTTACGGCCTTGGCGTCCTATTCGACGCGAGGCAAACCGAGGGCGAACTGCCCGTTGTTTGATAGGCTCATCGCCTGACCAATCGTCGCGCGGTCGCCAAGTTTCGCCCAGCGCTGGAATACGCCAGACCGGGAGCATGTCAATCGTGCCGGCCGGATCGCAGGCACCTGCCGGCGACGCCGTCTCGGGCCTGGACCCGAATGTCGTCGCATATCTGGTGAAAAACCAGTGTCTTTGTCCCACGAGAAGTGCGTTACCGGGCTTCTCGTTGGGTTGGCACCGTTCCGCTGTCCTGGTGTCTTGCCAAAGACGTCGGTTGAACACCGAGCATATTTCGCACGGCCTCGACCAGCGCAGCAGCCCACACGGGTTTTGACAGCATCTTGTGATGACGCAAATCTTGCGGGATGTCGGATGCCGTGTACCCACTGACGAAAACAAACGGAATTCCGCGTTGCGCTAGAAGAGGGACAAGGGCAGCGCTGGTCTCGCCGCCGAGACCAATGTCCAGGACCGCGGCAGATATGACTTCACTCTCGATCAGCTTTTTCGCGCGAGCAACGGACGGCACTGGCCCGGCGATGGCGAAGCCGGCCTCTTCCAGAATTGCGCGGTGCTCCTCCGCGACCAGCCATTCATCTTCGACGATAAGGATACGAGATGCAGTCACGTTTCGCTCTCCCGATGATCAAACGGAAACTCAATCCGCAAGCTCAAACCATCGGAACCGAAAGATGTTTCAAAATTTCCGCCAAGCCGATACTCAATTTCGCCTTTTACCAGCGAAAGACCAAATCCCGTCTTCTCAGGTGGAGTGACAGCGGGACCGCCGCTTTCTAACCATTCGAGCTGAAAACCGTGATCCGACGCCGACCAAGTCACGGACACCACGCCGTTTGGCACGGACAAGGCGCCATATTTTCCAGCATTCGTGGCAAGTTCATGGATCACCATGCCAAGCGACAGGCCCTGCTGAGGCTTGAGCCGAATGTCCTCGCCTGTGGTGTTGATGCGTTCCAGCCCGAACGGCTCGACTTCCTGCCGCACGATTTCCTCTACCGAGACCTCTTTCCAGCTTTCGCGCGAGAGCACTCCGTAGGCCCGCGCCATGGCGCGCAGGCGACCGATGAGCGCTTCGGCGAAAGCCTCCGAAGAGGGAGCATTTTTCAGGGTCTGACTGGCAATGCTGACCGTAACGGCCAGCATGTTCTTGACCCGATGATTGAGTTCCGAGATCAATACCCGCTGGTGGGCTTCGGCTTCAGCCATGGTCGTCACATCGACAAAGGTCACCACCACACCTTGGATTTTCCGCACGCTGTCGCGGTAGGGGATCAGCCGCACGAGATAGTGGATGCCGTCGCTATCGCGCGGTAGCTGGTGCTCGATCATCTCGCCGGCCCTGAAAACCTGCGCGATATGGTCGCGCAGGTGCGGATAATCGAGCCGGCTGGCAAGATCGGTAAGCGGTCTTCCGATGTCGGTCGGCAGCAAATTGAAGAACGAAGACGCCGCCGGCGTGAAGCTGCGGATAACCAGCTTGGTATCGAGAAAAACAGTCGCGATCTGTGTGCTCTCGAACAGGTTCTTCAGATCGCTGTTGGCCCGATCGAGATCCTCGATCTTGGAAACCAGTTCGGCATTGATGGTGTTCAATTCCTCATTGAGGGACTGCATTTCTTCCTTGGAGGCCTCAAGCTCCTCATTGGAGGACTGGGCTTCTTCGTTGACCGAGACGAGTTCCTCATTGGAAGATTTCAACTCCTCCAATGCGGTCTCATATTCTTCGATCGTCGATTGCAGGCGCTCGCGCGTATCGCGGAGTTCGCGCTCGAAATCAGCAATCCCGGATGGCTGACGAACCTTTAGAGCCTCCAGCCGCGGCTGCGGCTGGCCCACCGGTTCGAACAGGACGAGAAACAGCGGCTCGCCGCTGCCGCGA
Source organism: Mesorhizobium sp. P170090 (assembly GCF_057786115.1). NCBI lineage: Bacteria > Pseudomonadati > Pseudomonadota > Alphaproteobacteria > Hyphomicrobiales > Phyllobacteriaceae > Mesorhizobium > Mesorhizobium sp. P170090. The sequence continues at coordinate 5,384,396 of NZ_JBYNWH010000001.1, forward strand.
TCAACCAAGGGCTCGATCGTCAATGTGACGAACTGGACCCGATCTTCATCTTCTTCAATGGCTATCGCTTCGCGCACAACCGTGCGCCGGCCTTCGGCCGCTTCCCGCAAAGCGCCGCGCAGTTCCAGACGCAGGCCGCTGCGTGCCATTGTGAGCAATTGTCTGCTCGGCACCCCTTGCGGCGGCTCGAGATATTTGCCGGTTCTGACCGAGTAATAGACGACATCTCCATCACCATTGATGACGACATGGGCCGGAGCGTAGCGTTCGAGAACATGGGCTTCAACGGTTTGCCTTAGGGAATAAGACAAGCCGCGGCGGGCATGAGTGTCATTGGCGCTGGAAAAGTTGCTTGCAGGCGCAGCATTCAACAAGATCGGCAGCCGCGGCGGCGCCGTATGTTCTCGTGCCTTGAATATCCGTTGTTTCTTGTCGACCGGTGCAAACAGATCGGCATGCTGGCTTATGCTCTCGGAGGTGCCAAGGAACAGATAGCCGCCGGGCTTCAGCGAATAGTGGAAGGTCGGAATAACCTGCTTTTGCACATCGGGGCCGAAATAGATCAGCAGGTTCCGGCACGACACCATGTCCATGCGCGAGAAGGGTGGATCGCGGATGACGCTGTGCGCCGAGAAGATGCAGAGATCACGTACGCTCTTGCTCAAGATGAAACTTGTGCCGTCATTGCTGAAGAAGCGTTCGCGACGTTCAGGCGAAACGCCCGCAAGCAATGACTCCGGATAGCGCGCCGAACGTGCGATGCCCAACGCCGCGTCATCGATGTCCGTGGCGAAAATCTGGATGCGCGGCACAGCCGAAAGTGTATCCATATGCTCGCGCATCAGCATTCCGATCGAGAAGACTTCCTCGCCGGTTGCGCAGCCGGGCACCCAGACGCGGATCGTATCGTTGGCGTCCTTGCCTTCGAAAAGTTTGGGGATGACGGTTTCTTCCAGGGTCTTGAAAGCGTCCGTATCGCGGAAGAAATTTGTCACGTTGATCAGCAGGTCGCGAAACAGCGACCGCACTTCCTCCGCATTTGAACGAAGCAACTCTATATAGGCATCGATCGCGGTGTTCTGTGTTATTTGCATGCGTCGCCTGACGCGGCGCAAGAACGTCTTGGCCTTGTAGCCCGAGAAATCATGTCCCGAATGGCTGCGCAGGATCGCGTAGATTTCTTCCTGGCCCTTGCGGAGTTTCAAAGCACTGGCCTTGCCATCGTCAGCTTCAAGCTCGTCGAGCAGTTCAAAGCTGTGGGCAAATTCCATGAGTTTCGCACCCATCTCATCGGCCGGGATGGCGATATCGATCAGACCGGAACTGATCGCGCTGCGCGGCATGTCGGGATTGCTCGGACCCGACTCGTCGGAGAGTTGCGCCAGCGTCAGGCCGCCATGCTCCTTGATTGCCTTGATGCCCAACGTACCGTCGGAATCGCCGCCCGACAGGACGACGCCGACGGCGTATTCGCCCTGATCCTCGGCCAGCGCGCTGAAAAAGATATCGATGGGCTTGCGCTCCCTGGACACCGAATTCGGTTGGCGCAGCTTTAGGCTGGAATTTTCGATGGTGAGGATCGCGTTGTGCGGCATCACATAGACGGTGTCAGGATGGATATCCATTGCATCTTCAGCGACACGAACCGGAATTCCGGTGTAAAGCGCAATCACTTCGTGCAGCAGACTTTCCCGTTCCGGGCTGAGATGCGTGACGATCACGAACGCCATCCCGCTCGAAGACGGCATCCCGCGAAAAAATCCCTCCATGGCGGCAATGCCGCCCGCAGAGGCGCCAATACCGACTATGGGGAACCTCGGCAGCTTTTGCATCAATTGTCCTGCTTCAGTGAAATGCAACGCGGCAGCGCTGATTTCGATCCAATGTGTAAACCGTTCCTGGTCGAATTCCCATCCCGCACCGCCGATAGCCACGGAACCGATGGACGCGACCGCCGTTTAAAGCCCGGAGGGCTGCTATGTTATTAGGCATGCGAATTCTGCTCGTCGAGGACGAATTCTTGCTGGCAAGCGAACTTGCCTCTTATTTCAGCGATTGTGGGGCGACCGTTTTGGGGCCGGTGTCGTCAGTCAGCCGGGCTCGACGATATATCGATTCAGCGGACGGGGCGGTGCTGGACATCGATCTTAACGGTGAGACTGTTTTTCCCCTCGCCGATGAGCTGACGGACAGAGGCATCCCGTTCGTATTCTTCTCCGGAAACGATCAGATCACCCTGCCGGAGCGGTTCCGGTACACCCAAAACCTCTCCAAGCCGGCCGGGTTCAGGACGGTTGCCGGGATCCTCGCCGCGCAATCAACAGCGCTTGGTGAAGACAATGTCTTCCGCGCTCTTCCAAAACTGAGGCTGTCCGCGCGGCTGCTGCTGGGCGACCCACAGGCGGCCGATCGCCTCGTGGAACGCACATTGAAGGCGGCGCTGGAGGAGCGGTTGTCGACGCGGCATGACCTTCCCTTGAGCGAATGGCTCAATACACTCATGGAGGAGGTGCTCCGCAACGACAGGTCTGGCATCATGAATTAAGATTGTCCGATAGTTTGCCGCAGGCCGCCCTGTCGACCGCCCCCGCTACGGTACCCCTCCCCAAGAGCGCTTCGCTTCGTCTTGCAAATACGGCCGCATTCCTGCTAGAAATCCTCGTGGCCAAACCTCCGCAAACCAAACCTGACTCATTCCGCGATCCTGTTGAAGGCGACGCACTCGCAGCGCTGCTCGACGAAATCGCGGAAGAGGAAACACCTGAACGGCTGTTGAAGCTCGCCCTTGAGCTGCAGCAGCAACTGCTGTTGTCAAAGCAGCTGAAAAATCCCAACTGAACGGCCTGCAGCTAGGCATCTTGATTTGCCTCGAGTTCCACGATGGCGTCATCGCCTCGTTCGCCAGACCGATGCTGCTGCGGTAATCTTTCTGCGCTCGATGTGGGCGAAACCCCAGTCTCAATAGCTCAGCGGTTCCTGCGCCCAGAAGGCCCTGATCCCATCATGACGCCGATGAGACGACCAGGAAGATCAGGGCCAACTTGGGTCGCAGCCCAAGGTCGATCACTGCTGCCCTGGCATCTCGGTATTTTCTTGCGGGTTCTTTTTAACGCCGGGCGCGGGTGATGTCTCAGCGGGGGCATTACCGCCTTGGTTCTGTTCCGGGGTGCGCTTTACTGGCGATGTCTGCCACGATCCGCCTGAAAGGGGTATGAACACAAAGAAGGCTAGCAGGGCGACGAAGATCACAGCCGCAATGACGACGCCCCACCCGAGTACATTTCGGGTGCCACGCTGTTCTTCCTTCCGGGACACATGCTCCGTCATCACTGGACTCCTTTGTGTCATTCGACGAGGTACAAATTTATCGTGCAGATCGACCGCACGGTCTGCTCTTCCCCGACGCGTGCCGCCGGCACAGCCGAAGAAGCTGAAGCTAATCTTCTCCAGCTTTTCGGCTGCCTGGTTTGGCGGCCCGCTTTGGGGCTTTCGGCACTGCCGGTTTCCGCTCGGGTGCAGGCGGATTGATCGCCTCGTGCGCCAAACGGGCTTTGCGCAATCGCGCCGTTTTCTCTTCCCGCGCCTTGCGCTCGGCTTCCATTACGCCTTGTGCGTAGAGGGTGGCTCGTGCGTCTCTGTCGTTTGCGGATCCACTGGCCGCCATAGTCAGCCCTCCGCCTTGTAATTTCTTGCTTCCTTCTTGGCGCCGTCTTTGCCGTGCTCGGCTGCAAGCTCTTTGGCCTGCCCGGGTGACACGTCGGTGGCTTCGGCCAACTTGATTGCCTCTTGTTCAGAGAGATCTCTGTCCTTTCGCGTGGGGTTCTTTGTCATCGCAGATCTCCTATCAGAGCCCAAACGACCGGACCGGCGGTGTGTTCCGTGGAACCTTCGATAGTCCACCGATTGAGGCGGGCTGTCGCGCTTCCGGCAACGAGCGAAAAGTTTCTGATGCGGGCTGACAAGGTACATGATCAGCTTCAAGGCCTTTCGAACTGCTAGGCAAGCCGGGTTATGGCCGGGCTATGACCGTGTGGGACGCGTGACACACGGACGGATTCAGGCATCGATGCCAGGCGCTAGTTCTCGCCCGCGAGCGTGGCGAGAAATGACCGCCGCCATTCTGCTGCGTCATTGCGCCTGATGCGCTTGAGCAGTGCACTATGCCTTGCAATTCTTTCCTCAAGCGGCATCGCGAGCGCTTTTGCGATCGCATCGGCAACCTCGTCGACCGCATACGGGTTCACGATCAAGGATTCGGCAAGTTCTTCGGCCGCACCTGCAAAACGCGACAAAATCAGCACTCCGGGGTCGGCTTCGTCCTGCGCGGCTATGTATTCCTTGGCTACGAGGTTCATTCCGTCACGCAGGGGTGTGACCAATCCGACCTGGCTAGCGCGCAACAGGCCAGCAAGCCGAGAGCGTGATACGGCACGGTGGATGTAGCGGATCGGGGTCCAAGCCAAATCCGCGTATCTTCCGTTGACCGCGCCGGCGGTTGCTTCAAGCTGGGCCCGGATGTCGGCATAGGCGCTGACCTCCTCGCGCGTCGGCGACGCAATCTGCAAATAGGTTGCCGCTCGCTCGTGTTCCGGATGCCTTTCCAAAAGACGCGCGAAAGCCTCCATGCGGCCGGGAAGACCCTTGGAGTAGTCCAGCCGATCGACGCCGATGATTTGCTTGAGACCCAGAATCTGGCGGCGCATGGAATCGATCTGCACATCCTCCGCCGCCTCATTGGCCATGCGTGCGATTGAATCGACGTCGATGCCGATCGGAAAACACCTCGACAACACCGTGCGGCCGTTCATCTCAGCCGAACCATTGATATCAAAAGTAATGGAGTTGGCCGCCTGCACTGAGCGCCGGAAATTCCCCACGTCCGTTTCGGTCTGGAACCCCACGACCTCATATTGAAGCAGGTCATCGATGAGTTCTTCATGGTCGGGCGTGGCTACAAACAGGTCAGGCGGCGGGAACGGTATGTGAAGAAAGAAACCGATCCGATTCCGGACTCCCAGCCGCCGCAACTGGGCGGCCAAGGGGATAAGGTGGTAGTCGTGAACCCACACCAGGTCGTCGTTGCCCGACAGCAGTCCTGCGAGCGCCTTCGCGAACCGCGCATTGATCTGCCGGTAGGCGTGTAGAAACTCTGCCCGGTGGTTCACCAGGTCGAGTCGGTAATGAAAAAGCGGCCACAGCGTGCTGTTGGCATAGCCATTGTAATAGAGCGAATACTCCTCATAGGGCAGGGTAAGCGCAGCCGTCTCGATCTTTCCCACGCGTTCCAAGCGGATCAGCGGTTCGTCGCTCGCGGCGTAGTCCTGATACTCAGCGCTTGCTCCTAGCCACAGGCCTCCACGCTCGGCCAACGCATCCCCGATGCCTACAGCCAGTCCGCCGGCTTGCGACAGATCGCGAATGTTCCCCAGCCTGTTCGAGACGACAACCAGACGACGCGGGATGGCGCGATCGCCAGTTGGCTCCCCACCTACGGCGTCGCGCTCAAGAGGGTCACCAACCGTTTGCGAAGCCTCGTTGAGAATTTCATCCGGTCGCTGCAACAAGAGCAAATCCTGAGCGTGAAGATCGCTTGGGGAACGGTCCGCGCGTGCGATTGTTCCCGACGTAAGTGTCCAGCCGGATTCGCTGGTTCTCGGCCCGCTCGGGCGCCTTTTTCAGCGGCTCTCGCAGGATCGTCGTCGGACACACCGGTGATGAGACCCCGATCCAGCACGCCGAGCAGCCGCTTTGGCGACGGCCGGACTTACCGCTTTGGTATTCATGCTGCCGGATCCCCTGCCCTGTCATATCAACTCCCCACCTTGGCAAAAGCCCCAAGTGACCAAACCGTCAGTCCACCTCGATTACCTTGCGCGTCGGCTTTCGTTGGCGGGGCGGCTGCTTTGCGGCTACGGGCGCGGGCGGGGTCTGCGCTATCGATGCCTCCAACAACTGTCGCTGTTCTCTAAGCCGCGCCGTCTTGGCTTCCCTGGCATGCCGCTCCGCTTCCAACAGCAACTTGGCTTCTCGATCCGCCCTCTCGATCTTTTCCCTGTCGACGCGTCGTGTTTTCAAGGTCGCCTCCTTTGGTCAGACGGCGAACAAAGTGCGGACCTGAAAAAATGTTCCCAACAAATTAAGGCCTGATCTGCCTCAAATGATATTGACCAGCAGCCCGCCGGTTGCGCGCATCTGCGGCTCTGTGACGTCCAAAGGAACTGCTTGCCGTCCGCGGCGTTACGCCACCACGCTGGCCGGAAGATTACCATGGACGACAAACCCCGAACGACGATCAGAAAACCGGCCCGGATTGATCGAGGGCATTGCTTTTGCGGAGCCATCACAGCTGAATTCAGTGGCGATCCCTTTTGGATTTGTTTCGACCACGACGATGACTGCCGACGAGCGATCGGCAGCCCACTGACGATCTGGATTGGCTATCGTCCAGATCAGGTCGATTGGCTCGGCTCCAAACCAAAAACATTTTCGAAAACCAGGGGCGTCGTGCGCTCCTTTTGTTCGGAATGTGGCACCTCGATTGGGTACACCGATGAAGGGTTGCCAAATGAGTTCTACATCTCGATCGGATTCATGGACGCGCCCGAGAAGTTCCATCCCCAAGCTCAAGCCTATTGGGAAATGCGGCTGCCGTTTATCAGGATGGATGACGGTTTGCCTCGCGTCGAGGGCTACACCCGGGCGCGCGACCCCGCCCTGGGCAATCCCAGAGACCGGTGAGGCAGGAGGCTGGATCTCGGGCGTCGTACCTGCAAGCCAGCGCCAGGGCTGGCGGAACGGCGGCCGAACCATTGGAATGAGAGAGATCTCCAAACGGACAAATGCCCGAAACCAATTTCACCGGCGTGGGTTGAAGATGGACATGCGGGACTTGTTTTCACAGTCTGACGACAAAGAAGCGGATGTTTGAAGGATTCAAGCTAGAGACCGTGGATCTGCCCGAGTCCTCACTGCGAGTCAGGTATGGAGGTTCAGGCCCGCCGCTTCTTTTGCTGCATGGCCATCCTCGGACGCACGTTACCTGGCACCGGGTAGCCCCACTTCTCGCCGCCGACCACACAGTTGTCTGCCCCGATCTGAGGGGCTTTGGCCGGTCCTCGGTACCGGCGGACGCCGTGGACCATGCTGGATCCTCCAAGCGTGCCAAAGCCAGGGACTGCATCGCTCTCATGCGACATCTCGGCTTTGGCCGGTTTGCGATCGCAGGCCATGACCGCGGCAGCTACACAGCGTTCCGAGCAGCGATGGATCACCCGTCAGCGATCAGCCATCTGATCGTTATGGATAGCGTCCCTATCCTGGAAGCCCTCGAACGCTGCGACGCCCGCTTTGCGAAGCTCTGGTGGCACTGGTTCTTTTTTGCACAGCCGGACAAGCCCGAACGCGCAATCATGGCCGATCCTGACGCGTGGTATGGCGGCTCAGCCGAGTCCATGGGGGCTGAGGCCTATGTCGACTACAAGGACGCAATCCACGATCCGAATGTTGTTCACGGCATGCTTGAAGACTATCGGGCAGGTCTGGCCATCGATCAATTGCACGATACCGATGACAGGAAAGCTGGTCGCCGGGTCGCGTGCCCGACCTTGGCGCTCTGGTCCGCCCGCGATGATCTTGAGGCACTTTACGGCAACGTGCTGGATGTTTGGCGACCCTGGACCACCGAACTGAAGGGCCAACGGATCGATAGCGGACATCATATGGCCGAAGAAGCAGCCGACGCGGTAGCCGCAGCTGTCATGGCGTTCTTGCGCGAACCGACGTCGTCATGCGGCGAGCTTTGCTGAACCGATCCGTTTGATGGCGATGCTGATCGACCGTTCGCCATCGTCGTAGTCGGCCCAGGCGACGGTCTTTTTCAGGTGGCCCGGAACCGTGCGAACGGTGTATTTTTTCGGATCGAGATCCGCCTTCACCTGACTCCAGGTCAGCGGCATGGATACAGTCGCGCCTTCCCTGGCGCGAGGGGAGAGAGGGGCGACGGCTGTCGCCATGCGATCATTCCTGAGATAGTCGAGAAAAATCCGGGATGTCCGCAGCTTCTTGGCCATGTTGACGAGGTAGAGATCCGGGCTGTCTGCCGCCATCTGGATGCAGACGGCCTTTGCGAAGGCCTTGGCCTCGGCCCATGTCGTCTTGCTGCGTTGGGCCGCCAATGGCGTCACGACATGCAAGCCTTTGCCGCCCGTGGTTTTGCAGAAGCTCACCAAGCCCAGATCTTCGAGACGATCGCGCATTTCCTTGGCTGCCGCGACCACCTTCGCAAAAGGGACTTCCGGACCGGGGTCAAGGTCGAAGACAAGTCGGCCAGGTATTTCGGGATGACCCGGCTGGCAGTTCCAGGGGTGAAGCTCAAGGCCGCCTATCTGGGCGATCGCGGCCAGACCCTCGACGCGGTCGATTTGCAGATACGGTTTGTGGTCGCCGAAGACTTTCACCAGTTCCAGCAGATTGGATGTGCCTGGCATTGCGTGGCGCTGGAAAAACTGCTCGCCGGCGTAGCCATCCGGCGCGCGCACGAGTGAACAGGGACGACCTTTGATATGTCTGATCATCCAGGGGCCAACGGTCTCGAAATATTCTGCAAGATCGAGCTTGTCGACGGGCTGACCGTCGCCGGCATTCGGCCAAAGCGGCTTGTCCGGCTTGGAAATGATGACGCCCATGACAACCGGGCTTTTTCCTGTCTTGCCAGTCACCTTGGCAGGGTCGGCAATCGGCGTCTCTTGAGGATCGGCTGGACGCTCGGCCTCGACGTCTTTTGCGGGCTTGTCTTCACGCAGGCCTTTGAAGGCGGCCTGCCTGATATTGCCACCCCCGGTCCAGCCGGCGAACTCGATTTCCGCGACCAATTCCGGCTTCGTCCAGAAGACGGTTGAATTCCTTTTCGGTGCGCCATCGCCGGTAAACGGCGACGTCGCGGCTTTCATCTCCTGCAGCCTCGGCATCAGCTGCTTGACCTTTGCCTCGCTGAATCCGGTCCCCACACGGCCGATATAGGCGAAATGTTCACCGCGATTGACGCCGACGAGCAATGACCGGAATTTGCCGTTGGTCGTCGACCAGCCGCCGATGACCACCTCATGCCCGGCGCGGCATTTCGATTTTGCCCAGGTGTCCGTCCTCCCCGAAACATAGGTTGCATCGGCCTTTTTGGAGACAATCCCCTCAAGCGAAAGGCGACAGGCAGAACGCAGCACCGCGTCGCCGCCATTGCTGAAGTGCTCGACATAGCGGATGAGATTTTGCGCGCCGCGATCGACTTCGCCGAGCATCTCGCTCAGACGTTCCTTCCGTTGTGAGAGAGGCATCTTTCGCAGATCGACGCCATTTGCGAAGAGCAGGTCAAAAGCAAAGTAGATCAGGTCTTTCGTCCGGCGCTCCGACAGCGCCGCCTGCAGTGCGGCAAAATCGGGCGCGCCGTTCTCGTCAAGCGCTACGATTTCGCCGTCGATGATGACGTTGGGGAGGCTGGCGGCCTCCTTTGCGATGGCGCCAAATTTCTCCGTCCAGTCAAGACCCTTGCGGGTCTTAAGGGCGATGTCCTTGTCTTCCACGCGCAACTGGACGCGATAACCGTCAAACTTGATTTCGTGAACCCAGTTCGTCCCGGCCGGCGGCCGGGAAAGCGTTGCACAAAGCTGTGGTGGGATGAAGTCGGGCATCTTCGCCGCTGAGGCAGGACCGGCTCGCTTCGGCCGCGGAGCAGGCTTTGCCGACCTAGCGGCGCGCTTGTCGGCCGCATGGCCGCGCTTGCTGTCCCAAACGGCATCCGCATCGGCCGACGATGAACCTTTGATCATGAACGGCTTCGGACCTGCCCCCTTTCCCGCTGCAATCCTTTCCATGCTCCGACCGGAGGCGACGGATCGGTCCTGAGCCAGCACCGCATCGCCATTGCCCTCTGTCGCGTATTTGTCGCGGTGTTTGATCAGCAGCCAGTTGGTCCGCTTCCCGCCATTGCGGTCATGCTTCATGCGCACTAGGACGAAACTTCCATGCAGGCGCTTGCCCTGCAGCGTGAATTTCAGGTCGCCTTTTTCCAACGCCTTTTCGGGAGACATGGCGCCTTCCGGTTCCCAATATCCGCGATCCCACAACTGCACCGTGCCGCCACCATATTGTCCTTTGGGAATCGTGCCTTCGAAGTCGCCGTACTCCAGCGGGTGATCCTCAACCTCCACGGCAAGTCGTTTGTCGTGAGGATCCAGTGATGGACCTTTGGTCACAGCCCATGATTTGAAGACCCCGCCAAGCTCGAGGCGAAGATCATAGTGCAGCCGCGTGGCCGCGTGTTTTTGGATGACGAACCGGAGTCGGTTCGAACCCGCAATCGAGCTTTCGCCGCTGGGCTCTTTCGTCTTCGCGAAATCCCTTTTGGCCCGGTAGGTGGAAAGCTCGCCCGTTTTCATGGAAGTGCCCCGACTAATGACGCAACGCCGGACTCAACGCAGTGGGTGAGATTTGGTTCGGTTCATGGCCGAGACGGCGCCGACGCTGCTTTTCCGCTTCAGATTGGCATCGGCGTCAAATGTAGGCCTTCACGGAGATTACACGTCATGTCGTCACCGCTGACGTTAAGGTTCCTTGGTTTGCCCAACCATTTTTGCAAGCTCTGAAAATGGTGGGGTGTCCAGTTCGCCTTGCGCGTTGTTTGCGATCTGCAGAAGCCGGATCGGGAAGCAGATCGCGTCACGGTTGGCCGGTGACATGTCTTCGTAGGTCCGCTCGTCACCTGTCATGGACGCCTCTGCCTTTCGCAGGGCGGTATCGATCTCGTCAATTGACAGCAGACCTTTGTGAACGAGCAGGTTGTTGATTGACGCGACGGCCATCATCAACCCTTCAAGCTGAAGATTGGCAACGTTCATGGCTTAACCGTGTTTCCGCCGCCCGGCCTCGCCGGGGCGTTCTGGCCATCGGATTGGTGCGTCTTGTCATCCACTTCGTTGACTGGCCGCGTCAGGCCGACCCCACTCTTGGGTTTCTTGTTGCCGGCCGCATCCTGAGAGAACGCATCCGAAGGATCAGGACCTGTTCTAGCCGGGTACTTCGTTGCGCCGGTCTCGCGACGGTTTTCATTATCAGGCATTTTTGATCACTCCAATCGGATGACCGATAACCATTACGAGCCCGGCGAGTTCCGGCGCCGCATGGAACATTTCTGGGCGTGGTGCAGAGACAAGCGGGCGTGTCTCGGCAATCGCGCCTCGCGCACTGGCGGCAGGTCTCGCTTTCGTTGCCCACAGCACTAGGTTCCTCGTTGAGGCAAAAGGAATTCCCCATGCGGGTGGCACGCGAAGCCTGGGTTCTTGGCAAGGAGAGCATCCTCGGATTCATCAACGACAATGCCCTCAGCCACGGTGCGGCGATGGCGTTCTATGCCGTTACGTCCCTGGCCCCGATCTTGTTGATCGTTGTTGCGATTGCTGGACTTGTCTTTGGGCATGAAGCAGCTCAACTCGCTCTGTCGTCCGAAATCGCCGGCGTGATGGGATCGCAAACCGGCGACCTTCTGCGCAGCACCATCGAAAGCGCTTCTCACAGAACCGCCGGCACTGTTGCCACTTTGGTGGGCATTGTCACCCTCTTCGTGACAGCCTCAGGGGTGTTTGGCGAAATGCAGCTTTCGCTCAACACAATCTGGAAGATTGAGCCACCACCCATGTCTGTGTCGCGATTGGTGCGGGCGCGGGCGGCCAGCCTGGGTCTGGTTGCAGCGTTAGGATTTCTACTGCTTGTGTCGTTGGCGGCGAGCGCCGCCATTTCCGCACTTGGCGCTGCCATCAACGCCCATCTGCCGTTCGGCACGATCATTCTCGCGTCGATAAACGGCATTGTATCGTTCGTGCTGATTTCCGCTCTGTTTGCCGCGATCTTCAAGATCCTGCCGGACCGGTCGCTCGCTTGGCGCGATGTCGCAATTGGCGCGGCAGTGACCGCTTTGCTCTTCACCATCGGCAAGTCGCTGATTGGCTGGTATATCGGAACCAGCGCGATTGCATCCTCCTATGGCGCGGCGGGTGCACTGCTGGTCGTGCTGCTTTGGGTTTACTATTCGTCTGAGATATTCCTGCTCGGCGCCGAGTTCACGCGGGCCTATTCCGTCCGTCTCGGCAGTCGGTCCGACCTTCAACCGATAGTGGAGGCGGAGAGCCCGTCGCGACAGACATCGAACCTTGGACCAACCATCCAACGCGAGGTGCAGGCCTGGATTGTGATCACGGGTTTGCTGACCTTCGTGGCGACACGGGTCTGGCCATCGCGGCGATCTTAGCTGCTTCCAACCAATTCTGTTTCTTTGGAACGCAACCCGGACACCGGAATTGCATAGGAACAGGAGGTTGCCCATGCCAAAATTCCGCTTTGAGACGACAGTATCCGGCCAGACTACCGCTCTCGAGGAAGAGCTAGCGAGTGCGGAGATGGCCAGTCCGAGAGCAATAGAGATGGCGCGCGTAGCGGTGGCGGCGGATCCTGGGTCAGGAACCAAGCAATCGGGATCGACTATCAAGGTCTACGATGAAGCCGGATACCTGGTCGCCACAGTCAATTTTTCCGACGTGTTGCCGAGTGATCCGGACGCCGGACAGCATGGGATTGGCGACGCGGTTGTCGAAGAACCGGGTGTGATGCGGTCTGGCTGACCCGTGGTAGATCAGGGTTTCACGTTTCGCTCACGCGATCCCGGCAGGGCAATTCGCTGAGATCGCGAGGTCCTCGGCCATCGTCGGATGCTAGAGCTGAGATTCGATCGGGAGGTGACGGACGAAGACCGCCAGGATACGGCGAAAAAATCCGGCTTCTGGTTCATGCGTATAGTCCTGAATCTTGCCTTCGCCGCATCCATGCCAATGCAGAACATTGTGCTTCAGTTCGAGCCGATAGCTTGTTTCCGGAGATATTTCCGATTGGAATCGATGCCGCAGCTCGGCGACCAATTTCGGATCCTCAAACAGCACGCCCATTTCCGAGTTCAAGGACACTGACCGTGGATCGAAATTGAAGGAACCGACAAAGCCGATATTGTCGTCGACGGTGAAAGCTTTCGTATGCAGACTGGCGCCCTTCGAGCCAAACACCGAGATTGCGGAGCGCCGGTTGAACGGCTGAAGCTCGAAAATATTGACGCCATTCCTCAGCAGCCGCTTCCGATAGTTTGCGTAAGCGCCATGGACTGCTGCGACGTCCGTGGCGGCCAGGGAATTGGTCAGAACCGAAACGTCAACACCGGCGCCGACAAGGTCCAGCAAGATCGCTGTGCCCCTTTTGCCGGGGATGAAATAGGGCGACACAATTTCCAGACACCCGCGCGTGGATTGGATGATCGGACGCAGCTCTTTCATAAGCCAGCTGCGACGTCTCCAACCACGAACCTTCTCCGGCGGATCGGAAATGACCCGCACGCCATCCACCCAATGAACGTCGTTGCTGGCCGCAATAAACTCTGTGATCGAGCCCCGGTTGCCGATGCCGTTCAGGAATTTGGGATCGGGGCCGGTATCGCTTCCTTCAAGCCATTTGGCATGCTCATGCTCAGCCACTGATCCCAGGGTTTTGATTGGCTTGGCTTCATTGCAAGCCCAGAAGGCATCGAATATCGCCGCGGTTTGCCGTACCGCAGGCCCCAGGAGCAGCAGGTCAAGGTCCCGGAAATTGGTTTCTGCCGCATCGAAATAGGCATCGCCAACATTCCGACCGCCGACAATGGCAATTTTGTCGTCGACGATCCAAGCCTTGTTGTGCATCCGTCGCGTCAATGCAAAGAGCCGCAACAGCACTTCCACACCACGCATGATCCGGCCGCGCCTGATACCGCTCGGATTGAACAACTTCAGTTCGATGTTTGGATGGTGGTTCAGCGCCAGATATGCCGCATCATTTTTGCGCGGATTGACGTCGTCAAGGAGCATGCGCACCCGAACACCGCGCTCAGCAGCTCGAAAAACCTCGCGAAGCAGCAAGCGGCCGGTGTGGTCATCATGCCAAAGGTAATACATCAGGTCGAGACTGCGCTCAGCGCTCCTTGCCGCCAGCACGCGCACGGCGAAAGCGTCATAATTATCCGAGACAAGCAGCAAGCCGCTCTTGCCGGCCTTGATGTTGTGGTCTGCGGTTCGCGAAACCGATACGTCCATGAAAATTGCCACCTTTGGACGGCGCTCGCGCCATCCCGCTCAAATCATAGCTAGAACCATTCTGAGGTATTCTGGTTGCATACGCAGCGTCCAATCACCCAATTCCTGGATGCAAGCGGGGCCCAGCAATCAAGCGGCTGCAGAGCGGTAAGGAGGCTTGAGAGGCGTTGCCCCGACTGCTCTGCTGCCGCCGCGGAACTTGCTTCTCCTGCAGTCCCAGCCCCTCACACCGTGAACTGTTGGCGAGAGCCCGATGGCGTGCGCCCCGCCGCGGCTCTTCGACGAGAATGACGTGGTCGTTGTTCTCACTGAAGCGCACGACCCTTTAAATTTAGATATCTCCATTATGCCGGAACCGGGTTCGGGTTTCCGAGTTAAGAAAATGCTCGCGACGGGCAATTTTCAACAGAGGAGACGGCACAATGCCCACTGCCAAGAAAGCCAATGGCAACAACAAGGACCTGGAGGACCTTTTCCTCGATGGCCTCAAAGACATCTACTATGCCGAGAAGAAAATTCTGAAAGCCTTGCCGAAGATGGCCAAAGGCGCATCCGAAGAGCAAGTTTCGGCAGCATTCGAGAAGCACCTCGCTGAAACCGAGGGGCAGGTCGAACGTCTGGAGGAGGTCTTCGAGATTCTCGGCGCGGCCGCGCGCGGCAAAACCTGCCCGGCGATCGACGGCATCCTGGAGGAAGGATCTGAAATCCTTCAGGAGTACAAGGGTTCGACTTCGCTCGACGCAGGGCTCGTCGGTGCCGCGCAAGCCGTGGAGCACTACGAGATCGCCAGGTATGGAACCCTGATCGCCTGGGCTACGACCCTCGGCAAGGATGACGTGGTTGCGCTCCTCAATGCGACACTTGAGGAGGAGAAGGCCACCGACGAGGCGTTGACTGCCCTCGGTGAAGCCGGCGTCAACGAACGAGCGGCAGAACGGAAAGCGGCTTGATTGATCGCCTACCCAACCGCCTCGGCGACCAATGTGCCGAGGCGGTTCCCGGAGATGAAGGACATGATCACGCATATCTACAAAGGACTGGAAAGTTTCCTGCTTGAGTGTTCGGCCGCGCTGGTCAGGCGCCGCGCCCTTGGCGGTTCACGCAGCGATCCTCGGCAGCTGCGAGAAGAGCGCAGAGATGAGTTCAGGGCCCGCAAAGTCGCCGAATGAGCGCCAAGATGGAGAGTCGGATGGGCTTCTTTGGAAAATATTTCTCAGGACTGTTGAGCAAGAAATCGACTGACGGCAAGGGGAGCGGCGATATGCGTAAAGCTACCGGCGCGGGTCCGGCGATTGCCGCGCATTCCAAAGATGCAAAGACATCCGCTGCTTCCGGTCAAAGCACCAATGCTTCGAGCAAAAATGCAGATGGACGATGACAAAAGGCAAGATTTGGCTACCGACCCTATGTCGCATCGAAGCGGCGCAAAGACGTTAAATCGTCGAGATGACCCGCATCGCAACCTTCAACGTCAATGGCGTCAACGGCCGACTGCCAGTGCTTCTCAAGTGGCTTGGCGAAACCGGCTATGACATCGTCTGCCTTCAAGAACTGAAGACCTCTGACGAAAAATTTCCCGTCGATCCGATTAGAAACGCCGGCTATGGCGCAATCTGGCACGGACAGAAGTCCTACAATGGCGTGGCAATCCTCGCTCGCGGGATTGAGCCGCTGGAACGTCGTCGAGGTCTGCCGGGCGATCCCGACGATTCGCACAGCCGCTACATCGAGGCAGATGTGAATGGGCTTGTTGTCGGCTGCCTGTATTTGCCTAATGGCAATCCAGCGCCGGGGCCGAAGTTCGACTACAAACTTCGCTGGTTCCAACGTTTGATCACCTATGGCCAGGTGCTGCTCGGCGATAGCTCACCGACCATCCTGTGCGGCGACTATAACGTCGTTCCAGGCTCGATCGACGCGGCGATGCCGGGGCGCTGGGTTGGCGATGCCGTTTACTTCCCCGAGAGCCGGAGCGCGTACGCCGAAATGCTTGCTCAGGGCTGGATCGATGCCGTCCGTCGCATTCATCCAGAAAAGGGAATTTACACCTATTGGAACTTCTCCTACCGCGGCGGGTACGATCGGAGTTCCGGGCTCCGGATGGACCATCTCTTGCTGAGTTCATCCCTATTGGATCGCCTGAAGAATGCCGGAGTAGATGCCGAAACGCGTGCATGGGACAAGCCGAGCGATCATGCGCCAGCCTGGATAGAACTTGATTGAGCTTCCTCGGCAAGGAGCCTGAAGACCTGGTGGCGCTCCTTCGTGATTAGATTTGGCCGCATCTCTATCGCCAACAATGAGGACTGCCGGCGCCAAGCGATTCAAAGGACGCAATGATGACAAACACTCAAAAGGAAGCTGAACTGATTGCGCGCCTTGCACGCCAGCATGGCGTCACTGATGGCGCTGTCATGGCTGTCCTTGAGGCGTTGCGGCGTGGTGGTGGAACCATGGCCCAGTTCAGCCACGTCGACTTCGGAGGAATGTCACAATGGTCCTCCGGCATGACGATGGTCGGCGACATGTTCGATGACAGCCTCAAGGCGAAGCTCAACACTATCGCGGCGGAGCTCTCGGCCTACCTGCGCGATCATCCCGCCAAGCCACAACGCGACGACACGAGCTATCGTTCTGCAGCTATGGCCCACGCCGGCTCATGGTGGCCTGAGGAGTTTGGGAGCCCGTCTGCCGCTGGTTCTCAAAACAATATGCGCTACGCAGCGTTTCCTGAGCGAAGCCGCCTGGTCATCGACGATCATGGAAAGATGGAGATTTATGACACAGGCGACCATCGCATATCCGGTGTTTCGCAGAGCCAGAGCACGGACTCCACCCTGACCTTTGTCAGCCAGCACGGCGTGGTCCGCGTATCTGATCTCAAGCGCGTATCTGCGACGTAGGGCAGGCCGCTTCCATGCAGACAGTCACGCTCATCGGCTATCTCGCGACCGTCTGCTCGATGAGCAGTTTCACGCCGCAAGCCTGGAAAATCATCAGGACACGAGAGACAAGCGGCATCTCCGCACCGACGTATGCCATCACTGTGTTGGGGTTCGCCTTGTGGCTGGCCTTCGGCATCATGAAGGCAGAGTGGCCGATCATAATCACGAATGGCGTTTGTCTCCTGCTGTCAGCGTTCATTCTCACAATGACAGTCCTGCCGCAGGCTGAGAAAGAGGCGGTTGCCAAGGCTTTCGACCCCGACGACTAAATTAACGCTTCCAACTTTTCAGAAGCGGACCTTGGCTACCATATGCAGGATCCTTGCGCGGACGCCCCACCTTGGGGATGGTTGCGAGCGCATCGCTATGCTGATCCTTGCTCCTACATTCGTCATAAGTCCCAAATGGAGGATACGCGCCGACAACCAAAAAGTCATCGTATGCCGAGAGACATTGGTGCCCGGTGCCTGCCGGGAGGACCGCGACGTCGCCAGCCTTCAGCGACAGCGTTCGTCCTTTCTTGCCCCCAAACCGGACTTCAGCATTTCCGCGGGCAATGCCCAGAACCTCGTGTATTTGCGAATGATAGTGAACGTAATCATGGATGCCGTTTCGCCAGCTATCGCCCCATCCGTTTGCATCGAAAAGCACCTCCATGACGGCTGCTGGATCAAGTCCTTCGGGCAATTCGACGGCGCCTCGATAAACGACGAGCGGCCATGCTGGATGATTGGGTACAAGTCCATCATCCTTGAACCAGAACTCATTCGACTTTCGCTGCCTCACAAATCCGGCGACAGCTTGCTTGCGCGGTCTTGCGAAACCGGTGACGTTCTCGATCACTTTCTTGCTGGTTTCCAAAATGCTCATCGACGCCGCCTCTAAAGCAGAGGTTAGTTTAGCCGCTCGCTCAGAGCTCGACCTTTGCGTTGTCGCCCACATTCGGCTTGGCGCCGGTAACGGCCGCAAACACCATGGTTGCGGTAGCCATCATTAGCCCCGGGCTGTCCCACAATTCGCCTTCGTCGGGTTTGACCGTTATCAGACGAATCTCGGGATCATCGGCATTATCCCACCAGGCTGAGTCAGTTTTCTCCCAGAGCTCGGCGATCTTTTCCCTGTCATTTGTCACTGTGGCCGGGCCTGACATCGTGACGTATTTGTAGTGGCTGTTGTCACTCCAGGCCAATGTGACCTTGGGATAGGTCGACAGCTGCTTGCTCTTGGCGCTGTCGTCATTGACGAGGAAGTATATGGCGTTTTCCTCACGGACCACACGCGCAGATAGCGGACGGGCTCGATTGTACTCGCCGTCCCAGGCCACAAACATGCAGACGTCGATGTCCTCGGCGAGTTCCCAGATGCGGTCTGTCGCCTCGGCGGGCGTGAGGTCCGTCTGCTGCTCTCGGCGGTTAGCCATAAGCGTCCTCCTGCGGGTGAATATCCTCGCTTACAACTCACGTCCCGCCACGACGTTCCAACTCACTGGGTCCTTCGGCTTGCTAAAGCGGTGGAACTTTCGAAATTGCCGGAAGTTTGGATGGCAAACGCGAGGCCATGATGGCGGACAAGACGCTTCGAACATCAAGACGGACACCCGAGCAGGACGCTAAGGGTCAGTCGGAAAAGGACCACAAGGGCGGCGGAAACGATGGCGTCGCCAGCGCCGATCCGCGGGTGATCTCCGGCAAAAAAGACGGCGACGCGACATTCCCTGTCAAGGGACCGAAGAAATAGCTATGAGCCCATTAGTCGGGCATCTGGCGGTGTCATCGATGCGCGGAGACAATTGACGAACGGGCTGAAATCATTTCGCGATGACACTTTGCTACCGTCACCGACGCGGATCACCTTCAACCCTCCGGAGTTCCATGGCCGCATGACGTGCATCCGCCTCAAGGCGCTAATGGCAGCCTGGAATCACGCGACCTTTGAAAAGAGAGCGACGTCGCATCTGGCCAAACCATAGCGCCATCGGTGATCGGTTGTGGCAACCCGGCTCTGGTAGAACAGTGAAAGCTGACTGCCATCGATCATCACCGTCGAGTGGCCGTTCTCGCCCGGTTGACCTGGCTCCAACACCGGGCCGATCGAAACGTAAGGCCCGCTGACCTCGTCGGCGATGGCAAAAAACACCCGTTGCCGGTTTCCCCGAAGGCCATTCGGAAGAAAGCAGGTGGCGTTGAGAAGCACCCGGCCGTCCGGCAGCTCGATCAGTTGCGCGCCCTCAATGCCCCATTCGTAGTCGGGATCATCTCTGGTGTTATGGTGGGGAACATCGTTGTGGTCGAGGATTTTGCCGATCCGCTTCCACGGACCGAACCACGAGTCGGACTGGCTACGTGCCAGATAGATGTCGGGCTGAGGCACCCTGGTGAATTTTGGCATAGCCGAATAAACCAGGTAGCGCCCACCGCCAATGACTGCTGGATGCGGATCGTAAATGCCGTCCTCTTCTGTGTCCGGGATGGCCAGAATGGCCGGACTGAGGACTACCCAATGGAACCCGTCGTTGGAAACCGCATGCTCGCAACGGCCACCCGACTTCATGAATTCCGTCTGGATGAACATGTGGAAGACGCCGCACTCGTGGGTCACACCGGGAGCCGCAACACCAGTACCGTTGATTGGAAGTTCGATCGGCTCATGCTCGGCCCACGGCCCATAAAGATCGGGCGCCGTGGCATGCAAGATTCTCCACGTCTCGGTGGTGACCGTGCCGCTTGACCCGAAGACGTGCCAGACACGGCCATCGAAGACAGGACACGGGTCCTTGAGATCATCCACGCTTTGCGGATGAAACAGTGGAAAAACGTTGGTTTCAAAGTTGATGTTCATGTCAGCCCCGGAATTCGCCTCGGCAGTCGGAGACGCGCAGAGATACAGGCGAATCATTGATGTTAGGCACATTCTATAGCCAACGAGTTCAACGCAAATACGGCAATGCCGCTGTCCACCAGCATTCCTCGTTCAACCACGCTTTCAGTGGCGGCCGGGTTCCGACAGCCGCCCTCGCCTCCGCACCCAGATCCCGCTTCGTGCGTGGACCAAGCGGGCGACCGGGCCTTCTTCATTTCAGTTGGAACAACTCACCTGATCGAAAGTTAGGAGCTGGAACTAAGTAGTTCTCTCCATTCGCGATTAACAAATGTTAATCGTAACATAAATAGTGTCACAGAGGAGTATGTCAATGGAAGCGGCCTTTGGCGGGGTAACCGGCAGTCAATATGTTCGTCGCGAAAATATACTGGTTTGCTTCTCCCACTTACGATGGAATTTTGTTCACCAGCGTCCGCAGCATCTCCTCACCCTTGCATCCGCTCAGCAGCGAGTGGTCTATTTTGAAGAACCCGTTTTCGAAGAATTGCCGCAGCCGCTGATGCGGACGAGCGTGGGATCGGAAAACATTCTGATTGTCACACCAGTGCTGCCGCTTGGCACGTCGGCCGCGAAAGCAGATGCCGTCCAGCGGAGATTTGTGCAGCAGACCATCGCTTCTATGCCGCATAACCGGCTGATCGCCTGGTACTACACCCCAATGGCTCTTAGCTTTACGGAATTCCTCGACCCAGACATATGCGTCTATGACTGCATGGACGAACTCTCTGCGTTCAGGAATGCGCCCCCCGAGCTGGGCCAGATGGAAAAGGCGCTTCTGCGCCGCGCGGATCTCGTTTTCACCGGTGGTCTAAGCTTGTTCGAGACCAAGCGTCACCTCCATCCCGCCATCTTTCCATTTCCGAGCAGCATCGATGTGAGGCACTTTCACACCGCAAGACGGCCAGGAAGGGACCCAGCCGACCAGGCGGGCATTCCTTCCCCGAGGGTTGGATATTTCGGCGTCATCGACGAGCGGCTGGACGTCGATCTCGTGGCGCTAGCGGCAAAGACAATGCCGGACGTGCATTTCGTCATGCTCGGTCCGGTTGTCAAGATCGACCCTGCAAGCCTGCCGCAAGCCGAAAACCTGCATTGGCTTGGCCCGAAAGCCTACTGCGATCTGCCCGACTATCTGCGCCATTGGGACGCCGGATGGATGCCGTTTGCCCTCAACGAGGCGACGCGTTTCATCAGCCCGACCAAGACGCCGGAATTTCTCGCTGCGGGTCTGCCGGTGATCTCGACGGCAATCGTCGACGTGGTGCGCAGTTACGGTGCTGCCGGGCTGGTGGAAATCGCCGACTGTGACGATCTGGAAATCAAGCTGCGCTCCGTTCTTTCGCGACCGCGTCAGATGCTCCTGCAGCAGGTCGATGCCTATCTTGCGGACATGTCCTGGGAACGGACATGGAATGCCATGGCAGCTCACATTGAGCGCGCCTACCAACGCAAGAAGATCGTGCCCCTTCGCAGGAGTGCATAGCCATGTTCGATTGGCTGATCGTCGGCGCGGGTTTCGCCGGCAGTGTGCTTGCCGAACGGATAGCGTCGCAGCGTCAGGAAAGCGTTTTGCTGATCGATCGCCGCAGCCATGTGGGAGGCAACGCCTACGACTGCTACAATGAAGCCGGCATCCTCATCCATCGCTACGGCCCGCACATCTTCCACACCAACAGCCAAACGATCGTGGACCACCTTTCGCAGTTCACGCAATGGCGGCCGTACGAGCACAGGGTGTTGGCGGCCGTGGACGGGCAACTGGTTCCCATCCCGATCAATCTCGACACCATCAACCGGCTTTACGGGCTGGACCTGACCTCGGCACAGCTGGAGGATTTCTTCGCGTCGCGACGCGAAACGGTGGAGGACGTCCGAACGGCTGAGGACGTCGTCGTCAGCACCGTGGGGCGCGAGCTCTATGAAAAATTCTTCCGCGGCTACACTAGAAAGCAATGGGGCGTCGATCCCAGTCAGCTGAGCAAATCCGTCACGGCACGAGTGCCGACCAGGACCAACCGTGACGACCGCTATTTCAGCGACAGCTTCCAGAAAATGCCGGCCGGCGGGTACACGCGGATGTTCGAACGCATGCTCGATCATCCAAACATCAAGATCATGCTGCAGACCGACTTCCGTGAAATTCGTGAGAAGATACCGTTCAGGCGCATGGTTTATACCGGCCCGATCGATGAATATTTCGGCTGGCAGCTCGGGCACCTTCCGTACCGTTCGCTTCGTTTCGAGCACGTTACACTGGATTGCGAGCAATTTCAGCCGGTTGCCGTGGTCAATTATCCCCAGACGGAGGATTACACGCGCATTACCGAGTACAAACATCTGACCGGCCAGCAGAGTTCGCGGACCAGCCTGACCTACGAATACCCCACGGACATCGGGGACCCGTACTATCCCGTGCCCCGGCCCGAAAACGAAGTGCTCTATAAGCGCTATGAAGCGCTCGCGGCAAGCTGCTCAGACGTGTGGTTTGTCGGTCGGCTTGCAACTTACCGCTATTACAACATGGACCAGGTAGTCGGACAGGCTCTGGCCACTTTCGCGCGCATCCAAAAAAGCCTCCCGGCCTGGGCACGCACGGAGGAGCCGTTGTTGGCCGAGCCGAGAAGATAGTTTCTTCCAAGACGGAAGATCGGGCGGGTATCAGAAGGAGAAACTCGATGGATACAAACTTCAACTCGGAAAGCCGTGAGATATTTATCGTCGGCTTGCGCAACGCGCACGCCATGGAAAATCAAGCGCTGTCGATCATGAAGCCTCAGGTCGAGCGTATAGAGAACTATCCGGAGGTGGCCGATCGCTTGCGCCGGCACATTCAGGAAACCGAAGGCCAGATCACGAGACTCGAGTCCGTCCTGGAGGGCCTTGGCGAGGAGCACTCCACCCTCAAGGACACTGCCTTGTCTATGGTTGGCAGCGTGGCCGCCATTGGACATTCGATGGCTGGCGACGAGATCATCAAGAACAGCCTGGCGAATTTCGCATTCGAGAACTACGAGATTGCTGCCTACAATTCGCTGCTGGTACTGGCCGACGCCGGGGGCTTCCAGGATGCTGAAAGGGCCCTCAAGCAGAACCTGAACGAAGAGGAAGCCATGGCCAATTGGCTCAAGGAAAATCTGAGCGACGTTACCATGCGGTATGCCAGGTTGCGCGAGGCTGGGGCGACTGCAAAAAGCTGATGCACCGCACCGGCGCGGGCGGCGTTTCAAAAACAGACGCTCGCCCGCCCCTCCCTCGTTGAGGCCTCTTCAAGGCGTCGTGTTCGCCACGAGAAGAGCTTGCTGACGGGCCAGTTCATCTGCTGTGGGTTTGCGCAGGTGTCGCCTGCCATCAGCCTGGATGACGGAAAACAAACCAACCTCGGCATGTCGCGAATTGTCCCAGCCCGGGTAGGCCGTTATCGGGTACAGGCAAATACCCTCGACCGGCGCTCCGAGACTGATTGCGGAACGCACCTCGTCGCAGACATAGTGGAGCCAAGCCGGCCCGCCGGATCCCTCGGAACCGGTCTCCGCAATGAACATCGGCTTGCCGTAGCGATGAGCAACTTCTAGCAACATTTCCGACAGGGCGCGGTACTCGTGGTGTCCCATCGGAATCGTCGGCCCGTTTACGTACCATTGATTGTGCGGGTAAAAATTCAAGCCCACGACATCGACAACATCTTCGCTCCCGCCCAACTCAGGTTCGACGCGGCCCAGCAACATGTCGTAAGCTTCGAACTGCCCCTGTCGGGCGTTTTCGGCCCGGCGCCGTTCGCTGCGGGTCCGGTCACGAGGGGCGATATGGATAAGCGGCTCGGCCCAGACAAATCTGCAGGCGGGATCGATCTCCCGCATTGCACGAACACCCGCGATGGCGGCCTTCACGAGGTGCCGCTTGAACCATCCACGTTTGTTCGGCCCCACACGCGGGAAATAGCCGACCTCAACAGCCCATGCGAAAAAGGAGATTTCGTTGATGGGACACAACAGAGGCGATGTTCCGGTGATCGAACGGTGTACCTTGACGGCTTCTGCCGCGAACGAGGCATAGGCGTCGATGAAATGCGGCGAGCCCTGATCGACATGGTCCGGAGATCCGTAGTGAAAGATGTCCCAGATTACCTGAACACCTGCCGATCGGGCTGCCTCGACCATTGGCGCCCAACTTGACCAGTCATAGGTTCCGGGAGCGGTTTCGATCAAATGCCAACGCAGGCCGTCGCGGATGGTGCGAAGGCCGAGTTCGGCGCAGCCGCGGTAGTCGCCCAGGGCATGCAAATTATGCGAGGTCGCACGAATAAGATCGAGGCGAACGCCGTCCTTGCGCCGGTGCGAGGAGCATTCAAAGCCTGCCATGAAAAAACTGGCGAAGCGCGAAGCTTCCGGAACCGAGGCCTCCGTCTGGCGTCCCACTTCGCTCATTTTTCGAAGTCTCCTTTGGGCAATCGGCTTCGAACTCGGCCGCCTTGTCCGGACCGGGAACCGCGTTGGCGAAATACCGAATTCAGTCGGGCGCGCCCCATGTTCGTTGCTCAGTCCAGCTCGTCCTTGCGTGGCCGGGTAGTGCCGAACCCATTGGTAGAGCCTTTGTTCCGGTGGTGAACTGTCCGGGCGCCGCGTGCAAGTGAGGAACAAGGAGGCCCGTCCCAAGTTCGGGGCGATGTACAGCCGCCGTCATCCACTCGAGCGGCTGCTCGGCAACAACAGAGGCATGGGATCACATGACCGTTCAGATTCGACTTTCCGAGATCGACCACGCCAGGCGCGAGGATCGTGGCGACGGCGCTTGGAGCATCGCACCGGACCTGGGTTACTTGCGGCTAGCAATCGTCAATGTCGTGTTCTTCGGCGCACCGGGCAGCGGAGATCGGAACTGGGTGCTGATCGATACCGGGTTGCCGACGTCTCGCAGCAGCATTCTAGCGGTCGCGGAAAAGCGGTTCGGCGTCAACGCACGGCCGGCTGCAATCATCCTGACCCATGGCCATTTCGACCATGTGGGAACGGTTCTAGAACTCGCAAATGGCTGGGACGTGCCTGTCTTCGCCCATCCACTCGAGCACCCCTATTTGGACGGAACCACATCCTATCCGCCACCGGATCCCTGGGTTGGGGGTGGATTGATGGCGCTGCTTTCACCGCTTTTTCCACGCGGGCCAATCGATCTTGGCAGCCGTTTGCAACCCTTGCCCGCCGATGGATCGATCCCCGGAATGCCCGGATGGCAATGGCTGCACACACCCGGACATGCCCCTGGGCATATCTCGCTCTGGCGCGAGCAAGACCGCTCGCTCATCGTAGGAGACGCTTTCATCACCACCGGTCAGGAGTCGGTCTATGAAGTCGCCATTCAGGATCTCGAGATGCACGGTCCGCCGCGCTATTTCACGCCAGACTGGGATGCAGCGGAAAGGTCCGTGAAGCATCTGGCTGCCTTGGGCCCCCAGATGGTCATCAGTGGGCACGGCGCGGCTGCTGCGGGAGTGGGCATGCGTCAGGCTCTCGACAACCTGGCTGAGCGGTTCAGGGTATTCGCCGTCCCGCCGAAATTGAAATTCGTGCGCGAGCCAGCGTCGCCGATAGCTAGGCCAATCGAGCCGCCATCGTTCTGAAATTATGGTCGGATTGGTCCAACGCGGGACATCGGACAGAGTAACTCGTCCAGCGGAACAAACCCAGCCGGCGACAGTTGGGGCACTCGCTTAGGGGCGACACCCTGCGAAGTGCCGCGAGGTTCCGCGCCATGGGGAGGCTCAGATGGAAACCCGATGAACGCATGCCCCTAGCACGCGTTCCCGCAAAGAGAGATTGCAGAACCGGTGTTGTTGCCATCCAGCCCTAAGTTGACACGCCAACTGCTCTGTATCCTCGGAGGCGCATTCTTGCCCGGTTGCGCGGGGGGAGTGCTCGATCCCCAAGGACCAATTGGCGTCGGCAATCGCACGATCCTTTTGAACTCGCTGGCGGTGATGCTGGTGATCGTTGTTCCCACGCTTGTTGCGCTTCTGGCATTCGCCTGGAAGTTCCGCGCCTCGAACAGCAACGCCCGCTATAACCCGGAGTTCACCTATTCGGGACGCGTGGAGTTGATCGTCTGGTCGATCCCGACGCTCACCATCCTGTTCATTGGCGGTCTGATCTACTACGGATCGTATCAGCTCGATCCGCGCAAACCGATCCCTTCTAGCCAGCCGCCGCTCGACATTCAGGTGGTGGCGCTCGAC
This sequence comes from Mesorhizobium sp. P170090, assembly GCF_057786115.1. NCBI lineage: Bacteria > Pseudomonadati > Pseudomonadota > Alphaproteobacteria > Hyphomicrobiales > Phyllobacteriaceae > Mesorhizobium > Mesorhizobium sp. P170090. Next base: position 5,410,603 of record NZ_JBYNWH010000001.1, read on the forward strand.
TGGAAATGGCTGTTCCTCTATCCCGAGCAGGGCGTGGGCGCTGTCAATCAACTGGTTATCCCCGCCGGTGTTCCAGTGCGTTTCAAGTTGACCTCGGCCAGCGTGATGAACACGTTCTTCGTGCCCCAGCTTGGCAGCATGGTCTACGTCATGAACGGCATGCAGACCGAATTGCATCTGCAGGCCGACCGCGAGGGCAGCTTTTTCGGCCAGTCGGCGCACTTCAGCGGCGACGGCTTCTCGGATATGAATTTCAGTGTGAGCGCGGTTTCAGCCGATGCCTTCACCCGCTGGGCGTCATCGCTGCGTGGCGGGGGCGGCGTGCTGAATGCCAATGCCTATCGCGAACTCGCCCGGCAAAGCACAAATGTGGCGCCGGCTTCCTTCGGTCATGTCCAGCCTGGGCTGTTCGAAGCGGTCGTTCAGCAGACGCTCCCACCGGGTCCGGGGCCTGCTGAGAGCGCAGCCAGCGGCGAGCCACAGGTGAGCCCAAGGGCATTCCCCCCGGCGGCGGCAACGATGACCCATCATCCACAAGGCGCAGAATGACGATGCTGGGCAAGCTCGACTGGTCGGCCGTTCCTTTCGATCAACCTATCCCCCTCGGCGCAGCCCTTGGCGTCTTTCTGGCAGCAGCCGCCGTGCTTGGCTGGATAACGGTGAAGGGCTACTGGCCATATCTGCGGAGCGAGTGGATAAGCTCGGTCGACCACAAGCGCATCGGCGTGATGTACATTGTGCTGGCGATGCTCATGCTTCTTCGTGGTTTTATCGATGCTATCATGATGCGCACACAACAGGTGCTGGCGATTCACGGGCCGGGTTACCTCCCGCCGGAGCATTACGACCAGATCTTTTCCGCGCACGGCACGATCATGATCTTCTTCGCCGCGATGCCGTTCATGATCGGCCTGATGAATTTCGTCGTGCCGCTGCAGCTTGGCGTACGCGATGTCGCTTTTCCGACGCTCAATTCCGTCAGCTTCTGGCTGACGGCTTCCGGAGCCCTGCTGGTCAACATCTCGCTTGTGATCGGCGAGTTCGCGCGCACCGGCTGGCTGCCCTATGCCCCTTTGTCGGAAACCGCCTACTCGCCGGGCGTCGGTGTCGATTATTATCTGTGGGCGATCCAGATCTCCGGCGTCGGCACGCTGCTCACCGGCGTCAACCTGGTGACGACCATCCTCAAGATGCGGGCGCCGGGAATGGGCTATCTGCGAATGCCGATGTTCTGTTGGACCTCGCTCGCGTCCAACCTGCTCATTGTCGCAGCCTTCCCGATCCTTACCGCCACGCTCGCAATGCTGACGCTGGACCGGTATCTCGGCTTCCACTTCTTCACCAACGAAGCTGGTGGAAATCAGATGATGTTCGTCAACCTGATCTGGGCGTGGGGCCATCCCGAAGTATACATCCTGGTGCTTCCCGCCTTCGGAATCTTTTCCGAGATTTTCTCGACTTTTTCATCGAAGCCGCTGTTCGGATACCGTTCGATGGTCGCGGCCACGATGTTCATCTGCATCGTCTCGTTCATGGTCTGGCTGCATCACTTCTTCACCATGGGTGCCGGAGCGGACGTTAATGCCGCCTTCGGCATCGCCACGTCGGTCATTGCCGTGGGAACCGGTGTGAAAATCTACAACTGGCTCTTCACCATGTATGGCGGGCGCGTTCGTTTCGACACGCCGATGCTTTGGGCACTGGCTTTCGTGACCACCTTCACCGTCGGCGGCATGACTGGCGTCCTGCTTGCCGTCCCGCCGGTCGACTTCGTGCTACACAATTCCCTTTTCCTCGTCGCGCATTTCCATAACGTCATCATCTCGGGCGTGTTGTTTGGAGCATTCGCCGGCTTCACCTACTGGTTCCCCAAGGCGTTCGGCTTCCGTTTGCACGAAGGCTGGGGAAAGGCGGCATTTTGGGTCACCTTGGCCGGCTACATGCTGGTCTTCGTACCGCTCTATATTGTCGGTCTGCTCGGCATGACGCGGCGCCTGCAACATATCAATATGGACCTTTGGGCACCGTGGCTGGTGGTGGCCGCTTTCGGCGTGGTGGTGATGATCGCCGGCGCGGCGCTGCAGATCACACAGCTTTTCGTTTCGATCCGGCATCGCGACAAGTTTCGCGACGAAACCGGCGACCCGTGGGACGGGCGTTCGCTGGAGTGGTCGACATCTTCTCCTCCTCCTGTCTTCAATTATGCACGGCTGCCTCACGTGGAAGACGAAGAGCCCTACTGGAGCATCAAGCAACGAGGGATCGGACAGAGCTCGGACGAGGAAAAGGCATATGAGCCGATCGAGATGCCTCGCAACAGCCCGACTGGCTTCGTCACCGCCTTCTTCAGCACACTGATCGGCTTCGCGCTGATCTGGCATATATGGTGGCTGGCGATCGTCGGCTTCATCGGCGCCTACGCAACCTTCGTCGTATTCGCCTGGCGCGATCATGGAGACTACGAGATCCCTGTCGACGAGGTCGCCCGCATCGACCATGACCACAAGGCAGCCCAGTTTGCCCGGCTGCGCGGGTGGGAGCGCCCGGCATGAGCGATCACGCATTCTCCGGCGACATCAGCGCCGGCACCCAGGCACAGGACCCGTATCGGCTTAATCACACCGGTCGGCATGCGGTGCGCTCTGCGACGGGCCACGGAGAAGGCGGCCCGGCCTCAAAGTTCGTCACGGTGACCTACGGCTTCTGGATCTTTCTCCTGTCCGACATCATCATGTTCTCGGCATTTTTCGCCGCCTACGCCGTGCTCGCCAAGGCAACCGCCGGCGGACCGACAGGCAAGGATCTGTTCGAACCGACACGGGTTGCGGTCCAGACGGGCCTTCTGCTCACTTCGAGCTTCACCGGCGGCGTGGCAACACTCGCCACCCGTCGCAGATCAATGGCTGCCACGCAGTTCTGGCTTCTCGTCACGGGGTTGCTCGGGGCAGCGTTCCTGTTCCTGGAACTACAGGAGTTCGCGGCAATGATCGGCGAGCAGGCAGGCCCCTCGCGCAGCGCATTTCTTTCTGCCTTCTTTGCGCTCGTTGGCTGCCACGGTGCCCACGTCGGTCTCGGCCTGCTCTGGCTGGGAACGATGATGGCGCAGCTGTGGGTCAAGGGCTTTCGGCCCGACATCTTGCGGCGGCTCCACTGCTTCGGGCTCTTCTGGCACGCCCTCGACATCATCTGGGTTGCCATCTTCACCCTGGTCTATCTGCTGGGAGCATCGTCATGACCGAGTTCGAGAGCAAGACCGGCGAGTTGCAGGACCGCCGCGATTCAGCGCCGGGCGAGGAACACATAAGCGAGCACGAAACGGCTGGGGGCCTCTCGGGCTATGTGCTCGGCTTCGGGCTGGCCATCCTGCTCACGATCGCATCATTCCTGGCGGCGCGAACCGATCTGATTTACCAGCCCGCGGTCATCTCGGCCCTGGTGGTGCTCGCTGTTGCGCAGATGGGCGTGCATCTTGTCTTCTTTCTGCACCTGACCACCGGGCCGGACAACACCAACAACATCCTGGCGCTGGCCTTCGGCGTGCTGATCGTCGCGCTGGTGGTTCTGGGCTCTATCTGGATCATGGCCCACCTGAATGAAAACATGGCTGCCATGACACCCCATCAAGCCGGAACCATGCCTTGAACGCTGCCCTGCGAACGCACGGCCGCCCACAGTGCACCATTCGCACCGATGGCCCCAGGAGACAAAAGGCTCGTCAGATCTCGTGCTTTGGCTGGGCTGCGCGTAGGGCATCAAGCGCTAAGCGAACCGCATCGATGCCTGAGACGCTGGGCTGGATCGGCCTGAAAATCAGGCGGCCGTTCCGGTAGTCCAGGCCCAACGCCTTGCCGTTCCGCCATTGGGACGCCGACGGCTTGTTCCGAGGGGTGATCGCGATGGCCTCGGGACCCACATCGACTTTGCCGACGCCCAATTCCGACGCTGCTATTCGCAACCTGGTAAATTCCAGCAAAAGGGCTACTTCGCCAGGCATGTCTCCAAAGCGGTCCTCGAGCTCTTCGCTGAATGTATCGAGGTCCGGCTCCGAACGGATGCGGGAGAGCCGCGCATAGAGGCCAACGCGCACCGTAGGCTCGTCGACATAGCTCTCGGGAAAAGCCCCCTTTCCCGAGCCATTGATCTCGGCAAGTTGCTTGCTGAAGTTGGCCCCTCCGCCAGCCGCCGAGACCGCCCGCTCCAGCAAGTGCTCGTACAAGCCCACTCCGATCAGCTTCATATGCCCGGCCTGGTCTTCGCCGAAAAGATCTCCGGCCCCACGCAGGTCGAGGTCTCTTTGACTGATTGCCAGGCCGGAGCCGAGCCGATCGAGCGCAAGCATCGTCGAAAGCCGGGCCCTGGTGCCGTCGGCTAGTTCAACGCCAGGCTGGGTCAGAAGAAACGCAACGGCCTGCACCGCCCCCCTTCCGACCCGGCCCCGCAACTGGTGCAACTGCGCCAGACCGAACCTGTCGGGGCGCCAAACGATGATGGTGTTGGCCCGCGGCACATCGAGGCCGCTCTCGATGATGTCGGTGCTCAACAAAATGTCGCCATCACCGCCGGCGAATCCGACCATGACTTCGTCCAGCTGTCTCCCCTTCATTTCACCATGCGCCGTCTTGACCCCGAGTTCCGGCACCAGTCTGTTCAGCTGGTCACAGGCCGGGGCAATATCCTCGATCCGCGGGACCACGAAGAAGCTCTGTCCACCCCGGTGAAATTCACGCAGGAGGGCCGCGCGCACCGATGCTGGATCGAACGCTGCCAAGATCGTGCGAACGGGACGTCGTTTGGCGGGTGGAAAGTTTAGAACGCTGACGTCCTGGATGCCCGACAACGCCGATTGCAGCGTCCGGGGTATCGGTGTGGCGCTCATGCTCAGCGTATGGAGGCGAGGCGTCATGGTCCGCAGGGCCCGCTTCAACTTGACCCCGAACCGGTGCTCCTCGTCGATCACCAGCAGTCCAAGATTGGCGAAGGTGACGCTCCTGGACGCCAGGGCCTGAGTACCCACAACGACCGCAACCTGGCCGCTCCGCAGACCCTCTTTTGCCGCTCTCGCCTCCGCTGCCCCGACCATCCTAGAAAGGTGGGCGACCTGCAGGCTGGTTCCTGCGAAGCGGCGGCTGAACGTCTCATAGTGCTGTCGTGCCAACACCGTTGTCGGTGCTATGATAGCAACCTGTTTCCCGCAGAGAGCGGCGGCGGCGCAAGCACGCAGGGCGACCTCTGTCTTGCCGAAGCCGACATCGCCGCAGACGAGCCGGTTCATTGTTCTTCCCGACGAAAGGTCATCGAGCACAGCGCGAATGGCGGCCGCTTGGTCGGGCGTCTCCGCATAGGGAAATTTCGCCGCAAAACGGGCCAAGTCCGTGCGGGAGGGCTTCATGATCTCGGCAGGCTGGCTGGACCTGATTTTGGCAAGACTCAAGAGGCGTTTGGCCAGCCTGTCGATCTCGCGCAACGCAGCTTCGCGTCGCTTCGGCCAGCCCTCGCCGTTGAGGCGATCAAGCGACACTGCCTCCGGTTCCGAGCCGTAGCGCCATATTCGTCCAAAGTCGTCGACCGGAACCAGCAAGGAAGCCCCGCCATGATATTCCAGTCTGACGACATCCTGTTGCTGGCCAGCCAACTCGACCTGTTCGACCGCGGCGAGCACGCCCAGGCCATGGTCTTCATGGACGACGACATCGCCAATGCGCAACTCGGGTTCGAGTATGCCCGTGGTCGCGCTCCCGTTCGCCTTCAACGCGGGACCAAACAGGTCGGATGCGGCCACCACGGCGATATTGGATTGCGCGTCGACAAACCCTTCGTCGAGGACGAATTCAGCCTTGAGAAGAGAGCCCCTTGCGGCCGAAAGGATTTGCGGCAAGTCGGCCGCTTCCTCTGCCCGCCGGCCTAGTCTCCTATCGAGCAGGCGATCTGCTCGCTGCAATTCAGAGGCATCGCCGGTGAACACTACTCTGACTCCGGCGCTCGTCTGCCTTGTGACGAATTCCGCGAAATCATGCCCGGGTCGGGCCTGGCGGAAAAATTTGGGAACTCCCACGGCAGAAACGGCAAGTCTCACGCAGCAGCGGTTAAGCAGAGCAGCGTCCCACTCTTCACGGGATAGGTAAAATCGTCCCGGCAAAGGTTTTTTCGTTCCGGCTGCCTCCTGCCTGGCACGACGTGCATCCTCGACCAGATCCAGAACTCTGCCGAGCGGCTGCCCGTCGGTCCCTTCAAGGAAGGAGATCGAGGCGCTGGAAGCCGCATCGAAGACGGACGGCATAGCGCCATACGATGCGACCAGGCGCTCCTCCATCGACGTCGCGCGCATCGCTGTCAACTCAGGATGCTCACCAGCTTTAAAGATCAGCTCGGATGCCGGTCCGACCGTAATCGAGTCTCGAACCTGATCGCTGAGCTGACTGAGCGGGTCGTAGGTCTTGAGCTGCCGGATGCAGGCATCGGGATCAACGATGACGCGAACGGGGCCATCCGCGCCAGCAGGGAAAATATCGATGAGATCGCCCCGAAAGGCTATCTCACCCGGTTCGTCGACCCTCTCGTCGACGACATAGCCAATGGCTTCGGACCTGGTTCTGAAATCGTCACGGTCGAGCTTTTGTCCCACCTCCAGAATTGTGAAACCGCCAGCGATGACCGGAGCAGGCGGCACCCGCTGCAGAATGGCTTCGAGCGACATCACAGCGATGCGCGGGCGATCCGGCTTCGTTGCGATCTCACGCAACGCACGAAGCCTTCGCCCCATATTGGCGCGTGTGGGCCACACCCTGTCGTAGGGCAGGCAATCCCAGGACGGCAGCAAGATTATATCCGCGTCAGGCAGGAACTGACGCAAGGCGCCGGCGATCTCCTCGGCACTGCGTTCCGAGGGAGCTATATGGATGATGTGCTTGTCCCGACTGGTCTCCAGGCCACGGGCCAGCGCTACCGCGATTGCTGAGGATGGCGGTCCGCCGTGCTCTATCGCAAACCCGCTGTCATCCGTGTGATCGATTTGTTCGACATCCGTCCGCGAAATATGCCTGTTCACTGAAATCTCACCTTGCCACTGAGACAACGTCAGCGGAGCCACCCCGTTCCTGGCGGCGCATCAAAGAGTTTCAGGACGGGCTGCGGGTGCAGCCCTTGAAATGGGCGGAGCGACAGGGTCAAAGCTGCGCCGTGATCGGCGAACTCCTGGGGCTGGCTGCCCAGCGGGAAAATTTCTAACCGAGCCTATGTCATAGGTTAATGCATTGCTGCCTTGCTCACCTATGGCTGTCCTAAAAAACTGGTGCTTCGATCATTCCGGGATCTTCAACCACGCTCGACGCTGGCAAAACGCTCCAGGCATGGGACCATGCCGCACGGCGGCGCCTTCTGCCGCCGCGCATATGTCCCCATGCCAGTCGGAACTTTTGGCGCGGATAATAGTTCGATCACCAACATCAGCCAGGTAGTCAATTTGTTCCCCACCTCATCCTCGGATGTACTCATTCGCAAGCTTCAGACCATCTCGGATCTTCGAGAGGCCGACATCGGCGTTCTGAAAGGCATTCCGATCCAGGAGAAGGAATATTCGGCCAACCACGATCTGGTGCGTGAGGGCGACCGTCCTGTTTACTCGTTTATCGTTCTTGATGGCTTGGTCGGTTCCACCAAACATACGGGCGAAGGAAAGCGACAAATCACATCATTCTTCGTCGCCGGCGACATTCCTGATCTGCATGGGCTGCATCTGTCCGTCATGGATTGTAACTTCTCGACCCTTACGCCGGCCCGAGTAGGTTTCATGCGGCATGACACTCTGCGTGCCGTTTGCGACCAGCACCCTCGCATCGCCACCGCTTTTTGGCGGTCGACGTTGATAGATGCCGCGATTTACAGGGAGTGGGTCATCAATGTGGGAAGACGAGAGGCATACACCCGCATGGCTCACATCCTGTGCGAACTGATTTTTCGCTTGCGCTCCATGGGGCGCATTGAGGATCACGTGGCGGATATCCCCATTACACAGGCGGCCCTTGGCGATGCACTGGGTTTGTCCACGGTCCACGTCAACCGGATGCTCCAGGAACTACGACGCAGAGGCCTCATTGCCACCTCGGGATCAAAAGTTCACGCACTGGACTGGGCTGGCCTCACTCACGCAGGAGATTTCGACACGACCTACCTGCACCAAAGGAACCCCGCAGATTAGCAGTGACGGAAGCTCTCCGATGGCACGATTTTTCTTCGACAGCGGCGATGGCGATCTCATCTTCGAGGACGAAATAGGTGTCGAATGCGCTGGCCTCGAGGAGGTCCGCCGCGCGGGATTCGAGGGCCTTGTCGACCTCACGAGAGAGTCACTGAAGAGCGTCGACGGGCAGCAATTGTTTATCGAAGTGCGCGATGAAAATGGCGCCAAGATTTTGCGGCTGAGCCTCTCGCTTCGGGTAAAATCGAACGTATAAATTTGCACTCTACGCGCAGCGTTAGGCGAGCGGACTGGGACTGCAAACATCCACTGGCGTGTCGTGTCTCAAAACCAGGGCCACTTTTGAGCGACATGCATTAACCCATAGATTGTGCCTCGATTTGTGTACAGGACGGGGAACCATCAAAGAGCCGCCGAGTTCGTCCAACGGACAAGCTCGGAATCTAACATGGAAGAAATCGGCAAGGCACAACAAAAGGTCATAGCCCGCCTCATACGGGAGTGGATTTCATCGGACGCCAATCGTCGCCAGCTTCGCCAGTTGCTGGATCTGCCGACAGACGCGGACATGCCCAGCGAGCATCGATCATTGCTTGACGAACTCGACCGAAAGCTCAACCAATGAGCGCCTCTGCTTTCGGGAGGGCTTCCGAGTGTATGCGAGCCGGTGGCGAGGGAAAGGAGCTGAGGTCGACATCTGGTTGAGGCCGCCGACATTTGACCCAAGCAGACGCGAACGCTTTACGCCGGACGGCGCCGATCGGCCGAAGAAAGAATGTTCGGTGGTTTCGTGGAGCCGCGGTCCAATTCCTAGAGGTGAGTTTCTGCACCTTGCTGCGCGTTTAAAAGTTGAGAAACGGCAGTTATGATCTGCGGCAGAAAAGGGCTTGGTGATCATTATGCTGTTGGGCACACCTTCCGCTCCCCAGTGTACCGCGCTGTCGCCACTGATATAGACAACCGGGATGGTCGAGTTGGACCTTCGCAAGTGCCGAGCGACCTCCCACCCCGACTGTCCTGCTCCCAGACGGATGTCCGTGAGCACGGCCTTGAACTTGGTCGGATCGGGGTCGAAAGCCGCCAGCGCCTCGGCGGCACTCCGAGTGCCGACCACCTGGAAGCCGGCCTCCTCCAAAGCTGACTCGAGGTCGAGCAGGATCATTGTCTCATCTTCGACGATCAGAACAGCACCTTCGCTCACCCGGAATCTCCCCAAGCCGCTACCGCTAATACGATTTCGGCGTCAACTTGGTTCCATCTGACGCGCAGCAGCCTTTGGCTATCGAAGCTCTACGCTGCCTCGATTGCGCGGCGGACTTGTGACGTCGGGAAGCCACCCTGGAAAAGGCCGACACCGGCTTAGCTGCTTCGACAGCCTTGGACAATGAGGCTGAATTACAGGTTGTAGCCGACGCTGAACCGTCGCCGACGAGGTCGCTTTGATCAAGCGTTCTCCTGATCTTCAGAAGCTTGCTGGATTTGCGTCATCACCTTTTGGGGATCGACATTCTCGGCGAGTTCCGGCAGCTCTTTGTCGGCCGGGGTCGAGATATTCAGACGCGCCGTGAAGGCAGCCACCATCTCGATCAGCCGCGTGGTTTCATGTTCGTTTAGAAGGCTGATCTGCAAATCCAGTTCGGCTCGCCGCTCGCTGTGTGCGGCCATTCTGTTCTGATTGATCAGCACGAAAGTAGACAGGAAGATTGCCTCAACCGAGGCGACCATGGCCAGGATCACGAAAGTCGGGTCCCAGGCTGGGACGGCTGGTATCGCGCCAAGGTTCGCGAGGACCCAGACGACAAGAATTGCAAGGTGCAAATAGACGAAAGTCATGCTTCCCGCGAAGCGCGAAACAACGCCGGCGACCCACGCTTGGACACCTTGGTGCTCCTCTTGCTGTCGCCTGTGCTCGACCAGGGCCTGTATGTTCTGGTGGAGCACCGACTGCATGTCGGCTGGACGTTGGTCGCTCATTTGAAAGCCCCGTTTGGAGATCATTCCGTGCAAGCGGCGTCGCTTATCGCCGGTGGCTCCCACGAGGCCGGATCTGCCTTGAACTCGACGGCACGAGACTTGGGTCGCTGCCGACGGCCCCCTTGGGACAAGGCGTGCCCTCCTGCAATAGTGTGCACCATGCCGACCACTGCCTGCGGGGCGCTCTGATGAACCATGTGGCCGGCGCCCGGAACCACCTCAAGGAGAGACCCACCGACTTCCGCGTGCAAGCGTCGTGCATCGCGTTGCGCGTCGAACAAACGATCCCCGGATCCCGCCATGATGCCGGTGGGCACGGCAATGTCCCTATAGTTGGCTTTTCCCAACAGGGACGCGGCCAGCATCGATGCTGTCTCCAGAGAAACCGCCCGCAGTTGGGAAGGGCGGCTGGCGACATCTTTGGCAAGTGCGGCGAACTCGCCGGCGACGACGGCGGGTTTAAAGATCTTCTCCATTGCCCAATGCCAAGCAAGCCTTACAAGCGGCGGCAGCAAGGTGTGACGAAACGCGGTGCCGATCACAGGCAGTGCAGGGAGTGCGGCCAGTGCAAGATCCAGCCGCGGCGGCGGATAGTAATAGCCCGAGACCAGCACGATGCCGGCGACCGATTGAGAATGCCTGCGCGCCAATTCGAGGGCGATCCAAGCTCCCCAGGAATGTCCAAGCACGAGGTATTTCTCTATACCCAGCCCGCAGGCGGCGGCATGTATAAGGTCGGCTTGGTCGCGAGCGGACCAACGCCGGCCGCGCGGCCGTGAGCTTCGCCCAAAACCGGGACGATCAAATGCAAGCACCCGATAGGTCTTTGCCGCCTCATCGAAGATGCCGCTCGACTTGAAATCCTCCGCCATGGATCCATTGCCATGCAGGAGAAGCAGCGGCATGCCGGTTCCGGCTTCGATAAAATGCAGGCGCACACCATCGATCTCCATCACACGTCCGCATGCCCGGCCGGCAATCGCACGTTTGGCGCGGATGGCGTTGTATGCCGCCAGCGCCGCCAACGAGGCCGCGAGCAACCCGGTCGCGAGTTTCGGTCCATCTCTGTCGAACGCCATGCCCGTGCCTGTTGGAAACTATCTGCCGACCCCAACTCTCGGGGCGAAAGCTTGTTCCGCCAGACAAGACAACGCTGTACAACCGGCTCAAGCGGCTAAAGTAGGCCTTCTCCATGGAGTTGGGACCGTTAAGCCTGGGCAGCACTGCTGCCTCCCATTTTCCAATCACCCTGCCAACGTGCGCGCACGGCAATGATCAGCATGGCCGCTTCCGTCATCCCGGTCTGGAAAAGTCTGACCAGCTCTCTCGCGATGGATTCTGCCGCGGTAGTGTCCGACGAAATCTCAAATTCCTGACACAGCGCGTCGAAAACCGACCGAAGCGTTTTCAGGTCGTCTGGATAGAGAGCGTCCGTATTCGTAAGAATGGGTCGGTCAAGCATCAAACGTCTCCAAACGAGTGAAGTGCGGTTCGGGCACCCAGCCAGCGGGAGCTCGTCAAGTGCCCGCTGGTTTCCCCTTTATCCGCCACAGCGCGCCAAGCTGTCATTAACCTATGACCGGTGCGGCGTGTTCGGCTGACCGGCCCGCCAAAGAAACTGCCGTCCTGCGGGGAACTCTTGGCCGCAGACTGCATTTAAGTCCGGGCAAAACGGGGGCGAAATGGGGGCCACTTCAAGCAATCCGCGATCTGAACTGCAGCGCTTCGAGCTTTTGGCAGCGCTGGGCGACCGTATTCGCGAGATTACGGATCCCGCAGAACTGGCCTACGCAGCCGCGGAACTGCTGGGGAACCATTTTGGCATCAGCCGAGCCGGATACGGCACGATCGATCTAGAGAAAGAAACGATCACCATTGACAGGGACTGGAACGCGCCAGGCATCAAAAGCCTGGCTGGGACGCTGAATTTCAGGAACTACGGCTCGTATATCGAGGATTTGAAGCGAGGCGAAACCGTTGTCTTTGAAAACGCCGAGACAGATCCGCGAACCAGCGGCCATGCGGAGGCACTCAAAGCCATCAGCGCCCAATCCGTCATCAACATGCCCGTTACCGAGCACGGCGGGCTGGTGGCGCTGTTATACCTGAACCACTCCGCGCCCAGACGCTGGGCGACGGAGGAAATAGCCCTCATTTCGGCAGTGGCGGACCGGACGCGTACGGCGATAGAACGCCTTCGCGCCGAACTGGCCCTCCGTGAGAACGCCGAACGCCTTGCTTTTCTCGACCGCCTCGGCAGGGAGATAGCCCTCGCGGCCGACGCCGATGCTGTCATGCAGATCACCACTCGGCTCCTCGGCGAACATCTTGGCGTCTCGATTTGCGCCTATGCCGACATGGAGCAGGACCAAGACCATTTCACCATCCGCGGCGATTGGAGCGCACCTGGCTCGCCCAGCATCAGGGGATATTACAGTCTTGCCGATTTCGGTCGCCTGGCTGTCACCAACCTCAGCGCCAACAAGCCGCTTATCATCAACAACAACCTTGAGGAAATTGCTCCCGAGGAAGCGAAGACCTTTCAGGATATCGGGATAACGGCAACCATCTGTATGCCTTTGGTCAAACAAGGCCGACTGACTGCCCTGATGGCCATCCACGACAAGCAGCGCCGCGTCTGGTCGCAACGCGAACTGTCCTTGCTGACCGAGGTGACGGAGCGGTCCTGGGCTCACATCGAGCGCGTGCGCTCGGAACAGGCGGCACGGGCGAGCGAGGAGCGGCTGAGGCTTGCCACCGACGCGGCCGCTATTGGCACCTGGGATTACGATCCCATCAGCGGAGTGCTGCGTTGGGACGACCGGTGCAAAGCCCTTTTTGGTTTGCCGCCGGACGCGGAGGTGACATATGAAAGCGCCTTCCTGGCGGGCCTCCACCCGGAAGATCGCGCACGGGCCGACGAGGCCGTACGCCAGTCGCTCGCGCCGGGCACCCCCTCCCGCTACGACATCGAATACCGGACGATCGGCCTTCGGGATGGCAAGGAGCGCTGGATTGCCGCAACCGGGGAAGCGCTTTTCCAGTCCGGCCGTGCGATCCGCTTCATCGGCACCGTGGTCGACGTCACCGCGCGAAAGCGGGTGGAGCATCAGCTTCAGTTGATGAACGCCACTGCGGCAGCCGTGGCGGCCGAGCTTGACGTAGAGCGAATTGTCCAGACGGTAACCGATGCCGGCGTGGTGCTGTCGGGCGCACAATTCGGAGCTTTCTTCTACAATGTGATCGACGACAAGGGCGACAGCTATGTGCTCTACGCCCTGTCGGGGGCACCTCGTTCTGCTTTCGAAAACTTTCCCATGCCGCGCAACACCGCGGTGTTCGAGCCCACTTTCCGCGGAACAAGCGTGGTGCGTTCCGACGATATCCTCACCGATCCGCGCTATGGCAAGAACTGGCCCCGCAAGGGAATGCCGGAGGGCCATCTACCGGTGCGTTCCTATCTCGCCGTGCCGGTCGTCTCGCGTTCGGGCGAGGTCCTGGGCGGCCTCTTCCTTGGTCATTCAGAGACCGGCGTGTTCGCCGAACAGCAAGAAGCGGCCTTGCTGGGGCTTGCCGGCCATGCCGCCACGGCCATCGACAACTCCCGACTGTTCAAGGCGCTGCAGACACTCAACGGCACGCTCGAACAACGTGTCAGAGACGAAGTTGCCGAACGTACCAGAGCAGAAGAGCACCTGCGCCAAGCCCAGAAGATGGAAGCTGTCGGACAACTCACCGGTGGCATCGCGCACGACTTCAACAATATGCTGGCCGTCATCATCGGCGGCCTGAACCTTGTGCAGCGCAAGCTCAGAAACGGCGATACCAACGTCCACCAATTCGTAACCGGCGCGATCGATGGAGCACAACGTGCCGCAGAACTTACCAGGCGACTGCTCGCCTTTTCCCGCCAGCAACCACTGGCGCCGAAGCGGCTGAATCCAAATCGCCTCGTCTCCGGTATGAGCGAATTGCTGAACCGGACGCTTGGCGAGACCATCCAGATCGAGACCGTGCTCGCTGCGGGCCTATGGCATGTCGAGGCCGACGCAGGGCAATTGGAAAGCGCGCTGCTCAACCTTTGCGTCAACGCAAGGGATGCCATGCCTGCTGGCGGCAAGCTGACGATCGAGACATCAAACGCCCACGTCGACGATCGCTATGCCAGGGAGAACGCGATCCCCTCCGGCCAGTATGTGATGATAGCGGTCACCGATACAGGAACGGGCATGACTGCTGATGTTGTCGCAAGAGCCTTCGATCCGTTCTTCACCACCAAGGGGGTCGGCAAAGGCACCGGGCTGGGACTCAGCCAAGTCTATGGGTTTGTTCGCCAGTCCGGCGGCAGTGTGAAGATCTATTCCGAGCAGGGCATCGGAACCACCTTGAAAATATATTTGCCGCGCTCGCACCATGGCGTGCTCGACAGCCAAATCGACGTCGTGGCAGGCGAGCACCCCGGCTGTGCAGACGAGATCATCATGGTTGTCGAGGATGAAGATCGCGTCCGGCTGATGGCCGCGGAAGCGCTGCGGGAACTGGGCTACTCCGTGCTGGAAATGCAAGGTCCACGCGAAGCGCTGGTGGCCGTCGAAAGCGGGCAAGTGCCGTCGCTTCTGTTCACCGACGTGGTGATGCCGGAGATGTCGGGCCGGGAGTTGGTGGATCAGGTCAAGACAATGCACCCGTCGCTAAAAGTGCTCTACACCACCGGCTACACACGAAATGCGATTGTCCACAACGGCACGCTCGATTTCGGAACCGAACTTTTGACCAAGCCCTACACGATCGACGAATTGGCAGAGAAAGTCCGGAAGGTGCTGGATCGAAAGTGAACGGGCAACAGCCCGCGACGCTCGCCGTGTGACCGAACCCGGCGTTTGCCGCTAGGTGTGCAGCGAAACGGGCCGGACACCGACATCATATTGACGTGGCCCGGCTTCACTTTGCCGACCGAGTATCCCTCCAGATTTTCTCGACCTCTTGCCCATCCGCGGCCTTGCTCATTGCCGTGATGGCGCAGCACGATCGAAATCTCGTTGCCGCCGGTCACCAGTCGGAGAATCCCAGCGAGAAATAAATGCGGCCTCTGGCTCCCTGCGATGCTCAACACTGAAGCTACCGTAAAAATGCTCGCTGGCCGATGGCCGGATGGAACAATCATCTTGCGGGGATGTTCGGATGATCTAACCGGAGAGATGTCCATGTTCATGCACAACAAGCGCCTGCAATACACCGTTCGCGTCTCGGAGCCGAATCCTCGCCTGGCCTGCATGATCATGGAACAGTTCGGCGGCGCCGATGGCGAGCTTGCAGCGGCCATGCGCTATTTCACGCAAGGGCTTGGCGAGGACGATCTTGGCCGTCGCGACATGTTGCTCGATATTGCGACCGAAGAACTCAGCCACCTCGAAGTGGTGGGATCAATCGTCACCATGCTCAACAAGGGGCTCAAGGCACAGCTGGCCGAGGGCCAAATGAAGGAAGCGGACCTTTACCTGATGATCGGCGCCAGCGGCACAACAGCCAAGGAATCAATTCTGTTCGGCGGCGCTCCCGCGCTGTGCGACTCAGCCGGCGTTCCCTGGACTGCGGCCTATGTCGACTCGCGCGGTGAACCTACGGTGGATTTGCGGTCGAATATCGCCGCCGAAGCCCGCGCCAAGATCGTTTACGAACGCCTCATCAACATCACCGACGATCCGGGAATCAAGGACGCGCTTGGCTTCCTGATGACCCGCGAGATCGCGCACCAGAAGTCGTTTGAGAAAGCACTCTACGCGATCGAAAACAATTTCCCTTCCGGCAAGCTCCCAGGCGTAGAGAAGTACGCCAGCATGTATGTCAACACCTCTCAAGGCGACGGCGATGTCGCTGGCCCATGGAATTCCGGCGAAGAGTGGGATCGGATCGATGACCTTGAAGAGGTGATGCCCGTCGACGGCGGAGACGGCCTGGCAACTGTCAAGCTGGGGGCCAAAGACATGAAGGTGGTGGCCAGGATGGCCGACCGTACGCTTTCCGATCCGGCTTCCGATCCGACAACAGGCGCTGATCTAGGGGCTGGCCCGGGAGCTGGCCGTACCAAGAACGCCGATTTTGGCGGCGCGGCAAGCATTCAGGAGGCCCCGGCCGTGGCAGAGGCTGCCGTCAAACGCGCACGTAGGCGTTAGTACAGAGCCGACGCGGGCATCTATGTTCCGCGATGCGGCCGGAAGCTAACACCGACGAAGGCAGGGCATCCGACCAGCAACGGACTGGCCGGAGCGCTCGCATCGACATCTGTGCTGAATGTGGGTGAAGCAACCATGGCCACCGCCGCACCACGATCAGATTCGGAGCGTGCGGGCCAGCCGGACAAGGTCCGTCCCGACGGTTGCGAGAACCGGTGCATCGTGACAATCGGAGCATCGGCCGGGGGCGTCGACGCGCTGAAGAGACTTGTCCGCGATCTTTCGCCGGACATCCCGGCGGCTCTCCTCGTCGTACAGCACGTTGGTCCCACGAGTTACCTCGGCGACATTCTCGGTCGCGCTGCCAACATGCCCGTTGCAAATGCCTCCAACGGCATGAAGGTTAAAAACGGGCACATCTTCGTTGCACCGCCCGGAGCTCACCTTCTGTTGCATGACGATCATATGCTGCTGCGGCGCGGGCCGCGCGAGAACCTGGCGCGCCCCGCCATCGACCCTCTGTTTCGGTCGGCCGCCTGCAGCTTTGGCGGCAGCGTGATCGGCGTCGTGCTCACAGGCAGCCTCTCCGACGGCACCGCCGGCCTGCACGCAATCAAGATGTGCGGAGGCGTCAGCGTAGTCCAGGACCCCGGCGACGCCGCAGTACCCGACATGCCGCTGAGCGCCTTGCAGAATGTGGAAATCGACCATTGCGTCCCTCTGTCCGAAATGGCTGGCCTGTTGCACAGGCTTGCTTCCGAAATCGCAGGACCGACACCAGAAATCCCGTCCGGCATCCGCCTTGAGGCAGCGATTGCAGCTCAGGAGCACAGCACAATGGAATTGACCGAAGGCCAGCTTGGCACCCCCTCGACATTTGTCTGCCCCGAATGTCATGGCCCCCTATGGGAGATAGAAGACGGGCCGATTACCCGTTACCGCTGCCACACCGGACATGCGTTCGGAGCAGACGTTTTGATGCAGGCCCAGGCTGACGATGCGGAGCAGGCTCTTTGGAGCCTTTTAAGAGCGCACCAGCAGCGGGCTGAGTTGGCGAAACGTACGGCAAAACGCGAAGCCGCGCGGGAAAGACACAGCCTGGCCAGTCAAATGGCTGCGCGGGCCGCCGAATACGAAGCCGACGCGAAACTTATTGAAGAGATCATCCATCGTCGAACGCCGTGACAAGGCAACAGGGTTTGTCAGGGCAGGTGCGTCTGCGCTGTCCCGATTGCATTTTCCCGGATCAGCCGCGTTGCCTCATTGCTTGGCATGTGGCCACGGGTGTCCAGGTCCCATGCTTTGATTGAACACCTGCACCCAAATCCAACCGCATGAATTTTATGCAAAGCAGGAACATAGAAGCATTACGCGAGTTAGGCACTGACGCATTGGACGTATCCTCGCATTTTGCGGTCTGCCGGGGTGGTCCTTGTTATGTAAACGAATGCCAGGACAATGTATCGCTATCAGCTTTTCGTACCTCTTTTTGGCCTGCTGTTGCTGATGGGTGGCCTGTTCCACGGGCACGAGGCCATGGCGCAGGAACCCTGTCCGGCCGACCACGACAAGCTGCTTGCAGCCCTCAAAGCCAACGTGAAAGCAAGCGGCGGACCAGCGAATGGCGGCTTTGAAACCAACGAATGGGCAGCCATCGTTGCCCGTGACGGCACTGTCTGCGCGATTGCGTTCAGCGGCCCCACCCCCGACTCGCAATGGCCGGGAAGTCGGCTCATAGCAGCGGAGAAAGCCAACACGGCCAACGGTCTCAGCCTGGCTCAGATGGCCCTCTCTACGGCCAATCTCTATGCGGGGGTGCAGCCGGGCGGGCCGCTATTTGGCCTGCAGGAGACCAATCCCGTCAACCAGGCCGCGGCCTATACGGGCGATCCCAAAACGTTCGGAAGCGCCGGCGACCCGCTCGTCGGCAAGCCGATCGGAGGCGTCGTGGTGTTTGGCGGCGGACTTGCCCTCTACGACGGCAAGAGCATTGTCGGCGGCCTCGGCGTTTCAGGCGATTCCTCATGCGCCGATCACAATGTCGCCTGGCGTATCCGCGCGGCGCTCGGCTTCGACAAGGTCCCGGCAGGCGTCAATCCAAATCGCAAGGATGCCATTGTCTACGATCTGGACCCCGGCGGCAAAAGCGCTTCGGGCTGGGGCCATCCGCTTTGTGCCGGAACGGAGGCCGACATCGCGGCCGAACTCGGCGCCGGCGTGGGAGGCTCGATCAATAAATGAAAGCTATGCCGCAATTGGCATTGACGCGCGTTGACGTAGAACGACGTACCCGCAAATTGGCAGCCGGGAATTCCTTTGGCGCTATCCTTCTGGTGACGCTGCTCGCCTGCCTGCTGCTTCTGGGCGCTGCGTCCGAGCCTCCTAAAACACCAGCGATCGTACCGCCAGCCGCAGCTTCGCCACCCGATGACGGCCAATGGACGATGCCGGCCAAGAACTACGCGTCGACGCGCTTCAGCGAACTCTCCGAGATCAATGAAGGCAACGTCAAGAACCTGCAGGTCGCGTTCACGTTCTCGACAGGCGTGAACAAGGGCCAGGAAGCAGCGCCGCTGGTCGTCGGCAACACCATGTATATCGTGACGCCCTTTCCCAACTTCGTCTATGCGCTCGATCTCTCCAAGCCCGGCGCCCCCATGAAGTGGAAGTACGAACCCAATCCCGAGCCGGCGGCACAGGGGGTGGCCTGCTGCGACGTCGTCAACCGAGGGGTGGCATTCGCCGACGGGCGCATCTTTTTCAATACGCTGGACGGCCACACGATTGCCCTTGATGCGAACACGGGCAAGCCGATCTGGAACACTCATGTCGGCAACATCAACATCGGCGAGACCATCACCATGGCGCCGCTTGTGGTGAAGGGCAAAGTGCTGGTCGGCAATTCCGGCGGCGAGATGGGCGTTCGCGGCTGGGTAAAGGCGCTCGACGCCGGCGACGGTCATGTCGTCTGGATCGCCTTTAGCACCGGGCCGGACAAGGACGTGCTGATCGGACCGGACTTCAAGCCGCACTACGAGATGGACAAAGGCAAGGATCTTGGCGTCACGACGTGGCCGCCGGAAGCCTGGAAGATCGGCGGCGGCAACATGTGGGGCTGGATTTCCTATGATCCCGATCTGAACCTGATCTTCCACGGCACCGGCAATCCCGGACCATGGAATCCGGATTTGCGGCCGGGCGACAACAAGTGGACGTCTGGCATTTTCGCGCGCGATCCCGACACCGGCGCGGCGAAATGGTTCTATCAGTGGAGCCCGCACGACCTCCACGATTATGACGGCATCAACGAGCAGATCCTGCTCGACATAACCTGGCAGGGCAAGCCGCGCAAGGTGCTGATCCGGCCGGAGCGCAACGGCTATCTCTACATCCTCGACCGGACAACCGGCGAGGTGCTGTCGGCAAAACCGTTTGGTCCGGTCAACTCCAGCAAAGGTGTGGATCTGAAAACCGGTCGGCTGATCGTAAACCCGGACAAGAAGACCGGCACCGGCAAGGTCGTTCGCGATATCTGTCCGACGGCGTCGGGCCTCAAGGACTGGCAGCCTTCCGCGTTCTCGCCGAAGACCGGCCTGCTCTACATCCCGCACAACAATATGTGCATGGATGAAGAAGGCGTCGAGGTGAACTACATCGCCGGCACGCCCTATGTGGGCATGAACGTCCGCATGATACCAGGGCCTGGCGGTAATCGCGGCGCCTTCACCGCCTGGGACATCGCCGCGGAGAAACCCGCCTGGAGCCTCAAGGAGAATTTCCCGGTGTGGAGCGGCGCGGTAGTGACCGCCGGCGACGTTGTGTTCTATGGCACGATGGAAGGCTGGTTCAAGGCGGTTAGCGCCAAGACCGGAGACCTGCTTTGGCAGTTCAAGACCTCGTCCGGGATCATCGGCCAGCCCATCACCTATCGCGGTCCCGACGGGCACCAATATGTCGCCATCCTCTCAGGCGTCGGCGGCTGGGCCGGCGCCATTGTATCGGGCGATCTTGACCCGCGTGACGCCACCGCCGCGCTCGGTTTCGTCAATGCCATGAAGGATCTGAAGAACGCGACAACCTCGGGAGGCACGCTTTATGTGTTCCGGCTGCCTTGATGGATTGTACTTGACCGTAGGTCCGGCGCGAAAGGCGTGTCAACGGCTGGTGATCGGCATGGCCGCCATCGCCTTCGTGTTCTTGACGGCCACAGCCGACGCACGTGAGCTGAGGGTCTGCGCCGATCCAAACAACATGCCGTTCTCCAACGCGGCCGGTCAGGGCTTCGAGAACAGGATCGCCGAAATCGTTGCGTCCGATCTCGGCGCGAAGCTGACCTATACCTGGTGGGCGCAGCGCCGCGGCTTCATCCGAAACACGCTGAAGGCCGGTCTATGCGATCTCGTGCCGGGCACGCCGAGCAACCTCGAAATGCTGCGCACCACCACGCCCTACTACCGATCGTCTTATGTCTTCGTCACCCGCAGGGACGGCCCCGACGTAGCATCGTTCAATGATCCGCGGCTGCGCGACATGCGGATCGGTGTTCAGCTCATCGGCGACGATGGCGCCAATTCGCCTCCGGTCCAGGCGCTTGGCCGCCGCGGTATCGTCGGGCACCTCGTTGGCTATCCGGTCTATGGCGATTATTCCGCCCCCAACCCGCCGGCGCGCATCGTCGAAGCGGTGGCGAGTGGCGAGATCGACCTTGCCGTGGTCTGGGGCCCCCTCGCCGGCTACTTCGCCGCCAGGCAGAAGGTGCCGCTCCGCATCACGCCGGTTGCGCCCCGCATCGACGGACCGCAACTGCCGATGATCTACGACATCTCGATGGGCGTCCGCCGCGAAGACGATGCGCTGCGCGGCGATGTCAATGGCGCCCTGTCCAGGCACAAGGTCGAGATAGATGCCTTGCTGTCACAGTATGGCGTGCCGCGCCTCGATGCCCCGGGGAGCCCGGTGCGATGAGAGCCGTTGTGGCCATGCTCCTGTTTCCAGTCCTGGCCCTCGCTGCCTGCCAGCGCGAGGAACGTGACACGCGCCCGCAATCGGCGCTCGGATCGGGCGAGCAGCCGACGCCTGTGACCACGCTGGAGCCCGGCGGACAGCGGCCCCCCGCCAGCGACAACAAGGCGGCGAGCTTCGAGGCCAACGCCTTCCACATGAGCGAAGGGAAACGGCTTTTCGGCTGGTTCAACTGTTCGGGATGCCACGCCAATGGCGGCGGCGGCATGGGGCCGGCCCTGATGGACCAGAAGTGGCTCTATGGCAGCTCGATCGAAAGCATCCATGCCACGATCCGCGACGGTCGGCCAAACGGCATGCCGAGCTTCCGCGACAAGATTCCCGACGACCAGATCTGGGAGCTTTCGGCTTTCGTGCGCTCGCTGAGCGGCAACGCGCCGTCTTCCGCCGCGCCGCAACGCAATGACGACATGATGGCGCATCCGTCGGAAAACCGCATGCCCGACGCGGCCACGCTGGGGAAGTCGCCGTGAAACGTCTCGTCTCGATGGCGTTCGCCACCGCCGGCGCTCTGTTGCTCCAGGGATGCGCGGGCTGGCAATCCGCCCTCGACCCGAAAGGTCCCGCGGCGAGCGAACTGGCATGGCTGATCTGGTTCTTCACCGCGCTCTGCGCCGTGGTGTGGGTGCTGGTGATGATCGCCCTCGTCGTGCCCTTGATGATGCGGTCGCGCGCGCAGGCGGAGCCGCTCGCGATCAAGGCCGGCGCCGACGACCGGAAGCTGCGCGCGGTGATGACCGCCGTCGGGTTGACCGCCATTGTCCTGATCGGACTGACCTTGCTGAGCTTCTTCGCCAACAGGACGCTCGCCGCGATCGGCTCGGATGCCGCACTGACCATTCGGGTCACCGGCCATCAATGGTGGTGGGAGGTGCGCTATGAGGATGCCGCGCCAAGCCGCATCCTGACCACGGCGAACGAGATCCATATCCCCGCCGGGGAGCCGGTGCGGCTTCTTCTGACCTCGACCGACGTCATCCATTCCTTCTGGATCCCGAGCCTTTCGGGCAAGCTCGACCTCATTCCCGGCCACATGAACGTGCTCGACCTCAAGGCAGACAAGCCTGGTGTTTACCGAGGTCAATGCGCCGAGTTCTGCGGGGCGCAGCACGCAAACATGGGCACCTTCATCATCGCCGAGCCGCGTGCGAAGTTCGACGCCTGGTGGAACGACCAGTTGCAGCCGGCCGCTACTCCGACGGGGGACGAAGCCAAGGCCGGCCAGGATCTGTTTCTGAAGCGCCCTTGCGTGATGTGTCACAGAATAGGCGGCACGCCTGCCGGAGGAACGGTCGCCCCTGACCTCACCCATATAGCCAGCCGGCAGACGCTTGCCGCCGGGACATTGACAATGAGCCGCGGCAATCTCGCCGCCTGGATAGCCGACCCACAGGGCATCAAGCCCGGATCCCACATGCCGGTGGTGGAGCTCAGCGGCGACGAACTCAACGCCATGGTCGCCTACCTCGAGGCGCTTAAATGAGCAGCGCGGACCTCACAAGCGAACGCGACCTGCCGCCGGTGCGTGAAACCTCTACCGCGGGCGACGTCGCACCCGAGCATGACGGACCGCGCGACACCGGCATGGACGATGCCAGCCTGGATCGCTGGCTGGCGCGGACATGGCGCACGCCCCCCGGCATCATCGGCGCGCTGTCGAGCGTCGACCACAAGGTCGTCGCACGGCGCTATCTGATCACCGCCTTCGTGTTTCTGTGCCTGGGCGGGCTCAACGCTGTCGCCATGCGCATCCAGCTCTCAGGGCCGCAGCGCGGTCTGATCGACCCGGACCTCTACAACCAGCTGTTCACGATGCATGGCGTAACCATGATGTTCCTGTTCGCCGTGCCCATCGTGCAGGCGACAGGCATCTATCTCGTGCCGCTGATGGTCGGCAGCCGCAACATCGCCTTTCCCCGCCTGAACGCGTTCAGCTACTGGATCTATGTTTCGGGCGGCATATTCGCCTGGGTGTCTTTCGCGCTCAACATGGCGCCCGACGTCGGCTGGTTTGCTTATGTGCCGCTGTCAGGCCCCGAATTCGCGCCGGGCAAGCGGGCCGACGTCTGGGCCCAGATGATCACTTATACAGAAGTATCCTCCCTGGCCGTCGCGGTGGCAACCATCGTCACCGTGTTCAAGCAGCGAGCCCCCGGCATGTCGCTGGACAGGATTCCGCTCTACGTCTGGGCAATGCTGGTTACCTCCTTCGTCGTCGTCTTCGCCATGCCCGCGGTGATGATCACCTCGACCTTCCTGATCCTCGACCGGCTGGTCGGCACACATATCTTCAACCCGGCCGAGGGCGGCGACGCACTGCTCTTCCAGCATCTGTTCTGGTTCTTTGGCCATCCGGAGGTCTACATCATCTTCCTGCCGGCGACGGGCATGGTCTCCGCGATCATCCCGGTCTTCGCCCGGCGTCCCGTGTTCGGACATCTCGGGCTGGTCCTGTCGCTGATCGCCGTCGGCTTCCTTTCGTTCGGCCTCTGGGTCCATCACATGTTCGCGACGGGACTACCCAAGCTCGGCGCCAGCTTCTTCACCGCGTCGAGCATGCTGATCGCCATCCCCAATGGCATTCAGATCTTCTGCTGGCTGGCGACCTTGTGGGACGGCAGGCCGGTGATCCGCACGCCGCTGCTGTTCGTGTTCGGCTTCTTTTTCATCTTCGTCATCGGCGGCCTCACCGGCGTCATGCTCGCTTCGGTGCCGCTGGACCTCCAGGTGCACGACACCTATTTCGTCGTCGCCCATTTCCATTACGTGCTGATCGGCGGTTCGGTCTTCCCGCTGCTGGGCGCGGCCTATTTCTGGTTCCCCAAGATCAGCGGCCGCATGATGAGCGAGCGTCTCGGGCGCTGGCATTTCTGGCTGGCTTTCATCGGCTTCAACGCGGCTTTTTTCCCAATGCATCTCGTCGGGCTCTGGGGCATGCCACGCAGGGTCTACACCTATCCGGCCGAGCTTGGCTGGGGCAACATCAACCTGTTCATCAGCGCTGGCGCGGTGCTCTTTTTCCTCAGCTTCGTACTGTTCACTTTCAATCTTGTACACGGCGCGTTGAAGGGCGCGCTGGCCGGAAACAATCCCTGGGATGCCGGTACGCTCGAATGGGCGACGTCTTCGCCGCCGCCAAGCTATAATTTCGCGCGGATACCGATTGTCACACATGTCGAGCCGCTCTGGGCCGAACGGGAGGCGATGCCTGTGGCGACCGGACTCCGCGTCGATGTCCGTGAGCTGTTGATCTCAACCGTGGCGGAAGCCCACCCCGACATTCGCGAGAAATCGGCGACACCGTCGATCTGGCCGCTGCTGGCGGCAATCGCCGTCGGCGTTACGTTTGTCTATTCGATCTTCACGCCCTGGGCGATCGTCTGGGGCGCCGCGCCGATCGCCATCACCTTGATCGGCTGGTTCTGGCCCAAGGACGACCCGGAGGATGAGGGATGAGTGAGCGTCCCAGCTTGGATCTTTCGGACCTCCCAACCTTTGGACATGGTCCGCGCAGCCCGACCTGGTGGGGAACGCTCGGCTTCATGGCGCTGGAAGGCATGGGCTTTGCGTTGGCCGCCGGCGCTTATCTCTATCTCGCGACCTTGTGGCCCAATTGGCGTCTAAGCGCCCCGGAACCCAACCATTGGCCCGGGACGATCGTCACCATCCTGTTTATCATCAGCGTGGTGCCGAACCACATGCTCCACGGCTACGCCAAGCAATGCGCGATCGTGCCGGTGCGGATCGGGCTGGTGGTGATGTCGCTGCTCGGTCTGGCCCCGCTTGTCGTGCGCTGGTTCGAATTCCCGGCGCTGAACATCTACTGGGACACGAACGCCTATGGCTCGATGCTCTGGGTGCTGCTCGGGCTGCACACCACACACCTGATCACCGATGTCGGCGACACCATCGTTTTGACGGTGCTGATGTTCACACGCCATGGCTATAGCGGCCGGCGCTTCGGCGATGTCGGCGACAATGTCTTCTATTGGGATTTCGTGGTGCTGACCTGGATCCCGATCTATCTGCTCATCTACTGGATGCCGAGGCTAGGCTGATGCGTGCGTTGAAAATGGGAACGTCCTGGGCTGGTCTTCTGTCGGGGCCGATGGCTTGGGCAATCTCGACGCAGCTGAACTACGCACTCGTACCATGGCAGTGCAACCGCCAGGTGCCGGTGGTGCTTCCCGTGGCACTGGTGCTCGCCGTGCTTTCGCTGCTCGGCGGTGCCTTGTCATGGCGGGCGAAGCGGCAGGGCGGCGCCGCCTTCAAGCCTGAGCGCACGCGCAGCACCGAGCAGTTCGTCGCCGATCTCGGCATGCTTGCGGCATTGCTGTTTGCCCTCGTCATCATCATGCAAGGCAGCGCGGCTCTCATTCTCGACGAGTGCCTGCGATGAGCTTCGACGCGTTCTTCTCGACCTCGATCTGCTACGGCGCCGGCGCGCCCGAGGCCGGATGGACGCTCGCATTTCCCATCACGTTTCCGCTGGCCGCGATTGCCTTCCTTTATTCCATCGGAGCGACTCGGTTGTGGCGCCGCAGCAGCCGAGGCCGTCCCGAGCGGATGCGGCAGGCGTTGTTTTTCGCCGCCGGTTGGGGCGTGCTGACGGCAGCACTGGTCAGCCCCATCCACGCGCTCGGCGAGCGGGTGTTTGCCGCCCATATGATCGAGCATGAACTGCTGATGGCGGTGGCGGCGCCCCTCCTTGTCGCCGCTTGCCCAGGCGCAGTCCTGCTCTGGTCCTTGCCGGCCTCACTTCGCCGCGGAACGGGCAAGCTCACGCGCGCAAAGACGCTGCAATCGGTTTGGGCCCTGGTGATCCGCCCCCTCAACGCGACGATCATTCACGGCGTCGCCATCTGGATCTGGCACATTCCGGCGTTGTTCCAGGCAGCGCTCCAGCAGGGCTTTCTTCATTATGCCCAGCATGCGAGCTTCCTCGGCACAGCCTTGCTGTTCTGGTGGGCGCTCCTTCCGCGCCCCGGTCGACAGCAGACCTATGGCAGCTCCGTCATGCATCTTTTCTTCACCTCGCTTCATACCGGCCTGCTCGGTGTCCTGCTGCTGATGTCGCCTAAACTCTGGTATCCGGAGAATGGCGCCGGCGCCGCGTTGTGGGGCCTGACCGCGATCGAGGACCAGCAACTTGCCGGATTGGTAATGTGGGTTCCGGCCGGCTTGATCTATGGCGGCGCCGCCCTGCTGCTCGCCGGCCTGTGGATAAGCAGCAGCGCAACCAGGGAGGCAACACATGCGCTCCGACCTGGGTAGGCTGATCGGGGGCGCCCTTGCCGCAATCCTGCTGCTGACCGCGGCTGTGGCAGCGGCGACCTTGTGGTCCGACCGGCGCGACCGTGTCCGGCACGAGTCGGATGCGGCGACCGGGGGCGTAGGCGCTCGCGCCATTCCGATCATGACGGCGAATGGCTGCTCCGGCTGCCATACGATACCCGGCGTGCCGGGTGCGCAAGGCCAGGTCGGACCCCGCCTGGACGGTGGCCTTGCCGACAGGGTCTTTATCGGTGGCCTGCTGGCAAACAATCCGGAGAACATGATCCGCTGGATACGCTCGGCGAGGGAAGTCAATCCGCACACGGCCATGCCGTCGACGAGGATCACCGAGCAACAGGCGCGGGACATCGCCGCTTATCTCTATGCGTTGAGGTAATTCATCCCTCGCCGCCGCGCCGGGACCACAAGCCCCGGCCGGGGTCATAGCCGATGACCGCCGCGAGGAAGAAGGCGATGAGGCAGCCAAGGACCACAACCGCCGCGACAGGATCGAACCGCAGATAGAGCGCGAAGCGTATCAGCTCGACCGCCGAGCTGAACGGGTTCCAGGCGGCGATTGTTGCCAGCACCGGTCCCGCCTCGGCAAGCCGCCACAGCGGATAGAGCGCCGTCGAGGCAAAGAACACCGGAAAGATGACGAAATTCATGACACCGGCAAAGTTCTCCATCTGTGTCGAAACCGAGGAGACAAGCAGTCCGAACGCGCCAAGCATGAGGCCCGCCAGCACGAGCGCCGGAAATACCGCGACGTAGCCGAGAACGGGCGGCCGCACATCCCAGAAACGCGCGATCAACAGAAACAAGTAGACCAGCGGCACGCCAACGATCACGCTGGCCAGCAGGCGCGCCGCAAGCAGGTACCAGCGCGGCAATGGTGCGGTCAGCAACAGGCGCATGCTGCCCATCTCGCGATCGTAGACCATGGCCAGCGAACTCGCCATGGCATGGAAGAGCAGCATCATGGCCGCTAGCCCAGGCACCACATATACGTCATAGAGAACATAAGTCTGGTAGGGTGGCGTTATCGACAGACCGAGAACGGAGCGGAAGCCAGCGGCAAAGATTGCCAGCCAGACCAGCGGCCGCACCATCGCCGAGAGCAGCCGGCCGCGTTGCCGCAACGTCCGCAGCATCTCCCTGCGCAGGATGCCGTTGAGCGCGCGCACTGCGTGAGACGTTTTCATTCGGACTCCGTCAGCGACGCGAAGGCCTCGCCCGTGCTCGCCACACCGAGATCGGCAGCCAGCCGATCGGCGCGGCCGGCCCACCGGATTGTGCCTCGATGCAGCACCACCACATCGTCATCCGCCGTTAGTTCCTCCAGAAAATGTGTTGCCCACAGGACGGCAATGCCGCGCTGGCGGCAAAGCTCCCGCACGTGCCGCTCGAGCGCGTGGCGGCCCGGCACGTCGAGCCCGGTGGTCGGCTCGTCCAGCAGCAAAAGGCGTGGGCTATGCATCAGAGCGCGTGCTATCTCGACACGGCGACGCTGCCCCCCGGAAAGCGCTCGGGCAGGATCGTCGATCCTGTCCAGCACATCCAGCCGGCCGAGTTCGTGGATGGAGCGCTCCTTGCTCAAGGCCTGGCTAAGGCCATGCAAGGCCGCGTGGTAACGCAGGTTCTCGCCGGCTGTCAGATCGAGATCGAGGGTCGGCAACTGGAAGACGACGCCCATCTGCGCCAACGCGGCGGACGGGTTGACATCCATCGCCTGGTCGAAGACATGCACCGAGCCGGAGCGGGCGTGATAAAGACCGGTGATCAGCGAGAACAGCGTCGTCTTGCCGGCGCCATTGCGGCCTAGCAAGATGCACATCCTGCCTTGGGCCACAGAGAAAGAGACGCCGTCGAGAACCCGCCGGTTTCCGAAACTATGGCCCAGATTCTCGACCGACAAGGCGTTCATGGCCCGATCACGACGCCCCACGGCCCCCGCCCTACCGGCAGCGATTTCACCACCTCCTGGTTTTCCAGATCGATAAACGAAATATCGCCGGAATTCCCGTTTGCGCTGACCAGGCGCTTCTCGTCGCCGGAGAGCGCAACGTGCCAGGGTCGTTGACCAACAAGGTAGAGCCGACGGACCGCCAGCGTTTTCACATCGACTTCCGCAATCCTGTTGGCGGGGCCGAGCGCCACATAGACGGTCGTGCCATCGCGAGACGTCGCCATGCCGACCGCCTGCACACCCTCGCGTCGTATACCCGGCACCTCGAACTCGACTTTGCCGGTCTGCGCGCGCGTTGCCGTGTCGAAGACGGTGACAGTGCCCCGGATCTCCGAGGACACCCAGAATTGCTTCCCGTCCGACGAGAATAAAGCCGCGCGCGGCCGGGTATCGACCAGCAGATTGTCGACGAGTTCAAGCGTGCCTGCGTCGATCAGATGCACCATGCTGGTGGTCTCCGAAGTGCAGGCGACATAGCGGCCGTCGGCGCTGGCCGCCATTCCTTCCGGTTCGACGCCGACATCCACGGTGCCGATGACCTTGGCCGCGGCGATGTCCACCACCGACACCAGATTGTCATTCTCGTTGGCGACGAACAGCCGCTTGCCATCGGGATGGACTGCGAAGAATTCCGGATCGGCTCCCGAAGGCAATTCCCCGACGACCCGCCGCTTCGCGACGTCGACCACGTCGATGCGGTTGTCGTCGCCTTCCGCGACGAACAGCATCTTGTCGTCGATCGACAGTGCCAGCCCGCGCGGACGGCGGCCGACATCGATCGTCGCCAGCAAAGTCATTGTCACGCCGTCGACGACCGCGACGGTATTGTCCTGCTCATTGGAAACGTAGATGGTCTCGGCGGCGGCGGGAGCAGCAAGATTGAACGCCGCCAACAACAGCGTCATCAGAACTTGCATGTGCTCTCCTCCAGGTCGATGCCCAGCGTGTCGAGCGGCGTGCGCTGATGCAGGAAGCCCGGTTGCGGTGAGCTGGAAATCAAGAGGCGAGGCCCGGCGATCAAAATGGGCTGGCGCATCTGTCCGTCCCAGGGACGGAAACTAAGCCCCTGCCCCTTGAAGCCAGCGAGAAGAAACGCGTCGCCGCGTATATATCTGCCGATTGCCGCGGGATCGAGACTGTGCAGGCGCGTCGCCGCTTCGCCGATACTGCGCACAGCGAGCCAGGCCGCGTAGTCGCTGGGCAACATCCAGCGCCCTGCCTGCCTGTGGAAACGGTCCTGCAGTTGCGTGGCGCCCCATTCCTCGCTGACAGCGCTCCAGCCTGTGGCGACAAGCCCTTGCGTGCCGGCGACAATTCTCGGCAGCGCAGTGCGGCCCTCCAGATAGGCGCCGAATTCATCCGCCTCGTCGGCGACCACGAGCACATCATAGTCGTTGACCTGCGTGACCGCGGGTATTTCGGTCTGCAGCGTGACATGCCCTGTATCGGCACGTCCGTTGGCGGGCCTGAATGTCCACGGCTGGTCGATCGTGATCTCGGCTCCGAAGCGAGCCGCCGCCCGTCGAAAGGCCGCCGCCATCGCCTGATCCTGCGAATGCGGCCCCACAAGCAGGAACCAACGCTGCCAGCGCTTCCAGGCGAGATATTGCGCCAGCCCGTCGGCGAGCATGGCGCGGCTCGGGATCGTGTGCAGCACGTTCCGACGGCAGTCCTGTTGGCGAAGCACGTCGTCCGGCGCCCGGCTGTTGAGCAACGTCATCTGCTCGGCACCGGGCGCGGCACTGGCCTGTAGAAGCTGACTGGCGTCGAGATCGGCGACGACAAAGGCGATGCCGGCATCGGCGAATTGTCTTACCGCGTCGTCCGGCGTTTCGGTTGGTTTCAATATTCTTTCCTCCAGCCGAAATTTCTGCCCAAGAAACCGGCCGGTGCTTTCGTCGTCGGCAATGCCGAGCCGTGCGCCTTGCAGGCCGTCATCGGTGACGGTTTCATCAAGGGGTCCAAGGGGCAGAGCCGGTTTGCGCTCCTGGCCGATATACCCGATCACCATCGTCTGTTGCTCGGTGGCGCCAGGGCCGGTGATCAGCAAAAGAAAGAGAAGGCCCAGCAACAGTCTCATTGTGTCGCCCCCAGCCCAAACCGCGACGATCCCGCTTCATCGCCACCAGAGATTGCGACATCGCGCACGATGCGCGCAGGCGATCCCTCCAGAACAATAACCCGATCACCCAGCGACGAGGCATAGGCGAGATCATGCGTAACCAGCAGCGTGGTAGTCCGCCGACTGGCGAAACAATCCTGCAGCAGGCGGCGCATGTCTTGCGCGGTCGCCTCGTCGAGTGAAGCGAATGGCTCGTCGAGGAGCAGGAGCGCAGGCTCCACGGCGAGCGCCCGGGCAAGCGCTACGCGCCGCGCCATGCCGCCCGAGAGTCGCTGCGGATAGCTCTTCTCATTGCCTTTCAGGCCGACAGCGGCAAGCCACCGGGCCGCATCGGGCGCGCGATCCGGGATGGCCATCTCTACATTGCGCAAGGCGGTGAGCCAGGGCAGCAGCCTCGGTGTCTGGAACAGCATGCCTATCGGAAGCGGTCGTCCGCTCACGCTGCCGCGAAATTCGCGGTCGACGCCCGAAACGATCGACAGCAGCGTCGACTTGCCGACACCGGAAGGGCCGGTCAGGACGCAGACCTGTCCGTCGGCTATATCAAGCGACAGCGCGCGAAAGATCGTCCGGCGCTGGCCGTCGTCACCGGGGAAAGTCTTGTCCTCGATCCTGATCCTCAGCATCAGCGTCGCCAGGCGAACAGACGGCGTTCCAACGGCACAAGCAGTCCATACTCGATGGCAAGCATCACAACGCCGAAGCTGATCGCATAGGCAAGGATGTGGGTGACGTCAAAGTTCTGAAAATAGACCTGTAGCTGGAACCCGACGCCGTTGGAGCGGCCGAGCAGTTCGGCGAGCAACACGATCTTCCACGTTAGTGCCAGCCCGCTGCGCAGGGTGACGAGAAAGAACGGCGCCAATTGCGGCAGCACGACATGCTGCAGCTTTGCAGCACGCCCGAAGCGATAGAGCTCAGCCATTTCGGCAAAGTCCTTGTCCAGCCGGCTGGCGCCTTCACGAATAGTCACCACGACATTGGGGATCTTGTTGAGCGCGACCGCAAGGACAAGCGCGGTCTCGGCAAGACCAAGCCAGATATAAATTAGAATGACCGTGATCAGCGCCGGCATGTTGAGGAGTAACACGATCCAAGGCCTCATCCATATGTCGGCTCTGTGCGAGCGGCCTGCCGCGTAGCCAAGGGCCGCGCCGATGACTATTGCCGACCCGAGGCTTGCCACGACGCGCGCAAGCGAGATGCCCAAATGGTATGGCAGCTCGCCCCGAACCGCTTCGTGCAGGAGAACCGAAACAACCTGGACCGGACCAGGAAACAGCCGATCGGCGGCGATCGATGATGCAATCTGCCAGACGAGCACCATGGTCAGCAATGCCGCAGTGGATTGCGAACGCTGCATTGTGATGGGGAACGCTGGGACATCGGTCATTGGCGCGAGCTCAAGCCGGTATGGCCCGGAAGACACCAGGATCGAGGCTCGTCGCCTTGCCGACCAGATCCTCGCCGCCCAATTCGGCCAGGATTGCAAACAACCGGGCCGCGCCATCACGTTCGGCTTTGCCGAACCGACGAGGGATTCCGGCTCGATAGGCGGCGCGTAACGCCGCCTGTAGGTGAGGATCGTCCGTGCCCAATTGGGGTGCGAGCACCCGCCATTCGTCGTCCGAAGACTCGAGCAGCGACTTCGCTGCCGCGGTCGCGCTCGTGAATCGCGCGAGGGCTATCGGGTTGGCCCGCGCCCAGCTTTCATGGAAGACGTAGCCGAGCATCGGCAAGTCCACGGATACGCCAAGCCCCTGCAGGATTTGCGCGACACTGAGCAGAGGCCTTGCCCCCTCTGACTCGAGACGGGCGGCGAAATTCCAGAACGTCAGCAGTGCATCCAGTCGCCCCGCCAGAAATTCCTGCTCCAACAAAGGCGGCGCGCCGAACACTGGCTCCACCTCTTCAGCAAGATCGCGCTTCACCTGACGGAGGCCGAGCGCGCGCAATAGGATCCAGCTTTTGTCCAGCGGACCACCTGCGATCCCCAGCCTTTTGCCCTTGAGGTCCGCAAGAGTTCGAATGGGCGAGCCTTGCGGCAGTTCCAGCGCGCCGACGGCACGAGAATAGGGATAGAAGACCAGATCGGCGCCTTCGCTGCGCTGGCGCATGACCCACACCCAGTCCGAAACGATGACGTCGACGCTGCCCGCCAGCAATGCGGTCTTACCGGCTTCGGTACCGGCAAGCCGCTGAGCCTCGATTGATACGCCGTGCACAGTGTCCAACGCATGTCGCCGCATGACATCAACTTCCCAGGCGGCGGTGCCAAATCCCAGCACGCCAAATCGCACGAGCGGCGATGGCTGTGGCGCGGCTTCTGCGGAAGCACCCAATAGCCAGCAACAAATACCCGCAAGAGCGGCCCGCCGCGAGATGTGACCCTGATCATGCCGGGTCAGCCATTCGCCTGGAAGGGTAGCAGTCAGCACGGGCGCACCGGGTGTGAAGGAACTTTCCTAACGCGGTGGCGGCAGGAATGTTCCTCGATGGTGCATGGAACTAACGGGAAAGCACCTAAGGTCCGTTTTTCGGCTCGTATAGCAGCCCGGGGGGCTTGTTCAGGCGAACAGAAGAAGGTGTCAGGGGCTACGGTCCGCTCTTGGCATCATCGACCTCCAACGCGTCCATTACAGGTGCCGGATCGCTCTTTTCGGAGCTCGGGCTCTGCACCCCGGACCCGGCGTTCTCGATCGCTTGCACGATAGCATCTTCGATGTTTCCGAGTTCGTCCTCCCTTACTTCACGCCCATAACCAGCCACCTCGGCATCCTGCTCGAATTGCTGAGCGAGCACCGCGACGCTGACTTCCTCTCGACCAGGAAGTGTGCCGACATTCTCCTGTAGCCAGTTTTGAAAAAACTCTCTGGTCGCGCTCATCTCAGACCACCCTTTCGCCAAACTAAGCGCGACGGTGAGCCGAAGTTCCATGATGCGTTCACTTTCCCAGTGGTGCTGTACTCACAGCGTTGGGAGCCACGAGGTTTTTGCAGGCTTGATGAGGCAGTGGCCTTTCTCTTCACGACTCGATTGGAGTTCACTCTTATTGTGCAGTGTGCATCCTGATTGCGTCCATTTCGACCCTGTGGAACAAGCTCGTTGAGTTGAAGTTAGGCCCGATGCCAAGCTTTTCGGGCGAACCAAGCTTTTCGGGCGCACAAGTTTTTGACGTTGCCATCGTCGGCGGCGGCCCCGCGGGGCTCGCTGCAGCCATGTATTTAGCCAGGTTTCTGCGTTCGGTGATCTCGCTCGACGCGGGGCATGCGCGTGCCAAGCTCATCCCAAAATCCCGTAACTGTCCCGGCTTCCCCGACGGCATCAGCGGGGAAGAACTGCTCGGCCGCCTACGAGCCCAGGCACAGCTATACGGCGCGAGCCTTGTCCATGGTTGCGTAGGCCACGCCGAAAAACGCGAGGGGTTTTTTGTTCTCACGACCACCTGCGGGATTGTCCAAGCAAGGCGCGTGATTCTGGCAACGGGCATTGTGGACAAGGCACCTCCCATTGAAAGACTGGAGGAGGCGATCGCAACCGGCATTGTCAGACTGTGCCCGGTTTGCGATGCATATGAGGCCCGGGGTAGCCGCATCGGCGTTGTTGGTCCGGAGCATCTCGCCGTCAGGGAGGCTCTGTTCCTGAAGGGATATGGCAGTCAGGTCGCCTTGCTCGCCAATAACCAGGATGATGTTTCCGAAGCTGCCCGCGGCGCCGCCTTGGCAGGCGGAGTTGAAATCTGGGACGCTGTCGATGACCTGATCCCTCGACGAACCGGGTTCGATGTCGTCATGGCCGAGGGCGCCCCGATGCGTAACATCGATGTGGTGTACCCTTCGATGGGCAGCGACGTACGCTCCGAACTCGCGGTTGCTCTGGGGGCTAACTGTGACGCAGAAGGCTATGTCCTGGTCAACCGACACCTTGAGACTTCAACGCCAGGACTCTATGCCATTGGCGACGTGGCCGAGGGGCTCAATCAAATTGCTGTTGCGTTCGGAGACGCCGCCAAGGCTGCAACTCACATTCATAACGACCTCCGCGATTGCGCCGAGCCGGCGACGAACTTCCGGCGAAGTTGACCTGCAGATGCGAACGCACCGTACCGGCTCACCTTTGGCTGCGTTGATGCCCGGAACCTGTTCCACCCGGCGTGAGACTACCGGCTTCGGCTTTGCTAGAGTTGTCCCAGGCGCAGCCGCTGGGTTGATGGACGGGCACGCGCTGGCGAACGGCTGGAGGAAGGAATGAAAATTCTCGTCACCGGCGCGTCAGGTCTGATTGGAGCCGCGCTTTGCGCGCGCCTGGCCGGCGAGAGTTATGAAGTGGTTCGCGTGCTTCACCACGCAGACACTGGCGTCCACCCGGAGATCCAAACCGTTTCCCTGGATATGGCGCGGGCCTTGCGACCTCAGGACTGGATCCCCTGTCTCGCCGGTGTGGACGCCGTCGTAAACTGTGCCGGCGTCCTGCAGGATAGTGCCCGGGAAAACACCCGGCATGTCCATTCTACCGGCGCCTCGGCTCTCTTCACCGCGTGTGAGCAAGCAGGTGTGAACAAGGTGATTCACTTTTCTGCCATCGGGGTCGATCGCCAGCAGCCGTCCGCCTTTTCCGCCAGCAAGCTCGCCGGCGATGAAGCACTGATGGCACGTAGCCTTAGCTGGGTCATCCTGCGCCCCTCCGTAGTGCTGGGAAGGCCGGCCTTCGGCGCAAGTGCACTGTTTCGCGGCCTCGCGGCGTTGCCGCTCTTGCCGTTGATGCCCGACACGGGCCATCTCCAAGTCGTCCAACTCGATGACGTCATCTCCACCGTCCTGTTCTTCCTCAAACCCGGCAGCCCATCGCACCTCACGCTGGACCTGGCTGGGCCCGAGGCACTTTCGATGAGCGAGGTCGTGGGTCGCTATCGCCGCTGGTTCGGATGGAGCAGTGCTCGGGAGTTCATCTTGCCGAATTGGGCCGCAGCTATCTTGTACAGGTTCGGGGATGCCGCGGCTCAGCTGGGCTGGCGCCCGCCCATGCGCAGCAATGCAGCAAAAGAGATTGCCCGTGGCGCTGTCGGCGATCCCCAGCCGTGGATGACGGCGACCGGCATTCAACCATCAGGTCTTACATCTGCACTGCGTCTAAATCCTGCGACCGTGCAGGAGCGATGGTTCGCCGGTCTTTACTTCGTCAAGCCGGCGCTCTTTGTCGTCTTGCCGCTCTTCTGGATCATGAC
Organism: Mesorhizobium sp. P170090; assembly: GCF_057786115.1. Taxonomy (NCBI): domain Bacteria; kingdom Pseudomonadati; phylum Pseudomonadota; class Alphaproteobacteria; order Hyphomicrobiales; family Phyllobacteriaceae; genus Mesorhizobium; species Mesorhizobium sp. P170090. The sequence goes on from NZ_JBYNWH010000001.1 coordinate 5,446,555, forward strand.
CGGCATCATTTCCCTCACCGCCGGCTGGCGCAGCGGAGTTGACTTGCTGATTGGCACTGCTGCCGGCCCCTTGGCCGAACCGGCGGTAGTCGCCGGCGCGCTGGCTGACATCGCCGTCGGGGCGCTTGTCGCCTGGCGCCCAACCAGCCGGCTTGGTCTTTTCGGCGCAATCGCGGTATCGCTTTTCTATGCGACCGCTGGGAGCATTCTGCGGCCGGATCTTTGGCTTGAGCCACTCGGGCCGCTGATCAAAATCCTCCCGATCCTCGTTCTGCATTTTGCAGCGCTGGCCATTCTGGAGGAACGCTGATGATGTACTTCGTGCTTAAATACCTGCACGTGATCGGCGCTGCTGTGCTGCTCGGAACTGGTGCCGGCATTGCTTTTTTCATGCTTTTGGCACACCGGACCGGGAATGCCGCGACGATCGCAGCCATCGCCCGAATTGTCGTGCTGGCTGATTTCCTGTTCACGGCTACGGCCGTTGTCGCACAACCTCTGACCGGACTGGGCCTCGCTAGGGTTGCGGGGTATTCGCTGTCCGAAGGATGGATCGTTCTCTCGATCCTGCTCTACATCTTAACGGGCCTGTTCTGGCTGCCTGTCGTGTGGATGCAGATCGAGATGCGAAATCTAGCCACACAGGCCGCACTCTCCAACCAACCTCCTCCCGAGCGCTACCATCAGCTGTTCAGACGCTGGTTTGTCTTCGGCTTCCCAGCTTTCGGCGCCGTGCTCGCCATTTTCTGGCTGATGATTGCGCGCCCGGCAATCGAGTGGTCATCGTTGTAGCTGCGATCGGCAAGCACTGCGCCGTGAATTCATCCGTCGCGCCTAGCTGGCTCGTGCCGGCGCGATGCACTGCGGTCGGGAACCACGGTCACTGCCGCGAGTTCTTTCGCATGGCCAATCATCCCGTCACCGGCGTGCTTACCTCAATCGGCACATTAACCTCCCGCCCCGCGGCATTCCTGATCCTGTTGGTCTACGCAATCCTTTGGATGATCTTCGAGCGACAGACCCTGGACTGGCATGGAGCGGCTACCTTGTTTACGTGGGCCATGACGCTGTTCATCCAGCGTGCCGAGCACCGCGACACTCAGGCCATTCACGCCAAACTGGATGAGATCCTGCGATCAGACCACAATGCCTCGAACATCACGCGGATCGACGATGAAGAGCCCGAGGAAATCGAAAAACACCGCCACCGCAGGCAGCAGGACGACTGATGAGCGGCGTTTTGGTTTCACGGCAGGACGAGTAGCGGGTTTCCGGCTTTTGACGCCTATCCAGCCCCGCCGCCTCCTGCGCTCAGGGCCAAGGCCTTCGATCCTTGCTGCGGCTGTGGTTCAGCGACGGAAGGATCGGAGCCCCTATTGTTCCACCGCATCCAGAAAAATTTGCCCGAGAACCAGGTCAGGCAAATCGGCCGGCTCGAAGTGCGTCATTCGCCCTTCTGGTTGCGCTCGACGAACTTGTTGAAACGGCTGGTTTGTCCGTCACCAGTCTTGGACTGGTAAAGAAAGGCCAGATCGTTCTCGTCGAATATGCGGAAGAACTCATCCCATTCGACCGGCTCGAATGCTTCCTCGGGTTTGCCGAAGTCGATCCGCAGGATGCCGCCCGCGCCTTTGGTGCGAACCACTGCCGGCCGTCCATCCCGCTCCTCCGCCCATTTGCGGATTTCGTCGTGATTGGTGGTCGTTTGCGACTGGGACATTGAAATCTCCTTTGATCATCGGCGTTGCCAACATCGGGCATCGTCGGGGCTGCCGGCGTCCTAACAGCACAAGGGCGGCAATGTTCCGGCACGGCGCGGCGAGCGCGATGTGGCTGCTTCCGAACGAAGCCGGCCAAAGGAACTTTGTTGAAGCCAAGGGAACAAACCTTTTGCCGAAAAGTTCGGGTCGCCAAGATTACCTGTCTGAGGAGTGGTCGTGAAACGGATATTGGTTACAGGGGGCTGCGGCTTCATCGGCCGGCATGTCGCCCAGGAACTCATCGAGCAGGATTATTCGGTTCGCATTTTGGATGTGCTGCTGGAGCAGGTGCACGCAGGCGAAACAGTCGCCCTTCCCGCCGGGGCCGAGCTGATCAAGGGCGACATTCGGGACCGGGAGGCGGTCGCCAAGGCGCTGGAAGGCGTTGACGCGGTCATTCATCTAGCCGCGGAAGTCGGCGTCGGACAGTCGATGTACGAGATCGCGCGCTATGTCGGCACCAACGATCTCGGCACCGCGACGCTGCTTGAGGCGCTGATCAAACACCCGGTCGAGCGCATTGTCGTCGCCTCATCGATGAGTGTCTATGGCGAGGGCCTCTATGCTACATCGGACGGCCGGCGCATCGACAATGCCCGGCGCAAGGCGAGCGACATCAAAAACGGACAGTGGAATCCGCTGTCGCCGGAAGGCGAACCCCTCTCCCCCCTGCCGACGGACGAGGAAAAGCCGGTCGATCTCGCCTCTATCTATGCACTGACGAAATACGCCCAGGAACGCGCCGTGCTGATCTTCGGCGAAGCCTATGGCATCGATGCGGTCGCGCTGCGCCTGTTCAACGTCTTCGGCGCCGGCCAGGCGTTATCGAACCCCTATACCGGCGTGTTGGCCAATTTTGCTTCGCGTCTCGCCAACGGCCAACGTCCAATGATCTTCGAGGATGGCGAACAGAAACGCGATTTCGTCCATGTGGATGACGTCGCCCGCGCCTTTCGTCTTGCGCTGCAGCAACGCCAGGCAAGGGGTCACGTCATCAACATCGGCAGCGGCCGAGCCTATGCTATCAGCGACGTCGCGCGGGTACTTGCCGAGGCCATGGGAACGCCGGACCGCTCGCCAGAGTTGCTCGGCAAGGCGCGCTCCGGGGATATCCGCAACTGCTTCGCCGATATTTCCAAGGCCCGTGAGCTGCTCGGTTTCGAGCCGAGGCAACAACTGGAGAATTCGCTCGCCGATTTCGTTTCCTGGGTGCGCAACTCGTCCGCCATCGACCGCGGCGCCGACATGAAACGCGAGCTTGAAGAACGTGGGCTGGTGTCATGAATACGCGCAATCGACGCGACGCGCCCGTCGCCATTGTCGGCGGCAGCGGCTTCATAGGATCGAACCTGGCCGACAGCCTGTTGTCGGATGGCGAGCCGGTGCTGGTGATCGACAATCTCAGCCGCCCCGGCGTCGAACAGAACCTTGAATGGCTGGCGCAGAAACACGGAAGCCGCCTCATGGTCGAAACGATTGACGTGCGCGACGCCAACGCGCTTGCGCCCGTTCTGAAGAGTTCCAAGGCGATCTTCCACCTGGCCGCGCAAACCGCCGTCACAACGAGCCTGGTCCAACCGGACGAGGATTTCGACATCAACCTTCGAGGAACGTTCAATGTCCTCGAGGCGGCGCGGCTGAGCAGTGAGTTTGTTCCGGTGGTCTTCGCCAGCACCAACAAGGTCTATGGCAGCCTGCCCGACGTCGCGGTGCGCGAGGACGGCGATCGTTACCTGCCTTGCGACGGCATCATCCAAGCGAATGGCATCGACGAGACCCACGGCCTGGATTTCTGCACGCCCTATGGCTGCTCCAAAGGCGCGGCGGACCAATATGTGCTCGACTATGCCAAATCCTACGGCATGCCCACGGCGGTGCTGCGGATGAGCTGCATCTACGGGCCGCGCCAGTTCGGAACCGAGGATCAAGGCTGGGTCGCGCACTTCCTGCTGAGTGCGCTGACGGGACGTCCAATCACCATTTACGGCGACGGCAGACAAGTGCGCGATATACTGCATGTCTCCGATGCGGTCGCCGCCTACAGGGCCACGCTCGATCGTATCGAGACGACCAAAGGCCAGGCATTCAATCTTGGCGGCGGCCCCGATAATGCGATCAGCCTGCGCATGCTGTTGAGCGAGATCCGTAGCTTGACCGGCCATGAGCTTTCGATCCGCCATGATGACGAACGCACCGGCGATCAGCCCTTCTTCGTCGCCGACACCCGCAAGATCAAAGCGATGCTTGGCTGGAAAGCTCGTGTTTCATGGCGCGAAGGCATTCGCGATCTCGCAGACTGGCTGCAACAACACCGGCTCCAGCCTCGCCCCGAAGTCGTGAGGTACGTCGCATGAAAATCGCCCTGGTAAACCCGTTCTGGACCTATGACGACAGCATCTATTTCGGCTGCCGCCAACCACATCTCCCGCTGGAACTCGGCTATTCGAAATCCCTCCTCGAAACAGCCGGCCATGAGGTGTTGATGCTGGATGGGCAATTGCAGAAGCTCGACAACTCGGACCTCTCCGAGCGTGTGGCTGATTTCGCGCCTGCAATGACGGTCGTCAGTACCGCCCCGACTTATCTGTTCTGGCGCTGCGCACCACCCGAGTTGCGCGTGCCGGCCGATTTCCTCAACCGTCTCGCCGGGCGCGGTGGACGCACAGTCGCGGTCGGGCCGCATGGCTCGGCTACGCCCGCGCCAACCTTGCGCAAGCTTGGCGTCGATATTGTTGTGCGCGGCGAATGCGAGGAAATCGTCGCGGAACTTGCCCGGCGCGACGACTGGAGCGCGGTCCCCTCGACCGCTTACCTGCGCGACGCCAAGGTGGTTTTGAACGGCGGCGTCCACGCCAGCTCGTTTGTCGATCATCCGCCACTCCAATGGCCATCAGACTGGATCGCAGCCCATTCGCATCACCATCACAGGTTCGATGACAAGCAGGTTGGGTTCGGCGCGGAGGTCGAAGCATCGCGCGGCTGCCCCTACAATTGCAGCTTCTGCGCCAAGATCGATTTCCGCGATGCCTATCGCCGCCGAAACCACGAGGCTGTCATAGCGGAAATCGATGGGCTGATTGCCCAGGGGGTCGGCTACATTTATTTCATCGATGAAATCTTCCTGCCGCAAAAAGCGCTGCTGGAAGCGTTGATCCATCGCGACGTGAAGTTCGGTGTGCAGACCCGCATCGACCTTTGGAAGCCCGAGCTGCTGGAACTGCTCGGTGCGGCTGGCTGTGTCTCCATCGAGGCCGGCCTCGAAAGCCTGACCGTGGAAGGTCGTGCGATGCTGGCGAAACGCTGCCGGCTGGGTACCGAGGAACTTGCCGCGCTGCTCGTCAATGCCAGGCGTCACGTTCCGTTCGTACAGGCCAATCTGATCGGCGTCGTCGAGGATGACCCTGCCCTTGTGGACTACTGGCGAACGCACCTGATCGACAACGGCGTGTGGGCCAATGAACCCGTACCGCTTTATCCATATCCGAGTTCGCCAAGCTATCGCGAGCTTTGGGGCGAACCCGACGACCTCGCCTGGGAGCGCGCCCATGATCACTATCTCGCATCATTCCAGAAGTTCAGCGACATCCAGGAAAGGCGCCCGCGTCCGCTGGCGGAACTGGAGGCGACATGTTGCGGACACTGACGCCGCGCTCGCGGCGCATCCTGATGACGGTCGACGCCGTGGGCGGCGTGTGGCGCTATGCGCTCGACCTGGCCAGGGAACTTGTCAACGGCGGCGATAGCGTGGTGCTTGCCGGCCTCGGTCCGCCACCGTCCAGGCAGCAGGCCGACGAGGCGGAGGCTTTCGCGAAGCTGATCTGGCTGAACACGCCGCCGGATTGGATGACCCGCAACGGCGGTGATCTCGACGCGCTGCCGCGGGAGTTGCATGCGCCCATGCGCGACCACGCCATCGACCTTGTCCATTTCAACGCGCCTTCGCAGGCGGCGGGATTCGACGCGCCATGCCCGGTCGTGGTGGTCTCCCATTCCTGCGTGACGACCTGGTTCCATGCGGTCAGAGGACAGGCGGCGGATGGGGCATGGGCCTGGCAGAAGGAGCGCAACAGACGCGGCATGGATCGGGCCGACGCGGTCATCGCGCCGAGCCGCAGCCATGCCGACATGCTAGAGACCTGCTACGGCCCGATCGCGCGCTTGAGTGTGGTCACAAATGGTGCCCGTCCTCTGCCGAAGGCCGAAAAGCATCAACCGCTCGTCTTCGCCGCTGCCCGCTGGTGGGACGAGGGCAAAAATGCGGCGGTGGTCGATCAGGCGGCGTCCCTGACGCGATGGCCTCTGTTTGCCGCCGGTTCGACGAACGGCCCAAACGGCGAGCATGTCAGCTTCAGCCATGCTGTTCCTCTGGGAGCAGTGCCGTCCGATGAGGTGCGTTCGTTGATGGCTCGCGCGGGTATTTTCGTATCGCCATCGCTCTACGAGCCATTCGGCCTGGCCGCGCTGGAAGCCGCCATGTCGGCTACGCCCCTGGTGCTTTCCGATATCGCCACCTATCGCGAACTATGGGACGGGGCCGCGATATTCTTTGACGCGCGCGATCCGCACGATCTCGCTGCCTGCCTCAACCGTCTCTCCAGCGATGCCGAGCTCCGGCGAGAGCTTGGCCAGGCAGCCATCCGACGCAGCCGCAGGTTTAGGCTGACAAAGCAGACAGCGGCTATGCGCGGCGTCTACGACAAAGCGGCCTTAGCGATGGCGGAGCGCTGATCATGCGCTTTGTGTTTTACACCCACTCGGTCGTTTCCGACTGGAACCATGGCAATGCCCATTTCCTGCGCGGCGTCATGCGAGAGCTGGTCCAGCGCCGGCATCAGACTATTGCGCTGGAGCCGGCGAATGGCTGGAGCCGGTCGAATCTGCTGGCTGAGAAGGGGTCGTTCGCCATCGAACGCTTCCGCAAGGATTTTCCCGAACTGATGCCGGTGACCTACGACGCCGGATTTGATCACGAAGCCTGGATTGCCGAGGCCGACGTTGTGATCGTTCATGAGTGGACGGATCCGGAGCTTGTCGCACGTATTGGCCGTGCCCGGGCCGCCGGCGGCAACTTCATCCTTCTTTTTCACGACACCCACCACCGGGCCGTGTCTGCGACCGAGGCACTCTCGGCGCTCCGGCTGGAGCACTATGACGGCGTTCTCGCCTTTGGCGAAACCTTGCGCGAGAGCTATCTGCGCGCCGGCTGGGGCAAGCGCGTCTTCACTTGGCATGAAGCGGCGGACGATCGCCTGTTCAAGCCGCACCCGGAGATCCACCCCACCTCCGATCTGGTCTGGATCGGCAACTGGGGCGATGATGAGCGGACCGCCGAACTCAAGGAGTTTCTGATCGAGCCGGTGCACGATCTCGGCCTTGATGCCGCTGTTCACGGCGTACGCTACCCCAAGACCGCACTTGCGGATCTGGCCACCGCAGGACTGCGCTATGAGGGGTGGATCGCCAATGCCGACGTGCCGAAGGCCTTCGCCGCGCATCGTGTCACCGTTCACGTTCCACGGCGCCCCTATCGCGAGAGGTTGCCCGGAATCCCGACGATCCGCATGTTCGAGGCACTCGCCTGCGGCATTCCGCTGATTTCAGCGCCATGGTCCGATGTCGAGCAGCTTTTCAGGCCCGGTGTCGACTTCCTGTTTGCCGAGAATGGCTCGCAAATGCGGCAACAGCTTCGGACGGTGTTGTCCGACGAGGACTTTGCGGCCTCCCTGGTGACCTCGGGTCTCGAGACCATCCGCTCGCGGCACACCTGCCGCCACCGCGTCGACGAGTTGCTCGGCGTGCTCACGCAATGCGCGAACCGACACACCGCCGTCCCGACAGCCGCAAAGGAAGCCGTCGCATGAAGATCGCATTCTATGGATCGAGCCTTTTGTCGTCCTACTGGAACGGTGCCGCGACGTACTATCGCGGTTTGCTCAAGGCACTTTCGCAATTGGGTTACGAGATCACGTTCTACGAACCCGATGTCTACGACCGGCAGAAGAACCGCGACATCGAAGCTCCCGACTGGTGCACTGTCGTCGTTTATGAGGCGACCCAGCATGCGCTGATGCAGGTCGCGGCACGTGCCGCCGGCGCCGACATCGTCGTCAAGGCGAGTGGCGTCGGTTTCGAAGACGAGGCGCTGCTTCGCGCCGTTCTCGACCACGCCCGCAGCGACGCGCTTGTCGTATTCTGGGACGTGGATGCGCCAGCCACGCTTGCCCAGTTGCGCGACGAGCCGGACCACCCGCTCCATCGTGCACTGCAGGAGATCGACCTCGTGCTGACCTATGGTGGCGGCGATCCCGTTGTCTGGGCCTATCGTGCCATGGGCGCCAAGGAGTGCGTGCCCATCTACAATGCGCTCGATCCCGAAACGCACCATCCGGTCGCCAGCAAAGCGCGTTTTGCCTGCGACCTGGCGTTCCTCGGAAACCGGCTGCCGGACCGTGAAGCGCGTGTCGAATCGTTTTTCCTCGATCCCGCCAGCCAGCTGCCGAAACAGCGTTTCCTGCTCGGAGGCTCGGGTTGGGGCGACAAGCCGCTCCCCACCAATGTAGGCTGGCTCGGCCATGTCGGCACCCGCGATCACAACGCCTTCAATGTCACCCCAAAAGCCGTGTTGAACATCAGCCGCGACAGCATGGCCGCCAACGGTTTTTCACCGGCCACGCGAGTGTTCGAGGCGGCCGGCGCGGGCGCCTGTCTCATCACGGATGCATGGCTGGGCGTGGAACTGTTCCTGAAACCAGGCGAGGAGATCCTGGTCGCGCGTGACGGCGGCGATGTCGCCGAAATAATGCGCTCGCTGACCCCCGGGCGGGCCAAGGCAATCGGCCAAGCCGCACTTCACCGCGTGCTGGCGGACCATACCTACGCGCTTCGGGCGGATGTGGCGGATGCCGTCTTCAAACGTCATTTCGAGCACGGGGCCGTGGAGGCAGCGGAATGACCAAGAAACTGGACATCGTCTTTCTCGGCCTGTCGCTGTCCTCATCCTGGGGAAACGGCCACGCCACGACTTTCCGGGGTCTTTTGAAAGGCTTGCACGGACTCGGTCACCGGGTGACTTTTCTGGAGCGCAACGTGCCCTGGTACGCCAATCACCGCGATCTGCGCGATCCGGAGTTCTGCGCCTTGCGCTACTACGAAACCACTGCGGAGCTGCAACGCGACTACGCACAGTGCCTGGAGCAGGCCGACATCATCGTCATCGGATCCTTTGTTCCAGAAGGACGCCAGGTCATCGACATCGTCGCCTCGCTTTGCAAGGGGCAGCTCTGCTTTTACGACATCGACACCCCGGTGACCCTGGCCAAGCTTTCAGCCGACGATTGCGATTATCTGAGTTCGCGGCAAATTCCGTATTTCGATGTCTATTTCTCCTTCACTGGCGGACCAACGCTCAACCATCTGGCGCAAGACTTCGGCGCGCGTCATGCCGAACCTCTCTATTGTTCGGTCGATCCAGAACGGCATCACCCGACAGGAGATCCGATCCGCTGGGATCTCGGCTATCTCGGCACCTACAGCATGGACCGGCAGACAACGCTGAACGCTCTGCTGCTCGAGCCCGCACGGCATATGCCGAACCTCCGTTTCGTCGTGGCCGGCTCCCAATATCCATCCGACATCATCTGGCCGGACAATGTCGAACGCATCGAACATTTGCCGCCAGCCGATCACGCCGCGTTCTATAGCCGTCAGCGCTACACGCTGAATGTCACACGCAGTTCCATGATCACCGCAGGATGGTCGCCCAGCGTGCGCCTGTTCGAAGCGGCGGCTTGCGGCACGCCCATCGTCAGCGACCACTGGCCAGGGCTCGACAGCTTCTTTCCCGCATCGGCGATCCACACCGCCGCGGAGACGGACGAAGTCATCGATATCCTCGTTGGCGAGTCCGAGCGCGCACGCCTGGCCATGGCCGGCCGGGCTCGCAAACTCGTCCTCGCTTCCCACACCGGTGGGGCCAGGGCTCGCGAATTCGTGGCGGCGCTGACCCAACCAACGGCGACGGCCCTCGATCTCGACATTGGAAGTGCAGCATGAACGGCAGACAGGAGAAAACAGCGATGCGACAGACAAGAAAGGCGCACAGGGCAAAGACGGTGCTTGTTGCCGGCGGCGCGGGTTTCCTCGGTTCGCATCTTTGCGAAGTATTGCTCCGCAACGGCTGGCGCGTGATCTGCGTCGACAATTTTCTGACCGGGCGCATGGAAAACATCATCTCGATCATGGACCGGCCGGGTTTCCGGTTGATCGAGCAGGACATCTGCCGGCCATTGGATCTCGGCGAGCCCGTGGATCACATCTTCAACCTGGCCTGCGCCGCCTCACCGCCGCGTTATCAGGCCGACCCGATACACACCACGCGTACCTGCGTGATCGGAACCCTCAACCTGCTCGAACTCGCTGTCCGCAATGACGCGCGACTGCTGCAGGCCTCGACGAGCGAAGTGTATGGCGATCCGGAACAACACCCGCAAAGGGAGGATTATGTCGGCCATGTGAACTGCACCGGCCCACGCGCCTGCTACGACGAGGGCAAGCGCACCGCCGAAACGCTTTGCTTCGACTATCTAAGGGCCGGCAAGGCCGACGTCCGCGTCGCGCGCATCTTCAACACCTACGGTCCGAGAATGGATCCGGCCGACGGTCGCATCGTCTCGAATTTGATCATGCAGGCGCTCGAGAAGCGTCCGCTGACGATATTCGGCGACGGCCAGCAGACGCGATCCTTCTGCTATGTCTCCGACTTGATTGATGGATTGATGCGCCTGATGAACATCGACCCCAATCCGGGCAAGCCGGTCAATCTGGGCAATCCCGGAGAATTCACCATCGTGCGACTGGCGGCATTGGTGAAGGCGATGACCGGCACCAAGTCGGATCTGAAATTTCTGCCCCTGCCGCAAGACGATCCTCGGCGCAGGCAGCCTGATATTTCGCGTGCGAAAACGCTGCTCGGCTGGTCGCCGAGAGTGCCGCTCAACGAAGGGCTCAAGCTGACGATCGATTATTTCGCGGCGCTCGAAGGCACCGGCATCGGCGATCAGATGACAGGCCTTGCCAAAAGGAGACCCGCAGGCGGGCTGCAGAACCTTCCTGCATGACGTGGGCCGCGGCCGGACCTGCCCGGAGATCGTGCGGAACATCCATCCAACCTTGTAGTTTGGCGGGAGGGACCCGATACGGAGGATCATCCTCATGCAACCCAAGCGACCCGCGAAGGATGTCGACAAGATTGCCGAACGCGAGGCGGCTGCCTATTTGCGGCGCTCCTCGATCACCTATCTCGAGTGCTGCGTCAGCTTGATGATGACGCATCTGCAGCGCGAGGAAGTGGCCGCTATTCTTGAGCAGGAAGCAGACATGCTGCGAAGGCTGGATTGATCGAAACGTTACACCTGAGATTCGTCCAGGAATCGTATCAGCCCCGCCCTGTATCGGTCTGCCGTCCCGGCCAGCCTTGCTTTTTCCTGGCCATTTTCGGATTGCGCAGCCGTGCTCCAGAGCCCGATTTGGAACGCCAAATAGCAGGGTTCGAAAAAATCGATGTGGCCATTGTCAATATCGAGCCCCATCCCCTCGACCAATGTCGTCACATCGCTGTCGGACAGTCCATATTCGACACAGGCGCCGGCAATGTCCCACTCTATCGGCTGGCAGCCAATCAAATCGTGTGCCCGGCAATGGTCGACGGCATCTGTCTTGACCACCGTGCCATCGGCACAAACGAGAAACTCCCACGCGTGAAGCTTTCCGTCGATTTCCACCCGCTGCAGAACATGCGCAGGGGTTTTTTTCGAGAGCCAATGGCGCAACGTCGCCGCTCGGTTCTCGCCCAGGGCTTCAGATGTATTGGAAACAGCCATTTCCGCGAGTGCGAGCAATGATGCACCCGGTTCGCAGGTTCGGAGATTGAGCGCCCGCCAGGCTAGATAGCGCGTCAACTCCGCGACCAGCCTTCCTCTGGGCAGCGGCGCCTGGTCCATCGTGGTGCCGTCAATCCACCGTTCGACCAGAAAGCCGTGGCAAAGCCCGACCACTTGCGATCCGAACCCGGCTTTCCCCAACATTTCCGCGGCTCGTCTCTTACGCCGTCCGGTTTCGCCGAGGCCGGCGAATTTGACGAGCCAGCGACCACACCCCGCGGACGCCAGGAATTTACGCCGCTCGATGCCGCGCGGGCTCGGCGGCCAATGCTTTTCGTCGACGTAGTGGACGCTCCTCCATTCGCCACCAGACAGTTCGGTCAGGCGTAATTCGGGGCTGCCGACCGCCTCGGCCACCCATTCGCTAAGCGTGGGAATGTTCGAGCTTTCGGGGAAGGTGCATTCGAGCGCCGTCGCCACATGTTTCGGACAGCGCGACCATGTCTCCCTAGCCTCCCGTGACGCTTCGATGCCCGGGTTGCCAGGATGGCTGGGAAACAGGTGAATGCGGTCCATACCAATACCCAGTTCCCGCAGCCACGCGACGACGGCGTGCATCGAACTGCCGGACAGACCGGGACCTTCGTCTACAACGGCGAAGCGTGCCGATGGATTGTTCTTCCAGGAAGCGATCGAGCGCGAATCGGCATTGATGTGCCTGCGGAAAGGATGGCCGACCGGACGAACGCTGAACGGCGCCGGCGCGCCAATCGCGGCAGCCACTATGGCGGCAAGCCCCAGGCCGATGCTGCGGATGCCGATCACGCATGTGTTCGCATCGAGACCTGACTCCTGCGCCGCTCCCAAATAGCTTTCGGGATAAAGCGCGTAATGCGCGTAACCCTCGGCAGAACCGGTCAGAACCTCAGCCTCGCAATCCAACCCGTCCAGCAGTTGGAGAAGTCCCGGCTCGATGCCACCGCCCACGGCGAAACCGCTTCGCCACGACTTCGCCACCTCTGCCGCAAGACCAACCAGCAATCTGGCGCCTTGCTGTTGCCGCGGCGAAAAGATGTCGATGCCCCTGTTCTCGAAATCGACATCGGCAAGCGCGCGAACCAGTTCCGATACGCTGATGAATAGGCCGACCAACGCGGCATGGCGTCGGACGCCATGAGCCATGCGGTCCAGACTTTGAGCAACTTCGCTCGCAGCATCGCGAAGCCGTTCTGCGCTCTGCCTCCGCTTCTGGTCGCCGTAAACGATCATCGACCGGTTTTCCAATGCTTTGCCTTGCGGCAACGCAGCCAGCGCTGCTTCGATCCATGCTGTCTTGCGCAATTTTTCGGCAGGCCAAGGAACATTCCGGCACGCTGGTGGTTCGGCGGCAGGAACTTACCTTTGAACAGCATAGGGCGGCAGTTTCGTGGGATCGAAAAAGGTTCGTGTCGGTATCGTCGGGGTCGGCAATTGCGCATCCTCCCTGGTGCAGGGCCTCTCCTATTATCGTCACGCAAAAAGCAACGAACCAATCCCAGGGCTGATGCATGCCGACCTCGGCGGTTACCATGTCGACGACGTCGAGATTGTCTGCGCGTTCGACGTCGCCAGGAGCAAGGTTGGCCTCGACGTCGCTGAAGCAATCTACGCCGCCCCCAACAACACGTTCCGCTTTGCCGATGCGGCGGCAAACGGCGTTCGCGTCGAGCGCGGACCGACACTTGACGGCATCGGAAAATACTTGCGCGACGAAATCGAGGAGGCGCCGGAGCCGGTTGCCGACGTCAGCGAAATCCTGCGCAACAGCCGCGCCGACGTGCTGGTCTCTTACCTGCCGGTGGGCTCCGAGGAGGCGACGCGCTTCTACGCCGAATGCGCGCTCGAGGCCGGCTGCGCCTTCGTCAACTGCATACCCGTTTTCATCGCCTCACGTCCGGAATGGCGCCGGCGCTTCGAGCAGCGAGGGCTGCCGCTGGTCGGCGATGATATCAAGAGCCAGGTCGGGGCGACCATCGTTCACCGCCTGCTGGCCAATCTCTTCCGCGAGCGCGGCGTGCGCATCGATCGCACTTATCAGCTGAATTTCGGCGGCAACACCGACTTCCTCAACATGCTGGAACGCGAGCGGCTGGAATCAAAGAAAATTTCCAAGACCCAGTCCGTGGCCAGCCAGTTCGATGTTCCCCTGGAGCCGGGCAATATTCATGTCGGACCCAGCGACCACGTACCGTGGCTGACTGATCGCAAATGGGCCTATATCCGAGTGGAAGGGACGACCTTTGGCGGCGTGCCGCTCAACGCCGAGCTCAAGCTGGAAGTCTGGGATTCTCCAAATTCAGCCGGCGTGGTGATCGATGCGATACGCTGCGCCAAGCTTGCGCTCGATCGCGGCATAGCGGGAGCACTGACCGGCCCCTGCAGCTATTTCATGAAGTCGCCTCCCGAACAGTTCACCGACGCCGAAGCGCGGCAGCGCACGCTCGCTTTCATCGCCGGCAAGGACGAGCCTTTGCTGGATGCCGCGGAATGACGACAACGTTCTTTTTGATCCGTCATGCAGCGCACGACAATGTCGGCTCCTACCTTGCAGGACGAATGGACGGCGTTTGCCTTGGCGAGGCTGGGAAGGCGCAGGCCGCGCATCTTGGTGGCCGCATGGCCCGGGAGCCAATTGAAGCCATCTTGTGCAGCCCGCGTGAGCGTACGCAAGAGACGGCCGTGCCGATCGCGCTTGCCTGCGGCGTCGGTGAAATCGCGATCTGCGCCGAACTCGACGAGATCGATTTCGGCGATTGGTCGGGAAAGACTTTCGACGAGTTGAATGGCGATGCCGGTTGGCGGGCGTGGAACGACCAGCGGCAGGAGGCCAGGACACCGAGCGGCGAGACCATGCTGGATGTCCAGGAGCGGATCGTCGCACTGATGAACGCAGTGCGCGAGCGGCATCCGAATCAGTGTGTCGCCCTGGTCAGCCACGCCGACGTGATCAAAGCCGCCGTCTGCAAGGTGCTTGGCTTGCCGGTCGGCGACTGCTTCCGCTTCGACATCGATCCAGCCTCGATCACGACGATCGTGTCGGGTGACTGGGGCTCCAAGCTCCTGCGAATGAACGAAGCTGCCTGACGAGGACTTTCCGGATGCAGATGGTCATTTTCGGTCTCACCGTTACATCATCATGGGGCAACGGCCATGCCACGCTCTGGCGGGGACTGATCCGCGCCCTGGGTCGGCTGGGATGGTCCATCACCTTCTTCGAACGCGATACCCCCTACTATGCCGGGACGCGTGATCTCGATCGGCTCGATGGCGGCAACGTCGTCATTTATCCGGACTGGGAGGACATCCGTCGCGTTGCGGAGCGGGCAATGAAGCAAGCGGATGTCGTCGTCGTCACCTCCTACTGTGCCGACGCCGTGGAGGCCTCGCGGCTGGCGCAGCAGACAGGTCGCGGATTGCGTGTCTTCTACGATCTCGACACTCCGGTCACGCTTGCCCGCATCGAGCAAGGCGAGCGTCCGCCCTATTTCGGACCTGAGGGTCTCGCCGATTTCGACCTCGTTTTGAGTTACACCGGCGGCTCTGCGATCGAGGCGCTTAAGTCGGTTTTGGGCGCGCGTCACGTGGTGCCGCTCTATGGGCATGTCGATCCCGACCAACACCGGCCGGCAGAGAAGCGGGCGGAATTCGCCGGTGATCTGTCCTATCTCGGAACCTACGCGGCGGATCGCCAGGCCGGCGTCGAAAAGCTGCTGGTCCGCCCGGCCGCGCGCCTGCCTGACCACCGCTTCATCATTGGCGGCGCGCAATATCCGCAGGAATTCCCATGGAGCGACAATATCTTCTTTGTCAGGCATCTTCCGCCCGCCGATCATCCGGCTTTCTTCTCATCATCTCGCCTTACATTGAACGTCACCCGGGAGGCGATGGCGCAAAAGGGCTGGTGCCCGTCGGGACGGCTCTTCGAAGCGGCCGCGTGTGGGGCTGCCATCGTCACCGATGCATGGCCGGGCCTGGCCGAATTTTTCGAACCCGGCCGCGAAATCTTGTTGGCGCATGACACCGATGATGTGGTCGCCGCATTGCGATTGCCGGAGCGCGAGCTCGACGGCATTCGAAGGCGTGCCCGCGACCGGGTCTTGGGCGAACACACTTCCGCACGGCGCGCGGCGGAACTGGATCGCATCCTGAACGATGCCTTTCAAAGATCTCCCGGCGAACCGATGAGGGAAGCGGTCTGATGTTGGGCATCGTACCCGCTGCCGGGCGCGGCAGCCGCATTCAGCCGCTCGGCTTCTCGAAAGAGCTGCTGCCGGTCGGTAGCCGGATCGATGGACAGACCGAGCGTCCCTGCGCCGTGAGCGAGTATCTGGTACGGCGCATGGTGCAGGCCGGCGTCGACAAGATTTGCTTCATCATCGGATCGGGCAAATCCGACATCCTTGAATACTACGCCGCCGGCTACGGTGACGCGGCGGCTCTCTTCGTGGTGCAGCCGAACCCCGTCGGTCTGTGCGATGCGATCTTCCGGGCGGCGCCCCTCGTCGCGCCCGACGAGGTCGTCCTGGTCGGCCTTCCCGATACGATCTGGTTTCCCGAGGACGGTTTCCGCCATTTGCCCGACGATCAGCTCTCATTTCTGCTTTTCCCGGTGGATCAGCCGGAATTCTTCGACGCCGTCGTCACCGACGTCCACGAGCGCGTGATCGAAATCCAGGTCAAGCGGCAGGATGCCGCCACGAACTGGGTTTGGGGTGCGTTCAAGATGCCGGGCCATATCCTGCATCAGCTTGCGGCACTGTGGCGTGAGCGCGAGCGCAGTGACGAATATATCGGCACTTTGGTCAACGCCTATATTGCGGCCGGCGGTACAGCTTTTGGTGTCAGGGCTGGGTCGGACTATGTCGATGTCGGCACTTTCAACGGCTATCGCACAGCTCTGCGGTTGCTTGAAAACGACGCCCCATCCGCGCACCGCGGGCCCACCATGATCATGCCCGGCGCGCAGTCGCATGTACCCGTCGTTCCTGGCGAAGGAGCCTGAGCCATGCTGCATTCCCATGCCGAAATCCGCCGCCGCATCGATGCGCTCGGCCCGTGGTTCCACAACATGGAACTTGCCGGCGTCGAAACCGCTCCCAACCATTTTCTGGGCAACTACCCGCTGATCAAATGGCGCAAATTTGCCAATGCCATTCCCGCTGATCTGACGGGCAAGGCGGTACTCGATATCGGCTGCAATGCAGGATTTTACTCCATCGAGATGAAACGGCGAGGTGCTGACCGTGTCCTTGGCATCGATTTCGATGACGCCTACCTGGCGCAGGCTCGCTTTGCCGCCGAGGTTGCCGATTGCGAGATCGAATTCCAGAAACTTTCGGTCTACGACGTCGGCTCGCTGCGCGAGACGTTCGATGTCGTGCTGTTCATGGGGGTGCTTTACCATTTGCGCCACCCCTTGCTCGCGCTCGACCTGATCCGCGAACATGTCGCCCGTGACCTGATGATCTTCCAGTCCATGCAGCGCGGCAGCGCGGATCTGCCCGAGTTGGAAGAAAACTATCATTTCTGGACGCATGACCTGTTCGACCAGCCGCAGTTTCCCAAGCTGCATTTCATCGAGCACCGCTATGCCGACGATCCCACCAACTGGTGGATTCCAAACCGCGCCTGCACCGAAGCGATGCTGCGCAGCGCCGGTTTCGAGATCGTTCTGCACCCCGAGCAGGAGGTCTATTTCTGCCGCGCAGCCGGGGACCCGGCCGGCGGCGGCGCCATCTACCCCTCGAAAGGACAGCTCCATGATTGAAGCCGCCATGATCTGGAACGAGCCCAACAACAAATCGCATTGGGACCCAGAGCTCGATCCCGATTGGAGCCGCTTTGCCAGGATGGCGATCTTGTCGGCTGACGCAATCGCGTCGGAGAACCCGTCTTTGACGAAAGTACTCGGTGGCATCTCGCCGATAGATCCGGGCTTTATCACCCGCATGAAGGAATTCGGCGTGCTGGACCATGTCGATGCCGTCGCCGTGCACGGCTTTCCGCTCGACTGGAACCTGTGGCAGATCCACGAATGGCCACAGAAGATCGGCGAGATCGCGACCGTCACCAACCTTCCCATCTGGGTCAGCGAAGTCGGCGTATCGACCTTCGGCGCGGAAGAAATCCAGGTTTGGGGGCTCAAGCGCACCGCTGAGTTGCTGATTGGCAACGCACCACGCATCCAGTGGTACAGCCTCTACGATCTTCCGCGCGAATGGGAAGCAACGACGCGGCATCGCGAGGCGGAGGGCTCTTCTTACTATCGACATTTCCACATGGGGCTGCTGCGCCAGGACGGTACGCCAAAACCTGCGCTGGAGGAGTTCCTGCGCTACACGCCCGCAATGGGGCTGGTGCAGTGGTTTCATTTCGAGGACCCCCGGCTGGACGATGCCGTCGCCTGGATGAAGCGGCTGGGCGTCACCAATATGCGCACGGGGCTTTCCTGGGCAGACAGCTTCCGGCCGAACGCGCTGGACTGGTTCGACCGGCAGATGGAGGCACTCGCCGATTTCGACGTGACGGTCACCTTTTGCTTTACACCGCAGCATCGGGGAATGATGCCCCACCACACCAGCCCGCCACTGGCGCCGGAGGAGTTCGCGGAATTCTGCGCAACCATGATCCGCCGCTATGCGCCCGGCATGACGTCCGCTTCGCTCCCGACGCGGCGGGCCTCGGCAGCGTGAAAGTGTCATGCTGCCATGCATCAGACGCCTGACACATTGGACGAATTAGCGGCATCATCGACAGGTGGTGCGGCATACGGGACCGAGGCGCAACCAGCCGCGGCGCTCACTGTCCTCAATGTCGCCTACCCTCTCGCGCCCGTCGGACCCGATGCTGTCGGCGGTGCCGAACAGGTTCTGTCGATGCTCGATCGGGCACTGGTTCGCGCCGGCCACCGCTCTATCGTCATTGGCTGCCACGGCTCCAGCGCGAGCGGTACCCTTGTGGAAATACCGGCTGAAGACGGCGTGCTCGACGAGGCGGCGAAGAGCCGCGCGCAGCAGGCTCATCGCAAAGCGATCGCCGCTGCCCGCGCCCGATGGCCGGTCGATGTGGTCCATCTGCACGGCATCGATTTCGATGCCTATCTGCCCGACGATGGCCCGACCCTGGTGAGCCTCCACCTGCCCTTGGACTGGTATCCGGCCGAGGCTCTGCGACCGACGCGCGACGACCTGTGGCTCCATGCGGTCTCGTCCACCCAGCAGCAAACGGCGCCACCAGGGGCCAGACTGGTGGCGCCGATTCCCAACGGCGTTGACATCGAATCATTGAACCTGGTGCAGCCGAAGCGAGACTTTGCCCTGGTTCTCAGCCGGGTCTGCCCGGAAAAGGGCATTCACCTGGCCCTGGACGCGGCCAAACAGGCGGGCGTGCCCCTGGTCATCGGCGGCAAGGTCTATCCCTACGAAACACATACGCGCTACTTTCGCGACGAGGTCCAATCCCGTCTTGATGCTCGCCGCCGCTTCCTGGGCCCGCTCGGTTTTAACGCCAAGAGGCGCTTTCTCAACGCAGCCCGCTGTCTGGTCCTTCCAAGCCTCGCCGCCGAGACAAGCTCGCTTGTCGCCATGGAGGCCCTCGCCTGCGGTACCCCGGTGGTCGCATTCCCGAATGGTGCGCTTGCGGATGTCATCGAGCACGGCAGGACGGGCTTTCTCGTCAACACAGTCGACGAGATGGCCCAAGCCATTCTTGCGGCGCCCAGCCTGGACGCCGAGGCGTGCCGGGTTGAAGCGCGGCGGCGGTTTTCGCTGGAACGGATGATCTCGTCGTATATGGCTGCCTATCAGGCCCTGGCACAACTTGGCACCGATCGCAGGCGCTTCGCTGCGGCACCGTGAGAAAAGCAGTGTTGCGCAGCGAAATCATCGATGACCCCGTAAAATTCGATGCCTTGACACCGCACTGGTGGAAACTGTGGGAGCAGAGTTCCTCTGCGACGCCGTTCCAATCCCCCGCCTGGCTGGTGCCATGGTGGCGCGCATTCGCACCCGGTGAACTGGCGACAGTCGCGGTCTGGCGTGGCGGCGATCTGGTCGGGCTGGCGCCACTCTATCTCGAGCATGGAACGGCCGGTTCGAAGCTGCTTCCGGTCGGCATTTCGCTCAGTGATTATCTGGACATCCTGGCTGTCCAGGATATCGAGGCGGCGGTTGTCGCCACCATTGCCGAAACGATCTGCTCGGTCGGGTGGTCACAATGGATCTTGTCTGATCTGCCGCAAAACAGTGCCGGTCTTACGATCGCGCATCCCGGTTTAACGGTCGAGAGGCCGGCAATTCATGCAGCCTGCCCCGTGCTTGCTGTTGCCGGCGACGAAACGTTGGCCGGCTGCGTTCCCGCTCGGCGCAGGCGCCAGTTGCGCCGGGCGCGTCAAGCGGCGTCCAGACGCGGCCGGCTCGCGTTGGCGTCAGCCCGGGGCGATCAGAACTTCCTGAACCAATTGATCCGCCTGCACCATGCACGCTGGGTTGGACATGGAGGTGGTGTATTGGCCGACCCCGCCGTGCAGCACTTCCATGGGCTTTCACTTCCCTTGCTCGATGCTCACGGTCTGGTCCGATGCTGGTTGCTCGCGATCGATGGCACGACTGTCGCCGCCTATTACGGATTTCACCACCGCGGCCGCGCCTATGCCTATCTCGGCGGCCTCGATCCTGCTTATGCCGAGGAGAGCCCAGGTGCGATCCTGATCGGCCACGCGATCGCGGAGTCGATCCGCGAGGATGCGCGCGAGTTCGACTTCCTGCGCGGCCAGGAAGCCTACAAATATGGCTGGGGCGCCGTCGACAGGTGGACGATGCGGAGGATCTGGACGCGGAGTTGATGTCATGAGTGTGCACGCGCAGCGCCGGACATCGGTCAGACGGGCGGTCGAAGGTTGTGTGGCCGATGGTGCCTGCGCCGAAGCTGTTCTCGTCAGGCTGGCGCTTCACCTGCCGCCCACAATTGAAGCGGCGGAATTGGCGGAGGTCGTGCTGAAAGTCCGTCCGGCGAATACCGGCGATGCTGAAAGACTGCGAAAGGTCGCTGGACTGCTGCGCCACAAACCGGGCGTCCTTGCCACTTTGCGAGCGACAGGCGGCGCCGTTCGGCATGAACGCGGTAACGGCGAGACGGATATCGCCGTGGTCAGGAGGCTGGCCTCGAGTTTTGATGCCGCGGCAGCAATTTCGACCGCGGCAAGTGTCCAGTTAGGATCCCTTGGCGATGACGAGCGGCTGACAGCCATGACCGACGAAATCGTTGAATGGCTCGAGGCGCGAGAATTCACCGGAATTCAACGAGACATTCTCGACATCGGTTGCGGCATCGGACGTTTCGAGCGCGCGCTGTTCAATTCCTTCAAGCGGATGGTCGGCATCGACATATCTTCGCGGATGATCTCTATCGCCTCCGAGCAATGCGCAGCGCTCGGCAATGTCGAACTGCGCCAAACCTCCGGTCTCGATCTGGCCGACTTCGACGACGACAGTTTCGATTGCGTGTTGGCGGTCGACAGCTTTCCCTACCTGGTCCTGGCCGGCATGGCTGAGCGGCTTTTCGATGAAATTGCGCGCGTTCTCAAACGGCCGGGCCGGCTCGCATTGCTGAACTATTCTTATCGCGGATCGCTTTCTTTGGACCGGGCCGACATCGGCCGTCTTGCGCAAGCTCACCAATTGCGGGTCATCATCGACGGCGAGAAGCCGTTTCGGTCATGGGATGGCGACGCCTTCCTGCTTGCTGGGTGAGACGGAACATTACAGCGCGATGCCGGTTCGGGCGTCGGCACCGATCGGTGTCCTGGATTCGAAGGAGGAGATCATGGCATCCGGCGGCAAAAAGCATTTCGGCCAAGGCAGCCAAGGCAAAGGTGCCGGCGCCGGCGCAATGACCACCTTGGACAAGGACAAGATCGAAGAAAACGCGGTTTTGTCCAACCGCGACAGGAAGCAACATAGCCGAGAGCGCGGGCTGGACGGCAATCGAATCAAGTCCGATCAATTTCAGGATCACGCCGCAAACCGGTTGCTGAAGGACTGACGCCACCGCGCCGCGTCTTGCCGCGGCACGGAGGAAAAACTGTGCAAGGGCCGCCGGTGAGCCTCTCGGCGGTCGACAACGCCTTGTAGTGCCGAGCGCTCATCATCAGACTTGGATCTAGGGATGCTATCAAGAGAACGTGATGTCTCATTCGAGCGACGATACCACGGATCTGCTTGTCGAGATGGCAGTGGATCGGGAGATTGCTTCCCTGCTGGCCGCCATAGAGCAGGAAAAGATACCGGACCGCCTGTCCAAGCTGGCGATCGAATTGCAAAACGCTCTCGTCGAGAAGCGTCGGCGAGACGTGAAGAGCTGATTATCTGCGGCTGTCGACCTCTATATCGAGCTGACCATCCGACAGCTGATTTCGCCTTTCTATCAATGTCTGCAACGAGCTCTCCCCGAGTAGCTCAAGGATGTTGGCGCGGGCACGGTTCAGCCGGCTTTTGACCGTCCCTACCGCGCAGCCGCAGATTTCGGCGGTTTCCTCGTAGCCCACTCCTAAAACGCCGATCAGCATCAGCACCTCGCGCTGATGTTCGGGCAGCTTTTGGATGGCGCCGTGAACTTCCTTGCTCTGAACGGTCCATTCCTGGGTAGCTTCCGAAATCGGTCTCGAAGACGCGCAGTCGAGAAGGCCTGGCGCTTCCCGTGCAGCGATCTTGATCCGCGTGTAGTAGGTGTTGCGCATGATGGTGAAGAGCCACGACTTCATGCGTGTACCGGGTTCGAACTTGTCGATGTTGGCGAGCCCTTTGGTCAACGTTTCCTGCACCAGATCGTCGGCATCGTCTGGAACGCGGCAGAAGGTGCGCGCGAAAGCCCGCAGGGCAGGTATCAGATCAACGATGGAAACGTCATTGGTTTGTTGGTCGGCCAAGAGATAGCCTCCGGATGACAATGGTCCAGCTCCCAGAAGAAAGAGTGAATGAACGAAGCCAGAGCTAAATGCATGGAAGTTTGGTTCGTTCCCGCCGTTGGAAACAACTCTTCGAAAATTCCACCGGGCGCGAACACGCCGACTACGGTCTTCCCCCAAACACGCCCACTTCAAAGGAACGAAACACCATGCCGAGCTTCATTCCCGGGAACCTCGCCGGTGCGTTTGGCTGTGCAGGGCATGGACCGAGTCGTGCGGCTGGTAACGCGCAAACCACTGCCTGACAAACCTATTGGCGAACCACGTGGCGAACTCGGCTACCATCGATACATAGCGATAATGGTTGGCCCGGAGGACATGTTAAAGTCGTTGATTTTATCGATTTGTCGGCGCGGGTGAAATCCAGCAATCGGTCGAAGTTGCCGGGCAGTCGGCCAACGACCATGCTCGTCCAGCACTTGCTCTATTCTGCCCTCCGATCGGGCTAAGCCGATGAAATACCGGGTTGATTCACCCTTGACGGCGTCGCCGAACGGCGTGCTGTGGCGTACAATCTGCAGCTGCTCTCCGAAGCTGGCTGTTGCGGTGCTGTGCAACTCGCTTTGGCGAAAATCACGGATGACGATCAGCGCTTGAGTGAGCGCCCGAACCGGTCCTCGATCCGCGACTGCAGGAACTCGAGCCCCATCGAGAGCAGCCAATAGATCATCGAGGCGGTGATGAGCATCTCGATGTGGCGGAACTCGGTCTGGCCCTGCGTGCGTGCGAGATACATGATCTCCCAGACCCCGACCACCGAGACCAGCGAAGAATCCTTCAGCATCGCAATGAACTGGTTGCCGGTTGGCGGCACGATGACCCGCATCGCCTGCGGCAGGATCACCAGGAACATCGTCTGGTTAGCGCTAAGGCCGAGTGCCGTAGCACCCTCGGTCTGGCCGCGCGAGATGCTTTCGATGCCGGCGCGGAAGATCTCGGTCATGTACGCGCCGTAGCAGAGCGACAGCGCCATGATGCCGGCCGGCACGGCGCCGATCACGTAGCCAATCTGCGGCAGGCCGAGATAGATGATGTAGATCTGCATCAACAACGGCAAGCCACGAAACAGAGAGGTATAGAAGGTCGCCAAGCCATAGACCACGCCGTTGCGGGAAAGTTTGGCGATGGCGCCAACGAAGGCGATGAGGGTGGCGATGGCGATCGAAATGGCCGAAATGTAGAGGGTCGTCACCACACCCTTCGAGACGAGGAAGCCGATCTTCTTGGCGATGAACGCGAAGGACAGGTCGAAGGAATAGAAAAACAACATTAGCAACACGAACAGCTCTATCCAAACTGCCACAATCTGCTGTTTGCGACTGAGATACCGCAGCGCGTTCCAGTTCGCCACCAAGATCAATGCGATCAGCACCGCCGAGACCGCCCGCCCGACGTCCGGGTTGGCGGCGAGCCACTCGACCGACCCCGGAACGAGCTTGCCGAGCCAACTGGCTTTGATGCCGAGCCCATACAGGCCGGCGGCGATGGCGGCGAGCACGAAGAATACGCCAACGCGGCGCGCCGCGTCCGGGTGGTTGAGCAATAGTCGGCCGATCACGTCTTCGATCTCCCTGCGGTCAGCGGGCCCGCTCGCGCCACCAATCCTGCGCCTGCAGCTTCCAGTAGGTGAGTTGCGCAACCGCAAGTCCAGCCGGGCCGCCCGCCCAGGCAAGGCCGAAGGGTGTGAACAGCCGGTAGCGGTCCGATTGTCCCAGTATGGCTTCGGCGATCAACTTGCCGGCGATCGCCGTGGTGTTGATGCCATGGCCACCAAAAGCCGTGAGGTACCAGACGCCCGGCTGCAACGGGCCTATCTGGGGCATCATGTGCCGGGCATAAGACATGAGCCCGGACCAGGCGAGTTCGGTCTTGAGGTGTTCGAGCTGCGGATAAGTGGTGACCATCTCACGGCGCAATTGCCTCGCCAACACGCCCGATGAGGCTGCCCGGGTGGTGATGCGCCCTCCCCAGAGCAGCCGCCTGCCGTCTTCGACAACACGGTAATAATCGCCTGCGCGACGGTTATCGCCGACGGCGTCGGTCGTCGTAATCGACTTGGCGATGAGGTCAGGCGCCTCCTCGCTCACCATAACGTAAGTGGCGATAGGCAGGAATGCCCGCTGCAGCCGACCGACCAGTGG
Source organism: Mesorhizobium sp. P170090 (assembly GCF_057786115.1). Lineage (NCBI taxonomy): Bacteria > Pseudomonadati > Pseudomonadota > Alphaproteobacteria > Hyphomicrobiales > Phyllobacteriaceae > Mesorhizobium > Mesorhizobium sp. P170090. The sequence continues at coordinate 5,471,336 of NZ_JBYNWH010000001.1, forward strand.
CCCCGTATATCCGCCGGTGGCAACTACGGCCTGGCGGGCGCGCACTTCGCCGCTGTCGGTACGCAAGATCTTTTCGGCGCCGTCAAGGTTGGCTTCAACGGCAGCCGTTCTCTCGTATATCCTGCCGCCCAGCCGCTCGATCTCGCCAGCAACGGCGCGCAGATAGTTAAGCGGATGCATGTGGAAGGCGCTGGGATCGCGCAGGCCTTGGTGGTAGCGATCCGAATGCAGCACCGCTCGCACCTGGTCGCGATCGAGATAGTCGAGCCGGTAGTCGAAATCCCGCGCCAGTTGCTCGGCATATGCCTTGAGCGCGGCGCCACCATCGTGGCGAAGCACGCTCAATATACCGGAGCGCGGCTCTGCCGCCTTGATGTCGAGATCGCGGATCGTCTGCCGCACGAAGTCGACGCCTTCGATGGACAGGCGGTGCAGTTTTTGTGCCGCGTCGACGCCGGCCATCGCGGCGATGTTGTCGGTGCCGGTGGCGAAACCGGGATTAACGAAGCCGCCATTGCGACCGGAAGCGCCGAATCCTATCCGCTGCGCCTCAAGCACGACGACCTGCTGGCCGGCGCGAGCCAGCTGCAACGCCGTCGTCAGGCCGGCCAGTCCGCCGCCGACAACGACTGTCTCGCACTCGGAAACGCCGCTCAGCGGCGGTCTGATGGTGTTGTCGGCAAGCGTGCGTCGGTAATATGTGTCAGGACATGTCATGATCAATATGATGAGGTGGCGGCACTAGAGCATTTTGCAGGCAGCCGGAGCCGCCCGGTGTCGTGGAAATGCGGCTGAAACAAAACAGATGGAGCGGGATGTTCAATTGAATGCACCCCGCTCAAGCTTTATCCACGATGCCTCTCAGTCAGAGCTGTAATCCTTGCCGTACCACTTGGTGGTCAGTTTCGCGAGGGTACCGTCCTTCTTCATCTCGTCGAGAATGCCGCCGATCTTGGCATTCCACTCGGCATCACCTTTTTCCGCGATCACCACCAGTGGCTCACGGAAGGCATAGCCGCCTTCCAGGACACGCAACGGGTAGCCGTTCTTTATCGCGTTCTGAGCCGTCTGTTCTGGTGCGATGACCGCGTTGAGGCGCACGCCGTCGCCGAGCCTCAAATCGTCGAACGGCAGCATTGAGTCAGCGAAAGTCCTGATCTCACCGGGCTCCAGCTTGTATTCGATGGGCGGCAGGCCGGGAGCATCGATCTCGAGTTGTCTACGGATGAAATCCTCCGACGTGGTGGCGGTCTCGACGCCGATGATCTTGCCGTTCAGGTCGGCGACCGATTTGGCCGGGCTGTCCTTGTGAACCACGTAAACGTAGGGGCTATAATAATAGATGCCTTCGAAATCGATCACCTTGGCGCGCGCTTTGGTCGGCGTCACCGAGCCGACACCCAGATCGTAACGTCCCTGCCAATGGCCGCCCGTCATCGTCGCCCAGTCCGGCGTATCGAAACTGACCTCGACACCGAGGCGCCTTGCGATCTCTTTCGAGACATCTATGTCGAAGCCGACCAACTGATTGCTGTCGTCGAGGAAACTCTGCGGCGGCCAACCGCTGTTTGTGGCGACCACCATTGCCTTCTTCGAGGTAACCCGGTTGATGGTTTCACCCGCCGAGGCCGCAGACGCGAACGCGAGCGTGGTAGTGGCCAAGGCCAGCCACGCGATCAATTTCCTCACTTGAACCTCCCTCTTCATCGTCATTCAGACATATGCTTCCCAGAGCGCGCTCCCGTAGAGAAACAGCAATTGAGAGCGCGGCATGAGATCGATCTCATATCAGCACACATATCGACGAGGGGATCAAGTCCTTTTTCAAGTAGCCAGTTGTCCTCCGGGGGCGCAAAGCATCGGCACCCGCACGGTGCGGCGGAACCCGCGTTTGATGTGACGCGAGTGACTTTCAAGACAGAGGAACGAAGGTCTACTTCAACCTATCACATCATTGCCAGATGGGCGGCACAGGATGGCTTGCTGTCTACGAGTTTCCGATGTTCCGGTTAAGCATGGGTGCGCGGCACACCGGCAGCAGCACCAGCAGGATGATGGCGGAGTCGACCCAGAGGACCCTGTTCACGCCCATCGTGTCGACGATCTGACTGGTCGCTAGGGTACCCACGGAGATGGCAAGATTGAAAGTGAAGCAGTAGATGGCCGTCGCGGTCTCCGCGCTTTCTGGTGCTGCACTCAGCACCCACGTCTGCAGCGTGATGGGCGCCGCGCCATACGCGAAGCCCCACACCAGCAGCAGGATGGTTCCTGTGAGCGGCGTGACCCCGAGCAACGGGAAGAGAGCCAGCGTGGCGCCGAGCCCAATGACGATGCAGGCCAATGTGCGACCGACGGATTTGGCGGCCCAGACGCCTGCGACGGCGTTGCCAATCATTCCGAGAATGCCATACCCCAACAGTAACCAACCTATGCTCCCTGCAGTGACGCCCGAGACCTCCAGCAACACCGGGCTCACGAAAGTGTAGGCACCGTAGTGGGCAGCCACCAGCAGTGCGGTCGCAACCACGCCCGACAGGAGGGCGGGATTGCGCAATTGCGCACGCAGGGCTTTCACCTCCACAGGCTGCGCCGCCTCCAGCTTCGGAAGCACAAGCAGGGCGGCGAGCAGTATGGCAAAGCTCAGGCCGGCGAGAGACCAGAACGCGCCGCGCCAGCCGACTAGATCACCGATGATCGTGCCGGCCGGCACGCCCAGCACCGCAGCGGCACTTACACCGCCGAAGACAATAGTCATGGCGCGCGGCACGGACGGTCCAGGAACAAGGCGTACTGCGATGCTTCCGGCTATCGCCCAAAAGCCACCGATGGTGATCCCGACGAGCAGCCTGGACGCGAGCAGAACGGGAAAGTTCGTTGCGAGCGCTGAAATCACGCTCGCCGCAGCCATTACCGCGAGCAGGCCCGCCATCAGAATACGCCGGTCGAGCCTCCCCACTGCCAACGGCAAACCGATAGAAGCGAACGCCGCAATTACGCCGGGTATCGTCACCGTGAGACCGCCACTCCCAATAGAGACATTCAACTCGGAAGAAATTGCCGGAATCAGCCCCACAGGGAGTTGCTCCGCAGTGATCATCGAAAAAATACCCAGCGATACAGTGAGCACGGAGAGCCAGATGCGAAAAGTGGCTCCCTGTTTCTCCCGAAGGGCTGCTTTGGTCAGAGACATGATCACCTCCAGCCCGCGAGAAGGCACTCGACGCCAACGTTTCGGGCAAACGTTAGAGAGACGGATCGGGCAATTGATCCCGGCCTGGTTTCAGATAATCTGTCCACTGCGGATTGATAATCGAGGGAGATATGGATGGTGAATTCACGAAACGTGAATGAAAGAGGTGATTGCAGTTGGACCGGCTGACCAGCATGACCGTGTTTGCCAACGTCGTCGGTGAAGGCAGCTTCGCTGGAGCGGCCAAGCGGATGCGACTATCGCCAGCGGCTGTGAGCAAGCATGTCCAAATGCTGGAAGAGTGGCTTGGCGCACGCCTTCTCAACCGGACGACCCGGCGCATCAGCCTGACAGAGCTCGGCGCCTCCGTCTACGAGCGCAGTCTGCGCATAATCGAGGATGTCGAGGAAGTTCGTACGAGCGCGGCCGAGAGCAAGACACGTCCGACCGGCTCACTGCGTGTCAGCGCGCCGATCTCCTTCGGCGCGATGCACCTTGGGAGAGTCGTTGCAGAATATCTCGCGGTCTACCCGGAGGTGTCGGTTGAGTTGGTGTTGGACGACCGTGTGGTTGACATCGTGGAAGAGGGCCTGGATGTCGCGGTACGCATCGCTCCACTCACGGTTTCCAATCTGGTTGCTCGCCGAATCGCGCCGTCACGCGAGGTGGTCTGCGCTTCGCGCGATTATCTGGACAGACGCGGGCGTCCCACAAAGCCGTCGGATCTCCACGACCATGATTGTCTGGACTACGCGTTGCGCGCCAGCCGCGGAAAATGGCGGTTCGACGGACCAAAGGGGCAAGTGGCGGTAAAAATCACTGCACGGATGACGGCAACGAACGGGCAGCTCCTGCGCGATGCGGCGCTGGGTGGAGCAGGCATAGTACTTTGCCCCACTTTCCTTGTTGGAGAAGCCATTCGTTCGGGCCAGCTGGAGACAGTGATGCCCCAGTTCAAGCCGGTAAGCCGGTCGATCTACGCGATGTACCCGTCAAGAAGGCATCTTTCCGCCAAAGTTCAAAGCTTCGTGACGCTTCTCGCCGCCCACTTTGGTGAGAACCCACCTTGGGACAACTTTGGAACATGACGACTGGAATGTTGAGCCCAGAGGCCGCGCGCACTTGCACGGCCTTACTGTGCATGGGACCAGCACCCAGGGCCAAGGGCCGGTGCATATCGAGCCGTCCAGCACCTTTTCGAGACTGAAGCATCCGCTATTTGCCGACGGTCAGTCGCTGAGGCTCAATCCACCGCCCATCCTAAGCGCCGCCACAGCGCGAGTTGTAGCATCTGCGGTGTCTCTGGTTCTCTGCGGCCACCGGCGGAACGGGTTGTAAGCAGGCGCGTTCCTCCAGCGTCAAGCTTGGAGAACATACATGGATGACGAGCTGCGCCTGAAGTTACAAGAGCTGAGCCAAAGCATGCAAACGCGAGCGGCCGAACTTTCGACGCTCGGCGGCAGCGCAGACATAAGTACGGTGATGTCGGGGATCGCCGTCGCTCTGGAGGCGCTGCTGGTGATTGCCGAAGAGATGAAAACGCCACGTTCCGGCCCTTCGGTCCTGCCCGACGCATGAACATCTCCGATCGTTTGGGAGAGGCTCCAGAGCGAGAGCGCCTACCGCCCACCAGCAAATCGCTCGCCGAGGAACTGGCTTTAATCCACATTCCGGGTTGGAGAGTGGAGAGCGCAATCTACTCGGTGGAGTACTCCAGGTGGGGTGAGCGTCGGCAGAAATGGATTTTGCACTCGACGATGCCTTTTGGGTAATCGAGGACGGCCTTAGGACGGAGGACCACGATGGCTTGGATGGCCGCAATTTGCCCGATTACAGATGAGCAGGCGCTCGTTAATTCGGAGACAGTTGGTGACATCCGGGAGTTTCGCTGTCCGAGTTGCGGCGACTTCAAAATCACGAACTCGGCCACCGCGATGTTCAAAGGCCTATCGGCAGAAGTTGGAGCGCTTCGAATACGCTAGGGCAATCGCGGGCGACAACGCGATCACAGTGACGACGGAACATGGATCTATCGATCCCGAAGATCAATAGAATACCCGCCCGACAAGCCGGTTCCCAGCGCATCTCCTCACTTGCTGCCCTGAGACCATTTGACTGCCGGTCCAGGTAGTGGGCAGTTTGAAGGTAGAAGCTCACGTCAACATGGCCAGGCCATTTTTACACTGCCGATCTGCGCGGCCAGCAACGCCTCTCGTGAGGGGCAAGGCATGGGCATCGAACGTCTCGGACCGGTCGGCGGCATAAGGCTGGTTGCCTATGATCCTCCTCCCGGCGAATGGAACCAGATCTGCCACAGCGCGTCATAGAAGCAGATCAGGTGCGATTTAACGTAAGGAGTGAAATCGATGATCAGGCTCCTTCTCCTCCTCGCCATTGCACTCGCCTTCGCATGCGGCGGGACGGAGGCGGCCAAGCTGGACCTAGCCGCGGTAAATCAGGCGCAATTCTCCGCCGGCGATCCGAAAGGGCTCGATCCTGCCGTGCTGAAGGCGCAAATTTTTTTGGATCGTGCGCGCTTCTCACCGGGGCTCATCGACGGCCGCCTTGGAGAGAACTTCGCCAAGGCGGTCAAGGCCTTCCAGGCGTCGAACGGACTGGCGCCAGATGGCAAGCTCACCCAGGCGACTTGGGACAAGCTGATGGCAACCTCCACCAGCCCAGCTCTGGTCACCTTTGAACTGACCCGCAAAGATGTACGCGGCCCCTTCACCAAACGCATTCCGCGGCGCATGGAGAGGATGGCTCGCCTGAGAAGGCTTGGCTATCACGACTCGATCGAGAAGCTGGCGGAGCGCTTCCATGTGAGCGAACCATTGCTCAGGAGGCTAAACCCAGGCACCGGATTCAGGAAAGCTGGAACCACGCTGCTGGTACCAGATGTTGGCCGGGGTGAACCTCCCGCCACCATTGCCGGCGTCGAAGTCGACAAAGGCGCTCATCAGGTGCGCGTGCTCGACCCCTCCAATAAAGCGCTTGCCGTCTACCCTGCCTCGATCGGGAGCGACGAGAAGCCGGCACCAAGTGGGCAGGCAGAGATCCAAAGGGTGGTGCACAACCCGACCTATCACTACGATCCCGATTTTGCATTCAAGGGAGTCAAAACCAAGCGGCCCTTCACCATTGCTGCCGGCCCTAACAATCCCGTGGGATCAATCTGGATCGACCTCTCCATCGAAAGCTACGGCATTCACGGCACGCCCGAACCCGGCAAGATCGGGAAGACCTTCTCTCACGGCTGCATCAGGCTCACGAACTGGGATGCCGAGGACCTCGCCTCAATGGTGCACAAACATATGAAGGTGACTTTCAAGGACGAGTGAACGCAAGCCGTCGCATCCCTCGATGGTCGCCGAAACAAGATGTCCGTCTGTGCCCGTGACAATTGCATCTTGCGATCCGCTGGATCCGATCAGCGGATGCTCCGGGTTCGGGGTGTCAGGTCAAGCGGCGCCATTTGCACGGATGGCGGCGAACCAACCACCATGGCGGGGGCGCCAGATTGCTCACCACGTTGGCTCTCTACTTCGCGGCTCATACCTTGTTGAGCAGCTTGCATCTCCGGAACGGTGAAAACCGGGACCTCGCCCTTGAAACCCTGGAGCTCAAAGGCGCCCGCCTGAACGACCGGCATCGATGCTCCTGCCGCAAAGCCGGGTCCAAGCACCAGGGGGATGCCCAGCTTCTTGGTCGTCGATTCGAGCCGTGCCGCGCGGTTCACGGGGGAGCCGATCGCGGTGTAATCGAAGCGCCGTTCGGAGCCGAAATTGCCTACCGAGCAGATGCCGGTCTCGATGGCGACGCCGATTTCGATGGATCGATGGCCATCCGCGGTGAAGGCGGCGTCTTCGCGCCTCACCCGCTCGATAAGGGCAAGGCCCGCGTCCAGCGCACGCTCACGATGATCGGGTTGATCTAGCGGTGCGTTCCAGAAGGCCAGTACCGCATCGCCCATGAACTTGTCGATGGTGCCGTCGCGCTTGAGGATCTCATCGGTCGCAATGCCGAGGAAATGGTTGACCACCTTGGCGATCTCTTGGGTGTCGAGCTGTTCGCTCATGGTCGTGAAGCCACGTATGTCGCTGATCAAAATGGTGATCTCGCGCTTCTCGCCGGACAGGATTGCCTCGGTGTCCGAGCTTGCGAGGCGCTGCACCACGGAGGGCGACAGATATTGGGAGAACTGTCGCGTGAGGGTGGACCGGCGCTGCTCGCTGCGCCTGTAGAGGACATAGCCTTCGAAGCCCGCAACCATGATGGTTGCAAGCGCCGGCTGCAGCGGGTCATAGAGTGCACCCTGCAGGCTGTACTCGAGAGCGCCGAACACGAACGGCGTGACGGCCAGCAGCGCCAGGGAGAGGGCGCCAAGCACGACACGCCCGGCGAGCACTCCGGAAACCCCGATGAAAACGACGGCACTGAGGAGAAACCAGAGCCGCTCGAGCATACGCGCGTGCGCTGGCTCTGCCAGGAAGCGCCCGGCAAGCATCTGGCCGATCGCATCGGCGTGGATCTCCGCTCCTGGTCGCGCTGGACTCGTCGGCGTGGGCAGGTACTGCGTCAGGCCCACAGCCGACAGGTCGACAATGGCGATGGCGTCCCGCAGCCGCGGATCGCCATGGCCCGAAAGGATAGTGCTGGCAGACAGGCGAGGCGTGTCGGTGGCGGTTTCCCAGAGGCGGATGCTCCCCTCCGGCTCGAGCGGCACAATGGCGCCTGCCATCCTGAGTGCGTCGAACCCGGCTGCATTCATCCGGGCTGTGTAACCGTCCTGTCCAGCGTAAAGGCGCAGGAGCTCGAGTGCGAAAGACGGCCACAGCTGCGCGCGTTGAGGGGTGTTGCGAAGCCAGAGCAGCGGCACATGGCGCAGTACGCCGTCGGGATCGGGCAAGGTGCGAATCACGCCGAGGCCTGCGGCGGCGTTCGAGAATTCGGCAAGCGACCCGGTAAGACCGGTGAAGCCGGGAAGTGTATCGGGTACTTGCCCGACGATCGACCAGCCGGCTTTGGGTTCTGCTTCTGAAACCGTCGCTTCATTGCCCAGGCTGACGGCAAGCGCCGTTCGATTTTTGGACAGCGCCGCTGCCAGGCGCTTGTCTCCGGCCATGCCCTCAGGCGAGGTGTCAGCCTCGGGGAGTACCAGCGCAAGCCCGACCACCGCCGCACCGGACTGCGTGATGCCATTGACCAGATCGGCCAAGAGGCCACGGTTCCAGGGCCATCGCCCATGTGCCTTGAGGCTGGCGTCGTCTATCGAGACGATCACGACAGGATTGCTCGTCGCCTGACGTGGGGCGAGAAACTGATAGAAGTCGTACGTCCGCTCACGCAGGCGCGACAACGGCCCGTCAAAAGCCAAATGGCAAGCGAGCAGCAGGAGCACGACCACAAGGCCGGATATTTTGCGTCTGCCGGCTTGCCGCCAATCAGCCCAGCGCCTACCGACCGAGTGGCTCATCTCGTGCAGCCAGGCCTAATCGCAGTTGTAGTAGTAGCAGCAACCCTCACCCTCACACTCGCCCCGCCGCCCCCCGCTGCCCGCAGGTGGCGTTGGGCTGTCAGGGAATTCCATGACCACTCCTGGCAGTGCGCCGTCCCTGGACCCGCAGACTTTGAGCGAGGAGCCTAGAGCCGACGCACAAATTGCGCTTACGTCCAACCCAGGACCCGGTGCGCCCGGCAGGCCGGTTCCCGCTATCCGGTCGATACTGTCCAAGATCGGGAAGGCGTCGATGCCGCCGTAGCCGGCCAGAAGCTTGCCATCGTCCGACGTGCAGGCGTAGCCCGGGTTCGTGATGACCAGCCGTTTGCCATTGATCGTGCAGGTCATGCGGCCGGCGCGCAATATGCCGACGGTCTGGCCGGCTGCCACCAGCACTTCGATGATGCCGCCTCTCGCTCCGAGCACCATGTGCGGCGTCGCAACCTGCATGACGCCCCCTTTCGAAACCTGGCCGCCATAAAAACGGGCCAGGCCGCTGTTCATCCCGATGTCGATCTTTCCCGACCCGGAGCCCGGATTGTAGACGAACTCATCGATCGTCAGGCTGGTGTTTGGACCAATTTTGGCGCTCGATTCATCCCGGAACACCAGCATTCCGAGACCGGTGGGATTGCTGCGCAACTGGTCGCCGAGTTCGACGCCGGCGCCAACGTTCATCGTCCCGCCGTTATTGCGGACGATGATGGTCTGGTAGGCCGTCATCGACCCGACCGTCTCAGCAGCGGATGGTGCCGCGAAGGCGAGGCAGGCGATAAAAATGACGATCTGATGATACCTCATCGCGGCCTCTTTCAATTGAGCGTCAACGTATAGCTCATGAGCATTTCGAACGATTTTCGGTCGCGGTTGGCGAGGGCGAAGTTGGTTTTGCGGTAGGCGAGATCGACGCTGATCTTCTGCGCTTCCGTCAGCTGAAAATCGCTTTCCGAGGCAATGCGCCAGAAGTCGCTCTTGATATTTGTGCCGATGCCGACGGACAGATCGGGAGTGTCGCTGTGGCCGGCCGATAAGGCGATCTGGTGCGACCATGCGAAAAAATCCGGTACGTTCATCAACAGGCCGCCATAGCGGACCTCGCCCGTATAGCTGCGGCTGATTTCGCCCGATCCGGAAGCGAAGTCATTCGAGCCGACAAAGCGCAAGCCGAGCGCCTGGCCATTGCGGAAGCGGTAGCTGCCGCCTGCCTCATAGAAGACCCTGCTATCCGCGAAAATGCCTTGCGAGGCGCTTAGATCGATGTAGCCGCCACCGGCGAAGAGCGTCGTCTCGACCGTCGGGCGAACGACGAAACGTCCACTGAGGCCGATACCGGTTTCGTAAATGTCGCTGTCGAAACGATCCGTAACGGTGAACGCGGAAAGCAGCAGGCGCAGCGAATCGATCCCGCTGTTGGGCAGTCCCTTGTCCCAGGTTATCGCTGCGTTGCCGTGGATAAAAGTCTTCTCGCCACCCGGAACCGACAGGTCTTCCGTGAAAAGACGCTCAGTCGCGGTCAACGACCCCGAAAGAACGAGCGCGTCGGCACTTGGCGTGCCGAGGTCCCACCGCACAAAACCTTCCGCCTGCCCGTAAGGCGAGACGAAGCTGTCGTCGTCCTGCGCCCCGCCTGGCTCAAAATCGGTGAATGCGCTGAATACGCCGCCGGTCAGGGCGAGTTCCCAGGTGACGCCACGCAACGCGCGCTCGATGCGGGCGAGCAGGCGAACAGCTTCCTGTTGCTCACTTGCGGTCAGACCCCCGACTTCGATGCCGTACTGCACCTGCCGCCGAGCCAATTCATAGGACCCGACATGGTAATACAACCGGCTGGCCGCAAGCCGGGCGCGCGCATCGCGGGGGTACTGGATCAGATACTGCTCGATCGAGGAGATCGCCTGATCGTATTGCCCAGCGTTGACCGCAACCGTGACGAATTGGGCGAGCGTTCCATTGTCGGCCGGACTGGCGATGCGGGCCGCAAACGCATCGTCATAGGCCCCAAAAAGACCTTGTGCGCCGGCCGGCAACACGCCGGCACAAAGCAGCGCTGCGGCGAAGCCGAAGATCGTTCGAAACGAAGATTGCATGCCGAGAACCCACCCCAAACCCGACTAGTGCGAGGGATTTAGCACGACTGCAAGAAAAAGGCGACTGAACGGTCGCCGGACTTATGCGAGTCCTCAGCAGCTGTTGCAGCTGCGCAACAAGATATCGGGTTTATTCCTATTTCGGCTGCGCTGATTGTCAAAAACTCTTCTCAACATTGCTGCACGTGATTGAAGTATTTGGCCCAAGGCTTAACAAAATCAAATCTCATCAGTAGTGGATCGCACAGCCGACAAGATTAATATTGGGTGGGCGATCCTGCGTATCTGGTCACCAGGCTTCAAGGTCACCCACGGCTTCTCCAAAGGCCTTCCGTCGCGTTTCGCAAGGGACGGAGAGCTGCCGGAGGTGCTTCTCACGAGGCGTGTGCGATTCGGCCCGGGTCTTGCAATTTCTTTGAACGCGAGGTCAGCTCATTGCCTCAACGCCCAGGGACGCGTCACCGCACGCAGCTTGCTACAGCACGAGCATGGTGGCCAGCCCCAGCATCAGGCCCATGCCTACAATATCGGTCACGGTGGTGAGGAAGATCGCCGAGGCGACCGCCGGATCGGCGCCTACCCGGCGCAGGCCCAACGGGATCAGCACGCCGGAGATGCCGGACATGAGGCACGATCCGGACATGGCAAGCAGGATCACAAGTGCCAGCATCGGCGCCTGCGCCGCCGACGCCGGTTGCCTCGAGGCATAGAACCACATCGCCGCAGCCGCAACAACGCCGACGAGCACGCCGTTGGCGGCCGCGAGCGCGCCCTCTCTCATCACCAAGTGCAGCTTCGGTCGTTTGTCCACATCCCCCAGGGCAAGGCCACGCAGCGTCATAGCCAGTGCCTGGCAGCCGGTGTTTCCGCTCTGCCCGGCCAAGACCGGGAGAAACGCCGCCAGAGCGACGATCTTCTCGATCGTGCCTGTGAACGAACTGACCACGAATGCGGCCATGAAGGCCGTCAGGAGATTCAACTGCAGCCACGGATGACGCTTCAGGAAGGCTGAAAACAGCGGCGTAAAAGAGCGCTCCTCCTTCTGGAGGCCTACCATCTGGCCAGACTGGGCGGAAATCTCGATGATTTGCTGCTCGAACAATCGCCAGCCGCGAACCTGCCCGAGCAGCCGGTTCTCCGCATCCACCACCGGATAGACAGGATAGTGACGCCGTACCGCCGCCTTGCATGCGTTACTCAAAGAGAGACCGACATCAAGAGCGAACGGCCTGGGCAGCATGATGTGATCGACAACCGCGTCCGGTTCGCTCAGCATCAGATCGCGCAGGACCGCCAGGCCAACCAGTTTATTACCCTCGTCCGTGACGTAGAGATAAGTGAGCTCGGTCGGCACTTGGGCGCCCCTGACGGCTTCCACCGCGGCAGCAACCGTCGTCCCGACAGGAACGCTGGCGGGGATCGGGTCCATCACCTCGACGAGCGACTCGGGGATCGCGAAACCCATGTCACCATCATGAGAGCTGATGGGCCGCATATGCACTGGCAAATGCTCGGCCACCTTACGGGCGTGCCCGTCAGGCAACAGCTTTAGTGTGTCGCGGATGAACTCGGGAGACTCTCTAGCGAGCAATTCAGCTGCGTCATCAGGTGCTCGAGCACGCAGCGTGCGCACCAACTTCTGAACGCCGGTCTCTTCGTTCATATGATATGGCCCCCCAATTGAAAGTGAAAAAGTTGTGAAGTATCGGATCGCACCGGGGCGGAAATACGACAGCTTCTTCCGGCCCCAGCAGTCCGCCTTGTGGTTCTCGCAAGCGCCGCCTGCACGCTCCTAGCTTGAGAGGCAAAGCAGACGTCTACATTTTGGGCGTGCCCTCGTCAGGTCAGCATGCGAGTGTCCGCGCTATTTCCCTCGCTTTTCAACCTTTAGATCTGGGAGGTCGGGTCGCTTGGATACCACACCGGCCTCCTTCAAGGCGGTGTATCCCACCTTTTTGAGGAGCTTCTCTGTTTTGGCGCGCTCCTTGTCCAGAGCGGTATCACCTTTGACCTTGGGCATCCGTCCTCCATTTGGTCGTTGTCGTTCGCCGGTAAATGAGATTGCCGGAAATGTCCCGCAGTGTCGTGCTTTGACCCGCGGCCGAGGACTGAATTGAGGCGCTTTGCCGCCCGGCAGCCTTTGGGCGGGAAACGGACGGGCGGGCTATTCCTGCTGGAATTGACAGGGCCAATCTTCTGGCCTCGTCATGCCAGAAGGCAACTCGGTCCGGGCGTCCCCGCAAGCCATGTTGAGCTGCCACTGGGACAGACCCGCCGAATTGGATAGATCGAGGCCCTCGATACGGGTCAGAAAGAAAAAAGCGCCGTCAAAGTCTATCGGTGCGGTGAACTTCGCTCCTCGGAAGTCCGCCCGCGCGAGATTGGCAAACGAAAAGTGGCTGCCGCTGACATCGGCGTCATGGAACTGTGCACGCCCCAATTCCGCCTTTGTGAAATCAACATTGACCAGATTGGCGTCCTGGAAATTCGAGCGCTGCACTTCCGCGCCCGTAAATACGGCGCCCTGCGCGTCCATATGGCTGAAGTCGGTCCTGTACGCCTCGATTTTGTCGAACCGGGCGCCTTTGGCGGTCGAGCCGGCCAGGGAAGCGCGCACAAGCGTTGCCTTCTCAAAATTTGCCGCAAGGAGATTGCTGTTCCTGAGGTCGGTCGAAGTGAAATCAACACCGAACAGGTTTGCCCCGCTCAGGTCCTGTCCTTCTAGGATGAGAAGCTTTTTGTCACACTCCTGCCAATTGACGCCAGGCGTCGCGGCTGCGTAGCAATCTTGAGCGGCGGTGGCGTTTTGCCAAGCCAATACAGTGCAAACCGCCAGAACCAAGCCGGATCCGCCGTAAGCTCTGGTTCGTCTCAAAGTCATTGTCGCTGGACCCCTCTGCTACTCGTCGACAATCAGCCTTACCACATCTGCTGACACTCGAGCCACGGTAACGACCGCCGTCACAGTTGCGCATCAACGATCCGCCGATAGCCAGCAGCAGCTTGCGGAACTCATCGAGAGGTGGGGAAAGGCTTTGACGGCAGAGCGCTTTTTCGCGGATGCGATCACAAAACAAAGAGTTCGGCGTAAGCCGTGAGTTATTGGTGGGCCCGGAGGGCGAACGGAAATTGTTGATTTTGCTGAATTTTGGTGGGCCAAAATCTGAAAGGTTCCCGTGTCATTCCGTATGCTCCCGCGACCCCAAACTGCCGACCATAGCTGACCTCGTTTTGCAAACGTTGGGAGATAGGGTCCAGAACCGCGGAAATGGGGGCGGTTGCAGATCGGCAGCTGTGGCAACAGCGCGCGACCAGCTGACGGTCTAGCGCCTCGATATGGCCGATGAGACTCGGGAAGTAACAAACAAGCGGCAGCTTGCAGGCAGTTGTAATCGGTGGAATGGATTTACGAGTTGAGGCGCCGGACCAGGACGGGCTCACTTGCCTCGAAGTTCAGCCTGTTGGAATGGCGCGGAAGAACGAGTAGCGGTATCTAACGAGCCGGCGGCCCCTCGATGTTTGACCGCTCGTCCTGCAACTCTCGTATGTCGTCCCGCAAAGTGGTGGCGCTACCGACCACTTCGTTCCGCATTGTTTAAACAGCGTATGACTCGTTACAGTCAAATTTTTTTCTGAGCTGCGAAAGGCCGACACTAGAACCGTCAAAAAAATTACGCTTTTGATTTTAACGGAAAATCGCCGCAAGAAATATTTTGAGGTTTCACCAGCTATGGGCTCAATCGAGCGATTTTTGGACCTTGCGGCATTCGATGGCCTACAGAACCGCCTCAAAAAGTACCGTCACCTCTTCGGTTGACCCAGTCGTTGATCGGCCGTCATACGAGCCCTATGCTGGCACGCTGGCCAGTGAAGCAGTCGCCGGCGTTTATTCGCCGGCTCAGGGATTTATGCCCACGCTTCAGGTCGAAGAAAGGCAGGGGTGTCCGTTCCAGGCTCTTGGCAAGCGGGCTAAGATTATCCTGCCGATTGTAGCTGCCACCAAGATGTTGTCGGTCACCTCGCTGAAAAAGTACACCCAGAAATAGTCAAGCCATCAGGAGCAAATAGGTCATAAGGTGGCCTTGCGGTCCTCCTTCCCGGAGCGGTTTCGCTTGCCTGTTCAAACTCGGACGGCTGTTACTCAAAAACCGCAGTGGGTATTTTATGTGCCATTTTTGCGACATTCTATAGAATTTTGCTTGAATTTAGCGTTTTAGCGGTCACTAAATCAATAAGTGCTCCCATATTTTGCAAATTTGTGAACAATCACGGTTGAGTTGTAACGCCTGGCAATAATGGCGCAGGGGAACGTTGGGGTGGGGTGAAATGAATACGACATCTATGTCGGCGATAGGCAAGCGCCTCGGCCTGCTGACGACGGTCGCCATATTGAGTTGTGGGAATGCTCACGCGCTCACTCTCCAGGAGGCGATGGCGGTTGCGGTGGAGTCCAACCCCGAAATTGGCCAAGCGATCGAAAACCGCGAAGCAATCGAATTCGAGCTACGCCAAGCGAAGGGACTTTATCTTCCCAGCGTCGATGTCGAGGCGTCGGCGGGGGTTCGTCGTCTCGACAATTCCTCCCGGCGTTCGCTGTCCATAGAGGATGACGCGCTCTATCCGGCGGAAGCCGATGTCGTTGTCACGCAGACGCTTTATGACAGCGGCGCAAGGCGGGCGGAACTGAACCGTCAGGCGTCGCGGGTCGACGGCGCATCGTTCCGGGTGCTGGAACGGTCTGAATTCATTGGACTGTCTGTCGTCCAGGACTATCTCGAATACATGCTGCAGGCGTCGATCGTTTCAGAAGCGAAGAAGAATCTGGGCTTTCACCAGGCAATCCTCGGCGACATCCGGCAAGGTATTGCAGGCGGCGCGTTGAACGAGGCTGATCGCCAGCAGGCCGAGGAGCGGCTGTTCGCTGCCAAGGCACGTATGCAGGAGGCGACCGAAGAACTGGAGGCTTCCAAGATACGGTTCTTCAAGACGGTCGGTAAGCCGCTGACCAACGCGTCAAGGCCGAGCGATGTCTCGAGCGCGCTGCCAAGGTCGCTCGACGACGCGCTAGGGCTGGCGCGACAGAACAATCCGCGCGTCCACATGGCCAACAGCGATATCGACGCCGCCGCCTCCCTGGTGGATGCGGCGCGGGCGAAATTCGGGCCCTCCGTCATCGCCGAAGGCCGCGCCCGCGGCGGCTATGACATCGACGGCGACGATGGCGACGCTAGCGACCTGCAGGCGCGGCTGGTGCTGCGCTGGAACCTCTATCGCGGCGGCATCGACAAAGCCAACGAGCAAGAGCAGGTCCGCCGCACCAGCGAGCAGCGCCTTGTGCTGCACCAGGTTCTGCGCGAGATCGAGGAAGCCGTCCGTACGTCATGGGATCGCCGCTTCCGGCAGGCCGATCTGGCAAAGACATTGAAGCTTCAGGCTGCCGCCAACGAAAGGCTGGTGGCGTCCTATCGCGAGCAGTTCAAGGTCGGACAGCGCTCGCTGCTCGACGTGCTCGACGCGCAGAACACGCGGTTCAACACAGCTACGCTTGCCGACACCGCATCCTACGCGTCGCTTTTCGCGCAGTACCGGCTGCTGGCGGCAACCGGGCAGTTGCTGAAGACCATGAATCTTCAGCCGGCAAAACAGGCCACCGCCTATGCCAAGGCCGAGTTCAATGCGCCTGAAACGGCCGACACCGAAACCTATGCGCGCACGCCGTCGGAGCAGATGAACGATCTGCCTTTCGACATCCTCGCACCGGTAAGAAAGAAGTAGGAAGGTCAAGGACGAACGATAGTCCTGCGGGCCGATCGTGAACCCACAACCCAAAATCCTCTCCCCAAAAGAGGCGTTCAAGGCCTGCTTCTCCGCTGTTGCCGGGTACCTCGGCAGGCCGAGTTCCGAGACCGTGCTGTTTGCCGGCGTGCCGCTGTCAGACACCCGCATCGATATCGACGCCATCCGGCATCTTGCCGAACGCATCGGTCTTGAAATCACGGAATTCAGCCATCGCGACTTTCTTCGCGGACGCATCGACCTTCCCGCCATTCTGTTTCGCGTCAGCCAGTTGCCGGTTGCGCTGCTTGCCCAGACCGAGGACGGTGGATTTACGACCGCTCCCCAGGAAGACGGGCGCACGACAATCAGCAAATCCGAGTTTTCCGGAAGTTATATTAGTGGCGGCGTTTCCTTCTCGATAACCTACGCCAACGCAGTAGAGGCAATGAGCGTCGGTTCGGCGGCCAAGATCGAGCGGCGACATTGGCTGACCGGCACGATGGGGCCGTTCTGGCGCACCTATTCGAAGGTCATCCTGTCGGCGGTATTCATCAATCTGCTGGCTCTTGCCTCACCGATCTTCACCATGAACGTCTACGACAGGATCTTGCCGAACAAGGCGATATCGACGCTCTGGGTGCTGTCGATCGGGATCGGCGCGGTCATTCTGTTCGACCTGCTCTTGAAGACCGCCAGAGCGTCACTGATCGACTATGCCGGGCGCAAGGCCGATCTTCGCATCTCCTATATGCTTTTCGAGAAGGTGCTGAACTCGTCCTTGTCGGCAAGGCCCGGCTCAACCGGCGAATATGCAAATCGGGTGACCCAGTACGAGTTCGTGCGCGAGTTTTTCACGTCGAACACCATCAGCGTCTTCATCGACACAGCCTTCGTCTTCGTCTTTCTTCTTGTCATCTATGCGATAGGCGGTTGGCTGGTCGTCATACCGGCCATTGCCTTTGTCGCCTCGGTGATCGTCGGGCTGATCACGCAACGGCGCATCGGCAAACGCGTTGCCGCTTCCATGAACGAGGCTTCGCAGCGCCAGGCCCTGCTGGTGGAATCCATCTCCACGCTGGAAACGATCAAATCGCTGCGGGCAGAGGCGTACCTTCTGCGAAAATGGGCGGAGCATTCCAAGAACGCATCCAACACGTCCGAGAAGATCAAACAGCTTTCGGCTGCCGCCGGCAACATAACGCAAGCCATCCAGCAGATGGTCACCGTCGCTTTGATCGTGGCCGGCGCCTATGCCTTTTCGGAAGGGCATGTCTCGACCGGCGCCATCATCGGCACCGTCATGCTGGCGGGCCGGGCGGTGGCCCCGCTTGGGCAGATTGCGATCACCTTGTCCAGACTTCGCCAGGCGATGCTGTCCCTGCGAATGGTGAATTCGATCATGGCGCAGCCTGAGGATCGGCCGGACACGGTTGGTTTCGTCAACCGCCCCATTCGCAACGGTGCAATGGCATTCAGGAATGTCGGCTTTGTCTACCCGGGTTCCGAAAACGAAGTGCTGACCGGCCTGAATTTCTCGGTGAAGCCCGGTGAGCGGATTGGCATCATCGGCCGCATAGGCTCGGGAAAGACGACCATGGGGAGGCTGATCGGCAGGCTTTTCCTGCCGACCTCCGGCGAGCTGCTGCTGGACGGGATCGACATCCGCCAATACCACCCATCTGAGGTTCGCGCCGCGGTCGGGATCGTCGCGCAAGCCAACGATCTGTTTTCCGGCACCATCAAGGAAAATCTCCTGATGGCGTGCCCGGAGGCGACCGATGAGCAGATCGTCGAGGCGGCCAAGGCTGCCGGCGTCGACGACTTCGTCTCCCGCCATCCGCGAGGCTACGACATGAATGTCGGCGAGCGCGGCACCAATCTCTCGGGCGGTCAGAGGCAGACAATGGCAATTGCCCGCCTGTTGCTGACCAAACCGAAAATCGTGTTCCTGGACGAGCCGTCCGGCTCGATGGATCTGGCTTCCGAGCGCCAGCTGATCAAGCAGCTCAAAGTGGCTTTCGATCGCAACACGACCCTGATCGTATCGACGCACCGCTTCAGCATGCTCGAGCTGGCCGACCGCCTGATCGTCATCGAGCAGGGCAAGATCGTTGCCGATGGACCGAAAGACCAGGTGATACAGGCGCTGCAGAAAACAAGCGCCTGACGAACAGAATTATGCGTGAACACAGCACGTTGGGACGTGGTAAATGCTAGCCAGGGAAGACCGTCCGCCGCTTTTTGCGTCGGCTTCGATATTCATTATCGGAGCGCTTTTTGCGAGTTCGGTAGCCTGGGCATCCTTCGCCGAGGTCGATGAAATCGCACGCGGCGACGGCAAGATCATACCGGCGTCGAAGACCCAGATCATCCAGGCCAGCGAGCCGGGCGTGGTTCAGGAAATCGCCGTGACGATCGGTCAGGTCGTCAAGAAGAATGACCTCATCATTCGTCTCGACAACACCTTCAACACTTCCAGCCTTGGCGAGCAGCAGGCCAAGGCGCGGGCGCTGCAGACGCGCATTGCACGGCTCCAATTCGAACAGACCGGCAGCCTCGAGGGCGCGTTTCCCTGTCCGTCCGAGATCCAGAAGGTGGCGCCGGAAATCTGCGACAACGAGCAGAAGCTGCTAATCGCGCGGCGCGATAACTTCGAAGTCAAACTGTCGGTTCTAAAGTCGCGGCTCGATCAGCGTGAGAAGGAACTCGACGAAGCCAACGCCAATGCCGATCGCCTCACCAAGAACCTGGCCGTCAGCGACCAGGAGGCGAAGCTGGTCGAAGCGATGGTCAAGAAAGGCCTGATGGCGCGAACCGAGCAGCTCCGCGTAGAGCGCGAGCAGACCGAGCTCAATGGTCAGCTGACGCTTGCCGGAGAGACCATCAAGAAAGCCAGGTCTGCCATCACGGAAGCCAAGCTTCAGGTCGACGAACTTGGCCTCCAGCTGCAACAGGAAGCGCTCAGCGATCTGACGCAGGCGCTGGCCGATCTCTCGGTGGTGGACGAGACGATACGCGGTGCCACCGACAAGGTGGCGCGTACCGATATCCGTTCGCCTGTCGATGGTATCGTCAACACGCTTGACATCAACACGGTCGGCGCCTTCGTCCAGCCCGGCGCGGTCGTCGCGGGTATCGTGCCGACGTCCGAGACCCTGCTGGTCGAAGCCCGGGTCTCACCGCGGGACGTCGCCTTCATCCGGCCGGGCCAGGATGCCCTGATCAAGGTGACCGCCTATGACTTCTCGATCTTCGGCGGCATCGAAGGCAAGGTGTCGAACATCACTGCCGACAGCCTTGTCGACCAGAAGACCGGCGAACCGTACTATCAGGTGCGTGTCGCCACCGACAAATCGACCCTGACACGGGACGGCAAGACCTATTCCATCATCCCCGGCATGATCTGTTCGGTCGACATCAAGACCGGACGCAAAACGATTCTCACCTACCTTCTGAAACCAATCAACAAGGCGCGGGAGGAGGCAATGAGTGAGCGATAGTGCGATCTCCCGCCCGGTCGATCGCGACCGGCTGCTGCCACCGCTGGCGAGTGAGGATTTCGGTCTCGAGTTCCGGGTTGTGGCGCGTGGCGGCACGCGCCGCGGCATTCGTCTGGAACGGGCGTTCTGGACATCGCTGAAGCAGATGGCGGAAAGCCGCAAATGCACGATCGGCACACTGATCGAGGAAATTGCAGAGAGCCACGCCAACGCCGGAAACCTGACATCGGCAATTCGCGTAGCCTGCATGCGTGGATTGGCCGACCAAAACCTCACCTTGCAGAGGCTCGCGTCGATCAAGACCATCAGCGCCATTCTCGTCGCCTGTCCCTCGCCGGCCTTTGCCCTGGCATCGTCGAAGAAGATCCTGACCTTCAATGCGCCGTTCCAGCAACTGGTGCGGCGGCAATTGCCGGTGGCGCCGAACGAGGACGCGCGCCAGGATCTCAAGCTGGCGCTGGACCTCAATGTCGCCGACATATTCGCCAGGCTCGACGCCAATGGCGAGACGCCGGTCGCGACCGGTTTCGTCATAGGCGCCGGCGACCGCCGCTACCGCGGTCAACTGAGCGCGGTGCGGGCGCCGGTGGTCGAGCCGGAACTGCTGATGGCGTTCGTCTTCGGCGGCTAGAGCAATTCCGGGAAAAGTGTGAGCGGTTTCCGTGGAAAATTGCGTCAAACAAGAGATAGAGCGCTCAAGACTCTCTGATGGGAGCTTACGGCTGCACACCTTCACCAGGCGCGACCGTCGAAAGGCCGCCCTTGATATCGGCTATTTGAGCAGAACCGGTCTTCGCGCCATGGATCCACGCGCGATCGGTGCTGAACGAATACAGCGGCACGTAGGTCGGCAGGTCTGTGTCGCGGGAAACTACATTGCTCAAACTGTCGAGAATGAAGACGCCGCTGCCGGTGCTGACCGACAGCACGGCATGAAAGAAACCGCGCTTGCGATCCTGCAAGACGACCAGCGACATGCTCTGCGCCGGGATGCCTGCATGCAGCAGCGCGGCCATCTTGAGGATGGCGAAATCCTCACAGTCCCCTGCCCGCCGCTCAAGGATTTCCCGGGGCTTGGCCCAGTAGTCGAGCTTGCCGTAAACCACGCTGTCCTTCTTGTAGGCGATGGCGCGATTTATACTTGAGTTGACGAAGGACAACTTATCGATGAAGCGCTTGTTCCCGGCTGCCTTGACGATCTCGGCAAAGGCGCTGTTCTTGCGTTCGCACGCGCTGCTCGCGGTACAGTCGACAATTGCCTTGTAGACCGGCGCCCAGCGCGCCGAAACCGGGAAATTGCGCATCGACAGGGCAACAGAACCGAACACGCCGGGAATGATCGCCGCCGTCTGGATCAGGTCGATCCCGGCGGCGGGCGGCGCGATCGAAGAACCACGCTTTTCATCAACGGCAACAGGACCATAGCTGCTGAAAATCATGCCGATCCGGTAGGCTGAAACCGGCTGCCATGGCTGCGGCCGAGCCAGCGAAACGCCGCCGAGACTGGACGGGTTTTCGACCGCTGCCAGAACTCCAGCGGCAGCGCCGGCATCCACGGCAATTGCTTTCGCGGATGATGGCTGCGGCAGGCTTGTGATCGCCATTGCCAGCAGGAGGAGCCTGAGCCCGGTTATTCCCAGGGCAGATTTTTCTTTTTTCATAACGCCCACCTCTTGACTGTGGACGGTACCAATCTTGTCTCAAATTACTGGAAAGGAAGGTGGATAAGTTTCCTTCAATCGGGAATACCTATTTTGTGTAAAACTTTATTAAAATTTATACTTCTGTTTACCAATCTAGCTCAGCCGGCGGATATCAAACGAAGCGCGGCGCGGCCAATGTATATCTGATTATATCTTCCGGGTTTACCACACGTAAAAAATGCCGAGACTTGCATACCGGGATATATGAAATTGATTGCGGGACAGTTGCAAAGCAGAAGTCTTCACTGTCTCTATCCGGGAAATGCCGGAGGGGTTTGGCGATGACGACGAGTAACGATTTGGATACCGTCTCGAATTCTTGGGACGAGCACTCTTCACATGAACATGGCGGCCCGCCATCGCAGGCAGGCATCCAGGTAGCGCAGGCCGCTCAGGCGGCGCCTGCCGAGCCGGTACCGGTCGATGTCGGCAGTGGCGCACCCGTTCAGCCGGCAGCACCCGCGGAGGCGAAAGCGCCGGCGGCAGCCGCGCCGCATGAATACGTGGCCGACGCCAGCAACATCGTGAAACTTCCGGCGGACGTCTCCATCAACAACATCAAGGTCGACGGCCACAATCTGTTGCTGGAACAGGCCGACGGTTCAGTCATCCTCATCAAGGATGGCGCGCTCAACGTGCCGACCTTCATCATCGGTGATGTCGAAGTTCCGCGCGTGGCCTTGCTGGCCGCTCTTGAGGCGAGCCATGTCGATGTCGCCTTCGGTGCCGATGGTTCGATATCGGCTGGCCCCGGAGGTGCGAACCCAAGCGCGGGCGCAGACTTCTCCGTCCCCCCCGGTGGCATCGGCGACGGGTTTGACCTGTCGGCACTGTTGCCGCCCACGGCTCTGCAATTTGGGCTTCTGGATCGGCGTGAACTCTTCCCGTCTATCGTCGACAGAGGGGTTTCAGTGGTGGCCACATCATTGCTGGCCCCGGACGAGGCGGCCAGCGAAACCGGTCTTGACGCCAGCCAGGGCCAATCGCCGGGCAGCAACGCGCCGAGCAGCGAGGAAACCTCCGGTATCGGATCAATCACCATCGACGCACCGGATGGAATTGGGTCGATCGTCATCAACGGCGTCACCGTTACCGGCGTCAACCAGCAAATTCCGGGGCAGTTCGGCTACATCACGATCGTTTCCTTCGATCCGAACACCGGTGCTATCCAATATAATTACACTGTCACCGAGTCGGTTACCCATCAGAATCCAACAAACGGGTTTGATCCCAACGACACGGTTCCGGACAATTTCAGCATCACCGTCACGGATGTCGACGGCGATACGGCCAGCACAACCTTTGCCGTCGCCATCGTTGACGACGTGCCGACGGCGGTTGCCGATACCGACACTGTGACCGAAGGCGGCACGGTGAGCGGCAATGTGATCGCCGGGCTCGGCGGCGACGGCAATCCGGCCGGCGCCGACACCAAGGGTGCCGACGACGCTTCGGTGAGCGGCGCGACGGGTGCCGGGGCAACCACGGTAGTGGGTGGCGACTTCCATGTTGTTGGCCAGTACGGCACGCTGACGCTGAGCCCGGGCGGGACTTACAGCTACGTCGCCAATTCCAGCATCAGCAACGCATCGCCGGTGACGGATACCTTCACCTACACGCTGAAGGACGGCGACGGCGACACCTCGCAGACGACGCTGACCATCACCATCAACGATGGGACCGATCCGTCGGTGGTGACGAATGCGGTCATCGCGGTGGACGAAGAAGGGCTCGGCACTGTCAATGCGACCGGCAGCGCCGCCGCGACCAACGTCGAGGATGGCAGCGGAACGGTATCGTTCCATGCCGGTTCGGACAACATCACCGGGGTGGCGTTCACTTCGGTTGCCGGGATCACGGCGGACGTCAACGGGGTTGCCGGCGCCGACATCGTCTGGACGCTGGTCGGCCCGACCCAGATCATTGGTTCTATCAACGGCATCGATGCCATCCGGATCGACCTTGTCGCGCCCTCGCTGCCGATTCTGGCGGGCACGGACGGATCCGCGACAGTCAATGTGACGCTGCTCGACAACTTCCCGCATCCGGACGCGGGTGGGCAGAATCTCATCAACCTGACCGGCATCAACGTGGTCGCCACCGATACGGACGGCGATCAGGCGACCGCAACGGTTCAGGTCAATGTTACCGACGACGTGCCGACGGCTATTGCCGATACCGATGCAGTCCCGGCAGGTTCGTTTGCAACGATCGACGGCAATGTGATTGATGGCAGCGGGTCCGACGGCAACGCAGCGGGCGCGGACACCAAGGGCGCCGACGGCGCAACGGTCACTTTGATCGCCAGCGACAATCTGGGCGGGGCAGCAACGGCTGTTGGCGCTGGCACTGTGATCAATGGCCAATACGGCGTGCTGACGATCGCGGCCGATGGCTCCTACAGCTATGCTCGCGATGCAGGCTCGCCTGGGGGCCACGATGACGTATTCACCTACACGCTGACGGATGGCGACGGCGACGCATCGCAAACGACGCTGACAATATCGATCGGTGATTCGAAGCCGATCATCAGCGATCTGACACCTGAGGCAAATGGTGGCGACACTGTCGTGGACGAGAAGGGCCTGCCGGCAAGTTCGGGATCCGAGGGCTCCGGCGAGGCACAGGATCCGATCGCTCAAACTGACCAGTCAGAGATCAATTCCGGCACGTTCACGATCTCTTCGCCCGACGGAATTCTATGGCTGGAAGTGAATGGCATGGTGATCTCGGGGGCGGCGCTCGCAGACAGCGCGACGACTCCGATAAATATAACGACACCTGAAGGTAACACGCTCACCATCACCAGCTACAATGCCGCAACCGGAGAGGTGGGCTACACCTATACGCTGCTCGACAACGAGCACCATCTCGCCGCAGGTACCGATTCGATCTTTGACAACATGATCGTGACGGTGACCGACACGGACAATGATTCCGCGTCCGGCACGCTGTCGATCAAGATCATTGATGATGTTCCCTCGGTGACGATTGTCGCGGCGAGTGATGCCGGAGCCCTGCTGACGACGCAGGACGCCGACACGATCGGAGCCGCCTTCGACACGGCAAGCACGAGCTTTGCCTCGCTGTTCACAACGACCCCGGCCTATGGGGCCGACGGTCCGGGCACGACCACCGTGAGCTATGGGCTGAACCTTGTCGGCGCGGCGGGAACGGATTCGGGCCTCGACAGCAACGGCGCGAGCATCTTCCTGTACAACATCGGCGGCGTGGTCACCGGTTCGACCTCGGCGACGCAGGGCGGGGTGACCGCCGGTAACACGGTGTTCTCGCTGGCGGTCGACGGCACCGGCACGGTGACGCTGACCCAGTATGGCGAGATCGACCATGCGCTTCCGGGTGCGGGCTCGAACTATGACACCCAGCTTGCGACCCTGGGCAATGGCCTGGTCAACCTGACGGCGACCGCCCTGACCACCGATGGCGACGGCGACACGGCAACCAACAGCTCGACCATCGACCTTGGCGGCAATGTCCGCTTCGCCGATGACGGCCCCTCGGTGACGATTGTCGCGGCGAGTGATGCCGGAGCCCTGCTGACGACGCAGGACGCCGACACGATCGGAGCCGCCTTCGATACGGCAAGCACGAGCTTTGCCTCGCTGTTCACAACGACCCCGGCCTATGGGGCCGACGGTCCGGGCACGACCACCGTGAGCTATGGGCTGAACCTTGTCGGCGCGGCGGGAACGGATTCGGGCCTCGACAGCAACGGCGCGAGCATCTTCCTGTACAACATCGGCGGCGTGGTCACCGGTTCGACCTCGGCGACGCAGGGCGGGGTGACCGCCGGTAACACGGTGTTCTCGCTGGCGGTCGACGGCACCGGCACGGTGACGCTGACCCAGTATGGCGAGATCGACCATGCGCTTCCGGGTGCGGGCTCGAACTATGACACCCAGCTTGCGACCCTGGGCAATGGCCTGGTCAACCTGACGGCGACCGCCCTGACCACCGATGGCGACGGCGACACGGCAACCAACAGCTCGACCATCGACCTTGGCGGCAATGTCCGCTTCGCCGATGACGGCCCCTCGGTGACGATTGTCGCGGCGAGTGATGCCGGAGCCCTGCTGACGACGCAGGACGCCGACACGATCGGAGCCGCCTTCGACACGGCAAGCACGAGCTTTGCCTCGCTGTTCACAACGACCCCGGCCTATGGGGCCGACGGTCCGGGCACGACCACCGTGAGCTATGGGCTGAACCTTGTCGGCGCGGCGGGAACGGATTCGGGCCTCGACAGCAACGGCGCGAGCATCTTCCTGTACAACATCGGCGGCGTGGTCACCGGTTCGACCTCGGCGACGCAGGGCGGGGTGACCGCCGGTAACACGGTGTTCTCGCTGGCGGTCGACGGCACCGGCACGGTGACGCTGACCCAGTATGGCGAGATCGACCATGCGCTTCCGGGTGCGGGCTCGAACTATGACACCCAGCTTGCGACCCTGGGCAATGGCCTGGTCAACCTGACGGCGACCGCCCTGACCACCGATGGCGACGGCGACACGGCAACCAACAGCTCGACCATCGACCTTGGCGGCAATGTCCGCTTCGCCGATGACGGCCCCTCGGTGACGATTGTCGCGGCGAGTGATGCCGGAGCCCTGCTGACGACGCAGGACGCCGACACGATCGGAGCCGCCTTCGACACGGCAAGCACGAGCTTTGCCTCGCTGTTCACAACGACCCCGGCCTATGGGGCCGACGGTCCGGGCACGACCACCGTGAGCTATGGGCTGAACCTTGTCGGCGCGGCGGGAACGGATTCGGGCCTCGACAGCAACGGCGCGAGCATCTTCCTGTACAACATCGGCGGCGTGGTCACCGGTTCGACCTCGGCGACGCAGGGCGGGGTGACCGCCGGTAACACGGTGTTCTCGCTGGCGGTCGACGGCACCGGCACGGTGACGCTGACCCAGTATGGCGAGATCGACCATGCGCTTCCGGGTGCGGGCTCGAACTATGACACCCAGCTTGCGACCCTGGGCAATGGCCTGGTCAACCTGACGGCGACCGCCCTGACCACCGATGGCGACGGCGACACGGCAACCAACAGCTCGACCATCGACCTTGGCGGCAATGTCCGCTTCGCCGATGACGGCCCCTCGGTGACGATTGTCGCGGCGAGTGATGCCGGAGCCCTGCTGACGACGCAGGACGCCGACACGATCGGAGCCGCCTTCGACACGGCAAGCACGAGCTTTGCCTCGCTGTTCACAACGACCCCGGCCTATGGGGCCGACGGTCCGGGCACGACCACCGTGAGCTATGGGCTGAACCTTGTCGGCGCGGCGGGAACGGATTCGGGCCTCGACAGCAACGGCGCGAGCATCTTCCTGTACAACATCGGCGGCGTGGTCACCGGTTCGACCTCGGCGACGCAGGGCGGGGTGACCGCCGGTAACACGGTGTTCTCGCTGGCGGTCGACGGCACCGGCACGGTGACGCTGACCCAGTATGGCGAGATCGACCATGCGCTTCCGGGTGCGGGCTCGAACTATGACACCCAGCTTGCGACCCTGGGCAATGGCCTGGTCAACCTGACGGCGACCGCCCTGACCACCGATGGCGACGGCGACACGGCAACCAACAGCTCGACCATCGACCTTGGCGGCAATGTCCGCTTCGCCGATGACGGCCCCTCGGTGACGATTGTCGCGGCGAGTGATGCCGGAGCCCTGCTGACGA
This sequence comes from Mesorhizobium sp. P170090, assembly GCF_057786115.1. NCBI lineage: Bacteria > Pseudomonadati > Pseudomonadota > Alphaproteobacteria > Hyphomicrobiales > Phyllobacteriaceae > Mesorhizobium > Mesorhizobium sp. P170090. The sequence goes on from NZ_JBYNWH010000001.1 coordinate 5,498,806, forward strand.
CGCAGGACGCCGACACGATCGGAGCCGCCTTCGACACGGCAAGCACGAGCTTTGCCTCGCTGTTCACAACGACCCCGGCCTATGGGGCCGACGGTCCGGGCACGACCACCGTGAGCTATGGGCTGAACCTTGTCGGCGCGGCGGGAACGGATTCGGGCCTCGACAGCAACGGCGCGAGCATCTTCCTGTACAACATCGGCGGCGTGGTCACCGGTTCGACCTCGGCGACGCAGGGCGGGGTGACCGCCGGTAACACGGTGTTCTCGCTGGCGGTCGACGGCACCGGCACGGTGACGCTGACCCAGTATGGCGAGATCGACCATGCGCTTCCGGGTGCGGGCTCGAACTATGACACCCAGCTTGCGACCCTGGGCAATGGCCTGGTCAACCTGACGGCGACCGCCCTGACCACCGATGGCGACGGCGACACGGCAACCAACAGCTCGACCATCGACCTTGGCGGCAATGTCCGCTTCGCCGATGACGGCCCCTCGGTGACGATTGTCGCGGCGAGTGATGCCGGAGCCCTGCTGACGACGCAGGACGCCGACACGATCGGAGCCGCCTTCGACACGGCAAGCACGAGCTTTGCCTCGCTGTTCACAACGACCCCGGCCTATGGGGCCGACGGTCCGGGCACGACCACCGTGAGCTATGGGCTGAACCTTGTCGGCGCGGCGGGAACGGATTCGGGCCTCGACAGCAACGGCGCGAGCATCTTCCTGTACAACATCGGCGGCGTGGTCACCGGTTCGACCTCGGCGACGCAGGGCGGGGTGACCGCCGGTAACACGGTGTTCTCGCTGGCGGTCGACGGCACCGGCACGGTGACGCTGACCCAGTATGGCGAGATCGACCATGCGCTTCCGGGTGCGGGCTCGAACTATGACACCCAGCTTGCGACCCTGGGCAATGGCCTGGTCAACCTGACGGCGACCGCCCTGACCACCGATGGCGACGGCGACACGGCAACCAACAGCTCGACCATCGACCTTGGCGGCAATGTCCGCTTCGCCGATGACGGCCCCTCGGTGACGATTGTCGCGGCGAGTGATGCCGGAGCCCTGCTGACGACGCAGGACGCCGACACGATCGGAGCCGCCTTCGACACGGCAAGCACGAGCTTTGCCTCGCTGTTCACAACGACCCCGGCCTATGGGGCCGACGGTCCGGGCACGACCACCGTGAGCTATGGGCTGAACCTTGTCGGCGCGGCGGGAACGGATTCGGGCCTCGACAGCAACGGCGCGAGCATCTTCCTGTACAACATCGGCGGCGTGGTCACCGGTTCGACCTCGGCGACGCAGGGCGGGGTGACCGCCGGTAACACGGTGTTCTCGCTGGCGGTCGACGGCACCGGCACGGTGACGCTGACCCAGTATGGCGAGATCGACCATGCGCTTCCGGGTGCGGGCTCGAACTATGACACCCAGCTTGCGACCCTGGGCAATGGCCTGGTCAACCTGACGGCGACCGCCCTGACCACCGATGGCGACGGCGACACGGCAACCAACAGCTCGACCATCGACCTTGGCGGCAATGTCCGCTTCGCCGATGACGGCCCCTCGGTGACGATTGTCGCGGCGAGTGATGCCGGAGCCCTGCTGACGACGCAGGACGCCGACACGATCGGAGCCGCCTTCGACACGGCAAGCACGAGCTTTGCCTCGCTGTTCACAACGACCCCGGCCTATGGGGCCGACGGTCCGGGCACGACCACCGTGAGCTATGGGCTGAACCTTGTCGGCGCGGCGGGAACGGATTCGGGCCTCGACAGCAACGGCGCGAGCATCTTCCTGTACAACATCGGCGGCGTGGTCACCGGTTCGACCTCGGCGACGCAGGGCGGGGTGACCGCCGGTAACACGGTGTTCTCGCTGGCGGTCGACGGCACCGGCACGGTGACGCTGACCCAGTATGGCGAGATCGACCATGCGCTTCCGGGTGCGGGCTCGAACTATGACACCCAGCTTGCGACCCTGGGCAATGGCCTGGTCAACCTGACGGCGACCGCCCTGACCACCGATGGCGACGGCGACACGGCAACCAACAGCTCGACCATCGACCTTGGCGGCAATGTCCGCTTCGCCGATGACGGCCCCTCGGTGACGATTGTCGCGGCGAGTGATGCCGGAGCCCTGCTGACGACGCAGGACGCCGACACGATCGGAGCCGCCTTCGACACGGCAAGCACGAGCTTTGCCTCGCTGTTCACAACGACCCCGGCCTATGGGGCCGACGGTCCGGGCACGACCACCGTGAGCTATGGGCTGAACCTTGTCGGCGCGGCGGGAACGGATTCGGGCCTCGACAGCAACGGCGCGAGCATCTTCCTGTACAACATCGGCGGCGTGGTCACCGGTTCGACCTCGGCGACGCAGGGCGGGGTGACCGCCGGTAACACGGTGTTCTCGCTGGCGGTCGACGGCACCGGCACGGTGACGCTGACCCAGTATGGCGAGATCGACCATGCGCTTCCGGGTGCGGGCTCGAACTATGACACCCAGCTTGCGACCCTGGGCAATGGCCTGGTCAACCTGACGGCGACCGCCCTGACCACCGATGGCGACGGCGACACGGCAACCAACAGCTCGACCATCGACCTTGGCGGCAATGTCCGCTTCGCCGATGACGGCCCCTCGGTGACGATTGTCGCGGCGAGTGATGCCGGAGCCCTGCTGACGACGCAGGACGCCGACACGATCGGAGCCGCCTTCGACACGGCAAGCACGAGCTTTGCCTCGCTGTTCACAACGACCCCGGCCTATGGGGCCGACGGTCCGGGCACGACCACCGTGAGCTATGGGCTGAACCTTGTCGGCGCGGCGGGAACGGATTCGGGCCTCGACAGCAACGGCGCGAGCATCTTCCTGTACAACATCGGCGGCGTGGTCACCGGTTCGACCTCGGCGACGCAGGGCGGGGTGACCGCCGGTAACACGGTGTTCTCGCTGGCGGTCGACGGCACCGGCACGGTGACGCTGACCCAGTATGGCGAGATCGACCATGCGCTTCCGGGTGCGGGCTCGAACTATGACACCCAGCTTGCGACCCTGGGCAATGGCCTGGTCAACCTGACGGCGACCGCCCTGACCACCGATGGCGACGGCGACACGGCAACCAACAGCTCGACCATCGACCTTGGCGGCAATGTCCGCTTCGCCGATGACGGCCCGTCTTTGAGCGTCGATGATATAGCCGTCAATAGGATTGCTGGTGCAATCACCTCCGGACATTACGACTTTGCAGTCGGTGCTGACGATTCTACTTTTGCTGGCTCGTTTGGATCTGGCGCTCTTGCTTGGACCAATAAGGGAGACGATTTCACTTTCCAACTGAAATCCGGTACCACCGCCACCTACGAAGCGACCTATGATGACGGTGGAACCACGAAGACCTTTTTCGAAATCACGATAAAGGACGATGGCACCTATGACTTCCACCTGATTACTGCTGCACCTTCGCTCACAGTTTCGAGCGGATCGCTGTTCAGTGGCATCTCTGGCGGGTCCAATCTGTCGAGCTACACATTCGCGGCATCTAACTTCGGCGGTGCATTTTCCCTGGTACTGACTGCTACGAAAGAGGACGGCAACGATGCAGGATCGGACCCAGACCCTGCCACGTTGACGATTTCATCGACCGAACTCGGTATTAACGGCAATAGTATCCAGGAGGGTTTCGACGAAACTCTGCGACTGGACGTCCAGCAGCAAGCTGGTTTCCAAAACTCGACATTGAGCTCTCTTTCGATTGGCGTTGCCTCAACCGGAAGCTTGGCTGCTGGCGACGACTTTCAAATTCAAGTCTTTTACACGAATGGGACGTCGGTCACTACGCCGGTAAATTACGACGGAAGCGGTACGGTCAGTTTTGATATCGACAGCAGCCTGACTGTCGACTACGTGGAATTCAAAGCCACAACGAACAACGTCAACTTCAAAATTACTGGCATTTCCCTAGAATATACCACGACTGTGGACCCAGCCGACAATGTGCTGCAGTTCCAACTGACCGGCAAAGACGGCGACGGCGATACGGCCACCGATGGCTTCACTGTCAATGTTATGGCTGGCACCGATGGCAACGACACAATCGCCACCGGCAGCACAGACGATCAAGTTTCGGGGGGAGCCGGTAATGACAAATTGAATGGTGGTGCAGGCAATGATCTTCTTTTCGGGGGCGATGGAAATGACATCCTCATCGGCGGCGTCGGCAACGACACTCTGACTGGCGGCACCGGTGTTGATCAGTTCCGGATGGCGACGAACACCGGAATGGACACCATCAAGGACTTCGTTGTCGGCACCGACAAGATCGGCTTGCTGGATACCGGCTCGACCGGAACCGGAAGCGTCAATTTCGTCAATACGACCGGAACCTCTGCGGGCAACGCGCTCAATGTCAGCGACTTCGCAATCCGGGCCTCGATCTCCAGTCTCACGGCTGGCGACTCGGCGCATATCGTTAGAATCGACGCGGCACAGACGTCGGCGCAAATAGCGGCAGCAACAGCCGCCGTGGCAGCCAACACCTACGTGCTTGTCTTCAACTCGACCACCGGGCACGGCGAACTCTGGTTCGATACGAATTGGAGCGACGCTACTGGCCGCACACAGGTCGCAACCTTCGACAACATCACCACGATCACGCAGCTGACTACGCTTACCAGCACGGATTTCGTCGTCTACAACAGCGCAACCGACCCCATCATCCTCGACCTCAACCATGACGGCTTCGCCTTCTCCGACCTCAGCCACGGTGTCCAGTTCGACATCAACGGCGACGGAGTGAAGGACCAGGTTGCCTGGAACACGTCGAACGACGGCGTGCTGGCCATCGACCTCAACCATGACGGCAGAGTCGACGACGGCACTGAACTGTTCACGCCGAGCTTCGGCGGCGGCCACTTCGCCAGCGGCGCGGCGGCACTTGCCTCGCTCGACAGCAACCATGACGGCGTCATCGACCACGGCGACGCGGCATTCGACAGCCTGCTGATCTGGAAAGACGCCAACGCCAACGGCATAAGCGACGCCGGGGAGTTGTCGAACCTCGCCCATAACGATATTACTTCGATCAGCACGACAACGACCTCCGCTGTCGGCGAAATCGATGGGCAGACCGTGACCGGCAACGGAACCTTCCAGATGGCCGACGGGACGACCGGCAACTACGTCGAGGTCGAGCTCGACACTTCGCTCGCCGCCCCGGCGCAGCCGCCCATCGCCTCCGACGGCAGCAAGACCTTTGCCATCGGCTCGCTCGAGGTCGCCGACCTGATCGCCGACTTCCACGATGGCGACAAGATCGATCTTTCCTCCTTGCTCAAGGGCCTTGCCGGCGTCACCGATCTCGTAGGCGGCGGTTTCGTGGAGATCGCGCAGTCCTCGGCCAATGCGGCCAATGCCGAGGTCAAGGTCGATACCGACGGCGGCGGCGACAACTATCATACGGTCGCCGTGCTGGAGAACTACACATTCCACAGCGCTGCCGATGCGGTTAAAATACTCTACGATGACAGCCACGGCACCAAGACGGACGTGGCCTAGCATTTTGCAGCCAAATGGGAACATTTGGCGTTCGCATAAATGCGGCAGAACAAATGACAAGGGCGAAAGGGACGGGGTGAGGAGCATGAACAGAATTTTGCGAGTGGCTTTCGGGGCCGGGCTGCTGTCGATGTGCGCGACAGGACTTCAGGCCGCCGACATCATCGACGGGCCGGTGGCCGACCATTGCCGGACCGTCGGCACATCGAACCTGGTGTTGAACGACAACATCGTCGATCTCAAGGTCCAGGTGGTCAAGCTGATGGACGAGTCGGTGGCCGTCGCCAACAGCTCGGAATGGATCAATTCGTCCCGCCCCGCCTTCGTCTGGGCGTCGGAAGCCAAGGTCGCCTGCGGCATGGCCTATGGCTACCTCAAGACGAACTACAAGGACGAGGACACGCTCAACAAGTGCGAGTGCTTCCACGACCGCATGGTCGAGTACATGAACTGACCGAAAGGGATCAAGTCGCGCCGACAGGCTGACGATGATCGCCCGTGGAAGATTGTCGAGAGCGATTGCCGGAGCGATCGCACTGGCCGTTTTTGCCCCTGAAGCCCGTGCCAACTGGCTGGAACGACCTGCCCTCGAGCAGCAAGCTCCGTCCGGCTTGACGCGGCCGGTTCGCTGCGATTTCGCTCCGGAATGGACGCGCGAGACATTCAATGCGTTCGCGACGTGCCAGGCATCGCTCTACGGCCTGGAGCCGGTGCTGGCGCACGCGGTGATGGAGATCGAAAGCGGATTCGATCCCGATGTGCACGGCGCCGATGGTGAAGTCGGGTTGATGCAAGTGATGCCGGCGACGGCGCGAATGCTTGGCTTTCGCGGTTCGCTCGACGAACTCGCGGTCCCTGCGACCAACATCGCGCTCGGCGTCAGATATCTGGCGCAGGCAAACAGCCTTGCCGAAGGCGATCTTTGCACGACCGTCATGAAATATCGCGCCGGGCACGGTGAAACCCGGTTCTCCGAACTTTCGGTCCGCTACTGCCGGCATGCGCGCGCAATCCTGGCGAGAGAAGGTTTTGCGGTGGCCGGCCCGCTACCGGTGGCGACGTTCGGATTCTCCGCATTCCCGACAGCAGGAGACGATGGTGCCCCTGCCCCGGCGAGGCGGATTTGTGTGCGCCGACTGTTCGTGCCGGGCCCGCGATACATGAAATGCACGGACTATCGAAGCGCCGGGCAAGCCAGAATGATCAAGGCGCTCCGGGCAAAACTTTTCGACGGCTGAGCCATAATCCAGCAATTGCAAAGACGGCGAGGCAAGTCTGCCGTAAGATGAACGGATGAGACCGGGACAAATACCCGGCGGGATATGAGGGAGGCATCATGGATTCTGGCCGGCAGCGACACGGTTCGTGGACGTGGGCGATCGTCTTTGCGTTAGCGGGCATAGTGTCGGGCTGCCAGTCGAAAGGCAGCGTCTCGGACGCGCTCGACCAGGCGGCGATCGCCGCACCCGGAGCGCCGGCCGCCGGCACCGCTGCCAGCCCGGCCCAAGCCACGCGATCGCTCGGCACCGGGTCGACGAAGGTCACGATGCTGCTGCCTTTGTCGGCCCCGGGAGTCGCCGGCGAAAACGGCCGGAAGATGCTCGATGCGACCAAGCTGGCGATGGCCGACCTTGGAAATGTCCTGCTCACGGTCACGGTCGAGGACACCAAGGGCGACAGCGCGCACGCCAGCGAATTGGCTGTGAAGGCGATCACCACTGGAACCAAGATCGTCATCGGCCCGGTCGAACTCGCGGCCGCGCAGCACATAGCCAAGCTCTCGGGATCGAAGCGACCGCCGGTGCTGGCGCTGGCCGACAATTTCGCCGGCGGCCCGGGCGTCTATGCGGTGCGCCTCAACGAGGCCGACAGCGCGGCCGCGGGCGCAGCCGGCCTGGCGGCCAAAGGCAGCAAGAAGTTCGTGTTGCTCGTTGCGGCAGGAGCGAATGCCGGCGCGGTTGAAAAGCGGGTCGCCAACAGCCTCAGCATCTATGGCGCGACGCTCGCCGTCACCATTCCGTATCCGGCCGGCGATGGCGGCACCAAAGTGGTCAATGATATGGGCTCGCTGGTCGAGGCTCCCGATGCCATCATCATCGCCAGCGGCGACGACAATCCGGCGCAGATCCTTGCGGCGCTCAAAACGAAAGGCATTCCTGGAAAAGCAATTGCCGTCGTTGGAACCAACCGCTGGCTGGAACATCCGATGGAGCCGCTGTTTGAAGGCTCCTACATCGCCACGCTCGACCCAACCGAAACCGGCCCGATCGCCGACCGCTTCAAGACGACCTACAATTATCCAGCCGACGCCAATGTCGCCTACGCCTATGATATGGTCGCCCTGACAGCAGGAATTGCAAGTTCGGCCGGGCCTGACGGCTTCAGCAAGCAGGTGCTCGAGAATCGGAGCGGATTTCGCGGATCGACCGGCCTGTTCCGGTTTCGGGCGGATGGCTCCAGTGAGCGATCCATGCCCTTCTATCAGGTTCAAAAGGGTGCACTCAAGCTGGTCGCCAAATCGACATCGGGGTATTGAGGGGCAAGGAACCTTGCTTGAGTTGATGGGCTGGCTGAGGCACAATCGCTTGATATTGCTCGGAAGCCTGCTCCTCCTGGCCGGGGTCTTGTTGATCATGCGGGCCGCCGATCTGCTTCCCATCGATCGGCCGATACCAGCGTCGCGTCAATCCATCGACGATAGCCAGCCACTGCGACCAATTGCGACCGTCGCCAATACGCCATGGCGAGGACGGGCACGCAAGATTGCTCAGGACCTTATCGCGCCGCCACAGCTTGATCCGGCGCAAATCGAACGGGTCGAGCCGCGCCCGCCGCTCAGCGACCTTGGTCTGGCTTCGCCTGCAGGGATGCGAATGCCAAAGGATTGGAAAGAGGTCCTGCTGTACCAACCGGTTGCCACCTCGTCGGCAACCTTCGAATCGATGGGGCGCAAGGTAGCCATCAGCGGGATCCAAGGCATTGACCTGGATGAGACCTGTTCCTTTCGTGGCATCGCCTGGCCTTGCGGCCAGCGTGCGCGCGCGACGTTCAATTCCTGGCTGCGCGGCCGGGCGCTGAAATGCGTCGTGCCGCCGGAAATCGATCGTTTTGCCATTGCGGCACCGTGCAGCTTGGGCAAGCAGGATGTCGGCGCCTGGCTTGTATCCAATGGCTGGGCGACGGCCCTGGCGAGTGGCATCTACGGCAAGGCGGAGGCAGTGGCCAGAGACGCGCAGATGGGGATATTCGGTCCGCCGCAATAGCCGATAATTCGGTGTCGTTGCTTTTGCCGCCGTAGCCTTGCTTTTGAAGGGCTGATTTCGGGCCGATGGTAGGTGATTGCGCCATTACTAAAATTGTATGTTTCCTCGAAACTGAAAGTGCAGCACCTTGGCCTTATGACAGCCGATCAGGCGGGAGATTGGCTAATGATGACACCAATGGCGAATAGCTCGCCCCGGCAATGGAAAGATATCGCATGGCTGACTGCCCTGGGATCGGCGGGAATTCTGCTCCTCTCGGTTGGCCTAAATTATCTGCTTCTGTTCTCGGAAGCCTTGACGCCCTTCGGCCGCAGCATGGTCACTGCGATCCTGTTGCCGGTCATCGTCGGTGGCCCACTTTTCCTGTTCATTGGACTGCAGCGGACCGAGCTCGTCCGTTATCGAAGAGAACTCAACAAGTCGGCGACCTTTGACAGCCTGACAGGCTGCCTCAACCGGACAGTCTTCACGTCGATGGTTGAAAGGAGAGCAACCAGGCCGGAATCGTCTGGTCCAAGATCTGGCGCCTTCCTGGTCATTCATCCCGAACACATCAGGTCCATCAATCTGCGCTTCGGCCTTGGCTGGGGTGACGAAGCCTTGCGGCTCATAGCCTCGACCATCCAGTCATCGGTACGCAAGGAAGATCTGGTGGGCCGGATCGGAACCTCCATGTTCGGGGTCTTTCTGCCCGGTGCGACAGAAGACGACGCCAGGGAGATCGGCGACCGTATCCGGGCGCGCGTGGCCCAAGCCTATTTCGCGCCAAAAGGAACCGCGGACACGCTGACCATCAGCGTCGGCGGCGTGGTGTTTGAAAACGAGTTGGAATTCGAGGACATGTTCCGATCGGCGGAATCGCTGTTATCCGGCGTCGAACGCCAGCCCGGATTTCAATTGTCGCACCTCCACAACTAGCTGAAACAAGTCGTTGCCGGAGGAACACCGCCGCAAATGTCTTGCCGCACGGCTGCGGCAGCGATCATCTTGGCCCTTGTTGCCAAACCGGACGATTGACCCATGGGCGGTTTCAACCCGTGGGAGGTCTGGTTCCTGACGGTGCTGACGGCATCGCCGCGCATCGCTGGCAGTATTTGCCGGACCGACCAAGTTCTGGTTGCCGCTGGTTGCAGCAACCTTGATCGCCTTGATGGCCGGCTATCGGACCATGCTGCTGCCGCCGAACTCCTGACAGGTCGAGACACCCGCCGCGCGAGTAGCATCAGGTTCGGCGCTCAGGGTACGAGCGACAAAGCTTGAGGCACACAGATGCTGGACCCCCACGGCTCTCTCTTCATCGGTGGGGATCACAAGCGCGTCGACGTCGGAACCAGCAAGGCTGATGACCTCGTCGCCTCGCCCATTCAGCTTGTGGTCGATATTAACCGCAAGCCAGCCGGCCACAGCCCCGGCCCTCTCTCGAATATATGGCGCGTTTTGGCGTATGCCTGCCTTGAACACCAGCGTGTCCAGTCCGCCTATCGCAGCGGCCAGCGACCCGATCTCGCGTGCGATACGATAGACGAAGAGATCGACTGCTTCGGCGGCAAGAGGATCATCGGAGTCGATTAGCGTCCGCATATCACCGGATATCCCCGACACTCCGAGCAGGCCGGATTGCTCGTAGAGAAGGGTGACCAATCGTCCGTCTGCAGCTTCCGGTCATTCAGCAAATGGAGGGTGACGCCAGGATTGAGCGCGCCGCAACGCGTGCTCATGACGAGGCCGTCCAATGTCGAAAACCCAACACTTATTCCAGCATTCATGGCGCACAGACTGGCACCGCTGCCGAGATGGGCGACGATCACCTTGCCGCCAGCTGCGGGTCCGTAGCGGGTCCGAAGCTGCGAAGCGATATGGCTATAGGTAAGCCCGTGAAACCCATAGGAAATGCCGGCATCGGTCATCGCATGCGGAAGGCCATAGATCTTGGCGATCCGAGGCCGAGCGTATTCTTATGGATGACGATCTGGATGCGCCCAGGTAGTCGTCTTCATACGTGTCCTCGCCATACGGAGTTCAGAACCCGCCTAATTGCACGTGGTTGCCGCCGATTACCGCACGCATCGTTGCAGGTTCTTTCGAGACCGGGAGGCTTAGCTACTGTGACAGGCGCCAACGAAAGACCGACAAATTGACGAACAGGCCCAAAGCCATTTCACTCTAGCGGAAAGACTTAGCCAATAACGCTCAATTCAAACTTTGAGAATTAAGCGTAATCCATTGATGTAGTAAGTTTGTGGGCCCGGAGGGTCAGCGTTTTCTACAGGAAATCAGTACGTCAGTGGTTGGTTCGCCAAGCCGTTTCTCTCGTATTCTCTCGTATGGTCTGGCGAACCAAAGGCCAAGAAGACAACTAGTTCCATGAGAGCTGTATTTGACCATGGTAGTATGAGCGCTGCCGCATTTGGCCGGAAGCTGACTGGCCGCTTCTGGCGCAAAACGATAACGGACGTTTAACCTGGTCTGGTTCAAGCACCGTTGTCGGGTTCAAATCGCGTGACCACGCCAATGCTACTCCAGTATGGCGCTTCGGAACCTCCAGGTTGCGGGGCCTTGTGATCGCAAGTAAACAGTCGCGGAATTTGGTCACACGAAATGGCCAATGACCGGTTTCGAACGTCCGCAATTCGTGGCGTCAACGATATATTGCACACCGACGGGACCTTACTGACCGATGCCGGCCTGCTCGCCTGGAGGCTGGGGAGGAGCGGCCCGGGGAGTCTCTGGGCCGGCATCGGTCACCGCTGGCATTACGCTGTTGCCGGCGGAAGCTGAGAGTCATTGTGATAAGGGCAATTCGCCCACCTCGTCGTCAAACTGCGCGGCCGTGAATGACCTACTGCATTCCGCGGAGGGAATTCACGTCGGCGCAGAACTCGGCGTAGGGCTTGCTCATTGCCGCGTCATTGCATTCGCGCATGATCATTTCGCGCATGGGCTTTGGCTTGGCCATGAAGACCGCCTTGAACTCGGGCATGGACTTCAGTGTCTTCATCGAGGCATCGGTGTAGAATGGCACGATATTGTCGACGACATCAACCGCGCCGGCAACTGCCATGCTCCCTAGATTGCCGGCCGAGCACCCGCCGCGTGAAAGTGCTGCTCAGGGAGAACAATAGCGAACGCGCTCATTGCCTCTCCCTTCGCTGCGCGCTTTGCCCCAGCCAGCCCACGCGCCTTTCTCGTTCGCCGGGCTTTGGGCTTACAATTCCAATCTCGACATAACCAGCTGCACCATCATCACATGATCAACAGCCTCTCATTCTCTACCAGGCATACTATGACGCCTGGCTGGACCCGGGGACCAAAGGACCAGCCTCAAGCACATTCTCAGCCACGACATCGACGGTCAGCTGCAGTTCAACCGCGTTGGACGTGAGGTGAACACGAGCGCCGTCAACAAATTTCCCAACGACCATCCCGGCCTGGTCGGGCGGAGCCGGCGACTTTCTCTGTTCGCCGAAATCGTCAAGCACGCCCCTGCTGGGGCGAAGCTTTCTAAAGCACGCTCCGACCACATATTTTCAGGAGGGCGGGATGACAGAGCGTGAGCAAGAGATCGTCGCGAATGCATGGGCACTGGCTACGGGCGCACAACAAATCCTAGAGGCGCTTCTCATCATGCTGAAAAAGTCGGGAACGTCGCGCGATCTTCGATTGCCGGGTAGCCGGGAAGTGGACCATCAGTTAGGGGTCCGTAGCTAGAGCGTGATAAAGCAGCAAACACACTATCATAGAAACGGCGCTGCCTAGCAGCTGGTCTGCCGTCAGGCCGGAAAAATAGACAAGATGAAACGCCACCAACGCTCTACCAATCACGGTTCGGAACACTGCCGAACTAACCGTTAGTCGGCGCTAATGTTCCGGTCTGGACTCGCTACCGCTTTGGAAGCATTCTGCACTCGGGGGAGAGGGCGTGGGCAAAGTCCAGCGTCATCAAGGTGCGGATCAGGCCGACCGCTGGCGCAAGACCGCAAAGGGGCGGTGGATGTGGCGACGGCAATATCTGCCGGCGCTGGTGATGGTTCCCTGACCGGCTCATCCCAGCTGGCTGGCTGAGTGGCACCCGCACGGCCGGCGCGGGGAGCTGCGATATCAAGGGCAACATTTCCACCAGTACCGATGAGCGATTTATCACGTTCCAGGGCAGGAGCATTACTGGAAGACGACGATCAGTTTCAGTACAGCGAGCGCTGGCTGTGCAGCGAGGCAGAGGCATGGGCCGCCGGCTGGCGCAAAGCAAGGCGGTAGCGCGGTAGCCACCACCATGTGCAGGCCCGCCAGCCCGTCATCATGGTCCGAACCTGATCGCACCCGCCGACCTTGGTCTCAACGTCGTTGATTGGCACTGCCACGCGGCTTTCCTTCATTCGCATGGTTCGCAGACATTAGCATGATCGCATACTCTCATCATCCGGCGTCGTCTCCCTCACAAAGCAGCGCCGGTAAGGCTCGGCGCCCTTCTTGTTTGTCCCGTGTGCCAAAGGAGGTCGCCGGGCCTGCCGTTGCTCATCTTTGCGGGTTGCTCCTGATGGCTCCGCTTGGCGCCGTGGCCCTGCGTCTTCCTTCGGGTAAGGCCGGCGAGGCGCTTGTCAGACGGCCTGGCATGTAGAATTATGGTCCTCGTTGCGGCGATGCCCTCAATGGAGAGCGCCAATGGCCAGAACAAACCTTCCGAACAGCTTTCCCGGGCTGAAATCGAGCGCTTCCTGGCGGCAGCCGAAGCGCTGCACAAGAGCATCGCCGGGCCGCTCCTGGCGTACCACAGGGAGCACTGCCAAGCTCTACCTGAGGCCCATGGACCCCTGTTGAAGTCGATTGAGACGGTCACCGGCCAGAAGGCGCAGTTCATCCGCTGGAACGGGACAGGACCGGCACAGCCCCGGAGAAGCCTCCGGGCTGGTTCTCCTCGCGCAACTCTCGCGCCGCATCACCTCTAAGAGCAGTTCGAAGACGCTTTCGATTTCGCCGTTGATTTGGTCGGCAGGGATGCCAGGCTTCTCGGCCGCTGTCGTCAATTGGTCTGCTAAGTCGCTGGCGGCGATCGGATCGCCCCGCGTCACAATCGCGGCGCGGAGGGGTTTTATTAGCTCCCCCTCATCTTGACGCCGGCGCCGGCTACTCCAAAGTCTTGGGCGTCGCTCGGGGAAGTATCAAAGTTGGCGACGAGGTCGCAGTCACGGCGATTGTGCGCGGCCGGGTGACGCCCGATCGCATAAGCGTGACGATCCCCTCCTACGACTTCCCGCATTCTGTTGTCGATTCGACTTGGAAGACTGTGATTGGCCAGCATATGGAATTGATCGGCCCTGTCACACGCATCGACGGGGACAAGGTAACCGTCAGCCTCCGGCCATTGGTGACTGTCGAGGCCGAGCACGTGCGCCTTGTCGAAAGACATGTGGCGCTTCCACGCGGGCGAAAAAAGTCGCTGGTTGACAAGGCTTAAACTTCGTTGCCGACCCCAGGAACAGCCCACTGAAACTTTCTCCTTCACATCGGCTCTGGTCGCCTCCCGCTAGCTGCCGGCGCGTTGCGATATCGGCACAGTAGACGGGTTGGCATTTTCCGAACTTTCCGCCATGTCGTCGCGATGACGTTGGCGAAGGCGCTTCAGCAGATCGCGTGAGGCTTGAATCGCCCTGCGCGATTGATCCATGTTCTGGCGAAACGTGGCGCGTTCCTCCATGGACTTCTGCCACTTCAGCAAGGTGGCCGTAGTCGCAGTAGCGGCTTGAGCGATTTCTATGGGCGTTGCAACCATCGCATTCTCCCTAAAAAGGCAATGGTAAACGCAATCTTTATAGGCCCAACGAAACCCTTCTCCAATTAAAAACGACCATACGGCATACGGCAAAATGGCTATTCGTCGGGGCGCTCGACGGCAGCTTCGTCGACCTCGGCCTCCATCTCGTTGTTGACGGTTTTGGTCTTGCCAAAACCGTCCATCGCCACACCGTCAAAGCCCTGCAGCCACGCGTCGGCATGTTCCTGCCAGTAAGCTGGCACCTCACGCTCCTTGCCATCCTTGCGCGCTTGGGCGCCGTACATGGCGTAGGTGGCGAGTTCCTGATCTTTCTTAAAAATGGCCATTTGCATCATCCTCCCGGAAATCCAGCAGCCTTGCGTGCCGCAGATTCTCTTCGCCTTTGAGGGTCTCGACCCAGCCAACCAGTCGGGGCTTCAGCCACTCGGCCTTTTCCTTTTTATGTCCCTTCGGGACCGGGCCGCCAACCTTGCCCTGGACACGATCCCAAAGCGCTTGCCGCTCATCGGCATTGAAGTTGACGAGTGCGCCGCCTTTGTAGAGGCCCTTTTCAGCCATGATCACCTGGGTAGCTTTGCCGCGCTCGCGCTGTGCACCGATGATTTGCATTTCCTTTTCCTCAAAGCACTTGATCTTGCGCCAAGCGCTCGTTTGCCGCTGCGATATGGACTGCCCTTGAGCTTCGAGACCATGCCTTCTAGCTCGTCTCGTCGACCAGGTGGCAAACGGCGTCACCAGTGCGGCATCGCTCCGCTGAATTGAATGCGCCCGCCGGCAGGGATCATTTCGTGCAGGATCTCGCCGCGATCTTCGGTCGGCATCCCGCGCAGGTCATGATGCGTGGAACCCTGCCGGTTGCTGACCGTTCTCCGTCAATGGAAGCCCCGAACCAACAGAGCCAAACGATCCTCGTGGTTGACGGCGACGTCATCGCCCGATGCGTCATCGCGGACTATCTCCGCCACTGTGGCTACAGGGTGATTGAGGCCCATTTCGCACGTGAGGCGCAACAAGCGTTGAACTATGCGGAGTTCGGTGTCGACACCGTCTTGTGTGACGTTGACCTGCCGGGCAACATGAACGGGTTCCAACTGTCGAAGTGGGTTCGCGAGAACAAGCCCGAGGTCAAAATAGTGCTTTCCGCCGCAGTAGAACGAACTGCGATCGCGGCGGGCGACCTTTGTCAGGAAGGCCCGCACCTTGCGAAGCCGTATGAGCCGGCCAACGTAGTGGACCATATCAGGCGACTGCAGCGTGTTTGGAGCTTACGATCCAGGAACCCTGGTGCAAAGCGCAATTGATCTCTGTCCAGACGCCGAGAGGCTCGTCTGCATACCAATGGTGATTTAGCCCTGCGAACTGGACGCCGCTCAAAGGAAGAACGGCGTATAAGCCGCAGTCCTGCGTGCGGCCGCAACAGTGGACGGTTGTCGCGCGCAGGACGGAGGAAATTCGCCCTCCTGCGCGGGCGG
Source organism: Mesorhizobium sp. P170090 (assembly GCF_057786115.1). Taxonomy (NCBI): domain Bacteria; kingdom Pseudomonadati; phylum Pseudomonadota; class Alphaproteobacteria; order Hyphomicrobiales; family Phyllobacteriaceae; genus Mesorhizobium; species Mesorhizobium sp. P170090. The sequence continues at coordinate 5,514,866 of NZ_JBYNWH010000001.1, forward strand.
TGAACGGGATACCGTAGGAGCGTCAGCATAGCGCCGGCCACAGGATGGGACGCGGCACCGACTGTCCCCGTCCGGTAGTCCGCATGTTTTGGTCGAAGCCGACCGGCTGAGATCGTGCGCATTTTGGTTCTCGACGGTACGGCCGCTGATCGGCGATGATGCGAGGACCGAGTTGCCTGGAAGAAATCGATCTGGTCTTGCACCTTTTTTGCTTCCTCATTCGCGGGGCAGCTTGTGATTTTCCAGCCTGACAGACCCTCCCCTGTCTATAAGAAATTTCCCGACGCATGAGCGCACGTCCAACACAGTGCGGGCTCCAATGCTCACCGGCTGCGCGAGAATGGTAACCACCTACCTTGAGGGGAGCGCCACGTGCGTAGTCAACGATGCAGGCGCTGCCAACCTCGGCATCCCCGGGAATAGCAGGCTTATAAATGAATATATCGTTGATCAACGCTATCGGCGCAGCCGCCGGGAGATGGACAGACCGCGTTCCAGCTAGGGGTATCGATGTTCCAGGCTAAAGGCATTGGCATGCCCGAATTAGAAAAAAGACCTGAATCCCGTAAAGCAGCAACAAAATGCCGAAAGCTATCCAGAAGCCGGGTCGCGTAAGCAATGCCAGATCTTTTCTTAGCTGCTCCATTCACATCAACTAACATGGCCAAGCGTCGTTCCCGTCCGCTGGGGACAAATTTCAACTAAGCTGATCGTCGCATAATGGCCGCGCCACTGCGGATCGAGACACCTCAGCGCCCCGCATGAGCACGCGCAACTCGATCGGAGGCGCAAGGAGAAAGTTCGGAACGGTTCCAAGAACCCCAAGCAAATTGAGCGCCGCAGCGGACGATAAGGTTCACGCATATCCCCGGCGAACATCCGCACAGCATTGGTCAACATCAACGGCAGAAGGGCGTCCGAAAAGAAACGCATCTCTTCGTCACCCGCCTCATCGAGAGTCACCGCTGCGGCATCCTGAATACGGTCGGCGATCCGAAGAGCATGCATTGCGCAAGATTTTCCAGATGAACTGATGCCGAGACCGGCCCAAGCGTCCACCCTAGCCTCCAGCCGGTCATTGTGAGACTTCGACAGGCTGTTCACAATTATCGTCCGCTCTCTCATTCCGGGACTGAATGCTATTGAGAGGAACTCGCCGTCGAACACTGTGCTGCGGTAAACCTCATCGCTGATGATCCATAGATTGTGCCGCTCGGCAAATGTGGCAATGGTTTCCAGATCCTCCTTGCCGAACACATATCCGCCGGGATTGTTTGGGGAGTTCAGCAAGATCGCCCGCGTTCGATCTCCTACCGCTGAACGGAGAATATCCTCGGATGCCTTCCGCCGCGCATTTTGCAGCGATAGTTTGACGGGTCGGACCACTGCTCCATCGGCGCGTATTGCCGCTTCGTATGTAGATACCAAGGCTCAAGGCAAAGCACCTCGTCGCCAGCTCCGGCAACGGAAGCTTAGTGCGATTGAGCGGCCAGGCGGCCGGTCCCCAATTCGTTCGAATGATGCGCTTGCCTCGCCAATGTCGCATGGTGAGTCAGCCGGCAAACCAAAACACTCAACCGCCGGTTAGGCCCGGCCGCCTGATGCGCCCCACAAGAGGCTGTGCCGGGCCGTTCGTCGGGGCTTCTGCACCTGAGTTGTTAATGTGCCCAGGCAACACACCATTGACGCCAAGACGATGGCAAGAAGGGGAGCCGCGCAGTCCTCAAGAATAAGTCAGCAGGCACCTAGACCGATGTAGGGCCTTCCGATCGCAGCTCTCGGCTCCTCGCGGCGCCGGCGCCCTGGCATCGTTTGATTGAACGAAGACGCTGAGTTGAGCTCTCGATACAAAAGCATCTCAGTCCTCGTGCCTCAATGGTCCGGGCATGCGGCTGCAGGGGATGAAGTCATGAAGTTCAGGGATTTGATCAGACGCGCCGAGGACAATGTGGAGAGGTCGTTCGACGATCTCGAAGCTGACTTGGCTAACGCTGTCGACCAGTGCCTCGATTTGGAGGATGTCGCCGACGTGCCAAACATGGCAGGCGAAAACAACGAACAGGATGACAGCGTACCAAGCGAGGACGGTGCCGGCGACGACGATGATAGCTCGCCGATACCAGCGCATCGGATGACCTCACATACGCAGAGCCGAATTGCTGCCGTGAGCTCGTTTAACGGCTTGTTCCACGATGCCAAGCTCCATTTCGAGGAGATCAACGCAAAAATCTCCGAAATTACAAGCACATGTCAACTGACGTCCGAGTTTTTTCACATCCTTCACGCGGACATTCTCCGTGCCAACGAACTGGAGTTGGCGAATCAAAATCTGATCGCAGATCAAAGGAACTTGTCGGAAACACTCAATGACCTGAACAGACGGTACTGTGAGCGTCAAGGCACCGTCGAGACATTGCAGCAGCGCCAGGCAAGCCTTGTTCAGGAGTGTGAAGTGCTCCGTGGCGCGTTGGCCGCGGCAAGGCTGGAGCTGGTCGAAGCGGCGAACACCACCACAAAGAACGAAGCGGAATTTGGCGACCTCACGAACATGCTTGCCGCCGCAAATGTCGAGGCCGACAGGCGCTCCCGAGAGAACAAACAGCTGCGTGAAAAGAATGTGAGCCTGTCTATTGACCTGGAAAAGGCCATGAAGCGGGAGGAAGAGGCACGGCATAGGCTGGATGCCTTCTCCACGATCCATGCCAACGAAGCTGCGCGAAATTCCGAAATGCTGAGTGCGCTCGGCAAGAGCGAAAAAGAGGCAATCAAATTGCACACCTCACTCGAGGTTGCGCAGGCGAAGCTATGGGAGGTGACCGAAGCAGCCAGGATTATGCAGGCGGACATGGATGGCGAGCTTAAACGCTGCCAGGCTGAGAACCGAGGATTGCGCTCAGAAATTCAAAGTCTCCAATCGCGCTTCGAACTCGCCTCAAACGCAAACAACGAGGCCGCGGCCGAGATCGCCAGGCTCCAGCTACAATGGAGCGACGCCCTGGCCGAAAAACAGGTGACCGACGAAAGGTTGGCCGCACTCACCGAGGAGGCCGAAACCAACAAGGTGAACCTTTCCAAGATCGCCGCAGATTTTGCACAGCTGTCCATGCAGCAGGCGTCCGATCAGATTGAACTCGATGTGAGACGGCAGGAATGCGAGGACTTGCGGGTCGAGATTGCCTCGGTCAATGCTCGGGTCAGGGAATTGCTGCCCTACAAGAGGTCGCATGGAAGCGCGAACGCCTTGCCGCATACATCTGACGTGGCAAATGTAGCGGTGACTGCAGACCGAACGGTGCATGCCGCACGCCGTGTCCGCCGCAGGGCCCTCGCCGCGTCGTAGGAGCAAAGAACCTCTCCTCGTGAGGCAATTGCCCATGTCGATGATCGTGGAACGGTATGCGCTGTTTGTTGCGCAAAAGATGACAGGACACTAACGCTGTTGTCGGGGCAGGACTTGGTGAGGCGGCCAGGAAAATCCTGTTGGGGCATCCTTGTAGCCGGGACAATGTCCCAGACGAGCCTCGCGCGTCGGCCGCAGGCGTCACCCCTGTGGCATCACGTCGCCTACCCTAATATGTCAGCAAGCACGCCTGCCGTGTTCCCGCGGTCGACCGCTCACAGCCGCCATGTCATTCCCGGAAAGCCCTCGACATCTGGTCGGTAAGCGGCTTCAGCAGATAAGACCAGACGCTGTGTTCGTCCGTACTTATGTGAACCTCCGCTGGCATACCGGGTTTGAGCACTTTGGCATCGGTCAGACAGGTGGACTTGTCTTCGACATTGATGCGCGCCGAGAAATAAGAAAGCTGGCGCTGTTGATCTTTTATCAGGTCCGCCGAGATGCGCTTGACAGACCCTTGGCAGGCAGGCGTAGTGCCGGCGTCGAAAGCCGGAAACCGGATCGAGACCCGCTGACCTGGACGAACGTCATCTATGCGCGACGGCGCAATCAGCGCGTCGACGACAAGGTTGCCGGTGTCAGGGACAATCATCATGAGAACCTCGCCCGCGGCAATCACGCCGCCGATCGTGTGAATGGAAGATTCCTGTACGGTTCCCGATTGCGGCGCGCGGATGGTGGTTTTGGCCAGTTCGTCCTGTGCCACAACCTTGCGCTCGCTGAGTTCGGTTTGCTTGGCTTCCGTTTCACGAAGTTCGCTCGTTACGTCACTACGCCTTTGTTCATCGAGCTGAAGAATCTGCAATTCGGTCTCGCTGATCCGGGCCTGCGCCTCGGCAACTGCCGCCGCGAGGCGCCCTGATTCTCCGTGCGCCCGGGTGGCATCCAGTCTGATGTTGCTAAGTCGCTCTTTGGACACCAGTTTCTTTGTAAAAAGCGCCTGTACATCGACAAGATCGCCATCCAGCAGGACCACGGATTGTTCTTCCGCGGTCTGTTGCGCCTTGAGGCCCTCAACTTGGCGTTCGAGTTGCTTTGAGCGGCTTTGCAATTGTGCCTTCTGCCCGTTGAGGGCCGTAGCGCGGCTGTCGAACAGCGTGCGCTCGCCGTTCACCAGCGCAGCCAGCTCCGGCTCGCCCATTCGCGCTTGAAGGCTGAACGGAAGCTGCATCTCCGACAGGCCTTGCCGCTCTGCCTCCAGCCGCACAAGCCGAACCGTTGCCCGATCAAGATCCTTGCTAATTATCTGCAGATTGGCTCGTGTCAGTGTGTCGTCCAACCGTGCCATCACATCGCCGGCCCGTACATGATCCCCGTCTTGCGCGAAGATGCCACCTATCGTGCCGCCCGTCAGATGCTGCACCTTCTTTATGTTGCTCTCGACCACCACGGTCGCCGGCGCAATTACCGCGCCAGCAATCTTGGTCAGACCGAGCCAGAGCCCGCCGCCGGCAAGCAACATAACCGTGACCGCCGCACCCAGGATCAGGTTGGCCCCGATTCCATCGCGCGTGCCCGAAATCGCGTTGCGCCGGCTCCCATTGCCGATCGGGGCCGATGGAGCCATCGTCGCCTCAGACAAAAAAATATTCCTCATGCGTGACCGCTCACCCCTTTGTGCATCGCGACGGCCGCTGCCGGGCGTTCAACCGGCGCAGCAAAGGGGCGGATGACGTTGGCCAGGACCTCCTCGCGTGAGCCGAAGGCGTGAAGCATCCCATTGGACATTACGAGTACCCTGTCGATGTTGGTAAGGGCAGAAGGACGGTGCGCAACTACGATGACGATGCCTCCACGTCTGCGCACTGCCAGGATCGCGCCGGCCAAGGCGGTATCGCCATCGACGTCCAGATTTGAATTCGGCTCGTCCAGAACGACAAGAAACGGATCGCCGTAAAGTGCCCTTGCAAGCCCTACGAGTTGCCGCTGTCCAGCCGACAAGGCTGTTCCTCCCTCGCCCATGCGTGTTTGAAAACCGTTCGGCAATCGCATTATCATTTTGTCGACGCCCGCTGCCTTGGCAGCTGCCAGCACGCCCTTGGCGTCGCCCTTCCCGCCAAATCGCGAAATGTTATCGGCAACCGTTCCATCAAACAGTTCGACGTCCTGGGGCAGGTAGCCAATATGTGCGCCAAGGTGTTCTTGGTCCCATTGGTCAAGCGAGGCGTCGTCCAGCCTCACCGTGCCGCGAAGTGGCTGCCAGACGCCCACCAGCGCGCGCACAAGCGTGCTTTTGCCAGAGCCGCTCGGGCCGACAACGGCCATTCCCGTCCCTGCAGCCAGGCGGAAGTTGACATTGGCTACCGTCGGTTTTTGCTGGCCCGGTGGCGCTATGGTCAGGTCCTCGACCGCAAGCTCCGCTTGGGGGCGCGGAAGTTCCATATGTTCGTCCCGGTCAGGAAAAGCGGCCAGCGCCGTTGCCAGTTGCGAATAGCTTTGCCGGAACGCGGCGAAGCCTCGCCAGTTCGCGATAGCGGCGTCAACAGGAGCCAATGAGCGACCCAGCAAGATGGAGGATGCGATGATCACACCTGGCGAGGCTTCGCCTCCTATCACCAGGTAGGCACCCAGTCCAAGAACGCAGGACTGCAAGGCCAAACGCAGTGCCCTAGAGAGTGCCCCGGTGGCGCCGACGACGTCGGAAAGCCTCTCTTGGTGCCGCAGATATGCGTTATTGATCTCGCCCCAGCGGTGGGCAAGCCGTGCGGAAAGGCCCATCGCGCGTACGACTTCCGCGTTGCGGCGTCCGGATTCGGCGAGATTGCGTTGCGACACCAGCGTCTCGGACGCGCGTGTCACCGATGTGCGGCCAAGAACTTCCGCCATGACCGTGAGCAGCACGACAATGATCGCACCGCTTGTGGACAACAGACCGAGCGCAGGATGCAGGAAATAGATGATCAGCAGGTAAAATGGAATCCACGGAGCGTCGAATATAACAGTCGGCCCCATTCCGGAAAGGAAGCCGCGTAACTGATCGAGATCACGGAGGGGCTGTATCCGGTTCGCATCCTGCCCGCCAATGAGCGGCAAGGACAGCGAGAGGCCGAACACCCTCTGCTTCAAATTCCTATGGACACGATTGCCCACTCGAACCAGCAGGCGCAGCCGCACGAAATCCAGCAGCCCGTAGACAGCGTAAAGACCCAGCATTCCGATGGTGAACCCGACAAGCGTCGGAACGCTCTGCGAAGGTAAAACGCGATCGTAAATTTGCAGCATATAGACCGAGCCGGTCAGGGCGAGAAGGTTTATGACTGCCGAGAAGATGCCGACGCCTACCAGGCCAGGCACGGTCCCAAGCATTGCGCCTCGCAGATCCGAACTCCTTCCACCAGGGTTCATAGGCTTCGACCTCCCGTGAGAGATCGTTGCGCAAGCTCACTGACCCCACTGGGCACCGACAATCTCTTGCTGTTCAGGAGCGTATCCCCTTAGCCTTCTAATATTACGCCCCACTAACATGCTTGGACTTTAGTCAAAATGTAGCAAAATCGTGGCGCTGCCCTCAGAAACCCGGAACCCACATGTCAAATCGGGGGAAAACTGCCGTTCTATGGTATTTGGGCGGGGCTTCATGCCGGGCGGAGCGGCCCAAGAAAACCACCCCCTGCCCTTTTTCGGGGCATTTTCGCGCTTTAGCGCTTCCTCGCAACAACCAGGAAGTGTTGCGCCAGCTGGCCAGGAACGCAAAGCCTTCTGCAGGCCTTCTCGACAGGCTGCATCATCATTTCACAGAACCCTGGCAACAGGTTTCCCGGCCGAGGCAGGTAACCGTACGGTATCGTCTGCTCGACGGTGAATCCCGAGGCAGTCAGGAGTGCCTTGAACCTCGCCGCGCTCAGCGTGTGGCGAATTGTGCGTCCAGACACTCGATTGAGCAGCCGGCACGCCAGGCCGACCGGCGACGTCGCATTCATGTGAACGTTGCACACAAGCCGCCCGCCATCTTTCAGGTGCTCATTGATCGCTTCCAGTGCATGCCATTTCAGTTCATCCTCTGCGTTCAGGAAAAAACGAAATGCGGTTACCACATCGAACGTCATACCCAAATTCTCCCTTGTCACGTCGACGTGACGCAAACTCACATTGGGCGGTACTTGAGCGCTGTCGAGCATAGTTCTGGAAACGTCGGCGCCAACCACCTCGCTGAAGAGGCCGGCGGCTACCTCGGCGATGCGACCTGTTCCGCATGCGAAATCGAGGCAGTTTCGGCTCGCTCCGCTCAAGGGGCGAAGAACGTTGAGGATCAGGGGCTTTTCGATGTTCTCCCAAAGCGCGCCATAATAGCCGGAACTGTGCGTTTTGTTGTAATGTAGGCCGTAGCCGGGCGCGCAATGGCTGGTCCTGTAGCCGTCCGACACCCAGCCGCCCTGCGCATTGCTCTCCTTGCTGGACGTAAATTCCTGCCAATTTCCGGACTCACCGGCGCGCGACCTGGACCGCACAATTCGCGCTGACGGCATATGGGAAGCATAACTTGCAGACTGCGTCATCTGATCCGCGTTCGTTGAGGGTGTCAGGGTCGCTCCCTGGTTGAAAATGCGCCTCACCTTGGATCTCCGTTCAGTTGGGTTCGCCCCCCCGATAGAATAGTAAGCTCCGCACGGACTGCGCTGACGCCCTATTGGACTGCCACACTTTGCAGTTCACTGCTGAATCTGGCTTCGAGAGTATCCCCCGGCAGCACAATCGCATCTTCGTCAACCAACAGCTTGCGCCATTCATTGCCGATCTTGCGCACGATGGTCACCTGGGCCCGTACCGTTTCGCCGGCAATCGGCAATGGCTGTGTGGATGCTCCGGTCGGCTGCAGCTTCTCGCTGGCGGCATGGAGCCTGGCGGTGACATCCGCTAGCCGAGCGTTGGTGTCCTTCAGATCCGTCAGCAAGCCAATCCTTCTTTGATTGTCGTTGCGTTCGTGCTGTCTGACAAAGTCCTCCTGCTGGCGTCGCGCCCTCATCAGCTCGACCGAGGTTTGAAGCGCGCCGCTTGAAGACAGAAGCAACGCGCGCCTGACATCCGCGAGCCGGGTGTTGGTCAGATTGCCTGCATCGAATGCCTTCGTCACTCGCGCCAAATCTTGCTCATCCGCCTTCACGCTCTCGCCCTCGACTCGTTCGCGTTTCTGCAAAACGCCAATTTGCTCGGCAGCGTCCGTCCGGCCCTTCTCCAGAAAATCCTGCTCTTGCCGGAAATCACTCAGCGCAACCTTCAGCGCCTCTGCTTCAGCCTGTGCCATCGCGGCTACAACGCTCGGCGAAAGAGGTGATCCCTGTGGTGTCTTCTTGTCGAAATCCGCCTGGCCCTGAAGCTCGGCGCGAATGCGGGCAGCGTGAAGGTATTCTTTCGTGTAATCTCCCCAGAGCATTTCGTAATCGCGCTTGAGATCGACCGGATCAGGCCCGGCCTGGCCCGCCCGTGATCGCAAAAAACTGAAGCCGCCGGAAACGGCCAGCGCCTGCCGTACAGTCATGAGCGGACGGTAGGCCTGTTGTCCCGGGGTGAGCACATCGCCCGTTACATAGATCGGGCGATAGTCCGCTATGATCGCTGTGACATCGTCGGGCTCGACAGTAACTGTCTGCTCCCGCCCATCAGTCAGACGCACGTGAAAAATCTTGCTTGGCAAGACCTCTTGCATGCGCCTTTGCAGTTGGGACGCCGTCAGGCCTGCGACCATGATCATTCCAGCCTCCGGAAGGGCGATATTGCCATCCATCTGGACTACGGCGCGCTGCGTCCGATCAGGGATCGGCGCTATTCCTATCTCGACCGTATCGCCAGGTGACAGTTGATAGGGCTCGACCTCGCCTGCGCAAGCCATCGAGGTTAGCGACATCATCACGACTGCGCCAAGAACGTATCGTCTACTGAAGGTCATTTGCGACAATCTCCTTCCGGTCGAACACCGGCTTCAAAGGCCATTCAACACGACTAACGAAATCGTATACCGGGCCACCGGGCACGCCCCAGTTGCTGGACCAGACCACCTGGGAGCCGTCCGGAGAGGGAGAGGCATGCGTCTCGCTCCAGTAGTCGAAGGGCGCGTTGTGCGTGTCTGCGACACGGCGGACCTCTCCACTGCCGTCTAGACGCAGAGCAATGACTTGCTGAGCGTAAGGCGCCCAATCCGGGTGCTGCGATAGTTCGGCTGGCGTGCCGCCATAACTCAGAAACACCCAGCCGGGCCTGCCGAGCGACCTGAGTGACGCATGCATGGCCTCGCCATATTTCATCAGCGAGGTAGCCTTGCCATCAGCCAAGCGGCGCTTGATCACCTGATATTTGTCAGGATCCGATTTGCTGATCCCGACATAGATTTCGCTTCCGTCGGAATCGACCGTCATGTCGCCATGGCCCGGTCGATGGTGCTCCATCCACTTCTGGCGCAATATGCCGTCGATGGAGAAGACGAAACTCGCTTCGATTCCGTCCGGTAATTGCTGGGAACACACTATGTTGATTCCGAGTGGTGAGATCGAGCAGGAGCCGGTCGTTCCCGGGAATTCGGCAAGATCGATATCCGGGAATTTCCGCCGTTGCTTGAGATCGTAGCCAAAAACCACCGCTCGGCCGTCATTGTTCGTTGCACGCACCGCAATCCGGCTGCCGTCGCGGCTCGGATTGCCTTTGTTGGGTCCAAATTTGAGGTTGGAGTACGCTCCGGAGGCGAACACGACGTCCTCATGATCGGTACGTGGGGCCCATGTCGCAATCTGCCGGCCCCCGACGCAGATCATCAACTCGGGATCGGTGGGATGCCATTCGCATTCGGTCGCGCGGTTGCGGTGGAACAAAGGCAAGTAGGTTTGTCCGTCGAGAAAGCACAGGCCACCGCAGCCATTGGCGATCAGGAGCAGGCTCTGGTCGGCATTCCAAGCCTGTGCGCTTGAGTAACGGTGGGTGCAGTACTTCTTCCCGCATACACCCGCCCGGCCGAGAACGCCCGGTCTGGTGATCCGTGCGAAAACCATGCCAGACCAAGGATCCCTCGTTTGGCGCACATAGCCCGGCAGGTTGTTCACGACCGCTGTGGCCGCCACCTCCGCTGCCTTGCTTTGACGGCCGCCGGCAACGTTGATGTTGGGAGATATGGCACCGGCAGCCAGCAACAGCGCCAACGCATGACGGCCGCCCAGGGTCATGTCATGTAACCCACTTCGCGCCGTACCCGGCCTTCACTAAGGCGCTCGCGCCACCACGTGATTGTTCGCTCCAGCCCATCGCGCAGGCTGGTCTGTGTCCGCCATCCAGTCTCACGTTCAAAGCGCGAGGAATCGGCGAGCAAGGCGCGAACTTCGGAATTTTGCGGCCTCAGGCGGCTTTCATCACGACGGACCGGCTTTTTGCAATCGGTCAACTCAAGAACAATGGCCAATACGTCCGAGACGGTCGCAGCGCGTTGGCTGCCAGCGTTGTAGGCGTGGCCGAACTCGAGCTGGGCGAGACCTGCGGTCAGGAACGCTGTCGCGGTGTCTTCGACATAGGTCAGGTCGCGGATCGGGCTGGTATCCCCGACCATGATCGCAGGACATTTCGGGTCGAGGACTTGCCGGATAATGGTCGGCACGATGGCGCGCTCACTCTGGCGCGGGCCATACGTGTTGAAGGGTCGCATGATGACCACAGGGACATCGAACGACCTAGCGTAGGACTCCGCCATCATGTCGGCGCCGATTTTGGATGCCGAATATGGTGACTGTCCCTGCAGGGGGTGTGTTTCGCCGATCGGCATGGTTTGGGCAGTTCCATAGACCTCGCTCGTCGAGGTATGGATCACCCGCTCCGTCTCCCATAGGCGCGCCGCTTCGAGGACATTCACCGTGCCCAGGATGTTGGTTTCCACATAGGACTGGGCAGCGGCGTAGGAGTATGGAATCGCAATAAGCGCCGCCAGATGAAAAACCGCGGCTTGGCCGCGCATGATCCGGTTAAGGAACGCACTGTCGCGGACGTCACCACGGACGAGCCTCAACTGGCTGCGGATGGTGTCCGGCAGATCGTCTAGCCATCCATGGCTGTCAAAGGAATTGTAAAGGGCAAGGGCTGTGACATCTGCCCCGTTGCGAACAAGCGCCTCCGTAACATGCGAACCGATGAATCCGTCCGCGCCGGTCACCAGGACTTTCTTTCCATTGTAGCTCATCACTGCGCATTCCCTTGGCTGTTTGGAACGCTTCCCTTGGATATTCAAACGTCGATCGGCGGTACCGGAACCCAACCGACCACTGCCAGCACTCCCCGCACCATCCACGCGAGGTCGGAGACGATGGTGCGTCGCGGATAATACGAGAGGTCCAGTGTTGCCTTGGCGGGGAACATGACCTCCCGGTAGAACACGATCGGATCCACGGATTGGGGGAAGTAATGTGCTTCGTGCCGAAAAACGACCTGGGCTGGACCCAGCAGGCCTGGCTTGTATTGCAGCACGGCCCTAAGCTCGCCCCGGAAACAATCGGCGAAAGCCAGGCTCTCGGGTCGTGGACCGACGATCGCCATTTCGCCTTTGAGGACATTCCACAGCTGCGGTAGTTCGTCCAGCTTCGTCGCTGCGAGAAAGCGGCCAACGGTGGTCATGCGTGTATCGCCCACGACCGTCAGCGCAAGGCCTTGAGAGCCGCAGTTCACACCGAATTTGCGAAATTTGTACATGCGGAAGGTTCGGCCGCCGGCCCCGATGCGGGTCTGAGCGAACAAGATCGAGCCACCGCCCTCGAGCAGAAGCGCTCCGGCGATCAGCAGCATCAATGGCGCCAATGCGACGGTAGCGATGCCCGCCACCGCAAGATCGATTGCGCGTCTCGCAAAGCCGTGATCAGGATTTGGAACGAACATCCGGTGAAAGGCAGGGTCTAACGCATTCATGCAGCAGTTCCTCTTTGGGCGCCTGCTTTGAGCGCGCCTGTTTTGAGCGCGGCTGCCAGGGCAGCCACGACTGATTCGGCGGCGGCGGAAGTGACCTGGGGGTGCAGCGGAATTGTGAGCTCTCGCTGAGCGAAATCCTCTGTTCGGGGCAAACTCACGCCGGGAAGGCGCTCGCGGTAGAACGTCATTTGGTGTACCGGCGGGTAGTGTACGGTGGTCTGTATGCCCTGTGTCCGCAACTCGTCGATGACATCCTGCCGGCTCACGTAGCGCGGCAGGACGATCGGCATGATGTGGTAAGCCGACGTCCGGGGTTCGCTAAATGGAATGACAATGGCTGGGCAACGGTCCGCGATCAGGCGTCGGTACAAGACAGCTATGATACGCCTGATTTCGTTCCACTCTTGCAGGTTCTGCAGCTGAACCAGCCCTATTGCCGCTCGCATCTCGTCCATTCGGTAGTTGAACCCAAGCATCGTGACATCATATTGCGGCGTACGACTGTTCAGCCGCTGATGCGTCCCCGTGGTCATTCCGTGCCCGCGGGCCAGGCGAACCCTGTCGAGCAGATCGGGGTCACGTGCAATCACGGCGCCCCCTTCGGCCGTTGTCATGTTCTTGTTGCCATAGAAGCTGAACGCGGCCGCGGCGCCGAAGGTCCCGACTTCCCTAAGCCCGGGCGCGTGCGCAGCGTCCTCGATGATATGCAGCCCGCGAAGCCGGGCGAACCGCTGCCATTGTTCCCGATCGGCGAGATACCCGGCGAAGTGAACGAGAATGACCGCTTTCGTGCGCGTCGTGCACCGCGCTTCGGCTTCCGCAACCGAGATCAACGGCACGTCGACGGACTCGATATCGACGAAGACCGGCGTCGCCCCTACATACAGCACCGCATTCGCCGTCGCCACGAACGTCAGCGAAGGAACCAGTACTTCGTCCCCAGGGCCGATGCCCAAAGCGTGAAGGAGAAGATGGAGCGCTGCGGTGCAGGAACCAACCGCAACGCAATCTCGCGCGCCATGCATGCTGGCAAAGGCCAGTTCGAACTCTCGTACCCTGTCCCCCATCGTAAGCCAGCCGCTATCAATCACCTGCGACAGGGCTGCCTTCTCTGGCACGCCTAGGATCGGGGCGCTCACCAAGAGCATCTTGACCTCCTGAAAGCCTTGTTGGTGGCTAGACCTCTGCATCAGACTTTCATGCGGCTGCAGCGGCAGCCGCGACCTCGATTGAGGACGACTGATCTTCCCAGGCAATTGCCTGTGCATTCTGGAAGTCATCGACACGACCGATGTCGAGCCAAAGACCGTCATGCTTGTAAACATGCACGGTCGTGCCACCCTGCATCATCTGCAGCATCAGGTCATCGAACCCAAATGGGATCCCGGACGGAATGAACCGCAGGACATCTGGGTTCATGCAGTAAATCCCCATGCTGACGAGATGGGAAAGCGTCGGCTTTTCCCGGAAGAGCTGGACAGTATTGTCGATCTCGTCGATGACGCCGAAGTCCATCTTGATATGACGGCACGCCGTGGCGATCGTAACGGGATCCCTATGCAAGCGGTGCGCGGCTACAAACCGGCTCAGGCTTAGATCTGTGAGGACATCGCCGTTCAGAACGACAAATGTTTCGTTCAGTTCATCCCTAATCAGAGAGAGAGGTCCGACGGTGCCGAGTGGCTCCATTTCCTGGGTATATTTGATCTTCAAGTTCCATTGCGATCCGTCGCCGCAGACGCTACGGATCAAATGTCCTAGATACCCTGTCGTAATATATACCTCTTCAATGCCGTTGCGCCGCAGCCACTTCAAAAGCAACTCAAGAACAGGCCGGGCCCCTATCGGCATTAATGGTTTCGGCAGGACCGATGTAAACGGTCGAAGGCGCGTACCCATCCCACCACATTGAATCACCGCTTTCATTCGATCCTCCTGATCTGCAGTTGGCTTTGTTCGGGATCGGTGTTCCATTGTCCGGCCAGGGCACCCCCTCAAATCCGGCCAAACCTCGGCGGCAATCCGAACATCATATGCGAAAAGGTATGTGACAGCCGGGGCGGCTGTCGTCGTGCATTCGAATGGTAGGGATTCAAAACGTTCAAGGTATTAGATGGCCACGAGATCAACAGCCGATAGAAGCGCGATTGGGCACTGATCATGACGCCGATAAAACGAAAGCAGTTGCTTTCAAGAAAGCTGCGATCCGCCAGGGCCGGACCGGCCTACAGGTCCGGCGACAGCGGGTGGCGACATAACAGATGCCACATGATTACGATGGTCCTGAACAGCTGGCTTGGACCCAGAGATGGGAAACCGGCATCGTTTTGCGGACAGGCACCGCACGCCAGGGTTAAAAATCTATGGATGAGCTTCGCAATTTAGTATTATATTAGACGTTCTGGATGTGCGTGGATGGGACGCTGCGGACATCACTGTGATGCGTTGACCAGTGGATGGCCGCCATTTTAGGACCACCACGGATTGTCGATCATAGGCGAATGGGAGGTTCCAGCGGGTTTTCTCGTCGGGAACCGAGTAACGCGTTGGGGTAGTTGCATGGCTCGGATCGTCATTGCCGACGATCACGGCTTATATCGGCGTGGTCTCCGGCTGGCACTCATGGCTGGAATTCCAAGCGCCGAAATATTCGAAGCTTCGTGTTTCGATGCCGCGGTCAATCTTTTAGAGGAGCAGGCGTCCATCGATCTTGCGATCCTCGATCTGAACATGCCTGGGCTGTTCCATCAGGAAGTGCTCAGCGACTTTATGGCTGCCTATCCTGACACTCGCTTTGCGATCGTTTCCGGGGATGATTCCCGCTCGGAGATACTGACCGCGCTTTCGATCGGACTTCACGGGTATATCGTCAAATCGCAGAGCGACGAAGAAGTCGTGCTGGCTGTAAACGAAATCCTCGCTGGCCGGATCTATGTGCCATCTCTCCTATCTCGAACGTCTGCCGACCAGAGATCGCATGCCCCCCCACCTCCGGTTCAAAATGCCAGCCGCCGGCACGAGGGCTCGGGCGACGTCGCTAGGCTGACGTCTAGACAGAAGGACGTCCTCAAGCTGATGGCAGAGGGGTACTCGAATAAGGAGATTGCCCGCAATCTGGACATTGCCGAGGCGACAACGAAAATCCATGCCGCAGCCGTGCTGCGTGAGCTTGGGGTTAGAAACCGTACCGAAGCAGCTGTGTTGCTCCAAAGCTGGCTGACGAGACAGGCGAGTTGACGTATGCCCCTCGAACCGGCCCGAGTTTGCTTGCAGGAAATCGCAGCAAAGGGCCCACACCATCGGTTAATTGGCCAATTCGGCTTCGACTTGGAGGGGCTCTATTGCAATCCAAATTCCTCAATTTCTTTGCGCGATACACGCAGCGAATATCGAAGGCCATCTTCGGTTATTTCCATATTCGGGGAATGACCGACAAGCGGCGTGCTGTCCACACCGATTATCAGTGACCCGAACCCGCGGCGTACGACTTTTGAACTCTTCCGTCGGCCCGATTCCACCCAATCGAACACGAGGTCGTCACCTTCGTCCTCGGATGCAAATCGCCACTTAACTTCGACCTTGCCATTCGGGTCACCCAGCGCACCATGTTTCACCGAGTTTGTCGTCAACTCGTGAAGGATCATCGCCAAGCCCTCGGCGGCGCCGCTTGGCACAGTGAGGGAAGGTCCACTGATCGTTATGTCGCGTGTCTCCTTGAAGGGCTGCAATTCCCGGTCCACGAGCTCATGGAGCATCCCTGACAGGTTGGCGTGACGAGAAAGGATCCGATGGGTCGCCTCCAGTGTTCGAATCCAATCGATCAACATCTCCTTGTATTTGGCAACATCATTGTCGGGGATATCGATCATGTTGACCAGAGCTCTAATCACTGGAAACACATTGCTGAACCGATGGCGCTCTTCGCGCATTATGCGCTCGCGTCTCTTTACGGCGGCGCGAAGCAAAGTTGTTTGTCGACGTTCGGTCAGATCCGCCGCCACCCCGATGCGCATTTTGCGGTCGCCGTGCTCTTCCTGCCGTCCACGCAATGCAATCCAGCGTGTGTGACCATCCACTTGCCGGACACGAATCTCGACGTCATAGTTCAATGCCGATGAAGGCTTTGCCGAGGCGGACAGCTTCGGCCAGTCGACGGGATGGATTACGGCCGAGAGTTCTTGCAAGCGGCGGACTGGGGCCGGAGGCAGACCAAGAATGTCCCAGAACTTGCCGGAGCCGGCGACTGTCCCATCCTCAATGTCTATTTGCCATGTGCCAAGGCGCCCGGCAGATACGGCGAGATCGAGCCATTCCTTCTGAGCCCGAAGGGCCTCGCGTGCCGCTTGTCGCTCGGAAATATCGTCAACCACCGCGAATACGCTCTCATTTGGCGCCTCTTCCGGCCGCGACGAAGACAGGGCCAGGTGAGCCCAGAATGCCGTGCCATCCTTGCGCAAAACGCGGATATCCGTAGCCGACGCGGTCCCATTGCCCAAATCTTCCAAAAGTTTCCGCACAGTACCTCGATCGTCGGGGACAATGATTTCCTCCAGCTTGAGTTGGGCAAGTTCCTTGTGCGCGTAGCCGGTCATCTCCAAAAGCCGTCTATTCGACTGCAGCAGTTCGCCATGGCGATTGGTATTAGCAAAGCCCAAGGCGGCAGCGTCGATGGCACCGAGCCTCGCTTCTGCCACCCTGAGCGCACCATGCAGATCTTGTCGCAGGCGGTGGAACACAGCTGCGATCAGGCTACCCGAACCCAGAAGGAAGACGGCCCCGGTCCAGTCTCCACCAGTGAGGTGACCGTCCAACAGGTGTCGCATCCACAAGCCGGCGACCGCCATCAGAAGCGTTGCTGCGATGGCAACAAAACGGCCCTCAAGATACACGATGACAACGGTTATGGGGATAAACGCAACAAGCGGCAACGGCTGGCCGCCATATACCGTACTTATCGCCTCGAATGCTATCGATGCTGCAAACACCAAAAGCGAAGCTAGATGAGCCCACGTAGTGCTCGACACATTCGATTTGAGCCAGCGCAGGTCCGAACCCATGCGCAAAGACTACAACTTTCGGTCTAGTCCGTCGAGACTAGGCCGAAGGGGTGGCACCTAATCCCAATGCCCGATTGCCATGACTTTGCCGGCGAATAAAATCATGGTGTCAGGAGCGCTCTTCAGAAAGATATATCCAAGAGACGCTGCGGAAAAACCATTCGCAGATTTCTCGCAGTATGTGGAAATTCAAGTTGAAGCAGCAACTTCATCAGATTTGATTTGCGTCAGTAGCAATGGGTTGGGTGGAAGCGATGACACTGATTGAAACGCGAAACGATGCGCTTGCAGGCAGGCAATACATTGTATTGAACGATACCCGCCACGAAAGGCCGATAAGCCTTGTGGACCGGCCGGACGCAAGGGTCGGCGGATCTCGACGACGCAGCCTGGAATCCATCACCGGCATGCTTGATCGTATGGGTTGCGGCTATCTCGTCCTGGACCGAGACAAGAAAGTAATAGAATGGAACGCTGCCGCTCGGGACACCCTCGCACGCCAGGGCGAAGCAACTGATACAGCCGTCGAGCTTGCTGCCGGGTTGAGGCGGCTGGTCGCGAATGTTCCGGTCCACCTCCAGCCGGGCTCACTCTCATGGGTAGTGATCCACAGCAGAGGCGACAGGCCGGTGACCATGAACGAGACGGGCGTCGTTACACCGGACGGGACAACCGTCGTCGCATTGCTGGACCGGGATAACAAATCGGCGGCCAACCCTCGCACGTTGCAAAGGATGTTCGGTTTGACCAGCGCGGAAACGCAGTTGGCGCTACGCCTGGCCCATGGCGACGCGCCCTTGGAGATCGCCCGTAGCTGGCATCTCAGTCGCACGACTATTCGCTCTCAGCTCGCCTCGCTGTTCGCCAAGACCGACACGAGGCGTCAGGCGGAACTAGTGGCTCTTTTGGGGCGCATTTCGGTTTTGCCATGAGAAATCGACTGCTGTCTGCATCCGCTTTGATTCAGACAGCGGCGGCCCGCATTGAGCGCGCTGTCGCGTAGATCACAAGGCCGGCGGCGCCATTTCCGATCGTTCAAGCGCTGCCGAGATAGCGCGGAACGCGGAACCTGGAAACGGGAGTGACTTGCCATGGCCGAAGCAGATTCGAAGGTCAACAAGCTGGCGGATATCGTTCACGGGCTGCAGGATGGTGCTGCGTCGACCCTTACGCACACGGGGCCGATCATCGTCACGGGCGCCGCTGGGTTCATCGGATTTCATGTTGCGTTACGCCTTTTGCGGCTCGGCGCCGAGGTCATCGGCGTCGACAACTTCACGCCTTACTACGACCTGAAGCTGAAGGAGGCGCGATTTACACGGCTCTGCGCCGAGCCGAGGTTCACGCCGATGCGCTTCGACCTGGCGGACCGGTCGCTGGTGAAAGCGCTGTTCTGCGAATTCCAGCCATCGCACTTCGTGCATCTGGCCGCCCAGGCCGGGGTACGTCATTCGCTCGTGGACCCGCATGCCTATGTGGAGTCAAACATAGTCGCGTTTCTCAACGTTCTGGAGGGCTGCCGACACGCCGGCGTCAGCCATCTCGTTTATGCCTCGTCGAGCTCCGTATATGGTGCCAATCGACGCATACCCTTTTCCGAGCATCATGGTGCCAATCATCCGGTGAGCTTCTACGCCGCCACCAAGGCCGCCAACGAGTGCATGGCGCATTCCTACAGCCATCTGTTCGGCTTGCCCGCAACCGGACTGCGCTTCTTCACCGTCTATGGTCCCTGGGGCAGGCCCGACATGGCTGTCTATACTTTCACCCATGCCATCGCCGAGGGCCGAACGATCGAAATCGCCAATGCCGGGCGCGTATGGCGGGATTTCACCTATATCGACGACATCGTAGAGGGGGTTGTTCGCGTGCTCGCCAAACCACCGTGTCAGGATCCCGATTGGGACGGTCGCGCTGCCGATCCTGCCACCAGTTCGGCGCCGTATCGGCTCTACAATATCGGCAATGATCGGCCTGAAGAAATCAACCATCTGATCGCGCTCATCGAGACGGCCCTTGGTCGCCGCGCCGTTCGCGTCAACGTACCTTTACCACCAGGTGACGTCCTGGAAACCCGCGCCGATGTCAGGGACCTCCGCCGCGCCGTTGGCTTCGCACCGGCGACAACACTGGAGGACGGCGTGCAACGTTTCGTGGAATGGTATCGGGAATTCCATGCATGCCCCGTCGGACAGGTGCGACCAGCCGGCCTTACGGCAACGGCATAGTGAGCACAACAGCGGCATTTCCTTGGTGTGGCAGGGTCGCGGCTCGCCATCAATCTGTCTTGGGATAGGCCGGCACTGGAAGGGGCCCAAGCTGCCGCCCTGTGCTGTGCCCGACCCCCAAAAGGCGCCGCGCATAGCGGGTGAGCGGCTTCTCGAACAGACGGTGGGTGATAAATGCCACGCCCAGGGTTATCGCCAAGGCCGAACCGATGAAAGCCCACGGGCCGAGCACAAAGATCAAGCCTGTACGCCAGAAAATTATGCGCATGGCGCGGATCACGAATGGATGCATGAGGTAAAGAGCGTATGACGCATCGCCAACGCCAGCGGCCCACCTCGCCGCCAGGCTGTCATGCCTCAGTTTACCCGGCTCTGCCAGGGCAGCACTCCAAACAATTAGAGACGCCGGAATGCCATACACGACAGGGCGACCAAGGCCGGCCGAGATATCGGGAAACGCCGCCGCAAGCATCAGGGCACCCAGTCCCGTTGCGGCGACACAGGCCCTGATTGGGCCGGAAGGCCGCAGGCCCGAGGCGCACATGACCCCGATCATCGCGCCGAAAGCGAATTCGAGGATGATCGGATTGGTCCAGAAACCCCAAGGCTCTGGCAAAGGAGCCGCAAGAGCGCCCAAGAGCACCATCCCAACCAGGATCGTGAGCAGGACCGTAACTGCCCACCGCATGGGCAGCACGATCGTCGCCGTGAACAGCACGTAAAACAGCATCTCATAATTGAGCGTCCAACCCAACTCGTAGACCGGCTGAACGAAGCCGTCAGGGCGACTGGCCGGAACGAATAAGTAGGATTCGACTACAAACCTGAAATCGACGTAGCTCTGGTTGAGAAGATTTGGGGCGGCCACCGCTACCGCAATGTAGAGCGAGGTGAGCGCCCAATATAGCGGGACAATTCGCGCGATCCGGCGGGAAATGAAGAGACGCGCGCCCCCGGGCTTTGCGAACAGCTGTCGCGACGTATGCACCATGATAAGGCCGGAAATCACGAAGAAAATATCGACTCCAGCGCTCCATGGTATCGGATTCCAGCTCTGAAAGGTGCGGCCGGCCTGTAATTCCAGGGTGGCCGCATCATGCTGGGCGTGTCGCAGCGCGACCGAACTAGCCGCGAGAGCGCGCAGGACCTGGACCTGGGTGAGGGTTTCGCGTTGGCTGCGCTCGACAGGCGTCGATCTCTCCGAGCGACGGCGCACTGCAGGCGCCGAGGCGCTCGCCATTCGGGCTTGTTCCATGGATGCTCCGCAGATTGTGAGCACACCCTGGGGCGCCTCCGAAACTGATGCATCCTTCAAATGACGGACACAGCCCGCGAAGTATCGGCTGCCCGCGCGGGTGTCCGGAACAGAGATACGCCGAAGCGTCTGTGCAGCCCTATGGCCTTTGTGCGATCCGGGCTTCGTGACTTCCTGCCCGAACGACGGCAATCACCGTAGCCAAAACAGTGCTCTCATTTGCTCGCCCTCAAGAACCAATGCCATTGACGGGCATCGACCGCGCTCGGCCTGATCGACAGCAAGGCAAAAACCAAGCCTGGCATGATTTTCAGTCGCTTGCGGATATAGACGGCCATGGCAATGCTCCAGATGCTCAGTGCAAGTGCCACACCCACCGCAGCGCCAAGCAGGCCGTACACCGCAACTCCGGCTGCACAGGCAATTATATTGGCCACAGCACCCGCTACCATCGTCGTTGCCGCAGCCCATTCATTTCCAGTCATGGTCAGGAGATTCTGTTGGGGCCCGCACAGCGCGACAAAGACATATCCCAAAATCAGAACCCGTGCGATCGGCGCTCCCGCGCTATAACCCTCACCGAAATAGCTCAAGAACGGCTCGACTATCACCATCATTGGGACGGCCACCAGGATGGCACCGCCAGCAGAAAGCAGGGTTGCGCGCGCGAACAGCTGTTGTAGGCCTCTGCGATCGCCTCTGACGTAGAGATCGGCTGCTGTTGGCGAAAACATGGTTGCCACGGCGATACGGGACAGGCCCACGAGCATCGCGACATTCAAGGCCAGCGCGAAAATACCCGCTTCAGCAATATGGCTTGTCCAGCCCAAAACCAGGACTCCTGCCCGACTGACGAAAACATCGAGCCCAGTGATGAGCATGAGCGGGGGGACGGCAAGCCACCATTCCCTCGAGGCATAACTTGGCTTGGCGTGTCCCAGGCCGGGTGGTTCAAACCTCCTAGCGATGATGAACACCAGCGCCGCTGTGAAAGCGGAACTCACAAGCACCGCCAGCGTCACCGAGGGCGCATCCACTGTTCGAAATCCCGACAATGCCAGGAGCGCTACCAACACGAGCAGGAGCCCGTCTCGCATGATGCGCTCCGGCAACAACGCCGAGACAACGCCGCCGAAAGCACGCACAAGCGTGGCTCCGAGAGCATAGGCCGTAACCAAGGGCACAGCCATCATGCCGAGCACGATGCTTGTCTCAAGCCCTCTTTCCGTTGGATCTGAAAGGAACAGGACGGACGCAGCGCCGATCATCCCGAACAAGGTTGCCGCTATCAGCGATCTCTGCAGCGCAAATCTTATCACGCCGCGGGCCAGATCAAGCCTGCCACTGGCCCTATAGGCCGGGAGGAAACGCAACAATGATACATTAAAACCAAGCGTTGCCAGATAGGCGAGCACTGACGTCCAAGCCTGAACGTAGGAATAGATGCCGTAGTTGTGAGGTCCGATAAGGCGTGCAATTGCCAACTGGGCAAGACTGGTCAAACCAGCGCCACCAATATAGATCAGCAAGGCGGATATGCTTGCCCAAGCGAGCCGCGAGCCCATGTCCTTGTTGCGCGGCGGTGCGGTTGCTGAACCAGTTACATCTGCGCGATGAGCTGGCAACTCAATTTGCTTTTCGCCGACCGCCCTATCGAAGCGCGACAATGCAGAAAGTATTTGTCTCTCAATCCGACAAATACTTTTAAAGGTCGATGGACCATCGGTGTTTTCGACGGAGATGATTTCCCGGCCAGATGTTGTCAGGAGGTCATGCATCGCTTCAAAAACGGCGAACGAGCGCATGTTCACGTTCAAGTCGGCCTCGAAAATCCGTTCCGCCGGCGGCTCAAGCTCCATCCGCCGACGAAGGCGACTTTCCACGACCGCAGCTGGCACCAAGAGCCTGACGGTGAGATCGGCCGCCGGTGCGAGGCTGAGCGCCTTTTCCAGCGCTCTGGGGTTGGTGCTCCCATTAAACATCGCAAGCGAACCAATCGCTTGAACATATCCTTGATCGAAAATTATAATTTCGGGCGATTGCTCAGCAGACTTCCAGCAACGCGAAAGGTGCAGGATGTATCGCCAGATTCGCGCGCGCCAAATTCGGTTTCTTGGCGGTATCATCCTCACCATTGCAAAGGAATTGGAAATATCATCGGCTCGCCCTGCCGAAAAAAGCAGTATTCTGGAGGTTGAAAATATCGCCGATACGATCCGTGATATGAATAGCAAGATTCCGAGGTCATATTTGGCGGCCCTGGTGCTTGGCTTGTAGCTGAGAGCGACCTTGGCGTGATAGCCTTTCCCGCGCAGCTGCTGCGCAAGCGCATGTGCGAAGGTTGTTTTGCCGGATCCTGGAGGTCCGAAAAATTCAATGATCATCGTGTAGCTGGCTCGATTTAGGGGCGCGATCGCTCCCTGGAGCTTCTGTTGAAGATCGCACACGCATCTTCAAACCCTCTCCAACAGAAGATCGGCGTTGTCTCCGAGCCTGGAGCCGGCTAGCCTCTTCAGGTTCACCCGGGTGAGCACACTCCCTACTGGAACGGTGGCGGATCCGCCGGCCCCTATTGCATCCAGAGCACCACGGGCAATGCTGCGCCTCGTCCTTGCCCAGCGAACGGCAAAAAGCACCGAATCGGCCCAGCGCTTAAGCAGCCTGGTTTCAGGCCCCCCGAGGCCCAGGGGACCGTTCATGATGACCACGTCGTAGGCCGAACGCAGCTCCTCGGTGAACTGGCATTTGTCGACGGTGGACAGAAGCGTCAGGAGATCATCGGAAGGTGCTGGAGCGGCCATGAGGTCGATACCGATTTCCGGCATCCTCGTAATTGCATCCTTCAGCACGCAACGTTCATTCACATAGTCGCCGAAGGAGTTCCGGGCCTTGTCGGTGCTGAATTCACCACGAAACCCGTTCGTGAGCCGTACATCCTTGCGATCGAGATCGAGGAAAAGCACTCTTCCTCCCAGCCGCGTTGCCGCCAGCGCCAGGCTCCATGCCAACTCGGTCTTGGCATCGTCCTGGATGCTGGACGTCACGAGAATGATATGCGGCGGCTGCCCCTTCCCCTGAGTTGGCGCCGCAGTGACGAGCAGCGAAGTCACGGCGCGGCTGAACGGCAAGTTCTGCTGGCTCAGAACCAGATGCCGCAGCTTTCTGGCATTAAGTCCCGCAACCCTGGGAAGCAGTCCTACGCACGGGACCCCAAGCTCGGCCTCGGCTTCGGCTTCACTGCGCAAGGTTTGGTTGAAACCGTTGCGGACCAGGACAATGACCGCCCCCATGAGACCAAAGACGACCATGCCGGGGGGAATCAGGAAAATCGGCGACAATGTCACGGGGGTCGACGGCGGCCAGGCGGTCGAAAGGACCGCTACGCCTGGCGAAGGAGCGGCGATGCGACGTATCAGATCCTGCTGCCGGCTCAGGAGTTCGTTGTAATGCTGCGTCACGATGGCTACCCTAGGCTCAAGGGAACGCAGCCCCGAAAGTTGGCTCGCCGTGTCGGCCACGGCCGCGTCGAGCATCGCCTTGCGACTTTCAAGAGCCGTAGCCTGAGACCGGTAGACATTTGCCTCGGCAGCGATTCGGGCAACGCTTTGCTCCATTTCGCGGGCGATCGCGTTGCGCAGATCGCCGTCGGCGGCGGCACCCGACTGGCGTGTCACCAGGTCCGTCAACACGGGCGACCCGATTTCTTCAGCGATGGCCGTGACCGGGGCGCCCGCCTTGCGCAGGTCCTCAATACGGCGAAGGCGCGCTTCCGACGCGGAAAGACTGGCTTTCGATAGGAATATCTGCCGGCCGAGTTCCGCTGTCTCACTGGCTGCGTTGTTGGCCGCAGTCTGATCGACGGCGCCATGCGTGAGCCGGTATGTCTCCAGCCGATCTGTCGCTTCGACAAGATCCCTTTGTACTTGCGGAAGGCTGGCGACTATCGAATCCAGATGAACCTGATCCGATGCCCGGCTTTTTTGTACCAGATCTTGAATGTAGACCTGGGCAAACGTGTTCGCGACAAGTGCCGCACGCGCCGGATTTGGATCGGTGAAGCCGATGGTGATGACGCGCGATCGCAGCTCTTGTCCGACCCTCATTCCGTTGCGTAGCGCCTTCAGCTCGGGCGCGTCCGCTGCGTCCGGATTTTCCGCCACCGTGTTATCCTGTCTCCAGGCCCTGTTCAGGAGATCGATGAGGAACGAGCCAGCCGCGGGCGGGACGGCATTGACGACGGTCTTTCCGTTACCGTCGACTGGTTGGGCTTTGCGCAGTGCTGCCAAGACCCGACGCAGGTGGCCTTGCGAGGAGAGCATCGTCAGATGATCATCGATGTTCGATTCCAGCGAGTCCTGGGCGGATGCCACGCCGCCCGAAGCACTGCTGCTCGGGGCATCGATAATGACCTGGGTCGTTGCCTCGAACAGCACCGGGCGGGTGAAGCCTGCCAGTCCGGCCAGGATGCCGCCCAGAAGGGCCATGGCAAGCAAGAACCATTTTCGCGTCGTCAGGATGATGACGAGCTGGTGGAAGGGTGACGATTGCGTTGGCTCGCGGGGCGGCCGCATCAAGCGCAGATTGGTTTCAAGTGTCCCAACTTCCATCTGCTTGGCGCGCGGACGCCGGGCGCGGTTGGCTATGGAACCTTCCATCTCAATCCCCTGTCAGTTCGATATGGTAAGAAGGGTGCGTGGCGACCGTCGATGGCCGCATGGCTTCGTTGCGCCACGCCTGAAACATGAGCACCGGCCACAGGTCGCGGAAATTATCTTGGCTTCCATGCAGATGATTGCGCCAGCATGCGTCGACCTTCTCACGGTCGATGACCCCGTCCCCGGAGCGGCCGATCGTGGCAATGATATCGGTTGCCCAGCCGCGCAAGGGCCCTTTCAACCAAGTCCCGACCGGAACGTCGAAACCTTGCTTGGGCCGGTCGACCAGTCGGCGTGGTACATAACGATCAAGCAGTCGGCGAAGCAACCATTTGCCCTTCCCGTTTCGGACTTTGGCACGGGCTGGCAAGCGCCAGGCGAATTCAACGACGCGATGGTCCAGGATCGGGCATCGCCCCTCGAGGCTGTTGGCCATGGTGGCTCGATCGAGCTTCACCAAAATGTCGCCCGGTAGATAGCCTGTCATGTCGGCGAATAGGAGACGCGAGAGCAGGCCGTCGAGCTTTGTCGTGTCGGTAGGTGCTGTCGACGGCTTGCGATGAACAAGGTCGTTGGCTGAAGATTTTGTCAGTTGCAGAAAGAGTTCGTCCTCATCTCGCGCCGCGAGCAGGCGGGCAAGGCGAGCCAGGCGGTCACCGCGCAAGCCATGCCGCATATTCGCCGAAAGCGGCAGATTGCCGAAGATATCTTTCTGAGAGGCTTGGGCCAGCAACCCAGCCCCCGATGCCAACAGCCGGCGAAATGACAATGGCAGCTCATGCTGCTTTGTGAGGCGGGTTGCCAGGAAGTGTCGAGAATAGCCTGCGAAGCACTCGTCGCCACCATCGCCTGAAAGCGCCACGGTTACGTGTTGCCGCGCGAGGCGCGACACCAGCAGCGTCGGTATCTGCAATTCATCGGCAAACGGCTCGTCCCAAATCCGGGGCAGCTCCGGAACGACCTCAAGCGCGGCGGCCGGCGAGAGATGAAGTTCCGTATGATCGGTGCCCAGATGGCGAGCAACCGCGGCCGCATGGGGAGCTTCATCAAACCCACCTTCCCCGAACGCTATGGTGAACGTCCGAACGGGGTTTCGGGACTGTGCCTGCATCAGGGCGACGACAGTCGAGCTGTCGATCCCGCCCGACAGAAAGGCGCCCAGCGGCACATCTGCAACCATTCGTTCCTTGACGGCCAGTCGGAGCAGGCTGTCGAGCTCGGTCGCGAGGTCCTCGTCGCTGGCGGCTATCGGATCGCGCTGTCCCTTGCTGGCGACATCGGCCAGCGACCACCAAGGGTGAATGCGATGCGCAAGCGAACCGGTGCCGCGGGCGTCGGCGAATTGCGCCGCAGTGACCGACAGGATTGAACCAGGCGGCAGCTTGAACACGCCTTGCCAAATGCAACGGTCATCCGGCACCCAGCCGTTGGAAACCATCGTCGTCGCCGCATCGACATCGAGTTCCGGAGTGAAGCCTGGGAAGCAAGTGATCGCCTTCAGCTCCGAGGCGAAGACAAGCGCGTCACGTGTCAAGGCGACATAGAGTGGCTTCTTGCCCATTCGGTCGCGGGCAAGCTGAAGCGTTCGGTTCTCCAGGTCCCACAGCCCGAAAGCAAACATGCCAGCGAAGCGCGCGAGGGCTGCATCAAGGCCCCAGCTTTCGATCGCGCACAGCATGACCTCCGTGTCACTGGCGCCGCGGAAATGATGGCCCGCCCCTTCCAGTTCACGGCGCAGATCGCGAAAGTTGTATATCTCGCCATTGAAGGTGATGACATACCGACCGCTCGCGGAGAGCATTGGCTGGCGACCCGCTCCGGACAGATCGACGATGGCCAGTCGCCGGTGGCCGAAGGCTACCCCCCCTTCACGGCTCACCCAGAAGGCCTCACCGTCAGGTCCGCGATGACGAAGCGCCGTCGCCATCGGTCCGATGGCCCTGAGCGCACTTGCGTTGGGTGCATCGGGCGCCAACAAAATTCCGGCGATCCCACACATTCTAGCATCTCCTCTCGCGAACAATCGCGGGGATCGCTTCCGGCGTCCCAGCGACAAGGCAGAGGGTCAGACAGAACCACACGATCGGATGGCGGATGACCAAATGCGGAGCACTGAAGACGGCGATCGATGCCACGAGCGCCACCAGAGCATCCAGCTTCGCCCGCCAGGCGGACAACGCAGCCGAGCCGAAGATCCACATCAGGGCTAGAACCGAAATCAGGCCGCCCTGAGTGTAGAGATCCAGGATGGTGCTGTGCGCCTCGAAGGGCCGCGGCAAAAACTGTTGATTGACCACGGGGGGACTATCTAGGTGCGGGCCCGGACCCAGTCCAAGCGATCCCGATCGTGCCCCCTTCTCCAAGGCTGCATTCCAGAGGTAGAGGCGAAGCGCCGCGGTTTGGGCAGTCGCTTCCCCGCCCTTGTCTTTGGTCAGGCTCTTGGCGAAGTCTTCGGCGCTGGAGGCCTCGCTGAGGGCATAGGGCGCTATAGACAGGGCCAGCGGCAGGAAGCCAACGGCCATCAGGACGGCAAGCTGCCTTGAAAGGCTCGCCTTATTGCCGTCGCTCGTCAGCCAGGCCCGGACCCGCAGCCCGAGAAGGATCAGACAAGCCAGGACCGTGGTATAAAGGTAGGTATCGCTTTTTGTCAGCCTTCCGACGTAAACGGTGAATATGAGGCTGCATAGGGCAAGGCATCTTCCCCATTTATTGCTGGTGGTTGTGGCAAGATGCAAGGCCAGTGGACCGAGCAGGGCGCAGTAGAGCGCAAGCTGGTTCGGATTGTCGGACCATCCGCAGAAGCGGTCCCAGTACCAGGGCTCGACCCCAGCCTGATGGAGCCAGCCGAAGCCAAGCCCTACCTGAATGATGAAGCCCGCATTCGCGATAGCAACCATCCACCAGGCGATACGACGCAAACGGAAAGACGCGTTGGGCTCCGCAGCGGCCAGACAGGTGACGCACGCCAACAGCACATAGGCCAGCGTGTCGTGCAACAACGGATCCAGGAACAACGTGGTTGTCAGAAAACCGATGATGTAACCCACGCCCATGGCAAGCGCCAGGATCAGCCAGAAAAGCCCAAGCTTGGCCAGGGCCGGCGTAACCTCCAGTTGGCCGCCAGCAAGGATTCGCGTCATCGACAGCATTATCCAGAGCGTGAGGCACAGTTCGCTGTAGCCGAAGGGCAGCCCTGGGATGCTGAGTTGCGCCGCGTAGGACATCGCGACGCCGAAGGCCAGAAGCGCATCACGCATCATTGCCGCGCCTCACCCAGTCGATGGGGGCTTGGCACCGCCTCTTCCCTCGGATTCGCCTGCGCAGCTTGAACAAGCCTGCTGCGATATCTGCCACCCAGTATTGTCTTATACAGGTCGCAATACTGGTCGATCACCCACGACAGCGAGAACCGCTCCCGCACGAATCCGACGGAACGGCTGCCCATCGTCTTGCCACGGGCGGGGTCGGAAAGAAGATCGACTATCCGGGAGGCCAAGCCATCCGCATCGCGCGGCGCCACGAGATAGCCGTTCCAGCCATCCTCAACCACATCGTTGCAGCCCGGCATATTCGAGGCGACGATCGGCAATCCGGACAATCCCGCCTCCAGCAGGACACGCGGAATTCCCTCGCGATATTGCGTCGGAAACGCAAAGATATCCGCCATGCCAAGGAGGGCTGGAATGTCGCGCCTTGGCCCCAATGCGACAACGTGGGGAACATGGCGCTCGATATCGGCTCTGCTGACGGCAAACGGACCTTCGGAGTCTTGCGGGCCGACAAGTACGAAACGCGCGTTGGGCCTCTCGCGGATAACGCGAGGAACCGCCTCGATGAGGGTTGGAATCCCCTTCTGCCGCGTGAGCCGACCGACAAATATTATGACCTGGGCCGATTGTAGGCCAAGTTCCTCGCGCATCGTGGCAGCCGAAGGACCACGATACCTTGCCATCGAGAATGCATCGGGGTCGATGCCAGAACTCCGGATCAGTCGCCCTTTGCCGCGAGCCACCAGCCGATAGCGCTCGAAGAAGGCCTGATCATCACTATTCTGGAAGACGGTCATGGCTGTCCAACGAGACGCCACCCCCTGAAGGCCGCAAAAGAAAGGACGCAATGCCAGGGCCCGCGGCTCCCGCGACGAGAATGTCCAACCAAGCCCGTTGATGGTGCGAACGACGGGAACGTGCCCGCGCACCGCCAGTGGAGTTAGGAGATTGGGCTTGGTGTCGAAACTTTGAATGATGTCCGGACGCAGTTCGGACATCAGTTCACGGATCGCGCCGACAGCACCCCATTCTGCACCGCCGCTGCCAAAGCGGTCGAACCCGAATCGGCGATGGGCAATGCCATGGGGTGAAAAGGCGGCTCCGAGATCACTCGAAACGGCAGTGACTTGAAAACCCCTTTCGCGAAGCGCCAAAAGAAACGGGATTCTTAGTCTATGATCCTCGCCGCCAACGCAAACCAGATGCGGACTCATCCTGTCGCTCCTGGATGCGATCCCAATCTCGTAAAACAGCTGACCCTATCCGCGGTTTCCATGGCCGGTTTCATCGCCCCTGAACACACAACAGCCAGTCCCACGCTAGGAGCAGGCTTTCGTGCTGTCCTCGTCTGTTTGCATGAAGCAAGCTGATCAACGATGCGGCAATGCAGCCACAATCGCTGTCGCCTCGGTCAGTGCGTTGGATCATCCGGTCTGACGGTGCAACGACGACACGTTCGCGTACGACACGGCGGGCCGGATATTTAGAAAAAGAGGGCTGTGTTCGACGGGGTCCGCGCGCTCGCGTTCTCTGCCCGCCTTCTCACGCCGGATCAACATCGCACCCAGATGGTGTGATGACTCGCACCGGCAGTTCTCCCGACCGCTTCGTCTGGAACAGGCTTTCACCCGGTCTTTGGATACGGTCGGACCACCAGCCGCCTCTTCCTGCGGATGGGCGACCGCGTTGCCATGCTCCCCGTCATTCGGACCCGCACGCCCGCCTTTCGGTTGAACCCGGCGGGATCCAGTTCAGTGCCTCTCCGCAATTGCCAGCGGCGAGCGCCTCGCATGACCTTGCGGACATTTGGCGCCGAGGCTTTGCTCACGAGGAGCATTGAGCGGCTGCAATGGGAGGGCTTCGCCAGGACGCGATTCTTTTGCGGTCTGAGCTCGAATAAATCCTGCGGAAGCGCGCATTTGGGCGGTGGCTCGCGCAACCGAAGCGCGCATTGGCCGATTGCCGCCACTGCAAATGCGCAGGCGCTCCGGCAGACTTCGCTGCAACGCTTTCGTTGCAGGCTTGAGCGCCCGACATACTTGGATCATCTACAAACCTCTGACGCAAGCGTAGCATCGAGGCTGTTGTGTTTTCCGGACGATGATCAAAGATTCTATCAAGGGACGCCGGTATTTGATTTGTCGCTAATGGATCCTTTCCCTAGGCAGGTGTGGGGCGCCTACCGAATCGGACGAAGGGTATGTCAATGACAACACTCCATTACGCCTCGGGCGGGTCGGCCTCCGAGGTCGCGAAAGCCGGATTCAATCTTGTTGATGTATCTTCCTTGGACCAGCTCAACGCCTTGCCGGCCGGCCAGAAAGGCCTGGTGTGGCTCAATGAAGCAGATGGTGCAACCTCCTCCTTTATCCAGAAGGTCACGCCCTTCATCGGCAATCCGAAAGTGTTTGGCTTCTTCCTCGTCGATGAGCCGGACCCGACCGGCAAATGGGGAACTTATGCCACCGCCGCTGATCTGAAGGCGGAGTCAGACTGGATCCACAGCCACCTGCCCGGCGCCAAGACCTTCATAACAATGATGAACATGGGGTCTTCCGCTAACCCCGACTTTTCAAACACCTTCAATCCTGCCAACACGCATATCGACTATTACGGCTTGGATCCCTACCCGGTACGGACCGGAACAAGCACGATTGATTACAACATGATCGACAGGACTGTGGCGGCGGCCGTCGCCTCGGGCATCCCGCTCAGTCAGGTCGTTCCCGTGTATCAGACCTTCGGCGGCGGCGACTGGACGACCGACACGGGCGGTCGCTATGTCCTGCCCAGCGTTGCTCAGGAAAAGACCATGTTGGACCACTGGGCCAAGGTAGCGCCTTCGCCGGCCTTCGACTATGCCTATGCTTGGGGTTCTCAACAGGGCGACACGGCGCTTGAGAGCTCGCCGACGCTGCAGGCTCTGTTCCTTCAACACAACCAGAGCACCGCAAGCGGTCCTTCGGCCAGCGAACCGACGCCGCCGCCTACCAGCACAGCGCCTCCGCCCACAAGTGTCCCTCCGACCAGCACCGGCGATCACATTTTCTACGGCACGGGTAGCGCGGATGTGCTTCGCGGCACCGCTGGCGCGGACACGATGATGGGCCGCGGCTACAACGACACCTACTATGTCAACAACGCCGGCGACAAGGTGGTGGAACTGCGGCACAGCGGCAACGACAGCGTGCTGGCATCGGTGAGCTACGCGCTGTCGGCCGGCTCGCAGGTCGAGCATCTTGCGACCACCAGCAAATTGGGAACTGCCGCCATCAAGCTCACGGGAAACGAATTCGCCCAAACCATCGATGGCAATTCCGGGAGCAACACTATCAACGGCGGTGGCGGGAGAGACGTTCTGACCGGACATGGCGGCAACGACGTCTTTGTCTTCGATTCGGCTCTCAAGGTCGGCAATATCGACAAGGTCACCGATTTCAAAGTGGGCCACGACAAGATCCAACTCGACCACACCGTGTTTGCCGGCCTGCATACAGGCGCCCTTCCCTCTTCGGCGTTTTACGCCGGCAGGGCCGCGCACGACAGCGGCGATCACATCGTCTATAACAGCACGACCGGCGCGCTTTCCTTTGACAGCGACGGCTCGGGCGGCGCACATCAGATCCAATTTGCCACTCTATCGCCACATCTGGCTCTGACGGCGTCCTCGTTCATCGTGACGTGACCGTGGGACGTCAGCCTGAGCAAGATGGTCTGACGTTCTTGAATATGGCTGACGGAACCAAGAAGCCCCGCCGAGCTTGTACTTGGTATGAGCGCGCGCGGCATCGAATTCCTGCAGAAATGGGTAGAGGATAAGATCCCACTCTACACCAAGGCCGATCCGGCTCTTGCGGCGAAACTTGCGGACCAAGCAACGGCGGATGCCATCAGAGCGGGAATCCGCCCCGAGGAAATCTCTGAGGAAGTCGGAAGCATGTTGACGACCATGCTCGAAGTGCTCGATCAGCACGATTCGACATGATTGCGCGCTTGGCGGCAGATGCTGCCCGGCTTGGCGCCAAATGCATAAATGTGTCATGGATCATAGGTCATGGGCCAGCCTAGGCAGCATGACCAACATGCTCTCCCAGAACGCGCGCGACGACCCCGTCCACGTCGTGAGGTTCAGCACCATTGACTTGTATCAACGGCCATCGGTCCTGGCGCAGGCACTCGCCGACCTCTCTTGAGATTTCGGCCTGCCTTAATCCTTTGTCCACGCCAAGTTCGAACAGCATAACCTCGAGGAGCGGTTGCTGCGCATGCCTATCCACAAGACGGCGGCGTAACGTTTCCTGGGGCGCGTCGAGTTGCACAACGAGATCCGGCCGCGGCAGGAACGCCAGGCACTCGCGGACCGCGTCGAGGCTTGGAGTTCTAGCCAGCACACCCAGCGCACACAAAGCCTGAATCATGCCCTCTTCGAAGATGAAGCAACCGGGCGACTCCCGCGCTTGGCGCCAGGACTGGCACAGTTGGGCGATGTCGACCTTCATTCGCCATGACCACACGCGGCTTCGAAGAGGGATCGATGCCAGAAGCCGGGCCGCGACACTGTCCTTTGGCAAGGTCGACAGCAAGATAGGACCGGATGTGGCAATCTTTTTGCCAATTCTTCCTATGCCATGGCGGATTTCCGGAGCGTCATCCTGAGCCGATCCAGGTTCAATCAGGCGATACCCATTTACTGTCTTCACATTGATGCCGTGTCTCGCCAGCCCTTGGCAGAGGCCGCGAAGCAGCGTGGTTTTACCCGCGCCAGGCGGCCCAAACAACTCGATGATCATATGCTCAAGCGTCTCCGAACGAGCAGTCATTCCCCTACGGATCAAGCTTAGCCGGATTTCAGATCACACCAACGTTCATTTGAATGATTGTTCCAGTCAGTGAATCTGGGCACCGAGCCCGGATTCTAGCGGAGATGCCGATCGCTCCGTTCGCCTGGGCAAGCCGTCTTGCGCTCGACGGAGCTTGCAAGGAAAAACGACCGGTGCTGGACACAGATGGCAAAACTTCTGAAGGACGCTCGGGAAGCGCTGGCTAGGCAAGATCGAGGCATCATCCGAATGATTGATGAAAAGATCTCCGCGGCGAGCGATGTTCGACCGTCAGCTTGGCGGGGCCCTGAATGTCCTCAGTGTGTTTGCATTCGGAAGTGGCAAATCAAAACCTACAGGTGGATCTGCGACCCACCCGAAAGTGGTCAGTCGTTCCCGAATATGATCTTGACCAAGGGGGGCCAGTCTGGCGCCGTTACCGACAGATGGGTGCCAAATTTGCGGACACTCCAATCTTCGACCACCTTGGAGATGTCGCCAGGCGGTATCCTGACAAGCTCGCAATCAGCGACGGCGCGAACCGCCTGACTTTTTCTGAGCTTTTCCGGGCGGTCGAGACGCTGGCAACTCATATCGCTGCCGTCGTCCCCGAAGGGCAGGCCATCGGCATCCTGCAAGCAAACTCCGCTTGGTATCCTGTGGCGATGTTGGCGACCATGGCGGCGGGACGGCCTTCGGTCCCGCTCAACACAAGAGATCCCGCCTCTCGCATTTTCGATATAGTCAGTGCCGCGGGGCTCGGCGCGATTATAGGCGCCGAAAATGTTCGCCCGGTCGAATTGGCCCAAGAGATCGTCTGGATCGAAATTGCGGCCGCCGTGGCGTCCAACGATCAACACCCAGAACAGCAGCATAAGCCCCCTATGGTTTCGGTCGATGCGCCCGCATTGGTGCTTTACACTTCGGGCAGCACCGGGCGCCCCAAGGGAATCGTCAACAGCCAACGCAGCCTGCTATGGCGGGTCCGGCAATATGTCGATGCGTGCCATATCAGCGCGGATGACGTTTTCCTGCCGCTGACCGGGCCAGCCACGATCGCCGGTTGCCGGGAGATCTTTGCGGCGCTGCTGACGGGCGCCACGTTGCATCTTCTCGAAGTGGAGGCTGTCGGCCTGCGCGCTACGCGCGCTCGATTGCAGTCCGAAGGTGTGACGATCGCCTATCTTGTGCCGGCACTGCTTCGAGCCCTCCTGGCTGAGGCGCCCGCCGACGCTTCCTGGCCGCTCAGAGTGGCCCGGATCGGTGGGGAGAAAGTGTCATGGATGGACATCGCTTTGCTGCGCAAAGCCGTTTCGGACCAGTGTCTGATCCAGATCGGCTACTCATCGACTGAAACCATCGGTTCGCAATGGTTCTTGCCG
This sequence comes from Mesorhizobium sp. P170090, assembly GCF_057786115.1. Classification (NCBI taxonomy): domain Bacteria; kingdom Pseudomonadati; phylum Pseudomonadota; class Alphaproteobacteria; order Hyphomicrobiales; family Phyllobacteriaceae; genus Mesorhizobium; species Mesorhizobium sp. P170090. The sequence goes on from NZ_JBYNWH010000001.1 coordinate 5,549,800, forward strand.
CCTGACTGGCCCGAGCAAGACGCGTCGGTTCCCGTCGGCAGGCTGCTCCCTGGTATGACATTCGCTATCGTCGACGAAGCGGAGCGCAATGTAGGGCCAGGCGAAAGTGGAGAGCTTCTGATCAAAAGCCGCTATGTCCTGCTTGGTCATTGGGAGAACGGTGTGGTCGTTCCCGCGCAGCCGGACCCCGACGATCCCGAGGCTCGGCTTTTTTCGACCGGGGACCTCGTTCGGCTCGACGATGATGGCATCTTGAGGATCGTCGGCCGCAAAGGGCGCCAGATCAAGATCAATGGTCGACGCATCGAGCCCGCCGAACTCGAACGGGTCTTGCGTTGCGCGCCTTCGGTGGCGGATGCCGTGGTGATGGTAACGGCCGCGCAGGAACTCATCGCCTTCGCGGTTCCCCAGCGCTTCGCAGGCGGCGCTTTTGCAGACGACCTTCGCCAGCTCCTCAGAATGACCTTGCCGGCACCATTGCGTCCCTTGCGATTGCACCCCGTTGACGCAATCCCACGCCTGTCGGGAGGTAAGGTCGATTTGGCAACACTGGCCGAGATAGATCGTTCGCACGGAAGGAGGGCGCGAGTCGCCCGGTCGTCCACTCTCGATGCTCCGCCCGCCGGAGGAGCAAAGGACACACGTCAAATAGTGCAGCACGCGTGGACGCAGGTTCTCAACACAGGCACTGCCACGGGAAACTGGGATGATGCTGGAGGAGATTCGCTGCAGCTGCTGCACTGCGTGATGGCGATCGAAAACGCCATCGGGCAAGAGCTGGGCCTCGAAGCATTCACCGTCGGCATGAGCTTGGACGAGATGGTTGAGGCGGTCGTCTCTGCACGGTCGGGCGAAGGGCGCGAAAAGAAGCACCACCCCCCGGTTCTTTTCCTGTTTCCAGGGTCCGTTGGCTATGGTCCGAGCCTGGCTGCGTTCGCAGCCGCCATAGGGAAAGTCGCCCGTGTAAACCCGATCCGATATCCGAGCCTTGCGGCGATACTGGACGGACACAACACCCTCAGCGCCATGGCTGGCGCCGCACTCGAGCAGATAAGCCGCATCCAACCTGCGGGCCCCGTGCGACTTCTCGGCCATTCTCTGGGTGGCGCGGTTGCATTCGAGGTTGCCGCACGGCTCATGAAGGCCGGGCGAACGGTGCGGTTCCTGGGCATCCTCGACACGAGCCTTCTGGACGAGCCGAGCAACCATTGGGAGACACTTACCCGTACGTTCTATCGTATTCGCACCAACCGCATATCCGCGCATCGGATGGCTTGCAGAGCCCTTGCGAAGATCACCGTCGCCGTGGGCGGCGAAGCGCGTCTGGCCAGGATTCTGGACAGATTTGCCAATGGAGAGTTCAACCCGACGATCTTCAGGACCAAACTGGAACTGCAGGAGGTTTTAAGGGCGAAGTCATTCTTCCAATGGCTTGAGGCACCGAAACCGGCTCTGCCCCTCTCCGGTACCTTGTTCCGATGTCGCAGGGAGGGAATGCCGCGGGCCTTGGGCTGGGACAGCGTCTTGGCACACCTGGACGTCATTTCGATCACGGGCAGCCACATCGACCTTGTCGTCGAACCAAACCTTGCCACCAACCGTCCGCTTATCGAGACGGCCATCGTGCAGACCTATTCCCCCGCCGAATCTCGCAAAAGGGAGGACTTGTCATCGACATAATTCCGGAATTCAGCAAGGACATGCTGACGCTCGATGCCCGCGCGGAGGTCGATCGCATCGTTGACACCTTGCGCACTCAGGTTCTCGGCACCCTGCATCGTCGCGGCGTGGTTGTCGGTCTTTCCGGCGGTATCGACAGCTCCGTCGTCGCGACCTTGTGCATGCGCGCGTTCGGGAAAGACAAGGTCCTGGGACTGTTCATGCCGGAGCGGGATTCTTCCGGCGACTCCCTGAGACTTGGCCGCCGCGTCGCGGCACAGCTTGGCATTGAAAGCGTCCTTGAGGACATAGCACCGGCACTGGAGGCCATTGGGGCCTACCGCCGGCAGATCGATGCGATCCAGACCGTCGTTCCCGACTATGGGGAAGGGTGGAAATGCAAGCTGGTGATCGCGTCGGTTCTGGAGAGCAGCGGGCTCAATATAACCCGCCTCACGGTCCAGGATCCGCAGGGTAAAGTAGATACCGTGCGTCTGCCGCCAGCTGCCTATCTGCAGATCGTTGCTGCGACAAACTACAAGCAGCGCCTGCGCAAGATGACGGAATACTATCACGCCGACCGCCTCAAATACGCGGTTGTCGGCACTCCAAATCGCCTCGAGTACGACCAGGGCTTTTTCGTCAAGCAGGGCGACGGAGCCGCCGACGTGATGCCGATCGTTCACCTTTACAAAACCCAGGTTTATCAACTCGCGGAATATCTCGAGGTGGATGATGAAATCCGGCAGCGGCCACCGACCACCGACACCTTTTCCATGACCCAAAGCCAGGAAGAATTCTATTTCGCGCTGCCCTATCACCTGATGGATCTATGCCTCTACGGCCTGAACCACGGGGTCGCCAGCAATGAGCTCGCGGCGGTTGCTGGCCTCACCGAGCCCCAGCTTCAGAAAGTGTTCAAGGACATCGAAGCGAAACGAAGGGCGGCCCACTATCTTCACGCGCGGCCTTTGCTGTCCGCGGAAGGCGGAGATTGACCGAGCATGTGCGGCATCGCTGGAATCGTGGCGCTGAATGCCACAGCGGCTTCTCCTTCGCGGCAGGCGCTGATGCAGATGATGGGCGCGCTGGCGCATCGCGGCCCCGACGGGCGCGGTCTCTACCGGGACAGACGCGCGGGGCTGGCGCATGTGCGCCTGTCCATCGTCGATCTTTCCAGTGGCCAGCAACCGATGGCGGACACAGGCGATACGACGTGGATCGTGTTCAACGGCGAGATATTCAACTACGTCGAATTGCGTGAAAAACTCACGGCGCTCGGCCACCGCTTCCGAACCCGCAGCGACACGGAGGTCGCGCTACACGCCTATCGTGAGTGGGGAGAAACGGCCTTCGAGCGGATGAACGGCCAATGGGCAATTGCGATCTGGGATTCAGTGGCCAATCGTCTTATATTGTCGCGCGACCGCTTCGGCATTTGCCCGCTGTATTTCAACGAGCATGCGCACCGGCTTTATTTCGCCAGCGAAGTGAAAGCCATTTTCGCGGCCGATCGAACCATACCTCGCGCCCTTGATCCAGCCGGCATCGATCAGACGTTCACGCTCTGGACGGTCGTTCCGCCGCAAGGAGTTTTCCACGGAATCAACGAACTCGAGCCGGGTCGTGTCCGCATCTATCAGGATGGCACCGTTCGTGAGCGGATTTTTTGGCAGCCTTCCTATCCCGACAATTTCGGATCGCGGCAGGGCGAGTTCCCCGGGTCCTCCAACGACGCGGTGGACCGCGTGTCTAGCGCTCTTGAGGCCGCGACGGCGCTCAGAATGGTGCGCGCCGACGTGCCTGTCGGGTGCTACCTCTCCGGAGGGCTGGACAGTTCGCTTGTGGCCTCGCTCGCGAGGCGCTTCGCGGGCGATCGCTTCCAAACCTTCTCCTTGCGTTTTGCCGACGCCGAATATGACGAGACCCGCTTCCAGCGAATGGTTGCCGAGGCGACCGGCAGTGAGCACCATGAAGTGGTCGTTTCGCGCAGAGATATAGCCGGAATCTTTCCGGAGGTAATCCGACACACCGAACGCCCGATACTGAGGACTGCCCCGGCGCCACTCTTCCTGCTCTCGCGCCTGGTGCGCGAGCGTGGAATCAAGGTCGTGCTGACCGGCGAAGGCGCTGACGAAATGTTCGCCGGCTACGACCTGTTCCGCGAAGGCAAGGTCCGCCGCTTCTGGGGGCGCCACCCGACTTCGACACGACGCTCTCGGCTCCTGGAACGCCTTTACCCCTATCTCACCCGCTCGCCGGTGCAACAGCAGGCGATGGCGCGTCAGTTCTTCGGGCGAAATATTCAGGCTTACGACGCGCCGGGCTTTGCTCATGAAACCCGCTGGCAAACCACCAGGGCCATCAAGCGCTTGTTTACGGCCGATATGCGGGCTCGAACGCAGGGCCGCGACGCCGTGTCCGAGTTGCTCGCCCGTCTGCCCGCGCAGTTTGCCCGTTGGAGTCCCCTTGCGCAGGACCAGTATCTCGAGGTGCAAACACTGATGTCGGGCTATCTGCTCTCCTCGCAAGGCGACAGGATGCTGATGGCTCACTCCGTCGAGGGGCGCTTCCCGTTCCTGGACGATGAACTTGTGAGGCTCGCGAATTCGCTGCCGCCCTCCTTCAAACTCCGCGGCCTCGACGAAAAGCACGTGCTGAAGCGCATGGCGGCACCCATCCTGCCCTCCGAGATCGTAGCCCGCAAGAAGCAGCCCTTCCGCGCGCCCAACGCGCTTTGCTTCGTCGGCGCAGACGCTCCGGATTACGCTCGCGAGGCGGTTTCGCAGAAGGCCCTGCGCGAGGCGAATGTCTTCGATCCAAAGGGGGTCACGCACCTGCTTGCCAAATGCCAGGCCAGAACTGGCGATGGCGACCTGTCCAATGCCGACAACATGGCGCTGGTCGGCGTGTTGTCGACCCAACTTCTTCATCAGCAGTTCGTCGCGGGTTGTCCCAGTGCAACGCTCGAATGCACGCTCAGCGTCGACGTCGACTGCGAACATCGGGAAGAGCGCCTGTATGTTGCATGATGCCATACCACTGCTACATGACTACCTCGCCCATTCCGCCGTCCGACACGGAAGTAAGGTGGCGCTGGTGTGCAACAGGCAGCGTGTCACCTACCTCGAACTGGAAACGCGAGCCAACGCGATCGCCCGGGACCTGGCCGCATCCGGAGTCGTCCGCGGTGATCGCGTGATGATCTTCGCCGACAACACCGTCGAGACGGTGGTTAGCTTCTGGGCGGTGCTAAAGGCGAATGCGGTGGTGTGCATCGTCAACCCGCTTACCAAGAGCGACAAGCTCGATTATCTGCTCAACGACTGCCGGCCGACGGCGCTCATCACGGACGGCCATCTGCACGCGATCTTCCGCGAGCCGGCGCGCGGCTGCCCGTCACTTCTGCGGGTGATCGTATCGGGACCGATCGACGACGTCGAACTCGCCCAGCTGCCGTTTGCCGTGCGCTGGGACGCCGCCCTCGCCAATGGCGCGGATACGCCGCCGGCACGGCAGTGCATCGATGTTGATCTGGCAGCCATCATCTACACGTCCGGGTCGACGGGCGAACCCAAGGGCGTGATGCTGACGCACAGAAACATGATGGCCGCGTGCGCGTCTGTCGCTTCCTACCTGGCGATTGCCGAGGACGAGGTGATCCTCAATGTCCTACCCCTCGCCTTCGATTATGGACTGTACCAGATGATCATGGCTTTTCGTACCGGCGCCCGGCTGGTGCTCGAACGCTCGTTCGCTTTCCCGGCACAGATCCTCGGGTTGATCAGGCAGGAGGGAGTTACGGGCTTTCCCGGCGTGCCCACAATCTTTGCCGCACTCTCCGAACTCAGGTCCCTCAAAGACCAGGATTTCTCGAGCATCCGCTACGTCACAAACACTGCGGCAGCCCTGCCCCTCAAGCATATTTTCATGCTTCGCGAGCTGTTTTCGGGTGCACGCATCTATTCGATGTACGGTCTCACCGAATGCAAACGTTGCACCTATTTGCCGCCAGAGGACCTCGAGCGAAAGCCATTGAGCGTAGGGATCGCAATCCCGAATACGGAGATGTGGATCGTTGACGAGCATGACAGGCGGATAGGCCCCGGCGTTGTCGGCCAACTCGTCATTCGCGGCGCAACGGTGATGAAGGGGTATTGGGGCAAGCCCGAGGCAACGGCCAGGAAACTCAAACCCGGCCCGTTGCCCGGCGAGCAGGTCCTATACACCGGCGACTACTGCCGGATGGATACGGAGGGTTACCTCTACTTCGTTGGCCGTGGGGATGAGATCATAAAGTCGCGAGGCGAGAAGGTGGCGCCAAGGGAAGTGGAAAACGTACTGATGGACATTCCAGGAGTCCGGGAAGCGGCTGTCATCGGTGTTCCCGACGAGCTCCTCGGGCAAGCGGTGAAAGCCTTTGTGGTGATGGAGCATGGAAGAGCCATTGGCGAAAGGGAACTGCAGAAGGAGTGCCAGAAGCGTCTGGAAAACTTCATGGTCCCGAAATCCATCGTCGTTGTTGCGAACCTGCCGATGACGGACACGGGAAAACTCAAGAAAACGGCGCTGTCATGATGCGGGGCCAGAACCAAGTCGCTGATTTAATGGCGTCGCTACGGAGGACGAATTCATGTTGACCATCAAGGAACGCACCGGAATCTACAGCGAGCAGATTCGTAGTTTCTTGGTTTCAAATTTCTACGTCAGCGACGTCAAGGCATTGCTGGATGACGCATCCTTGCTCGATCAAGGCATTGTCGACTCGACGGGTGTGCTTGAGATTATCGGCTTCATCGAGGAGACCTTTGGCATTACCGTCGAGGACAGCGAACTTCTGCCTGAAAACCTCGATTCCATCCAGGGGATCGAGCAATACATCATCCGCAAAATGAACTGATGGGTGAGCGTAACGCCCAGAGCAGCCCCGTATTTGGTCTGACTGTCGCAGGATTTATGCCTGCGTCTTGACTTGCCCCAGAACCACCCGGCCCTCGCCCGCTTCGTTCGAGACCGAACGGATGTTCTCGAATGCCTTGCTGCGTTCCAGCAGACCCGCTACCTGTCGGTCTTGGCCAAGCCCGACCTCGAAGAGCAGGATGCCGCCACGCCGCAGGTATCGCGGTGCGTCTTTCAGCACGCGCATATGAATGCTCAGGCCGTAAGGGCCGGCTGCGAACGCCTCGCGCGGCTCAAGCTCGATCAGATGGGCGCGGTCGCCCTCGAGCCGCTTTTCAGAAATGTAAGGCGGATTGCAGACGATTACGTCGATAGTTCCGTCTAGCCCAAGGCCGATGAGAGAGTCGAACAAGTCGCCCTGAAGCACCGAAAGACGCTCAGCCATGCCGTGATGTGAGGTGTTGCGGCGTGCCGTTTCGACGCATTCATCGGTGAGATCGCTTGCCCAGACAAGGGCGCTGGGCACATGGTAGGCGATCGCGCACGCCAGATTCCCAGTGCCGCAGCACATATCAACTATGCGCGGAGCCGGCAGGTTCATCTGATGCAACACACCAAGCGCGGTCTTGCCGAGCAACTCGGTCTCAGGTCTGGGGACGAGCGCACCGGGCGAAACCAGCAGTTCAAGTCCCATGAACATGGCGCGGCCGGCGCCATAGGCATCAGCTACACTGAACTCTTTGCTCATGGCCGACCCCATCGCTTGATCTCCCCAGTATAGATCTGCGGCGCTCATGCGCCAGCCAAACCTGCTCCGAAATCATGAATTCTCAAGCCTTTCCTTCGAAAAACTGCAGGCACAAACTCGGTGCATCGCACTTCTGACGCTCATTGACCGACCGCAATCTCAGGTCGCCCAAGATGGAGAGAGAGAGAGAGAGAGAGAGAGAGAGAGAGAGGTGCTGCTGATGCTTTGAAGAGCCAATGGCGTGATACGGAGGCTTTTAGATTTTGCGGATCGTGGAGAGGGTAAATGCCTATCCAACTCTGATGGAGCGGAGGCGGACCGCAGCTCCATTGACGCGCTAATCTTCGGCTCCGGTAATTCAGCAAGTGGTCGGTGGAAGCGCCTCCGCTCCAGCATCAGCCTCACCTTGCTGCATGGAGAGGTTACCTATAGGTTTGCGGACATGTCGAAACAACTGTCCGAAGGTCTCGGATCGACATCTCATTTCCGGTCAATCGCAGAGAGGGGCCGTGAGCGAAAGCGTGAGTGTTCTGATTGTTGAGGATCAATGGCTAGTCGCGCAGGACACTGCCGCGCGGCTGCGTCGCGCCGGTTATCAGGTGGTCGGACCTGTGCCGTCGGTATCCGCCGCTCTGCGTCTTGTCGAATCGGACAAGATTGACGTGGCGTTGCTAGACATCCAGCTGAACGGTGAAACGGGTCTGCCGGTGGCGAGGATATTGCAGGCGCGAGGCATCCCCTTTGCCTTCTTGTCGGGATTTGGCCCCGCCGACGTTCCCGCGGCTTTCCGCGACTGCAGATTCCTGCCGAAGCCGGCAACCGATGCTGTCATCCTTGCTGCTGTCAGCGAGTTGGCGTCCCTGCGCACAGCTTCGCGCTGACATTCGCTCCGACCGTAGCATTACCGGAGTTGCGCCCTGGCGACCTGGTAGGCCGGGCGAGGTCAGTTTCACAAAAGGCAACATTGGCGCTTTGGCCACGAGGACGGCGGACTACGACCGGCGAGGACGGAAATTCAGCGTTCAAAAAGCATCCGCCGGGTTCCACTTCTCGGCCTGTTGGCGGCGATTTGGACTTAGGTCCGATCACGTCGCCAGAGGTCGGATTGCGGAACATCTGCCAAGGACCCACGTTCGGGGTTTGAGCACGGAGGTGCCGGCCGATCTCGAAGCGCAAGTTTCACGGGCAACTGTTGGGGAGTGTCGTAGTGCCGATTTCAAACGATATGGGGGACGAGTACCTGGAACTGGAATGTCCAAACTGTTCTCATGTCATCATAAAAAAGGGATCGTGGTTGAAGGTGATATCCAACTTCAACTGCACCCAATGCCATGCAAAAATCAGAATTGGTTATATGACCAAGCTCGCGCTTTTCGAGAAAAAAAGGCAAAGCATGAACCCGGCTGCGCAGTGAGAGTCCTAGCGGCCCGACAGTCGTTTGGGGTGGTGCGTTGAACCGTCGGGCCTGACCGGCCCGATGGCGGGGGAGCCAGGCCGGCTGGGTGAATCGTATACATTAGATCGTGCTTATCAAGCCCAAATACGCGGCGCGACATCGCCTGGTGACGCAACGGTGAACCCCGCGCCCGTATACGCGCTAGCAGGAACGTCGGCGGTCAACATGCCGCTCATTCGTAGAGAGTGCGAACAGCTTCATCAAACAACTCCACCTCGGCTTCAACCTTTTCAGCCGCTTTATCGACCTTGTCGAAACGCTTCAGCATTCGATTGTGGAGCATGGACAAGCGTGCCGCATGGTAGACCACGCTGCGCTTGTAACCTTCAGAGTCGAGTGGTTCGAACAACATTGTCATGGCAGAAATCCTCAATGTTTTTCGTCCTGCAATCCTTCCCTAGTAAACCGCCAGTTAACTCTTTCGTTCCGCTGGTGATGCGAAGGCGCCCGAATGAATAACTCGTTGCGCTGTCTCCAGACTGCACGAGCGTGCTTCGTCTGTCTGAGGTTGGGCCCCAAGGCTTGCGCTTGCCTCGCCTGTTCGGCTCATGCTGCGTCAGTCACGACATCGACGGCCAGCTTCAGTTCAATCGCTTTGGGCGTGAGTTGAATACCGGCGCTGCCAAAAATTGCCGAATGATCATCCTGCTGTGGTGGGACCGCCGAACCCGTCAGGAGCGACGAACCGAGCCGGCTTGGATAGTCGCCCCGCCGCAAGGACGCGAGCGATCGAAGATCACGTCGGCAGGTGCTCTGCCCTCTCTAGGAAGCCGGCGCCGCGCGCACTTACTGAAAAAACCCAAACAGAATAAGAGCGAGAAAGGCAAACAGCAGCGCTGCAGCCGCTAGCAACACACCTTTGTTGGAGCCGCGCCGAGGTTGAGGGTCAGGCACGAGTTTTTTCCGGTTTGGGAGTTCATTCATTGGACATTAATTTGCGGCTGCAAATTAGGTTCCGCTCATGCTTGAATGCCTACAATGCCGCCCCACAGCGCCCTACAGGCGCACGACCTTCGCTAGCCCTAGGCGTATCCGCTGGCCTTCTGCAAAGGACAACGCGAACGATTCCTGATTGAATGACCTGGCAATTTCCTGATCTTTCTCAACCACGCGGACGAACCATTCGCCGCAGGTTTCTGTCACTTCGACGCAAGGCACGGCCTTGCGGAATGGAACCACGTTATCCATCACAGCCGACCTACGAGCAATGGCAACATCGGTCTTGTAAGGCCACCGAATTCGGGATTTCAATAAAAAAGTCGATACGGAGCAGGAGCGGCTCGCCGTGGAGGGCATGGCGAAGCTTCTGAAGCGGTTTGTCTGACCGACTGTCTAACCAGGTTGTCTACCCTCGACGCAAAGCCTTGTTCATCAAGGCGACTGGTAGGCCCGGAGGGCGAACGAAAATCGTCGATTTTGTTGGGTTTTTCGCGGGCAAAAATCAGAAATCTTCCCGCATCGTTCCGTATGGTTCCGAGGACGGCCAAAGCACCGAACGCTCGGTGTTTGGCCTTCAGATGGAGCACGAATAGCGAAACTTCCAGGCAGCCATCACCCTACTACACTAAAAGATGTTCACGACCTTCCCGAACCCCTTAGTTCCGTTTGCCGAGGCAGCCGGCACCTGGCCGAGCCCGATACCCGTCAGCCTGAAGCCAGCCTGACCGGTTGGCTCTTCGGCTGCCGCGCTGAAAGCAACGTCGCGAACTGGTCCACGGCCTGTGCGGCCAGCCCAGGCCCGTTGGATCCAAAAGCTTGCCGTCGGCAAAATCGCTGTCGCTGCCATAGACGACGCTCGGCACCCTCAGCGCCGAATAGAAGCCGAACGGCGGGCGAAGCTGGTGTTCGACCACCAGCGCGTGGCGCTGGCCGCCTCCCGTCGCGCCGATCAGGACTGGGCGATCGACGAGTGCCAGCGGATCGATGAGGTCGAACAGGCCAGCATAGGAACCATTATAGACCGGCGTCGTCACGATCAGCGCGTCGGCTTGTTCGACCGCGGCCACCACATCCAGCGCCTCCGGCGTCGATTCCTTACGCGTGAACGCAGCACCCAGACCGCGGCCGGCATCGACGAGATCGAGGAAATTCACTGTGACCGACAGTTTTTCGCGCAGTGCCTCACCCAGATGATGCGCCAGCCTCCGTGATTTCGACGGCCTATGGGTGTTGCCTGACAACACGACGATGTTCTGGCGCAGCCGTTCGACATGGAAATTCGTGGTCTCTCTCATCTGTGCGAAATGATTGGAGACTCTGACGGGGCCGCCGGCCCCGCCAGTCCACAGCTGACCGTCAGGCGGCGCGCAGAGGCCGCGTCAGCGGGATCGGTGCGGCCGGCTCGGAACGCGGCACACGGCCTTCGACCGGATGGCTCGGATCGTTGAACCCATGCGTCGAGGCATGGCCGGCGGTGACGAGGCGGTCGACAAAGGCCTCGTCCTCGGCGGTCAGCCTGAAGTCCAGCGCCTTGGCGTAGCTGTCCCACTGTTCCTCAGTGCGCGGACCGGCGATCGCCGCCGTGATCAGCCGGTTGTTGAGCACCCAGGCCAGCGCGAAATCGGCGGCCGAGACACCGCGCGACTTTGCGTGCGCCGCGATCTGCCTGGCGATCTCGATCGATTCCGGGCGCCACTCGGTCTCGGCGATACGCTTGTCGCCACGCCCGGCCCTAGTGTCGGCGGCTGGCGCCTGGTTGGGCTCGTATTTGCCGGTCAGCACGCCGCGCGCCAGCGGGCTGTAGGAGACGACACCAAGACCAAAATAGGCTGCCGCCGGCAGTTGCTCGGCCTCGGCGGTGCGGTTGACGATGTTGTAGAGCGGCTGGCTGGCCACCGGCCGGTCGATGCCGAGTTCATCGGCGAGATGCGCGACTTCGGCGATGCGCCAGCCACGGAAGTTCGACACGCCGAAATAGCGCAGCTTGCCCTGGCGGATCAGGTCGGCGATGGCCCGCACCGGCTCCTCCAGCGGCGCATCGAAGACGGCGCGGTGGAAATAGAACAGGTCGATGTAGTCTGTTCCCAGGCGCCTCAGACTGTTCTCGACGGTCTGGATCACCCATTTGCGTGAATGGCCGCCGAGATTGGGACCCTTGTCATGCGAGTTGACGAATTTGGTCGCCACCACCCAATGATCGCGCGTCGCCTTGATGCCGCGGCCAACAACTTCCTCGGACTTGCCATTGTGGTAGACGTCGGCGGTGTCAATGAAATTGACGCCTTGCTCGCGCGCCTTGTCGATGATGCGGTGCGCGACCGTCTCCTCGGTCGGCCCGCCGAACATCATGGTGCCAAGGCTGAGCGGGGAAACCTTCAGGGCGCTGCGGCCGAGATAGCGGTAATCGGACATTGTTTTGCTCCGTTGAACTTTCAGTTGAGGGTTGGTTCGGCGTAGTGGCAAGCGACGTGATGCCCCGCCGCGATCGCCCGGAATGCAGGCTCCTGCGAACGGCAGAGATCCGTCGCCAGCGGGCAGCGCGTGTGGAAACGGCAACCGCTGGGGATGTTCTGCGGGCTCGGCAGATCGCCATGGATCGGCGCTGCCTGACGCCGGCGCACCGGGTCCGGCACGGCGTCCATCAGTGCGCGCGTGTAGGGATGTTTTGGCGAGGTCCACAGCGTCGCATTGTCGGCGCTTTCGACGATGCGTCCGAGATACATGACCAGCACCCGGTCAGCGAAATAGCGGACCACCGACAGATCATGCGAGATGAACAGGTAGGACAGGCCGAGCTGCCGTTTCATGTCGACCAGCAGGTTGAGGATCTGGGCCTGGATCGAAAGGTCGAGTGCCGACACCGGCTCGTCGCAGACGACCAGTTCCGGATTGAGGATCAGTGCCCGGGCGATGCCGATGCGCTGGCGCTGACCACCGGAAAATTCATGCGGGTAGCGGCCAAGCGAATCCTTGGGCAGACCGACGCGCTCGATTATATCCTCTACAATCTTGCGCCGCTCGGCCTTGTTGCCGATGCTATGGACTTTCAGCGGCGCGGTCAGGATGTCGCCAATCGTGTGGCGCGGGTTGAGCGACGCGAACGGATCCTGGAAAATCATCTGGATGTTGCGGCGCGCCGCCTTCAGCCGGCGGGCGTCGAGAACGGTGATGTCGGTGCCGTTGAACTCGATCTTGCCGCTGGTCGGATCGACCAGCCGCATGATCGTCTTGCCGAGGCTCGATTTTCCGCAGCCGCTTTCGCCGACGAGGCCAACCGTTTCGCCGCGTCCGACCTCGAGCGAGACGCCGTCGACGGCGCGCAACGCACCACCCTGAGCATGGAAATGCGTGGAGAGGTCAGAGACCGAGAGCAGCGCCATGCGCAACCTCCGGAATGAAGCTGTAGGGGCAGGCGACGAGGCGATCCTCGCTCACCTCGACGAGGTCGGGCACGAAATGGGCGCAGCTATCGCGCGCCACCGCGCAGCGCGGCCGGAACGGGCAGCCTTTCTCGCCAGCGGCCGAGACGATGCTGCCGGGTATCTCCGTCAGCCTGGCGTCGCGGTAGTGCAGATTGGTCTTCAGCCTTGGCGAAGCGGCCAGCAGGCCGCGCGTATAGGGATGGAGCGGGGTTCTGAACAGCGCGCCGGGCAGCGCCTGTTCAACCTTGCGTCCTGCATACATGACGACGACCTTGTCGGCCCACTGCGCGACGACGCCGAGATCGTGGGTGATGAGCACGACAGCCATCGACAGTTCGCGGCGCAGCGTATCGAGCAGGTCGAGCACCTGCGCCTGGATGGTCACATCCAGCGCCGTCGTAGGTTCGTCGGCAATCAGCAGGCGCGGACGGCAGGCAACGGCAATGGCAATCATGACTCGCTGGCGCATGCCACCGGAAAGCTGGTGGGGATAGTCGTCGATGCGCCGCTGCGGATCGGGAATACGCACCAGATTGAGAAGCTCGATGGCACGGTTCCGCGCTGCCTTGCCGCGTATGCCTTCGTGCAGCGTCAGTACCTCGGTGATCTGCCGGCCGATGGTCAGCACCGGGTTGAGCGACGTCATCGGCTCCTGGAAGATCATGGCGATCTCGCGCCCGCGCAGGTTCCGCATCGCCTTCTGGTCGAGACCGAGCAGATCCCTGCCGGCGAACTCGATCCTTCCATTGGGGATCTTCGCCGAGCGCGGCAGAAGCTGCATCAGGGCAAGTGCTGTCAGCGATTTGCCGGAGCCCGATTCGCCGACGATCGCCAGCGTCTCGCCTTCGCCGACCTCGAAACTCAGCCGGCTGACCGGCTCGGTGCTCGGGAAGCGAACCGTCAGATTGTCGACCTTGAGCAAAGCAGCGGCCATCTCTAGCGCTCCTGCAAGAAGCGCGGGTTGAGCGCGTCGTTGAGGCCGTCGCCGATCAAGTTCAGCGCCAGCACGGTGAAGACGATCGCAAGCCCCGGCAGTGCTGTCAGATACCAGGCGGTGCGGATCAACTCCCTGCCCGCTCCTATCATCGAACCCCAACTGACGACATTGGGATCGCCGAGGCCCATGAAGGACAGCGCCGATTCCATCAGGATTGCGGTTGCCACCATCACCGACGAGGTCACGATCAAAGGCGGCAGCGCGTTTGGCAATATCTCCCGAAAGATGATGCGGGCATGGCCATAGCCGAGGCTGCGCGCGGCCATGACGAAATCCTTTTCGCGAATGGCGCGGAATTCGGCGCGGGTCAGCCGCGCCACCGTCGGCCAGGTGATGACGGCGATCGCCACCGTCACGACAAGCGCCGTCGGTTGCGCGATCGCCACCATGACGACCAGAAGCACGAAGCTCGGTATGGTCTGAAAGATCTCGATCAGGCGCACCAGCACGTCATCGATCCAGCCGCCGAAATAGCCGGCGGTGGCGCCGACAAGGATGCCGAAGCTCAGGCCAAGTGCTGTCGCCACCAGGCCGACGAACAGCGAAATCCGCGCACCGTGCAGAATGCCGGAAAGCACGTCGCGGCCCATGGAATCGGTGCCCAGCGGAAAGCCAGGATTCTGCCCCGGCCAAAGGAAGGGCCGCGCCACCATCGACAGCGGATCGGCCGGATAAACGACGGGCGCCAGCAATGCTGCGAGCACGACCAGCGACAGGAACACCACGCCGAACATGGCGTTGGGATTGCGGAGGAAAATCCTCAGCGCCCGGCCGCCGGCTGCAATCGGTACCGACGCCGCAGAGGCGGAGCGCGCGTCGGGCGCGTGAAGATTGCTCCAGCTCTTCGCCTCGGGTTCAGCCGGTGCCGCAGGCTCGCGAGCCTCGGCATAGGCGCGGCGGGAGCGGGCGTCGCGCGCGACGAAATCGGTTGAAGCCATTCAGCGCACTCCGATGCGGGGATCGAGCCAGGCGTGCAGCAGATCGACCGTCGCATTGGCGACGATGACCAGCAGCGACGACAGCAGCAGGATGCCGAGCAGCACCGTGAAATCGCGGCCCATGACCGCCTCGAAGGCGAGGCGCCCGAGGCCGGGCCAGGAATAGACGGTCTCGACAACCACGGCGCCGCCAAGCATGCCGCCGACATGCATGCCGGCCATGGTGGTGATGGGGATCAGCGCGTTGCGCAGGACATGGCGGATGGTGATGATGGTTGGCGACAAGCCCTTGGCGGCGGCGGTGCGCACATAGTCCTGCGATTGGACTTCCAGCATCGCCGCACGCGTCAGCCGCGCATAGATCGCCACGTAGAACAGTGCCAGCGACAGCGCCGGCAGGATCATGTAGCGCACCTTGTCCCACAGGCCGGCGAGACCGGTCAGATTGCTGCCGATGGTTCCCGAACCGCCGCTCGGCAGCCAGCCGAGCTTGACCGAGAACAGCACGATCAGCATCAAGCCGATCCAGAAGCCCGGGATCGAATAGAACAGCAGCGAAACGACCGAAAGCAGACGATCCGGCAGGCGTCCCGAAAACACCGCCATCAACGATCCGAGGACGAGACCGAGTGCGATGGCGATACTCAGCGCCACCGCCATCAGCAACAGTGTGCCCGGCAGCCGCTGGCCGATCAGGTCGGCGACCGGCATGCCGTAGCGCGGCGAAAAGCCGAGACTGAAATGCGCCAGGTTGTAGAGATAGTTGAACAGCTGGACGAGCAGCGGATTGTCGAGCCCGAAGCGCTCGCGCAGCGCAGCCATGGTTTCCACCGTGGCCGAACCGGCCTCGCCGGCCATGACGTCGGCAGCATCGCCCGGCGCAAGCTGCAGCAGGAAGAAGTTCAGGATGACGATGCCCAGAACGGTTGGCACCGCCTGGATGGCCGTGCGCCGGAAGGTTCTGCCAATGCGCGTCAGGGTCGACATCGTTTTCGCTATCCCGGCTGTGGCTGACGATGCGGGTTTACTGTTTCCCGGAAGTTCCGTGCTTTTTAGTTGACAAGATTTATAGACGTTGTCAAACCTGATCTAAGAACTTTTGTTCTGCAAATGGCGAAACTGCAGAATAGAATTTTGTTTCATGCTACAAAAAAAGCCATTTGAAGTATGAAATCTTAAGTGCGGGAGCGCGGCGGCCAAATCTTTTCACAAACGGGCCGGCTCTTGGAACGATGGATTTTTCACCCGGCTGCCGACGACCGGCCGATTGATGCCGGCAGCAAAAAAGGACCAGGGCACCATGTCTCATTTCCTCACTCCGAACCGCCGCAGGTTCCTCGGCCTTTCGGCGACAGTGCTCGGAGCCACCCTGTTGCCCGCATCGCGCAATGCCTACGCAGCCGAGCCGAAACAGGGTGGGACGGCGACGCTGCTGCTCTCGGCCGAGCCGCCGGTGCTGACGACGATCGCCCACACCGCATTCAATTCGGTCTACGTCTCGGCAAAGACCACCGAGGGCCTGCTGACCTATGATTTCGATCTCACGCCGCGGCCATCGCTGGCCAGGCAGTGGTCGGTCAGCGACGATGGCCTGCAATACACATTCAAGCTGCGCGAAGGCGTGAAGTGGCATGACGGCCAGCCATTCACCGCTGCCGACGTCGCCTATTCGATCGCCACGATTAAGGAGGTTCATCCGCGCGGCCGCAACACCTTCCTCAACCTTGTCGATATCCAGACGCCGGATCCGCTGACCGTGACGCTGGTTCTGTCGAAGCCGGCACCTTACCTGATCACGGCGCTGGCCGCGGCCGAAACGCCGATCGTGCCGAAGCATCTTTATGACGGCAGCAAGGCCGCCGAGAATCCGGTCAACACGGCTCCGATCGGCACCGGCCCATTCGTCTTCAAGGAATGGGTCCGCGGCAGCCACATCGTCTACGAACGCAACCCCGGCTATTGGGATGCACCGCGCCCCTATCTCGACCGGCTGATCGTGCGTTTCATTCCGGACGCCTCGGGACGCGCACTGGCGCTCGAGACCGGCGAGATCGACCTGGCGCCGGCAACGCCGATCCCGTACAGCGATTTGCAGCGCTTCGAAACGCTGCCGCATATCGGCTTCGAGAAGCAGGGTTACCAGTATTCCAACGGCATCAGCCGGGTCGAGTTCAACCTGGAGAAACCCTATTTCCAGGATGTTCGCGTCCGCCGCGCCTTCGCCCATGTCATCGACCGCGACATCATCCGCGACACCATCAACTACGGCTATGGCGCGACCATTCCGGGCCCGATCAATCCCAATCTGAAGAAGTGGTTCGTCGCCGACCTGAAGACCTATCCGGTCGACATTGCTGCCGCCGAGAAACTGCTCGACGAAGCAGGCTTGCAACGCGGTGCCGACGGCACCCGCCTCAACCTTGTCCACGACTATGTCCCGAGCGGCGAGACCTACAAGCGCGGCGCCGACTACATCAAGCAGGCGCTGTCCGCGGTCGGGATCGCGGTCACCGTGCGCAGCCAGGATTTCGCCACCTACACCAAGCGCATCTACACCGACCGCGATTTCGACTTCACCTTCAACGGCATGAGCAATCTGTTCGACCCGACGGTCGGCGTGCAGCGCCTCTACTGGTCGAAGAATTTCAAGCCGGGCGTGCCGTTCTCGAATGGCTCGAAATACAGCAACCCCAAGGTCGATGAACTCCTTGAAGCGGCCGCTGTCGAGGTCGACCACGAAAAGCGCTTCGAGCAATGGGCCGCGATCCAGCAGATCCTGGTCGAGGACCTGCCCGACATCGGCATCGTCAGCCAGCCGGAAATCACCCTCTACAACAAGCGCATCGCCGACCACACGGTGGGCGCCGAGGGCAATGCCGGCTCCCTCGCAACAGCCCACATCGTCGCCTGATCCGCCAAACCCGTGCGCGGTCTTCACGCACGGGTTCCCTGCCTCCATCCGAGAAAGTTCGCCATGACGCTCGCCCATAAGCCTGGTTCCATCGTCGGCACGCCCTTCTTCAGGGCGCCCACCGATTATCCCGACAGCCCGCTGTCGAAAGCGCTTCAGCAGCCGGTGCTGCTCGGGCTGTTCCTGCCGATCCAGGCCGGTGGTTGGACCAACTCGACCCTGGAGCGTTCGACCGACTGGCGCTTCGACTACAATCGCGACCTGACGCTCAGGGCGGAAGAGCTTGGCTTCGACCTTGTCTTTGCCCTCAGCCAATGGCTGCCCAAGGGTGGTTATGGCGGTGTCTTCAACGGCCAGGCGCTTGACAGTTTCGTGTCCATCGCAGCCATGGCCGCGATCACCAAGAGGATCATGCTGATCTCGACCATGCATGTTCTCTACGGCCCGTGGCATCCGCTGCATCTGGCGAAATTCGGCGCTACTCTCGACCACATCTCCGGCGGCCGCTGGGGCATCAATGTGGTCACCGGCCATCGCGCCGTCGAACACGAGATGTTCGGCTGGAACCGCATCGAGCATGACCGCCGCTACGAACTCGCCGCCGAGTTTGTCGAAGTGCTGCAGCGGCTGTGGCAGGACGACGAGAATTTCTCCTTCTCCGGAGAATCGAGCTGGAAGCTCAACGGCGGCTTTGTCACGCCGAAGCCGAATTACGGCCGGCCGATCCTGGTCAACGCCACCGGCTCCGACGCCGGCATTTCCTTTGCCGGCCGTTACTCCGACATCGTCTTCGTCACCAGCCCGGCCGGCTCAGACATAGCCAGCGCGCTGGAGGCGCTGCCGGCGCATACCAAGAAGGTAAAGGACGCGGCCCTCGGTGTCGGCCGCACCGTGCGCACGCTGCTCAACCCGCTGGTCATCAGCCGTCCGACCGAGAAGGAAGCCTGGGCGGTCGCCGACCAGATCGTCGCCCATGCCGACAGCCGCACGCCGAAGGGCTTCCAGACCTTCAACAGCGACGCCCAGGCCTGGAAAGGTCGAGAAGGCCGTGACGATCCCTACGCCAAGGTCGGCGGCAACATCTATCTCATCGGCACGCCCGAGCAGATCGTCGACCAGTTCGTCAAGCTCAAGGACGCCGGCATCGACGGACTGCAACTGTCCTTCTTCGACTTCAAGCCGGATCTCGAATTCTTCGGCGAGAACATCCTGCCGCTGATGAAGCAGGCCGGCCTGCGCAACGTCTGAGGAGCAATCATGACCACGACTGCGATCTCCGAAATCTGGTACACACGCTGCCCGGTGCCGACGCCTGTCGGACTTGCGGCACAACTCGGGCTTCTCGACGAAACCTTCCGCAAGGAAGGGATCGAATTGAAGTCGATCATCGACTCGCCCAACCGCGATATCCGCCAAAGCCATTTCAACCACACGCTCGACTGGTCGTTCCGCCACGGCGGCAACGTGCCGCCGATCCGTGCCCGTTCCGAAGGGCGCAAGACGCGTCTCGTCGGCATCACCTGGACCGACGAGTTCCAGGCCATCATCGCCTTGCCCGGCTCCGGCATCAAAACGACCAGAGACCTGAAAGGCCGCCGGTTCGGTATCGCCCGGCGTCCGGAAGGCGTTGTCGACTTCATGCGGGCGACGGCGCTGAAGGGCCTGGTATCGGCGCTGTCGCTCGAGGGCCTCAGCCATGCCGACGTCGAGATCGTCGACATCGCGCTGACCGACAGTGTGCTCGACAGCCAGGAAGGGCCATCGTTGTTCGGCCTCAAGCGCAAGCAGGCCTATGGCGAGGAGGCAGCAGCCCTGATCCGTGGCGAGGTCGACGCCATCTATGTCAAGGGCACGGCCGGCATCAATGTCGCCAATCTGATCGGCGCCATCCAGGTCGCCGAATTCGGCTTCCACCCGGAGCCCAATATCCGCATCAATTCCGGTTCGCCGCGCGTGCTGACCGTCGACGATTTGCTGGCCGAAGAACGCCCCGATCTGGTCGCTCGGCTGATCGAGACGATCCTGCGCGCCAGCGCCTGGGCCGAGGCGCATCCCGACGAGACGCGGCGCTTCGTTGCCCGCGAATCCGGCGCCACCGAAGAGCAGGTGCTGGCGGCCAACGGTCCGGATGTCCACAAACATCTCGGCCTCGGGCTGCAGCCCGAGCTCATCGCGGCGGTTTCCCACTACAAGGATTTCCTGTGCGACTGGGGTTTTCTCGCCAGCGATTTCGACGTCGAGAAATGGGTCGATCGCCGGCCGCTCGATCTGGTGACCATTCGCGCCGCCGCCTGAGAGGAAGCCAGCTTCATGACCTCGACCATTCCCGAGTTTCCACAACTCCTCGACACGGCAGCCGGCCTTGCCAACGACTTCGCGCTGACCGCCGCGCATCACGACGCGACCGGGGATTTTCCGTTCGCCAATTTCGACCGGCTTCACCAGGCCGGGCTGCTTGGCCTGGTGACGGCGCGCGAGCATGGGGGCCTCGGTGGCGGGCTGGTGGAAGCCCAGGCAGTGATCGCCGAGATCGGCCGTGGCGAGCCGTCGACGGCGCTGGTGCTGGCCATGCATTACAACAGCCAGTACGCGCTGCGGAAATCCGGCAAATGGCCGCGCCATCTGGTGCAGCGGATTGTCGAGGCCGGCCGCCTCGGCCCTGCTTTGATCAACGCCGCGCAGGCCGAGCCGGGGATCGGCTCGCCCGCTCATGGCAAGCCGCCCGAAACCATGGCCCGGCGCGACGGCAATGTCTGGCGGATATCCGGCCACAAGAATTACGTCACCGGCATTCCCATTCTGAAATGGGTGAACTTGCTGGCGCTGACCGACGAGCCGCAACCGCGCCTCGCCTCGTTCCTGGTGCCGACCAATGCGCCGGGATTGCGTATCGAAAAGAAGTGGAACGCCGCCGGCATGCGGGCCACCGCCAGCGACGATATCATTCTGGATAATGTTGCTGTTCCTGCCGAAGACATTACCGAGGCACAGCCGGCGTCCGAACCGCTGAGGCGCGAAGAGGGTTCGACGGCGTTCTTCTTTTCGCTGATCGGCGCCGTGTACCACGGTGCGGCCCGCGCTGCCCGTGACCGGCTGGTCACCTTTGTCACCACGCATGCGCCGGCAAGCCTCGGGGCGCCGTTGTCGACCGTGCCGCACATCCAGGCAGGGCTGGGCGAGATCGAGGTCCGGCTTGCGACCAGCACGCGGTTGCTGCGTTCGCTTGCCGAAGATGTCGATGCCGGCCGACCGGTTGGCACTGACGGCATGACGGTCAGGCATGTCGTCATCGACAATGCCGTTGCCGTCACCTCGCTGGCGCTGGAGCTTGCCGGCAATCCCGGCCTAAACAGAGACTTCCAGCTCGAGCGTCACCACCGCGATACGCTGACCGCCCGCTCCCACGCACCGCAGAACCACATGATCCGCGCGATCGCCGCCAAGGCGGCGCTCGGTCGCCACGTCGCCGGCCAAGTGGCCGAGAAGCCGGCTGTTGCCGCCGTCAGACCCAGGTTCGCGGCGGTCGGGTGAGCAACGTCATGGCATCCGAACATGTCGACGTCGCCATCATCGGCGGAGGTCCCGGTGGCCTGACACTGGCGCAGGGCCTGAAGAAGAACGGCATCAGTGTCGCGGTCTTCGAGAAGGATCGCGCCCGCACCGATTATGTCCAGGGTTTCCGCCTGCGCATCCGTCAGCGCGGCATCGATTCGCTGATCGCCAATTTGCCGCCAGAACTCTACGAGGCTTTTGTCGCCACGCTCGGCCAGGCGCCTGATCGCAACATCCTGCTCGGCGAGAATTTCGAGACCTTGGGCGAGGATGCCTGGGGCGGCGGCAACGCGCCCGGCGAGCCCGACGATACGCATATCGAAAAATCAGTGAGCCGCATCACGTTGCGCCAGGTGCTGCTGTCCGGCCTCGACGGTGTCGTGCGCTACGGCAAGGTCTTTTCACGCTACGAGGAGCAGCCGGACGGTTCGGTAACGGTGCATTTCGAGGACGGCTCGACAATCCATGCCGATGTGCTGGTCGGTGCCGACGGCGCCCGCTCGCGCGTTCGCCAGCAGTTGGTGCCGCATGCGGGGAGCTTCGACACCGGTGTCAGGCGCCTGGCCGGCAAGATGACGCTGCATGCGGCAGCCCTTCACCAGATCTCGCCGCTGCTGCTCGACTACAATGCCAGCGTCAGGCCGACAGAAGGTCATGGGCTGATGGTCACCAGCCACCGCGTCAATGTCGAAGCCTATCATAGATATGGGCTGATCGGGCTGGACGACGACACCCACAAGGACATTGCCGGTTTCCATTTCAACAACACCACCAGCTATGTCTGGTGGAACACCGCCTATGAGAAGGACGAGCTTGCCACGGATGACGCGCTGGCAAAGCTCTCCGGCGCCGAACTGCTCAGCCTGCTGATCTCGAAGATCGGCCACTGGCATCCGGAGCTCCTCAACCTCATCCGCTATACCGATCCGTCGACGGTGGCGCTGCTGCATGTCCATAGCTCCGAACCAGTCGATCCGTGGCCGACGAAACAGGTGACGCTGCTGGGCGACGCCATCCACGCCATGACCTATTTCCGCGCGCTTGGCGGCAACACCGCGATCTACGATGCCGGGTTGCTGGTGCCCGAACTCGTGGCCGCCAAACGCGGCGACAAGCCGCTTCTCCAGGCACTGTCGCACTACGAGGCCAGAATGCTGGAGCACGGCGCCAAAGCCGTGCGTTCTTCGCTGACCGCGATGCAGAAGAACGTGCTCTCAGGCCGCCGCCGTCAACAGGAAGCCGCCGAATAGCGCCTCGAAGAATCGGCTGACAACGCTCCTGCTCTACGCCGCTTCCACCAGGCTGGCCGATCGGAAATCATGCAGGAGGATGGCGATCTCGAAGCCGCGCCGCTGCAGCCAGTGCGCCGTCGTCGCCGCGCGGACACCAAGCAGATCGTCGATCAGCACGATGCGGGCGCCGCGCACGGCGATGGTGCGATAGGCGACGCCGAGCAACTGCCCGCCCTCCGACGCGATCGACCCGGCAATGTGCGCTTCGGCGAATTCCTCCGGTGTGCGCACGTCAAGCAGGTAGGTCGTCCGCTTCTCGTCCTTCGCCCAGGCTGCCGCGGTCGCCGCATCGATGCGCGGAAAGCTGTCGCCTTCGGCGAGTTTTGCGATGTGCTCTCCGGCGAAGCGCTTCGCGTCCTCGCTGGCCGAACCATACCCAGCAGTCCTGCCGGTCTCGAGCGCAAGGCCGGCCTCACGCCACGCTTTGGTGCCGTCGTGCAGATAGGCAACCCTGTTGGGCACACCGGCGTCGATCAGCGTCTGCGCGCCGATGATTGCGCGCGGCAGGCCGGCACAGGAGACAACCACCTGCGTCTCCGGCGACGGCACCAGGTCGGCGAAGCGCAGCACCAGTTCGGCGCCCGGCACGCTGATGGCGCCAGGCACATGGTCCTTGTCGAACTCCGCTACCGTCCGGCTGTCGAGGATCACCACGTCGGCGACTTGGCCTTTGAGCGCTTCAAGTTCGTCGACGGTGATGACCGGCGTTCCTTTCTCGTCGCGGATCGCCAACGAAAAATCGACGCCCGGCGTGTCGAAGGTCGGCAAGCCGTCCAAGCCGCCTTTCGTCCATTCCGGAATTCCACCGGCCAGTGCGAAGAGCTGGCTGCGTCCGCGCCCGGTCAGTCGTTCGACAAGTCGCTCGGCAACGCCGCTGCCGTCATCGGCCAGCACGGTGCGCACCGCTTTGCGCGGGATGAAGCGGTCGATCTCCGCCTCGACCTGATCTGCGGGCAGATTGGTGGCGAACAGCGGCGATGCATATCCGACAGCCGCGCTGTCTCTGATATCCAGCACCGCCAGTTCCTCGCCGTCCGCCAGCCATTGGCGAAACGTTGTCGAGTCGATCGTCGTGTCGCTCATGATGCTTTCCTCTCTTGCTGTTCGGCGGCGCCACGGACCGGACGCGCAAGGCCGAGATTCTCGCGCAACGTCCTGCCTTCGTAAGCAGTGCGAAACAGGCCGCGCCGCTGCAGCTCCGGGATGACGAGGTCGACGAAATCGGTGAGGCCCGTCGGCAGGATCGGCGGCATGACGTTGAAGCCGTCGGCCGCCCCGCCGGCAAACCACTCCTCCATCATGTCGGCCACGTCTTTTGGCGTGCCGACGATCTGGAAATGGCCACGTGCACCGGCAACGGCGAGGTACAATTGCCGGATGGTCAGGTTCCGGCTTGCGGCCAATTCGGAAACGACTTTCAGGCGGCTCTTCACCGAATTTGAACTGCCGAGTTCCGGCAACGGCCCGTCGAGCGGATAGCCGGAAAGATCGACGCCACCGAGCAGTCCCGAGACCAGCGCCACGCTGACCACCGGATCGACGAGGCGCTGGATGGCGTCGAACTTGTCCTCGGCCTCCGTGCGTGTCGGCGCGACGACCGGGAAGACACCGGGCATGATCTTCAAGGAATCGGCAGAGCGGCCAAAGGAGCCCAGCCGGCCCTTCAGCTCGCTGTAAAAACCGCGCGCCGATTCGATGGTCGGATGGGCCGTGAAAACCACCTCCGCCGTGCGCGCCGCCAGGTGCTGGCCGGCATCGGACGAACCGGCCTGGACGATGACGGGATGGCCCTGCGGTGGGCGGGCGACGTTGAGCGGTCCTTTGACGCGGAAATGCCTGCCGACATGGTCAAGAGCATGGATGCCGTGCCGGTCGATGGCGATCCCCGAAGCCTTGTCGGCGACGAAGGCATCGTCGTCCCAGCTGTCCCACAGCTTCTGCGCCACGGCGACGAACTCTTCGGCGCGGTCGTAGCGATCGGCATGAACGGGGTGCTGGTCGCGGCTGAAATTGGCGGCCGCGGGCGCATCGGCCGAGGTGACGACATTCCAGCCTGTCCTGCCGCCGCTCAGATGGTCGATCGAAGCGAATAGCCGCGCCAGATGGAAGGTTCCCAATAGGTGGTTGACGCTGTCGCGACGAGCCCAATCCTTTGCGTGATGGTCGACAGTGCCGACAACAGCGTCAGCGGCTCGAAATGCACGACATGGCCGGTGCGTTCGAAAGTCTCGATCGGCTGCTCGCCATTGCGCGCGCTGAGGCTGTCAGCGAGGAAGACCATGTCGAAGAGACCGCACTCGGCAGTGCGCGCGGCGTCCGCATAGTGTTGAAAACTCAGGCCCGGATTGGCCGGCACATCGGGATGGCGCCAGGCGGCGACATGATGGCCGGGTCCGCGAATGAAGGCTCCAAGCCTTATCTTTCGATCTTCAGTCATCAGTGGTTCTCGGGCTGGTCGCAAAGGGCTCTCCTATCTAGCGCCTGCCAAACGCGCTGAGCGAAAGAATGCCTTTCGCCAGCTGGCAATTATTGTTTTTTGACATCGGGTTACGGGGAAGCACGATGGTCGCCGCCGAGGCGATGGGCTAGAGCCACGCACCGTCGGCGTCGCAAAGGTCCTTGATGCTTCATACCCCCTCCTCCCCGCCTTCGATCATCCCTCCGCGTTCGACCCCGCGCTCGATCATCATCGTCGGCGGTGGCTTTGCCGGCGCCCTTACCGCGATCAAGCTGCTCGATCGTTCGACTGAGCCGCTGGCGATCACCATCATCGAACGCCGGGCCCAGCTTGGTCGTGGCGTTGCCTACGGCACCGCCGATCCGCAACATCTCGTCAACGGCGCGGCGCGCATCTTCTCGCTGCATCCGGAGGACCCCGATCACCTCGTTCGCTGGCTCGAGGCGAATGGGCCGGAGCACGGCTGGACGCCGCCCGAGGATGTCCATGACTCCAGCCCGCCGCGTTGGCTGTTCGGCAGTTATGTCCAGTCGGAACTGACCAGGGCTGTCAGGGAAGCAGATCCGCGTTCCTTGCTGCGCCACATCAAGGCATCCGCCGTCGACATGCTGACCGGTCCGTCCGGAGTCTGCGTCGGCACCAGCGACGGCCAGCAATTGCTGGCCGATGAGGCCGTGCTGGCGACAGGTGTTTTTCAGAGCGAGCCGTCGGCCACCGAAGCACCAATCATCAACGATCACCGCTATGTCGCAAATCCCTGGGATTCGGCAGCACTGGATCGGCTCGCTGGCAGCAGGCAATTGCTGCTGATCGGCTCGAGTCTCAGCATGGTCGACTTCGTCGCCAGCATGGAGGCGCGCGGCTTCAAGGGCAGCTATCGCGTCGTGTCGCGGCGCGGACAGATCGTCGAGCCTCGGCGCAATACCGAAGCGTGGCGCGATTTTCTTGCCGGGCGGCCGCTGCCGAAAACCACGAGGGCGCTTCTTGCCTTGGTAAAGGCCGAACGCCGGGCCATCGAGGCCGCCGGGCTGGACTGGCAAGGGCTGCCTTTGACGATCCGGCCGTGGATCCTGGCTCTGTGGCAAGGCGCCACCGACAAGGAGCGCCTGAAGTTCGCACGCCATCTGCGCGCTTTCTGGGACGTCACCGCGCATCGAGCGGCGCCGCCGAGCTTTGAGCGCGTCGCACTGGCGCAAAGCCAAGGCCGTTGGGCGGGCGGCGCCGGACGGGTGCTGGCACTGCATCCGCGAGCCGGCGGCATTGTCGCCGAGATCCGCTGGCGCGATAGCGGCGCGGTCGAACGGCTGCGTTTCGACGGTGTCGTCAACTGCCGGGGCCATCAGGAGCATGACTGGCGGCGGATCGCCGATCCGTTTGTCCAGAGCCTGCTGGAGAACGGCATCGTCAGGCCGCATGCGACCGGGTTCGGCATCGACGCCACGCATGACGGCCAGGTGATTTCCGGCGACGGCAGGACCCACGGCAATCTGTTTGCCATCGGCCATCCGCTGCGCGGCGTCGCCTGGGAATCGAGTTCCATCGGCGAACAGCTGGCGCAAGCCATCGCCCTTGCCGGCCTTCTGGTCGGCTCCAGCCCAAGGCTGCGTGCTCTGGCCTGACCGTTCTGCACCTCAAGACCATAGAAACGAAAAGGGCCGCGTCGAGACGCGGCCCCTTTTCTTGCTGATGTCCGCCGGGTTCAGGCGTTCGGATCGATATATGCGTCTGCGAAACTGGCCGACAGGCCTTCAGCACCCGGCGCGTAATTCTTGACGGTCTTGCGGGCAATGATGATGGTCGGCGGTGCGATCAGATTGATGATCGGCAACTCGTCGGCGATGATCTCCTGGAACCTGAAGAACAGCTGCTTGCGCTTGGCCTCGTCAAGCTCCACCGATGCGGCCTCCAGCAGCCGGTCGACCTCAGGGTTCTCGTAGTGCGCGCCGTTGGAGAATGGCAGCCCGATCTTGATGTTCTTCGACCAGTAGAGCCGTTGCGCGCCGGCGCTGGGGTCAAAGATGTTGCCGCAGGATTCCGTCGACAGGTCCCAGGTGCGATCGGTGTAGATGGTTTTGACATAGGTGCCGAAGTCGAACTTCTGGATCTCGGCGTCGATGCCGATCTTGGCTAGCGCCTGTTTGAGGAAGTCAGCATAGCCCCATGGGTTGTAGGGGTTGTTGGTGAGCCTGAGCTTGAAGCGGATGCCGTCCGCTCCGCGCTTGAAGCCAGCCTCGTCGAGCAGTTTTTCCGATAGCGCCGTATCGACGGTCGCCGCCTTCACATCGGGATCGAAATACTTCTTGTTGACGACGCTGATCGGTGTAGGCGACACTTGGCCATAGCCGTAGAACACGATGGCATTGATCGCATCGAGATCGATGGCATGCGCGATTGCCTGACGGACCTTCTTCTCCTTCAGGATCGGGTTTTCCAGGTTGATGATCAGCTGGTGCAGCGGGCCGCTATAGGCAAAGACGGTGCTATCGACGACGAACTGCGGCAACGCCTTGAACCGCTCCAGATCGGCAAACGCCACCGGGTTCGGGCCGATGTCGACTTCACCCGTCTCGAGTGCCGCGGCGCGCGCGCCGGGATCGGTGATGAAGCGGAAGATGATCCGGTCGAGATAGGGTTTTGGCGCATCCCAATAGGTCGGGTTCTTCTCGACGATGATGTGGCTGCCCTTGACCCATTCCTTGAGCACGAACGGTCCACTGCCGATGATCTGCTCGAAGGACGGATCGTCCGCCGGCTTCAGCTTCTCGTAGATGTGCTTGGGCACGACGGGCGATTCCGTCGCGGCCAGCCCCGAGATCAGCGCGGCGGACGGTTTAGACAGTTTGATTTTCACCACATGCGGATCCGACGTGTCGACGTCGGTGACATTCTGGAAGGTGATGCGTCCACGCGGATGCGCTTCACGCAGTCGCGAGATCGAAAAGGCCACGTCTTGCGATGTCAAATCATGGCCGTCGCTGAATTTCACCCCCGGCCGCAGCTTGAAGACATATTCGAGCCCGTCATCGCTGATCGACCATTCGGTGGCCAGTTGCGGCCTTGGATTGAGGTCGTAGTCGTAGGCGAGCAGGCCGTCGAAAATCTTCGGCCCGATGGTGGCCGGTCCACCGGCGCTGGTGTTGATGGAAACGATCTGGTTGGGCTCGGGATAGTAGACGAAATTGAGCGTGCCGCCCGCCACCGGCTTGGCGTCTTCGGCAAAGGCCCCGGCAGGTAGGGCGGTACTCGCGCCGGCCAGCAGCAGGAACTGATTGAACAAGCGTCGGTTGATGGTCATGGTCGGTACTCCGCGTTTGCGCGATTTGTCTTTATGGGGAAAAGTCGGGATCGGTGGTTTCACGCACCGATCCAAGGCAAGGCAATCCGAGCGCCTATGCGTTTGGCGCGAGCCAGATCTGCGCGAAGCTGTTGTTGATGCCTTGCGCTCCGGGTGCGAAATCCCTGACCTTCTTGTTGGCAACAATCTGGGCACCGGCCGCAACGAGGTCGACCGACACCACGTCGTCATGGATGATGTGCTGGAACTTGTACCAGAGCTCGCGCCGTTTCGTTTCGTCGGGCTCGATTGCGGCGGCTTCGAGGATCTGGTCGACCTCGGGGTTCGCATAGTGGCTGGCGTTGGAGAAGACGAGGCCGATCTTGAAATTCTTCGACCAGTAGGCGCGCTGGACGCCGAGCGTCGGATCAAAGGTGTTCGACAGCGACTCAACCACCAGGTCCCAGGCGCGGTCGGTGTAGACGGTCTTCAGGAACGTCGACAGATCGAGCTTCAGGATCTCGGCGTCGATGCCGACCACTGCCAGCGACTGCCTGATGAAATCGGCATAGGACGCCGGCAGGAACGCGTTGTAGGCGAGCCGGAGCTTAAAGCGCGTGCCGTCGGCGCCGCGCGGATGGCCGGCATCGTCGAGCAGTTTCTCCGCCAGTTTGGGGTCGGGTTCGCGCGCCTTGATGCTGGGGTCATACCATTTGGGCAGTGCCGTGCTGATGGGACTTGGCGATACCTGCGCATAGCCATAGAGCGCAATGTCGACCAGCTTCTGCAGGTCGATCGCGTGGGCGATGGCCAGACGCACGTCGCGCTTGGTCAGGATTTCGTTCTCGTAGTTGAAGAACAATTGCTGCTGCGGGCCGGAATAGGCATAGGTGTTGGTGTCGACGACCAAAGCGGGGTTGGCCTTCAGCCGCTCGATATCGGCCAGCGGCACGGGATTGGCGCCGATATCGATCTCGCCGGTTTCAAGAGCCGCCGAGCGTGCCGCCGGGTCGAGAATGACATGCAGCACGACGCGGTCGAGGTAAGGCCTTGGCGCATCCCAATAGTTCGGATTGCGATCGAAGATCAGATGGCTGCCGGGCACCCATTCCTTGAGAACGAAGGGGCCGGTGCCGATCGTCTGTTCCAGCTTGGGCTGTTCTGCCGGCTTGAACGTTTCGTAGACATGCTTCGGCACGATCGGTGATTCCGAACTGCTCAGCGCCGTGATCAGATAGGGCGCCGGCTTCGAAAGCACGACAATGGCGGTGTGCGGATCGGGCGTCTCGACCGCTGTCACGTTCTGGTAGGTGATGCGGCCGCGCGGATGCGCCTCCTTCAGCCGGAAGATGGTGAAGGCAACATCTTCCGAGGTGAAGTCCTTGCTGTCATGCCACTTGACACCCTGGCGCAGCTTGAAGGTGTAGCGCAGGCCGTCATCGCTGATCGACCACTCCGTGGCCAGCAGCGGTTTCGGGGTGAGGTCGTAGGCGAAATCAAGCAGGCCTTCATTCACCTTGGGGCCGATCGCCTGGCCGGTGCCTGACGAGGTGTTGATGGCGATCAGCGACGTCGGATCGGGATAGTAGGCCCAGTTGAGCGTGCCGCCCTGAACGGGCGTGCCTTCGGCTGCAAAGGAAAAGCCGGGCAATGCGAAGCTCGCACCGCCAAGCAGCAAGAGCTGGTTGAAATGACGACGATTGACAGACATGGTCTTGGGCTCCGGAAAACGGATTGCATCCGGCGGCCGAACGCACTCCGGCGCCTCGACGCAATGATCCCTGCCGTCGCGCAAAACCGGAAGAATGATTTTCTATCGTCGGCCGAAAGCGCCGCTTTGCACGACTGGTTCATTCCAGGCCTGCGAAGCCGACCGACACCCAAATCGGTGCTGCCCGTCTTATTTCTACAAGAATAGTAGACATTGCGATTTTTTAGATTTCCGTTCCCGCTGGCGCGACGCTGCGGCAAACGAAATTTTCCGCCGCGCGCTTTGGCGCAAAGCCCGCCCTCGTCGCGCCGGGTCCGAACGTGTTGAATGCGCCTCATGGTTGATCTCATTCGCGCCAAACCGAGGAAGCTACGACCGACGCTGGCGAGACTTCCGCCGCTGACCTCGCTTCGCGCCTTTGTCGCAACCGCCCGCCATCTGAGCTTTACGCGAGCGGCGGAAGAACTCCATGTCACGCCCGCCGCCATCGGCCAGCAGATCCGCCTGCTGGAGGATCACCTGGGGCAACCGCTGTTCCAGCGCAACCGGGGCGAGCTTTTGCTGACCTCGGCCGGTCAGGCGCTGATGCCCGGGCTCACCGAGGCTTTCGACGTCGTTGTCGAATCCGTCGCGCGTATTTCCGGCGACGAGGAGGATGCGCCGATCAAGGTGTCGGTCGCGCCCTCCTTCGCCAGCAAATGGCTGATCCCGCGCCTCGACGCGCTGCGTGAGGCGGTGCCCGGACTCGAAGTACTGGTCGATGCATCGACAAGGCTTGCCGACTTTGCCAGCGAAGATATCGACTGTGTCATCCGCTACGGCTCGGGCGCCTATAGCGGCCTCATCACGGAACGGCTGTTCTCGGAAGCGGTGCTGCCTGTCTGCAGCCCCGAATTTGCCCGCACGCACGGCCTCTTCCGTGGACCGGAAGGGCTGCGTAACGCGCCGATCCTGCATGAGGACGGGCCGGAGCGCGATCCAAGTTGCCCCGACTGGAAGGGCTGGCTGCGATCCAACAGCCTGTCCGGCCGCCTTGTCGACGGCGGCATACGGCTTAGCCAGTCCTCGCTGGTACTCGACGCCGCGGTTGCCGGCAAGGGCATCGGTCTCGGCAAATTCCGACTGGCCGAGCCTAACCTTGCGGCAGGGCGGCTGGTCAGCCCTTTCGGCTCGCCGCAGCCGGTCGAGTTTTCCTATTACTTCGCGACGACGCCACACAAGGCGAAGCTCGCGACCGTCGAGCGCTTCCATGGCTGGCTGAAGGCTGAGGCGCGAAGGGTTGGCGCACTCGACTTCACACCGCCGGCAGCACTGCCGGCGCGCATCGCCATCGTTGCCGCCGAATAGCCTTGGCTATTTAAGCTTGAAGCCCAGCGCCTTGAGCGCATCACCCAGGCGATCACGGCCTTTCAGCGCCGCAGTGCTGCCGATGCGGCTCGACATCAGTTCGGTCCAGTCGACAACGGGCATCGACTGCTCTTGCTGAAAGGTGCGAAGCGTCAGGTTGTACGCTGCGAGATCGT
The DNA here is from genome assembly GCF_057786115.1 of Mesorhizobium sp. P170090. NCBI lineage: Bacteria > Pseudomonadati > Pseudomonadota > Alphaproteobacteria > Hyphomicrobiales > Phyllobacteriaceae > Mesorhizobium > Mesorhizobium sp. P170090. The sequence continues at coordinate 5,581,579 of NZ_JBYNWH010000001.1, forward strand.
CCTGATCGAAGCCTGACTGATAGCGCTCGCGATGCAGCACAACACGCTGCGGCAGTCTGGGCTTGATGTCGGTCGCAGCCAGGAGATCGGGACAGCCAACGGTCAGGCCGAACACCGCCACGGTTTCCGGCGGCAGGCCGAGCTCTTGCGCCACGGCCTCAGGATGATTGCGCATGGCGCCGATGTAGCAGGAGCCGAGCCCGAGCGCATCGATTGCCACCACGGCATTCTGCGCGGCAAGTGCTGCGTCGATCACGGCCAGCAGAAAACTCTCCTGATAATCGAGCCCCTCGCCCGCCCGGCTGTTTGCCTCGGCAATGGCGCGCAGCCGTGACAGGTCGGCCAGCCAAACCAGCAGCAACGGCGCCTGCTCGATATGGCGATTGACCGCCGCCAGTCCGGCAAGCCGCGCCTTGCGCGCCGGATCCACGACGGCGATGACGCTCCACGCCTGCAGATTGGACGAGGTTGGCGCCGACTGGGCGGCAGCGATGATCAGTTCGAGCGTCCCTTCGGGCAGAGGCCTGGCGAGATAGTTGCGGACCGAGCGATGTGAAAGGATCGCCTCGAGGGCTTCGTTCCAGTTTGCAGTGTTCGCCTCTTGCGGCGCCCGGTAACGCCGCCTTAGTGCTGCTTCACCGCGCAGGTCGGCGTCGGAAGGGCGGATGCTGAAAGCGGCCGGCTGTGGCATTGTCGTCCCTATTTGGCGATCTGGCTCGTTCGGTGTTCTGACAACCCCACGTCATTCAACAAACGCGGCTTGGACCCTATTGCGCAATAGCGGGAGCAACTGGTCGCCTTGCCGCTTGATCTCGGAAAGATACGGCGTGTCCGAGAGCACGAAATGCGTGATGCCCAGATCCCGGTACTTGCCGAGCGAACTGGCCACGTCGGCGGCCGAGCCGACCAGCCAGGTGGTGCCGGCGCCGCCGCCGCCATATTTGCCCGGCGCAGTGTAGAGATTGTCGTCCAGCACCTCGCCGCGCGTGTGCAGATCGAGCAGACGCTGCTGGCCTACCGCTACCGCCCGACCATGATCATTCCAGCCGGCGCCCTGGCCCTTTGCCATTTCGGCGACCTTCGCCTCGGCGTCCGTCCAGGCCTGCCCGGTGGTGTCGCGGACCAGCGTGGTGACCCGAAACCCGAATTGTAGAGGTGGGAGGTCCCGGTCAAGTTCCCGGCTCAAGGCCTTAAGCCGCTCGATCCGCTCCCGGACGCCGTCGAGCGGCTCGCCCCAGAACAGCTGGACATCGGCCTCGCTGGCCGAGACGCGCTCGGCCGCCTCCGACGCGCCGCCGAAATAGAGCCTGGGATGGCGACTGTTTCCACGGACAGGGATGCGGGGCATGACGGTAGACCCGGTGACCTTGAAGTGCTCGCCGGCAAAGGTGACGTTCTCTTCGGTCCAAAGTCTGCGAACCAGCCGCATGAACTCTCTGGTGCGGGCATAGCGATGGTTCTGCTCGCCTTCGCTGTCGCCATAGGCAGCGAGGTTGTCCTTGCCCGACACTATGTTGATACGCACGCGACCGCGGGTCAGCTGGTCGAGCGTGGCGACCGCGGATGCGAAGTGCGCTGGCCGCCAGTAACCCGGGCGGATCGCGATGAGCGGCTCGAAGGAGGTGGTCCGCGCGGCGAGCGCGGCGGCGACGGTAAACGTGTCGGGCCGGCCCCAGCCGGTACCGATCAGCGAGCCCTTCCAGCCGTGTTCCTCAAGCGCCTTTGCGTGGCTGGTCAGCGTCTCCAGGCTGTTGTGGTCCTCGACGGCCGGCTCGCCGCGGTGACCGGGATCGACCTGGTTCGGGATGTACCAGAGAAATTCGGGATCAGCGCTCATTGTCGGGCCTGTATTTTTGTCGGGCGTGGAGGTCAATGGCGGTACCTTCCGCGCCGTTATCGTTTGATGATCGTTCAATGGGTGGCCCCGAGCAACCCTGACGCCTTGTGCGGCTGCGGCGCGAAACGGCTTTCAGGCCTGATAAGGCCGAGATGGTCGCGCAGCGTGCGCCCTTCATAGTCGCTGCGAAACAGGCCGCGCCGGCGCAGGATCGGCACGACCGTATCGACAAAGACTTCCAGCCCGGTCGGCAGCACGTCAGGCATCAGGTTGAAGCCATCGGCGGCGCCGGCGACAAACCATCTTTCGATATCGTCGGCGATCTGCTCCGGCGTGCCGACAACGGTGCGGTGGCCGGTGCTGCCGTTGAGCGCCCGGATCAGTTGGCGAACGGTGAAATCGTTGTTGCGGGCAAGTGCCAGCGTGGCCTTGAAGAAGGTGTGGCCGCCGTTGGGCGGCAGCGGGATGACGTCAGGCAGCTTCTCGTCGAGCCTCAGCCGCTCGCGGTCGATGCCGAGCACGCCCGACAGCCGCGTCAGGCTGTAGTCGAGCGGGATGCGGTCCCACAGTTCTTCCTGCCGCCGCTCCGCTTCCGCCTCGGTGCTGCCGATGATGGTGGCCAGACCGGCGAGGTTGAGCGGCACGCCGCCGCTTCTGCCATAGGCGACAGCCCGGGCCTTCAGCTCCTTTGCGTAGGCGAGCGCCTCCTCGAACGATTGCGACGCGGAAAACACCGCTTCGGCGTGGCGCGCGGCGAGCTCCTTGCCGTCATCGGAACCGCCGGCCTGGATGACCACCGGATGCCCTTGCGGCGAGCGCGGCACATTGTGCGGCCCATGCACCGAAAAATGCGCGCCCTCGTGCTCGATGGCGTGAACCTTGGCGGCATCGACGAAGCGCCCACTGGCGACGTCGCCGATGAAGGCATCGTCCTCCCAGCTGTCCCACAGCGCCTTGACGAATTCGGTGAATTCGGCGGCCCGCTCGTAGCGCCGGCCATGATCTATCGCGCCGGTCAGGCCGAAATTGCGGGCCGAGGCGGGATCGGCCGTGGTCACGATGTTCCAGCCGATGCGCCCGCCGCCGACATGGTCGAGCGTCGCGAAACGACGGGCGATGTTGTAGGGCTCGTTGAAGCTGGTCGATGCCGTCGCAATCAGGCCGATGCGCTCGGTCGCGGCGGCTATCGTCGCCAGCACGATGGTCGGTTCCAGCGATGTAATCGGCGGATAGTCGATGCGATCCGAAATTGCCGCCTGATCGGCAAGGAATATAGCGTCGAGCTTGGCGCGCTCGGCGATCTTCGCCACCCGCACATAGTGGTCGACGGTGAAGGCGGCATAGGGGTCGACCCCGTCCATCCGCCATGCCGCCGGCGAGAAGCCGGCGTGCAGGATGTTGACATTGAGGTGGAGCTGCCGGCCGATCATCGAAAGACGCCGGGCTCGGGATAGGCGCCGGTCAGATACCAGGTGCCGACGGTGCGGGCCTTGTATTCGGCGGGGTTGTGCAAGGTGTGGATGCGCGCATTGCGCCAGAAACGGTCGAAGCCGTATTTGCGCACCGCCGAGCGCGCGCCCATCACCTCGAAGATCTCGGTGGTGACTTCGAGCGCGACATTGCCGGCCAGCACGTTGGCCGCGGCAACTGCAACCGCCGCTTCCCCGCGCTCTTGCTCGGTCAATGCCTTGCCGCGCGCGATCGCATGATCGATCGCCGCCGCAGCGCGATCAGCCAGCACTGTTGCCGCGCGCGTTTTGACCAAAAGCTCGCCATACTGCCGCTTGATCCATGGATCGTCGATGTGGCGCTCGACGCCGGAATACATCCACGGTCGCGAGCTGTTGAGCGTGTAGTCGCGTGCCGCTAGCAGTGCGCCCTGGGCGGTGCCGATGAAGACATTGAGCAGGACGCTTTGCTGCTGCAGCGGGCCGATGGTGCGGATCGGCAGCGACGCGTCCACCCAGCCGCGCACCAGTTCGTTGTCATGGACCCTAACATCCTTGTAGGCGACCTTGCCACTGCCGGTCTGCGTCTGGCCGATGCCATCCCAGTCGTCGAGAATGGTGATGCCCTCACGATCCGCGGGGATGGCCGCGAACTTCCGCTCGCCGCTGACCTCGTCTTCCCAGGAGGTCGAAAGATAGTCGGCGACATGCGAGCCGGAGGCGAAGGGCTTGAAGCCGCTGACGATCGTCCACTCGCCATCCTTGCGGCCGAACAGCGTCTTGGAAAAGCTGTTGCCGGTGTTGCCCCAGAACCAGTCGCCCGCAGCCGAACGCCGCAGCAGATCGGCTGAGCGCGGTTCGTCCGAATTGAGCCTTGCGGCGATCAGCGCGCTGAAATGGTAGCCGTAGATGTGGCCGATCGAGCCGTCGACCTTGGCGAACTCGCGGCCGATCTTCAGCGCCGTCGAATAGGGTTCGCCGGCGCCGCCGAATTCCTTGGGAATGACGATACTGAGCAGGCCGCTCTCCTTGAGCAGGCGGATCTGTTCGACGGGCCTGCCGCCAAGCTGATCGCGCTCGACCGCGTCGCGGGCAAAGATGTCGCGCAGCTCGACCGCCTTGGGGATCCATGGATTGGAGGTATCGGGATCGAAGCTCATCAGGTCACTCATGCAGATGCGGGAAGCCGTGGCGCTCGGCAAGCAGCGCAAGAATGCGCCTTGTGTCGTCGGCAAAGACCTTGCCCTTGGCGGTCGGTAGGTCGGCTGGCGGATCACTGCCGACGACCAGCACCGGCAGCGACTGGTGGCGTTCGCCGAGCGTATCGATCACCTTACCCCTCGGCCTTGCGAACGGCACGCGCTCGACGTCCAGCCTGGCAGCAAGATCGGGAAAGGCTGCGAGCAGCCCTTCGACCTTGTTGGAATAGGGGCAGACGAAGGTCTGGCCCGGATGCTTTGGGTCGGCGAAACCCGGCTGGATGAGAAAGAGCGTGTCGCGCGCCATCGGCTCATTCCTATTCCGCCGCCGCCGCGGCATGCCGCGAAAAACGGTTTGCCGGCCGCTTCAGGCCGAGATTGTCGCGCAAGGTGCTGCCCTCATACTCCCGACGGAACAGGCCACGGTGGCGCAGTTCCGGCACCACCAACTCGATGAAATCCTTCAAGCCGCCGGGCATGATCGGTGCCATGATGTTGAAGCCGTCGGCGCCGTAATTCTCAAAGCGCTCTTCCATCGTGTCGGCGATCTGTTGTGGCGTGCCGACCACCTGCCAGTGGCCACGAGCGCCGGCGATGCGCAAATAGAGCTGCCGGATCGTCAGCTTCTCGCGCCGCGCCAGATCGATGACCAGCGCCTGCCGGCTCTTGCCGGCATTGGTCTCCGGCAGTTCCGGCACCGGCCCGTCGAGCGGATAGGCGGTGAGATCGAAGCCGCCGGCCAGCGCCGAGACCAGACCGAGGCCCACTTCCGGCTGGATGAGATCCTGCAGCTGTTCGAACTTTTCCTGCGCCTCGGCTTCGCTGCGGCCGACGACCGGAAAGATGCCTGGCAGGATTTTCAGATCATCCTCTGAACGGCCGTACTTACCGAGCCTGCCCTTGACGTCGGCATAGAAGGCGGTGGCTTCATCGAGCGTGATCTGCGCGGCGAAAATCGCTTCCGCGGTGCGCGCCGCCAGCTCCTTACCGGGGCCGGACGCGCCCGCCTGGACGACGACCGGATGGCCTTGCGGCGTGCGCGGCGTGTTCAGCGGACCACGCACCTCGAAGTGCTGGCCCTTGTGGTTCAGCACATGCAGCTTCTCCTTGTCGAAATAGCGCCCGCTCACTTTGTCGCGCGGGAAGGCATCATCCTCCCAGCTGTCCCACAGCCCAAGCACGACATCGGCGAATTCCTCGGCGCGATCGTAGCGGTCGCCGTGCTGGATATGCGTATCGTGGCCGAAATTGAATGCCGCATCCGGATCGGACGAGGTGACGAGGTTCCAGCCGGCGCGCCCGCCGCTCAGATGGTCGAGCGACGCGAACTGGCGGGCCAGATTGTAGGGATCGGAATAGCTGGTCGAAGCCGTGGCGATCAGGCCGATGTTGGTGGTCACCGCCGACAGCGCCGACAGCAGCGTAATGGGCTCGAACGGATAGACGCCGCTATGCGCCTTGCGGCTGGCAGCCTCGAGATTGCTCAGCCGCGCCGCGACGCCATCGGCAAAGAAGATCGCATCGAATTTGGCCGCTTCCGCGAGCCTGGCCAGTTCGACATAGTCGCCGAGGCTGGTCCCCTCGGCCGCCTGTGGATGGCGCCATGCCGCCACATGGTGGCCGGTGAAGAGAAGAAACGCTCCAAACTTGAGCTTGTCCTTGCGCCTGGCCATTTTCCGCGCCTCCTCAGCGATACAACCCGCCGACCGGGAATTCCCCGGTCAGCAACCAGGTGCCGATGGTGCGCTTCTTGTATTCGGCCGGGTTGTGCAGCGTGTGCGTGCGCACATTGCGCCAGAACCTGTCGTAGCCATTGGCCTTGGTGGCCGAGCGGGCGCCCATCACCTCGAAAACCTCGCTCGATGCGTCGAGACCGATTTGCCCGGCATAGACATTGGCGGTGGCAAGGTCGATCGCCGTCTGTCCGCGCTGCTCCAGGGTCAAGGCCTCGCCCTTGCCATAGGCGGCATCGAGGCTGCGCGCCGCCACATCGGCGAGTTCGGCGGCAGCCAGCGTGCGGATATAGAGATCGCCATATTTGCGCTGAACGAACGGATCGTCGGTGTGGTTCTCATAGCCGGAATAGACCCAGGGTCGCGATTGCGAGACCGTATAGTCGCGGCCTTCGCTCAGCGCTCCTTGCGCGCTGCCGACGAAGAGGTTGAGCAGGACCGCCTGCTGGAACAGTGAAATCAGCGTCTGGAACGGCGTCAGCGGCACGGCGGGCGAGCCGATTAGTTCGTCATCACCGATATGCACATCCTTGAACGTGACTTTACCGGAACCCGTCTGCCGCTGGCCGACGCCATCCCAGTCATCCTCGATGACGATACCTTCACGATCGGCCGGGATCGCAGCTGCCAGGCGGTCCTGGCCGTCTTCCCATGCCACCTGGATATAGTCGGCGATGTGCGAGCCGGAAGAGAACGGCCGGAAGCCGTTCAGGATCCAGCCCGAGCCGTTGCGCCTGGCCGTAGAGGTCTTCGACATGGCGTTGCCGGAATTGCCCCAGACCCAGTTCTCGCGGGCCGAGCGTGTCAGCAGTTGGTCCTTCTGCGCGTCCGTACCGCGAAACAACACGCCGTTGAGCGGCAGATGATGGTAGCCGTAGAGATGGGCTAGCGAACCATCGGTGCGGGCAAATTCGCGCACGACGCGCAGCACCGACAGCCAGGGCGCGCCCTTGCCGCCATAGTTTTTGGGAATCTGCGCCGACGGCAGTCCACTTTCCTTGAGCAGGCGGATCTGCTCGACCGGTCGTCCACCGGCCTTGTCGCGCGCCACCGCATCGCGATCGAAGATGGTGCGCAGCTCGACCGCCGTGGCGACGAACGGGTCGGAAAGGTCAGGGCTGAAGGTCATCGGCGTTTGTCCATGGAATGCGTCTATTCCGCCGCAATGGTCTGTGCCGGCCGCCAGACGGCAGAGGCGTAGGCCTCCTCCCCGAACTCGGCCGGATGGCTGCCGGTTATGCGGCTCTCATGGCTGTCGAGATCGGCAAGGAAGAGATCGCGGCTGATGCGGGCGACGACAGCCGGCACGTCGCGCCTGATCGACGGAACATCGCCTATCGGCAGGCCGAAACTGACGAAGCCGCCTGGATTGAAGACGTGGATGTTCCTCAGGAACGGCGCCTCCCCCAGCGCTTTCTCGAGGAATTCATGGCCGAGGCCGAGATAGGGATGGGCGCCGAAAAATTCATCCAGTTCGCCTTCCGCCGGCGCGTATTGGTCACGCCACAGCCGGATCGAGGCGGCGAAATCGCTAAATTCCGGCTTGCGCGTCGGGTCGGCGAAATAGCCGGTGCCGGCGATGACGAAGTCGAAAGCGAACGTCTCGGCGCCGATGTCGGTGACGACCTTGCCGCCGTCGATATCCGCATTCGTCCAGGGGGCACCGAGATGCAGGTGGAAATTCTTGTGCCGCACCACCCGCTCCACGGCATGGGGCGGTGGCGTCGAACCGGCCTCGCGGAAGCGCAGTGCCTGGCGCCAGCGCACCGGATCGGGCAAGCGCGGATAGTTGTCATAGGCGCCGGGATAACCCCGCACGCGGTTGATCGGCACGCTGGCGATACTGGTGCGCCGCGCGAACAGGCGCACCGATTGCGCGCCGGCCTCAAGGGCTGTCCCCGCCGCATCGAATGCCGAAGCCGCCGACCCGACGACAGCGACCGCTTTGCCCTTGAGCGAGGCAAAATCGATTGCTGCAGAACTGTGTGCGACAAAGCCCTGGGGCAGAGCAGCGAGCACCGCCGGTATCATTGGACCGCCGCTGCCGCCAAAGCCATTGGCCAGAATGATCTTCCGCGCCGTTTCGATCAATGGCGTGCCGCCGGCATCGAGGTGGAGGCGAAGATACCCGTCAGCCGGCTCGATGCGAAGGAGACGCGTGCCGTAGCGAATGCCAATGCCGAGAAAGTCGCGATACCATTTCAGGTAATTCGCCCAATCCGTCCGCGCGATGCGGTCGAAGCCTGCATAGGCTTCGGCACCATGGCGCGCTTCGTACCAGGATTGAAAGCTCAGGCCCGGCAGGCCGAGTTCCGGTCCCGGCAGGCCCTTTGGTGTTCGCAGCCGGTTCATCCGCGCATGCGTGAGCCAGATGCCGGCCTTGCCCTCATCCGGCGCCGCATCGATGACCGTGACCTTGCCGATGCCGGCCCGCCTCAACGCGAAGGCGAAGGTCGCGCCCGTCTGCCCGCCGCCAACGACAAAGACATTGTGGTCGATGCCCTCCCGATCCGGCACCCAATTTTGCGGATCGGGACCGATCAGTCGAAGTGTTTCGCGGGCGTCGTGATCTGGATCGGACGGTAAGGCCATTTCGGTCCTGGCTGAAGTTCAAGCGTTACACCAAACTCCGCCCCGGTCGGCAAACAGTCCAGAAATGTCTGCTTTGATTGCCCGGTAGTTTTTTTCACTTGCATCCAACGGCACAATCGGAGCGTCACCGGGCTGCTGCCGGATATTCGGCACCACCTGCAATCCGTGATGACAAGCGAACAATTGGCGCGCAGGGCTGACATAATCTGAACGCTCGGTTGCCCGCGTCGATTCCGCTGCAATTCTTGCCCGTTAAAAGGAGTACGCTGCGTTTCCGACACTTCACCCAAGTAGGGGTCGAGCCCACGTGTGTAAAAACGCGTCATGCACCCGAAAGGAGACCTCGAGGACTTCGATTGGTGGCGGCTCTCACCACGCCTTGAGCTGCACCGGCGTCAAGTACACGGCGCCGTCGCGGTCGCGATTGAGATCTATTTCAAAGCACGACCGATGGAAAACGATGCGGTTGGGGACATTACCGATTACCATTCTCATGATTTCCTCAGCCTTTACCTGTCCGGGCTGGGTAAGAGAATTCTGTCGGAATTGGCTGCCAGATCCGCACAGATCAACCGAACTGGCAAGCGCATTTTGAGACTGCGGCCGAGTTCAGAACCCGCCTAATTGCACGTCGTTGCCGCCGATTGCCGCAGGCATCCTTGCAGGGTATTTCGAACCCAGGGGGCTTGAGCTAGGTGTGACAGTGCCATCAACGAGACGGAGAAAATTGACGAACGGGCCCCAAAACCAATTTGGCCAGAAGCCATAGATTTACCCGATAACGCTCAACTCAAACTCAAATAATTAGGCGTAAGGTATTGATATATAATAAACTGGTGGGCCCGGAGGACGTACAAAGATCGTTGATTTTATTGATTTTTTAGCGGGCCAGAATCAAAAACCTTCCCGTATTGTTCCGCACCGTCCCGCAGCTGATTATGGGCAGTCGTCTTTGCTTTGGATCAATGAATGCCCCCAGTTTATACGGTAGCCTTGGGGGATCAGCCGAACAGTTGCCTGGAAGAGAGAATGCACAGGCGAGGACGACTATAGCCGAAAGGGAGAGATCGGGTTCTGGGAGGATATGTATGGGTGAGGATCTATCCGGCCATCACGCCGACCGCGTTCAGGCCGCAATCGCTTCGAACGCGGCGGCGAAGTCCGCGCTGGTCGCTTCCTGGCGACGGTCTTCCAGTCTGCACCGGCTCGATCCGGCCGATTGCAGCCCTCCCCGTTATTTGACAGAGGCGGAATTGGGAGAGGCCCGGCAACGCATCGAGCCGCTCGTCCGGGTTGCTCGATCAAGCCTGGACCGGCTCTATCTTGCGGTGGGCGGCGTCGGATGCTGCGTCCTGCTCGCCGATCGCGAGGGCGTGCCGGTCGAACGGCGCGGCGCGCCTGTAGACGACGAGACGTTTCATTCCTGGGGCTTGTGGACTGGCTCCGTCTGGAACGAACAGAGCGAGGGCACCAATGGCATCGGCACCTGTCTGGTGGAACAGCGCGTCCTGACGATCCACCGTGATCAGCACTTTCACACGCGCAACACCGGGCTGAGTTGCACCACAGCTCCGATCTATGATCACCGTGGAGATCTTGTGGCTGCGCTTGACGTGTCTTCCTGCCGTGCTGATCTGACCGAAATCTTCTCCAATCTCATTTCCATGGCCGTGGTCGACGCGGCGCGTCGGATCGAGGCGGAGAACTTCAAGATGGCATTCCCCAAGGCGCGCATTCTGCTGGCGCCGGTGCCCGACAAGGGGTCCGGGGCGTTGATCGCGCTCGATGCGGACGACCTCGTGGTTGGCGCCACTCGTTCGGCTCGCCTGGCGCTAGGAATTACGCAACAGTGTCTCGATAAGCCGATGCCTGCGGCCGATCTGCTCGGTTGGGCCGAGAGCGGCCCCGAAGTCCTGGCCGAGGCGGAGCGCGGCGTTCTGCAGCGGGCGCTGGCGCGGGCAGACGGAAATGTCTCGGCCGCGGCCCATGCGCTCGGCATCAGTCGCGCCACGCTTCACCGTAAGCTCAACCGCCTGGACGTCCACAGGTCACACTAACCTTCGAACGTCGCATGACTGTCGCAATTCTGCGACACATCCCGCCCGCACACTGTCCCCGGCGCATTGGCAATCGCGATGGGAGATCGCATGTCTCCTTCCGAAGCGTCGCATCCCGCGACGTCAGCTTTGGGAGGAAGACATAATGAACAAGGTTGAGTTCTCACGCCCCGTCAAGGCGCCCTTCGACAAGCGTTACGGCAATTTCATCGGCGGCAAATGGGCCGAGCCACGTTCCGGCCGTTACTTCGAGAACTTCTCGCCCGTGAACGGCCAGTTGCTATGCGAGGTGGCGCGTTCGGATGCCCAGGACATCGAGGCGGCTTTAGACGCGGCCCATGCCGCCAAGGATGCCTGGGGGCGCACCAGCGTTGCCGAGCGCTCCCTTATCCTCAACCGCATAGCCGACCGCATGGAGGAAAATCTCGATCTGCTCGCATGCGCCGAAACCTGGGACAACGGCAAACCGATCCGCGAAACGACCGCCGCCGACCTGCCTTTGGCCATCGACCATTTCCGCTATTTCGCCGGCGCCGTGCGTGGCCAGGAGGGCAGCCTTTCGCAGATCGACGACGATACCGTCGCCTACCATTTCCACGAGCCGCTCGGCGTGGTCGGCCAGATCATCCCGTGGAACTTCCCGCTGCTGATGGCCTGCTGGAAGCTTGCGCCTGCCCTTGCGGCCGGAAACTGCGTCGTCCTGAAGCCTGCCGAGCAGACCCCGGCCGCCATCATGCTCTGGGCCGATCTTATCGGCGATCTGTTGCCGCCAGGCGTCCTCAACGTCGTCAACGGCTTCGGCCTCGAGGCCGGCAAGCCACTCGCGTCTTCGCCACGCATTGCCAAGATCGCCTTCACCGGCGAAACCACGACCGGCCGGCTGATCATGCAGTATGCCAGCCAGAACCTGATCCCTGTCACGCTGGAACTTGGCGGCAAGTCGCCCAACATCTTCTTCAAGGATGTTGTCGCTGAAGACGACGATTTCTTCGACAAGGCGATCGAAGGCTTCGTCATGTTCGCGCTGAACCAGGGCGAAGTCTGCACCTGCCCGAGCCGCGCGCTCGTCCATGAATCGATCTACGACAGATTCATGGAACGTGCGCTGAAGCGTGTCGAGGCGATCGTGCAGGGCGATCCGCTCGACCCGGCAACGATGATCGGCGCCCAAGCCTCGTCCGAGCAGCTGGAAAAGATCCTGTCCTACATCGACATCGGCCGCCAGGAAGGCGCCGAGCTGCTGACCGGCGGCGAGCGCAATGTTCTGCCCGGCGATCTGGCCGGCGGCTACTACGTCAAGCCGACGGTCTTCAAGGGCCACAACAAGATGCGCATCTTCCAGGAAGAGATCTTCGGGCCGGTGGTTTCGGTCACGACCTTCAAGGATGACGCCGAAGCGCTGGCAATCGCCAACGACACGCTGTACGGCCTCGGCGCCGGTGTCTGGACACGCGACAGCAACCGCGCCTACCGGTTCGGCCGCGCGATCCAGGCTGGCCGCGTCTGGACCAACTGCTACCACGCCTACCCCGCGCATGCGGCCTTCGGCGGCTACAAGCAGTCCGGCATCGGCCGTGAGACGCACAAGATGATGCTCGACCACTACCAGCAGACCAAGAACATGCTGGTCAGCTACAGCCCGAAGAAGCTGGGCTTCTTCTGATCGCGGCTTTGACTTACAGGCGCGGCTCCGCGAGGGGCCGCGCCACAGGCTGGAAATCGGAAAACACAATGCAGGCTAAGGTCGCGGCGGCACCGGCAGCCCTTGAACTGATCGCGCAGATCGTTGCCGAGCACGGTCCGGTGCTGTTCCATCAGTCCGAGCAAGGAAGGCGCCGCTGCAATCTCTACCTTCCAACGATGATCCTCAATCTCCTCATCGCACTCGTCATAAGTCTGACGGTTTTGATCCGCACGTTTGGTCTGATCGCGTCACGCACGCGACGGGACACCTGGTCGCGCGGTTTCGCATGCACGGACGCCGCAGCCGTATCGCCGCCATAATCAGCGTGGTGATGGGGCTCTTTGCCGTTATGACCGCGGATGTCTGGCTCTGGGCTGGCCTCTACCGGTTGCTTGATATCTTCGCTGATTTCGAACTGGGCTCTATTTTTCGACCATTACCTTTTCGACCGTCCACTACGGCGACATCGTGCCCGCCCATGCGTGGCGTGTCCTGGCGGCGCTGGAGGGCGTAAACGGGTTCTTGCTGATCGGCTGGTCGACCGCCTATCTGATCGCGGCAGGTACCCGCATCGGCCCGTTCAAGGCCGGCGAACATTTCTGACAGGAGCCAATGCTCAGACCGCCGCCGAATGCCTGGCTTTGCCGGTTTCGAAATATTTGTCGAACTTTGCCGCGATGCTTCTGACAAAGGGCCGACTTTCCGCCGGCACGACGAAACTGTCGCCATCAAGCTCGAGCAACCGCGCAGGATCATGAAGGGCTGTCGCACTTGCCTTGCCGAGAAGACTTTGGCCGGCTTCGCCAAAGCGCTCCACCAGCTCGATCGCCGAGAAGGCGAAATCACACATCAGCCGCTCGATGATCCAGCCGCGAACCCGGTCGTCCTGGGAAAGCGCGATACCGCGGACCGCGGCCAGCCCGCCGTCTTCGACCATGCGCCCATACTCGGCGGTCGATGGCATGTTCTGTGCATAGCCTTGCCGAAATTGGCCGATGGATGACGGGCCGAGGCCGATCAATGTCTCGCAGCGATCCTCGGTATAGCCCTGAAAGTTCCGGTGCAGAGTGCCGGTTCGGGCCGCTACGGCCAACGCATCGTTAGACTTGGCGAAATGGTCGAGCCCAATTGCTTCGTATCCCTGGTCCACGATCGCCCGCGCTGCCAGCTGCGATTGGGCAAAGCGCTCCGCCGGACCCGGCAACCAGGCCTCGTCGATCATCGTCTGGTGTTTCTTGAACCACGGCACATGGGCGTAGCCAAAAAGCGCTATCCTGTCGGGTTCCAAGGTCAGCGCCTGCGCGACGGTGGAGGAGACGCTCTCCCTCGTCTGGTGCGGCAGGCCGTAGAGCAGGTCCAGATTCACGGACTCGACCCCGCGCGAACGAACACCGTCGACTACAGACTTGGTCTGCAAAAAGCTCTGCTCGCGGTTGATTGCCTTTTGCACCTTCGGATCGAAATCCTGAACGCCGAGGCTCGCACGGGTCATGCCGATTTCGGCAAGCGCATCGAGGCGGGCATCGTCCATATCGTTGGGTTCGATTTCAACGCTGATCGTGGCGCCGGGAAGAAAGCCGAAGCTGTTGCGCAGGGCGGTTCCCAGCGCCACCATATCTTCGGGCTTGAGCATCGTCGGCGAACCACCGCCGAAATGGACGGCACGCACACGGCCTTTGCCTGCAACAAGACCGGCGACGGTAGCGATCTCGGCATGCAGTGAGCGGAGATAGATCCTCACCGGTTCGTAATGGCGTGTCTGCTTGGTATGGCAGGCACAGAACCAGCAAAGCTTGTCGCAGTATGGGATGTGCAGATACAGCGAGATTTCGTCGCCCTCGTTGAGCGCTTGCAGCCAGCCACGACAAACGGCAGCATCAACGCCTGGATGGAAATGCGGCGCGGTCGGGTAGCTCGTGTAGCGTGGAACGTTCTCACCGAGCCTGGCTACTAATTCTGGCCGCATGTCGCTATCCGATCCCCTTTGCATGGCGCGACACTGATCACATTGGGCGCGAGCGGCCTTGATTTCGGTCAAGGCCGCCCGCGGACAAACTGCCGCAAGGTTCTTTTGTCCGCCAATGCTACCTTCCGGACAGATGGAATCTCTCGGACGATTAAGATGACGGTGCGCCAAGACGTTCACAGTTCCAGCATTCCAGTGCTTTGCCAGTCTTGCGAGGCACGGCACCGAGGCGTTTGCGGTGCGCTTGATCCCGACCAATTGGTAAGCCTGGCCAAGACCTCCTCGAGGCATACCGTTGAACCGGGCACAGAACTGATTGGCGACGCCGAGACCGTCGACAGTTATTCGAACGTGCTTTCCGGCGTTGTGAAGCTGACCAAGAGCCTTTCGGACGGGCGCCAGCAGATTGTCGGCCTCCAGTTCGCCCCCGATTTTCTGGGGAGGCCCTTCAAGGTGGAAAGCGCGATCAACGCTGAAGCCGCAACCGCGGTTTCCGTGTGTTCGTTTCCAAAGGCCGCCATCGAGCGGATGATGAAGGAATCTCCGGAACTCGAGCATCGTCTGCTCAAACAGGCGCTCAACGAACTCGACGAAGCCCGCGACTGGATGGTGACGCTCGGGCGCAAGAGTGCTTCGGAAAAGGTGGCGAGCTTTCTCCTGATGATCGCCAGGAACATCGATCCCACGCTGGACCCGGCGGCGCAGTCGACGACCTTCGACCTGCCTTTGACACGCGCCGATATCGCCGATTTTCTCGGCTTGACGATCGAGACGGTCAGCCGCCAACTGACCAGGCTGCGAACAGACAGCGTGATCCGGATCGACAATAATCGGCACGTGACGGTGGACAATATGGGCCGGCTGGAACGCCGCTCCGGCGCCTAACCGCCATCGACGACCCCGATCATCGGCAAGACGTGCTCGCGTTCGAAGGCGATATGCCGGCGCAAGCTTTCGAAGAAGCCGCGCAGCATGAAGCCGACAGCCTCGGCGTTCTCAACCGTCTCTCCATGGCCGATCGCCAGCAGGATTTCAGTCACCTCGCCGGCAAAGCATTCGTCCTCGACGTGTTCGGCGCGCAGTCGACGAGTTGAAGCAAGGTTGGCATCCCTGCCGGTCAAAGCAGCCTCGTAGGCCGGAAAGATCACCGTCTCCTCATATTGATGAATGTTGCGCAACAGCGGAACGATCGCGTTTGCCGCAGCCAGGCATGCCAGGCTATCGACCCTGGGCAGGGTGTCGGCTATTTTTTCCAAGGCATCGCAGAGCTGCAGCTTTTCCAGATGCGCACGTTTCATGAGCGCAACCGGGACTGCTTCTCTGCCAGATCGAACTATCGGCATCGATCTGTCGCGGCTCGTTTCGAACAGCGACGATCGCAGCTCCCTCTCCCTGTTCAATGACAGCCTCCCGATCCTTTGCAAATCCAACGCTGCCCAATCCAAAATCAAATGGCTTTGACATGGATCAAGGCGCCAGCCGCGTGACTGCTGGATTGGTGTCAGGCGGATTGACGTCCGCGCACAGGAATCCGAAGTCGGGGACAGGTCATGAAGTTCGGCACGCAAGTCTTCGCTTTGGCCCTTTTTACCTTTGCCGCCCTGGTGGCCGCCGGTTTCGGAGTGGACGAGCCCTTCCGGCAGCATATGTGGGTGCTGTTTCTTGTGCTGCTCAGTTTTGTCGCCATCCTCCTCCGCAACACGAGTTTCGAAGCTGCCGCTCCGATCGACCCGTCCGCCTACATGGATGGTCCAATCCGCTACGGCGCCATCGCCACCATGTTCTGGGGTGTGGTTGGCATGCTGGTCGGGGTGGTCATCGCGCTGCAGCTTGCCTATCCCGATCTCAACATCCAGCCCTGGTTCAACTTCGGCCGCTTGCGGCCTCTGCACACCTCGGGCGTCGTCTTCGCCTTCGGCGGCAACGCGTTGCTTTGCACGTCTCTCTATGTCGTCCAACGCACATGCCGCGCCCGGCTGTTCGGTGGCGATCTCGCCTGGTTCGTGTTCTGGGGCTACCAGCTCTTCATCGTCATGGCCGCGACCGGTTATCTGCTCGGCATCACCGAGAGCCGCGAATATGCGGAACCCGAATGGTATGTCGACATCTGGCTGACCATCGTCTGGGTCGCCTACCTGATCCTGTTTCTGGGCACCATCCTGAAGCGCAAGGAACCGCACATCTACGTCGCCAACTGGTTCTACCTTTCCTTCATCGTGACCATCGCGATGCTGCATGTGATCAACAACCTATCGATGCCGGCCTCCTTTCTCGGCTCCAAGAGCTATTCTGCATTTTCCGGAGTTCAGGACGCCCTGACGCAATGGTGGTACGGCCACAATGCCGTCGGGTTCTTCCTCACAGCCGGCTTCCTCGGCATGATGTATTATTTCGTGCCCAAGCAGGCCAACCGGCCGGTCTATTCCTACCGCCTGTCGATCGTCCATTTCTGGGCAATCATCTTCCTCTACATCTGGGCCGGGCCCCATCACCTGCACTACACCGCCCTGCCCGATTGGGCGCAGACGCTCGGCATGGTGTTCTCGATCATGCTGTGGATGCCGTCATGGGGCGGCATGATCAACGGCCTGATGACGCTGTCGGGCGCCTGGGACAAGCTGCGCACCGATCCCATCATCCGCATGATGGTGATGGCCATCGCCTTCTACGGCATGTCGACCTTCGAAGGCCCGATGATGTCGATCAAGACGGTCAACTCGCTGTCGCATTATACCGACTGGACCATTGGCCACGTCCATTCCGGCGCACTCGGCTGGGTCGGCATGATCTCGTTTGGCGCAATCTACTTCATGGTGCCGAGACTCTGGAACCGTGAACGCCTCTATTCGCTCAGGCTCGTCACCTGGCATTTCTGGCTGGCGACGCTCGGCATCGTTGTCTACGCCGCGGTGATGTGGGTGTCCGGCATCATGCAGGGCCTGATGTGGCGCGAATACGACGAACAGGGCTTCCTGGTCTACTCCTTCGCCGAAACCGTGGCAGCCATGCATCCTTACTACATCATGCGTGCCATCGGCGGCGCCATGTATCTGGCCGGCGCCCTGCTCATGGCCTGGAACATCGCCATGACCATCCTCGGCTACCAGCGCGAAGAAGAACCTATGCCGGGCGCCCTGCCCGTCCTGCAGCCTGCCGAATAAGGAGCCAGACAATGGGCTTGATGGACAAACACGCGCTGATCGAGAAGAACGCCACGCTTCTGCTCATCGGTTCGCTTCTCGTGGTCACCGTGGGCGGTATCGTCGAGATCGCACCGCTCTTCTATCTCGATAATACGATCGAGAAGGTGGAAGGCATGCGGCCTTACTCGCCGCTCGAACTTGCTGGTCGAAACATCTATGTCCGCGAGGGCTGCTACCTCTGCCACAGCCAGATGATCCGCCCGTTCCGCGACGAGGTCGAGCGCTACGGCCACTACAGCCTGGCGGCCGAGTCGATGTACGACCACCCCTTCCAGTGGGGATCGAAGCGCACCGGACCTGATCTCGCCCGCGTCGGCGACCGCTATTCCAACCTGTGGCACGTGGATCACCTGACAGATCCACGGTCCGTGGTGCCGGAATCGATCATGCCGAGCTATGCCTTCCTGAAGGACAAGCCGATCGCGGTGAAGGACTTCTCTACGCATCTGGTCGCCAACAGGCGCGTCGGCGTCCCCTACTCCGACGACATGATCGCCAACGCCAATGCCGATTTGATGGCGCAGGCTGATCCCAACGCCGACACATCCGGCCTCGAGGCCCGCTACCCCAAGGCTAAGATCGGCGACTTCGACGGCAACCCGCAACAGGTCACCGAGATGGACGCGCTGGTCGCCTATCTCCAGATGCTCGGCACGTTGGTCGATTTCAAGAACTACGACGAAGCAGCCGGCTACCGCTGAGGAGGTTTGTCCATGGATTACAATTTGATGCGGGAGTTCGCTGACAGCTGGGGTCTGGTCGCCATGGCGCTGTTTTTTGTCGGCGCAATCATCTTTGCCCTGCGCCCCGGCAGCCGCAAGCTGGCCGACGAAGCTGCCCGGATTCCCCTTGAGGACGAGTGATCATGAGCGACGAGCACATCGATGAAATCTCTGGTGTTTCAACCACGGGTCATGAGTGGGACGGCATCCGGGAGCTCAACAACCCGCTTCCGCGCTGGTGGGTCTGGACGTTCTACATCACCATAGTCTGGGCGATCGGGTACACGATCGCCTATCCGGCATGGCCTCTGCTGCACACGGCAACCAAGGGTGTGCTCGGCTATTCCAGTCGCAACGATGTCGGGAACGAGTTGTCCAAGGCTGAAGCAGCCAAGGGCAAATATGTCGCCGCGATAGAAGCGAAAAGTGTTTCGGAGATCGCGGCGGACGACACGCTGCGCGAATTCGCCGTCGCCGCCGGCGGTGCCGCGTTCAAGCTCAATTGCGTGCAGTGCCATGGTTCCGGCGCCCAGGGCTCCAAGGGCTTCCCCAACCTCAACGACGACGACTGGCTGTGGGGCGGCAAGGCGGACCAGATCCAGCAGACGGTTACACATGGCATTCGCTTCGCTACCGATCCGGATACGCGCCTGTCCGAAATGCCGGCCTTTGGCGACATCATCACTGCCGATCAGATCAAACAGGTCAGCGCCTATATTGCCAGCCTGTCCCAAACCGTCAGCGATCAGGTGTTGGTGGCGCCCGGCGCCAAGGTCTTTGCCGAAAACTGCGTGGCCTGTCATGGCGACAATGCAAAGGGCAACAAGGAACTCGGCGCTCCTGATCTGACCGACGCCATCTGGCTCTACGGATCGGGCGAAGCCGCCATCGCCGCCCAGGTAACCGCACCGAAACAGGGCGTGATGCCGGCTTGGGGCGCGCGCCTGGGCGAAACCAGGGTCAAGGAACTTGCGGTTTACGTGCATTCGCTTGGCGGTGGGGAATAGGAACGGGGGCCTATTCCCTGCCCTTCACCGTCCAAGCGACGAGGCCCGGCTCTGCCGGGCCTCGATCTGTTTGCGTGTACCCGCGATTGACCTGCATCAACGCGGCGCCATCCGGTCGGCGGCACAATCCGATCCACGCTGCATTTCGCTGACCTGACTGCACCAGCCAGGACATTTACCCTGGCGAAATCACGAGTTGCGCGACGGGAGAAACCAGTGCTGGACAATACGCAGGTAGAACGGCTCAAGGCTGAGGCGGTCAACTCCGCCAAGGTGCGCCAGCCAATGTATGCCGCGCGCAGGAAGATCTTCCCGAAGCGGGCGTCGGGCAGCTTTCGCCGATTTAAATGGATCGTGATGGCGATCACGCTGGGCATCTACTATCTGACACCGTGGCTGCGCTGGGATCGGGGTCCGTTTGCCCCCGACCAGGCGGTGCTGCTTGATGTCGCCAACCGGCGCTTCTATTTCTTCTTCATCGAGATATGGCCCCAGGAATTCTACTATGTCGCCGGCCTTCTGGTCATGGCCGGCGTCGGTCTTTTCCTGATCACGTCGACTGTTGGCCGTGCCTGGTGTGGCTACACATGCCCACAGACCGTATGGGTCGATCTGTTCCTGGTCGTCGAGCGCGCGATCGAGGGCGACCGCAACGCACGCATCAAGCTCGATGCCGGTCCCTGGACCACTCGAAAGCTTGCGCTGCGGGCATCGAAACACGTCATCTGGCTGGTCATAGCCGCAGCGACTGGTGGCGCATGGATCTTCTATTTCGCCGATGCGCCGACGCTGCTCGGCGAACTCTTCACCGGCACGGCAGCGCCTGTCGCCTACATCACCGTCGCGGTTCTGACGGCGACGACCTACACGTTTGGCGGGCTGATGCGCGAACAGGTCTGCACCTATATGTGCCCTTGGCCGCGCATCCAGGCAGCCATGCTCGACGAGAGCTCGCTCACCGTCACCTACAATGACTGGCGCGGCGAACCGCGCACCCGTCACGCCAAGAAGGTTCTTGCTGCAGGGCATCCCGTCGGCGATTGCGTCGACTGCAATGCCTGTGTCGCCGTCTGTCCGATGGGGATCGACATACGCGACGGTCAGCAACTCGAATGCATCACCTGCGCGCTCTGCATCGATGCCTGTGACGGCGTCATGGACAAGCTCGGCAAAGCGCGAGGACTGATCTCCTACGCGACGCTCTCCGACTACAACGCCAACATGATCCTGGCCACCGCCGGCGGCGCCAGCTCGGTCAACCCATCACTGGTCAGGACGGATGACGGCCTGTTTTCGGACAGGGTGGCGCATTTCCATATCAGCAAGATCTTTCGGCCACGAACCTATGTCTACATGGCCATGTGGTCGCTGATCGGGCTGGGGCTGCTTTTTTCGCTGCTGACGCGCGACCGGCTCGAAATCAATGTCCTGCACGACCGCAACCCGCAATTCGTGACGCTCTCGGACGGCTCGATCCGCAATGGCTATACCGTCAAGCTCTTGAACATGATCCCCGAACCGAGAACGATTATCGTCACCCTCGGGGGTTTGCCAGGCGCGGAGATGAGCATCGTTGGCGTCGATCTCCCCGCCGATCGCTCCTTTGCAGTCCAGGTCGAACCCGACCGGCTGAAGATGTTGAAGGTTTTCGTGCGCCTGCCCGCCGACCAGATTCATGGCCAGGCGCAGACCTTCACATTCCGGGTCGAAGACAAGGTCAGCTTCGAGTCCAACGAATACACCGCCACCTTCAACTCGCCGGAGATCGCCAGATGAACGCCACCACGCGAAATCCCCGCGAGTTCACCGGCAGGCACATGTTGGCCACCATCCTTGCCTTTTTCGGCGTGGTCATCGCGGTCAATCTCACGATGGCGACGCTTGCCAACACAAGCTGGACCGGCCTTGTCGTCGAAAATACCTATGTGGCGAGCCAGCAATTCAACAAGAAGGCCGAGGAAGGCCGTGCGCAGGCAGCGCTTGGCTGGACCGGCCAGTTGACCATCGCATGGGGCGAAGTCCGCTATCGCATCATCGACGCCGCGGGCAAACCGGTTTCCCTGCATGGCGTGAAGGTGCTGTTTCGCCATCCCGCTTACGAGAAAGAAGATGAGTCCGTCACGCTCGCCCTGGTCTCTGGCCAGGAGTTTGCAGCACAACACGTGCCAAGGGATGGTGTCTGGATCATCGAAATAGACGCCGATGCCGGCCTGGCAAGACCTTATCGCGACGTGCGCAGGGTCATGATTTCCCAAGGGGTGCTGAAATGAGCTGCTGCGCGCCGGGCGCTGAAATGGCGCTGGATCTGGTCAGCCCCGCTTCGGTCCTGCCGTCAAGCCAGGAGGTCAGGCTGGCGAGCCGGTCGCTGGGCGATGACCTTCATCAGACCGACCTGTCGGTACCGACGGTTCACTGCGGCGCCTGCATCCAGATGATCGAGACTGCGTTGGGGAAGCTCAATCACGTCCAGGCCGCCCGCGTCAACCTTTCAACGAAGCGGGTCTCGGTCCAGTGGCGCGGCGATGAGGTTCCACCATTGGTCGCAGTGCTCGGGCGCCTGGGCTACCAGGCACATCTGTTCGAAGCCGACACCGATGCGAAGGACAGGACGTTATCGGAGCTCATCCGCGCCGTCGCCGTTGCCGGCTTTGCGGCGGGCAACATCATGCTGCTCTCGGTATCGGTCTGGTCCGGCGCCGAAGGCGCCACGCGCGATTTGTTCCACTGGGTCTCGGCGCTCATCGCCATTCCCGCCCTCGCCTTTGCCGGCGGGATCTTCTTGAAATCGGCGTGGACTGCGCTGCGCCACGGCCGCATGAACATGGACGTGCCGATCGCTGTCGGCGTGTCGCTGGCCTACGCCATGAGCCTCTATGAGACGATCACCCATGGCGACCACGCCTATTTCGACGCGTCGGTATCGCTGCTGTTCTTCCTGTTGATCGGCCGCACGCTCGATCACGTGATGCGCGAGCGCGCCCGCACCGCGGTGAAGAGTCTGTCGCAGTTGGCCGCGCGCGGCGCCATGGTGTTGCGCGGCGACGGCGCAAGCGACTATTTGCCGGTTGGCGAGATCGAACCAGGGATGCAGTTGCTTATTGCAGCCGGCGAAACAATCCCCGTCGACGGCAGGATTGCGCGTGGGACATCCGACGTCGACTGCTCCCTGGTCTCCGGCGAGAGCACGCCCAGAAGCGTGGCGCCAGAAGACACCGTGCAGGCCGGCGTGCTCAACCTTACCGGTCCGCTGACGATAGAGGCCACAGCCGCCGCGAAGGATTCGTTCCTGGCAGAAATGGTTCGGCTGATGGAAGCCGCGGAGGGCGGTCGCGCCCACTATCGCCGGATCGCCGATCGTGTTTCAGCGCTCTATGCCCCGGTGGTTCATCTCACCGCCTTCGCGACATTCCTAAGCTGGATGGCGGTGACTGGCGACTGGCACCGGGCGATCACCATCGCTATTGCCGTTCTGATCATCACATGCCCATGTGCGCTCGGCCTCGCCGTGCCGATCGTCCAGGTGGTCGCGGCGCGGCGCCTGTTCGACCACGGCATCATGGTCAAGGATGGGTCGGCCATGGAGCGCCTGGCTACGGTTGATACGGCTGTGTTCGACAAGACCGGCACGCTCACGCTCGGACAGCCCCGGCTCGTCAACGCGGCCTCGATCGATCCGGCAATGTTGATGATTGCGGCCAACATGGCCGCACATTCGCGTCATCCGTTTTCAAAGGCCATCTCCGGTTTTGCCACTTCTGGCGGGCAACTCACATTTGATACCGTCAGCGAGCATGCAGGGTTCGGAATCGAAGCCACCCACGCCGGGACCACCTGGCGACTGGGTCGGCGCGGATGGGCGGGATGGAAAGCCCGGACCGGTGGCGAAGGCAAGCATGGTTATGGCGGAACGGTTTTGACCAGGAATGGGCTGATTGTTGCTACCTTCGCCTTCGAGGATGCGCTGCGTGCCGACGCCAGGGCTGCCGTCCAGCAATTGAACGACGCTGGAATAGCGGTGGAAATGCTGTCAGGCGATACCGCCCATGCCTGCCAGGATGTTGCGAAAATGCTGGGTGTCGGCGACTTCGTTCCGTGTCTGCTGCCATCCGGCAAGGTTGAACGCATCGAGTCCCTTAGACGCGATGGGCATAAGGTCTTGATGGTCGGCGATGGCCTCAATGACACGCCGGCGCTGAGCGCGGCCCATGTCTCGATCGCACCGGCCACCGCCGCCGACATTGGCCGCAATGCAGCCGACTTCGTTTTCCTGCGCGAAAGCCTCATGGCGGTTCCGCTGGCGCTGGACGTTTCGCGCAACGCGGGAAACCTGATCCGCCAGAACATCGCGATCGCCATCGTCTACAATGCTGTCGCCGTGCCGATCGCCATTCTCGGGCACGTCACGCCATTGATAGCGGCGATTGCCATGTCGGCGTCATCGCTGCTTGTCATTGGCAATGCAATGCGTTTGCGGCGTTCCATGCCAGGTTCGCCGGCGAAAGAGGTTCGGACCTCCAGAAGATCCGGCATCAACGAATTCTCGCGATCCTCATGACGACCCTTGCCTACCTCATCCCGGTCGCCCTCTTCCTTGGCGCGCTAGGCCTGGGCGGGTTCCTGTGGGCGTTGAGAAGCGGCCAGTACGATGATCTCGATGGCGCTGCGGAGCGCATTCTAATCGACCGCGACGACGGGGCGGAGAATGCTCCTCGCTCCAAGTGACTCAGATCAAAGCGCTGCGGGTCGGGATGTCCCATCGTCGGCCGACGTAAGATCAGGAGGGTAAGGATGCGAGCCGAAGCCATCATGACGAAGTCAGTTATCACGACGGATGCGAACGCGACGATCGCCGAAGCGGCCGAGCTCATGCTTTCAAACAAAGTCAGCTGCCTCCCGGTAACCGACAGCGACGGTGCCCTCGTTGGAATTGTAAGCAAAAGCGACTTCTTGCGCCGAGAAGAACTTGGGACCCAGCGTGTGCGTCCGCGCTGGCTGGAGTTTGATCTTGGCCCGGGCACAGTCGCCGAAGACTATGCGCGCTCGAACGGACGGATCATCCATGAGGTGATGACCACAGCCGTCATTTCGGCGTCTCCAGGCGCCTCAATTGCACAGATTGTCAACTTGATGATGCAACACCGCATCAACAATGTGCCGATTGTCGATCGGGCCAGGGTCGTCGGCATCATCACGCGAACTGATTTGCTGCCTGTCCTGATCCGCGCCATGCCGAAACAGGGCACCACGCCACCCGATGACGACCTGATCCGCAAGGCCGTACTTGCCGAGCTGCAGGGACAATCGTGGGGCGGCGGTGACTTGATTGATGTAAGGGTCAGCGACGGCGTCGTCGAACTGACCGGGGCGATTGTCGACGAGCGTCAACGGAAAGCCGCGATCGTTGCGGCGGAGAACGTTGCCGGCGTCGGACAAGTCAAGGACAGCCTCTTCCTCCGTACAGATCCGCTCTCGGTGATGGTTTCATAGCTGCGGAAAAAAGCGGGGACGCCAAGCAGCGTCCCTTTGGGTTCTGCTCCCTTCCCACATCACTTAGACATGAGGCTGTCGGCGAGTTCCTCCAGCGTATAGCGCCCGTCATGGTTGGCGAGCACGCTGTCGGCAGCGAAGACGCCCGTCCATCGCCAAGCTCGAAACCGAGCGGGACTTGCTCGACCATTCTTGACGCACAAGATTGCCGCGGTCGAGGCTGTTTGTTGCTCCAATTAACACTCACCAATTTGCGCCAGCGCAAAGAAACGCTGCGTCAGGTCAGTTAGCTTCTGCTCATCCGCAACGGTTGAGATAGGAGATTGATATGATCACGCGACGCGAAGCCCTCTTCGGAGCAGCGATTGGCGCTGCCGCCGTGGCGGCACTGCCCGCACTGTCGGCAACGGTGACGAAAGCCGACATTCGAGGACTTCCCCGCGACAAGGTCAAGCTCGTGGCACCGCCTTTTGTGCATCCGCACGACCAGATCGCCAAAGGCGGTCCGAAGGTCGTCGAACTCACTATGACGATCGAGGAGAAACCGATGGTCATCGACGCCGACGGGACGCAGCTCAATGCAATGACTTATAACGGCTCGATCCCGGGCCCGCTGATGGTCGTCCACCAGGACGATTATGTCGAGCTGACGCTCATCAATCCCGACACCAACTCGCTAGCCCACAACATCGATTTTCACGCAGCGACGGGTGCGCTGGGCGGCGGCGCCCTCACCTTGATCAATCCCGGCGAACAGGTGACGCTGCGCTTCAAGGCAACCCGAACGGGAACTTTCGTCTATCACTGTGCTCCCGGCGGACCGATGATCCCGTGGCATGTCGTCTCCGGCATGAATGGCGCCATCATGGTGCTGCCGCGCGACGGGCTCAGGAACGACAAGGGCGAGCCGGTCAAATACGACAAGATCTTCTATATCGGCGAGAGCGACTTCTATATTCCGCGCGATGAGAAGGGAAACTTCAAGAGCTACGAATCGGCCGGTGATGGGTATGACGATATCGTCAAGGTCATGCGCGGGCTGATCCCGACGCACGTGGTGTTCAACGGCAAGGTCGGTTCGCTGACCGGCGACAACGCCATGAAGGCGAAGGTCGGCGAGACCGTGTTGATCGTCCATTCGCAGGCCAACCGCGATACGCGGCCGCATCTGATCGGTGGTCACGGCGACTATGTCTGGGAACAGGGCAAATTCGCCAATCCGCCGGCCAAGGATCTGGAAACCTGGTTCATCCGCGGCGGCTCCGCGGGGTCAGCGCTCTATACGTTCCTGCAGCCCGGTGTCTACGCGTACGTCAACCACAATCTGATCGAAGCCGTGGAACTCGGGGCGACCGCTCACTTCATGGTCGAGGGCGAGTGGAATGATGATTTGATGACGCAGGTCGAGGCGCCTAAACCCATCGCCACCAACTGACGGCACTCCAAATTGCCCGGACAGCGTCGCTGTCCGGGCACGGACAACAGACATGTCTCCTTACATCCTGAAAGTTTTCGCGGCCTCCATGGCGGCCACTTCTGTGCCGGTGGGCCTGTCGATAAAGGCGGCCAGTTGGGACCGGCAGCCTCACGCCGTAGCTGCCACGAGGACCTTGCTGTCCGCCTCCATCACCTATCCGATACCCGGCGAGTTCCTGAAGGACGGCCACCCGCAGGCCAATCCCCGTCATAAACACCAGCTCGACCAACCGCTCGAAATCATGACCTATCAGGTCAGCGCGGAAGACTATGCTGACTGCGTTGCTGCGGGCAACTGCCAGCCGGCACAGGAGGCGCGCACGATCTCCGCCAGCGCTCCTGTGACCGGCGTCAGCTATCTCGATGCCAACGCATACGCCCGGTGGTATTCGACAGCGACCGGCGACCAATGGCGGCTGCCATCCGATGAGGAATGGGCATTTGCCGCGGCGGAACGGTTCGCAGGCGAGTTCGAGGGTGTCGAAAACGACGCCAACAACCCCGCCAGACGTTGGCTCACCAGCTACAAGGCCGAGGTGGACCTCAATCGCAAACCGGACCCGCTGCCCAAGAGCCGTGGCTCTTTTGGCTTCAATTCCCTGGGCCTCGCCGACTTTTCCGGCAACGTCTGGGAGTGGACTTCGACCTGTTATGTCCGCACCACGCTGGCTGCGGATGGGCGCGGCGTTGCGAGTTCGGTCGACAATTGCGGCGTCCACGTCCTTGAAGGGCTTCACCGAGCCTACATGTCGAACTTCGTCAGCGACGGAAAAAGCGGCGGCTGTGCCGTCGGAACCCCTCCCGACAACCTGGGGTTCAGGCTGGTCCGGGACTCGTCGGGCTGGGCGAACGATGTTCTCACCCATTTGGGCGTAATCTGACGGGAAACTCCCGTCAGATTCTGGCAACCCGATGTGCCTGCGTTGGCGGCGATTTGTTTGACAGGCCAGACCTATCGGCGGGGCGACAGCATCCGCCTAAGTGTGCCATCGCGAAGCCAGTACTGATGGAACAGTGCCGCGAAGGCATGGACGGAAATCAGGACCATAAATACTGGCTTGTTGAGCGAATGGATGTCGCCCCATGGGTCACCAACGTAGAAGGCGAGAAGTCCCACAATGGGCGTTGCGAGCAAGAGCAGATAGAAAAGGCCGTGCGAGATCCGCGCGGCGACCTGCATCCAGCCAGTGCCGCCTTCCGCACGAATGGGAGCACCCGTTACCAAGCGCATTATCAGCCGGACCGTGACGAGGGCCAGGATCGAAACCCCAACCCAGTAGTGGGTAGAGCCCAATGTCTGGTCGACTGGGGAGACGAGGGTTCCATCTTCGGCCGCGTCAACCACGTTGGTCATGCTCTCGCCAAAGAACAGCTGGAATAACACCAGCACTGCTATGATCCAATGAAGCGCAATTTGATAAGCTGAATATCCAAATCTGGTTTCTGCCATTTTGATTCCTCTTGCAATTCGAACAGCCTCGCAGTCGCGATACTGAATAACGAGGGAACCTTGGCGTTATTCGGCTCAAATGCTCCCGGAATTGCGGCCGAAAGCTTACAGATTTGTAAGGCGCCAGGCGATGCGCAGCCGTAAGGGAATGGCGGCGCTATCCCGCCTTCGCTTGGCATGGAGTAGCCGTCAAACGGCATGAGCCTTCGGCGTCGTCAATGCGACGCCGTAAGTCAGAAGGAAGCCGGCGTGTGCCAGTACCCATGCAGCACCGGCGAGATTAATGATGGCCTCATCGGGGACAAAAACGCCAAGGACGCGCGACAAGGCTGCGACCAGAATAGCTGCAAAGACAAAAGTTGTTAGTCGTCCAGCCCGCAATTGCCGGCCGGTATGTCCGAGCGTCGCTCGGGCCATTACGGCGAGCGTCATCGACCCGATCGCGCCGGCGCCCAACGCGTGGAGCCCAGCTGCGACCGGCACGATGCCAGGAAAAAAGAACGACGCCGAAAGCAGGGCAAGACCGAGCGGTACGAAGGCATAAGCCACGTGAAGGATGAGCACGAGCGGGTCCCGGAATGTGCGGTCGCCTGCCCACCGCGACACACGCCACGCTTGGCAGATTGCGGCGACGGCCATGAGCATCCCTGAGGCGCTGTTGCCGGGGGCGAACGTCCATGCTCCGAGGGCGATCGCCGAGATGGCTATCGAGGCGACGTCAAAACGGTCGAACGACGCAGGCAGCCGCCCAGGATTTTCGCGGACGAGCCAGTTGCGGGTGAAGCTTGGAATGATGCGCCCCCCGATCAGTGAAATGAGCATGATCGCCGCGGCCATGCCGAGCCTTCGGCTGACGTCCGATGTGCCGTGAAGGTGCGCCTCGATGTGGAAGGCGCCGTTGGCGCCGGCCAGGACGGCAAGCGGCAGCAGCACCTTGAGATTGCGCCAGTTCCGCCCCGCGACGATTTCGCGTGCCGCCGCAGCACTGACCGCAAGCAGAAAAGAACCGTCGATCAACGCGGCTGCTTGCCAGCCAATATCGGCCGAGAAGAAGACAGCGGCACGACCGGCGAGCCACAGGACAACCAGCGCCAGCAGCGGCAGGCCTTGCACCGGCACCCGGCCGGTCCAGTTCGGGATGGCGGTCAGCAAGAACCCGGTAACGATCGCCGGCAGATAGCCGAACAACATTTCATGGATGTGCCAGTCGACCGGGAGAAACGCACTGTGGG
Source organism: Mesorhizobium sp. P170090 (assembly GCF_057786115.1). Taxonomy (NCBI): domain Bacteria; kingdom Pseudomonadati; phylum Pseudomonadota; class Alphaproteobacteria; order Hyphomicrobiales; family Phyllobacteriaceae; genus Mesorhizobium; species Mesorhizobium sp. P170090. The sequence goes on from NZ_JBYNWH010000001.1 coordinate 5,610,672, forward strand.
CATCGAGTTCGCCGGCATAGATCGGCAGCCAAAGCAGAACGGACAGCGCAGCATACAGCGACCCGAGCAAAAAGAAGGGCCTGAACCCATAGGAAAGAAGTGCAGGCCCGGCGTAGGCCCGCAGGCGTGGAATTCCCATGATTTGTATCTCCAAATGAACAGCGCCGGATGAACCGCCGCCCTCGGTCCGTCCGGCCCGTGCCCGCCCTTTATGCGGCAGGCATGCCTGTATCGATTGCTCTCAGTTGGCAGGAACCTGGGTGAACAGGTCGGCGAACACCGTTTTTGCCTTCCCGGGATGCTTTACCGCCTTGGCGGTATCGAGATTGACCGGCTTGCCGACAACGATCAGCGCGACCATCCCCATGCCATAGTGAGGCGCGCATTTGACGCCGTAGACACCCTCCTTTGTCAGCGTGACGGTGATTTCCTCGCTGGGCTTTCCCTTGAAAGGCTCAGCGCCATCCGGAAGCATGCCCTTGATCGACTCGGCGTCGTGCGTCTTGTCGGTCGGCACGAACTTGACGGTGTCGCCGGGCGCCGCCTTGACGAAAGCTGGCTGGAAAACCATGGCGCCTTTTTCGCCCTTGTTGAGCATTTGCACCACGTGCTCTTCCGCCCTGGCACCGCCGGCGAGCGCGAGGATCGAGATTGCGGCAGCGAGGATGGAGAGTTTCATCGGTTTGTCCTTGTTTCGTCTTCCCGGCGTTGCGCCGTTCCATGCCATTTAGCCTGATGCGGCCCAGGACAATTTGCGCTGGCGCAAACTCGGGATAAGAAAGGTCTTCCGCAAGACTGATGCGGAACCATAGAGCCGTGAGGGATCCGCTTGGCCGCGCTGGACCGATCGCTGATTTCGCCGCTGCCGCTCTTTCAGGGGCTGGCGCCGGACGAGCAGAGCGAGATCCTGCGAAATGCACGATCGTCTCGCTATGCCAAAGACTCAACGATCTTCGCGCAGGAAGCCGAAGCCCATTCCTTCTTCGTGCTGATCGCCGGGCACATACGGGTGGTCCGCACCACGCCGGACGGACAGCAGGTCATCGCCAGATACATCAGCGAAGGCGAGATCTTTGGCGTCGCCGCAGCCCTTGGCCGGACGACCTATCCCGCAAGTGCCGTCGCGGCTGTCGACTGCGTGGTGCTGGCCTGGCCCAAAGCCCTGTGGCCTGATCTGTCCCGACGCTTCCCCGTGTTTGGGGCAGCCACCTACAAGACGGTTGGAAGCAGGCTGGAGGAGACGCAGACGCGGGTGGTGGAGATGTCCACGGAACAGGTGGAGCAGCGGGTTGCGCATGCGCTTCTGCGGCTGGTGAACCAGACCGGCCGAAAAACGGACAGCGGCATCGAAATCGATTTCCCGATTTCGAGGCAGGACATTGCCGAGATGACGGGAACGACGCTGCACACCGTCAGCCGGCTGCTCAGCAAATGGGAAGAGAACGGAATAATTGTCAGCGGGCGCCAGAGGGTCACGGTCAAAGATGCGCATCGCCTTGTGGTTCTGGCCGAGAACCGGGAAAAGGACTGACCGTCATCGTTCACCTCGAATGGCCAATTCGAGTTCGACCAGAAAGTCGCCCTCATCGACTTGATGTTCCCGGCACGCCTCGGTCACCGTATGGAAAGTGCCTATCGGACAGCCGACGCAGAGCATCTTGTGGCTCAACACCACAGCGACCGTTGCCGGCCATTTCCTCATGATTTCGTCGACGACCATATCGGGGTTGATCGAGCTGCACTGTTTCATGATGACGTCTCCGCGATTTGCGAAGCCCTCTTCATAAATCCGGCTCGGACTGCCTTCGTTGCGCTTACGCAATTTAGAAATGATTCAGATCAAGGCACAGCTCGCGCGGCCTCGATATGGATAGGAGTAACCATATGAGGAGGTTGGCATGCAAGCCGAAGCCATTATGAGCAAGCCGGTCGTCGGCATAGACCCGACCGCATCGATCGCCGACGCTGCCTGGTTGATGCTCACCAAAAAGATTAGCGGCTTTCCCGTCATTCGCGGCGACGGCACCCTGGTCGGGATCGTCAGCGAGGGCGATTTCCTGCGTCGCGGGGAACTGGGCACGCAGCGCAAGCGCTCACGCTGGCTGCAGTTTCTGGTCAGCCCCGGAACGGCCGCCGATGAATATGTCCACGCCAATGGGCGACGGGTTGAGGAGGTGATGTCACAAGATGTCGTCACGGCATTCCCCACCGCATCGCTCGACGAGGTCGTCGAGCTCATGACGCGTCACCATGTCAAACGCATCCCTGTCATCGACACCGGGAAAGTCGTCGGCATCATCACCCGCTCTGATCTTCTGCGGGCATTGATTAGCGCCCTTCCGGCTGCAGCCGCTGCAGCCATCGATGACGAACAGATCCGGCAGAACATCATGGCCGAGCTAGGGACACAGAAATGGGCTGGCAAGGACATGGTCAACGTGACTGTGAACAATGGCATGGTGAAACTGGGCGGCGCCATCTTCGACGAACGCGCGCGCCGGGCAGCCATTGTTGCGGCCGAAAACGTCGCCGGGGTCAAAGCTGTCGAGGATGGTCTCTTCTGCGCCGATCCAGTGTCCGTCCTCCTTGTTTCGTAGCAAGCGGCCGTGCCAGCTGATTTCAAGGTTGCATCCACGATAGGCCCGCTTTCCCCCAGGCTTCGCCGCGTTCAGATCGCGACTAGAAGTATAAATGGCCGAAGGAGCAACAGGGCGAATGCAACGAGCGCCGCGCCCGCAATTCTTTCTGTCTTTTTGTTGCCTCCGCTGAAGCGCCGGCCAAGCAAAAGCCACACCGATCCGGTGGCAGCTGTTATCACCAGAAGCACAACCCAGAAGATCCCCAGAGAGCGCGGTTCGATGTTCATCGGCACGATAGCCAGGCAATAGATAAAGGCCTTCGGGTTCAGGGCACTGGTCACCGCAACAGAAATGGCGTCGCCATTTTTGGAAACGTTGATCCGCGCGCTGGTTATCAGATGCAGTCCAAGAACTACAAGCCATCCGGCTGCTACCAGCCTAAGTATTTGAATGGCCTCGGGTGACATGAAGGGGCGCAGGGAAAACCAGCACGCGGATGAGATCCCGTATCCGCATGCCTGAGCGGCCAAAAGCTTGACCACTTTCTCTCGCTTGACCGCCCCCGCCATCAAAAGAGCGTTGGTAGGCCCTGGTGCGACAAAGAGCACAAATGCTTCGAGAAAAAGTAAGTTGTCCAAGCTGCCTGGTCCTGTGGAATGCAGACTTATCAACCGCAAAAACTTGGTTTGCGTTGGCCCTCGTCAAAACACGGACGGCACGACCTCTCGTCGAGGCTGCCTGCTCGATGCCCTAGCGTTGCCCGGCCGCATGCTGCAGTCGAGCGATCAGGTCGCTGTTGCGGCAATAGTCTGGCGGGTTCTCGGATTGCTCATGTTCGTCGAGCCAGGTTGAGCATTCATCCTGGTGCCCGCAGGAACGGCAGCGGTCCACCGCCCGATTGGTGACTGCCGCATGGTCTGCCACGACTTTCAGATGTCTGTCGACCCCGAGCGACCGCATCATTCGACCCATTAGCGCCGTTCTGGCGTCGACCGAAATCAGGTAATCGAGAAAGGTCATGTTGATCACTCCTGCCTACCGGTCATCCTTGCCGCCGTTGGCGGCGGGTGGCGTTGATCTCGATCAACAGGCGGCATCATTGCCAACCCTGGGCCGTGACGGGGAGCATGAAGCCAAACGGAATGGCAGGTGGTCGAAGACGTCCGCTGACCGGCAGGCCGGTTGCTCGGGCCAGGTCTAGATCTGGCCGTTGTTCGCTTCGGAAAACAAATGAACGCAGCCGCTGCGTCGTGGGCACCCCCACCTCGAACATGTTGCTAGCACCGTCGCGGTGTCCCGAGGCTGAGGGTCTCCAGGCGCGCCGCAGGAGGTAACCTGCTCCGGCCGAGACAGGTTGCTGGTCAACTTCTCCTTCAATACGACATGAAACGGCTGATGCCGCTCTCTTCGATGAGCGTGCGAGTGACACCGCCAAATGCCCATTCCCGCAAGCGGCTATGGCCATAGGCGCCCGAGACGATCAGGTCCGCATGGATCGAGCGCGCGAAACTCAGCAACCGGTCGCCATCAGCCTTGCCGGCGATCAGCTCGGTTCGCGCCTTGATGCCATGGTGGTCAAGGAAAACGGCGACATCGTCGAGGCTGTCTCGACTGGTTTCGTTGCGGCTGGTGTCTATCGTGGCGACGATAACGTCGCTGGCCTTTTCCAGAAAAGGCAGTGCATCGGCTACCGCACGCCGTGCCTCCCTGGTGTCCTTCCAGGCAACCAGCACGGTTTTTGCGCGGATATGTTCCATATTACCTGCCGTGACCAAGACTGGCCGGCCGGCACCGAGCGTGAGGCTGCCGATATCAACAGCACGAAAGACATTGTCTCCATCGCCGCAGCCGGTGACGATAAGGTCGGCCGCCCTGGCCATAACGCTGAGGAACCGGGTCGGACTGCAGACGGACTGTGCCCATTCGCTTGTAACGGAAACCGGCACCATTCTTTCGAACACTGCACGCAATTCGGCGAGCCGCTTTTCGATCTCAGTTCGTTGGATCTGCATGATCTCACCTTCGTAGACCATCCCTTCGCCTGTCGCGACCAAAGGTGGGACATCGGCTGCCGCCAAGCCAACAAGATGCGCTCCAAATCGCTTGGCAAGTTCGATACCCACCTGAACAATGGGCGCAGGAGCCGCATCGATGGCGAGGTTCACGATGATTGACTTGTAGGCCATTGCGGGTGCCTTTCACTGGAGCGGCGCTATGCGTGATGGGTCGCATGCGCCAGCGCCCGATGCCTTGATGCACGTCAAAGACCCGCCAATTGCGCCCGCCAACTAAATCTCTTGCGGAAACGTGTCTCGATCTGTTTTGCCTGTGCGACGAGAAGTGATAGTTAGCCCGGTAGCACCATCTCGAACCTGGGAATTTGATTTGATCAAAGACGAAGCGCTCAGCTTATCGCCCGCTGGGACGACGCTGAAAGCCCTCTTGTCGCGGATGTTCGATCAGGCTCCGGGCTTTATCGCGCTCCTGCGCGAGCCGGGTCACGTTTTCGAACTGACCAATGCCGCCTACCAGCGGTTGATCGGCAACAGGCAGGTGATTGGAAAGTCAGTCAGGGAAGCCTTTGCCGAGTTCGAAGGAGATGAGTTTTTCGGACATCTGGACCAGGTCTACACGACCGGCGAGCCATACAGAGGCCAGGGCGTAAAGGTCGGCCTTCGCAACAAGGCCGACGGGCCGCTCGAAGAGCGCATCCTTGATTTCGTCTATCAGCCCATCAAGTCCGACGATGGCCGTATCACCGCGATCTTCATCGAAGGCACGGATGTCAGCGAACTCTCCTTTGCAAACGCAGCTCTTCGGCTGCGTGAGGACCATTTGCGATCGATCCTGGCAACAGTGCCGGATGCAATGGTCGTCATCGATGAGCAAGGCGGGATCCAATCCTTCAGCACAGCCGCCGAAACATTGTTTGGCTATCAGTCAGGTGAGGTCATTGGCCAAAACGTGAAAATGCTGATGCCCCCGCCCTACCGCGACGAGCATGATGCCTATCTGCTTCGCTACCTGACCACCGGAGAGCGCCGGATTATCGGGCTCGGGCGCACCGTCACCGGGATGCGCAAGGATGGTTCGACCTTCCCGATGGAGCTTTCCGTCGGCGAGATGCATCCGGGAACCGGACGCTTCTTTACCGGCTTTTGCCGCGACCTGACCGAACGCCATCGGGCAGAAGCTAGAATCCAGGAGCAGCAGCAGGAGCTTCTCCATATGGCGCGGTTTACAGCACTTGGCGAAATGGCCTCGACCCTTGCTCACGAGATCAATCAGCCGCTGACGGCCATCACCAACTATCTGAAGGGCAGTCGTCGGCTGCTCGAGAAAAGCACCGAAGAGAATGCGCCCATCCTGCGGGATGCCGTGGAAAAGGCCGCTGAGCAGGCGCTGCGGGCTGGAAACGTCATTCGCCATCTCAGAGACTTCGTTGCAAGAGGCGAAAGCGAGCGTCAGGTCGAACGGCTGCCGGCGCTCATCGAAGAGGCCTCGTCGCTGGCCCTGGTCGGGGCAAGGGAGATAAATGTCCTTGTCAGCTACAAGCTCGATCCGGCTGCCGAACTGGTGTTAACCGATCGCATTCAGATCCAGCAGGTTCTGCTGAACCTGATGCGCAATGCGGTCGAAGCCATGCAAGACGCGCCGCGACGCGAACTGCTGGTCACGACTATTGCGCGCGCCGACGGGATGGCGGAGGTGAGCGTCATCGACACCGGGGCCGGTCTCGCGCCGGAGGTTTCGGCCCAACTGTTCCAGCCATTCGTCACCACGAAAAAGCAGGGCATGGGCGTCGGCCTGTCTATTTGCCGCACCATAGTTGAATCGCATGGCGGTCACATATGGGCCGAGGCAATGCCGGCCGGCGGGACCGCTTTCAGGTTTACATTGCGCATCGTCGATAAGGATGAGGTCACCAATGGCCGCTAATGATCTGGTGCACGTGGTCGACGATGACCTGGACGTCCGCAAGTCGCTTGGATTTCTGTTGGGCACGGCAGACTTTGCGGTCCGCCTGCATGATTCCGCCACGGCCTTCCTGTCGACGGCGTCTGGCAGTCTCGAGGGCTGCATCGTCACCGATGTGCGCATGCCGGGCATAGACGGCATCGAGTTTCTGCGCCAGCTCAGAGCAGGCGGGCATAGAATTCCGGTCATCGTCATGACGGGCCATGCGGATGTGGCGCTAGCCGTTCAGGCAATGAAGGAAGGCGCTTGCGATTTCATCGAGAAGCCATTCGACGATGAGATGTTGATCGAGGCGATCCGCTCAGCGTTGGCCAACCGCAACCAGGTCAATGCATCCCACCCTCAGTCCGCGGATATTCGCGGGCGTCTGTCGACGTTGACAGATCGTGAGCGCCAGGTGCTGGACGGGCTTGTGTCGGGTTTGCCGAACAAGACGATCGCCTATGACCTTGGAATCAGCCCACGCACTGTTGAGATCCATCGCGCCAATGTCATGAGCAAGATGGGCGCCGGCAGTCTGTCACATCTTGTGCGCATGGCGTTGATCGTTGAATCCAAGCCCTAGGGATGGTCTCCAAAGGGATTGCCGTCGCGAGTTGGCACCCGGTGAGGCTCCCAGTCGCGCCAGTGGGTCGGACGGATGTCGACCCATGCGCCGGTGGCGACGTTCCTCCAGCCGTCCCGCTCCTTCCTGCAGGGAAACACGAGCGCATGCTCACCGTCCTCGTCGAAGACGGCCAGTTTGAGGTTGCGCCCAAACGGAGCGGTGAGGATTGGTTTCCACATCTCCTCATGATCCGCAGAAGCGCCAGCTCGCGCCTTGATCTGAATCATTTTCCGTAATTGCCGAATGCGCGAATGTGCGCTTTGCCGCCGTGAGCTGGGGCGAAAGCACCCGCATGGTCATGGTTCAACGCGGCAAGGCAAACAACACCTTGCGCTGGCCGTGGGAAATAGGAGATGGCACCGATGATGGTTCGCACACTTTCTGCCTTGGAATGTACGAGATTGCTGACGGCCAATCGGGTTGGCCGGCTCGCATGCGCAAAGAATGGGCAGCCCTACATCGTGCCCCTGTACTACGCGCATGCGGACAATCACCTCTATGTATTTGCCATGCCGGGCAAGAAGATCGAATGGATGCGAGGCAATCCGCTGGTATCCGTCCAGGTCGATGAGCGCGGCCAAGGGCGAGGATGGCGAAGCGTTGTCGTCGGTGGCCGCTATGAGGAACTGCCGGACCGGGTTGGCCACAAGCGCGAGCGCGACCATGCATGGTCGGTGTTGAGCAAGCACGCTGACTGGTGGGAGCCCGGCGCCCTCAAGCCGGTCACGCCTCCGGTGTCGGACAGCGCGCCCCACGTTTTCTTCCGTATCTTGATCGAGCAGGTGTCGGGCCGCGAAGCAAGTGAATAGGTGTTTTCTACTGCGGCGGCCTGCGAAAGCGATGGCTGGACGGTGTAGGAGCAGCGGTCCTAGGTAGTTTCCCGTAGGGACAAAACCGAATTTCGGCGCCGGCCGATTCGCGCGATAGCTGTGTCACGGATCAACCGGGAAAACAGCCATGTACGCCTACACCGCCTCCAGAATTTCGCTGCCGTCACCGTCTACCCTGCCCAACCTGCCTGAGGCTTTCGAGCCCGCACCGCTGCAACCACTCAGCTTCTATTCCGCAGGTGCGGAAATCTACGCCCAGGGCGAGAAGGCCGGAGCCTTCTACCAGGTGGAGTTCGGCGCTGTCCGCGTCTATCGCCTGCTTGCTGACGGCCGCCGGCAGATCAGTGCCTTTCACCTATCCGGAGAGACATTCGGCTTCGAAGCCGACACGACGCACCATTTCTTTGCTGAAGCCATCAACTCCACCGGTGTCCGCGTCTTCCGCCTCACTGCTGGAACGGACATGTCCCATCAGTTGCTGCCCCTAGCGCTCCAGGGGTTGACCAGAGCCCAGGAACACCTGTTGGTCCTCGGTCGCCAGAGCGCCATCGAACGCGTCGCCGCGTTCCTGGTTGACATGGCCGAACGGCAAGGGGGGTTGCGGCAGGTCGAACTTCCGATGTCGCGCATGGACATCGGCGACTATCTCGGCCTCACCATCGAGACGGTATCGCGGATATTCACCCGGCTGAAGGAGAAAGGCGTCATCCGCTTGGCTAGTCTGCGATGCGTGGAAATCGTCAGGCACAACGCGCTTCAGAACATGAGCGAGTGAATGACAACATGCTCCGGGCCACGCGGAATATAGCCTAGCCCTCGGCATCACCGGCGATCAGCCGAGGGCCGATTGCGGACTGGATGATTCTCCTCGGCGGTGGGGTTCGAGTCCACGTTGTGGGCATCTTAGAAAAGATATAATGAAATCAAATAGTTATATGTGAATTTTGGTGGGCCCGGAGGGACTCGAACCCCCAACCAAGCGGTTATGAGCCGCCGGCTCTAACCATTGAGCTACAGGCCCCACGCGCGCTGGATTAGTGTTTTTCCTTGCGCGGCACAAGGCTTTCCGGACGAGCTGGCCGAGATCGCCCAAATCAGCCCATATTCGCGCCCTAGTCGACAGGCGCGACTGGATCGCACACCGAGGAGATTTTCATGACCAGACATATTTTGCCGCTCGCACTTGCCGCCGCGATCGCTTTTCCGGCGATGGCAAGCGCTGCCGATTCGCTGCCCCCGCCCCGCATCATCGTGTCGGGTGAAGGCCAGTCGACCGTGGCGCCTGACCTGGCGCTGCTGACGCTCAGCGTCATGCGCGAGGCCAAGACCGCACGCGCGGCACTCGACGCCAACAACGACGCCATGGCCGCCGTGATCGCGGCAATGAAGTCGGCAGGGATCAAGGACCGCGACCTGCAGACCGCCGGCATCCAGATCAACCCGCGTTACAACTACACCAACAAACCGGACGGCAGCCAGGAAGCCGAGCTTGTCGCCTACCAGGTGACCAACACACTCTCGGTGCGCATCCGCGACATCGACAAAACAGGTGAGATTCTCGACAAGGCTGTGTCGCTCGGCGTCAATCAGGGCGGAGGCATTTCGTTCTCCAACGAGGATCCGAAAGCTGCCGTCACCGAAGCCCGCAAGAAGGCGGTCGCCGATGCCATGGCCAAGGCCAAGACGCTGGCCGAAGCCGCCGGCGTCAGCATAGGCCGGGTGCTGGAAATCACCGACCAGAACGTTGCGCCGGCGCCGATGCCGATCAATGCAAAGGCCTTCGATGCGGCAGGCGCCGCGGTTCCCGTGCAGGCCGGCGAGAATGCCTACGCCGTGCAGGTAACAGTGACATTCGAGCTTAAGTAGCAGGCCGCCGGGCTGGGCGCGGTTCTGCTGAACCCGTCGGCCGGAACCGCAGATTTCCGACATGAAAAACCCCGGAGGACTGGCCTCCGGGGTTTTTTCGAGCCGCACCTTTCCGCGGAGGGAAAGGGGCTCCTGGCTGACCCTAGAAGGGTCATGCCGCTACTCCAGGTACTCCAGGCTGATCCTGGCAGAGGAACATGCCTCCGGATCGACCTTCGCAGAAGGTCGTATCCCAGACTGATCTTCGCAGAAGATCAGTCTGGTTCTCTTAGCGATAGATAACCGGGCAGCCGCGCTCATTGGCGAACACGACCACTACGCGATCGCCATACTGGCGGCCGGCGACCTTCACCACGCGGCGATTGACATCGACGATGCGGACGCGGTGCAGGCCCATGCGCTCGGCCTTGTCGAGGGCGCGGTCCGGCGAGCAGCGGCGCCAATTGCGGTCACGGCGAAAGCCGTCCTCATCGTCGCCGGTGTAGACGCCGACGCGGCGGTCATGGTTGTTGCCGAAGCCGAGATAGATCGAGTCCGCCTGGGCGGGCACTGCGGCAAGGGTGCCGAGAGCTACGAGACCCGAAAGGGCTGCCGTCTTGAATGAGTTGAACATTGTCTTCTCTCCTTGTTGAGGGCTTGCGCCCGTCTTGGTCGAACCGATGGGGGGAGAATGCTCCTTGCAATCTGAACTCTTCGCGAACCGGCCGTTCATTTTCGGTTAATCTGCCCGACAGGTCAAAAGCAACCGCCCCTTCCACCGCTGCAAACGATCCTGACCGTCAAAAACGTCCAATGGCGCGGAACGCCCTATGGCAACGTCCGTTCCAGAATGCTCAGGGCTCGTCGTCGAGCATATAGTCGAAATAATCGTCCGGCTCGGCCAGATCGGTCTCACTGGCGCGGACGCGGCCGCGCATGGAGATGCCGGCATCATGAACGGTCTCGGCACTTCCCGACACCAGCCTGTGCCACCAATAGAGGTCGTGCCCCTCGGCAACCAGCCGGTAGGCACAGGTTTTCGGCAGCCACGTGATGGTGCGCACATTCTGCGGCGTCAGCCCGACACAGTCCGGCACGCGCGCCAGCCGGTTGGCATAGTCCGAACAGCGGCAGCTTTGCCCATCGAACAGCCGGCAGCCGACTGATGTCCAGTAGATCTCGCCGGTATCCTCGTCCTCGAGTTTAGACAGGCAGCATTTTCCGCAGCCGTCGCACAGCGATTCCCACTCGGTGGGCGTCATCGCTTCCAGCGTCTTGGTCTTCCAGAACGGCGTTTCCATTATGGGTCGAGATGTGGCCTCCGCATGCGGCAAGGTCAAGCTGTTGTGTGACTTCAAGTTCCGGCCGCACCATAGGAAAAACATGAAGTTGCCTTCAAAACGCCGGTCAATCGTCCTTGGGTGCGGGTAATGCCTGCAAACCGGAACCAATCCGGTCAAGGACAGTTTGGGCAGGGATGGGACCCCACAAGGAGAATTTAAGATGAAACGCCAACCACGGGTACTGGCAGGTACGGCACTTGGCCTGCTTATGGCATCCGCGCCGTTGGGCGCATCCCCGTTGCAGGGCAACGCCGTTTTCGGCCCCTTGCAGCACACGGCCGCGCCACTGATCCTGGTCCAGGACGACCCTGCTGCAGATGGTCAGCAGACCGACCAGGAACTGCCGCGCAAAAAGAAACGCCAGCAGGCCGAACAGGCAGCGCCGGCCGCCGAGCAGCCTGCACCGGCTGCAGAGCAACCCGCCCCTGCCGCCGAGGAACAACAGCCGCGCAGGAAGAAGCGGGATCAGCAGCAGACCGAGCAGGCCCCGGCCGAACAGGCCGCACCTGCCGCCGAGGAACAGCAGCCGCGCAAAAAGAAGCGCAATCAACAGCAGCAGATCGAGGCGGCGCCTGCGGATGAGGGCGGCGCCCAGGCAGCGCCGGCGACCGATGAGCAGCCGCTCAAGCCACGCAAGAAGAAGCGTGACCAGCAGCAGATCGAGGCAGCACCGGCTGAACAACCGGCCGAACAGGTAGCTCCGGCAAATGAAGAACAGCCGCTAAAGCCACGCAAGAAGAAGCGCGACCAACAGCAGATCGAAGCGGCGCCCGCTGAACAGCCGGCCCAGCAGCCTGCCGAGCAGGCAGCGCCCACCGAACAGGTGGCGCCGGCAAACGACAACAAGTCGGGCAAGAAAAAGCGCAAGCAGGATCAGCAGATTGAGGCCGCGCCTGCCGACAAAGCGCCAGACGTCAAAGTTGCGCCTGCCGGAGAGCCCGCGCCGCAGGCCGAGCCGATTCAGCCCCCGGCCGATCAGCAAGCGGCTCCCGCCGAAGGTGAACAGCCGAAGGATCAGGCGAAAAAGCACGGCAAAAAAACTGTCGGCGAACAGCCGGTGACGGGCGAACAGCAGCCTGCGACCGGTGAACCACAGCCTGCGGAGCAACCGGCCAATGCCGAGCAGCCCGCGCAACGTGAGACGCCGGCGCAAGGCGAAGCCACGGCCAACCCCGACGAAGCACCCATCCTGGACAGCCAGAAGGATGCCAGGCGCAAGCACCGCAAGGACCAGGGCGGCAACAGCCAGAATGGCGACGGCCAAAATGGGAACGGCCAGAATGCTGGCGGCCAGACGGGCGAGCAGCCCGCGCAGGGCGGCACCGAGGCGCAAGCCCCGAAGCCGGCTCCGGTCGACCAGGGACCGCCGCCCACCGACGACAAGTCAGCTCAGCAGGCAATTCAGCCAGAAAAGATCGCCCCGGTGACGGAGGAAAAAGGCAAACGCGTCGAGCGTGCACCCGATGAGAACGTCCGCGACCGCCGGCGTCCGAAAGGCGTCGACGTCGTCAAGGAACTCGGCGACCGCGTCATCCTGCAGTTCAACAACCAGACGATCGTGGAAAGCAATGACGCTCCGCGCATGCACCGCGGCGCCAGGAATGTTTACTATGAGGAACTGTCGGGCGATCGCTCTCGGGAAATCGTCGAGCGCGACAATGGCATCCAGATCGTCACCATCCGCAACCGCAATGGCGACGTCATCAGGCGATCGCGCATCACGCCGGATGGGCACGAATATGTGCTGAGCTATGTCGACGAGCGCAGCTATGACGACGACAATGACTGGCGCGATCCCGGTGACGACCTGCCGCCGATGCGGCTCACCATCCCGCGCCGCGAGTACATCCTCGATTCGGAAGATGTCGAAAGCCCGGACGATTATTACGAGTTCCTCGAACAACCGCCGGTGGAGAAGGTCCAGCGCCTCTATTCCATCGACGAAGTGAAGCGTTCGGCGCGCGTGCGCGACATTGCCCGTCGCGTCGACCTCGATACATTGAACTTCGAGTTCGGCTCGGCCTCGATATCCGACACCGAAGTGCAGAAACTGGAAGGCGTCGCCACGGCCATGGAGAAACTGTTGAAGAAGAACCCGGCCGAAACCTTCCTGATCGAAGGCCACACCGATGCGGTTGGCACGCCGGAAGCAAACCTTGCTCTGTCCGACCGGCGCGCTGAGTCTGTCGCCGAAGCGCTGACCAATGCCTTCGGGATCCCGCCGGAAAACCTGACCACTCAGGGTTATGGCGAGGAATACCTGAAGGTCAACACCACGGCGCCCAACCGCGAGAACCGCCGTGTCGGCATCCGTCGCATCACCTCGCTGGTGGCACCGGTGGCGAGTAACAATTGATCTGCTTTCCAATGGCTTGAGCAGCTTTCTGGAATCAGATCGACAACAAGGACCCATCCCGGCAGACCGGGATGGGTCGAGCTGCGGACAGCAATCCCGGTCAGCAAGAATTGTACTGGTATTAGAACCGGCTCATTGAATAGAGCGGCCGCCCTCCCCAGATTCAAGGCTGGGCGTTCCCTGCCCCGTCCCGACTCCAGCGGGATGCATTGAACCCCCGCCGGCCCTCCCGGCGGGGTTTTTTTGCGCCGCAATTTGCCTTGCAAACCGCGGCAAGCTGACCGAAATACCCCAGTCGACCTCAGAAAGCTCACCGGAACCGCTGCATGAAACGTCTCGAACTCGCCATCGAATCGATCATCCTCGCCTCACGCTGGCTGCTGGTGGTTTTCTACATCGGGCTGGCCCTGGCGCTCGCCGTCTATGCGCTGTCCTTCGGCAAGAAACTCTACGAGTTCGTCATGGTCGCCTTCACACTCGACGACACCGACACCATCCTGAAGATGCTCGGCCTTATCGACGCCGCACTTGTCGCCTCGCTGGTGGTGATGGTGATCATCTCCGGCTACGAGAATTTCGTCAGCCGTTTCGACGACCAGGATGGCGGTGTGCACTGGCTGGGTACCATCGATGTCGGCTCGCTGAAGGTCAAGGTCGCCTCGACCATCGTCGCCATTTCCTCGATCCACCTGCTGCAGGTGTTCCTGAATTCGTCTTCCTATACGATCGACCAGCTGATGTGGCTGACCATCATCCATCTCGCCTTCGTCGTCTCGGCGCTGATGCTGGCCTATATCGACCGGCTGATGGGACTGAGCAAAGGCAAGAAGGGCGAGGAGTGATGAGCCCCTTTCTCCCCGTTCATGGCATAGGCGCTAAGATAGCTTTGGCATGGACTGAAACTTGCGCTTTCGTGGTGGTTCGCGCCAGCGATATCGCAAGGCATGGAGTTTTTGGCGCAGGGCCGCCAAGGAAGGTTGAGGAAAGATGGTCGCGATCAGAGAGGCGACGATCTGGCGGGTTGCGCGCCACAGCAGCGGGCGCCCGTCGCTCAAGGGGGAGAGACACCCAACTCCTGCGAGAGGGGTTCGGTCACAAGCGCGATGAGGAAGTGTGCAAGAATCCAAGGCCTTGCGATCCTTGGGTCCTTGGCGGGAGGAGAGCGCAGCCCGATCAGGCTCTTCAGGCGCTTGAAGGCGAGTTCGATGCGCCAGCGCATGCGGTAGAGCTTGAGGACCGTATCGGCGGGAAACTCCTCCCGGTCAAGCGAGGTCACAAGCAGGACGAAGCCGGCCGCAATCAGCGTCTGCGGTTGAACCTTGTTGCCCTTGGCCCTGGCTTCCTTGTTGATTTTGCGCCGCGCTTCTTGTGCCGCGGCCTCGGATTTGCGCAAGGCGATCAGGCGCATCTTCACAGGCTCGCCCTTCTTGAGTGCCAGCCGGGCAGGCGTTTCGCAGACTTCCTCCCGGCAGCTCTCCAGGTAGCCGATGAGATCGAACGCCCTGCCGTTGGCGTCGAGCCATCGCGCGTTTTTCCACGACGCGCGCACAACAACATCGCCGCCTTGCGCCATCACCTTGGCGATCCGCTCGGCCTGCAGATAGGCGCGGTCACCGATGCGGATCTCGCCCGGCACCACCGGCACGCGGTCGATCAACTCGGCCTCGCTCTGATCGGTGATCTCGATGAAGTCGAACTGCTCGCGCTCAAGCTCGAAGGCGCAGTGCATGCGCCAAAGACCATTGTTCTTCTTCTCATACGCACCGGCCTTGGCAACCGCTGTCGCATCGAGGATGCGAACCAGTCGGCCTTTGGCCAAACCTGCATCCTCGCGCTTCAAAAGGTGCCCAATCAACTGCTGCAGCCATGGTCCTGCATTGCGCAGCCGGCCAAGCAGCGCCACGTCCGAAATGTCGGCTATCCCGCTCGCCGCCGCCCAGGCCACGACGCCCCGCATGCCAACCTTGCCAAGGCAGTAAGCCAGTGTCAGGCGCAACAGGTCGCTCGCCGACCTGACGCCGCGCGGGCGCAGGAACGCCTTCGTCTCGCGGGCACTTCCTGCGATCAACTCTTCGCCGCCCAGAAGCTCAATCGTCTCGGCCCAGCCGTCATCAACAAGCGATTCGTGTGTCATCGCAGCGTAGAATCACACCCGATTCCGCAAGGCAATACCTATCTTAGCGCCTATGCCGTTCATGGGGAGGTGAGGCTGGTCCGCACAGCGGGCGAAAAGCCAATTGCTTGGTTTTTCGAAAAACGCCGGCAGGCGGATGGGGGGCAGCGCCGGCGGCCCGTGATTTCCGTCAGTAGATGCTTTTGACGTTCGTCGGCGAATTGGCAAATACCGCGTCCGGCACGAAAAAGTCGCCGGCCAGCGGCCCGGTCGCGCCCGGCGCATAGACCGCGAAATCGGTCACGCCCTCGGCCCGCAGCACCTCTTCATCAATGTAGAAATTGCCTGATGTCTCGCGCGATGGCCGCAGGAAGATGGCGTGTGCGGCATCGGCCATGATGTCGGGCAAGCGGCTCATCGCCGCGACCGTCGCGCCGCCGAGCAGATTGCGCACCGCCGCCGTGTCGATGGTCGAGATCGGCCACAGCGAATTGACCGCGATGCCGTCCTTGGCAAACTCGGCGCTCATCCCCAGCGTGCACATCGACATGCCGAACTTGGCCATGGTGTAGGCGACATGGTTCTTGAACCATTTGGCCTTCATGTCGAGCGGCGGTGCCAGATTCAGAATGTGAGGATTCTCAGCCAACTTCAGGTGCGGAACGCACATTTTCGACACCAGGAAGGTGCCGCGCGTGTTGATCTGGTGCATCAGATCGTAGCGCTTCATGTCGGTCTCCAGCGTGCCGGTGAGCTGGATGGCGCTGGCATTGTTGACGCAGATATCGATGCCGCCGAACTTTTCGACGGTCTTGGCAACCGCCTCGGCCACCTGCGCCTCCTCGCGGATGTCGCACAAAACAGGCAGCGCCTTGCCGCCGGCCTGCTCGATCTCCTCAGCCGCCGAATAGATCGTGCCCGGCAGCTTCGGATGCGGCTCGGCGGTCTTGGCCGCGATCGTCACATTGGCGCCGTCGCGCGCAGCGCGCAGCGCGATCGAAAGACCGATGCCGCGCGACCCGCCGGAGATGAACAGCGTCTTTCCCTTGAGCGACATGTCTTGGCACCTCCCTGCTACATCACTGACGCGAACCATTGCGCGGCGGCAATGCACTGCGCAAGGCCTCGGCAGCCTGCAACGGGTTACGCAACGTAGGCTCAAACGGAAAAGGGGGTTAGACCAGCACCAGGCCCTGCCGCATTGCGATCGCGATGGCATCCGTGCGGTTCGCAGCACCCAGCTTGATCAGGATCGCGGCGACATGGAATTTCGCCGTGTGCACGGAGATGTTCAGCCGCCGGGCGATCACCTTGTTGGGTGCGCCTTCGGCGAGCAGCGCCAGCACTTCCGTCTCGCGCGGTGACAGCGCTGGTCGGAGGGCGGCGCCGTCGTCAAAAGATTCCTCGCCAAACAGCCCGCTATCGGTTTCAGTTCCGCTCGCTATGTGATCGAAACCGCCATGACGATCCGGCGTCGAACGCCCATCCCTGGACACCCGGTAGCCGGCCGCCGCCAGTCTGACGGCAGCCGCGACCAGATTCGCATCCGACGCCAAAGGCAGCACGGCAAGCACCCGGTTTTCCGGCCGGCCAGCGCTCGCGGATAGCAGCACCCGTGGGATTGCGCTGTTGCCACCATCGGCTCGATCGAGCCAGGCCGCACTGTTCGCAACAGCGTCATCGAAGACAGCGACGTCGGCAATCCCGCTGCCGGCTACGACCGGAAGCAGATCGTCCGCCATGGCAAGCGAAGCTGACAGGCGCTCGGCACGCGCGGCATCGTGCAGCGCGATCAGCACCACGAGCTGGCGTCCGCCGCCCGCCACCTCCGGCCCACCCACCTCCGGCCCACCCGCCTCCGGCCTTGTCAGCGTGTCGCTTTCCATCGGCCCTCTCAGCTCAGCGGTTTTTCACCGACGGTCAGCGCGACGTCGCGCTGCTCGCCGCCGCGCACCACGCCGAGCGTCACCGCAGCGCCCGCGCTATCCGGCCCAAGCTTTCGGATCAGTTCGCGCGGGCCGTGCACGGCCTCGCCATTCCACGCCACGATGATGTCGCCCAGCGCAAGGCCGGCGGCTTTGGCCGGACCATTGTCGTCGAGGCTCATGACCATGGCGCCGCGCGCCGCGCCGTCACGGATCGGGTGCAGGCCGGCGCCGAG
Source organism: Mesorhizobium sp. P170090 (assembly GCF_057786115.1). NCBI lineage: Bacteria > Pseudomonadati > Pseudomonadota > Alphaproteobacteria > Hyphomicrobiales > Phyllobacteriaceae > Mesorhizobium > Mesorhizobium sp. P170090. Next base: position 5,628,484 of record NZ_JBYNWH010000001.1, read on the forward strand.
ATAGCCGCGCGCGACATGGCCCTTTTCACGCAGCGTCGCCACGGCCCGCTCGATCGTCTCATAAGGCATGACCAGCGCACGACCACGTGGCCCAAACAGCAGCATGCCGATCAGCGCGCCCTTGGCGTCAAGCACCGGCCCGCCCTCGAAACGGCCGCAGGCATTGACGGCGAGATTGATGCGCCGATCGATGCTGCCGCCGCGCATCGAGCGCCAGGCGGGGCCGACCTCGCCGACCGAGCCCGAGACGGCCAGCGCCGAGCCCTGACTGCTGCCGACAGCGATGGCGACGTTGCCCGGCCGCACCCCATCAGCCTTGGCGAGCGCAGGCGCCGCGGCCGCGCCGGCCGGCTTCAGAAGCGCTACGCCGGTCGACGGATCGCGACCGACCAGTTCGGCCTTCACCGCTTCGCCCGAAGCCAATGTCAATTCGATCTCCTCACCGGCCTCGACAGCTTCCTCGGCGGTGACGAAATAGCCGTCACGCCAGTGGAAGGCGCTGGCGGTGCGATGGTGATGGGTGGTGAAACTTGCCGTTGCCGGCGCAGCCTTGGCGGCGAGATCGGCGATGGCCTCGGAAAATGCATTAAGGTTGAAGTCACTCATGATGATCTCCTGGGTTTTCTCATGCCCCAGATATCGCTCGGCAGTGCGCCCGGAGGTACTCGTCTGACGGCTAGTTACTGGTTTGACTGGCCATCTGGTCAGGTCGCGGCAGTTCGAGCCGCTCCGCACATATAGTCATCATCGCGCCTGAAAACACGGAGCCCCGCCAATGGCCCTCGCCGCCCACAAGTTCGAAACCGACGACACACTGCTCGACGCCTATTCGACGACAGTCGCCGACGCCGTCGACCGCATCGGCCCAGCCGTCTGCCGCATCGAGCGCGTCGGTGGCCAAGGTGGCCATGGCTCCGGCTTCGTCATCACCCCGGACGGGCTGGTCGTCACCAATTTCCATGTCGTTGGCGATGCCAAAACGGTGCGCGTCTCTATGCCCGACGGCGCCTCCAGCGAAGGCCGTGTGCTAGGCCGCGACCCCGACACCGACATCGCGCTGGTGCGCGCCGATGGCAGCTTCACCGAAGTCGCGCCGCTCGGCGATTCCAAGCGGCTGCGGCGCGGCCAGATCGCCATTGCCATCGGCAATCCGCTCGGCTTCGAATGGACCGTAACGTCAGGCGTGGTCTCCGCACTTGGCCGTTCGATGCGCGCCTCGACCGGGCGGCTGATCGACGATGTCATCCAGACCGATGCCGCGCTCAATCCCGGCAATTCCGGCGGACCGCTGGTGTCGTCGGCAGGCGAGGTCATCGGCGTGAACACCGCCATGATCCACGGCGCGCAAGGCATCGCCTTCGCGGTCGCTTCCAACACCGCCAATTTCGTCATTTCGGAGATCATCCGCTTCGGCCGCGTGCGCCGTGCCTTCATCGGCATCTCGGCCGACACCACCAACCTGCCGCGCCGCGCCGCCCTTCTGTCGCAGGTGACCACCAGTACGGCGGTACGGCTGCGCAGCGTCGAGAAAGACGGACCCGCGGCGAAGGCCGGCCTCAGGGAAGGCGACATCATCGCGTCAATAGACGGTCGCCCGGTCACCGGCGTCGACGACCTCGTGCGCATGCTCGACGCCGAACGCATCGGCCGCGAGACGCTGTGCACAGTGGTGCGCCGCACCGGCGTCAGCCAGGTGACGGTGACGCCGGTAGCAAGGGCGAGCTGAGCCTTATCGAGGCTTGAGCACCCGCCCGAGCAGCGACACCAGCAGTCGAGCAAGGTCACCGGTCGGGTCGAGGTCGGGATCGTAGATCGTCATGTCCAAGCCGGTGCAGCGCTGGTCCGCTGCCAGCGCCGACAGAATGGCAACGAGTTCATCGGGATCGATGCCGGGGCTGCCGGGCGAATCCACCGCCGGCATCACCGTCTGGTCGAGCACATCGACATCGAGATGCAGCCAGTAGGGACAGCCGGCGCGCGCCAGCGTCGCTCTTGTCTTTTGCAACACTCCAGCCGCGCCGAGTTCCTGCGCGGCAAAGACGTCGATGCGCGTGACGGCGGTCGCATTGATGTCGGGCCAGGCAAAATCGGCATCGCGGCTCTCGCGTTCGCCGATCTGAACCACCGCCTCGTCGGCGACGAGCGGACCGACAACACCTGGCCATTGCGCCAGCAAAGCCTCGCCGCGTCCGGTGGCAAGTGCCAGATCCATGCCGGCAACCGAGCCGAGTGAGGCATTGACATCGTAGTTGCCGGGATGGCGGAAATCGCTGTGGCCATCGACATGGATCAGGGCGACCGCGCCCGAGCGCCGCGCGGCGACCAGTGCGCCAAGCAGGATCGAGCAGTCGCCGCCGATGATCAGCGGGAACTCGCCTTGCCCAAGCGCACCGGTGACGATCTCGGCAAGATCGAGGTTGAAGCGGCGGATCGCCGGACCATTACGCAGCCTAGTGCCCGGTTGCGGTTCGGTACTGTAGGCGGGTCTGTCGAGATCGACCACCCGCCCCGGCGCCAGCGACTCGATCAAACCAGCTTGGCTCAGCGCCTGCGGCGCACGCCAGGTGCCGGGCACATGGCCCGGCTCCAAGGGCCGAAGGCCGAGATTGGATGGCGCCCGAACAAGGCAGATGTCACGCATGCGGCAGGCCCAGCTTCAACGTCACCAACATAGACCGCATGGTGCGGGTCCGGCCACAGCGGCCGGAGCCGCTGCCGACATTTGCTGCCATCGTTCAGGCGCCCGCCGCGCCCGCCGCGAATTGCGCCTGAAATTCCGGGCCGAGCGGGATCGGCTTGATGACGTCGATCAGCACGCCATTGGGATCCCTGGTGATGAAATGGCGCTGGCCGAAGGGTTCGTCGCGCAGCGGGCACAGGATCGGCAGGCCGGCCGCAACGATCCGTTCATAGACAGCATCAGGATCCCTCACCTCGAAATTGATCAGCAGCCCCGATGTGCGGCCGCGCCCCTCCTCGGGGATCGTCTCGTGGTCGCCCTGGACGATGCCGAGATTGACGCTGCGATCCTCGGCAGACTGCAGGTGCACATACCAGTCGCTCGCAAACAGCGGCTTGAAGCGGAAGTGATTGATATAGAAGGCTTTCGTGCCGGCTACGTCGCCCGTCATCAGCACCGGATAATAGCTCGTCGTCTTCATCTTTCTTTCTCCCGTCAGCCAACATACAGTTTGCATGCAATTCGAAATAACATACAGGCTGCATGTATGCAACGAGAAACCCCGCGCCGCTCCAACCGCGACCGCACCGAAGCGACGCGCGCCGACCTGATCGCCGCGGCGCGCAAACTGTTCATCGAAAAGTCCTATGCCGAGACCGGCACGCCGGAGATCGTTGCGGCCGCCGGCGTCACCCGCGGCGCGCTCTATCACCACTTTGCCGACAAGCAGGCGCTGTTTGCCGCCGTGGTCGAGCAGGAGGCGGCGGCGGTGGCGCAAGAGATCGAGCGCGCCTCGCCGCCTTCTTTGTTTGCCCGCAATGCGCTGATTGCCGGCTCGGACGCCTATCTCGCCGCCATGCGCGCGCCCGGCCGCACGCGGCTTTTGCTGCTCGACGGACCGGCCGTGCTTGGCCGCGCCGCCATGGATGCGATCGACAATCACCACGGCAACCGGTCGCTGCGCGAAGGCCTGGTTGCGGCGATGCGCGAACAGTCGATGACCAGACTGCCTGCCGATGCGCTGACCGCTTTGCTCGCCGCCGCCTTCGACCGCGCAGCACTTGCCGTCGAGGCCGGCGCCTCGGCCGAAGACTATCGCGCCGTGCTCATGGCTCTGATCGATGGGCTGTCTCCGGCTCGCCCTCAGGCAGGTCGTCCGGGTCGAACTCGTTGAAGCAGCCGAGCTGGCGTTTGAACTGGTCGATCAGCCAGGCCGCCGCCGGTTTCGGGCTGCGGTCGGCGCGGTGCATGGCGTAGAGCGATGAGCGCACCTCGCTAAAAGGTTCAAGGTCGAGTTCGACCAGCCTGCCGCTGGCCAAATCGTCCGCGATCAGCCAGCGCGGCAACCCGCCCCAGCCCAGCCCCTCGCGCATCAACGTATGCTTGATACGCACATCTGTCAGCCGCCATGTACGATAGGCAAAGACGCCGAAGTCGCGTCCCTTGGTGCGTTCCGACTGGTCGCTGACAACCAGCTGGGTGTGCTCTCGCGTATCCTCGAGCGCCACCGGTTTCGGCAGCAGTGCCAGAGGATGGGTGGGGGCGGCAGCCAGCACGATCGACATGAAGCCGATGCGCACGAGATGCACGTCGACCTCGCCCAGCAAGCCACCGATGCCAAGATCCGACTGTCCGCTGACGACATGGTCGGGGATCAGACCGAGCGTGCCGATATGCAGTCGCATCATCACGGTCGGGAACTGCGCCTCGAACGCCTTCAGCACCCGCACCAGCACCGGCGAGGGCAGCGCCGCGTCAACCGATAGCGCAACTTCAGCCTCCAGCCCCTGATGGTGACCGTCGGCACGCGAACGGATGCGCTGCAGCACGCCGACCATGCGCCGGGCGTCCTCCAGCATCGCCCGGCCGATTTCGGTCAGCTGCGGCTCGCGCGTGCCCTCGCGCTCGAACAGTTTCAGGCCAAGCTGCGCTTCAAGATTGGCGATGCCGTAGCTGATGACGGACTGCGCGCGGTTAAGCTTGCGGCCGGCGGCTGAGAAGCTGCCGGTGTCGGCGACCGCAACCAGGATCTGCAATTGGTCGAGCGTCGGATTGGGCTGCACGGCATACCTACTTTATGGATGGATCGTATAGAAAATATACCAGTTTTTTGAATGGGTCGGTAGGCCCATATCAGGCGGGAGAAATCAATTCCCACTGGAGAGAACCGCTATGTCTATCCTGCTTGTAACCTCGAGCCCGCGCGGCGCTGCCTCGCACTCGACCCGTATCGCTACCGAATTCGCTGAAAAGCTCGTCGCCGCCGACCCGTCGAATACGCTCGTCGTACGCGACCTCGTGGCCAACCCGCTGCCGCATATCGACACCGATTATGCGACCGGCATCTACACCCCCGTTGAAGCCCGCACGCCGCGCCAGGCCGAAGTCGTCGGCGTCTCCGACATCGTGCTTGACGAACTGTTCGCAGCCGACACCGTGATCCTGGCCACCGGCTTCATCAACTTCAACATCTCCTCGACCCTGAAGTCCTGGGTCGATCACATCTCCCGCTCCGGCAAGAGCTTCTCTTATGGCGAGGGTGGTCCCAAGGGCCTCGTCACCGGCAAGAAGGTCTATATCGTACTCGCCTCGGGCGGCATCTATTCCGAAGGTGCGGCCGTGCAGTTCGATCACGCCATCCCCTATCTGCGCGGCGTGCTCGGCTTTCTCGGCATGACCGATGTCGACGTCATCCGCATCGAAGGCGTCGGCATGGGCCCTGATGCCGTCACCGCCGCGCTCGCCAATGCGACGGCCAAGGTCGATGCCGTGGTGGCCAAGACCGCGAGCGCGCAAATCGCCGCGTAAGCACACCCCGTCATTCGCATTGAAAAGGCAGGCGCTTCGGCGCCTGCCTTTTTCCTTGTCAGGCGGCGCGATAGGTTGCGTGTCGAAAACGGATCTATCGCGTTACTAGATTGCCGCGCAACGCCATTGGTTATTCGGCCTGTCTGCGTTATCGGTCGCTGATGTTCCTTTCCGTCGCGACAACCCATCATCCAGCCACAGATCTCGGCTTCTTGCTGCACAAGCATCCCGAACGTCTGCACGAGACTGACCTATCCTTCGGCAAGGCCTGGCTGTTCTATCCGGAGGCGACCGATGAGCGTTGTGAGGCTGTGCTTCTGCTCGATGTCGATCCGATAGGGCTCGTTCGGGGCAAAGGCCAGGCAGAGGGCTTGCTGGATCAATATGTAAACGACCGACCTTATACGGCATCGTCATTTCTGTCTGTGGCTTTGAACAAGGTACTGCGGACAGCGATGACCGGCATCTCGAAGGAGCGCCAGCAACTGGCCGATAGCGACCTCCCGCTCGAAGCTGTGGTGACCCCGCTGCCGATGCGTGGCGGCGAGGCCCTGGTTCGAGATCTATTCGAACCGCTGGGATGGACCGTCAACCTGGCGCCGGTCGAAACTGTCGGATCTGGCGCGGGTGGACCACGATACGGTCATCTGAGGCTGACTGGCACCGGCCGCCTAAGCAGCCTGCTCAACCACCTTTATGTCCTGATCCCGGTGATGGACGACACCAAGCACTACTGGGTGGGCGAGGCCGAGATTGACAAGCTGCTGTCCAAGGGCGAGGGCTGGCTGGAAAACCACCCAGCCAAAGACCTGATCGTGCGCCGTTATCTGCGCAACCGAGGTGCGTTGGCCCGCATCGCCCTGGAGCGGCTGGCTCCGGAGACGGCCAATGAGGTCCTACCCCCCGAGGCCTGGGCTGCACCTGAGCAAGCGCTGGAGGCGCCCATCCGGCTGAACGACCTGCGCATGGACGCCGTGGTGCAAGCCATTCGGGCGACCGGAGGGACCAGTGTTGCAGATTTGGGGTGTGGCGAAGGCAAGCTGCTCTATCGGCTCGTGCGCGAAAAATGGGTCCACAAGCTGTTCGGGCTCGACCCCGCTATTCGTGAACTGGAATGGGCCGCCAAGCGTCTCAAACTGAACGAGTTCGGGGGACCGCCTGAAGACCGGGTCACGCTGCTGCACGGATCGCTGACATATCGCGACAGCCGATGGGCGGAAGCCGACGTCGCGGTGCTGGTCGAGGTCATCGAACATCTCGACGAAGACCGGCTGCCAATGATCGAGCGTATTATCTTCGGCGAGACAGCGCCAAAATTCGTGATCGTGACTACGCCGAACGCTGACTACAACCCCTTGTTCCCCAGTCTGGCCGCCGGCGCTTTTCGCCATCCGGATCACCGTTTCGAATGGGGCCGGGTTCGGTTTGAAGCCTGGGCGGCCAGGATCGGCGAGATCTATGGCTATAGCGCCGCCTTAAGTGGCATCGGAGCCGTGGACCCCGTGCTCGGCGCGCCGACGCAGATGGCGGTGTTCACCCGATGAGAGAGCCAGACAAGACCGACCTCACCATCCCTGACTTCGCCCTCGTCGTGCTGATCGGCTCGACGGGATCGGGCAAGTCGACCTTCGCCGCCAGGCACTTCCTGCCGACCGAAATCATCTCGTCGGATCGCTGCCGCGCGTTCGTCAGCGACAACGAGACTGATCAGGATGTCTCGGCCGACGCTTTTGATTTGGTGCGCGAAATCGCCGGCAAACGGCTCAAGCATCGAAAGCTGGCCGTCATCGACGCGACCAATGTGCGACCCGCTGATCGCAAGGCGTGGGTCGAGCTGGCGCGCAAATGGCACGCTTTGCCGGTCGCCGTGGTCATCGATCCGGGTGTTGATGTTTGCGTCGCCCGCAACGCGTTACGAGCCGATCGTCCCTTCGGCGCCGGCGTTGCCCAGCGCATGACGAACGAAATTCGCAAGGGCCTCGGCGGCCTGCAACGCGAAGGTTTCCGTCAGGTCTGGAAGCTCACCGGCGAGGCCAGTATCGACGCGGCCAAGGTCTCGCGTCAGCCATTATGGACCGACAAGCGCGACGATTGCGGTCCTTTCGACGTCATAGGTGATGTCCATGGTTGCGCCGACGAACTTCAGACCTTGTTCTGTCAGCTCGGTTACAGCATCGCCTGGTCCGACGGCCATGGTGATCGGACCGTCACTGTAACGCCGCCAGAAGGCCGCAAGATCGTCTTTGTCGGCGACCTCGTCGATCGTGGTCCCAACGTGCCCGACGTCTTGCGCATCGCCATGAGCATGGTCGCGGCGGGAACCGCCTACTGTGTCCAGGGCAATCACGAACGCAAACTCAGCCGCTGGCTGGAAGGCCGCAAGGTCACGATCGCCCACGGCCTGCAGCAAACCATCGACCAGTTGGACGCTCAGGATCGCGGCCTGCGAGAGGCTTTGCCGGCCTTCCTCGACAGCCTGCGCAGCCACGTCTGGCTGGACGGCGGACGCCTCGCCGTGGCACATGCCGGACTCAAGGAAGAGATGATCGGGCGCGGTTCCGGCGCGGTGCGCGAGTTCGCCCTCTATGGCGAAACCACGGGCGAAATCGACGAATTTGGCCTGCCCGTCCGTGCCGACTGGGCAGCCGCCTATCGGGGCAAAACCAGCGTAGTATACGGGCACACGCCGGTGCTGTTGGCGGAGTGGGTCAACAACACGCTTTGCATCGACACCGGCTGCGTGTTCGGCGGCAAGCTGACTGCCTTGCGCTGGCCGGAACGCGAACTGGTCGACGTGCCGGCAGTCGAGACCTGGTCCGAACCCGTGCGTCCCCTCGGCGGACCGGGCCTTGGCAAATCGGCACAGGCCGATGCCGACGGCGTGCTCGACTATCAGGATGTCTCTGGGCGACGCTGGATCGAGACCGAACTGAAAGGCAGGGTTGTCGTGGCCGAGGAGAACGCGTCGGCGGCACTTGAGGTGATGAGCCGCTTCGCGCTGTCGCCGCAGTGGCTGGTATATCTGCCGCCGACAATGTCGCCATCCGAGACCAGCAGCCAAGCCGGCTGGCTGGAACGCCCCGAGGAAGCTCTCAGTCATTTCCGCGAGCGTGGCGTCACCCAAATCCTGTGCGAAGAGAAGCACATGGGTTCGCGGGCAGTCATCGCTCTGTGCCGAAACGCGCAGACGGCGCGCGACCGGTTCGGGGTATCTGGCGACGAGACAGGCGCGATCTGGACCCGGACCGGACGCTCCTTTTTCAGCGACAGCGGCATGACGGAGCGCCTGCTCAATCGCCTGCGCGCCAGCGTCGACGCTGCGGATCTATGGCAGGAATTGAACAGCGACTGGTTGCTGCTGGACACCGAGATCATGCCATGGTCGGCCAAGGCAAGCAGCCTGATTGAAAGCCAGTACGCCCCAGTGGCAACGTCTGCGGCCGCTGGGCTCCAGGCCAGCCGCGAAGCGCTGGCCCGTGCGATGGCACGCGGCGTGGATACGGCCGCGCTCAAGGCTCGCATTGAGGACCGCGCCGCGCGTGCCGCCAGATACGCCACTGCCTGGGCGCCTTACGTGTGGCCGGTCTCGGGCGTCGACGACCTGAAGGTCGCGCCGTTCCACCTGCTGGCAAGTGAGGGATGCGTCTGGTACGACCAGAACCACGTTTGGCACATGACGCTTGCGGACCGTCTGGCTGCCGGGGGCGGCGTGGTAACGCGAACGCAATGGCGGATGGTTGACCTGGCCGATGCCGGTTCTTGTGCGGAGGCCGTCGCCTGGTGGGAGACGCTGACCGACTCAGGCGGCGAAGGGATGGTAGTGAAGCCGCACGACTTCGTCAGCCGAAACAAGAAGGGGCTCATGCAACCGGCGCTGAAAGTGCGCGGCCAGGAGTATCTTCGCATTATCTATGGCCCCGAATACGATGCGCCGGACAATCTCGTGCGCCTGCGCGAACGAGGCTTGGGTGGCAAGCGCAGCCTGGCGCTCAGAGAGTTCGCGCTCGGTCACGAGGCACTGAAGCGGTTTGTCGCCAAGGAACCGCTGCGACGTGTTCACGAGTGTGTTTTCGGCGTCCTGGCGCTGGAGAGCGAGCCAATCGATCCGAGGCTGTAGGCTACCCGAACATCCTCTCGCCTTGCTCGTCGACCAGTTGCATGCCCTTTTTGATCGAGATGTCGACGGCGTCGTCCAGTCCAGCAAAGCGATCGGCGCGGATGAATTTGTGTTCCTTCATCACGCCGTCGACTTCCTTCGAAACCACGCCGCAAGTCTGGTATTGGCCCCCCTCCGCCTTGTAGGGCGTGGCGCTGATCAAAAATCCCTTGTGCTCAACCTGCTTTGCCGGTGCTGCGCTCTTGGACCCGCCCGCCTCACCGCCGCCACCACCGAAAAGACGTTTCAGAAAAGACATGGGGCTTCCTCCAACGGCAATCATCCTGCACCATGTCTCGCGGTGCAGGATGATTTTCAGTACCGTTCCTCAGTCGAACGGGCAAGGGTTCTCGCCCGGGGTCAACCGCGCGATAGCGCTTCCAGGGCTTCAGCGGCGGCTTCCAGGACTGCAATCGCCTCGGCCTGCTTTTCAGCCGGCGCGTCGACGAGATCGCCGAGCGCGGCACGCAGCCGGTGGCGCACGGCGCGGAACTCGTCGCGGGCTTCCGAGCGACCCCGTCCACCACGCCGTCCGCCTTCCTCGCCGTCGTCGTTCCAGCCGAACCAGTCCCGCGCTTTCGCCATCTTGCGGCCGAAGCGCTCGAGATGCTCCAGCACGCCGTCGATCATCTCGCGGTTCTCGGCGAGATGCGCCTGGCCCGCCTCGGTGATCGAAAACACCTTCTTGTTGCCGTCGGCGGCTGAAGCCGCATAGCCGGCCTCTTCCAGGAAGGTCAGCGTCGGATAGACGACGCCCGGGCTCGGGCTGTAGATGCCGCTGGTGCGCTCTTCCAGCGCCTTGATGATGTCGTAGCCGTGGCGAGGCGCCTCGGCCAGCAGCGACAGCGTGATCAGCTTGAGATCGCCGTCGGCCAGCATGCGCCCGGCGCGAAACATGTCGCCCGGGCCGCCGCGTCCACCGCCACGTCCGCCGTGGCCGAACGGACCAAAGCCGCTGCCCCCTCTTCCACCAAATTTGCCTGCCATGTGCAGGAATGCGCGCTCGGCGCGCTCGCCAAAGGGATGATGTCTATGCATGAATTGCTCCTTGAGTTATATCTTACGATACATCTTAATTAGGCTTGCCCCGCCGACGAGTCAAGATATATCTTACGATGTATCTAAAGGCGGCGCCAGAAGGTTGATTTCGCCGCCGCCGGCAGCTAGAAAGCGCGTGAGGGCCAAAACCTCTCCGTAAGCGTCTGACGTCAAGCAACGCATCCACCCCGGTCTTTCCGGGCAGTTCCGCCGGAAACCCGGCGCAATGGATGCCAAATGCGACGGACCGGATGTTTCAGGAAAATCCAAAAATGACCACGAACCGTAAGCGCGGCAAGCTGCCGGCGCGCTATGCCGCGATCGTCAGCCCGCTGGTGCTGTCGCTGCTGATGACCTTCATCGTCTCGTTCATATCGACGCTGAAAAGCCTTGGACTGCAACCTGATTTGCCGGCTGTCTGGCTCACTGCCTGGGGCCTGTCCTGGCTGGTAGCGTTCCCAACGTTGCTCATGGTGCTGCCGGCGGTGCGCCGCATTGTCGGCTGGCTTTGCGAGCCGGCGTCCCGGTAACGCCCATGACGGTAAGGCCCGCAGATATCTGCGGGCCTTGCCTCGCTACCAGCGGCCCTTGCGCCGGTTCCAGGCATAGAGAAGATCGGCGAAACGATCATAGGCCAAGCGCGTCAGCGGCAGCGCGACCGGATTGCCGAAGAGCGTCGCCAGCCAGCCGTCGCCCGGCGTCGCCCGCCAGACGGCAACCGCGACATCGGCGCCGACCAGCAGCCTGCCTTCGGCATCGGTGGCATGCAGCCGGCGGCGTATGTCCTCCAGCGAGGCGCTGTAGCCAGAGAGCGCCGCCGGTTCGAGGTTGATGTCGCGGAATTCGATCCGCCCGGCCTTGATCGCCTCGATCAGCCGCCGTTTCTGCCGGGTGATGCCGCCATCGCAAACCGGGCAGCGTGTGTTGTACCAGACGGTCAGCGCAGGCTTGGACATGGCGCGACTATCACCCTGACGGCACGGCCCCGCAATATGACGCCGAGCCGCACGGACCCGCGCCCAGCGCTATCCAAGCGAGGCGACGATCTCGCGATAGGCAAATTCCGGGAAAGCCTTGAGCGTTCGCGTCTTGACGCTGCCACCCGTTGCCAGCATCAGGGCGAAACGAGCAAGCACAGCATCGTCGGGCGCCTCGATAATCGCCACCATGTCATATTCGCCCATAGTCAGGTAAAACGCCTTGAACGAGCCGCCCATGTCGGCCAGTTGCTTCTTGGCGGCATCGAGCCGCTTCGGCGACTCTCGGATATTTCTGGCGCCCTGTTCCGTCCAGTTCATCAGCAGGATGTAGGTTGTCATCACACACCTCCCTCCGGCGCCACGGAGCACGGCTGAGGACATCAGCCGGGGCGGACATCCGGTTTTTCGCCCAGAACATGCATCCGACCAGGCAAGTATCCTCCCGACGGAGATGGGCGACAAGAGCCTTCACCCGGCAACAAAAAGGGCGCCATCGGCGCCCTTTTCGAATTCTGGTCTGTTGCCGGTATCAGCTGTCGAGGAAGCTCCTCAGCTTGCGGCTCCGGCTCGGGTGCTTGAGCTTGCGCAGCGCCTTGGCTTCGATCTGGCGGATACGCTCGCGCGTCACCGAGAACTGCTGGCCGACTTCTTCCAGCGTGTGGTCGGTGTTCATGCCGATGCCGAAGCGCATGCGCAGCACCCGCTCCTCGCGCGGCGTCAGCGAGGCGAGCACCCGCGTGGTGGTCTCGCGCAGATTGGCTTGGATCGCCGCATCGATCGGCAGGATCGCCATCTTGTCCTCGATGAAATCGCCCAGATGCGAATCCTCTTCGTCACCCACAGGGGTTTCGAGCGAGATCGGCTCCTTGGCGATCTTCAAGACCTTGCGCACTTTTTCGAGCGGCATTGCGAGCTTTTCTGCCAGTTCCTCCGGCGTCGGCTCGCGGCCGATTTCATGCAGCATCTGGCGCGACGTGCGCACGATCTTGTTGATCGTTTCGATCATGTGCACCGGGATGCGGATGGTGCGCGCCTGGTCGGCAATCGAACGCGTGATCGCCTGCCGGATCCACCATGTCGCATAGGTCGAGAACTTGTAGCCGCGGCGGTATTCGAATTTGTCGACCGCCTTCATCAAGCCAATATTGCCTTCCTGGATCAGGTCGAGGAACTGCAGGCCGCGATTGGTGTATTTCTTGGCGATGGAAATGACGAGGCGCAGGTTGGCCTCGACCATTTCCTTCTTGGCGATAGCGGCTTCGCGCTCGCCCTTCTGCACCTGGTTGACGATCTTGCGGAATTCCAGGATCGAGATCGCCGTCTCGGTGGCGAGGTTCTGGATTTCCGAACGCAGATCCTTGATCGCGTCCTTCTCGTTCTTGGTGAATTCCTTCCAGCCGCGCGAGGTGAGATTGCCGATCGAGCGTGTCCAGTTCGGGTCGAGCTCGGAGCCCTGATATTCCTTGAGGAACTCCTCGCGGCGCACGCCATAGCTTTCGGCCAGGCGCAGCAGCTTGCCTTCGTTCTGCACCAGCCGCTTGTTGATGTCGTAGAGCTGCTCGACCAGCGCCTCGATGCGCGCCGTGTTGAGCGACAGCGACTTCACCGCCTTGATCAGCTGGTCCTTCAGCTCCTTCAGGCGGCGGTCCTGGCTTGGCGACAGCGTGCCGGTCGCGGCCAGACGGTTCTCGACCTGCTGGTCCTGCAGCTTGCGCAGCTTCTTGTAGGTGTCGGCGATGACGTCGAGCGTCTCCATCACCTGCGGGCGCAGCTCCGCTTCCATCGCCGCCAGCGACAGGCTCGCCTCGTCCTCGTCTTCCTCGTCGTCATCGACCAGGCCGCGCGTGTCGGCGCCGACATTGGTGATGTCGTCTTCCTCGTCGCGTCCACGCCTCGGCTTGTCCTCGGCCTTGGGCGCCTCCTCGATGCGCTCGACCACCGGCGCCTGCTTGGCTTCGGGGCCGGCATAGGTGGCTTCGAGGTCGATGATCTCGCGCAGCAGGATCTTGGATTCGTTGAGCTCGTCACGCCAGATGATGATGGCCTGGAAGGTCAGCGGGCTTTCGCAGAGGCCCGCGATCATCGTCTCGCGGCCGGCCTCGATGCGCTTGGCGATCGCGATTTCGCCCTCGCGCGACAGGAGCTCGACCGAGCCCATCTCGCGCAGATACATGCGCACCGGGTCATCGGTGCGGTCGGTCGGCTCTTTCTTGGTGGTCGTGGCGGCGACGGCGGTGCCGGTCTGCTCGGCCAGTTCGTTGGCGTCTTCCTCGGCGTCGGCATTGCTGTCGGCGGCCTCGGGCTCCTCGCTCTGATCGTCGTCCTCGACCACGTTGATGCCCATGTCGGACAGCATCGCATTGATGTCTTCGATGCGATCCGGATCGGTCTCTTCCGACGGCAGCACCGCGTTCAGTTCGTCGAGAGTCACATAGCCGCGCTTCTTGGCGGCCTTGATCATCTTCTTGACAGCATCATCGGAAAGGTCGAGCAGAGGCCCATCGGTGGCGCCTTCACGTTCGGTCTCGACCTCTTCCTTTTCCTTTGTCGCCATAGTCTTTATCTTCTCCTAGCGGCCGAGCATCGAAGCCGCGTAGCTGCCGCACCGGTCAAACTACATGCGCTGGTGGCGCTTAACCGGGCCGGTAACCGAATCAACTCTTTTGTTTGTTCATATCGTGCCCCCAAAACCGGTTTTCACTTTTGGGCGATATGCATTAAGTCCAGATTAACCCTGATATCTGTGGCAGGCTGACAGCCTGTCCAGTGATCAGCACCTCGCGTCAGTGCATTTCCATCGACGCCGGCGCGGGTTAAGGTTTCGAATCGTCCTGATTCCGTCATTCTGCCAGAAGGTCAAGCGCCTCTCGCATGATTCGCATCAAAAAAGCGAATCAATTACCCGACTTAGAGGCGTCGATTCGACGCGCAGCACGTACAACATTCATTCTTGCGCAGGTTTCGACCTAGACGCGCCCACCCCTGCCCGAGGATACACCGAAGCCTTCGATCAGCGCTTCCGTTGCTTGTACATCACGGAATTGCGCCTGAATCTCGATGAGGTGCCGGTAGTTTTCGTCAGTGGGATCGCTGGCGAGCGCTGCTTCCGCCTGTTTCAGCTCCTTATGTAAGGTGCGCGCGCTGCGCTGCAAGTGCAGCGCCTGGTTGAAGGCGTCGCGGGCATCGTCAAGCGCTGCGGTTTCCAGCGCGGGCCATTGCCTGGCCCGTTGGATGAGCGCCACGGCGCGCCCCCAGATATCGCTGCAGCCGGCACGTTCGATGGTGGCGATCACCGCGCTACGGTCATTGGCCATGTCGTGCGCCATCGCATCGAGGATGGCGGCGTGCAGCCGCTGCAGATCGGTGTTGGCGAGATCGAGGAACTCGACATGGGCGAAGTTCTCGTCGATCAGCGCCGGATGGTTGACGAGGGCTACGATGATCGTCGCCTCGCGCACCGACATCATCTCGCCACCGCGTTTGACCATGGCGGAGCGGCCGAGGCTTTCGGTGATCGCGGCGCGCGCGCCTGCCCCGCTGCCTTTGGCGAACTGTCCGCCGGGTGCGGGCGTTTTGCCCTGCCCCGGTTTCCAGTCCTGGCGACCTTGCCGCACTTCGCGCTGGGCGCTGAAGAAGGTCAGCTCCCGCTCGCGCATCCACTGCTGGTAGTGGTAGCGCTGGCTCTCATCGCGGATGCGGCTGGTCAGTTCGCGCAGCGTCTTTGTCAGCCCCGCCCGCCGCTCCGGCGTGTCGAAGACGCCACCGGATGTCTCACGCATCCACAACAAATCAGCGAGAGGCCGCGCTTCCGCCAGCACGGCACGAAACGCGTCCGGCCCTTCTGCCTTGACCAGATCGTCGGGATCCTTGCCCTCCGGCAACAGCGCAAAGCGCACCGACCGCCCGGCCTGCACCGACGGCAGCGCGAGATCCGCGGCGCGCCACGCCGCCTTCAGCCCGGCCTGGTCGCCGTCGAAGCACAGCATCGGCTCAGGCGCCATGCGCCACAGAAGTTCGAGTTGGTTTTCGGTGAGCGCGGTGCCGAGCGGCGCCACGGCATTCTCGAAGCCGGCCTGCGCCAGCGCAATCACGTCCATATAGCCTTCGACGGCAATCACCGTGCCGCCTTTCGCCAGCGCTTTGCGGGCGCGGGCGAAATTGTAGAGCACGTTGCCCTTGTGGAAGAGCTCCGTGTCGGGCGAATTCATGTATTTGGCCAGCGCATCGGGCGCCAGTGCGCGGCCGCCAAAGGCGATGATCTTGCCGCGCGAATCGGGGATCGGGAACATGATGCGATCGCGGAACCAGTCATAGGAGACCGGAATGTCGTCGCCATGACGCACAAGCCCGCAGGCTTCGATATCGGCCTTGGGCACGCCCTTGGCGGCAAGATGCTCCTTCAGCGCATTGCGGCTGTCGGGCGCAAAGCCCAGCCGGAACGATTGCTGCGTCGCCGGCGTCAGCCCGCGATCCCTGAGATAGGCGCGGGCTTTTGCACCCTCCGGTCCTTGCAGCCGCTCCTGGAAGAAGGCAGTCGCCATCTCCATGACATCGGTCAGACTGGCGCGTTCCTTCTCACGCTGTTCTTCCCGCTCGTCGCGCACCGGCATCGGCACGCCGGCCATGTCGGCGATCTTCTCGACCGCTTCGGGAAAGCTTAATCCGTCGAGCTCGGTCAGGAACTTGAAATGATCGCCCGACACCGAACAGCCGAAACAGTGATAGCGGCCCTTCTTGTCCTCGCAGTGGAAGGAGGGGCTCTTTTCGCCATGGAACGGACAACAGGCCCAATAGTCGCCGCGCGAGGCGTTGGTCTTCTTCCTGTCCCATGCGACGCGCTGGCCGATGACCGATGAAATCGGCACACGGTCGCGTATCTCATCGAGAAAGGCGGGCGGAAAGCGCATTGGGGAACTCGTTTGTCCCTCATATAATCATGCTCGCGGAATCCGACGACCCTTATTGCGGACCATACCCGGTTTCCACAGCCAAAAAGCCCGGTTTCTACAGCCAAAAGAAAGGCGGCCGTTTCGGGCCGCCTCCTTTCAAGTCTCTGCATTGCGCCGGCGAGGCCGGGCTTAATGCGCGGCAATGGCGCCGAAGATGATGCCGGACAGGACGCTGACCAGCACATAGTCGTTGCCGACGCGGATCCATTCCTGGCCGGGGCCGGGGCGATGCAGGCCATAGCGGCCATAATCGCGGATCGGCTGGTGCCGCTTCCAGCTGGAATATTTCCGGCCATTGCGCCAATGGCTGCGCTTGACGACCACCGTCTTCTTCACGACGCGCTTCCTGATATCGACATGCTTGCCGGGCCTCTGCCAGTCGACCTGCGTGTAATTCGACTGCGGTGCGACCGGTGCGTTCACCGGTGCGGCCTGGCCGGTAAGCGAAGTGGCGGCCAGCATCGAGAAAGCGAGGGCGGAAAGAACAATACGTTTCATAGCGGGGCTCCTTGGTTGTCGATGCCTAGGGAATAGCGCCCGAAGGATGAACCGAAACTGAACACTAGCATTACATTTACGCAATGAAATCCGGCGCTTATCCTGGATATTTGAACATCATCGCAAAGGCGATTGCCGGGAGTCCGGCAAACCGGGACGATCCGCTGCCATCACCAGGGATCCGCCATGCAACCATTTGCGCATCCGTCCATTTTCCGACACGCCCTGTCGCGCCGCGACGGCTCTTGAAATCGACAAGATTTTATTACCCGGCTAAAATATTCCGGATATTGTTCAAGACTGTCATGACCATGATTCGCAGCCCCGTTTTCATCCCTGCACTGCGCGCCCTCCGCGTCGCGGTAGCTGTCTGCGTGCGGGTTTCGAAATGAGCGGCTCCGTCGTCCTGCTGCATCTGGCGGGCTCGGTGGCGCTGATGCTGTTTGCCACCCGCATGGTCAAGACAGGCGTCGAGCGCGCCTATGGCGACGTGCTGCGTCACCGGCTGCGCTCCACCATGCGCAATCCGATCATGGCGGTGCTGGCCGGCTGCGGCCTGTCCATCGCGCTGCAGAGCTCGACCGCCGTCACGCTTCTCGTCGGCTCCTTCGCCGGCGCCGGCATCGTCTCGGGCATGTCGGGCCAATTGGCTGTGCGCGGCGCCGAGATCGGCTCGGCGCTGGTGGTCAAGCTCTTGACCTTCGATCTGACGCTGCTGGTGCCGATCTGCCTCGTCGCCGGCACGGTCATGTTCATGGCCACCGAGCGGCGCGACTGGCGCCAGTTCGGCCGCATCCTGGTCGGCATCGGCCTTTTGGTACTGTCGCTGGAGATGATCGGCCAGGCCTCGGAGCCGCTGCGCCAGAGCACGCTGATGCCGCTCATCATCGAATATTTCTCCAGCGACTACGTCACCGCCTATCTGCTCGCCGCGCTCGTTACCTGGCTCTTCCACTCCTCGATCGCCGCCGTGCTTTTGATGGTGACGCTGGCCGGCCGCGGCTTCATCCCGCCCGAACTCGGCATCGTGCTGGTGCTCGGCGTCAATCTCGGCTCGTCGATCATCGCGCCGCTGCTCACCCGAAGTGCCGAACCTGGCGTGCGCGTCGTGCCGATCGGCAATCTGTTGATGCGCGGCATGGGCTCGCTGGTGATGCTGATCCTGTTCATGACGCTGAAGCCACCGGTCGCCTTCCTCGGCGCCACCGTGCCCGACCAGATCGTCAACGCCCACATCCTGTTCAATGTGCTGATCCTGCTCGCCGGCCTGCCGCTTGCCAGCCTGATCTATCGTGCTTCCGAGAAGATCGTCGCAATGGGCACCAAGCCGGCGCCGGCTACAGAGCTCGATGTGGTCGAACTCTCCGCCCTCAACGACGGCGCGCTCGACGTTCCGAGCCAGGCGCTGGCCAACGCCACCCGCGAGGTGGTCCGCGTCTGCGAGACGGTCGAGATCATGCTCAAGCGTATCATCGAGCTGTATGAAAGCGCCGACGGCGACAAGATCAAGGCGCTGGCCGCCCTTGACGACCGCGTCGACAGGAAGCACGCGGCGATCAAGCTCTATCTGGCCAAATTGACCAGGAACTCGCTCACAGAGGACGAGGCGCTGCGCTGCCAGGAGCTGATAGGCGCCTGCGTCAAGCTCGAGCAGGTCGGCGACATCATCGTGCGCAACATGCTGGTGCATGTGAAGAAGAAGTTCGAGCGCGGGCTGGAGTTCACGCCCGAGGGCTGGAGCGAGCTGCTCGCCTTTCACACCTCGGTGCTGGCCAATGCCAGGCTTGCCTTCAACGTGCTGGTGTCGCGCGACCCTGAGACTGCCCGCCAGCTGGTGCTGGAAAAGGACCGGCTGCGCGACCGCGAAAAGGAAACCAGCGCCAGCCATTTCGTGCGCCTGCGCGACGGCACCGCCAAGAGCGTCGAGACAAGTTCCATCCACCTCGACACCATCCGCGACCTGAAGCAGATCAACTCGCTGCTGGCGTCGATGGCCTATCCGGTGCTGGAAGAGCGCGGGTTGCTCGGCGGCTCCAGGTTGAAGGCGAGCTGATCAAGAAAACCTAAACCGGCCGCAAAAATTTCTGCATTGCCGGCAAGCGCCATCCATGATTTGAGGCCAACTCATTCAAGGATCGCTTCCGCGCCATGCTTCCGCTCATTGCCCTGTTCATCGCCGCCTTCGCTTTCGGCACCACCGAATTCGTCATTGCCGGCGTGCTGCCGCAAGTGGCCGACGGCCTTGGCGTTTCGATCCCGACCTCCGGCTATCTCGTCTCAGGCTATGCCGGCGGCATCGCGATTGGCGGGCCATTGCTGGCGCTCGCCACCAAGGGCATTTCCCGCAAGACGCTGCTGCTTTGCCTGACCGTCGCCTTCACCATCGGCCAGGCCGCTTGCGCGCTGGCGCCCGATTTTACCTCGATGCTGCTCTTGCGCATTGCGGTCGCCGTCGCACACGGCGCCTATTTCGGCGTCGCCATGGTGGTGGCTGTCGGCCTCGTGCCCGAGGACAAGCGCGGCATGGCTGTCGCCGTCATCCTCTCCGGCCTCACCGTATCCAATGTCATCGGCGTCCCGGCCGGCACCGCAATCGGCAATCTCTGGGGCTGGCGCGCCACCTTCTGGGTGATGTGCGCGCTTGGCGTGGTAGCCTTTGCCGCCATGGCTGCGCTTTTGCCGCGCACGACAGGCGCATCAAGGCCATCCGCCAGTCTTGGCAGCGAGGTTCGCGTGCTGGCGCGCCAGCAAGTCTGGACCTCGCTGATCCTGATGCTGACGTTGATGATCGGCCAGTTCGGCCTGTTCACCTACATCACCCCGACACTGCTTGAGGTGACCCATCTCGACGAGAGCCTGATCCCCTGGGTGCTGCTGCTCAACGGCGTCGGCGCCACCGTCGGTGTGTTTCTCGGCGGCAAGCTTTCCGATTGGAAGCTGATGCCGTCGCTGATCACCATGCTTGCGCTGCAGGCGGTGATGTTGGGCGTGATCTATGCCGTCAGCCCCTACCCCGTGCCGATGGTCATCGCCATCGTTATCTGGGGTGGCCTCAACTTCGCCATAGGCACGCCGATCCAGACCCGCATCCTGGCCTGGACGGCGGACGCCTCCAACCTCGCCTCCTCGCTCATCCCCTCCGGCTTCAATGTCGGCATCGCGCTCGCCGCGTCGCTGGGCGCTGCCATGCTCAATGCCGGCTACGGCTATCGCAGCCTGCCGGTTGTGGGCGCTGCCGCCATGCTGGTGGCGGTGGTGGTGGCACTTGCCTCCTACATCTGGGAGGGGCGCAGCCGGGCAGCGCCGCCGCTGCCGGCACCGGCCGAATAGCGTCGGACTACAAATCGATCCGGAACAACAAACTCTCGGCGCCGCCATACGCGGCGTCCTTGATGAACGGACCGACCACACGGCCGCCATTGGCCAGCACCACCTTCTGCGAGGCCGGATTGTCGAGGTCGGTGGTGATCTCGACATATGGCAAACCAACAGCCCTCGCCTCGTCCAGCATCAGCCGCAGCGCCTCGGTCGCATAGCCTCGTCCGCGCTTCCACGGCACCACGGCATAGCCGATATGGCCGAGCACATGCGACGGCAGCGCGGCCGTACCCGGCTGCCAGCGAAAGCCGATCGAGCCGGCGGCCTCGCCGTCCCAGATCCAGCGCCGGAAGCCCGGCAGCCGCGGCACGGTCGTGCCGTCCGGCAAGGTAATCGGGCCTCCTTTGGCCTCGGGATCGTCGAGGCTGGCAAGGAACGCCGCGGGATCCTCGTCGATCGCCGCAAGTTGCTCGCGCGTCGCTTCCATCAGCCGGACATTGTCCGGCGACCAGCCACGCTCGAGCGCCGCCTTGTAGGAGGGCAGATGTTCGAGCGTGGGTTTGACGATTTCGATTATGGTGGGGCTCTCCGGCAGGTCAAGGCTTGGCTCGCTTAAGCCGGTGCGGACCGTTTCTTGCCCAGAGGTAATGCCCCCCTGCTCTCCTTCGCCATTGAAGCGGTGTCGGCTCCTACTGCAGCAGGCCTTTGACGATGCCGCTGGCCTTGCCGAAATCCATCTGGCCGGCATATTTCTGCTTCAGCGCGGCGATCACCTTGCCCATGTCCTTTTGGCTGGCGGCACCAGTCGCAACGATCGCCTCGCGCGCCGCAGCTGTTACGGCGGCGTCGTCCAACGGCGTCGGCAGGAAGCCGCGGATGATCTCCATCTCGCCACGCTCCTGCGCCGCCAGTTCCGGGCGCTTGCCGTCCTCGAACGCCTTGGCCGATTCCTCGCGCTGCTTCACCATCTTGGCCAGGATCTGCAGGATCTCCTCGTCGCTGGCGGGGTCCTTGGCCGAGCCGCGATTGGCGATGTCGCGGTCGTGGATGGCGGCCTGGATCAGCCTGAGCGTCGGCAGGCGGTGCTTGTCCTGCGCCTTCATCGCGCTTTTCAGGGATTCAGCGATTTTTGCGCGCATGATGCTTTCTCCTTCGAACGGCGCGGACAATAACCGCGGCCCATCCGCAAAGCAAACGCGCCAAAGCCCTGATATCGTTTGACGAAACAAATGCTCGCCGTTTTGGCACGGCATCATTGACCGCTCTGGCGCCTTCCCCTATGTACTCGGCCTTGCATAAGACAAAGAATTGATGCGCGCAGGCTCGAGAGATCGGCCGCGCCGTTTGCTGCGCAGATGGCCCGCCATCGAAGCGCGCAGCGTGACAGGAGCGTCGCCATGGCCGAGATGACCCCCGAACTGACCCCGCCTTGGGCAACCGAAAAGCCGACCGCCGTCCTGGTGCTGGCCGACGGCACCGTCATCGAGGGTCGCGGCCTCGGCGCCACCGGTTCCGCCGTTGCCGAGGTCTGCTTCAACACCGCGCTCACCGGCTACCAGGAAATTCTCACCGACCCGTCCTATGCCGGCCAGATCGTCACCTTCACCTTCCCGCATATCGGCAACATCGGCACCAATGACGAGGACATCGAGGACTTGAACCCGGTCGCCCGTGCAGGCGCCGTTGGCGCGGTGTTCAAGGCCGATGTCACCAACCCGTCCAACTACCGCGCCGACACAGGGCTGGACCAGTGGCTGAAGAAGCGCGGCATCGTCGCGCTGTCGGGCATCGACACCCGGGCGCTGACCGCGCTGATCCGCGAAAAGGGCATGCCCAATGCCGTCATTGCGCACGCGCCCGACGGCATCTTCGACATCGACGATTTGAAGCGGCGCGCCGCCGCCTGGTCGGGCCTGATCGGGCTTGACCTCGCCAAGGAAGTCACCTCGGGCCAGTCCTCGGTCTGGCGTGAAACGCCCTGGGTGTGGAACGAAGGCTTTGGCGAACAGGCCGAGCCGTCGATGCACGTCGTCGCCATCGACTACGGCGTCAAGCGTAACATCCTTCGCCTGCTTTCCGGCCTCGGCGCCAAGGTCACCGTGGTTCCGGCCGGCACCGGCTCGGAAGAGATCCTGGCCATGCAGCCCGACGGCATCTTCCTCTCCAACGGGCCCGGCGACCCGGAAGCCACCGGCGACTACGCCGTGCCGGTCATCCAGGACCTGCTCAAGACCGAGATCCCGGTATTCGGCATCTGCCTCGGCCACCAGATGCTGGCCCTGGCGCTCGGCGGCAAGACCGCCAAGATGCACCAGGGCCATCACGGCGCCAACCACCCGGTCAAGGATCATACCACCGGCAAGGTCGAGATCGTCTCGATGAACCACGGCTTTGCCGTCGATGCCGACTCCTTGCCCGAGGGCGTCGAGGAAACCCATGTCTCGCTGTTCGATGGCTCCAACTGCGGTATTGCGCTCACGGGCCGTCCGGTGTTCTCGGTCCAGCATCACCCCGAGGCCTCGCCCGGCCCGCAGGATTCGCACTACCTGTTCCGCCGCTTCGTCAACCTGATCCGCGAAAAGCGCGGCGAGGAATTGCTGGCCGAGCGGGCCTGAGCCCTGCCAAGCAGAACTCAGCGATAATATCGCTTAACATAAAGCGATAAATCTGCGATATTCCTGCCGTGAAGACGATCATCCTCTCGGCGTCGGCAGCTCGCGATCTCGATAATCTGCCGGCCGATGTCCGCGAGCAGGTTACCGAGGGCTTGAACACTTACGCCATCAGCGGGCGTGGACATGTGAAACGTCTTGCAGGCCGAGACGGTTACAGACTTCGGATCGGTCGCTACCGCGTCATATTTGATGAAGATCGCACGACAATCCTCGCGATCTACATCGGCAAGCGCGAAACGACGACCTACAGCCGGCCATAGGACAGGACATCATGAACGCTCCGCAAATCATAAAGACTTCAACCGGGGAAGAACTGGTTGTCATCCCGAAGGCCGATTACGAGGCATTGCTGCATGCCGCCGAGGAAGCCGTCGAAGACGCTGCGGATGTGGCGATCTACGATGAGCGGAAGGCCGAACTCAAAACGGAAAAGCCCCTGCCCGCCGAGGTGACCATGGATATCTTGCGGGGCTCGAGCCGGCTCAAGGCGCTGCGCAACTGGCGCAAGCTGACGCAAGCCGAATTGGCTGATGCCATCGGTGTCAGTCAGGGCTTTCTGTCGGACCTCGAATCCAATCGTCGCAAGCCATCGGCGCAGACCAGTACCATGCTAGCGAAGGCATTGGATGTGCCCGGCGAATGGATCGAAGCCTAAATTAGTTACAGATCTTACGCCACCGGCCGGCCTTCGCTGGCCTCCAGTATGGCGAACCATTGCTGGCGGTCGAGGTCGATCTCCAGCGCCTTGACCATGACGGCCAGCCGCTCGGGCTTCATCGTGCCGAGCACCGGCGCCAGCCGCGCCGGATGACGCAGCAGCCAGGCGATGGCGACGGCGGCGAGATCGCCGGCGCCGATCTCGGCAGCCACCGCCGCGATTGCCGCCCTGACCCGCGCCTCGCGCCCTTCCTTGCCGGTGAACAGCAAGCCGCCGCCGAGCGGCGACCAGATCATCGGCGCATAGCCGAGGCGTTGCGCGTGATCGAGGCTGCCATCCACCAGCGCATTGGTTTTCAGCACCGACATCTCGATCTGGTTGGTGGCCAAGGCAAACGGCAGCCGCGAAGCCAGAAGGTCGAACTGCGACGGCGTGAAATTGGAGACCCCGACCGCTCTCACCTTGCCCGACTTGACCAGCCCGGCAAGGGCCGCCGCCGTCTCGTCGGCATCCATCAGCGGATCCGGCCGGTGCAGCAGCAACAGGTCGAGATAGTCGGTGCCGAGATTGGCGAGCGAACGGTCGACCGAGGCCGCAATATGGGCGGCACTGGTGTCGTAATGCTTCAGCCGGTTCTGAGGCCGGTTGGCCGATGCCAGCATGATGTCGCATTTCGAGATCAGCTCGATGCTGTCGCGCTTGCCCTTCCAGCGCGACAAGCCGGCGCCAAAGGCAGCTTCCACCTGGTAATGCCCGTAAATGTCGGCATGGTCGAAGCTGGTCAGGCCGAGATCGACCGCAGTGCCGATCAGCCGCGCGACCTGATCGGCGTCCGGGCGCGCGGCGTTGTCGAGCAGGCGCCAGGCGCCGAACACCAGCCGCGACAGCGACACTCCGTCCTTGGTCAGCTCTATGCGGCTGTCATGGCTCATATCTGGGCTCCATCTTCCGCAGCGCTGTTGGCAACGCTTTTCACCGCCGTCGGCCTCGCAACTTTCGTTACAAAGACAATGACGGCAAGCGTCAGGAAGCACGCGCCAACCAGATAGGGCGCGCCGCCGAACACCACGGGCGCATTCGGCCCGGTGAACCAGGAAAAGATCGCGGTGTACAGCAGCGGCGTGATGATCGAGGTGATCGAGAAGATCGACGTCATCGCGCCCTGCAATTCGCCTTGCGCCGACGGCGGCACCTTGGCGGCGGCAAGGCTTCTCAGCGGCGGATCGGCCAGTGCTTCCAGGCAGCCGACGACGATCACCGCATAGATCATCCAGCCTTGCGAGGCGAAGGCGTAGCCGAAGGCGCTGGCCGCAGTAAATGTCAGGCCGATGACCGCCGTCCTCCATTCGCCAAGTTTGGGGATCACGCGCGGCAGCACCGTCGCCATGACGATCGCCCCACACAGGCCGAAGGCGCCGAGCGAGAAGCCGATCTGCTGCTCGCTCCAGCCATAACGATAATTGGACACGAACGACCACACCGCAGGATACATCATGTGGCCGAGCGTCATCAGGAAGAAGGCGAGCCCGATCCAGCCGATGCCCTGATATTGGCGCATCTGCAGCAGCGTGCCGACCGGGTTGGCGCGTTTCCACTCGAAGCGGCGGCGGTGCTTTTCATCGAGCGTTTCAGGCAGGAAGAACATGGCGATGAGGAAGTTCACGAAGGCAAGCCCGGCGGCAAAGTAAAACGGCACTCGCGGCCCGAACGTGCCGAGCAGCCCGCCCAGCACCGGCCCAATGACGAAGCCGACGCCGAAGGCGATGCCGAGCAGACCGAAATTCTTCGCCCGGTTGTCGTCGTTCGAGATGTCGGCAATGAAGGCCGACGTCGTCGAATAGCTGGCGCCCGAAACGCCGGCCAGCACGCGGCCGATGAACAGCATCGGATAGGACCAGGCGATGGCGCAGATCAGATTGTCGATCGAGAATGTAAGCACCGAGGCAAGCAGGATCGGCCGCCGCCCGAAGCGGTCGCTCAATCCACCCATGATTGGCGCGAAGAAGAACTGCATCGCCGCATAGACGAAGAACAGCCAGCCGCCTTCGATCGCCGCTTCGCTGATGCCGACGCCGGAAAGCTCCCTGAGAAAGGCCGGCAACACCGGCATGATCATGCCGAAGCCGATAATGTCGAGCAGCAGCGTGGTGAAGACGAGCGCAAGGCCCCGCCTGGCGGTTTTGGGGTCGATCATGATGGCGTCTGCTCCCTGGGACCGCCCTTGGGCGGGCGCCCGTTATAGGCGAGGCGCCACTTTGGAACAATAGGAGAACGCCTCAGGCGTTCTCCTCCTGACATCTGTTGCCGGTGGTGAATCGGCCCGCCGACGGATGCGCTTTGGACCGCGGTCGGCTGGAACTTGCGAGCGCCTCAAACCGGACCGGTCAGCGTGTTGCAATCCGACAGCTTGCCGCTCTTGTAGCCGCGCGCCAGCCAGCTCTGCCTTTGCTGCGACGTCCCGTGGTTGAAGCTTTCCGGAACGACATAGCCCTGCATCTTCTTCTGCAGCGTATCGTCGCCGATCTGCTTGGCGGCGTTGAGCGCCTCTTCGATGTCGCCCTGTTCCAGAATGCCCTTCTGCGCGGTGAAATGCGCCCAAACGCCGGCGAAGCAGTCGGCCTGCAGCTCGATGCGCACCGACATCTGGTTGGCTTCCGCCTCACCCATCGACTGCCGCATCTGGTTGAACTTGGGCAGGATGCCGGTGAGGTTCTGCACATGGTGACCGACTTCATGGGCGATCACATATGCCTGGGCGAAATCCCCCGAGGCGCCGAACTGCTGGTCGAGCTGCTGGAAGAAGGTGGTGTCGAGGTAGACCTTGTGGTCGCCGGGACAATAGAACGGTCCGGCTGCCGTCGAGGCGGAGCCGCAGGCCGAGCGGATCTGGCCGCTGAACAGCACAAGCTTCGGGTCCTCGTATTTCAGGCCCTGCGACTGGAAGATGCCGGTCCAGGTCTCTTCGGTCTCGGCCAGCACGGTCGCCACGAACTGCTTCATCTCGTCGGAAGCAGGCGTGCCGGCGCCGTCGTCCTGGCCGCCGCTGTTGTCGGTAATCTGGCCACCGCCACCCGGCAGCACGCCGCCGCCGTCGCCGCTGCCCAGGATCTGCGACGGGTCGAAGCCGAAATACCATC
The DNA here is from genome assembly GCF_057786115.1 of Mesorhizobium sp. P170090. Taxonomy (NCBI): domain Bacteria; kingdom Pseudomonadati; phylum Pseudomonadota; class Alphaproteobacteria; order Hyphomicrobiales; family Phyllobacteriaceae; genus Mesorhizobium; species Mesorhizobium sp. P170090. The sequence continues at coordinate 5,655,381 of NZ_JBYNWH010000001.1, forward strand.
CGGCCAGCACCACGAGGACGACCAGCAATATGCTGCCGCCGCCGCCGGTGCGGCCGCCGATCGGGATGCGGAACTGGCCAGGGCTGCCGCCGCCCAAACCACCACCGCCGCCGCTGTCGCTGCGCTCGTCCTCGACATTGTCACTCTGACGGCGGCCCTTCCAGAGCATGGCAACTCCCCGTATGCAAATTTTCGGCTGGCCTGGCCGATGTCGTGGCCCAGTCCAACCCAACAGACAATTATCGCAATGGTTGCGCCAAGTCACAGTATTTTTCGTGGCAGCGGCATCGCGTTCGCACTCTGGTCGAGGCGGCATGCGCGCTGTAGCATCCGGTTCGAACGGGGGTGTCGGGACTTGCGGACGATCGGTCGATTTCTGCTGCTGGCGGTGGTGCTATGCCTCGGCCCGTTGCCGGCGCGCGCCGTGACGCTCGATTCCAGCGTCGCCGTGACCGATCCCGAGACATTGCAGGCGCTTGAGCGTGGCGGCCTCTCGATCAGCCGCCTGCTCGGCCCGGCGCTGGGTCTCACGCGCGAGGTCGACAATCGCGGCCTGTTTTCGGTGCGCGCGCTGACCCCTGTCCGCAACGCCGTCAAGCAGCAGATCGCCGACGAGCCTGCCAATAGCCCCGATCCCTATGTCGCTGCGCTGGCGAAGTCGAAGGACCCCAGCCAGAAATTCAACCCGAAATACATCGACGATGACGGCTCGACGCTCGACCTGACCGGCGTCGTCAACCGCATGGACCGCGGCTATCTCGGCCACACCGAATGCGGCGAGATCAGGCTGATCTACCGCTTCCACTATTCGGTGGCGGAGAAGCCCACGAAGGGAAAGACAGCGCAACGCATCTCGTCGCGGCTGCCGCTGACCATGAGTCTGGTCTTCAACGCCAGGCCCGGCGAGGCTCGCCCCCGCGCTTCGAGAGACCGTCCAAGCGCCACCGCCGTTTCCTGTGCCGAAATCGCCAAGCGCTGGCTCGCCGCCGGCCAGAAGAACCTTGCGCCCGAGCAACTGGCAGCCTGGCTGCGCTCCGACGAAGGGCCGCTCTCCAACGCCATGCTGAATTCGTCGCAGATCATGCGGCTTGAGCTGAACATGCAGGTTCTCCGGCTGTCGGCCTCGAGCCGCCGCGACTTCGGTGGCCACGCCGAATATCTCCTCAAGATTTTCAAATGGGACCCAACGACGTCCACCTTCCAGGAATCGAAGATGGAGAACCAGATCGACCGGAAAGTGGTTCTGGCCGACCGGCCGGCCTTCGCCAAATGGCTGCTCACCGACCGCAACATCTACGATCTCGACCGCGGCCGGCTGGTCATCGACGACAAATTCCTGGCGACCAGCGCCGTCTCGGTCGCACCCGGCGGCATGGCCAGATCGCAAAACAACATCGCCTATGGGCTGCTCGACGATGCCGACATCGACAAGGCACTGCAGGACTATGTCGCCAAGGGCAACGAGCTGCGCAGCGTGAAATCGGTGGCCGGCTTCAATCTGCGTCTCAACGAAATGACCTGCACCGGCTGCCACCAGACGCACGGCATTGCCGGCTTCCATTACACCGGCGCCGATCCGGCCAGCGAGCCGCGCCGCAACGCCGTCTTCGTCCCCGGCTCGGCGGTGTTCTTCGCCGACCTGCCTCGCCGCCGCGCCATCGTCGAGGACTTCGCCGCCGGCGGCCATCCGGATTTCTCACGCGGCTTCGCCGCCCGTCCGGACGCCAAACTCGCCGAAGCGCTGAAAGGCACTGATCTCTACAATGGCTGGGGCTCGATCTGCTACAGCGGCAAGGATGCCAGCTTCAAGGACTGGAGCTGCGGCGAAAGCCTGCGCTGCGCCGGCGTCCATGAAAGCGACATCCATCCGGGCTTCGGCACCTGCGTCAGCGAGGCGGCCACCGCAGTCGGCGACCCCGTCGAGTTCGGCGAGATTAAGATGTCGAGCTGGGGCAGCGACAAATATTGCCGCCTGTCGCCGGCCACCGCAAAAGCCTGCGCCATCGATCCGGCGCGCGACAAGAAACCGGTAATCAAGCTCGCCGGCTATGGCGCGGCGCGCCAACGCTACGACAACCCCGAGCAGAAGACCGGTGGCTTTCCCGGGGGCATGCTGCGCAAGGCAAGCTGCGACAAGCTTCCCGACGAGGCGACTTGCGGCCGCCTCGCCAAGACCGGTTTCAACGACTGCATCGCGTCGGGCAAGGACCACAAATTCTGCACCAAGGAATTCACCAAGACCGCCGGCCTGCGCGCCTGCGACAAGGCGCATCCCTGCCGCGAGGACTATATCTGCACCGCCGGCTACGACGATCTGGCCGCAGCCAAGCCTGGCAAGGGCTCCTGCATTCCGCCCTATTTCATATTCCAGTTCCGCGTCGACGGCCATCCGCGCAGTTGGGTGCAGGACACCGAGGAATGAGCGGCAGGTTGCCGCTTGCGAACAGAACTCAGATCTTCTGCTTGGTGCCGGCGCTTTTGCCGTCCGAGCTTTTGGAGCGTTCCTCGAAACGCGCGGCGCCCTTTTTCAGCGCATGGCCGGTTTCGACCTCGGTCTTGCGTTCGTCCTTTGCCGCTGCCTGCCTCAAACCCTCGGCCGCCTGCTTGCCCTTCGCGGTCGGTGCCTGTTCGACGCCCATGTTTTCCTCCTTGGCGCGCGACAATCACGCGCAACGTCAGGAGCAACGAGCCTGACGTGCGGAGGTTCCAGTGGTGCGGCCCCGGCACCCCTCAGCGCGGCGCGATCATCGCCTTGCGAAAGGCTTCCAGCGTCTCGGCGCTGACATGATGCTCGATGCCCTCGGCATCGATGCGCGCCGTCTCGGCGCTGACACCGAGCGAACGCAAAAACGCTTCTACCGTCTGGTGGCGGATGCGGCTCTCTTCCGCCACCTTGCGCCCGGCGTCGGTCAGGAACACACCGCGATAGGGTTTTCTGGAAACGAGCCCGTCGGCGCACAGCCTGGTCAGCATCTTGGCCACCGTCGGCTGGGCGACACCGAGCCGCGCAGCAATATCGACCTGACGCGCCTCATTGCCGTCCTCGATCAGGTCGGCGATCAGCTCGACATAATCCTCGACCAGCGCGCCGCGGCGCGCTTCGCGCTGCTGCCGGAACCCTTTCGAATGAATCTCGGCGTCAGGCAGCGGCTCCTCGCGTCCAACCGGTCTGTGCTTCAGCGCCAACACGCGCTCCTTCCTATCTTTTGACAAGAATCGGCTTTGGGCAAAGCAATCGCCCTTTGCCATTCATAGCACGGGCTTAACTGTTCCAGCCGTTTATTTCCATTCCATGGTAGGCGCAACCGGCGTTTGCGATCCCCGGCCGGCCTGCCGGTCGGCGCAACAGGAAGCACATACAATGAAATATAGCCTATTGCATAATGTTGAGCCCTGGCATAGATAGGATGACGTCAACCGATCCACCCAGTGGAAAGCCCTCCATGTCCGAAGCTGACGCTACCTTGGGATCATCCTGGCGATTTGACAGGCCGGAGGACAATCCTCCCAGCCTGCGCGAGGTGAACTCCACGATCGCGGTGCCGCAGTCCGGCGTCTGGTTCCGTCGCCTGTTCGCCTTCATGGGACCGGGCTACATGGTCTCGGTCGGCTATATGGATCCGGGCAACTGGGCCACCGACCTCGCCGGCGGCGCCCAGTTCGGCTACACGCTATTGTTCATCATCATGCTGTCCAACCTGATGGCGATCCTGCTGCAGGCGCTTGCCGCCCGGCTTGGCATCGCCACCGGCCGCGACCTCGCCCAGGCCTGCCGCGCCTATTATCCGCGTCCCGTCAGTTTCGTGCTGTGGATCGCCTGCGAACTCGCCATCATCGCCTGCGACCTCGCCGAGGTGATCGGCACGGCGATCGCGCTGCAGCTTCTGTTCGGCATTCCGCTGATCGGCGGCGCGTTGCTGACGGCGCTCGACGCCTTCATCGTGCTGCTCTTGATGAACAAGGGTTTCCGCTATCTCGAAGCCTTCGTCATCGCGCTTTTGATCATCATCTTCGGCTGTTTCGCCATCCAGATCTTTGCCGCTGCCCCTCCGGTCGGCTCGATCCTGCATTCGATGTTCGTGCCGTCGACGGAGATCGTCACCAATCCGGCGATGCTCTACATCGCCATCGGCATCATCGGCGCCACGGTGATGCCGCACAATCTCTACCTGCACTCCTCGATCGTACAGACACGCGCCTATGAACGGACCGAAAAAGGCAAGCGCGACGCCATTAAATGGGCGACGACGGACTCGACCATCGCGCTCGTCTTGGCGCTGTTCGTCAACGCCTCGATCCTGATCGTCTCGGCGGTGGCCTTCCATGGCACCGGCCATCAGGATGTCGCCGAGATCGGCCAAGCCTTCGAGCTCTTGTCGCCACTGCTCGGCCTCGGCATCGCCTCCATCCTGTTTGCGGTGGCGCTGCTGGCCTCCGGCCTCAACTCGACGGTTACGGCAACGCTTGCCGGCCAGATCGTCATGGAAGGCTTTTTGCGCCTGCGCATTCCGCAATGGGCGCGCCGGCTGCTGACGCGCGGCATCGCCATCGTCCCGGTGGTGGTCGTCACCGCGCTCTATGGCGAAAAGGGCACCGGCCAGTTGCTGGTCTTCAGCCAGGTGGTACTGTCGATGCAGCTGCCCTTCGCAGTCATCCCGCTGGTGCAGTTCGTCTCCGACAAGAAGAAGATGGGCAACCTTGCCATTCCCCGCGGCGTGGCGGTCCTCGCCTGGGTCGTCGCGGCGGTCATCCTGGTGCTCAACTTCAAGCTGCTCTACGACACCGTCTTCGGCGTCGGCTGAGTTTCATTCCCGACCGCGACAAACCGGCCGCTTGCGCTATCTTGATCGCCATCATGACAAGTGTCGAAGACGCCAGGAAATTTTACGCGCAACTGATGGCGGCCAATGCCGGCTCGGCCGACCCGCGCCTCGAAGAGGCGTTTGCCACCGTGCCGCGCGAGGCCTTTCTCGGTCACGGACCCTGGGCGGTCGTCGCCGGCAGGGCGCTCACCACCGGCAACGGCAAGATCATGACGCCGAGCGCCGATCCTGTTCACATCTATCAGGACGTGCTGGTGGCGCTCGATGCCGACAAGGGCATCAACAATGGCGAACCCTCCCTGCACGCCATGTGGATAGGCAGGATCGCTCCCAGGCCGGACGAGGCCGTCACCCATATCGGCGCCGGCACCGGCTACTACACCGCCTTGCTGGCCCGGCTGGTTGCGCCCGGCCCGGTGACCGCCTTCGAAATGGAGGCCGATCTTGCTGCCAGAGCAACAAAGAATCTCGAAACCTACGGCAATGTAAGCGTCGTCCACGGCGATGCCGTCACCGGCGATCTGCCGCCGTCCGACATCATCTATGTCAATGCCGGTGTCGTCGCACCGCCGGCTGCCTGGCTGAGGGCGCTGAAAGCGGGCGGCCGCATGATCTTTCCCTGGCGCCCGTCCCAGGGCGTCGGCCTGGCCGTAATGGTGACCCGCACCAAACAAGGTTTTGCCTGCGACCCCTTCATGCGCTCGTGGTTCATCCCCTGCGTCGGCGCCTCGGTCGCCGGTTCGGCGGCCAAAATCCCCGACCTCCAGAAGGCCGCGCGCAGCCGTTCGATCTGGCTGACATCAGACAGGGCGCCGGACCGGACCGCCACCGCCATCATCGGCGATGTCTGGTTTTCGTCGCAGGCGCTTGGCGGCGGGCGACGGCGGTAGGTACTCTTGTCGGCCGCAGCGTTTTTTTGCCAACGCCTGTCGGGCGGCCGCCGGCCTGTCCGTCCTTAGATCGAAATCCGGCCCTGACGGCGCGGATCCTGGAAAAGGAAAATCCAATGCGAAAGATCATCGCCGCTACCTTCGTCAGCCTCGACGGCGTCATGCAGGCGCCGGGCGGCCCGGAAGAAGACCCGGTTGGCGGCTTCGAGTTCGGCGGCTGGACGTTCCACTACTTCGACGAGGTGGCGGGCGTGGCCATGGAGGAATTGTTCTCTAAGCCCTTCGCCCTGCTGCTCGGCCGCAGAACCTACGACATCTTCGCCGCTTACTGGCCGTACCAGAAAGATGCCATCGGAGATGCCTTCAACCCTGCGACTAAATATGTGGCGACGCATCGGCCGGATTCGCTCACCTGGGAAAATACGCAATGGCTTGGAGAAGATATCGTCGCGGCGTTGCGCCGCCTCAAGAAGGAAGATGGGCCTGACCTGCTCATCCAGGGTTCGAGCGAGCTGATCCAGACTTTGCTCGCCAACGGGCTGATCGACGAGATCCGGTTGATGATCTTCCCGCTGCTGCTGGGCAAGGGCAAGCGGCTGTTCGATGGTGGTGCGATGCCCGCCGCTTTCAAGCTGGTCAAGTCGCAGGCCACTACCACAGGCGTCATCATGGCGACCTACGAACGCGGGGGTGAGGTCAAGGTCGGGTCGTTCGCTACGCAGAAGCCGTCAGAGGCCGAGCTCGAGCGGCGTAAGAACTGGAAGTAACAGGGACAGGCTTGGCACCTTTCCTCTCCCCCGATCGACGGGGGAGAGGAAATGCAAGTTCTGTCAAGCCGCCACAGCCCGCCGTGCCAACCCACCCCGGATATACCGCGCGAACTCCTGCGCTGCCGGCGCCGTGCCGTACTTCGGCAAATGCAGATTGATGGAAAAATTCGGCAGCGGCGGCAGCCCGGCATCAAAAGCCAGGATGTCAAGATCGGCAGGCACGGTGGAGGCCAGCCAGGCGGTGACGGCAAGGTCGGAGCGCACTGTCGCGGTCGTCGCGTCGATGTTGCCGTTCTCGAACACGGTGCGCCATTCCAGCCCGTGCTCGTTCAGCGCCGACAGCACCACCGGGCGGAAGGCGCAGGTGTCGGCGACGATCGACACCGGCAGCGGCCGCTTGGCGCGGGCGACGCCGCCCTTGGCCCCCACCCAGACCAGCCGGTCAATGGCCAGGCACTCACCGGCCGACGGGCCGACCCGTTCCTCGATGACGGCAAGGTCGATGGTGCCGGCCGCGAGGGCCGCGGCAAGGTCCGGCGAAGCCGCACAGAGCAGTGAAATCTCGACCTGCGGATAGGTCTCGGCATAGGCCTTCAGCACCGGCGCCAGCAAAGTGCCGACAAGGTCATAGGGAACACCGAGCCGCACCTGGCCGGCGACCTCGGTGCCCGCCATCTCGGCCCAGATCTCGTCATTGAGGCCAAGCAACCGTTTGCCCTTGCCGAACAGCCGCTCGCCGGGCCGCGTCAGCCGCAAGCCACGCCGGTCGCGCTCGAACAGGCTGCAGCCGAGCGCTTCTTCCAGCCGCTTGATCTGCTGGCTTACGGCGCCTTGCGTCAGATGCAGCGCGTTCGCCGCCGCCGTCATGCTGGCCTTGTCGGCGACAGTGACGAAGGTGCGGATCAGCGCTGTGTCGAGGTTGCGGATCATGGTTGGCATTATATCTGCTAATGCCAACCATCGCAAACATTGCATTTACTGAAGTATGCGGAAGTCTACCATTGGGCTTTTGATGAAGGACGCCTCATGTTGCAGCCCATCTTTCCGCTCATCCTGTTTGCCTTCGTGGCCACCGTCACGCCCGGCATCGCCACCACCCTGTCGACTGCCTCAGGTGCACAGTTCGGTTTTCGCCGTTCCGTTCCCCTATTGGTCGGCAGCGCCGCCGGTCTCGCCACCGTGACCGCTGCTGCCGCCGCCGGGCTCGCCGGTCTGCTGCTGGCCATGCCTTCGCTGCAACTGGCGATGAAAATCATCGGCTCGCTCTATCTCATCTGGCTGGCAATCAAGATCGGCCGCGCCGGGCCGCCCAATCTCGATGTGGCGATGGCAAAACCCAACAGCTTCTTCGGCGGCGCCGGCATTCAATGGATGAACCCGAAGGGCTGGGCGATGGGACTGGGGGCGGCGGCCTCGTTCGCGGCCCTTGCCGACGGGCCGGGACAACTCGCGCTGCTGCTCGGCTCGACCTTCGGCCTCACTGCAGCCGTCTCGCTGTCGATCTGGTGCGTGGCGGGCATGGTGCTGGCACGGCTGCTCGAGACCGAATGGCAATGGCGCGCGCTCAACATCGTGCTGGCGCTGGTGCTGGCTGCATCGATCATACCGATGTGGCGGGGAGCGTAAACGCAGAGGTCGGCGCCAGTACCCCCACCCGGACCTGCGGTCCGACCTCCCCACAAAGGGGAGGTAGGGGAGCGCGCACTTTACCCCCCCCTTGTGGGGAGGGCCGCGAACGAAGTGAGCGGGGTGGGGGTCCTGGTTCGCGAAGCGAACCAGCTCTCTCCTCAGACCGCGTAGCGGGCAGCAGGCTTGTCGGCGTGCAGGCTGCCGTAGAAGACTTGCCTTGCGCCGAGGAAGGCGTCGAGCTTGGTCGCATCGGCAAGTGCCGGCACGGTGACGGCTTCGCCCCTGGATAGGCCCACAAGCGCGGCATCGACCATATCGTCGGCGGACATGATGATCTCCTTCGGCAGATTGTCGATATCGCCACCGGCGAGCTCCCAGAAATCGGTGCGGGTCGCGCCCGGCAGCACCGCCTGGACCTTCACATTGGTGCCGGCGACTTCGCGGTGCAGGGCCTCGGTGAAGTTGACGACATAGGCCTTGGTGCCGCTGTAGATGCCGCCGAACGAGGTATCATAGGCGAGCACAGAGGCGATGTTGACGATGGCGCCGCGGTTGCGCGCAAGAAGCCCCGGCAGAACGGCGCGGGTCAGGCGGGTCAAGGCGATGACGTTGACCTTGATCATGCGCTCGGCCTCGTCGGCGTCGGCCGTTGCCACCACGGCCTGGCCACCAATGCCGGCATTGTTGACCAGCAGCGTGACGCTGTCGTCGGCTGCGATCGCCTGCTCGACGCGGCGCACATCATTGTCGTCGGCAAGATCGGCTGATATCACGCTGACCTTGCGCTTGTAAGCATATCGCAGCTTTTCAGCCAGTTCCTCCAGCCGGTCGGCGCGCCGCGCTACCAGCACCAGATCGTAGCCTTGCCCGGCCAGCCGGTCGGCATAGACCGCGCCGATGCCGGCCGATGCGCCGGTGACGACTGCGGTACCCTTGTTGTCCTGTCCACTCATTGTCCTGTTCCTTTTTTCTGCCCGGCGAGACAGGTCGATGAACCCTTGTCCCGCCCTGATCTCCAATTAGTGGCATATACCACTTTCCGGGAAGTAGGCATATACCACCATCTTGTCAACGGAGGCGGCAGAAACTATTTCTGCGGCAGGCCGGCAGCGGTTTTGCCGGCAAGGAGTCGTGATGAGCAAGACCGCGCTGCCGGGATTCAGCCTTTGCAACAACGCCACGCTGCGGCGCGCCGCGCGCAAGCTCGGCCGCTTTTATGACGATGTAATCTCGCCTTCGGGTCTGAAGGGCACACAGTACGGCCTGCTCTACCAGATCCATGTCAGCAACGAGCCGGCGATGGGCACGATAGCCGAAGCGATGGTCATGGACCTGTCGGCGCTCGGCCATACGCTGAAGCCGCTGATCCGCGACGGCTATGTCGACACCTTCGCCGACAAGGACGACCGCCGCGTCAAGCGGGTGCGGCTGACGCCGCAAGGCCAGGCCAAGCTCGAGGAGACGACGAAATTGTGGACCATTGCCCAGCAGCGCTTCGAGGCGCTGGTCGGCCAGCAGCGAGCGGCAGATCTGCGCGCTATGCTGGATGAAGTCGCGGCGCTGGAGTACGACGTGCCGGCGGCCGCCCCTTCAAGCTGAAAGAGCGGCCGCCGGTCCTTTGCAAAGATCTATTCGGCCGGCATGGCGACCGGCCGGGCCGCCCAGCGGCCGGCCAGCACCACGCCAAGCCCGATCAGCGGGAAGATGGCGGCGACTAGGCCGAGGTCGGCCGGCACGCCGTAGCGAAGCACGGCGCCGCCGGCCACAGCGCCCAGCGCCACGCCGAGATAGAGGGCCGAAGCGTTGAGCGACAGCACGATCGGGGCGGCGTCGGGCGCCAGCTTGATGATGCGGCTGGCCTGCGCCGGCGGAAATGCCCAGCCGACCATGCCCCACGGCACCATCATGGCCATCAATGCCGGCCCGGCGAGATGCTGCGGCAGGAAGGTCGGGATGACCGAGAGCATCACCAGCATGACGGCGCTCAGCGCCAGCGACCAGCCGACGGTGCGCGTCGCACCAAAACGGTCGGCCGCCTGGCCGCCGGCTATGTTGCCGATGACGGCGCCGACACCGAAGGCGAGCAGCATGCCGGGCAACGCAATCGGGCTGAGGCCGCCGCTCTGGATGGCCAGCGGCGCGATATAGGAAAACACCGAGAAGGCGCCGATCAGGGCAAGAGCGGTGGTCAGCAGGATCGGCATGACGCCGGGGCGCAGCGCCGCAGCCAGCCGCCGCCTGAGCGGCAGCTTGGTGCCGACAATTCCGCGCGGCAGCCGGTACCACAGGATGGCGCCGACCAGCGCGCCGAGCCCGGCAATGGCAAAGAAGGTCCCGCGCCAGCCGGCTATCGTGGCAACCAGCGCGCCGAGCGGTGCACCCAGCGCAACCGCCACCGTGGTTCCGCCGACGACGACTGCAATGGCCCGCGCCCGGTGGTGGTCATCGACCAGCGCCACCGCCGTGCCTTGAGCGGTCGCGGCAAACAGGCCTGACGACAGCGCCATGATGATGCGGGCAATGAGCAGCAGCTCGAAGGACGAGCTCAGCGCCGCCACCACATTGCCGATGACGAAGAACGCCAGCGTCCACAAGATGACGCGGCGCCGGTCCCATTCGCCGGTCAGCGTTGCCAGGATCGGCGTGCCGATGGCGTAAGCCAGCGCGAAGGCGGTGATCAGCGTGCCGGCGAGCGGAATGGAAATGCGGGCGTCGGTGGCGATATCAGGCAGCAGGCTGGAGATGACGAAGCCTTCGGTCGAGATCGTGAACGATCCGAGCGCAAGCCAAAAGAGGCGCTTGTCCATAGGGCGTGTCCTTAGTTCAAAAGTTATTGAACAATTGGACATAACAGGGCGTGATGTCAATGAAGCCAGACGAAAATAGCTGAAGCCTGCTGACAGCCCTGTGTCAGGACAGCCATTGGGCCAATCGCGAAGCGGACTGTGCATGCCCGCGAAACATGGACGCGTTGAAATCGCCACCGACTGTGCTTAGTTTCGGGCCATGACTTTGCCGCACCCCAATACAGACCAGATCAGCCTGCCGGTCGTGCTCGGCGTGCTTGGCGACCCGACCCGACTCGCCATCGTGCGCTATCTCGCCAGCAAGGAAGGCGTGCCGCTGAACTGCAGCCGGTTCCTCGACCTCGGCTCCAAGACCAATCTCAGCTATCACCTGGCCAAACTGCGCGAGGCCGGCGTCACCCGCGCCGAAGTGGCCGGCACCAACCGGATGATCACGCTGCGCCGCGCCGACCTCGACGCCCGCTTCCCCGGCCTGCTCGACAGCGTGATTGCGGCGGCCGGAGATGACCCGGCTCTACCCATCGTCGGCGGCCACGACATCGAAATTCCGGCGTAGCTGGTGCCGAAGTCAGGCCGCTCCTAGCGCTGCCAAAAACCGATATGCGGGGCGAGGAGTTCCTCGTCCATCTCGGGGAAAGGGCCGTGGACCTCGACCGGCTTCTGCCCGGAGCCGAGGACTGTGCGCGACGAGAGGTTCATCGTCGGGTTCTCTGCGTGATTGCCGGTCAGCGCGAGAAGCTTGGTTTCCTCGAAGCCGTAGACCAGCCGGCCGATATTGGCCCAGTAGAGCGTTCCCGTGCACATCGCACAGGGCTCGCCGGTTGTGACCAGCGTGCAGGACCAGAGGAATTCCTGCGCATAGGCGTCCGCGGCACGCCGGGAGAGCTCGGTTTCGGCGTGGCGCACGGTGTTGATGTTGCCTTGCCGCATCAGGATGCGATCGTCGGGGCCGACGAGCACGCAGCCGAAAGGATGGTGCCCGTGCGCGGCAGTCTCGCGCGCGACATCATTGGCGGCGCGGAGGTGGGCAACCATCTGGTCGCGGGTCATCGCCTGTCTTCCCCCGGATGAACTTCGGAATGGCGTGGACGCTAGCAGATGGAGTGCTTCCGCGATAGCCAGCTCCCGGCTGTCTCGAACGGCCTCAAGGGCTTGATAATGAAGGCAGCGGCTTGATAGGAAGCCGGGCCGCAAGCCTCAACGGGCTGCACCAAGGGAGCCCTCGCATGCGCATTGCCGTTCTCGCCGATATCCATGGCAATGTGCTGGCGCTAGATGCCGTCCTCGCCGATCTCGAGAGACGCGGCGGCGCCGATCTCACCGTCAACCTGGGCGATTGCGTCTCCGGCCCACTGTGGCCGCGCGAGACGTTCGAGCGGCTCGAAGCGCTCGACCTGCCGACGGTGCGCGGCAACCATGACCGCCGCGTCGCGGTCGATCCGGCCGACGATATGATGTGGGCTTCAGACCGCTATGCGCAGGAACGGCTGACATCAGCGCAGCGCGAGGCGCTGTTCGCCCTGCCTTTCACGCTGGAGATTATTCCCGGCGTGGTCGCGTTCCATGCGCGGCCCGACCATGACGAGAAATACCTGCTCGACGCGATCGTCGATGGCCAACTGGTGCGCGCGCCGCTTGCCGCTATTCAGCGGCGGTTGCAGGCGCTGGACCCGGCCTGCCGCGTCGTGCTGTGCGGCCACAGCCACCGCGCGGAACTGGTCCGTATCCCCGGCGGCCCCTTGCTCTTCAATCCCGGCAGCGTCGGCGCCCCCGCCTATGAAGATGACATGTCCCCGGCGCATGTTTCGGAGCAAGGCAGCCCGCATGCGCGCTACGGCATCCTCACCTTGGATGGCGATGGTCCAGACCGTTTCGAGACCATCGCCGTCGACTACGACCACGAAGCGGCGGCGAGACAGGCCGCACAGGCGGGCCGACCGGAATGGGCGCATGCGCTGAGGACCGGCTTCATGCCCAAACCCTCTTGGCAAGGCTCCGCTTGATCGCACGGCTGCGCCCTGCCTCGGCCTCGCGGCACCAAACATCGGACGCATTTTCAGACTTACATGGCCGCATATCGTCCATTATAAAACCGCCTTGGCATACGGCAGGATTGCTGCCGCAAGGGTAATCGGCGCACGGCCAAATGATGAGGCGCACAATCCGAACCATTTTGCATCGACTGACTGGCGCTCCGCTCCTGCGGGCCCCGTTGCTCATGGGGCTGTTGCTCATGGGCCTGTTGCTGGTGAGCATGCCGGCGAATGCCGAGGACGCGCCTGCCGACATCGTTTCCATAGTGACCGAGCTCGGCCCAGGCGATCTCCTCAACATCCGCGCCACGCCGTCGCCGGTCGGCAGAACCCAGGCGCGCCTGCCGATCGGCTCGAGCGTCAGGAATTTCGGCTGCAGCGAAGTGGACGGCCACCGCTGGTGCAAGGTCGAGGAGATCGACAATCCACTGGTCAAAGGCTGGGCGCCCGCGCGCTATCTTATCCCCGACAACCCGACCGTGGTCGAAGTTGACGCCGCGCCGCCCCAAGTGACCGCCAGCGCTGAAGCCGGCGGCCCGGCGCTCGCGCCCGACATGCCGACGCAGCCGGCCGACGTGGCCGCAGCGCCCCCGACAACTGCACCCGCCGCCTCTGCCGCTCCGGCTGCACCCACTCAGGCTCCACCCACCCCGGCTGCACCCGCGCCGGCCCCACTCGACCTGACGGAGCGCCTTGGCGGCACGGATCCAGGCGCACCGAAATCCGCCGCCGAGATCGGCAGGACCGCCATGCAGGATGCTTATGGCCTCGCCTTCGCAGCCAATGAAAGCCCGACGACGGGCGAGATCGCGGCCACGGAGGCTCCGGCGACGGAGACCACAGGGAAGCCGGTACAGGATTCCGCCGCGAATGCGGAAGTCGCACCAGATGCGACGTCCGCGCCGAGGGTACCATCCCCGACGCCACGGCCGGACCAGGCCAAAGCTGCGACCGCTACGCAAACCGTTGCACGGCTGGAACCCCCGCCCGCCCTCGGCGCCACCGCCGAGATCCCCTGCGCGCGCTATGTCGGTCAGCCGATGACCCGCTGCGCCGTCAACATCGTCCACAATGGCGCCGACAAGGCAGACATCACCGTGACCTGGCCCGATGGCGGCACGCGCGCCATCTCCTTCTCTGCCGGCATGCCGGCCAACTCGGATTCGCCCAGCGAGTTCCGCTTCACAAGGGAAGGCAGCCTCAACATGATCCGGATCGGCGCTGCCGAGCGGTTTGAGATTACGGATCAGCTCGCGCTGGGGGATTAGGTGTTAAGCAGTAGGGATAGGCAATAGACGGCTTAACCTCGCTCCTGCCTGATCCCTGCTGCCTGATCCCTACTGCATAGCCTCATTTTCGGGGTTACATCTCCCAAAACTCTTCCCTATAAGGCCCTCCTAGCCTGATACCAGAATCGCAAGCACAACCGGCCGGGTCTTCCCGTCCCGGTTTTTCGTGCAAGCCGCTCGCCGAACGGAACTCACAACGATGCCAAGACGCACCGACATCAAGTCGATCCTGATCATCGGGGCCGGCCCCATCGTCATCGGCCAGGCCTGCGAGTTCGACTATTCCGGCACACAGGCCTGCAAGGCGCTGAAGGAAGAGGGCTTTCGCGTCATCCTGGTCAATTCCAACCCGGCCACCATCATGACCGACCCGGAACTGGCCGACGCCACCTATATCGAGCCGATCACGCCTGAAGTCGTCGCCAAGATCATCGCCAAGGAGCGGCCCGACGCGCTGCTGCCAACCATGGGCGGCCAGACCGCGCTAAACACCGCTCTGTCGCTGCGCCGCATGGGCGTGCTCGAGCGCTACAATGTCGAGATGATCGGCGCCGACGCCACGGCCATCGACAAGGCCGAGGACCGGGCGCTGTTTCGCGAGGCGATGAAGAAGATCGGCCTCGAAACGCCGAAGTCGATGCTGGCCAATGCCACCGATGTCAAGAACGCCGACCGCAAGACGCATGAGGCCGAGCGCGCCGCCGTCAAGGCCGAGGCCCCTGCCGATCTCGACGCCGCGCTCGACGCGCTGGAAACCCGCTGGAATCTCGGCGAAGGCGACCGCAAGCAGCGCTACATCAGCCACGGCATGGCGATCGCCGCGCAGGCGCTCGACCATGTCGGCCTGCCCGCCATCATCCGCCCGTCCTTCACCATGGGCGGCACCGGCGGCGGCATCGCCTACAACCGCGCCGAATTCTACGACATCGTCCAGTCCGGCCTCGACGCTTCGCCGACCACCGAAGTGCTGATCGAGGAAAGCGTGCTCGGCTGGAAGGAGTATGAGATGGAGGTCGTCCGCGACAAGGCGGACAATTGCATCATCGTCTGCTCGATCGAGAACATCGACCCGATGGGCGTACACACCGGTGACTCGATCACCGTCGCCCCCGCGCTGACCTTGACCGACAAGGAATACCAGATGATGCGCAACGCCTCGATCGCGGTGCTGCGCGAGATCGGCGTCGAGACCGGCGGCTCCAACGTGCAGTTCGCCGTCAACCCGGCCGATGGCCGCCTCGTCGTCATCGAGATGAACCCGCGCGTCTCGCGCAGCTCCGCTTTGGCTTCGAAGGCGACCGGCTTCCCCATCGCCAAGATCGCGGCCAAGCTCGCCGTCGGCTACACACTGGACGAGCTGGAGAACGACATCACCGGCGGCGCCACGCCCGCCTCCTTCGAGCCGAGCATCGATTACGTCGTCACCAAGATCCCGCGCTTTGCCTTCGAGAAATTCCCCGGCGCCGAGCCGGTGCTGACCACCGCCATGAAGTCTGTCGGCGAAGTCATGGCCATCGGCCGCACCTTCCAGGAGTCCCTGCAGAAGGCTTTGCGTGGACTGGAAACCGGCCTGACTGGTCTCGACGAAATCGAAATCCCCGGCCTCGGCCACGGCGCCGTAGCTGCCAACCACGCCGACGACCGCAACGCCATTCGCGCCGCACTCGGCACGCCGACGCCCGACCGGCTGCGCATGGTGGCGCAGGCGATCCGCATGGGCACCTCGCTGGAAGACGTGCACGCAATGTGCAAGATCGACCCGTGGTTCCTCGAACAGATCGCCGGCATCGTATCCATGGAAGCCCGCATCCGCGAGCACGGCATCCCACAGGACGCCGTCAATCTGCGCATGCTGAAGGCGATGGGCTTCTCCGATGCCCGCCTCGCCTCGCTGACGAAGAACGACGCCGAAGTGATTGCGAAGATTCGTGAAAAGCTCGACGTTCATCCGGTTTATAAGCGCATCGACACGTGCGCCGCCGAGTTCGCCTCGCCCACCGCCTACATGTACTCGACCTATGAAGTGCCCTTCGCCGGCGCGCTGGCCAATGAGGCGCAAGTGTCGTCGAGGAAAAAAGTCGTCATCCTCGGCGGCGGTCCCAACCGCATCGGCCAGGGCATTGAGTTCGACTATTGCTGCTGCCATGCCGCCTTCGCGCTGCGCGACGCCGGCTATGAAGCGATCATGATCAACTGCAACCCCGAGACGGTCTCGACCGACTACGATACCTCCGACCGGCTCTACTTCGAGCCGCTGACAGCCGAAGACGTGCTGGAGATCCTGCGCGCCGAACAGGCCTCGGGCGAACTCGTCGGCGTCATCGTCCAGTTCGGCGGCCAGACGCCGCTGAAGTTGGCCGATGCGCTGGAGAAGGCCGGCATCCCTATCCTGGGCACGTCGCCCGACATGATCGATCTCGCCGAAGACCGCGACCGCTTCCAGAAGCTGCTTCACAAGCTCAACCTCAGCCAGCCGAAGAACGGCATCGCCTATTCTGTCGAGCAGGCCCGCCTTGTCGCCGGCGAACTCGGCTTCCCGCTGGTGGTGCGCCCCTCCTATGTGCTCGGCGGCCGCGCCATGCAGATCATCCATGACGAGGGCATGCTGCAGAGCTACCTGCTCGACACCGTGCCCGGCCTGGTGCCGGAGGACATCAAGCAGAAATACCCCAACGACAAGACCGGCCAGATCAACACGCTGCTGGGCAAGAACCCGCTGCTGTTCGACACCTATCTCTCGGGCGCCATCGAGGTCGATGTCGACTGCCTGTGCGACGGCACGTCGACCTTCGTCTCAGGCATTCTGGAGCACATCGAGGAGGCCGGCATCCATTCGGGCGACAGTGCCTGCTCGCTCCCCGTTCACTCGCTGCCTTCCGAACTGGTCGACGAGCTGGAGCGCCAGACGGCGGCGCTTGCCCGCGCGCTCAACGTCGGCGGCCTGATGAACGTGCAGTATGCGATCAAGGACGGCACGGTCTATGTGCTGGAGGTCAACCCGCGGGCGTCACGCACCGTGCCCTTCGTTGCCAAGACCATCGGCCGTCCGATCGCCAAGATCGCCGCCCGCATCATGGCCGGCGAAAAACTGGAAGACGCCTTCGCCCATTACGGCGCCATGCCCGACCCGAGAAACCCCGGCCACATCGCGGTCAAGGAAGCCGTCTTCCCCTTCGCCCGCTTCCCCGGCGTCGACATATTGCTCGGCCCGGAAATGCGCTCGACCGGCGAAGTGATGGGCCTCGACCGCGACTTTGCGCTGGCCTTCGCCAAGAGCCAGCTCGGCGCCGGCGTCGACCTGCCGCGCTCCGGCACGCTGTTCGTCTCGGTGCGCGACGAGGACAAGAAGGGCATCCTGCCGGCGGTCAAGCGCCTCGCCGGCCAGGGCTTCAAAGTGATGGCCACATCAGGCACCGCCCGCTTCCTCGCCGAGAACGGCGTCGTCGCCGAGAAAATAAACAAGGTGCTGGAAGGCCGCCCCCACATCGAAGACGCCATCCGCAACCGCCAGGTCCAGATCGTCTTCAACACCACCGACGGCCAGAAGGCGGTGTCGGACTCCAAGTCGCTGCGGCGGGCAACGCTGATGCAGAAGGTACCGTACTACACGACGCTATCGGGCGCGGCGGCGGTGGCGGAAGCGATTGCGGCGCTGAAGGCAGGGAGCCTGGAGGTCAGGCCGCTGCAGGAGTATTTTGCGTGACGACTGGCTGGCCTCCGCAAAGTGCGTGTGAAGGCTTAGTCCGCGTAGCGGACGGAACGCCAATCAACTGGCTTCCGTCCGACGCACGCATTGGCCCGTGACGTTGAGCCGGGCTTGATGGGTCAGCATAGGCCCCCGTTCAGGGGATGCGTATCCCTACTCGGGAACGAGCATAGTGATCTCACCGGTAACAACGTACTTGCGCCCTGTCACTTTTCGATATCGATCCCATGACGAAATTTTGAAGTGAGTCTTTTCACCTTCTTCGCTAACTGAAACATCATATGTCGCAACTCGCCACGTTTTCTTCTCGTTTCGATAGAACTGCATTTCGATATTTGCAAACTTTCCTTTTATGTCTTTTGTAAAATTTGCAATAAGCTCATGCTTACCTTCCCCAACCTGCATTGCTTCCTCAAACTTGATGGTCACGGGTTTGTATTTGGGTTCTGGCGCCGGTGGCGGGCTCGGCTCTGCTATCCCGTACACCTCCCGAGCGACTCGTAACAAATCCTGCGGTCGCTCTCGGGCACATTCTTGCACCTTGCCAATTTCATCATCGTTCCCATCTTGGCACTGCTCAAAGCCTTCACGGACACCGTTGGAATCACCAGAACTGGCATGCGACGCCATGTATCCGGACCCGTTACATTCCTGTTGATGTCCGGAAGAAGAACATTGATCACGACACCATGCGATACCGTTCTTTACGTCCTGAAGACGAGCGTCAGAACAGCTGGCCCACGACAAAGTGGGTGCGATTAGAATAAAAAAAACTGCAAACAGAATGTGTTTCGAGTTCATTAATTTCACCCCCCATTTTAACTGTTTACATACATGCATGAAACCGGGTTGTTGAAAAGACCAGACATTCGAAAGTAATAAAATTTCGGCCGAGTGTCAGCATCCGCATGGATCGCGCCAAGGCGGAGAGCTTAGAAGTCAGATGCTGGAGTATTTCGTGCAGGGAAAGCATAACCAGAGTCATACCAAAGTTCCAATTAATCTGCACATGCAACGCGCAGTAGAATCGTGGCGTCTATCAGCGACGAGGGCGCGCTTTGTAAAGAACATTGCGACCTGCTCACTGCCTGATCCGGGCTTATACCCGAAAGGGAACTGTTGACTGCTCAACGGCGATTTTGAGACCCTTGATCTGCAGGAATCTTTCTATGCTCTTGGCGGTAAGCATAAACTCAGGGCCGGGCCCAACTGTGATTTTTGAAATCGGCAACATGCTTGCCGCTTCCGGTCCTATTTTTATAAAAGGAACAAGAACTCCAGCTTTTTGGCGGAACTCGACGCCATCCATTGGCAACTCATCTCTAAACACAAAGCGCCATTCTCGCTCGTCTCTGAAACCGAAATGTTTAAATTGCGGTATGAGTTCACAGAGTATCTCATAGGCTACGGCAACGGAGTCGCTGCTTGGCCGAGATCTTCGGCTAGCATCAAGGACCACCAAGTACGATTTAAGCTCCGAAGTAACCTTCGGCATTCCATTTGTATTACCATATATCACTTTGAATAAGTGAGCCCCGTGAGGCTCCATAAGCTCCTCTAGTTGCAAGCGACGAAAAGTTATAGAAACACCTTGCGTATCTCCTCCATAACCCCGCCATAAGCTTAGCATGTCACGCTGCTCACAAAAGCACACTGCATAAGTATCGGGTATCTCACCGGCTTCAAGCCTTTCGGCTGCGGCCTCGAAAGCTTGAGACCACTTAGCCGGGGTGTTTGAAAATTTAGATGATTTAAGCGCCCTGCGGGCAAGTGATATGCCATGCAAAAGCTCTTGCCTATCATTAAGGAAAGACACGTTTGAGGCCCAAAATTTTCCTGTTTTCAATAAACCCAAGAGTCCACTAAGATCCGTATAGTGCGTAATAAATAGCGGTGTTTTTAGGACCTTTAATTTTTTGACCAAAACGCTCTCTCCCTATGATTGTTTTTTGGCCATTTTTTCAACTTCTATTTTTCAGATCGGAACTTCGGTGACAACTGTTTTCGCAACCTTAGCCTTAGCCCGCTCCAATTTACTCATAGCCCTCCGCATCCTAGCGACAGCTTCCTTCGCCTTGTCGCCTTCAATCGTGTCTCGCTTGATCACTTCGTTTTCGACCAACTGCGACAGGTTCTCGTTGCCGACCTTGATGTCGGGAAACAGCTTCCGTATCTCCCGGCGCACCACCGAGATCACTGCTTCGGAACGGATGATTGCTGAGACGGTAAACTTGTTGAACAACTGGGCCTGCTGATGGAATGCGTCCATCGCATCGGTCGTCAGCCCTTCCTTGGCGAACAGGAACAGGCACTGCAGATGATCCTCATTCTTGGGATTCATGTCCGCCAAGACGATGCGACAAACTTCTTCATGGCTGATCTGATTTGCGACATAGATGCGAACGAGCCGCCATTCGACCGCATTGGTCAGGATCACCCAGTGAATGCCTTGGTGGGCTCCGTAGTCGATAACCTGCCTCAAGTGATTATCGGCCAAGCTGCTGCCCGCTGATTTCACCTCGACAAGCAATCGCAGTTTTCCCGCGATCTTAATCGCGAGATCGCAGTATGTGGCTTTGATCTGATGCTCAGAGGTTAGTTCGTCATATTTATCATAGCCAAAAACATCAGCCAGGATGTCCTTGACCAAGGTAACCGTGTCGGCCTCCGCGACATCGGATTTTTGCTGAGCCAGCGTAATCCGCTGGTACTTCTTTAGATTCGACGCAACGCGTTCGCCGAATTTCTTCGGTAATTTGCTCATGACTCGCCCTCCATATCCCCGAAGAGATTTGAGGACGACTTTACTTCAAAGACAAGCGGAAATTATTTCATGAGGGGATGAAGTGCCCCTCACCCCACCGCCACGCACTCGATCTCGATATCGAACTCCATCGGCCATGACGCCACCGGCACGAAGGTTCGCGATGGTGGGTTTTCGGGAAAGTGCCTTGCATAGACGCGGTTGATGGCGTTGTAGAAGCCGGAATTGACGGCGTAGATGCGCACCATCACCACATTTTCCAGCGAGGTGCCGGCCGCTTCCAGACAGTGCTTCAGCGCCTTCAGCGCCGCCTCGGTCTGCGTTTCGATGTCGCCGCGCACCATCTCGCCGGTCACCATGTCCACCGGCGGCGTCGCCGAAATGAACACGAAGCCATTGGCCCTTACCGCCGTCGAGCAGGGCAGCCCGAGCGCCCGCACCTTGGCCGACATGACGGGCACTTCGATGACTTCTTTTTTCATGGTGATGCTCCCTTTGTTTGCCAAGCTGGCGCCAAGGCCCCCTCACCCAGCCTCCGCTTCGCTCGGCTGACCTCTCCCCGAGGGGAGAGGAGCCGGTCAGCGCCAGCGCTTCCCTCTTCTCCCCAGCGGGGAGAAGGTGGCCGCGAAGCGGTCGGATGAGGGGGCCTGCGCCACCTTTGATCGTGAGGAGCTTATCCCCCCGCCCAGCGAACGCCAGCGCCGAACCATGGTCCAGCCCTCACCCCTGCCCCGGATAGGGCATGCCGTCCTTGTGCAGGAACCTGCCATCCGAACTCGGGCTCATCATGTCGATGTCGGAGCAAGTGATGAGATCATCCGAATTGCGCGAGCCGACTTCGAGATAGCGCGCCGTTGTGGACGAGCGGTTGATCATGTGGTGGCCGTTGCCGCTGTTCTTGGCAAAGGTCGCGCAGTCGCCGGCCTTGAGCAGGGTCTCGCCGCCATCCTCGACCAGCACCAGTTCCCCTTCCAGCACATAAACAAGCTCGTCCTCATGGCTGTGCCAGTGGCGCTGGCTGGACCAGCCGCCTGATGGCAATGTCATCAGGTTGACGCCGAAATCGGTGAGGCCGCCGGCATCGCCGAGGCGGTGGCGTGTGCGCTCGGCGCAAGGGGCGTCGAAGGGTGCGGGGTAGCCGGAGCCCTTGCGGACAGGCACGGTGGACAGGTCGAGCTTGGGCATGGGAGCTCCATTGAATTGGTGGCGGCAGTGTATGTCACTGCCGGCGCAGCCACAGAGCCACTTTGCCGCAATGCCTTGCCAACGGCAGGCATCGGCCGTCGCACTCTACGGCGCCCCCTCTGTCCTGCCGGACATCTCCCCACAAGGAGGGAGATTGGCTGTCGCCTCAGCCTTCGCCAATTTTCACCGTCGCAAGAAAAGCACGGCGCCGACGCTGCTGATCTCCCCACTCGTGGGGGAGATGTCTGGCAGGACAGAGGGGGCGCCGTAGAATGCTATTGCTGGCCAGTCACCAGCCCTCAACCCTGATGCGCCGCCGCGAGTTCCTTCACGTGCTTCTCGTGCATCTGCAGCGTCGGCAGCGTCTTCTTGGCGAATTCCTTCATCGCCGGGTCGTCGCCCGAGTTGGCATAGCTGCTGAAAAGGGCAACTGCCTCCTTGTGCGCGTCCGTCTGCATCTGGATGTACTTGGCGTCAAAATCCTTGCCGCTTGCGCTCTTCAACTCGTCGAGCATTGCCTGCTCCTTCGGCTGCAGGGCCGGTCCCGCGGCTTTGGTCGAACCGGTGGTCTGGCCCTGGCTCAGCGCCGCCTTGAACTCCTTGCCGGCTTTGGTGTGGTCCTTGACCATCTGCTTGGCGAATTTCTTGACGTCAGCCGCCTTGGATTTCTCCTCCGCGAGCTTGCTCGACTGGATTTCGAATTCGTTGGAGCTGGGCACGGTCTTGACGAAGGTTGGGGTATCGACCTTGCTGGCGGCCATGGCAGGCGCGACCGCGGTCGAGTTGGCCGCAAGGGCGGCAGGGGCACCGGCGAACAAGGCGACGGCGGCAATGGTGAGAAGCGTTTTCATCTGAGGTCTCCGATTTTGAAAATTTCCCTCGGCTAATCAAACGCGGCATTGGCGGCAGGGTTGCGTCCGGAGAACTATTCGTCAGCGACCATCTGCCGAAGGGCCGTCCCGAGCCCCTGGCGGACAAACCTGAGGACAGCACGCCTCGCCATATTGCAGCTGTTCGTTCCAGTTCGGCCGACCCTCAGGCGTGAAATCCATAAGGTTCCACAGGATCTCGCAGATGCCGATGGCGCGCTGATCCTGGTCCTGATGGACGGCGCTGCATTGGGAGCCGGTTGCACTTCCCTGTATTGAGTCTGCAGGTTAGGTTTCCGGAGCTGGGGAGACACATGCAAGAGGATGAAGAGATCGATCTGCGCTGCCCGCAAGTGGTGGCCGACAATGCCGCCAAGGGGTTGAGGCTGCGAAGAGAATTCGGCCGGGGCGGCACCGAGATCGGCGTGGCGCGGGCGACGGAACTCAAGAACCGCGAAAAGCTGGCGCCATCCACTATCCGCCGCATGGTCAGCTACTTCGCCCGCCACGAGGTCGACAAGCGCGGCAAGAATTACGGCAATGAAGACAATCCATCGGCCGGCCATATCGCCTGGCTGCTGTGGGGCGGCGACGAGGGCCGCGCCTGGGCGCTTGAGCTCAAAAAGAAGATCGGCAATGCGCCCGATATCTGAGGGCTACCGCAAAACGACTGGCGGGCCCCAAACCCCCGCCTGGGACCCGCCAAGGAGTGGCTGAACACATGCCGGTGCAGCCGCCCCACATCTGCCAGTCGTCGATCCGCCATCGGTCGAAAGGCATGGATGGTGAGGTAGCATCCGGTTGCGGCGGCCAATGTGAAGCAGTTCACAATCCGGAGGTTTTCAACAGCGCTCGAGCAATTCCAGGAAAGGTGGGAACCGGTTTTCCCGGGAAAAGCGCGTAGCGTTTTCCCCAGGGAATTGCGGCAAGAAAAAAGCCCTTACCCTTCCCAGGCGACAGGCATCATTCCCAACCGCTCGTAGAGCCTGAGCGCGGCAGCGTTCTCGACCGTGTTGGTCTTGAGGTCGACATGGGCCGCGCCTCGATCGCGAAAGGCGTTGAAAGCCTGCCACATCAGCGCTTCGCCAATGCCTGTGCCGCGCGCTTCGGGATGGACCGCGAGGTCCTTGACGAAGGCCCTGGTCCAGCACAGCGCTGCCGCCGCCAGCCGTCCCTTGGCGTCGATGACCAGGAAACACAGCGCCGGGTCGAATTCGGCATCGCTGGATATGCGCGGCCACCATTCGTCGAACGGGCCGTCGGTGCCGTCCTCGAACACCTCGGTCAAAAGCGCATGCAAGGGCTGCGCGTCACCATGTTCGAAGCAGCGCATGGTAAAGCCGTCCGGCCAGTGCGGTGCAACGAGCGTCTCGTCGAGGATCTTGCGCAGCCGGATGTCGTTTGGAGCCGGCGGGCGCGGTTCAGGCATCGCGCTCAGGCGTCGGGCTGCAGCCGGCGGCGCTTGCGGTCGACACCGAGGCCGGTCGCCTCGAGCAGGCCTTTGCGCTTGGCGTCGAAATAATAGCCGGTCTGGTAGAGCCAATCGGCCTTCTTGGCGTTGCCACCCGCTACCAGCCAGGCGCCACGCAGATATTTGACCGCGTATTTCAGATTGGTTTCGGCGTCGAACAAGCCCTTGGCCGGCCCGTCATAGCCCATGCCGCGCGCCGTCGCGTGCTTGATCTGCATCAGCCCCCAATGGCCGTTATTGTAAGCCTTGGGATTGTAGGTGCTTTCGCGGTTGACGACGTGGCGCACCAGATCGACCGGCACCTCGTAGAGAGCAGCGTATTTCTGGATCAGCCGGTCGACGTCGCCGCGCATGCCGGTCGCATGCTCTTCTTCCGGGAGACCGAGCGGCGCGGCGGGGAACTGGCCCAGGGAAGCCGGGTTCTGCGGCACGACATAGGCTACCTGCTGCACGCCGGGCATGGCGTTCTGGCCGCCCTTGGCGGTCACCGGCATGACAAGGCCGGCGGTCGTATATTGCGCCGCGACCGGCTGTCCGGCTTTGGCGGGCGCAGGCGCCTGCCAGGCGTTGGCGGCCATCACCGCAGGCAGGGCCGGGGCCGTGGGCGTCGCGCCGGCAAAGGCCGCGGTCGCGGCAACCGGCTGCGCAGCGGCATCGAGCGCTGGCGTGGCCGGCGTCGCTTCGGCCGACTGAACGGGTGTTATGCCCAAGGATTGCGGCAGCACCGAAACCGTATCGGGCAGCGGCACGGTGAAGCCGGCATCGCTGCCGGCAGCGGTCGCGGTTTCGGTCAGCGCAGGCGTAGCCTTCATCTGCGAGGTCGATTGGCAGCCGCTGAGGGCAGCTGCGCCGACGATCACAGAGATCGCGATAAGGTTGAATTTTGCTGGCAAGCCGCGCGGGTCCGATTTGTCGGTTGTTAAGAAGTCCTTACACCAGCGATTCCTGGTGGGCAATCGGGACCATCTGGTGGTTTTCGGGTGGCGAGAGCCGGGCTCAGATGCCATATTGTTCTGCATATGTACCGGTCGGTATCCCGGTTTTCGCCGCTTTGCGGAAAGGAACGCATCATGGAAACGGCATCTTCGATCACAGCCGGCCACGCAGTGTTAGAAACAGTGATCGGCTTCATGGGCATCGCCTGGAGCGAAAAGGGCCTGATCCGGCTCTGCCTGCCCGAAAGGAGCCGCGAAGCGGTGGAACGCCGACTGATGCGGCATGCCGGTGTTGCCAATACGACTGCGAACACTGGGCAGCCGCAATGGGTGGTCGAGCTGATCGCCTCGATCAAGGCGTATGCCACAGGCGAGGACGTCGATTTCTCCGGCGTGCCGGTCGATCTCGACGGCGTCGACGACTTCCGTCTCGCCATCTACGACGCGGCGCGGAAACTGCATTACGGCGAAACCACCACCTATGGCGAACTGGCCAAGCGCGCCGGCCAAGCCGGCCTGCCGCGCGAAACCGGGGCAGCGCTGGGCGCCAACCCGGTGCCGCTGGTCATCCCCTGCCATCGGATTCTCGCCGCGGGCGGCAAGATCGGCGGCTTCTCGGCGCCCGGCGGCTCGGCCACCAAGGCAAAGATGCTGGCCATGGAAGGCGTGCGCGTCGGCCCGCCGCCGGCGGCGCAGGTCTCGTTCGGGTTCTAAGAGCTTGAATGGTATGCCGGCTGGGTATGTTGAGATTCAGGTCAGGCCGCACCGAGAACTATGGTCTTCGAGAACCGGAGCGGAGCGTACTTAATGTACGTGGGCACCGGACGCGCAGAAGACCATCGTTCGCAGGCCGGCCTCACCTGAATATCAATATGCCTAATGACGGCGCAGGAAGCGGCGGTGAAAATGGTCGTTCTCGACCCGCTTGCAGAGATAGACCGGGCAGGACTCGGTATCGGCGCTCGGTACATAGGCGCGCTTCCTGACCTCGCCGATATTGCAGAATTGCTGGCTCTGCACATAGCGGTCGAAGAGCGGCAGCCCCGGCACGCGCCTGGACTGATAGCGCAGGATGACCGCGCCCTGGCGGGCGATCGTGCCTTGCACCCTGTCGCAGCTCATACGAGTGGGGTCGTAGCGCGAGATCGCCTGCGCCTCGGCGGCCGCCAGCGTCAGGCAGGCGGCAAGCAGAATGGTTTTCACAACCGTTTTCATGACAGTCTCCCAAAACCGGACTAACGCCGTCGGGCGTCCCGGTCTTCCCGATTGCTCGACGCTTTCATGCGATTGGGGCGGCCTTTGGGCGGCGCCACCGCAACGCCATTTTTCGAGCCATCTTGTTTTTGGTGCGAAACCCGCCTATATCAGCTCCATTGATATTTCGGCCGATCGATCCGGGCCTCGCGATCTTCGCGTTTGCTGACGTCTATCTCCAAAATCTCGATACAAACCGGCTGAACCTCGGTTCGGTCAAACCAAAGCAAATGCGAGGACTATTCATATGGCAACTGGTACGGTCAAGTGGTTCAATGCCACCAAGGGCTTCGGCTTCATTCAGCCTGATTCGGGCGGTGCGGACGTTTTCGTTCACATCTCCGCTGTCGAGCGCGCTGGACTGTCGACCCTGGTCGAAGGCCAGAAAATCAACTTCGAGATCGAGCAGGACCGCCGCACAGGCAAGTCGTCCGCTGGTTCTCTGAGCAAGGCAGCCTGATTTTGCGATAGCGCGCGCCGGACGAGAGTTCGGGGCGCGCGGCAAGTCACGGATGTACTGACGGTCGCGCGAGAAGCGCGCTGGAGCAGAAAGACCCGACAAGCTGGATCAGCAGATAGCTGCCGGCCCGGACTTAAAGCTCCGATCAGGCTACCGAAAATGGGAAGGCGGGATTTATCCCGCCTTTTTGTTTGTCTGGAATTGGACGATGGCCATGCTAGTTTCGCCCCATGACCAAGCTCGAACAGATTGAAAGATCCATCGCAGCCCTGAACACCAAAGAACTAAAGGCCTTTACCAAATGGTTCGCAGCGTATCAGGCAGAGGTGTGGGATATGCAGATCGAGGCGGACGCCAAGGCTGGCGGGCTGGATAAGTTTGCCGAGCAGGCTTTGGCTGAACTTCACGCGGGCCGAGTTCGCCCTCTTTGAATGCGCGCTACGGCCGAAGGCCGCAAGCCCAACCGGGCATCGCGCCCGTTGGCGTCCGGTCCGGAACGAGCCGCGAAGCGGCGGCAAGCGCGAGCACAAATCAGCGCCGCAGATGCAGCGGCACCACCTTGTTGTCGGCGCCAAGCAGCGCCTCGATCGACAGCGGCTCCCGGTTGAAGATCGTGCCGGCCAGCGCCGGGCGGCCGAGATGGAACCCCTGTAGCAGGTCGACGCCGCCATCCAGCGCGACGCGCAGATGCACGGATTGCTCGATGCCTTCCACCAGCACCTTGGAGCCGCGATCGTGCAGCGACGAGACGAGCGGCCGGAAGAAGCGCTCGGCGGCAGCGTGGCGGCAGAATTCGGCGAACCAGCCGCCGTCGATCTTCACAATATCCGGTTGAAGCAGGCTCATCCGCTCCGCGGTCGAGTGGCCGGTGCCGAAATCGTCGATGGCGATGCGGATGCCGTGGCGCCGCATCTCGCGCACCAGCGGGGCCAGCACATTATCGTCGGCCGCCTGTTCGGTGATCTCGCAGACCAGCATGGCGGCATGCAGGTCGAGATCGCCAAGATGCCGCGTCATCAGCCGGATCTCGGCCAGCGCCCGCCCGAGATGATCGTTGATCATCGGGTTGTAATTGAAGAACAGGTCGAGCCCGTCGATGCCGATGTTGCGGAAGTTTTTCAGATGCAGCATCCGGCACATCGTCTCGACAAACAGGCGGTCGCCCGGCGCAACACTGTCGAAGAACATGGCCGGTGCAACCGGCATGGAAGCGCGCTGCGGTTCGATCAGCGCCTCGACGGCAACCGCGGCCAACGCGCCGCCGCGTGGCGCAAAGATCGGCTGGTAGGCGCTCTTCAGCCGGAACGCGCCGTAGACGCCGTATTCGATGCCGACCTCGTCGGCAAAGATCGCTTCGCCGATATCGCGACGCCTCTCGCGCTGCCCGGTCATGGCCCGGTCCTGCGCCCGAACACCCTGCCCGGCCGCGCCGGAGGCGCTGCAGTCGGGCCGGCAGGCGTCTTGCCAGGCTCGGCCGCCGCGACAGACGGCTGCCCATCCTTGCCGAAAGCGCGAAAGCTGGTCGGCGCCAGTTCCGGCTTCGCCAGCACGAAGCCCTGCACCATCGATGCGCCGGATTTCTCGGCCAATTCAAGCTGCCAGCCTTCCTCGATGCCTTCGAACACCGTGCGGATGCCCTGTAGTTCGAAGTTCGTCACCATGGCAGTCAGCAGGGCAAAGCCGGCGCCGGATTCCATGAGCTGCGTGATCCAGTGCGCATCGAATTTGACGATGTCGGGCTTGAGCTCCTTGATGCGGTTGATGTCGGATTCATCGGCGCCGTAATCGTCGACGGCAATGCGAAAGCCATTGGCCCGCAGCGCCTCGACAAAGCTGTAGAGCGTTTCCTGCGACGCCGACTTCTGCTCGGTCACCTCGCACACGATGCGGCGCGGATCGATCCCGGCTTCGTGCAGCACCAGCCGCATGTCGCGCAACGCGTTGTCGGCGATGGAGCGCTCGGTAAACACCGACGGATCGAAATTGACGAAGATCGAAGCCTCTTGCGGCAGGCAGGCGCCGGCATTGAGCAAATGCAGCGTGCGCGTCAGCGCCTCGATATGCAGGCGGTCGCCGGCCGGACAGGTGCGGAAGAAGTTCATCGGCGATTGCGGCTCGCCGTCACGAAACGGCCGGATCAGCCCCTCGAACGCTGCGATCGAGAGCTTGCCCCCCTTGAAGGCGAAGATCGGCTGAAAGGCGCTCTGCAGCGTGTAGGGACCCCAGACACCTGAAGCGGTGCCGTCATCGTGACGGATGATGTGGGCAAGCCCGGTGCTGCGCGACAAGGGTCCCTCGCTCCGCGAGACAGGCGAAATGGCTGGCGATCCTGCCGTCAAAGGTTTTAGCGGCCGTTGATGAATTTATTCTTGCCGGGGATAAGCGTCGATTGCAGAGCCCGCAACGCAGACTGAAACCGTCATGCACGCGCTCCAAAAAGGCGATCTTCACAGGTCCTTGACCCCTGGCTCATCCGACAATGCTTGCACTTGCCGGGTCGATGCGACATGAGAAGCGCCGCAGCTGTTTGCGGTTGCGCCGACCCCTCTGGAGATATCTGGTCATGGCCTTTCTTGCCGACGCCCTTGCCCGCGTAAAGCCTTCCGCCACCATCGCGGTGACGCAGAAAGCCCGCGAGCTGAAAAATGCCGGCCGCGACATTATCGGCCTCGGCGCTGGCGAACCGGATTTCGACACGCCCGACAACATCAAGAATGCGGCGATCGAGGCGATCCGCCGCGGCGAGACCAAATACCCGCCGGTTTCGGGCATCGCGCCGCTGCGCGAGGCGATCGCGAAAAAATTCAAGCGCGAGAACAATCTCGACT
This sequence comes from Mesorhizobium sp. P170090, assembly GCF_057786115.1. Taxonomy (NCBI): domain Bacteria; kingdom Pseudomonadati; phylum Pseudomonadota; class Alphaproteobacteria; order Hyphomicrobiales; family Phyllobacteriaceae; genus Mesorhizobium; species Mesorhizobium sp. P170090. The sequence continues at coordinate 5,685,094 of NZ_JBYNWH010000001.1, forward strand.
ACAAGCCCGAGCAGACCATTGTCGGCACCGGCGGCAAGCAGATCCTGTTCAACGCCTTCATGGCGACGCTGAACCCAGGCGACGAGGTCATCATCCCCCGCCCCTATTGGGTCAGCTATCCCGAAATGGTGGCGATCTGCGGCGGCACCTCGGTGTTCGCCGACACCTCGATCGACAATGGTTTCAAGCTCACTCCGGCCGCGCTGGAGAAGGCGATCACGCCGAAGACCAAATGGCTGCTGATGAACTCGCCGTCGAACCCGTCCGGCGCCGCATACACGGAAGCCGAGCTGCGCGCGCTGGCCGACGTGCTCTTGAAGCATCCGCATGTCTGGACACTGACCGACGACATGTACGAGCACCTGACCTATGGCGACTTCGTCTTCAGGACGATCGCCGAGGTCGAGCCGAAACTCTACGAGCGCACGCTGACCATGAACGGCGTCTCGAAAGCCTATGCCATGACCGGCTGGCGCATCGGCTATGCCGCGGGTCCCGTCCAGCTGATCAAGGCGATGGACATGATCCAGGGCCAGCAGACCTCGGGCGCCTGCACCATCGCGCAATGGGCCTCGGTCGAGGCGCTCAACGGCCCGCAGGATTTCGTCGCCAGGAACAAGGCGACCTTTCAGGGCCGTCGCGACCTCGTCGTGTCGATGCTCAACCAGGCGCGCGGCATAACCTGCCCGTCGCCGGAAGGCGCCTTCTATGTCTACCCGTCCTGCGCCCAGCTGATTGGCAAGAAGACCAAAGCCGGCAAGGTCATCGACACCGACGAGACTTTCTGCTCCGAATTGCTCGAAGGCGAGGGTGTCGCGGTGGTGTTCGGCTCTGCCTTCGGCCTCGGCCCCAACTTCCGCATCTCCTACGCCACGTCGGAGACGCTGCTGGAGGAAGCCTGCACGCGCATCCAGCGGTTCACGGCATCGCTGACCTGAACTGGCGGCACCGAGACATGAAACCCGGCTTCGAGCCGGGTTTCATGTCAGGAGCAGACCTCAGCCGCCATACTGCTCGCTGGTGACCGCTTCCATCCAATCGGCATGGACGCCGTCCAGCGCTTCCTGCATGGCGACGTGGGTCATTGTCGTCTTTGGACCCGCGCCGTGCCAGTGCTTCTCGCCGGGCTCGAACGAGATCACGTCGCCCGCCTTGATCTGCTGGATCGGCCCGCCCCATGTCTGCGCAAGGCCGGCGCCCGACGTGACATAGAGCGTTTGGCCGAGCGGATGCGTGTGCCAGTGGGTACGCGCGCCAGGCTCGAAGCTGACCAGCGTGGCCCGCAGCCGCGCCGGCGCTTCCTTCTCGATGATGGGCGTCTGCAGCACGCGGCCAGTGAAATACTTCTCCGGTGCGATGATGGTCGGCACGCTGCCGCAGGCAATGATCTTCATCTCTGGTGACCCCTAAGTTTGGCAGAACCTACCCTGCCCCGGTGCCGGCTACCACCCCAGCCGGGGCCAGAACAGGCCGGCACGTACGCGATAGTCCGCGTAGGCTCCGGCCAGCGGCGTGCGCGAAAATTTCTTCTCTTCGTCCAGCGCCGCAAACACATAGAGGATAGCGATCCCGGCGACCGGCACCAACGCCCAGACCGACCAGGTCGCGATCCCCCAGCCGATCCAGAAGACGATGTAGGACGTATAGAAGGGGTGGCGGACATGGCCGTAGGGGCCGTGGGTCAGCAGGCTGTGCGGATCGTCGGGTGCGAAGACGAAGCGCAGCCGCACCTTGCGCGACGTGACGATCGCCCACCAGAACAGGGCAGAGCTCGCCAGTTCGACGGCAAGTCCGGTGAGCTTTGCCGAACCCGGCTGCGATTGGATCCAAAGGGTGGCGAGAAAGAACAGCGCCGTGGCGATGACCGCCGCCGAAATCACCATGGCGCCTGGAGACATCGCCTGCGATTGGAAATGCGCCCGCATCGACCAGACATATTGGCCAAGCATCGCGATGCTGCAGATCGAGACAAGAAGATCGAGGACTGGTTCCATTGTCGGGATTCCGCGCGTGATTGCCATGGAGCCAGCGATCGTGCCGGCTATCTCTTTAGAAATCCTTTCTTAACCACATGTTTAAAGAACATATAGAGCCAGCGATGCGATGTTGGCGGTCAGGCAAATCTCAAGGTCTAATCCAGCATGAGCATCACTCACCGCACCATCCGCACGCCGCAGGCCGACTTGCGCCTCAGCCAGTCGTCTGGGTCCGGCATGCCCATCGTCATGATCCATGGCTCGGGCAGTTCGCGCGCCGTGTTTGCCCGTCAGTTCGATAGCCCGCTTGCCGACGGCCATCGGCTGATCGCCTTCGACCTTCCCGGCCACGGCGAGTCCTCCGATGCCCGCGACCCGGCGACCGCCTATACGATTACCGGCCTTGCCCAGACCACAGCCCGGCTTCTCGACGCTTTGGGCATCGGCCACGCCATCATCTTCGGCTGGTCGCTCGGCGGCCATGTGGCGGTCGAACTGGCCAGCTTTCACCATGCGGTCAGCGGCCTGGTGCTGACCGGAGCGCCGCCGGTGTCGCGAGGGCCGCTTGGCATGCTGCGCGGCTTTCACGCCAACTGGGACATGCTGCTCGCCTCCAAGAAGGTCTACTCCGAACGCGACATCGAGCGTTTTGAGGCTCTGTGCTACGGCGACACCGCCAGTCCGTCTTTCCGCGAAGCCATCAGGCGCACCGACGGTCGGCTTCGCGCCGGCGTGGCGCGCTCCATGTTTGCGGGCAAGGGCGCCGACCAGAAACAGGTGGTCGAGCACGCTCCGTTCCCCGTCGCGGTGATCAATGGCGAGCATGATCCGCTGGTGCGGCTAAGCTATTTCGAGACCGTCGCCTACAGCTCGCTGTGGGAACAGTGCCATGTCATACCAGGCGCCGGCCATGCGCCCTTCTGGGAACGTCCGGACCTGTTCAACCCGTTGCTGTCGCGCTACGCCGAGATGGTGGTGAAGCAGAGTGCAGCCGCCACGCCCACGCGCCGCACTCAGGCAAGCTGAAATCGCCCGACGGTTCTGATCCCCGGGTCTTGCCTCGGCCGCCTGACGGCGGCGCGATTTCTATTTTCCTTGCCCTCCCGGCTAACCCGTGGGACGATGGGTTGGGCAGGTGGCTAAATGAAAACAACCCCGCCCGCGACGGTCGAACAGGCCGGCCGCCGCTCACGACAGGGTGCGATCGGCGCAAAACCGTTTCCACTTTTGCTGATCGCACTCCAAGGGCAACGCCTGAGTGGAGGTCAGCCATGGGTACTCGCGCCGGAGGACGACGCACGGGACCGAAATGCATTGCCATAGTCGGTCCCTTTGCAAGCGGTAAGACGACACTTCTCGAAGCCATCCTCGCCCGTACGGGCGCCATCCCCCGCCAAAATCCCGTTTCATCGGGAAGCACCGTTTCCGATCATTCGCCCGAGGCGCGGGCGCACGCCATGAGCGTCGAGGCGACCTTTGCCACCACCGAATTCATGGGCGAGCAGATCACCTTCGTCGACTGTCCCGGATCGATCGAATTCTCCTTCGAGGCCGAGCCGGTGCTGGCAGCCTGCGATCTCGCGGTGGTCGTCGCCGAGGCCGACGAGAAGAAGATCCCAGCCTTGCAGCTCATCATGCGCAAGCTCGACGATCTCGGCGTGCCGCGCATCCTGTTCCTCAACAAGGTCGACAAGGCAATCGCCGGCGTACGCGATACGCTGAAGATGCTGCAGCCGACGAGCGCGGCGCCGCTGTTGCTGCGCCAGATTCCGCTGCGCAAGGACAATGTGGTGATCGGTTCGATCGACCTGGCGCTGGAGCGCGCCTACATCTACCGCGAATATGCCGAAAGCCAGGTTGCCGAAATTCCAACTGACGACAAGGCGCGCGAACTGGAGGCTCGCTTCTCCATGCTGGAGACGCTTGCCGACCATGACGACCAGTTGATGGAGCAGTTGCTGGAGGAGATCGAGCCGCCGAAAGACGCGGTCTTCGACGATCTGTCCGCCGACCTGCGCGCCGGCGCCATAACGCCGGTGCTGATCGGCACCGCCGAAAAAGGCAACGGCGTGCTGCGCCTTTTGAAGGCGATCCGCCATGACGCACCGGATGTCGAGGCGACGCGCAAACGGCTCGGCGTCCCCGACGGCAATCACACCGTGGTCCAGGTGATGAAGACCATCCACACCGCGCATGGCGGCAAGCTGTCCGTGTCGCGCGTACTCTCCGGCCAGATCGCCGATGCAGCCGAACTCTATTTGTCGAATGGCGAGACGGCGAAGGTCTCCGGCATCTACAAGATGCTCGGAAAGGACCAGTCCAAGCTCACCGCTGCCAAGGCCGGCGACACGGTGGCGTTGGGCAAGCTGGACGAGGTCAAGACCGGCCAGACGTTGAGCTCCACGAAGGGCGGTATCAAGCCGCTGGTCACGCTGACGCCGCCGCAGCCGGTCTTTGCCTTTGCCCTGCGGCCGAAGGAGCGCAAGGACGAGGTCAAAATGTCGGCGGCCATCCAGCGCCTGGCCGAGGAAGATCCCTCGCTCACCTTGCGCCACAATCAGGACTCGGCCGAGACCGTGCTGTCCGGCCATGGCGAGATGCATCTGCGGGTCGTGCGCGAGCGGCTGGAAGGCAAGAATCAGATTCCGGTCGAAGGCCATGCGCCTGCCGTCCCCTATCGCGAGACGATCCGAAAGACGGTGCAGCAGCGCGGCCGCCACAAGAAGCAGTCCGGCGGCCATGGCCAGTTCGGCGATGTGGTGATCGAGATCAAGCCGCTGCCGCGCGGCTCCGGCTTTCAGTTCTCGGACACCATCACCGGCGGCGTCGTGCCCAAGACCTACATCCAGTCGGTCGAAACCGGCGTGCGCGATTATCTGAAATCCGGCCCGCTCGGCTTCCCTGTGGTCGATGTCGCCGTCAACCTCTCCGACGGCTCCTACCACGCCGTCGATTCCTCCGACATGGCTTTCCAGATGGCGGCCAAGCTGGCCATGAAGGAAGGCATGGCGGCCTGCTCGCCGGTGCTGCTCGAGCCGGTCATGAAGGTCGAGATCGTCACGCCGTACGAAGCCACTTCGAAGATCATCGCGCTGATCCCGCAACGGCGCGGTCAGATCCTTGGCTACGACGCGCGGCCTGACTGGCCGGGATGGGATGTCGTGGAGGCGACCATGCCGCAGGCCGAGATCGGCGACCTGATCATCGAACTGCGCTCGGCGACCTCCGGCGTCGCCAGCTATCGTTGCGCCTTCGATCACATGGCCGAGCTGACCGGACGGTTGGCCGACGAGGCGATGAACGCCAACGGCAAGGCTGCCTGACAGGCCGAAGGATGATCCGCACAAAAAACGGCGCCCGGATGATCCGGACGCCGCTCTTATTGCGGACCGTCTTCTTGGGAGGAAAACGGCAGGTCCGCCGCACGTATCCGCCGCGCCATACGGCACTGACAGACGAATAGGTTCGGACGCGGTAGCCGCCTGAGCCCGGATCTTCCGAGTGATGCCCCCATCTCCCGGTCGAACCACACCGCGTCCTATGATCTGCTTAAACGATGAATCACGCCTGCGGCATGTTACCTGAGGTTACATGTCACTGTTACGCGGCGATTTTGCTCGATTTTTCGCTGGCTACGGCAGGCCCGGAAACAAAAAAGCCGGATCAATGAAGATCCGGCTGAGTTTGATTGGAAGTGCCTGTTAAGGCTAACCTCCAGAGGGGAACACTCGAGGGCGCTAATGGGAGGAGAACGCACCCAGGAGATGATCTATATATGTGCTGTTCATGCCCAAGAAACAAGCATCTATTTTGCAACACACGCATGCAAAAAGGTACAGGCTGTGGTCTAACCCATGTCTAGGGGCCATAGGACCACGAAAAGTTGCCAAATGAATGGCGCGACCATGCTGTTGCCTTCGCAGAACCGCAAGTCGGGCTGATTCTCGCGCTCGCGGGCAAAAAGCCGAATGACGTTGAATCGGGCACCAGGCGTTTATTTTTGCGGCAGCGGGATGGGAAGGGTCGGCCGGAAGAAGGGAGACCTGACATGCGGACACCCCAGGCGATCGCCGGCAGCGCGGTCTTCTTCATCGCCGCACCTTGTGTCGTCGCCGGGCTGGTGCCCTGGCTGCTCACGGACCGCTACCGTCTGCCGCTGTCGACGGTGCCCGGCTTCGTGCCGGCCGGCTCCATCCTGATTGTCGCGGCCATCGCCCTGCTCGTCCAGTCCTTTGCCCGCTTCGCGCTCGAAGGCCTCGGCACGCCGGCGCCTGTCGCGCCCACCGAGAGACTGGTGATCGGCGGCGTCTACCGCCATGTCCGCAACCCGATGTACGTCGCCGTGCTGTCGATCATCCTCGGCCAGGCGTTGCTGTTTTCAAGCTGGAGCGTCGCTGCCTATGCCGCCATCGGCGCGATCGTCATGGGCTCTTTCGTCAGGTTCTATGAGGAGCCGACTCTCGCCCGCCGCTACGGTGGCGAATACGAGACCTACCGCCGCAATGTTCCCGGCTGGCTGCCACGGCTGACGCCTTGGCGGGGGTGACCAGCACCTCCCAAGGGCATGTTTAAAATGACCAGCTGCGCGCTTTGGCGATGATGAAGTCGCGGAAGACGTGCAGCTTGGCCTGGTTCTTCATTGCATCGGGATAGGCGAAATAGGTGTCGAAGGACGGCACCTCGGTCTCCGGCAAAAGCTGCACCAGATCCGATTCCTTGGAGATCACGTAGTCGGGCAGCATGGCGATGCCGGCGCCGCCCTGCACGGCGCGCTTGATCGACAAGATGTCGTTGATCTGCAGCGTCGGCACCCTTTGCCCACCGTCGAAATCGCCGATCGTTTCCAGCCAGTTCAGCTCCGACAGATGCGACGGCACCGGCACACCGAAAGTGACGATGCGATGGTTCTTCAGATCGGCGACCGAGGTCGGCTTGCCGTGCTTGCCGACATAGGACGGCGAGGCATAGAGGTGGAAATGCACAGTGAACAGGCGGCGCTGGATCAGGTCCGGCTGCTGCGGCTGGCGCAGACGGATCGCGCAATCCGCCTGGCGCATGGTGAGGTCGAGTTCCTCATTGGCGAGGATCAACTGCAGGCTGATTTCGGGATAGAGCTCGATGAACTCCTGCACCCGTTCGGTCAGCCAACCGGCGCCAAGCCCGACTGTCGTCGTCACCCTGAGCACGCCTGAGGGACGGTCCTTTGCCTCGGTCAGCTTCGACTTGATGGTCTCCAGCTTCATCAGCACGTCATGCGCCGTGCGGAACAGCATTTCGCCCTGCTCGGTCAGCACTAGGCCGCGGGCATGGCGATTGAACAGCGGCACCCCGACGTCATGCTCGAGCGCGCTGACCTGGCGTGAAATCGCCGATTGCGACAGGTGCAAAGTCTCGGCGGCATGGGTAAACGACCCAGCCTCCGCCGCTGCGTGAAACACGCGAAGCTTGTCCCAGTCCAACGCCATTGAATTCCCCTCGTTCTGTTCTTGGCGTCTGAATGAAAAATCAGGCTTTTGAACGGCTTGCGACGCCGTCTTGATAGATTTTATTCCGCCGCTTCGCGGTGCACCTCGATGCCGGCCAGGTATTTTTCCGCCTCGAGCGCGGCCATGCAGCCGAGCCCGGCGGCGGTCACCGCCTGACGGTAGATGTCGTCGGTTACGTCACCGGCGGCGAACACGCCGGGCACATCGGTGCGGGTCGAATTCGGCGCCGTCCACAGATAGCCGTTCGGCTTCTGCTTCAGCTTGCCGACAAACAATTCCACCGCCGGCGCATGGCCGATCGCCACGAACACGCCGTCCACCTGGAGATGGGTGACCTCGCCGGTCACCGCATTTCTGAGCTTCAGCCCTTCGACCGAAGGCGGCAGCGGCGTCTTGCCGGGCCGGCCGGTGATCTCGTCGACGATCGTGTCCCAGATGACTCGGACATTGTCCTTTTTCAACAGCCGCTCACGCAGGATGCGCTCGGCGCGGAAATCGTTGCGCCGGTGGATGACGGTCACGCTCTTCGCCAGATTGGAGAGATAGAGCGCCTCCTCCACCGCCGAATTGCCGCCGCCGATGACAGCGACATCCTTGCCGCGATAGAAAAAACCATCGCAGGTGGCGCAGGCCGACACGCCGAAGCCCATGAAGGTCTGTTCGGTGGGGATGCCCAGCCATTTCGCCTGCGCGCCGGTGGCAATGATCAGCGCGTCGGCCGTGTAGGTGGTGCCGGAATCGCCCGTGGCGCGGAACGGCCGCACATTGAGGTCAACCTCGGTGATGATGTCGTTGACGATGTCAGTGCCGACATGCTCGGCCTGCTTCAGCATCTGCTCCATCAGCCACGGGCCCTGGATCGGATCGGCGAAGCCCGGATAGTTTTCGACATCGGTGGTGATCATCAGCTGCCCGCCCTGCTGCAAGCCTGCTACGAGCATCGGCTTGAGCATGGCGCGCGCGGCGTAGACTGCGGCGGTATAGCCGGCCGGGCCGGAACCGATGATAAGGACAGGCGCGTGCTTGGTGGTCATCTAAAGCCTCTGCGGGGCAGACAATCGAGTGTGCCTTGGAAAACGACGTGAAATGTTGCTGGTAATGTAAGGGTTGCCAACCACACCAGCAAGACGATCAGGCCGTCGTCCCCGGAAAGCTTCGGCCTACAGGCTTATTCGCGCAATGGCCGCTTTCGTTACGGTTGCGAAATCGCCCGACCAAAGGGCTGGCATCGACACAAAAGTCGTTTAAGGACGAGAGCGCGAAAGATTCTTGCGCTAAGCCGAGACCGCCATGCCCCTGAAAGCCGACCTCGATGCCATCGACTGGAAGATTCTGCGCGAGCTTCAGGCCGACGGGCGCATGACCAATGTCGAACTGTCGAGCCGTGTCGGCATTTCCGCCCCGCCCTGCCTGCGCCGTGTCCGGCGGCTGGAGGAAACCGGCATCATCAGAGGCTATCGCGCCTTGCTCAACGCGCCGGCGCTCGGCATGGATGTCGTCGCCTTCTGCCTGATCGGCCTGCATCACCAAGCCGACGCGGAGCTCAAAGCTTTCGCCGAGCGCACTCGCGGCTGGCCGATCGTGCGCGACGCCTGGATGGTCTCGGGCGAATCCGACTTCCTGCTGCATTGCGTGGCGAGTGATCTCGGCACCTTCCAGACCTTCGTCATCGAAGAACTGGCTTCGGCGCCGAATGTCGACACGGTGCGCACCGCGCTGACCATCCGCCGCGTCAAGGACGAAGGGCTGGTGGCGTTCAGCGCCTGATAAGCGAGATTAACTTCGAAAAAGCATGTGCGACGCCGACCAAGACATACCCCAACAGACACACTGCTACCTCTCCGACAACTGGCAAAAGAATGAAGCCGTCCCCAGGGCCGGGGCTCTCACCAGGGGACATCTCCGGCAAAGCTAAAAAGGCTAGCAAAATAGGTGAGCAAGCAAGCCAGACGAATGTGATGACATGCGGCAACCATTTGAGACGGAAAATGTTTTTTGACGCGAGAACGCCGCGCCGATCACAATCATGTTGACGACGAATATGAGCCAGAAAGCGAATTCTGGCGCCGAAATCGTAGGGTATTCCGGGTCAGATTGCGTGAACATGAGCGGCCAAGGTTGAATATGCCATCCGGTTTCAGCTACGGAATCGGGAGTACTTTGACCCACCCTGCCAAGGGCAGGATCTGCTACCTGCGCTCCACCGTGAGAACAACAGGCAATCCCCAGGGCACATCTAGCGGTGCTTGAAGCAGTGAGACGTCGCCATCCGCGACCTGGGCTTCCCACTTGGCATAGTGTTTCAACCGGTAGTTCCCGGAGCGGACGCTGAGGCAGGCAACAGGCCCGCCATCGAGGTTTAGCGCCGTCTTGAGATCGAGGTCGGTCTGCAACAGGAAGTTTGCTAGCCGGTCCAGCGAGAAGAAAGCGTCCTTGGTCGAACCGACGATGATCCAGCCCTGACGATCTTCCGCGATAAAGGTGCGGTTGGCCAACCAGTTGCTCTTGGCGCGTACATTGTTGCGGCCGTCCTCACCGACAAGCAATGGATAGGAAACCATAGCGTTTTCGGCATTCTCCGTGACTGCGCGCCAGTCACGTGAATTGAGATCGACCACATGCGTGCCGGAGGCATTCACGAACCAGGCGCCGGCCTTCGCATCGTATTCATCCGGCCCGAGCCTCGCACCCATGCTGACAAAGGGCGTGTCGGCTTCGCCCTTCAGTCCGAAATAACTGCCATTGACGATCAGAACGGTGCCGCCTGCGCCTTGTGGATTGAGTGCCGCTTCCCACTGGTCGATGTCCTTGGCACCACTGGGCTCGTTACGGGCAACGAAACGGAATTTGGCTGGATCGAAACGGTTGAGATAGAGCCGGTCAATTTCACGGTCGCCCGCCATGACGGGGATTTCTCTGACCTGGAATCCAGGCTCGGTTTCATTCCATGAGCTGGCTCCAGCGGTCACATCAGGAATTTCCGATTTCAACGCAAGCTGCATGGCAGGCGAGAGACGCGCATCGTCGGGTGCAACGGCGATCCAGTAGCTTCCGCCGCGGCGAAGAAGTGCATTGAGCCCATACACGCCGTGTTTTTGCCAGACATACCCCACGGCTGAAAGCACAGCCAATATCAACAAGACAACGGCAACAGAGATTGCTTTCTTCAATGAATTCCCCTCGTTCTTCGATGGAATGACATCTGCAAATTTCTTGCTTGAATGATGTCTGATCTCTGCAGTTTTTCCGCAAAAGAGCATGGTGCTTTCCTGGGGAATAGCGTCAAAGCAAAGAAATGGATCGGCTCGCCGTTTCTGCGAAACGGTGAAACGCTCAAGCTAACCCATTGAGATTGCGTCGCAACAGATCCGGAAAGCTAAATCAGTCTCGATCCGAGCAACTCGACAGCTCTCAAAAGCCGTTCCAGATCATCGGGGTTGCGCAGCGGCAGAACCTCGAAGCCCGGCTCATTACTTCCCTCGCCATCCACCAGCCAGCCGCGCGGCAGGCCGGCACGTTGTCCGGCCTGCATATCCGCGGCCTTGTCGCCGACTATCAGCGAGCGCTTGAGATCGAGGCCGAGACGCTGCCGGGCCTGTAGCAGCATGCCCGGATTGGGCTTGCGCATTGGATGGTCGGCGACCGCCAGTGGCCCGCTGCCCGCCTCGTGGTAGGCGCAGGCCAGAACCATGTCGACGAAGGCATCGCCGGCGGCAAGCAGCTTGAGAACCCGGCCGTTGACCGCGGCAAATTCCTTCCAGCCGAAATAGCCGCGCGCGATGCCGGACTGGTTGGTGACGATGACCACCGGGATGTTGCCCCGGTTGGCCGCCGCGATGACCGGCACGATGCCGTCGCGCAGCGCCATTTTGGCTGGATCGTCGGGATAGCCGGTGTCGACATTGATGGTGCCGTCGCGGTCGAGGAACAGCGCCGGCGCGTTGGCTGGAAACACCCGCGAACCCACCCGCTCAACCCACAGGCCGGGCTCAGCCAGCGGGTATGGACCGTAGGCCCCGGTGTCAGCCATTCGACAGACGGTCTTCCACCACCTCGCAGAGATAGTGGTAGAGGCAGAGATGTCCCTGCTGGATGATCGGCGTCGAGGTCGAGGGCACGTTGAGCAGTATGTCGGTGAGCGGCTTGAGTTTGCCACCGCTGTCGCCGGTGAGGCTGACCACCGTCATGCCCATCATCCGAGCCTGTTCGGCGGCAGCCAGAATGCTCGGCGAATTGCCGCTGGTCGAGATGGCAAGCAGCACGCCGCCGGGCGCGCCATGCGCCTCGACCTGGCGCGAAAACACGGTGTCGAAGCCATAGTCATTGCCCCAGGCGGTCAGCATGCCCGCGTTGGCCGGCAGCGCAATCACATTGTAGGCCTTGCGCTCCTTAAGGAAGCGGCCGACCAGTTCGGTGGCAATGTGGATGGCGTCGCTGGCCGAGCCGCCATTGCCGCAGACCAGCAGCGCCTTGCCCGAGGAAAGCGCGGCGACGACCGCACTCACAGCACGTTCCATCTCGGCGGTCAGGTCACGCTCGACTGTCGCGGTGATCGCGGCCGCCGAGCGGACCAGATAGTCATTCAGTCCGGACATGAAATCCCTCAGTTGGTACCGCCGCCGGCGCGCAATTTGCCGATCGTGCCGGTGGTGCTCTTGCCGGCGACAAGGTCGACCAGGACGACGCGCCCGCCCGCCTTCTGCACCACATCGGCGCCGACAACGGTTTCGACCGTGTAGTCGGCGCCCTTGACCAGAATGTCGGGCAGAAGCGCCTCGATCAGCGCCAGCGGCGTATCCTCTTCGAACACCACGACCGCATCGACCGAGGCCAGGGCGGCGAGCACGCAGGCACGATCATGCTGATCGTTGACCGGGCGCCCTGCGCCTTTCAGCCGACGCACCGAGGCATCGCTGTTGAGGCCGAGCACCAGCCGGTCGCACTGGCTGCGCGCCGCGTGGAGAAGACTGACATGGCCGGCATGCAATATATCGAAGCAGCCATTGGTGAAGCCGACGCTCAGGCCCTCGTCCTTCCACGCCGCCACCATGCGCGCGGCCGATGCGGCATCGAGGATGGCGTCCTTATGGGCGGTGGGGCCGTGCGAGCGGAACAGCGCGCCGGTGAGTTCCTCCACGGTCAGCCGCGCGGTGCCGCGTTTGCCCACCACCACACCGCCGGCGGCATTGGCGATGGAGGCGGCCATGACGCGATCGGCGCCCGCGGCCAGAGCCAGCGCGAAGCTCGCGATTACCGTATCGCCGGCGCCCGAAACGTCGAACACTTCGCGCGCCTGGGTGGCGATGTGGCGCGCCTCATCCGCGCCGACGACGCTCATGCCCTTTTCGCTGCGGGTGGCGACGACGAAGTCGAAGCCATGTGCCGAAATCAGCTGGCGTGCCGCCGCGACGATCTCGTCGTCGGCGAAAACCGGGCGACCGACAGCTTCGCCAAGCTCCTTGCGGTTGGGCGTGATGGCGGTCGCGCCGGCATAGCGCGCATAGTCGCGGCCCTTGGGATCGACCAGCACCGGTTTTCCCGCCTCGCGGCAGATGGCGATCAGGTCGGCGGCGACGCCGTCGAGCAAGATGCCCTTGCCATAGTCGGACAGAATGACGATGTCGGCGCGCGTGAGTGCGGCGCGAAAATGCCGGACCAGGTCCGCCCGTTCCTTGTCGTCGAGCGGCTTGATCTCTTCCTCATCGAAGCGCAGCACCTGCTGATTGAGCGCGCTGAAGCGGCTCTTCGACGACGTCATGCGACCGCGCTCCTGCGCCATATCAGCCGTATCGGCGCCGAGTTCGCGCAGCATGCGCACCAGATTGTCGCCGGCCACATCGGTGCCGATCACCGATATGGGAATAGCGCTGGCACCCAGCGAGACGATGTTGGCGACAACGTTGCCTGCGCCGCCCATCGTCGAGGTCTCGCCGCGCCCGTGCAGCACCGGGATCGGCGCTTCCGGCGAGATGCGCTCGATGACGCCGTTGACGAAACGGTCGAGGATGAAGTCGCCGACCACCAGCACGGCAACGTCGCCAAAGCGGGCAATGGCGCGGTGCAAAGGTTCGGGCGAAGGCGGATTGTGCTTGATCATGTCACTGGCAATGCGAGGGAAAGGCCGACCTCAATCACGCTGAAAATTGTCAATTTACGGGCCGGATCGTTCATGGCGAAGCCGATATACCGCAAATCCGCGCAGCGCAACGTCAGGGCGGCCGTCAGCTCTTCTGCAACGCGACGTGGACGCCCAGTCCGACCAGCACCGCCCCGCCCGCCCTCTGCATGATGCGCTGCGCACGGCTGGAGCGCTTCAGCCGGGCGATCACCATGCCTGCCAGCAACACGCAGACAATATCTGCCGAAGAGAACATTAAATTGACGATGGTGCCCAGCACGACGAATTGCAGCCACACCGGGAAACCCGCCGAGGCATCGATGAACTGTGGCAGGAACGCCATGAAGAAGATCGCCGTCTTCGGATTGAGCACTTCGACGGTGATGCTCTCGAAAAATGCCCGGCGCGCCGATTTGCGCTCGATCGCCGGCAGCGCCGTGTCACCGTCCCCGCGCTTGCGGAACAAGGACACGCCAAGCCAGATCAGATAGAGCGCGCCGATGAGCTTGACCGCCATGTAGAGCGGCGGCACCGCATGGAAGAGCACCGACAGCCCGGCGGCAGCCGCAAAGACATGGAAATAACCGCCAAGATGGATGCCAAGTGCCGCCGTCAGCCCCGACCAGCGCCCGCGCGCCATGGTCTGCGCGGCGGCATAGAGCATCGCCGGTCCTGGAATATAGGCAAAGATCGCCGTGGTGGCGAAAAACGCAATGAGCAGTTCGGTCGACGGCATTTTTTGTCCCCTAGCTTGCGGGCCTCGAATAAAGCGGGCCGCTTCGCGGTCTCACTGTGGCGTCGTGGTGCTTCATCGACAGTACGCTTGGCCTCCCTTATAAGGACCGGAATCGCAAGCAACCAGAGGCCTTCATGATCATCGTCACGGGCGGGGCCGGCATGATCGGCTCCAACATCGTCGCCGCACTCAATGCCGAAGGCCATGATGACATCCTCGTCGTCGACGACCTCACCGACGGCCACAAGATCGCCAACCTGGCCGATTTGCAGATAGCCGACTATCTCGACAAGGACGAATTCTTGGCCACCTTGGAAGCCGGCGACCTAGGCCGCGTCGAGGCCGTCTTCCACCAGGGCGCCTGCTCGACCACCACGGAATGGAACGGCAAGTTCATGATGGACGTGAACTACGCCTTCTCAAAGCGCTTGCTGCATGGCTGTCTTTCGCTGCGCATACCGTTCCTCTATGCCTCCTCGGCTTCCGTCTACGGCGGCGGTTCGGAGTTTCGCGAGGATCCCGCACTTGAGCGGCCGCTCAACGTCTACGCCTATTCGAAGAAACTATTCGACGACTATGTCAGGCGCACCGTGTTCGACACCGATCATTCGCAGGTCGCGGGCCTGCGCTACTTCAACGTCTATGGCCCGCGCGAGGCGCACAAGGGCGCCATGGCCTCGGTCGCCTTCCATCTGTTCAATCAGGTCGGGCGCGGCGAAAACCCAAAGCTGTTCGGCGCCCATGACGGCTTCGGCCCCGGCGAACAAAGCCGCGACTTCATTCACGTCGGCGATGTCGCCGACGTCAATCTGTGGCTGTGGAAGCGCGGCTCGAGCGGCATCTTCAACTGCGGCACCGGCCGCGCCCAGCCGTTCCGCGCCATTGCCGAGACCGTGATCGATACGCTGGGCCAGGGCGAGATCGAGTTCATCGAATTCCCCGATCACCTCAAGGGCAGCTACCAGAGTTTTACCCAAGCTGATATGTCCCGCTTGCGCGCAGCCGGCTATAATGGGCAATTCCGCAGCGTGGAAACCGGCGTCAGAGACTATGTCGAATGGCTGAAAGCCCAACGATCCTCGTGATCGGCCCACGCTGGGTGGGCGATATGGTCATGGCGCAGTGCCTGTTTTCAGCGCTGAAGGACGTCCATCCCAACGCCGCCATCGACGTGCTGGCCCCGGCCTGGGCGGCCCCGCTGGTCAAGCGCATGCCCGAGATTCGCCAGCAGATCGATTTCCCGCTGCAACCGGGCGCGCTCGAATTCACCATTCGCCGCCGCTTCGGCCGCCTGCTGCGCGGCCGCTACGACACGGCCTACGTCCTGCCGGGCAGCTGGAAATCGGCGCTGATCCCGTTCTTTGCCCGCATCCCCCGCCGCTTCGGCAATCTCCGGGAAATGCGCTACGGCCTGCTGACCGACATCGTGCCGCTGCCCGATGCCGTCAAACGGCGCACCGCGCAGGCCTATTTTGGCCTCGCCCAAGGCGGACATTTCCGGCCGCCGCGGCTCACCGTCGACGCCGGCAATCAGAAAGATCTGCTCGCTCGCTTCGCAGTGCAGCCGGGAAAATTCGTCGCCATGATGCCCGGCGCCGAATTCGGTCCGGCCAAACGCTGGCCTAGCGAAAGCTATGCCGGCCTCGCCGGAGAGATGATGGCGAAAGGATTCAAGGTCGCGTTGTTCGGCTCGAAGAACGATCGCGACGTCACCGCCGAGATCGCAGCACTCGCGCCCGGTGTCGTCGATCTGGCAGGAAAGACACGGCTGGAGGACGCCATCGACCTGATCGCCGCGGCCAGGCTGGCGGTGTCCAACGACAGCGGGCTGATGCATGTCGCGGCCGCCGTCGGCACGCCGGTCGTTGCCGTCTACGGTTCGACCTCGCCGGAAAACACGCCGCCGTTGGCTGAACAGCGCGAACTGATCTGGTTGCATCTGTCCTGTTCGCCCTGCCACCGGAAGGTCTGTCCGCTCGGCCACCTCAACTGCCTGAAGACGCTGGACGTTGCCCGAGTGGCAGCGGCGGCGGACAGGTTGCTGGAACTCCCGGCCGCCGCATGAAGGTGTTGATCGTCAAGACCTCCTCGATGGGCGACGTCATCCACACCTTCCCCGCCGTCGAAGATGCACGCCGCAAGCGCCCCGATATCGCCTTCGACTGGTGCGTCGAAGAGGCCTTTGCCGGCATCGTCGCGCTGCATCCGGCGATAGCAAAGATCCATACCGTCGCCATCCGGCGCTGGCGCAAGCATCTGTTCAACGCCGGCACATGGCGGGAGGCGACAAGCTTGCGCCGCGCTCTGCAAGCAGGCGAGTACGACCTCGTCATCGATGCGCAGGGGCTGCTGAAATCGGCCCTGGTTGCGAAACAGGCAGCGGCACCAATCGCAGGTTTCGAACGCGCAAGCGCGCGGGAGCCCTCGGCAACGTTGTTTTACCAGCGCAAATACGCCGTGCCGCGCAACCTGCACGCCATCGAACGCACGCGCCGGCTGTTCGGGCTGGCGCTCGGCTACGAGCCCGATCTTTCGGCGCTCGCATCCGGGATTGTGCCGCCTCCCGGCGGCCTGGCCGGCATTGACGGCAAGACGGCCTTCCTGCTGCACGGCACCAGCCGCGAGGACAAGAAATGGCCCGCCGAAGACTGGATCGAAACGGCTCGCCTGCTGGTTGGTAGCGGAATGACGCCGGTCACCACCTGGTCGAACGAGCGTGAGAAGGCGGTGGCCAAGGCGATCTCGAAAGCTGTGCCGTCAACGATCGTGGTGCCGAGATCGCCGCTGGCAGACATTGCCGCGATCCTTGGCCGCTCGACGCTGGTTATCGGCGCCGACACCGGTCTGACCCACCTCGCCAGCGCCTTCGGCCTGCCGACGGTCGCGGTGTTCCTGGCGACCGAGCCGGGTTTGACCGGCCCGCGCGGGCAATATGCCTCAACGTTGCTGGCCGCAGCGGGGGAGCGCCTCATGCCGGCACAGGTGGTGCCGGAAGCAGAAAAGCTATTAGCCCTTAAGCTCCAAGCTTCGGCATAGGACCTTCCAGCAATTCTGAGGTGCTAGATAAATTGCACCTGGACGATCTCATAACCCCTGGCGCCGCCGGGGGCGTTGACCTCGATGGCGTCGCCGACTTCCTTGCCGATCAGCGCGCGCGCGATCGGCGAGGAGATCGAAATACGGCCCGATTTCACATCCGCTTCCTGGTCGCCGACAATCTGGTAGGTCTTCTTTTCCTCGGTGTCCTCGTCGACCAGCACCACCGTGGCGCCGAACTTGACCTTGTCGCCGCTAAGCTTGGTGACGTCGATCACCTCGGCCCGAGCAATATAGTCTTCCAGTTCGTTGACACGGCCCTCATTGAGGCTCTGCGCCTCTTTGGCGGCATGATATTCGGCATTTTCGGACAGGTCGCCATGCGAGCGCGCTTCGGAGATCGCCTCGATGATACGCGGCCGCTCTTGCTGCTGGCGCCAGCGCAGTTCTTCCTTCAATGACGCGAACCCCTCGCCTGTCATCGGGACCTTGTTCATGATGCCTGACCTTTCCTGCCGCCACCCCCGCATTTCGGGGAAAGCCTTGTCGATGGGTATAAAAAGAAAACGGGTCCGGCAGCCTCGGGCTAACGGAACCGTTTCACCGCAATTTTCCCCAATATAGCGATCCTCGCGCGTTTTTCACGCTGAAAAAGCAGGCTTTTTGAAAAATCATGAGCCGACTTGCGCAATTGCCGTCACGGCATGTGCAGCGTGTTGCAGTTGCGACAACAAAAACCGGCTGCGATTGCTCGCAGCCGGCCCAGAGAAGCCGTTGGGGTGGGGTCAGCTTCTCATGAAATGGTAGATCTGTTCGGCCAGCATGCCGTATTCGCGCGAATCTTTGCCCGTCCGCTTCTCGATCTCGGCCAGCTGCGCCTGGGCGCCGGCCAGATCGCCGATCTGCAGATGGGCCTCGCCGAGATATTCGCGCACCAGCGTGTAATCCGGGTTGATGCGGAGCGCTTCCTCGTAATAGCCGAGGCCGACGGTGACACGGCCGGAATGGCGATGCGAATAGCCGAGATAGTTGAGGATGCGTGGATCCTGCTTGTTGGCGGCAAGGCTGAGCACGGCGATCGCCTCATCATAACGCCCGGCCATGGCCAGGTCGTGACCAGCATCGTAGATGTTGTCGTCGTCCAGCATGCCGTACTTCGGCGCGACGCATTTCTGCTTTTTCTTGTCCCAGACCTGCCCCTTCTTGCACTGGGTGGTGGTCTCGGTACCACCGCCACCGCCGCCGGCCGCAAACACCGGAACCGCAAAGAACTGCAGCGCCACAAGCGCCGCAGCCGCCTGGATCAACACTCTTTTATGCATCGAAGCCTCCTTGAGGGATAATGACGATCTTGAGGGAAAATGACGATAATGAAAAGCTAACGCCGGGATGCAGACTTTTCATCCCGGAAACCCGCAGCCGCCGAAACTATTTGTGCGGCCGTGCCTAACCTGAATTCGGTCAAAGGCGGGAGCCAGGGATCAGAACATGACGTGACGCGCGCTGCAAATCCGCTATCATTCGGGAAATGATCAGCGGGGGTGCCCGAGAGTGCAACAGCGCCGTGAGCGGGAATGGGAGCTATCGATCGGCCCGGACACCGTGCGCCTGTTCATTCTCAAGGCAAAGGGACTGAGTGCTGCCGTCAACGAAGACTATGCCGACGGTGCCGAGCATGAGGTCGAGCTCGATGGTGAATCACATGCCAATCACCACCATGACGGTCTGGCGGAGGAAAGCGCGGAAGACCTCACCGAGGAAGAGCTGCGCGAGCTGATCAACGACCTCAACGTCGACGAAGCGGCCGAGTTGATCGCGCTGGCCTGGGTCGGCCGCGGCGACTATGACGCAGCGGAATGGTCCGATGCGGTTGCCGCCGCGCGCGACCGCGCCAACAAGCGCACGGCGAAATACCTGCTCGGCATGCCGCTTTTGGCCGACTGGCTGGAAGAAGGGCTGGAAGCGATTGGCGCGTAACGACGTCGTTACCGTTCGTGATGGGCCGCAGGCAACCTCCGGGCGTTCGCGCCGTTGAGGACGATGGGGTCTGTTGTACTTTCCCGAACATGCAGGGTTGCACTGGTCATGGTCGTCACGGCTCTGCTGCTGGCGCCCCTGCTGACGCAAGCTGACGCCAAACAGCGCAAAAAGCATTACACGCCGCTGTCACAGCGGTTGGAGCAGCTGTTTTCACCGCGGGTCGACTCGCATCCTAAGCCGCGCAGCAAACACCGCCAGAAGCCCAGGCCACAGCGGCACATCACGCCAAAGCAGGTGGAACAAAAGACCCCGGATAAAGAGCCCTCGCCCGCCGATGTTCCGGTGCAGCCCTCGCGCGTTGTCCCGCTGCCCGAGGCGCGTCCTTCAGAGGCGCCGAAGACCGGCGCGGCACCGATCGAAAAGCAAAAGGCCGAAGGTCCGAACCCCCTTGGCGCGCCCAACCGGTCCAATGACGATCGATTCAACGAAGAAAAATCCGGTTTTAAAAAGCAGGCGCGGCCCGGACCGTCAGCCCCGAAGCCATCGACCGATAGGCAAAGCGAGCCCGAGCCGCCGGCCGCGGCGCCGATTCCGACACAAAAGCCAGACACTTCGGAACCTGAAGCTCAGCCGCCGGCCGTTGCTCCGCAACCACCTGAAAAACCCGATGCCGGCGACAAGAAGATGCTGCCCGATGCGCGCTCGGCCGATTTGCCCGATGCAAAAATGCCGGCGGCGGAAGTCGCCTGTCGCGAGCGGCTGACGGCCCTTGGTGTCGAATTCGAGGAGCATAAGGCGGAAAGCAATCCCGACATCGGCTGCTCGATCCCCTATCCCCTGGTGCTGAAGTCGCTCGGAAAATCCATCGCCATCGGCCCCGCGACCGAACTCAACTGCCCAATGGCCGAGGCTGCAGCCCGCTTTGCCGCCGAAATCATACAGCCGGCGGCGAAAGCCGAGTTCGGAGCCGACCTGAAATCGATCAACCAGGCATCGGCCTTTGTCTGCCGGCCGCGCAACGGCACGCGCCATCTGTCGGAACATGCCTTCGGCAACGCGCTCGATATTGCCAGCTTCACGTTGTCAGATGGCAGAAAGGTCGAAGTCGGTCCAACGCCGCCCGAGAAGGACGGCAAATTCCTCAATGCGGTGCGCAAGGCCGCCTGCGGACCGTTCAAGACCGTGCTTGGACCGGGCGCGGACCCGGACCATTCCCTGCATTTCCATCTCGATCTCGAACCGCGCCGGAATGGTGGCACTTTCTGCCAGTGATGGCCCTTCAGTGATCGTCATGCCGGTGATGGTATGGCTGCCGCATTTCGGCCGCAGGCATGAACGGGAACGCTGAGTTTTCCTTTACCCTTGATCGTTAAAATCCCACCGATCAAGGACAGGATCCCGCCCATGGCCGCAATATTTCGCGCCGCGAAGGCAAAAAGCGCAGCGATACTGGCCACCGGTCTTGCGCTGGCCGCCGTTTCGGCTTGCAACACTGGCAGCGTGCTGTCGCTGCAGCCGGCCGTCGATGTCGGCTCGCAGACCGCGGCCGTGCCGCAATATGAAGGCATGCAGAAGCTCGTCCCGTCCAATCCCTATATGACTGCCGCCTATCCGCACATGGACGAGCCGATGTCGGAGTCGGAGCCGCAGCAGATGCCGGCCAGCGAAACCGATTGCCGTGGCGAACTGAAGCGCCTTCGCGTCGTCTACACCGATGTGCAGCCGATCCATGAGGGACAGTGCGGCATAGACTGGCCGGTCAAGGTCTCCGCCATCGGCGGCATCCAGATGAAGCCCGCCGCGACATTGACCTGCGACATGGCCGCAAGTTTCGCCGCCTGGACCAGCAACGAACTGGTTCCCTCCGCCCGCTGGCGCTATTTCTCGGGCGTCAAGACCATCCACCAGGGCTCAAGCTATTCCTGCCGCAACATCGCCGGCGAAGGTGTCCTGTCCGAGCACGGCAAGGGCAACGCCCTCGACGTCATGAGCATCGAGCTCAACAACGGCGACGACATCGACGTGCGCAAGCCCGGCCTGTTTGCCTTCCGCACCCGCGGCTTCCTCAACAATGTGCGTGCCGACGGCTGCCAGTATTTCACCACCGTGCTCGGTCCCGGCTACAATTACGATCACCGCAACCATTTCCATTTCGACATCAAGAACCGCAAAAGCGGCTACCGCGCCTGCCGCTAAGGCGTTTCACCGTTCAGAAATCAGTCGGGATTGGCGTTCCTGGTGGAAGCGATGATTTGCTGGGCCACCAGATCCTGGATGCGCCAAAGGTTCCTGTCGCGGATACCGCTCTCTTCCAACTTGCTGACGGTTCGGAACAGGTATTGAGCCGACGAGCCCCAATGCCCGGCAGCCCGCGCCAGCGTGTCGGCAACCTGCTCCAATGGCAGCCGGCCGGCATAGGCCCTGCCGTCTGGCGCGGCGACGAAAGCCAAGGCCCGCAACGGCCCATCCTTGGTCTTGACCTTGATCCAGCATGGCACGTTAGTCGGCGGATTGGCATCGATCTCGCGGCGCATCAACTGTCCAAGTTGCCCGACATGGTCTTCCGCGGGCAGCCGATAGACGATGCCGTTGCAGCTGCCGCCTCGATCGAGCGCCAGCATCAGCGCCGGCAAATCACGGGTTCCGCGCCAACGGGTCAGCGTCAGGCAGAACGAGCGGTGCCATCCTGGCGCCGTGGCCGGGCGCTGCTCGACATGGGCAAATTCGGGGTTCCAGATCAGCGACCCGTAGGCAAAGACCCATAGCGCTTCAGGCCGATGCTCCGACAGAAGTTGCTCGACAAGACTATCGAACTCCGCGTCTGTATGCTCGGTTGTTCCGGGCTCGGGACCCGGATCCGGTTCGACACGCTCGACCCTTGCGACAAGGTCCGCGGTCAATGCCATCGAGCTGCGACCCACCGGCTTCTTATCCATTCCTGCTCACCCCCCGCAAAAACGATGGCCGACGATAGAACGGCTGCTCGCCGCTGGCCATTGATTTCCAGGGTCCGTCAGGCACAGATACCGCACGGATCGAGCCGCTTTCATGAGCCGACGAAGCCTGCAACGACGCGCATTGACCTGGCTCGCCGCTCTTCTGGCGGTCTGGCTGGCCCTCGCCTATGTCGCTGCGCCGGAATTCTGGACGGTTCGCGACCGCGGCTTTCGCACGCAGACTTTCGAGATGGTGACACACACGCCGCAAGGCATTCCGGGCGACCCGATCAATATCGGCCTTGTCGGTACCGAAAAAGAGATGGTCCATGCCTTCGCCATGACCGGATGGGATACGGCCGATGGCGTGACGCTAAAGACCGCGATCGAAATCGGTGAGAGCGTGCTGTTCGACCATCCCTATCCTGACGCCCCGGTCAGCCGGCTGCTGTTCGAAGGCCGCGCCCAGGATCTCGCCTTCGAAAAGCCGGTCGGCGGGAGCGCCGACCGGCGCCATCATGTCCGCTTCTGGCGCAGCGATGCGACCGGCGACGACGGCCGAACGCTCTGGATGGGCTCGGCCAGCTTCGACCGCGGCGTTGGTCTCAGCCGCGATACCGGCGCCATCACCCACCATATCGCCCCTGACATCGACGCCGAGCGCGATCTCGTGATCCACGACCTGTCGGCGGCCGGCATGGTGACCTCGGCGAGCGACATCCCGGGCATCGGCGCCACCAGGACCGGACGCAACGGCGGCGGCGATCCCTATTTCACCGACGGCAAGGCTGTTGTCGGGGTGCTCAGGCAATTCCCCTGAACCACTGTCATTTTCCAAAAATCATCGCGGACTATTTTCCTGCGGCCCGCCGCAATGCTATTGAGCCCTGATGCTATACGTCGAAATCGCCACCGTGGTCGTCCTCATCTGTGTGAACGGCCTTCTGTCGATGTCCGAGCTCGCCATCGTGTCGTCGCGCCCGGCGCGGCTCAAGGCGATGATCGACCGCGGCGTCAATGGCGCCGGGCGTGCGCTGACGCTCGGCTCCAATCCCGGCAAATTCCTGTCGTCGGTGCAGATCGGCATCACTCTGGTCGGCGTGCTGTCGGGCGCCTTCTCCGGCGCCACGCTGGGCGACAGGCTTTCGGTGTACCTGGCCTCGACCGGCATGCGCGAAAACATCGCCGACCCGCTCGGCGTCGGGATCGTCGTCGCCATCATCACCTATTTCTCGCTGATCGTCGGCGAGCTGGTGCCCAAGCAGATCGCGCTGCGCGATCCCGAGCGCGTTGCCGCCCGCGCGGCGCCTGCAATGACCATCCTAGCCACCGTCTCCGCGCCGCTGGTGTTCCTGCTCGACATTTCCGGCCGCGCCATATTGTGGCTGCTTGGCCAGCGCGGCGAGAGCGAGGAGAAGGTCACCGACGAAGAGATCAAGATGCTGGTCGCCGAGGCCGAGCATCACGGCACCATCGAATCCGACGAGCGGCGCATGATCGCCGGCGTCATGCGGCTCGGCGATCGCGCCGTGCGCGCCGTGATGACGCCGCGCACCGAGGTCGACTGGATCAATTTGCAGTCCGATGAGGGCGCCATCCGCAAGCTCTTGATGGAGACCCAGCATTCGCGCCTCCCGGCCGGCGATGGCGGGGTCGACGTCATGGTTGGCGTTGTTCAGACGCGCGACGTGCTGGCCGCCCTGCTCGCCGGCCGCGCACTCGATCCGCGCAAGCATGTGCGCGCCGCCCCCATCGTCTACGACCAGGCCGACGCGCTGGATGTGCTGCAGAAGCTGAAGGAATCCGACGTGCCGATGGCGCTGGTGCATGACGAATACGGCCATTTCGAAGGGATCGTCACACCTGCCGACATTCTCGAGGCCATCACCGGCGTCTTCCGGGCCGATACCGACGCCGGCGACGAGGAAAACGCCGTCAAGCGCGAGGACGGCTCATGGCTGCTCGCGGGATACATGCAAGCCGACGAGATGGCTGACGTTCTCGGTATCGACCTGCCGGAAAATCGGGATTACGAGACCGTCGCCGGTTATGTGCTGTCGCACATGCACCATCTGCCGGCGACCGGCGAATGCGTCGACGCGCAAGGCTGGCGTTTCGAGGTCGTCGACCTCGACGGCCGCCGCATCGACAAGCTGATCGCCACCCGGCTGCCCAGCGGCCATCGCGAAGTGGTGCGTTGACGCTCTGCCGTCAAAGCGAATAGCGCGCTCAGACCGCGGCTTCGATCGGTTCGGCAAGCTTCGGATTGGAGCGCGAGGCGATCAGGCAACTGGCCACGATCAGGGCCGCTCCAGCCAGCGTGGTCCAGGTCGCCGCCTCGTCGAAGAACAGCCAGCCAAACACGATCGCCCAGATGAAGGCAGAATACTCCGTCGGGATCAGATATTGCGCTTCGGCCCGCGCGTAGGACCAGCTCATCAGGAACTGGCCGGAGAGCGACAGCGCCGTCACCCCGGCCAGCGGAAGCCAGAGATTGCCCGGCAGGGCAACCGCGAGCCAGGGAGCGGCGGGGAGAAGGACGGCGGCAACGCACAGGTTCTGGAACAGCATGATCTCGACTGGCTTGGCCACCAGCGCCTGCCGCCGCGAGAGGATCAGATTGTAGGCGTAGAACACCGTCGATGCGAGCACCGCCACCGTGCCAAGCAGGGCATCCCCGGTATAATTCCCTTGCCCGAACTGTCCGGCCATGATGATGACGACGCCGGCGATGCCCGCCAGCGACGCCCAGATCGCCTGGCGCTGTATGCGTTCGCCCAAAAGCAGCGCCGCCAGCAGGAGAGCGAACAGCGGCGCGACGAAACTAAGCCCGATCCCATCCGCCAGCGGCAATCTGGCAAGGCCCCAGAAGAACGACAGCAGAACGATGCCCACGACCACGGCGCGCAGCGCGTGTAGCCGCAGCACGGAAGGCGTGGGAAGGGAACGCGGCCCCGCCGCCCAGGCCGTGCCCGCGACCACGCTCGCAAGCATGCTTCGCCACAGCACCGTGTTGTAGACACCGACGGCGATCACCAGGATTTTCATCGCCGCATCCATGGCGGACAGAAGGAAGATCGCAAGTGCACAGACCAGCACCGGGGTCATGGGGGAAACGACGCCTGACGGGCTGGGTAACTTCACGGGGCATGCTCATGTGATGGATCGCAGCCGGATATATCAGGGGAGGACGGCCAGGCCAGATGGCAGGGCCGTGCATATGGCGGTCCAACCGATCTTCGCAGCCCCTCGATTTGAATTCGGTGCGTCGGCAGCGCCTTTCGCTATCGGCCCCAGCCTGCCCTCACCCATGATTGATCCGCTGGACGAATGGCAAAAGCAGCCAAAGCCTCTATATCGATTGTCATGGATGCATCGAACGAACACGCGCTAAACGACGAGCTTCTCCAAGATATCCAGCGCCTGTCCTTCGAGTATTTTCTCAACGAGGCCAACCCTGCCAACGGCCTAGTCGCCGACCGCAACACGCCAACGTCGCCTGCCAGCATAGCCGCCGTCGGGCTCGCTTTGTCGTCCTATCCCGTCGGTGTCGAGCGCGGTTTCATGACGCGCGATGCCGCAATCGAGCGGACGCTCGCCACGCTTCGCTTCTTCTGGAACGCCCCGCACGGGCCGGAGCCCGATGCCACCGGCTACAAAGGTTTCTACTATCATTTCCTCGACATGAAGACCGGCCGCCGCGTCTGGAATTGCGAACTGTCCACGATCGATACCGCCCTTTTGCTTGCCGGTGTTCTGGCCGCCGGCGCTTATTTCGACGAGGACGATGAGCTCGAACTGGAAATCCGCCAGCTTGCCGATGCGCTCTACCGCCGTGCCGACTGGCGCTGGGCGCAGAACGGCGGCGCCACCGTCACCCATGGCTGGCGGCCTGGAAAAGGCTTTCTCCGCTACCGCTGGGAAGGATTTGACGAGGCGCTGATCCTGTACGTCCTGGGTCTCGGTTCGCCGACCCACTCGCTAACTCCCGAGAGCTACGCGGCCTGGCTGTCCACTTACAAATGGAAGACCATCTACGGCCGCGAGGTGGTCTATGCCGGCCCGCTTTTCATCCACCAGTTCTCGCATATCTGGATCGATTTTCGCGACATCCGCGATGCCTTCATGCGCGATCACGACCGGGACTATTTCGAAAACAGCCGCCAGGCGACGTATCTGCAGCGCGATTACGCAATCCGCAATCCGAGGGGGTTCGCGGGCTATGGCGAGAATTGCTGGGGCGTCACCGCCAGCGACGGCCCAGGTCCGATCGCGCGGCGAGCCGATGGACGCCGCTTCTTCGGTTATCTCGCCCGCGGCGCACCGTTTGGCCCCGATGACGGCACGCTGTCGCCATGGGCGGCAATCGCCTCCTTGCCTTTTGCGCCGGAAATCGTGCTGCCGGCGCTGCGCCATTTCCACGAGATGGACCTGCGCGACGGCAACCCTTACGGCTTCACCGCGAGCTTCAACCCGACGATCGCTGCCGACGACGGCCGCGCCTGCGGTTGGGTATCGCCGGACCATGTCGGCATCAACCAGGGGCCGATCGCCCTGATGATCGAGAACTACCGGTCCGACTTCCTGTGGCGATTGATGCGCCGCGTGCCGGCCATCACCACAGGACTGCGCCGGGCCGGGTTTTCCGGCGGTTGGCTGTGACAGGCGGCGATCCTTCGCGCGGGATCGTCAAGGCATCAGCGCGACCTTGCCGGTCCGACTCCACCATCCGGCCAAGGGAGCCGAGAGCGCCTCTTCACGTGAATGAAAAAGGGCGGCGCAAACGCCGCCCTTTGGAAAAATCATCGGTCCTTGGGAGGATAAGGCTCAGGCCGCCTGGGCTTCGCCGGCAATCGCGTCGGCCTGACGCGCTGCCTTGAGCACGCGGGCCCACCAGGCAACGTCGTTGACCAGCGCCGTGGCAGCCTGGTTCAGATGCTCGATCTCCTCGAGCTTCTTCTCGCCCTGGCGCACCGCCAGGAAATCGCTCCAGGCAATGTGAACGGCGGATTTGACCGGCGCCATCTGCAATTCGACCGCGGCAAGACGCAAATGTTCGACAGCGCGCGAGCCGCCGACGCTGCCATAGCCGACGAAACCGGCCGGCTTCTTGTTCCATTCATTGGCGGCGTAATCGATGGCGTTCTTCAGCACGGCCGTCGGGCCATGATTGTATTCGGCGGCGGTGAAGATGAAGCCGTCGAATTCGGCGACCTTCTTTTGCCAGCGCTGGGCAACTTCGTTCTGCGACGGCGCCCAGGCGGACGAGGCGACCTCGTCGAAGAAGGGCAGCGGCCAGTCGCGCAGGTCGACGGTCTCGACGTCGATGTCGGCATGAGATTTCGCGATCTTGGCGATCCACTGGGCGGGCACATCGGCGAAACGCGCGGCGCGTGTCGAACCGACGACGATGGCGATTTTGGGCTTGGACATGGGGCTCTCCATATATGCAAAAAGCTGGTATCGTTTGGATACCGGCGCTATATGAGATACTGACAAATGGCAGCGCAAGGAGGCACCGTTATGTTACTGAGGCACCCGCACAACACCGAAGACTGCCGCGCCGTCTCGGAAATCCTGCAGCGCGTCGGCGACAAATGGACCGTTCTGGTCGTCGGCAAGCTGGGCGGCGGACCGCTGCGTTTCAATGAGTTGCGCGCCGCTGTCGGCGGCATTTCGCAGAAGATGCTGACCACCACCTTGCGCGGTCTTGAGCGCGACGGCTTCGTCACCCGAACCGTGTTCCCGACCATCCCGCCACGCGTCGACTATGAGCTGACGGAGCTCGGCCATGAGCTGCTGGTGCCGGTCGGCGCGCTCGGCGAATGGGCGCGGAAGAACACCTCGCGGGTCCAGGCGGCGCGTGAAAGATTCGATGGCGTGCACGCCTGAAAACCGTTGCCCAGCAATAGTTTACGGATTTTGCCGTCGACGACGCGTACCCGGGTTTAACTGGATCCGCCCTGGCATCGTTGGTCGCGCCATCGCGACATAGCTGCAGCGTTTCGTTCGCCGGCGCATGATCATTTTGAGGCTGACGAGGTCTTCCGCTGACGGGCCCTCAGGCCTTTGACGCAGGGTTGCTGCAACACACTGCGCCGCACGTCTCTACCCTTGCAGACCGCTGGGCAGTCCGCTCGTTGCCAACGGTCCGGTCGTGCGTGCAGGCAACGCTTGGAAGCTCTTTCCTGATCTCGGTATAAGCGGTCGTGCCAAGCAGGCAGATCACCGCGACGAGGGCCGCCACGAGCCAGCCGTTCAGCATGTGTTGACGCATTGTCTTCCCTCCGCCGCCCGCAGAATCGGATGTGAAGGCAACCATTGGATGTCGCGCAGCGCATCGCCCGCGCGGGGGATGTTACATAAGCGCAAGCTTGGCAGAATCGACGATGTCAACTTTCGGTTGGAATCGGCTTCGGCTTGCCGTCGCTATCCAGCGCCACCATGACGAAATCGGCGTGGGTGACCTTCTCCATCAGGTCGGAGAGGTAGCGTTGCGCCCAGGCCTCGACCTTGAGCGTCATGGAGGTGCGGCCGACGCGCTCGACATGGGTGTAGATGCACAGCGTGTCGCCGATCTTCATCGCCTTGGCGAAGGACATTTCCTTGACCGCCGCCGTCACCACGCGGCCCTTGGCCCGCTCGGCCGCACGGATGCCGCAGGCAAGATCCATCTGCGCCATCACCCAGCCGCCAAAGATGTCGCCGGCCGCATTTGCATCGGCCGGCATGGCGAGCGTACGCAAGGTCAGATCGCCGATCGGCCGTCCGTCCGCGTAATGCACCATCCGAGATTCCCCTAAAGCGATAGCCCTTGATCCCGTAGCGTCACGGGCCCAAGAGGTCAACGCGACGGGCGAGGCTCCCGGCGCAATGTCGGTTCCATGGTGGCTTTTCCGACCAGGCGTCTCACGGTCGCTTTTTTCACAAGCCATGCCGGAAGCCGCAGGGGCGCGGCCAAGCCGTCGCGGATAGGCTGCGCTCAGTTTTGCGGAGCCGCCAACACCAATCATGCAGACTTATGACTTCATCATCGTCGGCTCCGGCTCGGCCGGCTCGGTTCTGGCCGACAGGCTGTCGATTTCGGGCCGCTTCTCCGTGCTGGTGCTGGAGGCCGGCGGCAGCGACCGCCGCTTTTATGTCCAGATGCCGCTCGGCTACGGCAAGACCTTCTTCGATCCGGCGGTCAACTGGAACTACAAGCCCGAGCCGGACCCCGGCCTTGCCGGCAATGTCGACCATTGGCCGCGCGGCAAGCTGCTTGGCGGCTCCAGCTCGATCAACGCCATGGTCTGGATCCGTGGCGCGCGCGAGGACTTTGACGACTGGCGCGATGCCGGAAATCCCGGTTGGGGCTATGACGATCTGTTGCCGGGCTTCAAGGCGCTTGAGGACAATGAGGCCGGCGCCGACAGATGGCGCGGCACCGGCGGGCCGCTGCATATCACCGACACGACGAACGCCGTCCATCCGCTGACCAGGCGCTACCTCGCAGCCGGCCAGCAGGCTGGGCTGCCGCTCAACCCTGACTTCAACGGCGCCGCCCAGGAAGGCGTCGGCGTCTACCAGATCTCGACCAGGAATGGCCGCCGCATGTCGGCCGCGCGCGCCTTCCTGCGCCCGGCGATGAAGCGCGCGAATGTGCGCGTCGAAGCCAATGCGCTGGCGACCAGAATCCTGTTCGAGGGCAAGCGAGCCGTCGGCATCGAATATCTGCAGAACGGCGAGACCAAGACGGCGCGGGCCGGCCGCGAGGTGATCCTGTCCGCCGGTTCGATCAACTCGCCGCAGCTGCTGCAACTGTCCGGCGTCGGCCCCTCGTCACTGCTCAAGGGGCTTGGCATCCCGGTCGTCCACGGCAACGAAAATGTCGGCGCGCATCTGCAGGACCATGTCGGCATCAACTATACCTTCAAGGGAAACGTGCCGACGCTCAACCAAATCCTGCGGCCCTGGTGGGGCAAGCTGCTGGTCGGCATGCGGTACATCCTCACCCGCTCCGGCCCGCTGTCGCTGTCGATGAACCATGGCGGCGGCTTCTTCCGAACCGACCTGGCGTTTTCGCGCCCCAACATGCAGCTTTATTTCCAGGCTTTCTCGACCGTCATTCCGAAGAGCGGCGAGCGGCCGATCCTGACGCCGGATCCGTGGCCGGGCTTTTCCATCGGCCTCTCCAACTGCCGCCCGTCCAGCCGCGGCGAGATCATGATCCGCTCCAGCAATCCGCTGGACTATCCCAGGATCGTCGCCAACGCCTATTCCACCAACGCCGATGTCGACGAGATGCTGGCGGCGGTGAAATTCGTGCGCAAGATAGCCTCGATGCCCGCCATGGCCGAGATCATCACTGAGGAGGTTTTGCCGGGCCCATCGATCCAATCGGATGCCGATCTGATCCAGGATTTCAGGAAGCGCTCAGGCACCGTCTATCACCCGGTCTCGACGTGCCGCATGGGGCCGGGCGCCGGGGCCGCCGTCGTCGACCCGCGCCTGAAAGTGCACGGGCTCGCAGGTCTGCGTGTCATCGACGCCTCGATCTTTCCCGCCAACATCACCGGCAACACCAACGCCGCCTCGGTCATGACCGGATGGAAGGGCGCCGAACTGGTTCTGGAGGACCAAAAATGAAGATCACCGACGTCAAGACCTGGGTAGTCGGCAACCCGCCGCCCGGCATCGGCGGCAAGTATTTCATCTTCGTCAAGCTGACCACCGATGGCGGCGTCGTCGGTTACGGCGAGGCCTACAACGCCACCTTCTCGGCTCACATAACAGCGAAGCTGGTCGAGGACATGGCCGAGCGTTACCTGATCGGCCACGATCCGCATGACATCGAGACCTTCTTCCGCCGCGCCTATTCCTCAGGATTTACCCAGCGCCCCGACGTTACCGGCATGGGCTGTTTCTCGGCGCTGGAAATGGCCTGCTGGGACATTGTCGGCAAGGAAGCCGACAAGCCGGTCTACAAACTGCTCGGCGGCCAGGTGCACGAGACGCTGCGCTCCTACACCTATCTCTATCCGCACACCGGCAGCGTCCATTCGGAGGACGCGCCGGACGGCCGGAACGTCTACAATGACCCCGAATTGGCGGCCGCCTGCGCGCTCGAATATGTCGAGCAGGGGTTCAACGCCGTCAAGCTCGACCCGGCAGGCCCCTACACCGCCTTCGACGGCCACCAGCCGCGCCTGATCGACATCGATGTCTCCACCCGCATGGTCAAGGCGATCCGCGAAGCCGTCGGCACCCGCGCCGATATTCTGTTCGGCACGCATGGCCAGTTCACCGCATCGGGTGCGCTGCGCATGGCACGCGCCATCGAGCCCTACGATCCCTTGTGGTTCGAAGAGCCGGTGCCGCCCGACATGCCCGAAGTGATGGCTCAGGTGGCGCGAGGCACGTCGATCCCGATCGCCACCGGCGAGCGGTTGACGACCAAGTTCGAATTCGCCCGAATCATCGAGAACCGCGCCGCCACCATCCTGCAACCGGACCTTGGCCGTTCCGGCGGCATTCTCGAAACCAAGAAGATCGCCGCCATGGCCGAGGCATACCACATCCAGATCGCGCCGCACTGCTATTGTGGGCCGATCGTTGGGGCCGCCAACATCCAGCTGGCGGTGACGTTGCCCAATTTCCTCATCCTGGAATCGCTGAAGCAGTGGGACGGCTTCCACGCGACACTGCTCAAGAAGAAGATCGAATGGCAGGACGGCAATGTCATTCCATCGAAGGAGCCGGGCCTCGGCGTCGAGCTGGACGAAGCGGTCTGCGACGCGCATCCCTACACCGGCAAGGACCTGCATTTGCAGATGATGCAAACGCCGCTGATGCCGTGAGCGAACGCTACGCCTTCATCGGCCTTGGCCATCTCGGCGGCAACCTTGCCGCCAGCCTGTTGCGCAACGGTTTTGTCGTCATCGTCTTCGACCGCGACCCCGCCGCCGTCGAGCGCCTCGTGGCGCTCGGCGCCACGGCCGCGACCAGCCCGGCCGAAGCGGCGGCACAGGCCGGCAATGCCATTACTTGCCTGCCCTCGCCCAAGGTCAGCGAAGCGGTGCTGGCTAATGCCGGCGGCCTGCTCGAGGGTCTGCCCAGGGGCGGCTCCTGGATCGAGATGTCGACCAACGGCCGCGACGAGATCCTGCGCCTCGCCGCCCTCGCCGCGGCCAAAGGCATCGAGACGCTGGAGTGCCCGGTCACCGGCGGCGTGCATCTGGCCGCGGTCGGAAAGATCACCGCGCTTGTCGGCGGCGATGCTGCGCTTTACGAGCGCCATCGTCCGGCCATCGAAGCGATGTGCGCAAAGTCGTTCCTGATGGGTCCGGTCGGCTCCGCGGCGGTGATCAAGGTGATCACCAACATGCTGGCCTTCATCCATCTCGTCGCCGCCGGCGAGGCGCTGATGTTGGCCAAGCAAGGCGGCCTCGACCTCGCGCAATCCTACCACGCCATCGTCGCCTCCTCCGGCAACAGCTTCGTCCATGAGACCGAAAGCCAGCTCATCCTCAACGGCTCCTACGACATTGGCTTCACCATGGACCTGGCACTGAAGGACCTCGGCTTTGCGCTTGCGATGGGCAGAGAGTTCAGACTGCCACTCCAACTGGCGCCGCTTGTGAGTGAGATTTTCCTGATGGGCAAACAGGAATATGGCGGCGGCGCCTGGTCGACCCAGATCGTCAAACTGCTCGAGGATGCCGTCGACATGGATCTGCGCGCGCCCGGTTTCCCAGCCAAGCTGGAAAGCTAAGCCGGGTAAATATGTCCTGCGATTTCAGGCCTTTGGCCGGTTCGCCGGAATCGCCGCTCAAACCACCTGAATCAATCCCTCAACGCCTTGATTCAATATCTCAGCGTCAGCGCTCCGGGCAGGATCTCAAACGTCGCGGGTATACGCCCCGGCGACTCGCCATCTATGTCGACCAGCGCGCCGTTCTTCTCGACATCGCCGATAGGTTCGACCACCACTTTCCGGCCACGCAATATGGTGATGGCCGGATGGTTGCGGTGCCGGCCGCCATAGAGCAGCCGAATATCCCAGATCAGCTTCAGCTTGCCGGCCGCGCGCAGGATGACGATGTCGAACTGGCCGTCGGCG
Source organism: Mesorhizobium sp. P170090 (assembly GCF_057786115.1). Taxonomy (NCBI): domain Bacteria; kingdom Pseudomonadati; phylum Pseudomonadota; class Alphaproteobacteria; order Hyphomicrobiales; family Phyllobacteriaceae; genus Mesorhizobium; species Mesorhizobium sp. P170090. Next base: position 5,718,463 of record NZ_JBYNWH010000001.1, read on the forward strand.
AGTTCGGCGTCCGGGGCGATCATCATGCCGCCGCCGAAGAACTTTCCGTTGGCGACCGCCACCAGCGCCATGCGCGCCTCGACCGGGGTGCCATCGTCGACGGTGATCCTGACGTCCTGGAAGCGGTAGCGGATGAACTCGACCACGGTGCGCCAGAAAAACAGCGCCTTGGCCGACATCCTGCCCTTGCGCTTGTCGGCATTGACCGCACGGTCCGTGGCGCCGGATAGGCCGAGGCTGGCGATATTGATGAAGTGCCGGCTGGCCAGCGCGCCATGGTCGTCGATGTAGCAGATGCGCCCTGCATCGACCTTGCGCGCCTTGGCTTCGGCGATCCGCTTCAGCACCGCATCCACCTCTTTCGGCAGCCCGAGCCCGCGCGCGAAATCGATGCCGGTGCCGCAAGGCAGCAAGGCAAGTTCGGTTGTCCGGCCGCTCTCATCGAAAGCCTGCAGCAATCCGTCGGCCACTTCGCTGGCGGTGCCGTCGCCGCCGGCCGCGATCACCAGCTCGAAGCCGCTTGCCGCGAGGTCGAGCGCCAGCCTTTCGGCGTCGCCCTCGGCCTGCGTCTCGCGCAGCTCGAATTCGCCGAAATGCTTTTTCAGCGAAGCAGCCACCTCCGGCCAATGCCGTTTCAGCCGGCCGCCGCCGGCAATCGGATTGAGCACCACCCCGACTTTCAATGCGCACCCTCCCCGCACCGAGCCGATAGGCTCGATGCTTTGCCTGCATTGAAGCCCGCGCCAGCCGGCGGAGCAAGGGGCACAGCCGATCAGGCGCCAAAAAGCGGGCGGGCTGTCTAATGCAGCTGGAGTCGAAATTCCGAGCTTTGTGGCAAACCGTCCCCGATAATCCCGTTATCCACAGGCTCACGCCCATTCCCCAAAACCCTTACCCGGCGTAAGTTTAACTCATCTCAGGCGGCTACCGATCGCCACGCCGAAAGGCAAAGCGAAAAGGCGGATTTCCTGAGGCCCGTACGGCCCGAAGCGAGAGCAGGCTTGCTTGTTCGAGGGACGGATGCCGAGACCTACGGGGCCGCGGAAAGCGTGCGAACGCCAACGGCGGACCGATGCTGCCATGAAGGACGGCGAAAACCTTCGATGGCGCGCCGAACGAAGCTCGCAAGGGTGGAGAACGGCGTGGTCTGGAACGGGCACTGCCCTCGGGCGGTGACTGGCAGGACCGTCAAAATCAAGGCCGGCATGGCGCGACGACTTTACGGAAGTTGCTGCCGCGACCGTGTCCTGATCTGACAGGGAGGCGCTGGGAGAAATCCCGGCGCCGACTGTCTTTTGGGCCAAGGGTCCGGTCGGCGAAGCGACGCGTAAGAAGCCGATACTTTGCTGGAACGCGATTTCGGCGCTGACGGCACCACTTCATCACCAGGCGCGGTCAGCAATTCACCGACATGATCCCGCGCCTGATCGACAGAGGCGTGTCCTTCGTCGAGATCGGTGGCAACGACGCGATCATCCTCACCGTGTTTCGGCGGCGGACTTCGCTCCGCCCAAAGGCTCCCGCACGCCGTTCAGCCAACCGGTTCCGATCGATCCGGCCACCCGTCGCACCGGCTGATCGTCGCCGTGCGCAAGCTGCACATCGTGCTGCCGGCGCTGTTCGAAGCAGGCGCCAGGCTGGAACACCTCTCCGACTGAAGACGCGCCCTGCACGCGGCCTGCCCGGCGGGCCGAGCTACTTCTTCGGGCCGATGCCCGGGATCAAATTGAGGCCAGCGTTTATATATTCCGGCCGTATGGCGCCGCTGATGAGCGTGAAGGTGGCGAGCATGATGCTGGCCAGCGCACCGTCATGCCATGGCCTGAGGGCCAGCGCGTTGACGGCATAGGCCCAGAATGGGAAGGCGAGCATCGACATGACGATGTTGGCTCCCGGAGCCTCCGCATTGTCGGCTGAATCGCTGACCGATTTCAGATACACCGGCGTCATCGCCAGCGCGACGATCAACATGATCCATGAAATGGTCCAGACGCTGATACCGGCCATTTCAATCTTATAGATGGCTGCCTGCACCTTACCCGGAATGTCCCCCGGATCGCCTTTGGTCTCTTCCGCCACCGCATCGGTCAACGCCTTGGCAACCGGCTGCTCAGTGGCATTGACCAGGATGGAGTTGACGAAGATGAAAAATGCCACGACTTCGGCAGGCACGTACTTCGCAACCCGGTCGAGATAGCCGTCGCCGCCTTTCGATCCTTGATCTTCTTGCTTGTCATCGTCGACGCCGAGCGGAGCATCGCCTGGAATGCCCTCGAGCGTTGAATCCCTTTTCGGCACAGGCTCGGCGGACCGGACAATTCTTCCCATGACAAACCCCTCCTATATTGTTGTATCGCCCCGTGAGTATCGTAGTAGAAAACCGGGCCAAGAAACAGTTGTCGCGGCCATAGCCGACAAGATTTATTCAGGCTTCTTCCTGCAAATGCATCACGCTCCCGCCCTATCTGCTACCGGGTGTCTCGAAATCCACCTATAGTGAGCCGTACCCGAAAAACGCATCCCCCGGCTCATCGCGTGATCGCGGCCAAAATCCCGCCTTGTTCGCGCGCGATGGAAGGACTGGCTGCCGGGGGGCAATCCGAAGGACAAGACCGTGATCAAGACCGCCCTTGTCGCCATGACCATTGTCGGCTGCGACTGCGACGCCAAGCTTTGCGAATATATCGGCGAGACGCCGGCGAAGTGGGCGACTATCGCCGACTGCGAAGCGGCGATGAAAAGCCAGATGCTGCACCAGAAGAACTTCGACTATCCGCTGGTCTCTGGCATCTGCCGCAGCAAGGGGTCGGCGTCTTCTTCGCAACTGGCGGCGGCCGCATCCCGCCCGGAACTGAAGCCGGCCAGCCGGAATGTCCAAACCCCGTTGCCGCCGGAACTGAGCCATCGGCCGAGCGTTCCCGTCGGCTCCCCGACGACGGCCATGGAGGCAGCAGCGGTACGGCCCGTCGCCTACGAGCAAGTGGTCGATGGCGGAACAGGCGTGCTCTACCGCACCAGGAACGGCTACGCCGTGGTCAAGACAGATCTCGGCCGCGTCGCGTCGGCAACGGTCGGCATTGCCAAGCGGTCCGCGAACTGGCTGGCGGGGCTGGTGCCGAGCGGGTTGTGAGCGGCCTGCCGTTCGGACCATACCACGCTGTCGCACTGCCGTTGAAAACTCCAGATAGATGCATGATGGTGTCAGGCATCGACACGCAGGAGCGCCATTTCATGAAGCATGCAGTTCGAACCGTGCTGTCCCTGGTGCTGGCCTTGGCGCCGATTCCGGCCGGTGCGCAGGATTCCGGCCAGGGCGGCGACAAGGTTGTAGGCGTCGCCAGGGACGATCCGGACATGGCGGCGGCCATTGCGCAGGCGCGCGCCAGCCTCGATGAATTCCTGTCCTTGTCGGATGCGCCGCCAGCCGGGACAACCAGCTACAAATTGAAAGTCGAGGTCAGGGACGGAGACGCCTCGGAGCATTTCTGGATCATCCCCTTCCACAAGACCGCGACCGGCTTTGCAGGAACATTGGCCAATGAGCCGCAAGCGGTGCACAATGTCGTGGCCGGCCAGGAACTCGAATTCAACCGGGACGATATTTCCGACTGGGGCTACACCAGAAACGGTCGCCAGGTAGGCAGCTTCACCGTCTGCGTGATGTTCAAGACGATGGCGCAAGAAGACGTCGAATATTACCGCCAGAACTACGGCTTCGACTGCTGAGGCGCGGCAGCCTGGCTAATGCATGCGCCCAAACAGGACCGCCGTTTTTGGGGCAACGATATGCATGAAAACAAGACCTGAAGCGCGTCGCATGAATTCGTTTCGACGCGCGGCGCTTTAGGCCTCGCCATCCGTCGCGCCGATCTTGCGCACCAGCGCCGCGGTCGCCAAGATCGCGCCCATATCGGCGATCATCGGCGCGATGTGCTTGGTGTAATCGAGCGGCACGGAAATGGCGGGCAGTTCGAAGAAATTCTTCGGCTGCGGCAAGAGCAGGAAACCATCGCTGCCATTAAGTGCCACCCGCGCCGGATCATCGCGCCATGTCTCGTGCAGCCATTTCAGCGCCTGCGCCAGCCGGCCGCTCACCAGCGGCTGCGCGGCGGCGACATTGTCGGTGCGAAATTCGTAGTCGCCGTCGAGCAGCGGATCGCCGCTGGACAGTTCCTCCATCTTGCCGGCGAAGATGCCGCGGAAGAAACCGACCACCGCGTTGCTGCGGCGCGTCGCGACCAATATGCCGGGGAACGGCGCAATGGTCTCGAAGGCGACGACGACGCCCTTGAAGACCGTCGACGAGCCTTTGCCCGACCCTTGGCGCAACTCCGCCTCGTAGAGCTCGAACGGAAAATCCTCGTAGCGGCCTGATACGATGTCGTCGAAGCTCTGCCGGTTGAAGGCGCCGACCACGGCGCGCGGCAGCCGGTCGAAGGAATTCGGCGTCACGCTGTGCTGATAGCGCACATCCCTGATGAAGCCGAAGATGATCGGCAGCAGCGTGTCACGGAACGATTGCTGCAGCCGCGTCGCCGGCCTGATCGCCAGGAAGTACAGCAGCAGCGCCGCGAAGAAACCGCCGACATAGAGGAACACATGCGGCGTCGAGAACCATTGCTCGTTCAAGTCGGCGACCTTGTTGAACAGCCAGGCCACCAGCACGACAAAAACCAGCAGCAGCCCCAGAAACACCGGCACCCGCCAGCGCACCTGGCGGTAGGCCGAAGCCCGTCCAGCCTCATAGATCTCGATATTCTTCCTGATGCCGGCGACCACCGCTTCATCAGGCATGAACTCAGCTGCTTCCATCGCCCCCTCGCAAAGTCCGTTTATGCCTATAATAGCGGGAAAGTGGTCAGTCGCCAAAGATCGCCTTCAGCCTGGCTTCGACCTTGCCCTTCATCCGGCCAGTCAGCGCCTCGACCGGAACCAGCCGCTCATGCCCGCCTGCGCGCAACCGCATGAAGGCATGCATCCGGTAGCCGCCGATCGCGCCGCGCTTGCCGAGATCTGCGCTGACATCGACGACGAAAATGCCGGCGATGCGGCCGGGCCAGGGCTGCCGCGCCAGCGCCGTGCCGAGGAAGTCGCCAAGCCCGTAAGCCACGAGCGTCTTGCCGACCCATTGCACCGGCTGCACGACATGGGCGTGGTGCCCGGCAATCAGCCCCACGCCGTGACCGGCCAGCAACCTCGCCAGCGTTTGCGTTTGCGGCTGCGGAAAATGCCGGAACTCCCAGTCCCAGTGCGGCACCGCACAGGTGAGGTCGATGTTCTTGTCGGCCGCGCCTCTCGGCCATGCCGCCGGATCGCTTTGCATCGACACACGCTCATTGAAAACTGCGGCGTCGGCATTGCGCCACAGTGTGAAGGCGGCAAAGCCGATCGTCAGCGGCCCGGCCTTGACCTGCTCGACCGGTCCTTTTTTCGCGGTGCCGATGGTGCGGATGCCAAGCCGCTTCAGCGCCGCAGCCGTCTCGTCGAAACCGGCGACGCCCTGGTCGAGCACATGGTTGTTGGCCAGCGACAGCACGAGCCTTTCGCGCGCGATGCCTACGGCGGCAAGCGCCGCGGCAAGAAACCGCTCGCTCATCGCATGGTGAGTGCCAAGCCGCGTGCCAAACGCCACGCTCGGCCGCTCGACGACCGGACTTTCGCAATTGCCGATCACCAGATCGGCGGAGCCCAAGAGCTTTGCGATCTCCGGATCGCATTCCGGCGCACTATGGTTGGCCACCGCCGAAATATCGCCGACAAAGGCCAGCCGCACCTTCCGCCCTGGCGGTGGATCGATGAGTGTCGTTGCCGCGATCGGCGCAAAATCCCTGACATCGCCGCCAAGCGACGGTTTCAGGAAGCGCGGCAGCCATGACAGTGTGTAGGAAAGCGGATAGTTCGACACGCGACGCCCAATCGTTTGCCCAATCGGTTAGCTTGTGTAGACGGTCTGCCCGGGGAGTGTCGACCGTCAGTCCTTGAAACACTGCCGCCGGCAGACACGGCGCCAAATGCGTGTAATGTCTGCGCAATGGCACAGTGGAGGAATGAGATGACACGTTTTGCAGGCCTGCTGGCGTCCGCCTTCCTCCTGTTGCTGCCTTTATCGTCGGCCCGCGCCGCCGCGCCCGAAGCGGCGACCGCGCTGTTCGAGGCCAAAACGGTGGCTGAGCGCAACCGTGCGCTCACAACGCTTGAGTCTGCAGCGAAAGGCGATCCGGCGTCAGCCTACGCCGCCGGCGCCGGCGAATTCTTCACCGCCCTGGAAATCCTGGCCGGCGGCCTGCACCGCCACGGGTTCGAAAGCCCGCAATCCTTCATGCTGCCGCTGATGCGGCTGCCGATTCCGGACAATCCCAATCCCGAACCGCTGACGTATGAGCAGTTCCGCGCCATTCTGGTCGCCTTCCGCGACCGGCTGGAGACATCCGCGGCCACTCTGGGCTCGGTACCCGCCGATGCCGATATCGGCATGGTCGTCGACCTCACCCATGCCGGCATCGATCTCAACGAAGACGGTGCCATCGCGCCGGATGAAAGCATGGCCGCGATCATGGCCTCGCTGTCGCGCGGCGGTATCTCGTCGGACGGCGCCGCTCCCTCGCTCACATTCCGCTTCGACCGGGCCGACGGTTTCTGGCTGCAGGGCTATGCCGAATTCCTGATGGCGCAGGCCGATTTCTGGCTGGCGCATGATTTCAGGACCATGTTCGACGGCTCGTTCCACATGCTGTTCCCGCGCGCCAAACTGCCGCTGCAGGACGTTCTGGTGCCTCCCGCCGGGGACATGGGCAGCAGCATCTTCTCATCGGAATGGCGCATCGCGGATTTCATCTCCATGGTTCACCTCGTCAACTGGCCGGTGGTCGAGCCCGAGCGACGTCAAGCGGCGCGCCGCCATCTGCTCGAAATGATCCGGCTGTCGCGCCAGGACTGGAAGGCGATCCGCGCCGAGACCGACAATGACCGCGAATGGCTGCCGGGACCGCAGCAGAAGGGCGAGAACCCGCTCACCGGGCTCGAAGTCGGCGAGGAGCAGGTCGAGGCCTGGCTCGCCACTCTGACCATGGCCGAAGACCTTTTGGAAGGCCGCAAGCTGCTGCCGCATTTCCGCATCACGGTCAGCACCGGCCAGGGCATCAACATGAAGCGTTTCTTCGAAGAACCGAAGCCTTTCGACCTAGTGCTGTCGATTACCGGCCCGGCCATCGCGCCCTACCTCGAGAGCGGTGAGATCGTAACCAGCGGCGAGTTCGACCAGATCCAGCGCCAGTTCGGTGGCGGTGGGTTTTTGACCTTCGCGCTGTGGTTCAATTGAGCAGGCGGCCTGGCTTCGCGTAACACAGCTCCTGACACCCTTGTGTCAGGAGCTTCGACCCGCTTAGCGCCCTTCGCCACTGCACTCTTTCCATTTTGGCGGACTCTGCCCATATTTGGGGCATGGCCAAACTCCCTGACAAAAAGACACCGTCTCCGGCGGGTGACAACGGCGCTTCGCCGCCGAAGCGGCGCAGCCCGCTGACCGATTTCCTCGATGCCTCGGAGCCTCTGCACAGAGGCGGCTTCGCCGAGGCGCCGCAGGCCGACTTCACCGGCACGCCGCTGAGCGGCTCGATTGCCGACTGGGCAGAGCAGATAGAGCAGGAGGCCGAGAAGGAAGGGCGTAGTTCCGGCGGCGCCAAGCCGCCGAAGGTGGCGAAGAAGATTCCGGAACGCTCAACCTCCCCCGGCCGCAGTTCGCGCGGCACCTCGATGGGCGGCGCGGCCACGGCCCGCGAGCGCACCGCCGCCGGCCTCAACCCGGTCGCCGGTCTCGACATCTCTCTGGAAGACGCCGAGACGATGGCCTCGGGCAGCGTCACCGCGACGGTCGCGGCGCTGTCGGCGCTGATCGAATCCGGCAACCCCTTGCACAAGGACGGCGTGCTGTGGACGCCGCACCGCCCTGCCCGCCCGGAAAAATCCGAAGGCGGCATCGCCATTAAGATGGTGTCGGATTTCGAGCCGGCCGGCGACCAGCCGACCGCCATCAAGGATCTTGTCGAGGGCGTCGACAACAATGACCGCACTCAGGTGCTGCTCGGCGTCACCGGCTCCGGCAAAACCTTCACCATGGCCAAGGTGATCGAGCAGACGCAGCGCCCTGCCTTGATCCTGGCGCCCAACAAAACGCTGGCCGCGCAGCTCTATTCCGAGTTCAAGAAATTCTTCCCCGACAATGCGGTCGAGTATTTCGTCTCCTATTACGACTACTACCAGCCCGAAGCCTACGTCCCGCGTACCGACACCTTCATCGAGAAGGAATCCTCGATTAACGAGCAGATCGACCGGATGCGCCATTCGGCGACCCGCTCGCTGCTCGAGCGCGACGACGTCATCATCGTCGCCTCGGTGTCTTGCATTTACGGTATCGGCTCGGTCGAGACCTATACTGCGATGACCTTCCAGATGCAGATCGGCGACCGGCTCGACCAGCGGGCTCTGCTCGCGGATCTGGTCGCCCAGCAGTACAAGCGCCAGGACATCAATTTCGTGCGCGGCTCGTTCCGCGTGCGCGGCGACACGATCGAAATCTTCCCGGCTCACCTTGAAGACCGCGCCTGGCGCATCTCGATGTTCGGCGACGAGATCGAGGCAATCACCGAATTCGATCCGCTCACCGGCCAGAAGACCGGCGAGCTGAAGAGCGTCAAGATCTACGCCAACTCGCACTACGTGACGCCGCGTCCAACGCTCAACCAGGCGATCAAGTCGATCAAGGAGGAGCTCAAGTACCGGCTGGTCGAGCTCGAGCGCGCCGGCCGCCTGCTGGAGGCACAGCGGCTCGAACAGCGCTGCCGCTTCGATCTTGAGATGCTGGAAGCCACCGGCTCCTGCGCCGGCATCGAGAACTATTCGCGCTATCTCACGGGACGCCAGCCGGGCGATCCGCCGCCAACTTTGTTCGAATATATCCCCGACAATGCGCTGGTCTTCATCGACGAAAGCCACGTCACCGTGCCGCAGATCGGCGGCATGTATCGTGGCGACTTTCGGCGCAAGGCGACGCTGGCGGAGTATGGTTTTCGCCTGCCCTCCTGCATGGACAACCGTCCGCTGCGCTTCGAGGAATGGGACGCCATGCGACCGCTCTCCGTCGCGGTTTCTGCGACACCCGGCGCCTGGGAGATGGAACAGGCCGGCGGCGTGTTCGCCGAGCAGGTCATCCGCCCGACCGGCCTGATCGATCCGCCGGTCGAAGTCCGCCCGGCGAAAAGCCAGGTCGACGATGTCGTCGGCGAAATCCGCGACACCACGGCCGCCGGCTACCGCACGCTGGTCACCGTTTTGACCAAGCGCATGGCCGAAGACCTGACCGAATATTTGCATGAGCAAGGCGTGCGCGTTCGCTACATGCACTCCGACATCGACACGCTGGAGCGCATCGAAATTCTGCGCGATCTCCGCCTCGGCGCTTTCGACGTGCTGGTCGGCATCAACCTGCTGCGCGAAGGCCTCGACATTCCTGAATGCGGTTTCGTCGCCATCCTCGACGCCGACAAGGAGGGCTTCCTGCGCTCCGAGACGTCGCTGATCCAGACCATCGGTCGCGCCGCCCGCAACGTCGACGGCAAGGTCATCCTCTATGCCGACCAGGTCACCGGCTCGATGGAGCGGGCGATGGCCGAGACCAACCGCCGCCGCGAAAAGCAGATGGAATGGAACGCGGCCAACGGCATCACCCCGGAATCGGTGAAGTCGCGCATCTCCGACATTCTGGACTCGGTCTACGAGAAGGACCATGTCCGCGCCGATATCTCGCAGTTCACCGACGGCGCCGGTGCGATGATGGGCAACAATCTCAAGGCTCATCTCGACGCCATGGAAAAGCAGATGCGCGACGCCGCCGCCAATCTCGACTTCGAGAAGGCCGCCCGCATCCGTGACGAGATCAAGCGGCTGCGCGAAATGGAACTGTCGATCGCGGAAGACCCGCTGGCCAAATATGCCGACATGGAAAGCCCGGTTTCGGGCCGCGAGAAGGGCAAGCACAACAAGGGCGTGGCCAAGCACCGTACGGCTGAGGAACAGGAGCGGTTCCGCAAGTTCGATGAGGCACGTGCCGCCGAAGAGGCGGCCAGGGCTGCCCGGTCCAACCTCTTCCGCAAGCCGGCGCTCGACGAAATGGGCGCCGACGGCGCCGTGCCGGTGAAGAAACCGCTGTTTGCCAAGCCGTCGATCGACGATATGGGGCCTGGTACCGACATGCCGACACCGTCAGGCGCGGTGTCGCGCTCGCTGTTCAAGAAACAGTCGGCGCAGGAAGCGCACGGCTCCGACTTCGGCATTCCGGGCGGCGCCACCAAGCCACTGTTCAAGAAGAATTCGCTCGACGAGATGACCGTGCGGCGCACGGAAAAGCCGGTCGAAGGGAAAGTGCCGGCCAAGCCCCAGCCAATCTCCCCCCGAGTGGGGGAGATGCCCGGCAGGGCAGAGGGGGGCGCGAAGGATCGCGACGATTCCCCCAAGCCAATCATTCGCCAGCGTGCTGGCATCGGCTCCTACGAGGACCCAGGCGATGCGCGTCGTGATAAGCGGCGGCCGGGGAAGACGGGACGGCCAGGAAAGTAAGCGCCCTTCCCCTTCTCCCCTTGTGGGAGAAGGTGGATCGGCGAGCAGCGCCGAGACGGTTGAGGGGTGTTCCAGCGGAGTGAGACGTTGGTGTTTTCTGGAACACCCCTCGTCCGACCGAGCTTCGCTCGGCCACCTTCTCCCACAAGGGGAGAAGGTAAGAACCGACCCGCTGCACCGTTGCGAATTTTCGACGCCGGCCACTAGAATGCGTGATGATCGTCACGCGCAGACTTCAGGAAGACGAGTTCAAGGCTTGCTTCGCCGAGCCCATGACGAACGTCACCGCCAAGGCAGAGGCTGCCGTGGACATATGGCCGTATGTCGAGGCGCTGGATCTCGATGAGATCGGCCTGCCCTATTTGAACGACGTCCACTATGTCTACCGGGATGCCCAAAACCGGTTCGATCAAGTTCTGATTGGCACCGGCAGGTTCAACGCCCTGCTTGTGATCGTTGTTGATCTTCACAGGAGCGCAGTGTTCGGACATTTCCTGCTGGATCCAAACAGGGAATACGGAGTGAGCGGAGGCCATCTGAGGCCCGTGTGACAGTAGCGGCCGATTGCCAACCGACCCGCCCACTTGCCACCACCCCCGCCTTTGGTGTAATCGCTCCGCACACTCAACGTCTTGTCTTGAAAGGAGGGCTCACGTGTTTACGTTTCATCGTCACCATCGTCAGCGTGGCCCGATTTCTGCCCTGCGAGTTCGCTTGCAGGGCTGACCAGGGACATCACGGGTTTTTTCCCGCTTCGATTTTTTTTGGTCTGCCCTTCGTGGTGAGCAAAGCTGAGCCTGATGGCCGGCACGCGCACCGTCAAAGTGCATTGAGCCGGACACCGGCAAGACCAGAGAAATCACAATGGCCCTGATCAGCCTCAAATCCCTCGGCGTCACCATGAGTGCGCCGCTGTTTTCCAACCTCGACCTCACCATCGGCACCGGCGACCGGCTCGGCATCGTTGCCGCCAATGGCCGTGGCAAGTCGACCTTGCTGAAGTGCCTGACCGGCGCAATGGAGCCGACCTCCGGCGACATTTCCCGCACGCGCGGCCTGCGCGTCGGCCATGTCGAACAATCCGTTCCTCCTGCCCTTCTCGGCCGCACCTTCCACCAGGTGGTGGCCGACGCCTTGCCGGCGGGGCAGGCCGACAGCGAGATGTGGCGGGTCGACGTGGCGCTGGATTCGCTCGACGTGCCCGAGCCGATGCGCGAACGGCCGATGCAGGCGCTGAGCGGCGGATGGCAGCGGCTGGCGCTGATTGCCCGCGTCTGGGTCACCGACCCCGATGTGCTTTTGCTCGACGAGCCCACCAACCATCTCGACCTCGCCAAGATCAGCCAGCTGGAAAGCTGGCTGAACGCCCTGCCTCGCGAGGTGCCGGTGGTCATCGCCAGTCACGACCGCGCCTTTCTCGACGCCGTCACCAACCGCACGCTGTTCTTGCGCCCGGAGGACTCGCCGGTGTTTGCACTGCCCTATTCCAGGGCGAGGCAAGCGCTCGACGACCTGGACGCTTCGACGGCGCGCCGGTTCGAGCGCGACATGAAGGTGGCGCAGCAACTGCGCAAGCAGGCCGCCAAGCTCAACAACATCGGCATCAATTCCGGCAGCGACCTTTTGACGGTGAAGACCAAGCAACTCAGGGAACGGGCGGAGAAGCTGGAAGACGCCGCGGTATCGGCGCATCGCGAGAAATCAGCCGGCGCGATCCGGCTGGCCAACCGCGGCACCCATGCCAAGGTGCTGATTACGCTGGACGACGCCACGGTGGAAACGCGGGACGGCATGCTGCTGTTCAAGACCGGCAAGCGCCACATCTGCCAGGGCGATCGCATCGTGCTGCTCGGCCGCAACGGCGTCGGCAAGTCGCGTTTCGTCAACCTGATCCGCAATGCCATCTCCGAGCCTGACACGGTGCCGAACGTCAAGGTGACGCCGTCGACGGCGCTCGGTTACAGCGACCAGGCGCTGGCCGGCATCAGTGGCGACGACACGCCGCTGGCCATGGTCTCGCGCCGCTACGATGTCGGCGAGCAGCGCGCCCGTTCGCTGCTTGCCGGCGCCGGCGTTGTCATTGAGATGCAGGAGAAGAAGATCGGCGTGCTGTCCGGCGGCCAGAAGGCGCGGCTGATGATGCTGGCGCTGAAACTCGCCAACCCCAACTTCTACCTGCTCGACGAGCCGACCAACCATCTCGACATCGACGGCCAGGAAGCGCTGGAGGAGGAACTGCTCAAGCACCAGGCGAGCTGTGTGCTCGCCTCGCACGACCGTTCCTTCATCCGCGCCATCGGCAACCGCTTCTGGCTGATCGACAAGCGGAAGCTGACCGAAGTCGAAGACCCCGAGGATTTCTTCCGCTCAGTGGCTGAAACGGCGGGCTGAGGAACTACCACCATGGGCCGCACTGTGTTGCGGCCCATGGTTTCACATCTCCCAGAATATTTTCAGCGCTCTGTCGGATCGCCTGAACCTGCTGCGTCCTTGGGATGCCGACACGATGATGCCGGCTTCATCTGAGGAGAACGCATCATGTCCATCCTGTCATCCATAGGCCGCGTCGCCGCCCGTTACGCACAGAACCGCGCCCGCTATCGAAGCGAGCGCGAGCTTCTGGCCCTGCCGATCGAACTGCGCAAGGATATCGGCTGGCCGGAAATCCTCATCGACGCGCAAAACGGCCCGCGGATCTGCAGGGCGCCCTGACCATGCGGTCGGGAAAGATCGATGCAGGCCGCCGCGGGGCGACCGTTGCTCAGTCATGCGTATCGCCAGACAGCGGCGTCGCCTGCATCGATCGACGCTTTTCGAACGCCTCGAACCAGCGCGTCAGCCGCGCCCGCGCGCGAAAGGACGGCAGCTGGCGGAACGCCATCCAGGACAGCGTGGTGGCAAGCGCTATATGGCCGACATGGAGCGATGTCTCGGCGTCCAGCGCGCTTTCGATCCAGTCATAGCTGGCCTCGATTTTTTCCCGGTAGCCTTCGGCAAGCGCTGCATAGCGCAACTGTTCGGGCCGCCTTTCCGTCTCCCAGCGCAGGCCTATGCCCGTCTGCGCCAGGCCTTGGGCGACCGCCTGCAGCCGCAACGCCTGCCAGCGCGCTTCGCCGTCCTGCGGCAGCAATTTGCGGCCGTCATGCAGCGTATCCAGATAGGCGCAGATGACATCGGAATCGAAGAGCGGCGGCGCATCCGGCCGCAGCAGCACCGGCACCTTGCCGAGCGGGTTTTCGGCGTAGACACGGGCATTGCGCAAGGTCGGGCTGGTCTCGTGATGAATGACCTCGAGCCGGTCGGCAAGCCCGACCTCATGGGCGAAGACGAGCGCCTTGCGCGCAAAGGGCGAATGGGTCTGGTAATAGAGGATCATTGTCGTCTCAGCGGGTTGGAGAAGCGGTCACCTTTCTAGCCTGCTGACAGCGAGGATTGCGCTCTGATTGGGCGCCGCCGACGCAAGTTCGTTTCGCCAGAAAATCGCATCGGCCCAGAAAATCGCATCAGACATGTAGGATCGCCGCCGCCTCGTTCGTCCTAGGGTTCGCAAGGCCAACCAAGCGCCCAGACCAAACCCAAAGAGGAACAAGACATGACCGACCAGACCCCCATTCAGCCGGCCGCGAAAGTTCTCGGTGGATTGACCCCCTATCTGCAGCTGGACGGCGCCTTCAAGGCCGCCGAATTCTACAAGAAGGCTTTCGGCGCCGAACAGGTGTTCTTCTATCCGCCCGATGAGCAGGGCCGCACCATGCACATTCATCTCCACATCAACGGCTCGACGCTGATGATTTCCGATTTCTACCCCGAAAACGGCATGCCTGCCGTCAAGCCGCAGGGCTATACCATGCAGCTCCATCTCGGCGCCGACGAGATCGATGGCTGGTGGAAGCGCGCAGTCGGTGCCGGCTGCGAAGTCGCAGTGCCGCTGCAGCTGATGTTCTGGGGCGACCAGTGGGGCAACATGCGCGACCCCTTCGGGGTCGAATGGGCGATGAACGCGCCGGCGAAGAAAGACTGACCACCGCTGACAAAGCTCCTCACCGGCTGACGCCGGTAAGGAGCTTTGTGAGATACTCCAAGGAAAACCCAATGTCCTATGTCGATGGTTTCGTGCTCGCCGTGCCGAAGGCAAATATCGATGTACAAGAAGCTGGCCAACCTCGCAGGCCCGATATGGAAGGAACACGGAGCGCTCGCCTATGTCGAATGTACCGCCGACGACGTGCCCTATGGCGAGTTGACCTCGTTTCCGCGTGCCGTTCAGGCAAAAGACGACGAGATCGTCGTCTTCGCCTGGGCCGTCTATTCGTCCAGGCAAAGCCGCGACGCGGTAATGGCCAAGGTTATGGCCGATCCGCGTTTGACGCCCGATTCGGGGCCTATGCCCTTCGATATGAAGCGCATGATCTTCGGCGGCTTCCAGCCCTTCATCGAGCTTTAGCCGCTGCTCAGGCCAGCTTGTCCAGCAGCGGCTTCAACCTGTCGCCATAGCGCTTCCAGAGATCGACCGAACCCTGATACATCGGCTGGCGCACCTGCGCGGCCGAGGCCGTGCGCACCGGACGGTCGGTCTCGTGGAACGACAGCGCCTTGTCGTCCCAGGACAGGCCGAGATGCGCGATCAGCGCCCGCGTCTGTCCCTCTTGGTCGGCCACGAAATCCTCGTAACGCACGTCATGGACGACGCCCGGCAGAACATCGTGCCAATGCGCCATGATGTCGGTGTAGATGTTGTGGAAGTCGGCGAGCTCGCCCAGATCATAGCCGTAGCGGTGGTTGTCGCCGCGGAAATGCACCTTGTAGATCGAAAGGCAGGTCGCCGCCGCATCGCGCGCGCAATGGATGATCTTGGCTTTCGGCAGCATCATATGGATGAAGCCGATGAGCAGGAAGTTGCCTGGCATCTTGTCTGTGACATGCCTGAAGTTGGGATAGCGCTCATGCAGCATGTCGAGATAGGCTTGGCCCGCCTCCGCAAACTCCGCGTCGGATACATCGACCAGTCCCCAGGGGAAACCTCCCGGCATGGTCAGCGGAAATTGCTTGCCGACCGCGGTTTTCAACATGCTGAGCTCGCCCGCGCCATAGACTTGTGGATGGCTGGCGATGATCTGTTCGACCAGCGTGGTGCCGGAGCGCGGCATGCCGACGACGAAAATCGGCGTGTCGTCGGAGATTGCACTTGGCTTGTGCTTTTCGAAAAAGCCGGCGTTGAACACCGTCTTCATCGCCTCGAATTCGGCCCGCGTCCTGACCGGATCATAATCGATGCCCTTGCGGCGGATCGCATTGCCTTCAGCGAAATAGTCGAAGGCCCTGTTGTAGTCCTTCAAATCGTCATTGGCCTTGCCGAGACCGAAGGACAGCTGCATGCGTGCCAGGCTGTCGGCCGGCGCCTTGGCATGCTGGGCCTCCATGCCGGCGAGTTCGGCGTCGCGCTCCTTCTGGCGCTTGACCTGCGTCAGCATCAGCCAGGCTTTTGCCATGCCTGGCGTGATCGCCAACGCCTGCCGGAACAGGTCGGCCGCCTCATCGAGCTTGCCTTTTTCCATCAGCCCGACGCCGAGCCCGTGCAACAGGTCGGCATCCCTGGGCCGGATCGTCAGCGCCTCGCGAAAGGTCGCCAGCGCCTCGTCCAGACGACCGGCTTCCTGCAACGTTTCGGCAAGCCCGATACGGGCGCGGACATGGAAGGGATTGCGCCCGATTGTGCCGCGATAGATGTCCTCCGCAGCCTCGAACTGGCCGAGCTGTTTCAACGCCGAACCCAGATTGTCGCGTGCCGCGAGCTGGTCGGGCTTGAGATCTACCGCGCCGCGGAAGAAATCGGCGGCCGCTGCGATGCTGCCGAGATCGCGCATCACCGTGCCGAGATTGTTGAGGAAATCGGGATTCTTCGGCTGCAGATGCACCGACTGCTCGATCAGCTCCAGCCCTTCGGGGCTGCGCCCGGTCTGGTGCAGCAGCAGGCCCAGGAAATGCGCCGCTGCCGGGTGATTGGCCTTGCGCGCCAGCACCTGCCGGTACAGCGTCTCGGCATCCTGCCGGCGCCCGCCCTGATGCAGCTGCAGCGCCTGCTGCACATATTGGTCGAGGCCCAGCGGCGGCTGTCCGCCAGCTCCAGCACCCGCCGCTCTTCTCTGATCTCTGTTGATGGGAAACCTGCCGTGTTTGTCCGCTTGCCGGACCTAAGGCATGGAAGAGACAGATTCAAGGGTGCCGCCGGATATCCTCTTCGGTCCGGACAAGGTGTTGCTGCGGTTGAACCCAAAGCAGCGCAGCCCGGTCAAATCAACCGGTTGCTTTCGGCGAGCCGGCGCTCCCGCCGCTGCGTGCCGTCGGTGTCGGCAATCTTGCGCCGTGCCGCTTCGTCGCTTCTTATCGTCAGGCGCACTGACATTGCCTTGGGGAAGAGGACGATTGGCTCGATTGTTGCGGTCGGACGATCCGGCGTTTTCATGATTCTCATATATTTTGCCCTTTCGTAAAAAATAATCTTAGGCACTGGAATAATTATTCCGATGCTCTCTAAATAAGAAACTGGTTGATATTGTTCCAGGATAGCAGATTTATTAGAGGTTTATACGAGAAATTTTTATATCGGTCGAGCCGTGGCGGAAATCAGCTTGAATAATCAGCAATTTCGGATTATTGGTCTGAGATCGTTTTTTGGGCCAAGCTTGGCATATAGCGGCGTCGGAGATACTCGACCCGCCAAACTCATTCCAATCGCCGATGGTTGAGTTCCCTGTTGATGCCGGAAAGCATCGACGAACCAGAGCCAAGCCAATGCCGGATCGCACCACCCGTTCCATCGCCCATTTCGCGGCACCCTTCGTGCTTGGCGGGCTGGAAGGGCAACTGCCGGCCGGCGACTATGACATCGATCACGACGAAGAGCTGATCGAGGGCATGTCGCGGCTTGCCTGGCGTCGCGTCGCCACCTTCATCCATTTGCCGACAAGGGCGGTGAAGAACCCGGCCACCAGCCAGCTTGTCGCCATCGACTACCTTGAACTCGAAACAGCGCTGAGGCGCGACCAGGAGAACGCAGCATGATCCGCTTCCAGCAGAATGCGCGTCCGCGCACCGACACGCCCTCGCACCTCTTCGCCATCGGCCAGACCGTGCGCATGAAGAGCCGCAGCGGGCTCGCCCAGAAGACCGCCGAGCTGTTTCAGATCAAGAGCAGATTGCCGGTCAAGGATGGCTCGCCGCAATATCGCATCCGCAGCGAGCAGGAGACCTATGAGCGGGTCACCACGGAAGACAACCTCGAAGTGGCGGACGCCCCGGCTGTCCCCGACAGCCCGGCCGTCTGACACCGCACCCACCCAGCACGTACGAAGGAGCAGACAGATGGCCAAGGGTCAGCAGCGCAGCAATCGCGAAACTCGCAAGCCCAAGAAAGACAAGGTGGTGGCCAAGGCCGCCTCCCCGTTCGGTTCCTCGGTCAAGCAAGCCGAGAGCAGCCTGAAGCCGAAGTCGAAGGGCTGACAAGGCAGGGGCGCGCCTGGCGTACCTGCCAGCAATGGACTGACGATCTCGCGCAAAACTCTGCAACGGAGGCTTGCTTGACGTTCTTCGTCGAGCCGCTCGCGCGACGTCGACGAAGCCACGCTCGACAAGGTATCCTTCTTCCCTTGGAGGTGAGAAGCCGGTCCGCGCAGCAGACGAAAAGCCAATTGTTGGCTTTTCGAGTTTCGAACGCCCTGAGCCTGCGAAGGACCAAGGGTGGTCCGGTGCACCCGCCCGGTCCCCGCTGCTTCGCAGGGTCCCGGCATTCGCCGCCTTTTTTGTCGTGCCAGTGGGACGGTGAATTCGCCTCCGGCGGACTCACCCGACAGGGGAGAAGGAAAAATCAGCAGGGGCCGTCCTCGACGACGCGGTAATCGGCGGCACGGGCCTCGCAGGCGTTGGGAAAGGTGCGCAGCTCGCCATGGCGGCGGGCGCAGACCGGGGCGTATTCGCGCGTGCAGAATGTCGGCTCTTCGCCGCCACCACCGCCACCACCGCCGCCGTCGCGGCAAGGGCCGTCGCGAACGATGCGGTAGCCTTCCCGTTCGGCAAGGCAGGCATTGGCGAAGGTCTGGCGGTCACCGCCGCGCCGCGCGCAGACCGGCTCGTATTGCCTGGTGCAGAATTCCGGTTCCGGCCGTGGCGGGCGCGGACGTGGTCCCGGCCCGTCATCGACGACGACGGTGCAGGCCGCAAGAAGCCCCGACAGGAAGAGAATGGTAAAACCCTGGCGCGAGAAGATCGTCGCAAGAAATCTCATGAATATGCCTCCCTCGAGCCGGCGCAAAACGCGCCTGTCGATCCTCGCCATTCCCTTGCCAAATGCAACCCCCGTTTGCGGCGCGGGAGCCATGCGATGCCCGGCCCGCGCATTGGTTTGGCCCTGGACCAGACCGCTGGACCATGCGTGGCCGGGCTCTGGCTGATGAACTCTTAAGAACCCAGGTTTATCGAAGCGCCTGCGTTGGGATGCGTCGATGGACGCGGCCCGCGGCGCTATCTTGCAACGATCACGTTTCCGTGCGATAAATTTTGTGTTCGGGCATTTGCGACCCGGAGAGCGGAACGTTTTGGACGACCTTTCCCCGATACTGTGAATCTCTGACGGCCCCGTTTTCGGCGGGGGGTTTTACCATGCGCAAATGCAGGACTGCCGAAGCAACCACCGGGACTTGCCCACGATGCCAGGCGGCGGGCAAACCACAAGACTGACACGGGTGAAGGAGTTTCCCCAATGGCCCAGACCGGCACCGTTAAATTCTTCAACGCGACCAAAGGCTTCGGCTTCATCACGCCCGACGGCGGCGCCAAGGATGTGTTCGTCCACATTTCTGCGATCGAGGCCTCGGGCCTGCGTACCCTCGTCGACGGCCAGAAGGTCACCTTCGACGTTGAACCCGACCGCATGGGCAAGGGTCCGAAGGCGGTCAACCTCCGCGCGGCCTGAACCGGCGGTGCCCGCGCGCCCGTCAGGGCGCTCGAAAAAGCACCTCAAGCGTGCTTGAACCGGCGTTGTCAGCCGTCCAGAGTTTCGAAGGCGCGACGTTTCCCGTTGCGCCTTTTTCATGTCCGCCGTCGCCGCAGGCAAAGGACGCTTTTCCGGTCAATGCCGTGGCTGATCGCCGGAGCAATCGTCTGGCGCGAATTGCCTTCGGTGCCACGATCTATTTGAGCAGCCTTCAGCGTTGCCGCCGTCGCCAAAACTTTCTCTTGCCGATAGCGCTAAAATAAAGGACAAATTTCCCTTCGGGCATTTGCCGGCCCGAAACTGGACTTTGTGGGATCAAAGGGAGCTTCCCATGCCGCAGACCGGCACCGTCAAATTCTTCAATCATGCCAAAGGCTTCGGCTTCATTACGCCCGACGACGGGCAGAAGGATGTCTTCGTTCATATTTCGGCCGTGCAGGCTTCGGGTCTTTCCGGTCTGGAGGATGGACAGAAAGTGACATTCGACACCGAGCCGGACAAGCGCGGCAAGGGTCCGAAGGCCGTCAACCTGTCGGTCGGCTAAGCCGGCTCAAGACAGTCCGGACGGAGATTGACGAGGCGGAGCGCCTTGCGTACGCGCTTGGTTTTGCCGCAAGAACTGGATCGTATCAGCCAATTCCGTTCAGCCCCCGTTCAGCCACGGTCTTCTATTAATCGTCCCCTAGGCTGGACCGCATCCCCGAAAACTGTCCGGGCCGGCACGAAGGAGACCAAAATGAATCGCATTTTCAAGACCGCCATCCTGGGCGCCGCTCTCGCCGCGACCACCCTCGCCACCTTGCCTGCCGCCAATGCCAAGGACTGGAGCCGCTGGCATCATGGCCATGGTCGTCATCATAATGGCGACGCGCTTGCGGCCGGTGTCGTCGGCCTTGCGGCCGGCGCTCTGATCGCCGGTGCGCTGAGCAACCCGCAGCCGCGCTACAGCAGCTATGACGACGACTATGACTATCGCGAAGTGCGGCCGGCGCCGGTGCGCCGTTACTATGCCGAACCGCGGGTCGTCTATGCCGACCGCTATGCCGAGCCGTGGACCCGCGACTGGTACGAATACTGCTCGGACCGCTACCGGAGCTTCAATGCCCGCAGCGGCACGTTCACCGGCAATGACGGTGAGCAGCATTTCTGCGTCGCGAATTGAGGCTTCCCTGCCCCAAAAAAAAGCGCTGACCGCAAGGCCAGCGCTTTTTTCGTTGGCAGAAAGACATCGCTAAGTCAGGAAGGGATTGGTCCGCCTTTCCTCGCCAAAGCGGCCACCCGGGCCGTGGCCGCAGATGAAGCCGATCTCGTCACCGAGCGGCAAAAGCTTGTTCTTAATCGAGGCGATCAGCGCCGCATGGTCGCCGCCCGGCAGGTCGGTGCGCCCGACCGAGCCGCGAAACAGCACGTCGCCGACATGAGCGAACTTCGCCGCGCGATTGTAGTATACGACATGGCCGGGCGCATGGCCGGGGCAGTGCAGCACCTCGAACATATGTGAGCCGAACGAAACCGTCTCGTCCTCTGCGAGAAACCGGTCGGGCACGCAGTTGCGCGCCCCGGCAATGCCGTAGCGCTGGCCCTGGTTCTCGAGATTGTCGAGCAATAGCTTGTCGGCTTCGTGCGGGCCGATGATCTCGATGCCGAGTGCCTCCTTCAGCTCCATGGCGCCGCCGGCGTGATCGATGTGGCCATGGGTGATCCAGATCGCAGCGGCGGTGATCGCATTGTCCTTCAGCACCGCCAGCACCTTGTCGATGTCGCCGCCCGGATCGATGACGACGCCATGCTTGTCATCCATGTCGAACAGGATGGTGCAGTTCTGCTGGAAAGGCGTGACCGGCACGATGCCGGCATTGAGCTGACCCATGATTGTCCTTTCGCTGTTCAAGCGTGATGTAGAGGCGCGGGCGAAGGCCGTCCACTGCTGAAAGGCAAACAGTCCGTCCCAAAACAGAAAATGGGCGGCCCAACGGCCGCCCATTTGACGAAGCCTGAGTCTCGAGCAATTCCAGGAAAACTGTAAAGCGGTTTTCCGTCCGGAATTGCGTAAAACAACAAACTAGATCATTCGCCGTGAAACGGTGAATGATCTAGAGGCTTACTTCTTCATCGCGCCCATGACCGCACCGATGATGCCGGTCAGGATGGCGCCGCCGCCGGCGCCGCCGAGCAGGTTTTTGAGGTTCAGCGTATCACCCAATCCGCCCGCTGCCGTGGCAGCCGCTGCCGGGTCGGCCGTGCCGCCGAGCAGGCTGCCGAGGATCGCCGCGCCGCCGACGCCGCCAACGGCGCCACCGATGATTTTGGTCAGCTGGCCCATCGCCGCATTCTTCAGCGCAACGCCGACCGCCTGACCACCGACAACACCTGCAATTACCTGTACAACGAGCGCAATGAGCGTATTCGTATCCATGTACCTAGTCCCTCCATAGCTGCCAGCCTCCCGGGCCGACACCATCATGAGACGCTGAATTGTACGAAAGTCAAATGCACAGATGCTGAAATAAAGAGGCCGGCCTCAAAACCGCCCCTGCTTGCGAAAAAAGCTGTGACTTTCGTTATTCTGCGGCTATCGCATGCTTAGGTTGCACCGCAGCAGAATAGTCGTTCATCAAAGTCTTGGCGATCTCGCCGACCTCGAATCGGTACGGACCGATCTCGGAGACCGGCGTCACTTCCGCTGCCGTTCCGGTGAGGAAGCACTGTTCGAAGCCTGCGAGTTCCTCAGGCATGATGGCGCGCTCGACGACTTCAAGGCCGCGGTCTTTCGCGAGGCCGATGACGGTGCGGCGGGTGATGCCGTCGAGGAAGCAATCGGCCTTCGGCGTGTGGATCTTGCCATCCTTGACGAAGAAGATGTTGGCGCCCGTTGCTTCGGCGACCTGGCCGCGCCAGTCGAGCATCATGGCATCGGCATAGCCCTTGGCCTCGGCGGCATGCTTGGACATGGTGCAGATCATGTAGAGGCCGGCGGCCTTCGACTTCGACGGCGCGGTGCGCGGATCGGGCCGGCGCCATTCCGCCAGATCGAGACGGATGCCCTTGAGCTTCTGCGCCGGGTCGAAATAGCTCGGCCATTGCCAGATGGCGATGGCGCAGTTGATGCGGCTGTTCTGCGCCGACACCCCCATCTGTTCGCTGCCGCGCCAGGCGATCGGCCTGACATAGGCGTCCTGGAAACCCTGCTTCTTCAGAAGCGTGGTCGAGGCGTCATTGAGCTCGGCCACGGAATAGGGAATATTGAAGCCGAGCAGGCGCGCCAATTCATGCAGACGCTCGGTGTGCTCGTTGAGCTTGAAGATGGCGCCGCCATAGGCGCGCTCGCCCTCGAAGACGGCGCTGGCATAGTGCAGGCCGTGGGTCAGCACGTGGATCTTGGCGTCGGCCCATTTGACGAACTCGCCGTTGATCCAGATGAAGCCGTCCAGTTGGTCGAAGGGAACGGATGCCATGGAAACCTCCCGCGGGCGGCGACCCGCACATCATTAGTGTTGTTTTTTGTTGCGCGACAGCCGCGTCGGGCGGCCCTTGAAGCGTAAGCGGAGAATCGAACTCTGGCAAACTCAGGAAGTTCCGGAAAAACCGCACTCCCTTGCCTTTTCGTTCGCATTCACCCGAAAAGCTTGTCAAAAATTACCATTGCGGGGAAATTACGTCAATAGTACTGACATAATTTCCCTCTATGGACGGAGAAATGATGACGGATCGAAGCCCAGCTGCCGGAAAACCGATCAAGACGCCGATCACCGACGAGGACGGCATCGACTTCGCCATCATCGAACTGTTCT
Source organism: Mesorhizobium sp. P170090 (assembly GCF_057786115.1). Taxonomy (NCBI): domain Bacteria; kingdom Pseudomonadati; phylum Pseudomonadota; class Alphaproteobacteria; order Hyphomicrobiales; family Phyllobacteriaceae; genus Mesorhizobium; species Mesorhizobium sp. P170090. The sequence goes on from NZ_JBYNWH010000001.1 coordinate 5,741,854, forward strand.
TCTTTGCGTATCGCGATTTCACTTCCGATCCGGACCAAATCCTGGCCGATTACGGCTTTGGCCGCGCCCATCACCGTGTGCTGCATTTCGTCAACCGCCGGCCGGGACTGACGGTCGCCGAACTGCTCGACGTGCTCAAGATCACCAAGCAGAGCCTGGCGCGGGTGCTCAAGCAGCTGATCGACACCGACCATGTCGTCCAATTGCAGGGTCCGCGCGACCGCCGCCAGCGGGAGCTCTATCCGACAGCCAAGGGCCGCGCCTTGGCGCTGGCCCTGGCGCGGCCACAGTCACGCCGCATCCGTGCTGCATTGGAAGATTCCGGAGCCAGCGAGCGTCCCTTGATCGAACGATTCCTGGAAGCCATGGTCAATCCGGAACTAAGGGCGCAGATCGACATTGTGCCTGCAAACATGTCAGGGAAAAGCCATGGAGACCATTGAGAGGGTGGACCAGCCGACGGCGCCGGACGATGACGCGCCGCATCTGCTTGTGGTCGACGACGACACCCGCATCCGCAATTTGCTCAAGCAGTATCTGACCGAAAATGGCTTTCGCGTCACTGTCGCCGGAAATGCCGGCGAGGCCAGGCGCAAGCTCGCCGGGCTCGACTTCGACCTCCTTGTCCTCGACGTCATGATGCCCGGAGAGACCGGCGTCGACCTCACCAAGGCGCTGCGGGCGGAGAAGAACGTGCCGATCCTGATGCTCACCGCGCTATCGGAAACCGACAGCCGCATCACCGGGCTCGAGGCCGGCGCCGACGACTATCTGCCCAAGCCCTTCGACCCGCGCGAACTGATCCTGCGCATCAACAACATCCTGCGCCGCGGCGGCCCGGCGACGACGCCCAAGGTCGAGCAGCTGGTCTTCGGCCCCTACACCTTCCAGATCGCCAGGCGCGAGCTGAAGCGGGGCGGCGAGGCGCTGAAGCTGACCGACCGCGAGCAGGAGATCCTGGCGATCTTTGCCGCGCGGGCCGGCGAAACCATCCCGCGCCATGAGCTTGTCGGCGACGATTCGGAAGTCGGCGAGCGCACCATCGACGTTCAGATCAACCGGCTGCGCCGCAAGATCGAGCGCGATCCGTCCAATCCGGTCTGGCTGCAGACGGTGCGCGGTATTGGGTATCGGCTCAGCGTGGAATAGAATGCCGCTGACGGCCGTCCTTTGGCCATAGATATGTGGCCATCGACCAGCGGCCATTGACCCAGCGGAAGGATAAATGGCGACCACGCAACTGGAACGGCCGGAACAAGGCGGCTTTGGCGCGCGCGTATCACGCGCGCTGAAAGCAATGCCGCGTGCCTGGAAGCGGTTCTGGCGGCTGGTTGCGTTCTATATGCCCAAGCGGCTTTATGCCCGCTCGCTGATCATCGTCATCGCGCCGATGATCCTTCTGCAGTCGGTCGTCGCCTTCGACTTCATGGAACGCCACTGGGCAACCGTGACGCAGCGCCTGTCGCAGGCCACCGTGCGCGACATCGCCGCGATCATCGACATGATCGAGACCTATCCGCACGATGGCGACTACGCGAACATCATCCGCATCGCCCAGGACCGCATGCAGTTGAAGGTCGACCTCTTGCCGCCCGACCCGTTGCCGGCGCCTGGACCCAAGCCCTTCTTCTCGATCCTTGACGACGTCCTTTCCACCGAGATCACCCGCCAGATCAACCGCCCGTTCTGGATCGACACGGTCGGCAATTCCAACATCGTCGAGGTCCGCATCCAGCTCGAGGGCAAGGTGCTGCGCGTCTTCGTGCGCCGCAGCCAGGCCTATGCCTCCAACACCCACATCTTCCTGATCTGGATGGTCGGGACGTCACTGGTGCTGCTGACGATTGCCATCCCCTTCCTTCGCAACCAGATCCGGCCGATCCTGTCTCTGGCCGAGGCCGCCGAAAGCTTCGGCAAGGGCCGGCCGATGCCGCGCGATTTCCGCCCACGCGGCGCCGAGGAGGTCCGCCGGGCCGGCTTTGCCTTCATCCAGATGCGCGAGCGCATCGAACGCCAGCTGGAACAGCGCACCGCCATGCTGACCGGCGTCAGCCACGATCTCAGAACCATCCTCACCCGCTTCAAGCTGCAGCTGGCGCTGGCCGGCGGCAAGCCCGAGACCAAGGCCGCGCTCAACCAGGACATCGACGACATGCAGTCGATGCTGGAAGGCTATATCGCCTTTGCCCGCGGCGAAGCGTCGGAAGATGCCGGCCATTTCGATCTCGAGGCCTATTTCCAAAAGCTCGGCGAGGAGGCGTCGCTGCACAAGCGCAAGCTATCGACGGTGCTCGCCGGTGATCCGGACGTGCATGTGCGCCCGCACGCTTTCGCCCGGCTGTTGTCCAATGTCGCCGGCAATGCCTTGCGCTATGCCAAGACGGTGGAGATCAGCGCCGATCACGGCCGCGGCTCGCTCGTCGTCACCATCGACGATGACGGTCCGGGCATTCCGCTGGAAAAGCGCGAGGACGTGTTCAAACCGTTCGTGCGGCTCGACGAGGCGCGCAACCTCGACGCCAGCGGCACCGGCCTTGGCCTCTCCATCGCCCGCGACATCGCCCGCAGCCATGGCGGCGACATCACGCTGGAAGACAGCCCGCTCGGCGGCCTGCGGGCGGTGATCAAGGTGCCCGCCTGACCAAAGCATGATCTGAAAGGCGGGTTCAGCCAAAACCACCTTCATCCGCCCGTCATGAAACCATGGTCAAGAGCGCGCATGAAGCGCGCGACCTCAGTTGATTCAGCTCAGCCGCCTCACTTCGACCTCGTGCCTGCCCGGGTGCGCTGGAGCGAAGCGAGGGCAGCCGGGCCGTACCGCTATCGCATCAAGGCAACCGTCGACCCGAGCAAAGGACCGCCATGCGCATCCTGATGGTCACCGACGCCTGGCGGCCGCAAGTCAACGGCGTCGTCCACACGCTGGAGCGGCTCACCGAAACGCTGAAAACCTTCGACGTTGCGGTCGACTTCCTGACCCCGAACATCTTTCGCACCTTGCCGTTGCCGACCTACCCCGACATCAGGCTGGCGCTGACCACGCCCGGCCATGTCGCGCGGCTGATCGAGGCTCGCAAGGCCGACCATATCCATATCGTCACCGAAGGCCCGCTCGGCATCATGGCGCGGCGCTATTGCCGCAATGCCGGCCGCCCCTTTACCACCAGCTATCACACCCGCTTTCCCGAATATCTGAGCGCCCGCCTGCCAGTGCCGGAGAGCTGGGCCTATCGCTGGCTGCGCGATTTCCACAATTCGGGACAAGGCACGCTGGTCGCCACCCAGTCGCTGGCGGAGGACCTTGCGTCGCGAGGCTTCACCAAGCTCAGGCCGTGGACGCGGGGCGTCGACACCGATCACTTCCGCCCGGACAAGAAGAAGGACCTCGGCTTTCCCGGCCCGGTATTCCTGTGCGTCGGCCGCGTCGCCATCGAGAAGAACCTGAGCGCCTTCCTCGATCTCGACCTGCCCGGCAGCAAGGTGATCGTCGGCGAAGGACCGGAACTGGCCAGGCTCAGGGCGAAATACCCGCAGGCGCATTTCCTCGGCCACCGGCCGAATGATGAGCTGGCCGAGATTTACGCTTCGGCCGATGTCTTCGTTTTCCCCAGCCGCACCGACACGTTCGGCAACGTCATCATCGAGGCGCTGGCCAGCGGCACGCCGGTGGCCGCCTATCCGGTCACCGGACCGATCGACATTGTCGGCGACGGCATCGGCGGCGCGGTGTCGACCGATCTGCGCGAGGCCTCGCTCGCAGCGCTCAATGTCGACCGCGCCGAGGCGCGCGAACGCGCCATGCGCTACAGCTGGAAAGCCTGCGCCGAAATGTTCATGGACACGGTCGAAGAGGCGCTGGGAACGAAGCGCAAGCTGGCGGCCTGACGCAATCTTCCTAAAACAACCTGCCGCCGTCCGGCACCTTGCGCTCGATGGCGCCAAGGACCACGGCGCCTTCCTCATCAGGGAAGCCGAGCGTGAGCACTTCCGACATGAACGGACCGATCTGGCGCGGCGGGAAATTCACCACCGCAAACACCTGCCGTCCCACCAGCGTTTCCGGCGCATAGTATTTCGTGATCTGTGCCGAGGATTTCTTCACGCCGATCTCAGGGCCGAAATCGATCTTCAGCTTGAAGGCGGGTTTGCGCGCCTCGGGGAAAGGCTCGGCCTCGACGATCGTGCCGGCACGGATGTCGACACGATCAAAATCGGCAAAGCTGATCTCGGGCTTGCGCGCGCTGCTCGAACTCATGGAAGCTCAAGCGTTGCCATAGGTCTCGAACAGGACACCGGCCAGCGCATCCTTGGCCGAGGTTCCCGACCAGACAACGAACTGGAAGGCCTGGAAATAGCATTCGCAGGCTTCAAGCGCCGACGACAAAAGCACCTCGACCTGCTGGCTCGACGGTTCGACCCCGCCGGCGAGCAGCAGTGACTGGCGAAACATGATCGCGCCCTCCTGCTCCCAGAGATCGAAATGGCCAAACAGCATCTGCTCGTTGATCAGCGACAAAAGCCGCATCACTTCCAGCGCGCGGGCTTCCGGCACCTTGATGTCGAAAGCACAGGCCAGATGCAGCGCCTCGAAGTCCTCCATCCATGAGAAGGAGACGTGATAGTCGGTCCAGCTGCCGGCAACCGAGATCGAGATTTCGTCATCGCCGGCCCGTTCGAAGGACCAGTCATTGTTATGGGCGACCTGCTCGATGACATCCACCGGATGGATTTCGCGGGAGAATTCGAGTTCGAGAAGTTCCATGGAATGCTTCCTGTGTTCAGGGGAGCGCCACACGCTCCGCGGGGCACACACGACGAACAATCTTGTCTTGAACTCGGACGGCCAGGACTTCACGACACAAAGACCCCGGACCGGACCCCACCGCCCGGCCGCATGACCCTGCTCCGAATCATGCAACAAATTCAGTCTATTGATCGGGAGTCGCGTGAACAGCCTAATTTTTCGCACTGCGTCATCAGCATGTGGAAAGGCGCTGTCACAAAGATTCATGCATTGCCGGTAAACGATTCACGGCAAAGCATTTTTTCGGATTGTGCTTTGTGGAAAAGTTCAAATTTTATTTTTTTGCTTTGGGCTTTGCCGCAGCCACAGGTGCGGCCTGTCCGGTCAATTCGGCAAGCCTGGCCTCGAGCGCATCGATGCGGGCGGCCAGCCTGGTGTTTTCTTCGCGGGCCTTGGCAGCCATGTCGCGGGCAGCCTCGAACTCCTCGCGCTGCACCACATCCATGGTGTTGAGGATGCGCTCGGCCTGCCCCTTGAAGGCAGTCTCCACCTCGCGGCGCACGCCTTGTGCGGCACCCGCGGCATCGGTCATCAGCTTGGCGAATTCATCGAGAATGCGGTTCGGTCCGGTCGACATGGCAAATCCTCGCTTGCTGGAATTGACGTAGTGGCACTGCCTGCGGAATGCAAGAACGTTGAAGCTGGTGCGGCTTCATGTCGGACGCGATTTGGCTCACGGTCCGGCCGACAGATTGCTATTATCGCAAATGGATTCTTGGAACGACGGTTGCCGTGACGGACAGTGCGGACTTGGAGAAGCGCTTTGCAGCACTCGATGCAGCACTCGCAAAGGGCATTTCGGATGCCAGTGCGGGCCGGGTCTAGCCTGGCGACGAGGTGCTGGACAGGCTTGAAGCCAAATACAGGGCAATGGCAGAGAGAACCAAGTGAAGTTACTGGTCTTCACAGACCAGCGGCCTAGTTTTCCTCACGACTTGCTCCAGGCAAGAGTCACTCTCATTCAGGATCAACCAATGGCAACGCCCCCGCGCCGACCGACCAATCCGATGGAAGCCGCTGAAGCGGCCTTCAAGCCGGTCAAGAAACCCGCGCCTCCCATTCGCGAACCCTCCGCCGCACCAAACGTTCGCGAGCTTGTCTCGATCAGGATCGATCGCGCCGTGCTCGACCATTTCCAGGAAGATGGCCCCGGCTGGCAAGACAGGATCAACGATGCGCTGAGGCAATTGGTCGCCGGCAAGCCGCAGGGTTGAGCCCATTATCTCTGACGATCAGGCTGTCGTCACCTTGCCTTGACCCCGCCAAAACCCTGCCGCATGGTCCGCGCCCTAACGCGAGCCCTCCCAGGAGATCCTGTTGAACGACTATTTCCCGCTGCCGATGGCGTCGCTGTCCTTCCCCAACATCGACCCGATCCTGGTTCAGATCGGCCCGCTGGCTGTGCACTGGTACGGCATCGGCTATATCGTCGGCATCCTGTTCGCCTCGTGGTACGCCAAGCGGCTCGTCACCAACACAAGGCTGTGGCCTGATGGCGTCTTGCCGATGAAGCCGATCGACCTCGACGATTTCATCGTCTGGGCCGCCGTCGGCGTCGTGCTCGGCGGACGCACCGGCTATGTGCTTTTCTACGATTTAAAGCGCTATATCGACCACCCGCTCGACATCTTCGCCGTCTGGCAGGGCGGCATGTCGTTCCATGGCGGCCTGCTTGGCGTCATCCTCGCCATGACGCTGTTTTCCCTCAAGCGCGGCATCCGCACCTGGACGCTGTTCGACGTGGTGGCAGCCGGCGTGCCGGTCGGGCTCGGCCTCGTCCGCATCGCGAACTTCGTCAATGCCGAACTCTGGGGTCGCGTGACCGACGTGTCGTGGGGCGTCGTCTTCTGCAACGAGCGTCTCCAGCAGACCGTGGCGGGTTGTGTCGCGGGCCTGGAGCCTCGCCATCCGAGCCAGCTCTACGAAGCGCTGCTCGAGGGCGCGGTGCTGTTCCTGGTCCTGCGCTTCCTCACCCATTCGCGGCTGAAGCTGAAGACGCCGCGCTTTGTCGGCGGCGCCTTCATTTGCGGCTACGGCCTGTCACGCATCTTCGTCGAGTTCTTCCGCGAGCCCGACCAGCAGCTCGGCTACCTCCTCGGCGGCTGGCTCACCATGGGCATGGTGCTGTCGCTGCCGATGGTGCTGGCCGGCATCTGGGCGATGGCCACAGCCAAACCGGCGCCGCAACCACAGCCGGCATGACACGGCTGAAGACCCGCATCGTCGACCTGATCGGCGCGCTCGGCCCCCTCCCCGTCAACGAGTACATGGCGCTCTGCCTGTTCGATCCCAGCGACGGCTACTACACCACGCGCGAGCCGTTCGGCGCCGCCGGCGACTTCGTCACCGCACCCGAGATCAGCCAGATGTTCGGCGAACTCGTCGCCGTCTGGCTCTATCAGGCCTGGCTGGCGATCGGCCGACCCCTGCCGGTCACCATCGCGGAGATCGGGCCTGGCCGCGGCACGCTGATGAAGGACATGCTTCGCACCCTGACGCGGCTCGATCCGGCTATCGCCGCCGGAGCCTCCTTCGCTCTGGTCGAGACCAGTCCGCGGCTGACCGAAATCCAGAAGCAGACGCTTGCCGAAACTTCGGTTGAGCTCGGCTGGCACGAAACCATCGCCACACTACCGCAGGCGCCGTTGCTGATTGTCGGCAACGAATTGTTCGACGCTGTGCCGATCCGCCAGTTCATCCGCGCCGGCGCCGGCTGGCGCGAACGGGTGATCGGCCTCGATGTCTCAGACGAGTTGAGCTTCTTCGCCGGCGCCGGCTCGGTCGAGGCGATGCTGCTGCCGGAAGACGCCGCCGAGGCGCCACAAGGCTCTATTTTCGAAATAGCACCGGCCCGCGCGGCACTGATGGCGACCATTGCCGAACGCATAGCCGACCACGGCGGCGCCGGGCTGTTCCCTGATTACGGCCATCTCCAGCCCGGTTTCGGCGACACATTGCAGGCTGTGCGCAGGCACGCCCCAGAAGATGTGCTGGCCAATCCCGGCGAAGCCGATCTCACCGCCCATGTCGACTTCGCGGCACTGGCCGCCGTCGTGCGGGCGCATGGCCTCGATGTGGAATTGGCGACGCAGGGCGACTTTCTGCTTGGCATGGGATTGCTTGAGCGAGCTGGCCAGTTGGGCAGCCAGGCAAGCCAAGAGGCACGACAAACCATTGCCGATGCCGTCGAGCGCCTGGCCGGACCCGACGGCATGGGCACGCTGTTCAAAATCCTGAAAATCCTGCCGCATCAGCCAGTCTGACCCTCAGAGATCGTTACAAGCCGTCCCGCCATGTCGCTTGTGGTCGCATGCCTGCTTTTGGCCAATGCAAAGTCGACGCAGCAGCACTGTCGCAATCACTCGGCCGAACTTCGCCTTGACGAAAACGCCGGCGCGGACAACAAACCCATCCATGCTGAATCAGACCAAACCGGATCCTGTTCGCTCGCCGCTGCTGGAAGCGGCCAAGCCGCGAGGTATCCGCCATGGCTATTTCACCCGTATCGGCGGCGTCTCCGGCGGCATCTATCAGGGACTTAACATCGGCACCGGGTCGGATGACGATCAGATGCTGGTCGCCGAGAACCGCCGCCGCGTCGCTGCCTGGATGGGTGTGCCGGCCAGCCATCTCCTGACCGCGCATCAGGTCCACTCGCCCGATGTCGTTATTGCCAGGGAACCCTTTCCCGGCCCGCGGCCCAAGGCCGACGCCATCGTCACCGACCGGCCGGGCATCGCCATCGGCGCCTCGACGGCCGATTGCGGCCCGGTGCTGTTCGCCGATGCGCAAGCGCGCATCATTGGCGCTGCACACGCCGGCTGGAAGGGCGCTTTCACCGGTGTGCTTGAAAACACCATTGCCGCGATGGAAAGCCTCGGCGCCCGCCGTGAGCGCATCATTGCGGTTCTCGGTCCTTCGATCGGCCCCGACAATTACGAGGTCGGGCCGGAATTCGTCGCCCGTTTCGTCGAAGCCGATGCCGAAAACATCGGCTATTTCGCGCCTTCGGCCAATCCGGCGCATGCAATGTTCGATCTCAACCTCTATACGGTCGACCGGCTGAAGAAGGCTGGCGTGACCGCGCAGGGGCTTGGCCGCTGCACCTATGCCGAGGAGGATCTCTTCTTTTCCTACCGGCGCGCGACGCATCGCAAGGAACCGGACTACGGTCGGCAGGTTTCGGCAATTGTTTTGGAGAACGGATAATGGCGCTGCATTTCGAACGGTCGGAATTTGACGCCCGGCGTGACCGGTTGATGATCGAGATGACGGAAAAGAGGCTCGATGCTGTACTGCTTTTCGCCCAGGAGAGCATGTACTGGCTAACCGGCTACGACACGTTCGGCTTCTGTTTCTTCCAGTGCCTGGTTGTGAAGGCTGACGGCTCGATGGTGCTGCTCACCCGCTCGGCCGATTTGCGCCAGGCGCGCCACACATCGATCATCGACAACATCGTGCTGTGGACCGACCGCGACGGCGCCAACCCGGCGGTCGACCTGCGCAACCTGCTCAACGACCTCAATCTCCTCGGCGCCCGCATCGGCGTCGAATACGACACCCATGGCCTGACCGCCTTCAATGGCCGCCGCGTCGACGAGCAGCTGCAGACCTTCGGCCAGATCGCCGACGCCTCCGGTATTGTCGGCCGTCTGCGCCTGTTCAAGAGCCCGGCTGAAATCGCCAAGGCCGAAAAGGCCGCCAACCTTTCCGACGACGCGCTCGACGCGGCCCTGCCGCTGATCAAGCAGGGCGGCGACGAAGCGCTGATCCTTGCCGCCATGCAGGGCGCGGTGTTTGCCGGCGGCGGCGACTATCCGGCCAATGAATTCATCATCGGCTCGGGCATCGACGCGCTGCTCTGCCGCTACAAGGCCGGGCGCCGCAAGCTGACCAAGAACGATCAGCTGACGCTCGAATGGGCCGGCGTGTTCCATCACTATCACGCGCCGATGATGCGCACCGTGCTGACCGGCAAGGCGTCGAAGCGCCATCAGGAGCTGTTCGACGCCGCCCGCGCGGCTCTTCTGGCGGTCGAGAAGGCGATGACGCCCGGCAACACCTTCGGCGACGTCTTCGACGCGCATGCCCGCACGCTGGAGGCGCACAGCCTGACCAAGCATCGGTTGAACGCCTGCGGCTATTCCGTCGGCGCCCGCTTCACCCCGTCCTGGATGGATATGCCGATGTTCTACCAGGGCAATCCCGAGCCGATCGCGCCCAACATGACATTGTTCGCGCACATGATCATCATGGACTCCGAAACCGAGACGGCGATGACGCTTGGCCGCACCTACCTGACCACCGAATCCCAGCCGAAGCCGCTTTCACGCCATGATCTCGACTTGATCGTACAGTGAATCCATAATGGTTGGTCCACGCGGGGGCGTTCGCGACTAAGGAGTTTTCGGGCAGATGAGACGATCGCATGTGACGACCGTGTCATTGCTCGCAGCGCTTGTGCTGGCCGCTTGCACCAATGCCAAGGACGTCCTTGAGCCGTCCGCCATCACGCCGCCGGCAGCCTCGGCCCAACCGGCTCAGCCCTTGGCTGCCCCGGGCATCGCGCCCGCCGCCACACCAGCGCCGGCCGTCGGCGCCACGACACCCGCCAACCCCGCGCAGAGCGCCGCCGCTTTGTCGAAGACCCGGCTGCAGATCGCGCCGATCGTCGGCGCCTCCGTGGAAGCGGCAACGCCGCTGACGGCCGAACTGCAGACACGCGCCAAGCAGCGCGGCATCACCCTTGCCGGCAGCGCCGACCAGGCCGCCACCCATGTGCTGAAGGGCTACTTCTCGACCATGACGGAAGGCAAGGATACCACCGTTATCTATGTCTGGGACGTCTATGACCCCGCTGGCAACCGTCTACACCGCATCAATGGCCAGCAGAAGGCGCCCTCGGTCAATGCCGCCGAAGGCTGGCCCGCGGTTGCACCCGCTACCATGCAGGCGATCGCCGACCAGACGATCGACCAGTTCGCGGCCTGGCTCGGCGGCAGCGCCGGCTGATCCGCCTGTTACCGGCTTCCGTTCACTGTTGACGTTTTTGAGATTAGCCGGCGGATTCCCGTCAACGAGGCTTGCAATACCGGCACGGCTCGCTACAAGCCCGATTAAGAGGACCTCCCCATCCTTCGCCAGGAACGGTGCATGAAGCTTTTCGCGGGCAATTCCAACCGGGTGCTGGCCGAAGCGGTCGCCCGCTATCTCAATGTCCCGCTGGGCAAGGCCAGCGTCAGACGCTTCGCCGATCAGGAAATCTTCGTCGAAATCCAGGAAAACGTGCGCGGCGAGGATGTCTTCATCCTGCAGTCGACCTCGTTCCCGACCAACGATCATCTGATGGAACTGCTCATCATGATCGATGCCTTCATGCGCTCCTCGGCCAAGCGCATCACCGCGGTCATCCCCTATTTCGGTTACGCCAGGCAGGATCGCCGGGCCTCGGGCCGCACACCGATCTCGGCCAAGCTGGTCGCCAACATGATCACCCGCGCTGGCGTCGACCGCGTTTTGACGCTCGACCTCCATGCCGGCCAGATCCAGGGTTTTTTCGACATTCCGACCGACAATCTGTTCTCGGTGCCGGTGATGGCCCGCGACGTGAAGGCAAAATACAAACAGCTTGCCAATGTCGTCGTCGTCTCGCCCGATATTGGCGGCGTGGTGCGCGCCCGCGCGCTCGCCAAACGCTTCGACGCACAACTGGCCATCGTCGACAAGCGCCGCGAACGTCCCGGTGAATCCGAAGTGATGAACATCATCGGCGCGGTCGCCGGCAAGGATTGCCTGCTGATCGACGACATCGTCGATTCCGGCGGCACGCTGTGCAACGCCGCCGATGCGCTGCTCGCCAACGGCGCTACCAGCGTCACCGCCTATATCACCCACGGCGTGCTGTCGGGCGGTGCGGTCGCCCGGATCAGCGGCTCGAAGCTGCAGGAACTGGTGATCACCGATTCCATCCAGCCGACGCAAGGCGTGCTCGACGCCCCGAATATCCGCGTCATCTCCATCGCCGACCTGATGGGCGAGGCGATTTCGCGCACAGCGACCGAAGAGTCCGTGTCGAGCCTGTTCGATTAATCCATGTTGCCCAAAAGCGTGCCCACGGGCCTAGCTCGGGGGTAATCTCGTTTTGGAATCTGCCCCAAACCGTCGTGAAAGGAGCGCAACTGATGCGCAATCGAATCAAGGCTGCAGGCATCGCAGGAATGCTTCTCGCAATCGGCATCGCGAGCGCGGCCTATGCGCCGACAATCGCTCCGGTTTCGACCGCGCAGGCGCAAACGGAATATCTTCCCACCGAAAAGGATTTCATCGGCAAATGGAGCATCGCAGGGTCCGCAATCCGGCCACCGCGTGATCTGAAAGAGCCGGCGAAGCCCGACCAGGAAGCGGCTGCGACAGAATTTCAGCAGACTGTGACCGCCTTTTATGGCGCCTTCGACTATCTGGAGATCACGGCGGACGGCCGCTACGATTTTCACCAACCGGGTGACCCGGCATCGGGGCCTTGCGTCTGGTGCGGGACATGGTCGTTCAAGAACGAATCCCTGTGGCTCGAACTGGACACGGCGCCCAGGCTCGACATCTACGCCGAGGGCGGCGACATGCAGATGACCTACACGGCCGAGCCTGAAGAGACGTCACGATACAAATGGCTTGTTTTCAGCTGGACCAAGGCTGATTGAACTGAGGGGTGAGGCGTTCTCGCGCACGCCAACCGAAGCATCGGTGTCAAGCCCGATCTCCTGAGGCGGGCAGTCAGTCCATGGTTGCATTGTGCGAGGAGTTCACCATGGCCATACTGCCCCTCCAATCAACGGAGGAGTAGCAGATGCGGCGTAGGACTTTGCTCGGGCTCGCGGTTTCCATCGCAGCCACCCTTTCAGCACCGGCGGCTTGGGCCGCCGATTTTCCGGACCGGACCATCACCATGGTTGTCCCCTTTTCCGCCGGTGGCTCGACGGATCTGGTCGCGCGCCTAGTCGCCAACAAGATGTCCGAAAAGCTGGGCCAGCAGATTGTCGTCGAAAATGTCGGCGGCGCCGGGGGCAGCATCGGCGCTGCCCAGGTCGCCCGAGCCGAACCGGACGGCTACACGATCCTGATGGGCACGGTCGCAACCCACGCGCTCAACCCGCTGATCCTGAAGACAAAGCCCTACGACGCGGAGAAGGATTTTGCGCCGATATCGTTGCTCGTGCTGGTGCCAAACGTCCTGGTCGTAAACCCTGAATTCCCCGCCAAGGACGTCAAGGAACTGATCGAGATGCTGAAGAAGGACCCGGACAAATATGCCTACGCCTCATCAGGCAATGGCACCCCGCTGCATCTCTCCGGCGAGCTTTTCAAGACGATGGCCGGCGTCAGTATGCAGCACATTCCCTACAAGGGCGCCGGACCGGCCTTGAACGACGTTATCGGCAATCAGGTGCCGATGATGTTCGACAACCTCCCCTCTTCATCGGGCCATATCAAGAGCGGGACGCTGAGAGCGCTTGGCGTCACCACCAAGGAGCGCGTTCCCTCCTTCCCCGACATACCGGCCATTGCCGAAACCATTCCCGGCTATGAAACCTACAGCTGGAACGCTCTGTTCGCGCCCGCAGGCACGCCGCCGGAGGTCGTCGCCGTTCTTCAGAAGGCGGCAGTTGAAGCCCTGAAAGACCCTGATGTGATCGCCCGCATGGCCCAGTTCAGCGCCTCGATAGTGGCCTCCACCCCGGAAGAGCTTGGAGCGCATGTGAAGGCCGAACTCGCCAAATGGGAACCGATCGTCAAGGCCAGCGGCGTTCAGCTGGACTAGGGCCTACGACAAAGTGCTGCGGGCTTTTTCCTGGCGCTACGGCGCCGGGGCCTCAAGTCGAGGCTGAGCCCGCCGCATGCCTTCGTCGCGGGCGCCGCGCATATAGCCGCGCGGCGAGGCCCCGAGCATGCGCTTGAACATGGTTATGAATGCCGGCACGCTGTCATAACCGAGGTCGAGCGCCACCCTGGTGATCGGCTCGCCATCGGCGAGCCTGGGAAGTGCCGCAAACAGGCAGGCCTGCTGGCGCCAAGTCGACAAGGACAGTCCGGTCTGGCGCTGGAAGGCGCGGGTGAAGGAGCGCCGGCTCATCCCCGCGGCATCGGCCCACTCGTCGATCGTGGCATGCGGCGACGGTGCCGCCACGAAGCGTCGGCAGAGCGCCGCCAGCCTGGGATCAGACGGGAACGGCAGGCCGAGCGGCCGTTCCGGCAAGGTCGGGATCTCGTGCAGCAAGAGGTTCATGATCAACCCGCCGCGGCCTTCCAGTTCGCCACCTTGCGGCAGCTTTTCCGATTCTACGATCAGGCTGTGCATCAGCTCGGTGACGCCGACGACACGCAAGCCTTCCGGCAGGCCGGGGATAGCGCCCGGCATGACATAGACCGAGCGCATCGAGACGTCGCCCAGCATTTCGACAGAATGCTCGGTGCCGGCCGGTATCCACATTGCGTGGTCGGGCGGCACCATCCAGCGCCCGTACCTGGTCGTCACCAGCACGACACCGACCAGCGCATGCAGCAGTTGGCTGCGGCTGTGGCGGTGTTGCGGCACGAGGTAACCGTCCGGATATTCGGTCGGCAAAGCCACCGCCGGCCCGGAAACCTCCTCCAGCCACTGCCAGCGGCTTTCGTGCAATCGGCCGAGATCGGCATTGCCGGCGCGGAAGATGTCCCTGCCATGTGGCATCGGCTATGGCCCACTTGCGAAACTATTGGACCAAACCACGAAAGAAGTCGCCTCGCAAGCGGCTTATAAGGCAGCCATCCCCAAGGCGCTCCGCAGGGGCGTCGCCCAAGCGCTTCAGACGAGCGTCCTTAAGGCGGTCCGCGGGAGCGGCCGCCAAGCCTGCCCGCGGGCAAACACCCGCCAAAAAGACCTCGGAGCCTGCCTTGACCGATACGACAGCCACCAGCATTGCACCGCAGCCAAGCGCCAGCCTCCCTTCAGCCCAGGCGACCGCCTTCACCGTCATTCTGGCGGTGAGCTTTTGCCACGGCATCAACGACATCATGCAATCGCTGCTGCCGGCGATCTATCCGCTGCTGAAAGAGAATTACGGTCTCGATTTCTGGCAGATCGGTCTTCTGACCTTCACCTTCCAGGTCACGGCGTCGCTGCTGCAGCCGGTCATCGGCATGATCACCGACAAGCGGCCAATGCCCTATTCGCTGCCCTACGGCATGGCGTCCTCGCTGATTGGCCTGATCGTTCTGGCCTATGCCGGCCACTATGCGCTGCTTCTGGTCGGCGCCTCGCTGATCGGAATCGGCTCGGCGATCTTCCATCCGGAATCCTCGCGCATTGCCCGCTTTGCCTCCGGCGGCCGCTTTGGCCTGGCGCAATCTTTGTTCCAGGTCGGCGGCAATTTCGGCCAGTCGATGGGGCCGCTGCTCGCTGCCTTCATCGTTGTGCCCTTCGGCCAGACCAGCATTTCATGGTTCGCCGTCGGGTCTCTGATCGGCATCATCGTTTTGTCGCGGGTCGGCGGCTGGTACAGCCGGATGCGCGCCGCGCAGGGCAATCGCAAGGCGGCAAGCTTCGTCTCCCCCTTCCCGCGCAAGAAGGTGATGGGAGCGCTGGCGGTGCTGACGCTGCTGGTGCTGACCAAGAACGCCTACATCGCCTCGCTCTCCAGCTACTACACCTTTTATTCCATCCATAAGTTCGGCGTGTCGGTGCAGATGAGCCAGGTCATGCTGTTCCTGTTCCTCGGCGCCTCGGCGCTGGGCATCCTGCTCGGCGGACCGTTCGGCGACCGCTACGGCCAGAAGGCGATGATCTGGTTCTCGATCGTCGGCGTGCTGCCGTTCACGCTGGCGCTGCCCTACGCCAATTTCGAATGGACGATGGTGCTGACGGTGCTGATCGGCCTGATCCTGTCCTCGGCCTTCTCCAACATCGTCGTGTTTGCGCAGGAGTTGGTGCCGGGACGTGTCGGCACCATCGCCGGGATCTTCTTCGGCTTCGCCTTCGGCATGGGCGGCATTGCAGCCGCCGTGCTCGGCGTCGTCGCCGACATG
Source organism: Mesorhizobium sp. P170090 (assembly GCF_057786115.1). Taxonomy (NCBI): domain Bacteria; kingdom Pseudomonadati; phylum Pseudomonadota; class Alphaproteobacteria; order Hyphomicrobiales; family Phyllobacteriaceae; genus Mesorhizobium; species Mesorhizobium sp. P170090. The sequence goes on from NZ_JBYNWH010000001.1 coordinate 5,757,716, forward strand.
AAGGGCATCGATTTCGTCTTCCAGATCTGCTCGTATCTGCCGCTGCTCGGCCTGCTGACGGTGTTCCTGCCCAACATGAAGGAAGCCAGGAAGGCGCAAGCGGCGGCCAGATAAAACCGGTCGATTTTGCGGATTTGACGCAGGGCGCGGCATTGCTGCGCCCTCTGTGATTCTTTCACCATGCGCTGGTTGAAAAGCCTGCTAGAGATAGTCATCAACGAAGGCTTGGGGCCTTCGACGTCTCTGGGGGATGACATGCGCAAGATCGTATTGGCCGTATTGGGTGTGCTTCTTGTTACCTTGCCGGCGACGGCACGCATCGTTCCCTTTCCGCCGGGTTTCAAGACGCAGTCCGTCGGAACCAACGGCACCAAACTCTATGTGCGCGTTGGCGGCAAGGGTCCCGCCGTCGTGCTGCTGCACGGCTTTGCCGATACCGGAGACATGTGGGGCGCCGCGGCCATCGCCCTCGCAAAGGACCACACCGTCATCGTGCCGGACCTGCGCGGCATGGGTCTGTCGGCCCACCCGGAAGCGGGCTACGCCAAGAAGAACCAGGCCGTCGACATCGCCGGCGTGTTGGATGCCCTGAAGATCGACAAGGCAGATCTCGTCACCCACGACATCGGCAACATGGTCGGCTATGCGCTCGCCGCTCAGTATCCCAAGCGCATCACCAAATGGGTCATCATCGATGCGCCGCTGCCCGGCATCGGCGATTGGGAAAAGATCAAGCAAAGCCCGCTGCTTTGGCACTTCAACTTCCGCGGCCCGGATATGGAGCGGCTGGTCGCAGGGCGCGAGCGCATCTATCTCGATCGCTTCTACAACGAACTGTCGGCAGACCCCAAGAAGATCGACGAGGCCACGCGCAAGCACTACGCCAGACTCTATGCCCGCCCGCATGCGATGCATGACGCTTTCGAGCAGTTCAAGGCGTTTGACCAGGACGCGATCGACAACCAGGCGATGCTTGCCGCCGGCGGCAAACTGACCATGCCGGTGCTGGCTGTCGGCGGTGAAAAATCCGCCGGCACCACGCAGGCCGATCTCCTGCGGCTTGTTGCGACCGATGTCACGGGCGGCATCGTGCCCGCTTCCGGACACTGGATCATGGAGGAAAACCCCGACGACACCGTCAAACTGATCACTGGTTTTCTCGATAAATAGGCACTGTCCCGCTGACATTTCGACGAAAGCAAATGCACCCGCCCGGCGGCGGGTGCCTTGCCTATCCAACTGGACGATGTCTATTCAACTGAACGATTCTACGCCTTGAAGAACGCCAGCAGGTCGGCATTGATGACATCGGCATGGGTCGTCGCCATGCCGTGCGGGAAGCCCTTGTAGACCTTGAGCTCGCCCTTTTTGAGCAGCTTGACAGCCAGCAGCGCGGAGTCGGCGATCGGAACGATCTGGTCGTCGTCGCCATGCATCACCAGCACCGGCACCTCGATGGCCTTCAGATCGTCGGTGAAGTCGGTTTCCGAGAACGCCTTGATGCAATCGTAATGCGCCTTGGTGCCGCCCATCATGCCCTGGCGCCACCAATTCTCGACGACAGCCTGCGACACCTGGGCGCCGGGGCGGTTGAAGCCGTAGAACGGGCCGGCCGCAACATCGTGGAAAAACTGGGCGCGGTTGGCTGCCTGGGCGGAGCGGAAACCATCGAACACCTCGATCGGCAGGCCACCCGGATTGGCCGCCGTCTTCAGCATGATCGGCGGCACCGCGCCGAGCAATGCGGCCTTGGCGACACGGCCACCGGAGCCGTACTTCGCGACATAACGGGCCACTTCGCCGCCACCGGTGGAATGGCCGACATGGATGGCGTCTCTGAGGTCGAGATGCGCCGCAAGTTCCGCGACATCGGCGGCATACGTATCCATCTCGTTGCCGGTATCGGTCTGGGTCGAGCGGCCATGGCCGCGCCGGTCATGGGCAATGACGCGGTAGCCCTTGGACAGGAAGAACAGCATCTGGGCGTCCCAGTCGTCGCTGCTCAGCGGCCAGCCGTGATGGAAGACGATGGGTTGTCCCGTTCCCCAATCCTTGTAGAAAATTTCGGTGCCGTCCTTGGTGGTGATCGTGCTGCTGCCGGGCTTGGTCATCTCGCTCTCCATTGATTGCTTCCGCGATAATCAATATCGCGATAACCATAAGACTAGCGCAGGTCCAAATCCTTGTCTACAGAAAAATATATCGCGATATCATTTTTCGTGGTACATATTGATGTGCTCAGTCGGCAAAGGAATGCCTCGTGCCTCTCCCGTTGGACAACCAGCTCTGCTTCACGCTTTACGCCACCAGCATGGCAATCAATCGCACCTACAAGCCCATGCTGGACGAGATGGGCATCACCTATCCGCAATATCTCGTGCTGAACGCACTTGCCGAAGCCGGCGGGATGTCGGTCGGCTCGATTGCGCACAGGCTCGCTTTGGAATCGAGCACCATCACGCCGCTGTTGAAGCGCATGGAACAGGCCGGTCTCGTCACCCGCCAGCGCAGCCAGACGGACGAGCGCCAAGTGCAGGTCGACCTGACGCCTGCCGGCCGCGCGCTGCTCGTCCAGTGCAACTGCCTCAACGAAACCCTGATCGAACGCTCGGGCATGACGATGGCTGATCTCGATGCCTTGAATCGGCGGATCCAGGCGCTGCGCGAAGCGTTGAGCAGCAAGCCGGACTAGCTGCCCTACAAACACGCCAGGCTTAATCCTTGCCGGCCAGCCAGCGCATGATGTTGGCCATCAATATGCCGTAGAGCGGCCATCCCAAAAAATCCTGCGACAGCCAGTGTGGGCCGATGTCGGTCGCCCACGCGACGGTGCGGCCACGGCCATGCTCACGAACCGCAAGCAGCGGCCAGTCCGTGCCGCGATACTGGCAGGTCGCCAGAAGCTGGGACGAGCCGTCGCGCCTGAAATCGAGTTTGTTCATGCCGAGGATCGGCGGCAACGGACCCGCGACACCGGCAAGGATCGGATGCGACGCCTGAAGGATCGACGGCTGCAGGCCTTGCGGCACTTCCAGCCCGTCCGAGAATGGCAGGCAGCGCACGGGCAGCACGTCCTCGACCGGGGTGTCGTGGAAACGCGCCGTGCCGAACATGCCTTGGAACCCCATATAGCCTCCGGCCAGCATCAGCCCGCCGCCGCTTTCGACATAGGCCTTGAGGACCTCGAGGCGGTTGACGCCAATGCGCCCGGCGCGGGCCTCCGGCGTGACCAGCAAGGTCAGCGCGCCGACATCGGAGATCACCACCGCCTGGTATTCGGCCAGCGCGTCGAGGTCATACGGAAATTCGGCCGCGCAGCGATCGCCACCGATCTGCGTCACCGCTATGCCCTCTGCCGCAAGTGCGGCATTGAAGGCCGTCGCGCCATTCACCCATGTCGCACTTGTCAGAACGTCGCCGCCGACAGCGACCGACGTCGTCGCCGCGAAGGTCTCGCCTGCCAGCAAGAGTTTCATCGTCGCCCTCACGCTTTTCGACTGAGCGGGCGCCGGCTTGAACCGGCGCCCGCCGGGCCTTGGGAGGCTTAGAACTTGAACTCGGCCAGGTTTTCCGGCGTCACGATCTTGGCCGGGCCGAGGATCAGTTCGCCGCTGGCGCCGATCGTGTACTCGCCGAGCCTGCCTGCCGTGAACTTCTCACCTTCCTTGCCGGTGATCTTGCACTGCGCCAGCGCCTGGGCCGCCTGATAGGTCAGGTAGCCGAGATCGGTGACATTCCACCAGATATCCTGGGCAGCGCCATCCTTGATGTATTTCGAAATCAAAGTGGCCGGCGCAAGGCCGGTCAGCTTGACCTTGCCGATCATACCGGCTTCCTCGAGTGCGCGCGCGGCCGCCGGAAGGCCTATGCCTGCCGGCACGATGATCACCTTGAGATCCGGAAACGCCTGCACCAGCGCCAAGGCCTGCTGCTGGTTGACCTGCTCGCTCTCCTCGCCATAGGCGACCTGCACCAGTTTCATCTTGGCGTATTTCGGCTCTGCCGCCATCTTCGCCTTCATGAAGTCGATCCAGGCGTTCTGGTTGGTCGCCGTCGGCGTCGACGACAGGATGGCGAACTCGCCTTCGCCGCCGCTGAGGTTGAATGCGCTTTCCAGCATCATTTCGGCCAGACTGTCGCCCTTCACCTGGTTCACGAACACCGCGCGCGCATCGGCCGCGACGTCGGAATCGTACGAGATCACCCGGACGCCTTGCTGAACGGCGCGCTTCAGCGCAGGCGCAACGGCATTGGCGTCGTTGCCGGCGATAGCGATGACGCCGACCTTCTGCGACACAAGGCTGTTGATGAATTCGATCTGTGCCTCGGCCGTCGCCTGCGACGGGGCGACCTGGGTGGCGGTGCCGCCAATTTCCTTCGCCGCCTCTTCGGCGCCGCCGAAAGCCACCTTGAAGTAGGGATCGGTGTCGAGCTTGGGCAGGAAGCCGACGGTCACCGGTTCCTTGGCGCATTCCTGGCTGTAGGCCAGCGAGGCCGGCGCAAGCAGAACCGCGGATGCGAGCAGGGCTATTCTAAACGCTTTCATTGTGTCTCCTCCGTCAGAATTCGGGCTTGAAGAAAGGGGCCCGAGATCACCCCTTGGTTTCGCGCAGGACGCGCGATCTTGACAGCCGCTCCTCCAGGGAGCGCCAGTAATTGCCGACCAGCAGCGAGCCGATCAGAAGCAGGCCGATGATCATGCCTTGAGCGTCGCCGCCGATCTGGTTGAGCGCCAGCACATTTCGGATGATGGCGATCAACAGCAGCGCCAGCATGACCCCCGTGAGCCGCCCCTTACCACCGAAGACGCTGACGCCGCCGAGCAGCACGATGGTGATGACATCGAGCTCCATGCCGAGCGCATTGTTGGCGCGGGCGTTGGAGAGGCGCGCGGTATAGACGATGCCGGCGATGGCTGCGACCATGCCCGAAACGACGAACAGCTTCAGCACCATTTTGCGCGTATCGATGCCGGAATAACGCGCCACTTCGGGGCTGCCGCCGAGCGCATAGATGCGCTTGCCGGTCGGCGTCTTCTGCAGCACCACCGCGAAGATCGGCGCCAGCAGCAGGAACGGCACGATGGTCCACGGGATTTGTGTGCCCGGCAGATTGCTGATGCCGAAATCGACGACCGCCGGCGGCAATATGTTGACCGAACCGGTGCCGAGCAGGATGTAGCCAATGCCCCGATAGAGCGCCATGGTGCCGAGCGTCACCACCAGCGACTGCAACCCGAGGCCCGACACCAGATAGCCGTTGAAGGCGCCGAGCAGGCCGCCGAAGACGAGCGTCAGCGGAATGGCGGCCAGCGTCGGCACGCCAGCCTGGACAAGCAGGCCAAAAATCACGGATGTCAACGCCAGCACCGAGGCGATCGACAGGTCGATCTCACGGGTGATGATGAGCAGCGTCATCGGCAGGATCAGCAACGCCTTTTCCGAGGCGCTTGCGGCCAATTGCGAGAGGTTGAAGCCGGAGACGAAATTCGGCACGAAGACCGCCGCATAGACGAAGACAGCGAGGCAGGCGGTCGCCAGCAGCAGATCCCAGAAGTCGATCGAGCGGATAAACTTTCTCATCTCGCCCTCGCCTGTCTTGCCTGTTCGGCACGCCGCGCGATGAAGGTGTCGATGCCGATGGCAACCAGGATCACCAGGCCATAGACGCCCTGCAGCCAGAGCGGGTCGACGCGCACCAGCGTCAGCCCGTTCTTGATGACCAAGAGCGTGAGCGCGCCAAGGATGATGCCGAGCAGCGTGCCCGAGCCGCCGCGGATGGCGACGCCGCCGACCACCGCAGAGGCGATCACCGTGAGTTCGAAGCCGAGCGCGACGCGGGCATCGATGGTGGCGTAGCGCGAAGCCCACAGGGCGCCGCACAGGCCGCCTAGCAGGCCGGCCATGCCGAAGGCCAGCAGGATGCGCCGGTCGACCGGAATGCCGATCAGCCTTGCGCCGTCCGGGTTGGAACCGGTGGCAAACAGCTCGCGCCCGGTTGCGGTGCGATAGAGCAGCACATAGCCGGCGCACAGGATGACAATAGCGATGATGACGATCAGCGGCACGCCTGCGATCTTCAGCCCGGTCATGTCGAGCCAGGCTTGCGTGACTTCGTCGGCGCTGACCTGGTCGCCCGCCGCCCAGATCGAGTTGAAACCGCGGATGATCGACATCGAAGCCAGCGTCACGACGATGGCCGGGATCTTTCCCCTGGTAACGACAAGGCCGTTGAGCAGTCCGGCAAAGCCGCCGACCGCGCAGGCGGTGATCAGGCCGATGCCGATGTCCAATCCGGGATAGGCCTGAACCATGCTGGCCGCCATATAGGCGGAGAGGCCGATCACAGCTGCGATCGACAGGTCGATGTTGCGGGTGATCAGCACCAGCATCTGCGCCAGTGCGGCGACAATCAGCAAGGCCGCGTCCATCGACACAGCGGTGAGGTTCGCCGCGCTCACCATGCGCGGGTTGATGATGGTGACCGGAATGGCGACGGCGAGCATTGCCGCAAGCAGGCCGAATTCCCGCCGCTTCAGAAAATCGAACGGTTCTTTTGCCTTTTCCTCCTCGGCGGCGCGTTCTATCTGCGCTGCCTGGCCGGCACGTTCATCGGTCCTGGTCGCCGCTTCCAGTACTTTTTCCTGCGTGGCTTGCCCGCGCGAAAACTCGGCAGTCTGGCGGCCTTCGCGCAGCACGATAATGCGGTCGCACATGCCGATCAGTTCGGGCATCTCTGACGAGATCAGCAGGATCGCCATGCCTTGCGCGGCAAGGTCAGCAATCATTGCATGCACTTCCGCCTTGGTACCGACATCGATGCCTTGCGTCGGCTCGTCGAGGATGAGCACGCGCGGCTCGGTGCGCAGCCATTTGGCCAGCACCACCTTCTGCTGGTTGCCGCCGGATAACTCTTTCACCGGCTGCCCATAACCGGAAAAGCGCAGCTTCATGCGCTTCAGCCAGTCCGCTACCAGACCGATGGCGCGGTCGGTGCCGTAGAGACCGCGTTGTGCGGCCTTGTCGAGAACAGGTAGCACCGCATTGTCGAGGATGGAGAAATCCATCACCAGGCTCTGGCCCATGCGATCTTCCGACACATAGGCGATGCGCGCATCCATGGCGTCGCGCGCCGAGGCGAACTGCACGGGCTTGCCGTCGATCAGGATTTCGCCGGCGTCGGGCCGGTCGATACCGAACAGCACGCGCGCAATCTCGGTGCGTCCGCTGCCGACCAGACCGCCAAGGCCGAGCACCTCACCTGCGTGAAGCTTGAGGTCGATGCCGGTAAAGCCGCCGGCGCGCGAAAGTCCCTTCCCCTCCAGCACCAGCGCGCTTGAGGCATGGCGCCGTTCGGGATAGAGGTCGGTGACTTCACGCCCGACCATCATGCTGATGGCGGCAGCACGGCCAAGCTCGGCCTTCGGCTTGACGCCGATCAGGCGCCCGTCGCGCAGCACCGCGATGCGGTCGGCGATGCGGAAGATCTCGTCCATACGGTGGCCGACGAACATCATCGCCACGCCGTGCAGCCTGAGATCGGCAACGACGGAAAACAGCCGCTCGACCTCGCGCTGCGACAGCGCCGCCGTCGGTTCGTCCATGACCAGCACGCGCGCATCCAGCGATAGCGCCCGGGCAATCTCGACCAGTTGCTGTTCTGAGGTGCGCAGTGTTCCCAGCCGCGTTGCCGCCGGAACGCGGAGGCCGACGGTCGCCAGCACCTTGCGGGCGCCGGCCAGCATGGCGGCATTGTCGATGCCGCCAAAGCGGTCGCGCGGCATGTGGCCGAGATAGATGTTCTCCGCCACCGACAGATCGGGAAACAGGCCAGGATGCTGGTGCATGACCGCAATGCCGGCCGCCTGCGCGTCATGCGGCGAATGGAAGACGGCTGATTTGCCGTCAACCTCGACATGACCGCTGGTGGGAGAATGCACACCGGCCAGAAGCTTCACGCAGGTGCTCTTGCCGGCGCCGTTTTCGCCAAGCAGCGCCAGCACCTCGCCGGAGCGCAATTCGAAGGAGGCGTCCTTGAGCGCAATCGTGCCGCCGAAAGCCTTCGTCGCCTGAACCAGGGCAACAGGAACAGCCCGCACCACCGCAGCGTCGGCTTCGCTTTGTGTGCCCGAGTGCAGCACGTCTCCTCCCTGACTAGTTATTTTTTCAATTTGCTATATTAAATAGCGCAAAGGCGCAACGGCAAAATTGACTTCCATGGTTCCGACGCGCACTGTCGCCGCCAACATAGGCACCGCAGGGTGCGCTCGGCCGCAGGTGGTTTGCGGGCTTCGCGCCGGGAACGGGACATTTGGGGAGTGTGCGGGTTTTGTCAGGGAAAGGCAGCAATTCTGTCAAAGTTCGGCACTATAATGAGCGTTTCGTGCTCGACGCCATCCGTCGCCTCAAGGAAGCCTCCAAGTCCGATCTGGCGCGCGCGGCAAGCCTGACGCCGGCGGCCGTCGCTGCCATCGTCGACGGCCTGGAATCTTCCGGATTCGTAAAGCAAGTGGGAAAAAGGTTCGGGCAGCGCGGTTCGCCCTCCACGCTGTACCGGCTGACGCCGGAGCGCATCTACAGCGTCGGCATCAAGATCGGCCGGCGTGCGCTTGAAGCCGTTCTGGTCGACTTCGCCGGTGAAATCCGCGCAAGAGAGTCGCACGAATACCGCTTCCCCGATCCTGATTTGGTGCTGAAGGCCGGCAACATGGCGCTGGCCACCTTCGAAAAGCTGGTGGATGGGCTTGGCGATGCCAGCATAGTCGGCGTCGGCATTGCCTCACCCTATTTCCTCGGCGGCTGGAGCGAGGAACTCGGCTTTCCCGACGATCTCGGCAGCCGCTGGGAGGCGATCGACCTGACGACATGCTTTGCCACGCCGGCGAAGACGCCGGTGTTCGTGGAAAACGACGCCACGTCGGCGGCGCTGGCCGAACTTGTCCAGGGCGCCGGCGCCCGCTTTCGCGATTTCATGCACATCTCGATCGACACTTTTGTCGGCGGCGGCCTGGTGCAAGGCGGCAGGGTCCATACCGGGCCGCATGGCAACAGCGCTGCCCTCGGACCCTTGCCGGTCTCGCCCTCAAGCCTCGATTCGGTGGCGGCGAAGCCTGCGCGCTACCAGAGCCTGCTGCATCGCGCCTCGATCTATGTGCTGGTCAATCACCTGAGGTCGCGCGGCGTGGTGATCAATCGTGTGCGGGAACTCGATCCGTTGCCAGCCGAAGCGCGCGTGCCGCTGTTCGAATGGATCGACGATTGTGCGAGCGCGCTGGTCGAGGCGATCATCGCCATCACCTCCATCATCGACATCGAGGCCATCGTTCTCGACTCGATCCTGCCCAGGCCGATCCATCTCGAACTGCTGGCAAGGGTGCAGACCCAGTTCAACCAGGCCAGCGCAATCGGCATCGTGGCGCCGGAGATCGTGTCGGGGCAATTCGGCCCTGAGGCCTCCTCGATCGGCGCTGCCATGCTTCCGTTCTCGGCGCTGCTGGCGCCCGACAGCGGCGTGCTCATGATCGGCAAGGACCGGACGAAACTGCTGAGCGCTCTGTCCACGCTCGGTGGCGCCAAGGGAAACGGATCAAATCCGCCCGCCGACCTGCCGGCCTGAGCGCAATGCGGCGCCCAACGCAGGATCGGCCGCCCTTGCCCGCCGTGGCTTGCACCCTTTCCCGCCTTCCGCTATAGAGCCGCCACCCGCGTAGACACCCTTGGAGGCAACGCGGCGGAAGGCTGCCTTCCCTTGTGATCCCGAACAAAGTTCCGCGTATGCGGTTTCTGGCATTCGGACATCCAGGCCTGGCGGCTTTCGACGTTTACGGTCCAGGCACACTGCCACCGCAAACGCTCCATAAAACGCGAAAGGAAATGCCATGAGCCACGATACTTACGAGCTCAAGGCCGAAGCGCGCGAACAGGTCGGTAAGGGGTCCGCCCGTGCAGTTCGCCGCAACGGTAAAGTGCCTGCAGTTATTTACGGCGACAGACAGCCTCCCCTGGCGATTGCGCTGAACTACAAGGACGTCTTCTACAAAATCCATGGCGGCGGGTTTTTGACCACGATCGCCACGATCGATGTCGACGGCAAGAAAATCCAGGTTCTGCCCAAGGATTTCCAGCTCGACCCGGTCAAGGATTTCCCGGTCCATGTCGACTTCCTGCGCATCGGCAAGGACACCGAGGTCAACGTCGACGTGCCTGTCCACTTCATCAATGAAGACAAGTCGCCCGGCATCAAACGCGGCGGCGTGCTCAACATCGTGCGTCACGAAGTCGAGTTCCACTGCCCGGCCAATGCGATCCCGGAATTCATCACCGTCGATCTCACCGGCGCCGACATTGGCAATTCGATCCACATCTCGGCGGTTACCTTGCCGGCCGGCGTCAAGCCGGTGATCTCCGATCGCGATTTCACCATCGCGACCATTGCCGGCTCCTCGGCGATGAAGCCGGAGACGGAAGAGACGGCGGAAGCGGCAGCCCCCGAAGCGGCGGCTCCTGCTGCCGAAGAGAAGTAATTTTCGGGCCCGGAGTTCACGATGCTTGTCTTTGCAGGCCTCGGCAATCCGGGCGCGAAATACGCTGATAACCGGCACAATGTCGGCTTCATGGCGGCGGACGCAATTGCCCGCCGCCATTCGTTTTCGCCCTGGTCGAAGAAGTTCCAGGGCCTGATCGCCGAAGGCACGATTGCCGGCGAAAAGATTCTTCTGATCAAGCCGCAGACCTTCATGAACCTGTCGGGACAGCCGGTCGGCGAAGCCCTGCGCTTCTACAAGCTCGGCCCCGAGGCGCTGACCGTCTTTTACGACGAGATCGACCTGCCGGCCGGCAAATTGCGGGTCAAGGTCGGCGGTGGCGCCGGCGGACACAACGGCATCCGTTCGCTCGACCAGCATGTCGGCAAGAACTTTCGCCGCGTGCGCATCGGCGTCGGCCATCCCGGCGTCCGGGAAATGGTGCAGTCCCATGTGCTCGGCGATTTCGCCAAGGCCGACCGCGAATGGCTGGACGTGCTGCTCGACACCATCGCCGACGATGCCGGGCTGCTGGCCAAGGGCGACGACAGTTCCTTCATGAACCGCATTACTCTGGCCCTGCGTGACAAGCTGGTGCCGACCAGCGACGACGACCGGCCGCCGCCCAAGGCGCCGAAGGCTGAAGGTCCAAAGGCTCAAAGCCACATCCGCCAAGCACGGCCACAGCAGGCGCCGGCCAAGCTGCCGGAAAGCGGCCCGATGGCCGCCATGCTGAAGAAACTGTTCGGCAAGAAGGACTGAGCGTCGATAGGATCGGGACTGCGGGGCTTGACGTTGCTCACCCCTATCGCCCATAGCCCTCATCAAATTTCTAGTTTCCCGATAGGACCGGACACATGGGTTTCAAATGCGGCATCGTTGGCTTGCCCAACGTCGGCAAGTCGACGCTTTTCAACGCGTTGACCAGGACGGCGGCGGCGCAGGCCGCCAACTATCCGTTCTGCACCATCGAACCGAACACCGGCGAGGTGGCGGTGCCCGATCCGCGGCTGCAGAAGATCGCCGCGATCGCCAAGTCGAAAGAGATCATCCCGACCCGCATCTCCTTCGTCGACATTGCCGGCCTGGTGCGCGGCGCCTCCAAGGGCGAAGGGCTGGGCAACCAGTTCCTCGCCAACATCCGTGAGGTCGACGCCATCGTGCATGTGCTGCGCTGTTTCGAGGATGACGACATCACCCATGTCGAGGGCAAGATCGACCCTGTCGCCGACGCCGATACGGTCGAGACCGAGCTGATGCTCGCCGACCTCGACAGCCTCGAGCGCCGCATCGTGCAGATCCGCAAGCGCGCCGGCAGCAAGGACAAGGAAGCAACCACCGTGCTGCCGATGATGGAGGCAGCACTCGAGCTCCTCCAGACCGGCAAGCCGACCCGCATCCTGCTCAAGGGCATTTCAGCGGAAGACCTGCGCATCCTGCAGGGACTGAACCTCTTGACCTCGCACCCCGTGCTCTATGTATGCAACGTCGCCGAAGCCGACGCCGCCACCGGCAACGAGCACACCAGGGCCGTGGAAAAGATGGCGACCGCGCAGGGCGCCGGCACCGTGGTGATCTCAGCCGCGATCGAGGCCGAAGTCGCCCAGCTCTCCGACGAGGAAGAGATGGAGTTCCTGTCCTCGCTCGGCCTCGACGAACCTGGCCTCAACAAGGTCATCCGCGCCGGCTACGATCTGTTGCATCTCATCACCTATTTCACCGCCGGGCCGAAGGAGACGCGCGCCTGGACGATCCACAAGGGCGACAAGGCCCCGCAGGCGGCCGGCGTCATCCACACCGATTTCGAGCGCGGCTTCATCCGCGCCCAGACCATCGCCTATAACGACTACGTCACACTGGGCGGCGAAGTGGCGGCCAAGGAAGCCGGCAAGGCGCGCGACGAAGGCAAGGAATATGTCGTCCAGGACGGCGATGTCCTGCTGTTCAAGTTCAATACCTGAGGCGCCGCGGCTGGCGCGCTGACCGCGGCCGATCACGGCTTCGTCAAGTGGAGAGCCGGCATGCCGCGTCGCTTGACTGCCCTTGGCACCGGGTCTATGGCCGTTTGCATGCGACTTGGCCGTCCCCGTGGGAGCGGCGGAGCGTGCAAGACCCATCGCTATCAAACGAAACCTCTTGGGCTCAACCAACGGAGATTCGGCGATGATCAAGGCCTTCGTCGTCGACAATGATCGCCTGCGCCTCGCCGACGATCTCGTGGCCAATGGCGATCACGTCGTCTGGGCCGACCTTCTCAACCCGACCAAGGAAGAAGAAACAGCGATCGAGACCTGGCTCGGCGTTGCCATCCCGACGCGCGAGGAGATGGAGGAGATCGAGATTTCGAGCCGCCTCTACATCGAGGACGGCGCCTACTTCATGACCGCCACCTTGCCGGCGCAGACCGAAATCGATGATCCCTTGATGTCACCGGTTACCTTTGTGCTTGCCGGCCCGAGACTGGTCACCATCCGCTATCATGAGCCGAAGGCGTTCAAGACCTTTCCCCTGCGCGCCGAGAAGGTGGCGACAGGCTGCACCACCGGCAACACCATCCTGATCGGCCTGCTGGAGGCGATCGTCGATCGCCTAGCCGATATTCTCGAACGCGCTGGCCGTGACATCGAGACGATCTCGCGCGATATCTTCGAAGCGCGGTCGACCAAGGTGAACAAGCGCAATCGCGACTTCCAGGAACTGCTCAAGGCCATCGGCCGCAAGGAGGACATTGCCTCCTCGATCCGCGACAGCCTTATCTCGCTGCAGCGCCTCACCGGCTTCCTTGCCCATGTCGCGACCCAGATCAAGATGAGCAAGGACGTCCGCGCCCGCATCAAGACAGTATCGCGCGACGTGCTGTCGCTCGCCGACCACGCCACCTTCCTGTCGCAGAAGATCTCGTTCCTGCTCGACGCGACGCTCGGCATGATCTCGATCGAGCAGAACGCCATAATCAAGATCTTCTCGGTCGCCGCCGTCATCTTCCTGCCGCCGACGCTGGTGGCTTCGATCTACGGCATGAATTTCGACGTCATCCCGGAGCTGAAATGGGAGCTCGGCTATCCCTTCGCCATCGGCCTGATGATCCTGTCGGCGATCCTGCCGTTCTGGTATTTCCGCCGCCGCGGCTGGTTGTAGGCCCAATAGAATTTGCTTGACCAAACGCCGCCCGGACGGCATCCGGATGCCCGGTGATCGTACAACCGGATTGGGATCATGACCGCAAAAAGCTGGGCCTACGAGGATTTCACCGAGGGCGCATCGATCGACCTCGGCGCCAAGCAGGTGAGTGCGGCCGAAATCATCGAATTCGCCACCGAATTCGACCCGCAGCCGATGCATCTCGACGAAGCCGCCGGCAAGGCCAGCATCCTTGGCGGCTTGGCCGCCTCCGGCTGGCACACCTGCGCGATCTTCATGCGCATGCTGTGCGACGCCTTCCTGCTCGACTCGACCGCGCAAGGCGCGCCCGGCATCGACCAGGTCAAATGGAAGAAGCCGGTGCTGGCCGGCGACACACTGGCCGGCAGCACCAGCGTGCTTGCCAGGCGCCTGTCGAAATCCAGGCCTCAACTCGGCCTCGTCACCTTGCGCAGCGAACTGTTCAACCAGCGCGGTGAAAGCGTCTTCGAACTTGAGAACACTGTCATGTTCTTGACCCGCGAGGCCGGCGCATGAGCCTCGACGCGTTCTTCCGCATCGGCGATACCATCAACCTCGGTTCGCACACATTCGAAACCGAGGCGATCAAGGCGTTCGCCTGCAAATACGATCCACAGGTCTTTCATGTCGACGAGGAGGCGGCGAAGAAAAGCGTGTTCGGCCGCCTCTGCGCCTCAGGCTGGCACACCGCGGCCACCTGGATGAAGCTCAATCTCAAAAATCCTATGGACGCTTCTCAATGGACCGGACCCGGCCCGGTACCAGAATTCGGCCCCTCCCCCGGCTTCAGGAACCTGAAATGGCCAAAGCCGGTCTATGCCGGAGAAACCGTCACCTTCATGCGCACGGCCCTGTCCCACCGCCCGCTTGCCACCCGCCCCGGCTGGCGCCTGCTGGCGCTGCGCTCGGAAGGTTCCGATTCGGCAGGCGACAAGGTGCTGGAGTTCGACAGCGCCGTGCTGGTGAAGGCTGGGTAGGGGGTAGGTTTTAGGCAGTAGGGATTAGGCAGCAGTGGGTGCTGCGCCTTGCACGGAATGCGGAGCTTCCCTCCCTACTCCCTACTCCCTACTCCCTACTCCCTACTCCCTACTCCCTACTCCCTACTCCCTACTCCCTACTCCCTACTCCCTAATGCCCCTCAAACCCGATCAACGTCCGCACCGGCACGCCCAGCGCTTCGAGCTTCGCCCGTCCGCCGAGATCCGGCAGGTCGATGACGAAGCACGCGGCAAGAATATCGGCGCCGATCTGCCTCAGCAGCTTGACCGCCGCCTCCGCCGTGCCGCCGGTCGCTATCAGGTCGTCAACCAGGATCACCTTCTCGCCCGGCGCAACGCCGTCCTTGTGCATCTCCATCTCGTCCAGCCCGTACTCCAGGCTGTAGGCGACGCGTACCGTCTCGTAAGGCAGCTTGCCCTTCTTCCGGATCGGCACGAAACCGGCCGAAAGCTGGTGCGCGACCGCACCGCCGAGGATGAAGCCGCGTGCCTCGATGCCGGCGATCTTGTCGATCTTCTGCCCGGCATAGGGATGCACCAGCTCGTCGATGGCGCGGCGGAAGGCGCGCGCATTGCCGAGCAAAGTGGTGATGTCGCGAAACAGGATGCCGGGCTTGGGGTAGTCCGGAATGGTGCGGATCGCGGCGAGCAGCGTGTCTTCGAGCGAGGATTTCATGGGTCGAGATTACCTGAAACGGAGGTTGTTGCGCGACAATTGTTCGATCGAACTGCAGCCCATCAGCTTCATGCCGCGCTCGATCTCGACCCGCATCTGCTCCAGCGCCCGCTCGACGCCCGGCTGTCCGGCCGCCGCCAAGGGGAACAGATAGTAGCGGCCGACGCCAACAGCCTTGGCGCCGAGCGACAGCGCCTTCAGCACATGGGTGCCGCGCTGCACGCCGCCATCCATGATGACGTCTATTCTGTCGCCGACGGCATCGACGATCTCGGCCAGTTGGTCGAACGCCGCCCGCGAGCCGTCCAGCTGCCGGCCGCCATGGTTGGACAGCACAATGCCGCTGCAGCCGATCTCGACGGCGCGCTTGGCATCCTCCACGGACATGACGCCCTTGAGACAGAACGGACCTCCCCACAGTCTGACCATCTCGGCAACATCGTCCCAGGTCATCGACGGATCGAGCATCTCGGTGAAGTAGCGGCTGATCGACATCGTGCCGCCGCCCATGTCGACATGCTCGTCGAGCTGCGGCAGCTTGAACCCCTCATGGGTGAAATAGTTGATCGCCCAGCCCGGCTTCAGCGCGAACTGCAGCATGCCGGCAAGGTTGAGCTTGAAGGGGATGGCAAAGCCGGTGCGCTTGTCGCGCTCGCGGTTGCCTCCGGTGATGCTGTCGACGGTCAGCATCATCACTTCGACTCCAACCGCTTTCGCCCGCTGCATCATCGCCCGGTTGAGGCCGCGATCCCGGTGGAAATAGAACTGGTAGACCTGCGGGCTGCTGCTGATCTTGCGCGCTTCCTCAAGACTGACAGTGCCGAGCGAGGACACGCCGAACATCGTGCCGAATTTGGCCGAAGCCTTGGCCACCGCGCGCTCGCCTTGATGATGGAACAGCCGCTGCAAGGCGGTCGGCGAGCAATAGACGGGCATGGCCAGCTTCTGGCCCATCACCGTCACCGACATGTCGATCTCGCTTACCCCGCGCAGCACGTTGGGAACGAGGTCGCAGCGCTCGAAGCTCTCGGTGTTGCGGCGGTAGGTGACCTCATCGTCGGCCGCGCCATCGATGTAGTTGAAGATTGGCCCCGGCAACCGCTGCTGGGCCATGCGCCGGAAATCGGAAAAGTTGTGACAGTCGCGTAGCCGCATCATCGATCCCAAATGCCCCTTTAGCCGGCGATCCGCCGGGCGCGCGTGCAATACCAATCGCATGGCGGCGTGCCAACGGACTTCTTACTGGACGGCTGCTGCGCCAAGATGCGAACCATGTCCGGTTTGGCAAGCAAAAAGGGCGTCCGAAGACGCCCTTTCCATTTCCGAGGAATAAGATGCGGCTTAGTGCGCCACGCCTTCCCACACCTTGCGCTTGGTCAGATACATCAGCGCCCCGAACAGAAGCAGAAACACCAGCACGCGGAAGCCGGTCTTCTTGCGGTCTTCCATATGCGGCTCGGCCGCCCACATCAGGAACGCCGAGACGTCGCGCGAATACTGGTCGATCGTCTGCGGCGAACCGTCATCGTAGGTCACCTGGCCGTCGGAGAGCGGCTTGGGCATCTTCAGCGACACGCCGGACATGAAGTATGGATTATAGTGGGTGCCTTCGGGGATCACCATGCCGGCAGGTGGCGTCTCGTCGTAGCCGGTCAGCAGCGAATGGATGTAGTCCGGGCCGCCCTGCGCATATTGCGTGAAGATGTCGAAGACGAAGCGCGGGAAGCCGCGCTCGACGCCGCGCGCCTTGGCCAGCAGCGACATATCCGGTGGGGCAGCGCCGCCGTTGGAAGCGGCAGCCGCCTCCTCATTGGCGAACGGCGCCGGGAAATGGTCTGACGGCTTGCCCGGCCGGTCGAACATGTCGCCGGCATCGTTGGGTCCATCATGGATGGTGTACTCGGCCGACAGCGACTTGATCTGCGCTTCCGAATAGCCGAGGTCCTCCAGCGTGCGGAACGCCACCAAATTCATCGAGTGGCAGGCCGAGCAGACTTCCTTGTAGACCTTCAGGCCACGCTGCAGCTGCGCCTTGTCGTAGGTGCCGAACGGACCGGCAAAAGTCCAGTCCATCTCCTTCGGCTCGTGGATCGGGAAATGCGTCGGTGCCGCCGCGTTGTGCGCCTCTTCAGCGGCGATCGCCACACTGCCGACGGCTCCGATGCCAGCGGCAAACACGCCTAGCAGGGCGAGCGAGGTGAGAATCTTTTTCATGCCAAATCCCCTTAGATTCTCATTCAGCCTTTGGTTTCCGGCGCCGCGGTCGCACCGGCCGGATGTCCCCCTCCGGCACCCTTGTTCTTCTCCAGCACCGCCTCGGTGATCGAATTCGGCAGTCTGCGTGGCGTCTCGATCAGGCCAAGCACCGGCAGGATGACGAGGAAGAAGGCGAAGTAGAACAGTGTCGCCGCTTGAGCGTAGCCAACATAGTTGCCCGAGACCTCACCTATCAGGAGGGTCAACAGACCGCCGCCTTCCGCCGGCTGCGAGCCAAGCCAGCCAAGCAGGACAGCGTCTGCGACGAACAGCCAGAAGAACAGCTTGTACCAGGGCCGGTAGACCGCCGAGCGCACCTTGGAGGTGTCGAGCCACGGCACCAGGAACAGCATGACGATGGCGCCGAACATGCACAGCACGCCACCGAGCTTGGAGTTGATCGGCCCGATGTTGAAGGTGATGGCGCGCAGGATCGCGTAGAACGGCAGGAAGTACCATTCCGGCACGATGTGGGCCGGCGTCTTCAGCGGGTTGGCGATCGTGTAATTGTCCGGATGGCCGAGAAAGTTCGGCAGGTAGAAGACGAAATAGGCGAAGAAGAACAGGAACACGATCATGCCGAATGCATCCTTGATGGTCGCATAGGGCGTAAAGGCAACGGTGTCGGTCTTCGATTTCACCTCGATGCCGGTCGGGTTCGACTGGCCGACCACATGCAGCGCCCAGATGTGCAGCACGACAACGCCGGCTATCATGAACGGCAGCAAATAGTGCAGCGCAAAGAAGCGGTTGAGCGTCGGGTTGTCGACGGCGAAACCGCCGAGCAGCAGTTCCTGGATCCAGTTTCCGACCAGCGGAATGGCGCTGAAGAAGCCGGTGATGACGGTGGCGCCCCAGAAGCTCATCTGACCCCAAGGCAGCACATAGCCCATGAAGCCGGTCGCCATCATCAGCAGGTAGATGATGCAGCCGAGGATCCACAGCAACTCGCGCGGCGCCTTGTAGGAGCCGTAATAAAGCCCGCGGAAGATGTGGATGTAGACAGCGACGAAGAAGAACGAGGCGCCGTTGGAATGCATGTAGCGCAACAGCCAACCGGAATTGACGTCGCGCATGATCTTCTCGACCGAATTGAAGGCGAGATTGGTGTCGGCGGTATAGTGCATGGCGAGCACGATACCGGTCAGGATCTGCGCCACCAGCATGATCGTGAGGATGCCGCCGAAGGTCCACGCATAGTTGAGGTTGCGCGGCACCGGATAGGCGATGAAGCTGTCATAGACCATGCGCGGCAGCGGCATGCGGGCGTCGAACCAGCGTTCGATACCGGTCTTGGGCGTATAGGTCGAGTGTCCCTCGCTCATCGAATTATCCCCTGCCTCAACCGATAAGGATTTTGGTATCGGAAATGAACTTGAATACCGGCACGGCCATGTTTTCCGGCGCCGGGCCTTTGCGGATGCGGCCGGCGGTATCGTACACCGAACCGTGGCACGGGCAGAACCAGCCGCCGAAATCGCCTTCCTGGCCAAGCGGAATGCACCCCAGATGCGTGCAGACCTGCACCATCACCATCCAGGCTTCCTTGCCGGGCGTGGTGCGGTTGGCGTCGGTCGCCGGCGCATCGGCGGGCAGATTGGCGTTGCGGGCAATAGGATCCTTGAGGTCGGCAAGGTTCACGGCCTCGCCGTCCTTCATCTCCTGCTCGGTGCGATTGCGCACCACGACCGGCTTGCCGCGCCATTTGACGATCAGGGACATGCCAGGCGTCAGCGAGGCGACATCGACCTCGACCGAGGCCAGCGCAAGCGTCGAGGCATCGGGGCGCATCTGGTCGATGAACGGCCAGGCAACGGCGCCTGCGCCAACCACTGCGGCCATGCCGGTGGCGACGTAGAGAAAATCACGACGGTTGGGATCCTGGGTGTCGGTTGCGCTCACGGGTGCCTGATCCTTTCGCCTCTTCCGAGCCGGCGGCCGAGCTTTGTCCCCGCTCCATCGCGCCGGCCCGACAGCGCATGGCGAACAAGCTAGCGAATTCCTCCGGCATTTGGATTTCGGTTTATGCGTGAAGCCCGTTTTTGTCCAGCGGGCTGAGGCCACAAGGGCAGATTGTCGCGGGCGTTCCGCACGAAGAGAAATTTGACGAGCTTGGCCGAATGTAGCAATATGTCTACATCTTCCGGATGGAGGTGTTGATATGAATATCTCGACGAAGACGATAACCATCATGTCGAGCCGTGAATTCAACCAGGACACGGCGCATGCCAAACGGGCAGCCAAGAACGGGCCGGTCATCATTACCGACCGCGGCAAGCCCTCCCATGTGCTGATGTCGATGGAGGAATATCAGCGTTTAGAGAAGAAGCCGAGAAGCCTCGCGGACGCGATTGCCGATGATCGCCCGGAAGCAGATTTCGACTGGGAACCACCTCGCCTGGAAGGACCGTTTTTCAAGATTCCCGAACTCGACTGATGTTCATTCTTGACACCAATGTCGTTTCGAATCTGCGTCGTCGGGACAAGGCCGATCGCAACGTTTTGGCCTGGTCAGAGACCCACGACATCGCCAGCTTTTTCATGTCGGTCATTTCGATCCTGGAACTCGAAATCGGAACATTGCTCTTGTCGAGGAAGGATACTCGCCAGGCCACCATGTACCGTGAGTGGTTGGATCAGACACTCATTCCACAGTTTGACGACCGGATATTGAGCATAGACACGGCTGTTGTCGTGCGTTGCGCAAACCTCCACGTTCCCGATCCAAAGCCGGAGCGCGACGCCCTCATAGCCGCTACCGCGCTCGTCAAAAACTTGACAGTCGTGACCCGCAACACCAAGGATTTTGAAGGCACCGGCGTGAAGCTTTTCAACCCCTGGATATCGACGAAGGGTTAGAGGCTATGGCACATATTATCGACCGCGAGACCTGGACCAGGACGCCCGGCCGCTGGCAGGGCGAACTGCAATGCGGCGCCTACGACTCCAACTCCTGCCTGATTTTCAACTATCAGGAAGAGATTGGCGGCGGCCCGCGCCTGCACACGCATCCCTATTGTGAAATCTTCATCATCCGGCAAGGCACCGGCCTGTTCACGATCGGCGACCAGCAGATCGAGGCCACGGCCGGCCAGATCCTGATCGTGCCGCCCGATACGCCGCACAAATTCACCAATCTTGGCCCAGGCCCGCTCGAAACGACCGACATCCACGAAAACGGCAGCTTCATCACCGAATGGCTGGAATGATTGTTGCCGGCTGGTGACCTCTAGCTTGCACCGAGCCTGACCAGCACGGCCCTTGGGATATCGTATTCGCGGATGACCGACTCATGCCGGCGCAGGCCGCAGAGTTCACGCTGGATGAAATAGGCGTGCACCGCTGCGGCAGCCTCCTTGAGCAGCCGCGGTCGCTGCTCCTCGTCGTCGTTGTTCTGACGGAGCTTGGCCAGCGTTTCCTCGACCCGTTGGCCGGCACGGCCGAGCGCTGCGGCCTTTTCAGCCAGTATCTCATGGCCGAGGGCGTCGAACGCGGCTTCGGCAGCCGAGGCGCCTAGGGATGGCGGACGCAGTGACATCTCAGCCTCCTTTTCTGTCTTGAGAGAGCATCATGCGGTGCGTGACGAATTCTTCGCCCACCACCGGCTGGAAGCCAAGCCGTTCATAGAACCCAAAGGCTCCTTGTGGCGCGCGGGTGTTCAGCACGGCAAAATGCTGACGTGCCCTGTCAATGACGGTCTCGACCAGCATGCGGCCAACGCCGCTGCGGCGATGACGCGCGCTGACGAACAGGTGCCTGACCCGGCCGTGGTCCCTGCCTTCGAAATAGGGATCGATGTTCAACCCGCACACACCAGCGAGTTCTCGGCCATGCCATGCGCCAAACAGCGCCTCGCCTCGTTTCAGGAACTTGTTGCAGCCGCCTGCCCAGCCATCCGCCAGCCGCACCAGCATCCAGTAGCCCTCCAGCCGGCTCTCCTCCTTCAGCGCGTCGAAGGCCGGCGCGGTTGGCCGCAGCCGCTTGAGGACGTAGCCGACATCAGGCGACACTGCCATGCCCTACTCCGCCGGCCGTGTCTCTTCCAGCACGCTTTCCTCGTGGTAGAGGAAGCCGCCGGACTGCCGCTTCCACAGCCGCGCATAGAGCCCGTCGAGCGCCACCAGCTCGTCATGCGTGCCCTGTTCGACGATGCGGCCTCCGTCCAGCACCACAAGACGGTCGAGCGCGGCGATGGTCGACAGCCGGTGCGCTATGGCGATGACCGTCTTGTTCTCCATCAGCCTGGCCAGGTTCTCCTGGATCGCCGCCTCGATGTCGGAATCGAGCGCCGAGGTCGCCTCGTCGAGGATCAGGATCGGCGCATCCTTGAGGAAGACGCGGGCGATCGCGACGCGCTGGCGCTGGCCGCCCGACAGTTTCACGCCGCGCTCGCCGACAAAAGCCTCGTAGCCGGTACGGTCCCGGTTGTCGCGCAGGCCCAATATGAACACGTGCGCCTCGGCCTTCTTCGCCGCCGCGATCACCTCGGCGTCAGTTGCATCCGGCATGCCGAGCTTGATGTTGTCGCGTAGCGAGCGGTGGAACAGCGCCGTGTCCTGGCTGACCACGCCGATATTGGCGCGCAGCGAGTTCTGCGTCACCTCGGCGACGTCTTGCCCGTCGATCAGGATTTTCCCGCTCTCGAGGTCGTAGAGGCGCAGGATGAGATTGGCTAAGGTCGTCTTGCCCGCACCGGACGGCCCGACCAGCCCGACCTTCTCGCCAGGCTTGACCACAAGGTCGATGCCATTCAGCACGCCAAAACCCTTGCCGTAGTGGAACTCGACATTCTTCACCTCGATGCGGCCGCCGGCGACGACAAGCTCCTTCGCATCCGGCGCATCGACAAGGCCAAGCGGCTGCGAGATCAGCGCCTTGGAGTTCTCCAGCACGCCGAGATTTCGCAATATGCCGTTGAGCTGCATCATCACGCGCCCGAGCAGCATGTTGAGCCGCAAGACCAGAGACAGCGTGAACGCGACGGCGCCGACGGTGATCGACCCTTCGACCCAGAGATAGACGGCAAAGCAGCCAATCGCGGTGATCATGATGCCCGACAGCGTCGTCAGCGCCATGCGCACGCCGGTCAGCCGGCGGGTGAAGGGCCGTAGTGCATCGAGATAGATGTCGAAGCCGTTCTTGATGTAGCGGTCGTCGCCGTCGGCCGAGAACAGCTTCAGCGTCTGCACGTTGGAATAGGAATCGATGATGCGCCCATTGATCATCGAGCCAGCTTCAGCCGTGGCCTCGGCATGCCTGCGGATCGAGGGCAGATAGAGCTTGGCCAGCCAGGCGAACGCGAGGATCCAGATCACCACCAGCACGGCCAGGCGCAGATCCAGCCCGGCGACCAGCGCCAAGGTCGTCACCGTATAGATGAGCATGAACCAGATGACCTCGATGAAGCTCTCCATCAGGTCGCCGGTCGCCTGCCCCGCCTGCCAGACTTTTGTCGCGATACGGCCGGCGAAATCGTTCTGGAAGAAGGTGTAGGACTGGCGCGATACGTGCCGGTGCGCCTGCCAGCGCACCAGATTGTAGAACCCCGGCGTGATCGTCTGTTCGTTGACCAGCGCCGACAGGCCGACGACGATGGTGCGGATGACCAGCACCACTGCGATCATGAAGACAAGCTCAGGCCCGGCGGCGGTCCACAGCGCGTCCCAGCTGCGTTCACCGGGAAGCTGATCGAGAATATCGACCAGCCGCCCGACGAAGTAGAAAAGCCCGGCCTCGATCAGCGGCGCGATGCCGCCGATGACAAGCATGGCGAAGAAGGCGAACTTCGCCTGGCCGACATAGTGCCAGAGGAAGCCGCCGACGCTTGACGGTGGCCGAAGGTCCGCCGGCTCCCTGAACGGATAGACCCAGTCCTCGAACCAGCGATAGACGGCTGTCATCATGCTGACGCCATCACTCTGCGGCTTCACCCTTCACGCCGATGTCGTTGGCAACAGCGTCATTGGCGGCATCGACCGGACCGTCATCGAGCAGGAACCCGCCCGACTGGCGCTGCCAGAGCTGCGCGTAGAGCCCGCCGCTGGCGACGAGTTCCTCGTGCGACCCCTCCTCGATGACACGGCCCTTGTCGAGGACGACGAGCCTGTCCATCGCCGCGATGGTCGACAGCCGGTGCGCAATGGCGATGACGGTCTTGCCTTGCATGAGCTTGTAGAGATTCTCCTGGATGGCGGCCTCGGCTTCGGAATCCAGCGCCGACGTCGCTTCGTCAAGGATAAGTATCGGTGCGTCCTTCAACATAACGCGAGCAATGGCGATGCGTTGCCGCTGGCCGCCGGACAATTTGACGCCGCGGTCGCCGACATGAGCGTCGAGCCCTTTACGTCCTGTGTGATCCGAAAGCCTGCCGATAAACTCCAGCGCCTCGGCCCGCCCGGCTGCCTCGACAAGCATTTCCTCCGTGGCATCGGGCCGCCCGTAAAGAATGTTGTCGCGCACCGAACGATGCAGCAGCGAGGTGTCCTGCGTCACCATGCCGATCTGCGCGCGCAGCGAATCCTGCGTCACCGAGGCGATCTCCTGGTCGTCGATCAGAATCCGGCCGTTCTCGAGGTCGTAGAACCGCAACAGGAGATTGACCAGCGTCGACTTGCCCGCACCCGAGCGCCCGACAATGCCGACTTTCTCGCCGGGCTTCACCGTCAGCGACAGGTTCTCGATGACGCCCTTCTGCTTGCCATAGTGGAAACGAATGTCGTCGAAGCGGATCTCGCCCTTGGTGACGGCAATGTCCTTCGCCCCCGGCCGGTCTTCGACCAGGCGCGGCAGCGAGATCGAGGCGATGCCGTCTTGCACCGTGCCGATGTTTTCGAACAGGCTCGACATTTCCCACATGATCCACTGCGACATGCCCCACATACGGAGCACGAGGCCGATGACCACGGCGACGGCGCCGATCGTCACCGCCTGGCCGAGCCACAGCCACAGCGCCGTCGCCGTCACCGAAAACAGGAGCAGCGCGTTGAGGATATAGAGCAGGCCGTAAAGCACCGTCACCAGCCGCATCGACCGGTAGACCGTGTCGAGGAAGCCTGCCATGCCTTCTCTCGCGAACGTTGCTTCGCGCCGTGCATGGGAAAACAACTTGACCGTCTGGATGTTGGTGTAGCTGTCAACGACGCGGCCGGTCATAGTCGAGCGCGCATTGGCCTGCGCCTCCCCGACCTTGCCCAGCTTCGGGATGATATAGCGCAACAACCCGATATAGCCGAGCAGCCAGACGCCGAGAGGTGCCGCCAGCCGCAAGTCGGCCGAGCCGACGATGAACAGCATGCCGAGGAAATAGACGATTACGTAATTGAGCACCTCGATCACCTTGATGACGCATTCGCGCACGGCGAGTGCCGTCTGCATCAGCTTGGTGGCGATGCGGCCGGCGAATTCGTCCTGGTAGAAGCTCATCGACTGCTTCAAGAGATAACGATGCACCTGCCATCGGATGCGCATGGGGTAGTTGCCCATCAGCGTCTGCTGGTTGAGCAAAGAATGCAGCCATACTGTACCTGGCAGCGCGAACAGCACGACGAAGGCCATGCCGGCGAGCTTCCAGCTCTCGGTCTGCAGGAAGGTTTCGCGGTTCTGCCCGGACAGCCAGTCGACGATGTGGCCCATGAAGCCGAACATCCACACTTCCGCGATGGCAATCGCCGTCACCAGCACCGCGTCGAGGATGATGTATGGCCAGGCGCCGCGGGTATAATGCACGCAGAAGGCAACCAGCGTCTTCGGCGGCTCGACCGGTTCCGCTGCGGGGAACGGATCGAGCCTTCTTTCAAACCAGCTAAACATAGTGATGCTCACAAAACTTTTGTCCGCTCATGCGGCGCGGGAAAAATCCCCGGGGCGCTCCGCGTCCCCAGACCGTACGTCGGCGGGGACCGACGGCCCGGAATCACCCGGGCCATCGGTCCTGCTTCGCGCAATATAGGGACTTGCGGGCTTTTCACCGACAGAAGCCTTCGACTGAGCTGACGGCACGCCGCCGCCAGTCCGGTTTTTCGCGCCCGGCCGGATCAGCCGGATGATCCGGCGCACCAGCGACGGCCGGCTGTGGTCGGGAACCGCACGCGAGAAACCGACATCCGGCAACATGCCGCGATGCGGACGCCGGCGCGTCTGGGCGTGAACCGCCGACGAATAGGTCTCGCCGACCAGCAACGCCCAGGTCGCCGTCTTGCGTTCGTGCAGGCTTCTTGAACCCGGTATCTTATAGGGATCGAACATCGGTCCGTCCTCCGTGTGAAAATAGACATAAAAAGGCGAAGCAATGTCGTGCGCCGGCGTTCGGCCGGAGGCACGGATTGCATCCGTCGGGACACGAGGATAGGCCTCGGTCGCGACATGCTCAGCTGGGGCGCTTGGCCCCTTTAACCGGTTGAAAAACATCGCAGGATTCCTTCGAGAGCCGAAAATTGGGTTCGGCGGGAATCGGTGCGATCAGATCTAAGAAATCAGGTAAATCGTCGTACCGAAACCGCCGGAAGGCAGGTAAGCCCACGGGAGGGGCGCTGGATGTGCATGGTCATCATGAAATACCCCTCCATCGGTTCGGGTTGACAATGCGTGCGGTATAATCGACTTCGCAGAAAATGGCCACCCGCAGGTCCAGCAATTTCCAAAACCAGCCACCCGCTGTGGCCGATCTGCCACTTATTAGAAAGACGCGGAAATGAACCACCGTCTCCGCATCGCCCTCTACCAGCCTGACATCGCCGGCAACACCGGAACTATCCTGCGCTTCGCCGCCTGCCTCGGCCTTGGCGTCGACATCATCGAACCAGCCGGGTTTCCGCTCTCCGACAAAGCGCTCAAGCGTGCCGGGATGGACTACCTCGAAATGGCTGCCCTGACCCGCCATGTCGACTGGAACGCCTTCGAGGATTGGCGCAAGGGCGAAGCCTGCCGGCTGGTGCTGCTCACCACCAAAGCCGCGACCCCCTATGCGGGCTTCAGCTTCGCCCAAGGCGACATCCTGCTGTTCGGCCGCGAATCCGCCGGCGTGCCGGATCCTGTCCATCAGGCGGCGGATGCGCGGCTGACGATCCCGATGCAGCCGGGCACGCGCAGCATCAACGTCGCGCTGTCGGTCGCCATGGTCGCCGGTGAAGCCATCCGGCAGCTCGGCTAGACCCTTCAGCGCGTTGTCGTCATCGCCAACGGCCGTTGCGTCTTGCATCATTCTCACCCAGGCGCACATCGCCTTCTCCTCAATTGCCCTATCGACGTTTCCTGGCTACAAGCTCAACTTAAGTTGAGGTCAAGCGGAAAATCGAGATGGCTCCGGTAAAGGAATTGACGGTCGGCCAGGTGGCGATGCGCAGCGGCGTGGCGGTGTCGGCGCTGCATTTCTACGAGGCGCGCGGGCTGATCCGCAGCCACCGCACGTCGGGCAACCAGCGGCGCTATGGCCGCGACGTGCTGCGGCGGGTGGCGATCATCCGGATCGCCCAGGAGGTCGGCATTTCGCTGGCCGAGATCGGCGCCGCACTTGAATCGCTCCCAGAAGGCCGCACCCCGACGCGCGAGGACTGGAACCTGTTGTCGACCGGCTGGCGCGACGACCTCGATCGCAAGATCACTCAGCTAAAGAAGCTGCGCGACGGCCTGACCGACTGCATCGGCTGCGGCTGCATGTCGATCGACAAATGCCCGCTGCGAAACAGGGAAGATCGCTTGAGTGCGCAAGGGCCGGGCGCAAGGCGACTGCTGGTGGGATCCTAATCCGCCGCCGGCAGCCGCCGTATGGTGAATTCTATGACATCGCCCGGCCGCTCGAACCAGCTTTCGATCTCGGTCCAGTAGGCCTGCTTGGGAAAACGCTCGAACCATTCCTTGGCCTTGAGCCGCGCATCCGGGCGCGGCAGGACGAAGGTCTCGCGCAAAAACCCGTCACGCGGCATGCGCTCGCGCTCGGCGCGTGAACGATCGAGCCTTTTCTTCAGGCCATGCAGCGGCGGTCTTGCCGGCGTGCGCATGAAAGAACTCCTGGGCCGAACCAGATGACACTTGACCCTTGCCCCTAAGAGATTAGGGATCGCGCCCGGAAAAGGCTAGTGGTCCGATTCCAACATTCGCCTCCCTAATCCCCAGGCGCCGTTGCGAATGTTGGAATCACAAGGACCGCTAGCAAGTTTATGTTTCTGGTGGAGTTTTCGAATTTGACATTTGCATCGTGCCCTGCGCCACGCTGTGTGCAAATGTCAAATTCACTCCACTAGGTCCTTTGTCGGCCGCGACCGGAGACAGCATTTTGGAACGACCAGAAATACCGGCAGGCCTGCCACCCGACATCGAACAGAAGAAAATGAAGGCCAGGCTCTGGTTCGAGACGCTGCGGGAGCGCATCTGCACCACCTTCGAGCAGATCGAGCAGGACTTGACCGGTCCGCTGGCCGAATGGTCGCCCGGCCGCTTCGAAAAGACGCCGTGGGAACGAGACCATGGCAAGGGCGGCGGCGGCGCCATGTCGATGATGCGCGGCCGCGTCTTCGAGAAGGTCGGCGTCCATACTTCGACCGTCTATGGCGAATTCTCGCCCGAATTCAGGAAGCAGATGCCCGGCGCCGAGGAAGACCCGAGCTTCTGGGCATCAGGCATTTCGTTGATCGCGCATCCCTGGAACCCCAACGTGCCGGCCGTGCACATGAACACCCGCATGGTCGTGACGTCGCGCCACTGGTTTGGCGGCGGCGCCGATCTGACGCCGGTGCTCGACCGCAACCGCACGGAAGATCACCCCGACACGGTCGCCTTCCATCGAGCCATGCAGTTCGCCTGCGAGAAGAACGCTGCGATCGCCGACCACCCCAAATTCAAGGCCTGGTGCGACGAGTATTTCTATCTGCCGCACCGCCACGAGCCGCGCGGCGTCGGCGGCATCTTTTTCGACTGGCTGCATTCGGGGGAGGAGAAAGGCGGCTGGAATGCCGATTTGAACTTCGTCCAGGATGTCGGGCGTTCTTTCCTTGTCGTCTACGGACACCTGGTTCGCGCCCATTTCAACGAGAACTGGACCGACGACGACCGCGACGAGCAGCTCATTCGCCGCGGCCGTTACGCAGAATTCAACTTGCTTCACGATCGCGGCACCATTTTCGGCCTGAAGACCGGGGGCAATGTCGCCTCGATCCTGTCCAGCCTGCCGCCGGAGGTCAGGTGGCCGTAAACTATCGGTGAGCGCAACGTGAGCCACAATGGCGTCCCATTCGCCGAATCTTGGGATGGAATGTGGCGCAGCGACTATCTTTTTCGTCTAATAGGCAGTTGGAATAAAACGACTATTTGTCGTTTCCGGGCCGGGAAGCGCCGGCGGTTCCCTTGAGAGCAATGAAGGGTGTCGCGACACGACGCTACCGGACGGCCCTGAACAAGGCGGAGCATTTTCCCAAACGAATGCCCGCATTCTCCAGGAGTACTTACCATGCGAAAGCTCATTGTATCGGCAACCGCCGCTGCACTTCTCGCTTCCGGCTCGATTGCCTTTGCCGCGGTCAAGCACACCACGGGCACGGTCAAGACCTATGATGGCACGGCCATGAGCCTTGTTCTGGACGATGGATCCACCTTCACGCTGCCCCAGACCTTCAAGGATCCAGGCTTGAAGGCCGGCGAAAAGGTCCGCGTTTCCTGGGACATGAGCGGCAAGAACAAGGTTGCCGAGTCCGTCAAGATCGTGAAGTGATGGGGACAAGACCGAACGGTCTTGCCTTGGCTTAGCCTGACAAGAGGGGGCGGAGCAGCGCTGCTCCGCCTTTTCGCACCCACGGCAACCAAAACCGTCGAACCGTGTTATGCTAGCTCCCCCGTGCGTGCCCCCGAAACCGACTGCTGTGACAGGGCGCGGAACAGAGATGGCGGAGCTTCGTGTGCCCATGAGAGGCACAGGCTCCAAGGAGGAAAAGGAGAAAACCCCATGAAGGAATTCCATTGCGGCTCGCTGGTTCCCGGCTGTGAGTGGCACACCCGTGCCGGTGAGGAAGCCGAGGTCATGCGCCGCGCCGTCGACCATATGCGCGAGACACATGGCGAAACGGTCATTCGCGAGACGATGATCGAGGCGATCCGCTCGCGCATCGAGAAAGTTCGCGACGCGGCCTGAGCAGTCCTATCTGGCCTTCAAGGCTTCCGCGGCGCGCTCCAGCAGCGCGTCGCGATCGAGCGCAAAGCCGGACCCGATCCATTCCTTTTCCAGGTTTTTCAGGATCGCACCGAGTATTGGCCCCGGCGACGCGCCAAGCGCCGTCAGATCGCCGCCCTTGACTGGGAACACCGGTTTTTCCCATTTCAGCGCAAAAGCGAGCAGGCGCGAAAACCCGCCGGCCTGAACCAGCGCGTCATTGTCCTCGAGAGCCCGCGCTCGCGCCGACGCCAGCGACAGCCGCAGGCGATCGAGAAAACCCTGGCGCTCGCCGGAATAGAGTTTCTTGGCCAGTTCCGCTTCGCTTGTCTTGGGCTCGACGGCAGCCGTCAGCGCCCAGTGGCGCAGGCGCTCCGCCTCAGTGGTCGAAAGTTTCAGCCGCTCGGCCAGTGTCTTCATCCGCGCCGCATCGGGCGGCACGATCGCCTCCAGCCTGAGCAGCGGCTCCGGCGCCCAGCCCAGATCCTTCTCTGTCTTGGTCAGCCCATGAATGGCATCGATGCCCCATTTCTCGCTTTCCGGCAGGGCGCTGGTGAGCACGCCGGCCTGGCGCATCCACAGCAAGGCGCGCGACGGATCTGGGGCCGATAACAACTTCTTCAGCTCGGACCAGATGCGTTCGGCCGAGAGATAGGCGAGACCGTCCTTGAGCCGGGCGCAGGCCTTCAATCCCTCGGCATCGGGCCGACCCTCGCCATACCAGGCGAAAAAGCGGAAGAAACGCAGGATGCGCAGATAGTCTTCGCGGATCCGCTGCTCGGCATCGCCAATGAAGCGCAGCCTTCGTGCCTCGATATCGCCGGCGCCGCCGACCAGGTCCACGACCGTCCCGTCAGCCTCCGCATAGAGCGCGTTGATGGTGAAATCGCGCCGTTCGGCGTCGGCCTTCCAGTCGCGGCCGAACGACACTTTGGCGCGGCGGCCATCGGTCTCGATGTCGGCGCGCAGCGTGGTGACCTCATAGGGCGCGCCGCCGGCAATCACCGTGATCGTGCCGTGCTCGATGCCGGTCGGCACCGCCTTGAAGCCCGCCGCCTCGGCGCGGCGAACGGTTTCCTCGGGCAGGCAAGTGGTAGCAACGTCGATATCGGCGACCGGCTGCCCAATCAGCGCATTGCGCACCGCGCCGCCCGCGATGCGGGCTTCCTCGCCGCCCTGCGCCAGCACGGCAAGCAGCCGCTGCAGATGCTTTTCACCCAGCCAGTCGGCTCTGCCCGCCAGCGATATCGGATCACTCAAGCATAGAGCCTTTCATAGAGCGTGCGGATGATGCCGGCGGTGACGCCCCAGATGCGCTGGCCGCCATAGGGCATATCGTAGAAGAACCATTCCAGATCGTTCCACATGCGGCTGTCCCTGGTGTGGTTGGCCGGATCCATCAGGAACGAAAGCGGCACTTCGAAGGCGGCGTCGACCTCGTCGGAATTGAGCGACAGCGTAAAACCGGGCTCGACGATCGCCAGCACCGGCGCGATGCGATAGCCGCTGCCGGCGACATAATCGGGCATGCGGCCGATGATCTCGATGCGGTCATGGCCGAGGCCGATCTCCTCGAAGGTCTCGCGCAAGGCCGCTGCTTCCGGGGTCGCATCGGTGGGATCAATGGTGCCGCCAGGAAAAGCCACCTGCCCGGAATGGCTGCGCAGTTTTTCCGCCCGCTTGGTCAAAAGCACGGTCGCATCGCGTCCATGATCGACGACCGGGATCAGCACCGCGGCGTCGCGCAGCGCTTTGAGCTGCGTCAACCGTGGATGGCCGGGGTTGAAGCGATGATCGCCATAATCGTCGCCGGCATGGGCTTCAGCTTGCGCCGCGACCCGCGCGCGAAAATCCGCTGTGGAAAACGGCGGCGGCCTCACCTGATCCATCATGCGCTCAGCCGCTTCAGTTTTTCCGCCGGCATGATCGGATAGATTTCGCCTTTCGAGCGCACGGCAAACATCGTCTTGCCGCCGATATCGATCTCCTCGCCATGCTCGACCAGTTCGTACATCACCGGCCGCGCCACCAGCGCTTCCAGCCGCCCGCGCACCAGCACATAGGGTTTTAGCCCGCCGGTCTCGTTCTCGTCGACGAAGCGCAGCGGATGGCCAGGCCCGGCCTCGACGACATCGCCGACATTAGTGCGGAAAGTGATGGTCTGCTCGGCGCCGGCGCCGGAAACATCCATTTCAACCGCGATGAAAGGCGCGTCCACGACGCGGATGCCGACCCGTTCGACCGGCGTCACCAGATAGGTCCTGCCATCCTCGTCCTTGCGCAGCACGCTGGAAAACAGCTGCACCAGCGGCATGCGGCCGATCGGCGTACCGAGATAGAACCACGTTCCGTCCTGTTTGATCTCCATGTCGAGATCGCCGCAGAAGTCGGGATTCCAGCGCTCCACCGGCGCCGCGCCCTTGCCGGCGCGAGCCGCACGCGAGATCAACGCTTCGAGACCGCGCGCCTCGGTTGCGGCAGCAAGGCTGTGTTCGCGATGTTCGGAGCGTTCCGTCATGGTCACGAAATAGTCACTGTTGTTCCGCTTGTCAGCCTAAGTCTGTGATTTAAATTCATTCGTAGGCGCCAGGCGAAGCCGAATCGCGGCATTCTAAGGCACTACAGTGCAAGCCGGTACTTCCAGCACAAGGATCGATGCGGCATGAGCGTAATGGTCAAGGAAAGCCCAATCAGCGAAAAGGACATGATCGCCCAGGCCGAGACGGCGCTGGCCGATATTTCCAGGGTGCGCGACGGCGTCGGCCGTGTCATTTTCGGCCAGGAAGTGGTGGTCGAGCGCACGCTGGTGGCGCTGCTTGCCGGCGGCCATGCGCTGCTGGTCGGCGTGCCCGGCCTTGCCAAGACCAAGCTGGTCGAAACGCTCGGTGTCGTGCTCGGCCTCGATTCGCGCCGCATCCAGTTCACACCCGACCTGATGCCGTCGGACATTCTCGGCTCAGAGGTGATGGAACAGGACGAGGCCGGCAAGCGCTCCTTCCGCTTCATCTCTGGCCCGATCTTCGCGCAATTGCTGATGGCCGACGAGATCAACCGCGCCTCGCCGCGCACCCAGTCGGCGCTGCTGCAGGCGATGCAGGAATATCACGTCACCATCGCCGGCATTCGCCACGACCTGCCCGCGCCCTTCCATGTACTGGCGACGCAAAACCCGCTGGAGCAGGAAGGCACCTATCCCCTGCCCGAAGCGCAGCTCGACCGCTTCCTGATGCAGGTCGACATCCTTTATCCCGAAATCGAGGCCGAGCGGCGCATCCTGCTCGAAACCACCGGCATCGAGGACGCCAAGGCGCAAAACGTGCTGCAGCCGGCGCGGCTGAGGGAAATCCAGACGCTGATCCGCCGTATGCCGGTGCCCGAAACCGTCGTCGACGCCATCCTCAAACTGGTGCGTTCGGCGCGTCCCGGCCAGGGCAATGCCGAGACCGACAAGCATGTCGCCTGGGGTCCCGGCCCGCGCGCCAGCCAGGCGCTGACGCTGTGCGCCCGTGCGCGCGCGCTTTATGACGGGCGGCTGGCGCCGTCGGTGGACGATATCCGCGCGCTGGCCGAACCGGTGCTGCAGCACCGCATGGCGCTGACCTTTGCCGCCCGCGCCGAGGGCACGACCGTGCGCGACGTGGTAGCGAAACTGGCCAAAGGAATCTGATGGCGCGTATCGGCGAAGTCCAGGCACCGGCAGCGACGCGCGACGCGCTCGCCAGGGGCCGGTTGCGGGCTTCGCTGGTGCCGGACCTGCTGGTCGAGGCACGCCGTATCGTCAATACGGTAATTGCCGGCTGGCATG
Source organism: Mesorhizobium sp. P170090 (assembly GCF_057786115.1). NCBI lineage: Bacteria > Pseudomonadati > Pseudomonadota > Alphaproteobacteria > Hyphomicrobiales > Phyllobacteriaceae > Mesorhizobium > Mesorhizobium sp. P170090. The sequence continues at coordinate 5,791,271 of NZ_JBYNWH010000001.1, forward strand.
GCCGCCGCAAGCGCGGCATCGGCGAGAATTTCTGGCAGTTCCGCCCCTATGTCGAAGGCGATTCCTCGCGCATCGACTGGCGCCGTTCGGCCCGCGACGACCACACCTATGTGCGCGACCGCGAATGGGAAGCAGCCCACACGGTGTGGCTTTGGGCCGACCCATCGCCCTCCATGCTCTACAAATCGACTGGCGCCAGCGTTTCCAAGGAATCGCGCGCGCTGGTGCTGGCACTGGCCATGGCCGAACTTTTGTCGCGCAGCGGCGAGCGCATCGCATGGCCCGGCCTGACAGATCCGTTCACCGCCCGCAACGGCGCCGAGCGCATCGCAGCGCAGTTGATGCACGCCGCGGACCTGCCAGCAAAGCCTGACCTGTCCGCCATCCGCCGCTTCTGCGACATCGTCGTCGTGAGCGATTTCCTCGACCCGGTCGAGGAGACCATGGAATGGCTCGATGTGCTGGCGCGGCATGGCGTGCGTGCGCATCTGATCGAGGTTGCCGATCCGGCGGAGGAGACCTTTCCTTATGCCGGCCGCACCGAATTCACCGATCCCGAGACCGGCGACAAGTTGACCGCCGGCCGCGCCGAAATGCTCGGCGACGAATACCGCCTGCTCTACACCGCCCGCCGCCAGGAGATGGCCAGCTGGTGCAAGCGCCTCGGCTGGAGCTACACCGTCAACCACACCGATCGCCTCGCTTCCGAGGCGCTGGTGCGCATCCACATGGCGATGACCGCCGATGGCGCATTCGTGGGAAGGGCCGGCGCATGAGCTGGCTGCCGCTCTCCTTTGGCGCTCCCATGGTGTTGTGGGGCCTGCTCGCGCTGCCGGTGATCTGGTGGCTGCTCAGGCTCACACCGCCCAAGCCGCAGTCCGAAATGTTTCCGCCGCTGAAGATCCTCGCTCGCGTGCTGAAGCGCGAGGAAACGCCGCAGCAGAGCCCGTGGTGGCTGACGCTGCTGCGGCTGTTGATGGCAGCCCTTGTCGTCGCGGCATTAGCCGAACCCGTTTTCAATCCGCGCGAAAAATTGCCGGCCGAGGGCGCCGCCCTGGCGCTCGTCATCGACAATGACTGGGCGAGTGCTGCCGACTGGGGCAAGCGCGTCGCCACCGCCCAGCGGCTGATCGCCGATGCCGGTTCGAACGGCGTACCGGTCGTCATCGCCTTCACCGCCGAAAAGCCGAACGCCGAGATCGGCCCCTTCGATGCGGCGGCTGCCCTCGACCGGCTGCGCGCCGCCAAGCCGAGGCCGATCCCGACCGACCGACCCGCTGTCTATGCCCGCGTCGCCGGCGTGCTGGAAACCTTGCCCGGCGCCAGCGTTGCCGTTCTCGCCGACGGCCTTGCGGCAAAGGGCGACGAGGCCGCCTTCAACACACTGCTGTCGAAAAACGCCGCCCGTGTCGTCTGGGCCTATTCCGACCGGCTGGCGCTGACTGGGCTCACTGGCGCCGAAAATCAGGTCGACGGCTTCGCCCTGACCGCCATCCGCGCGCCCGGCGATCCGGCGCCGGCACAAGTCACCGCCGGCGCCTTCGACGACAAGGGCCGCCGCATCGCCGACGCGACGCTGACCTTCGCGCCGGGTGAGACTACCGCCACCGGCACGATGGCGGTGCCGTTCGAACTGCGCAACGACTTCGCCTCGATCGCGCTCGACGGCGAACGCCAGGCAGGTGCTGTGCGCGTGCTCGACGAAAGCTCCAAGCGCCGCCGCGTCGGACTTTTATCGCAGGCCGAGGCCGACCAGGCGCAGCCGCTTCTGTCGCCGCTCTATTACATCAGGCGCGCGCTGCAGCCTTTCGCCGATCTGGTCGAACCGTCGAGCGTCGATCTCGCCGACGCCATCCCGCAGCTTCTCGACCAGAAGCCGGCGATGATCGTCATGGCCGATATCGGTACCATTCCGCCGCAGGTCCATCAGCGGCTGGTCGACTGGGTCGACAATGGCGGCACGCTGGTGCGCTTTGCCGGTTCGCGGCTGGCCGCCGCCGGCAATGACGATGATCTGTTGCCGGTCAGGCTGCGCACCGGCGAGCGCTCGCTTGGCGGCGCGCTGTCATGGACGACGCCGCAAGCGGTGACCGAATTCCCGAAGAACGGCCCGTTCGCCGACCTCGCACCGCCGGCCGAAGTCACGGTGAGCCGGCAGGTGTTGGCCGAACCGACGCCGGACATCGTCGAGCGCACCTGGGCAACCCTTGCCGATGGCACCCCGCTGGTGACCGGGTTGAAGAAGGGCAAGGGCACGCTGGTGCTGTTCCATATCACCCCGGAAGCGACATGGTCGACGCTGCCGATCTCCGGCAGCTTCGTCGAGATGCTGCGGCGCATCGTGCAGCTGTCGCGCAACCAGGGTGCGGCGGTTGCCAACGCCGAAGCCGCTGCTACGTCGCTGGCGCCTTATCGCATGATAGCCGCCGACGGCACTTTGGTGCCGCCGACGCCGGACGCACGACCGCTGGTCCCTGGCGCCGGCTCGCTGCCGGTGACGTTCGAGAACCCGCCCGGCCTCTATGGCTCGGAAACCGGCGTTTTCGCCCACAATCTGCTCGACCCGGCCACCGCCTTCGCGCCGCTGGTGCGCCCGCAATTCACAGTGCCGGTGACCAATATCCAGTACGCTTTCGATGAATCGCGCGACCTCAAGGGATCGCTGGTCACAGCGGCACTTGTGCTTATGCTGCTCGACACGCTGGCGGTGTTCTGGGTGGGCGGGCTGATGTCGCGCCGACCGCGCCGCGCCCGATCGGCCGCGGCAACGACGGCTGCGCTGCTGCTTGGCCTCGGCATGCTGTTTGGCCATGCCGACCTCGCCCGCGCCGACGACGCCAAGCCCGGCGATGCCGCCGCTATCGAGGACATTGCCAAGACCCGCATCGCCTATGTGCTGACCGGTGTGCCCGGTGACGATTCGATCAGCCGCGCAGGGCTCGAAGGCTTGACCCGCTTCCTGATCGAGAAGACCGCGCTCGAGCCGGGCGCGCCGGCGGGCGTCGATATCTCGAAGGACGAGCTTTCCTTCTATCCGCTGATCTACTGGCCGATCGATCCCTCCGCGCCGATGCCGAGTCAAGCCGCGATCGCCCGCATCGACGCCTATATGCAGCAGGGCGGCACGGTGCTGTTCGACACGCGCGACCAGTTCGCCAACGGCATCGGTGCGGATTCGGCGAGCCCGGCGACGGAACGGTTGCGCGACATTCTCGGCAATCTCAACGTGCCGCCGCTGGAGCCGGTGCCCGCCGACCATGTGCTGACCAAATCCTTCTTCATCCTGCCCGAATTTCCCGGCCGCTTCTCCGGCAGCCCGCTCTGGGTGGAAGCCTCGCTCGAGGCCAGCAATGCCGAGAATCGGCCGGTACGCGTCGGCGACGGCGTCTCGCCGATCCTGATCACCGCCAATGATTTTGCCGGCGCCTGGGCCGTCGACGAGAATGGTGACCCGCTTTTGCCGACCGTGCCATCGGATCCGATGCAGCGCATCTATGCGCTGCGCGCCGGCGTCAACATCATGATGTACATGCTGACCGGCAACTACAAATCCGACCAGGTGCACGTGCCGATCCTGCTCGAACGGCTGGGGCAGTAAGCCTATGAACTGGTCGATTTCCTTCGAACCGCTGCTGTCCTGGCCCTTGCTGGCTTTGGTGCTCGCACCGCTGCTGGTGCTGGCGGCTGTCGGCTTGTGGTTTCGCCAGCGCGGCGCGATCTTCCGCTTCGCGGCGCTGATTGCGCTGGGCGCAGCACTCCTCAATCCGGTCTTCCTCGATGAGGAGCGCGAGGCGCTGAAGAGCGTCGTTGCCGTCATCGTCGACCGCAGCCAGAGCCAGGATATCGGCGACCGGACCAAACAGACCGACGAAGCGCTTGCCGGTTTGCAGCAGCGCCTTGGCCGCTTCAAGCAGTTCGACGTCCGCGTCGTCGAGGCCGGCAAGTCGGAAGCCGCCGACGAGCGCACCGAGACCAAGCTTTTTGCAGCGCTTGAAGGCGCTTTCCGCGACGTGCCGCCCTCGCGCATCGGTGGCGCCATCATGATCACCGATGGCGAGGTGCATGACGCACCGGCCGCCCCCGACTTCAATGCGCCGCTGCACGCGCTGATCACCGGCAACGAGCACGAGAAGGACCGCCGCATCCGCTTCGAGAACGCGCCACGCTTCGGCCTCGTCGGCAAGCCGCTCGACATGACCTACCGCGTCATCGCCACCGACGGCGAAACCGGCCCGGTCGATGTCCGCGTCTCGGTCAATGGAGAGCAGGTCGCGGTCGAAGAAGCGACCATCGGCCAGGCGATGCCGCTGCAGGTGACCATCCCCGGCGCCGGCCGCAACATCGTCGAACTCTCTATTGACCGCGAGCCGGGCGAACTGACCGACGCCAACAACCGCGCCATCGCGCTGATCGACGGCATCCGCGAGAACTTGCGCGTGCTTTTGGTTTCCGGCGAACCGCATGCCGGCGAGCGCACGTGGCGCAATCTGCTGAAATCCGACGCCTCGGTCGATCTCGTCCATTTCACCATTCTGCGGCCGCCGGAAAAGCAGGACGGCACGCCGATCAACGAACTGTCGCTGATCGCCTTCCCGACCCGCGAGTTGTTCGTCGAGAAGATCAAGGATTTCGATCTCATCATCTTCGACCGCTACCAGCACCGCGACGTGCTGCCGATCCTCTATTACGACTACATCTCCGAATACGTCGAAAAGGGCGGCGCGCTGCTGATCGCCGCCGGGCCGGAATATGCCGGCGACTCCTCGATCGCCCGCACCCCGCTAATGTCGTCGCTGCCGGCAATGCCGACCGGCGAAGTCATCGACAAGGCCTTCTATCCGCGCCTCACCGATCTCGGCCAGCGCCATCCGGTGACGCGCGGCCTCGACGGCTCGGCGACCGAGCCGCCGCGCTGGAGCCGCTGGTTCCGCACCATCGGCGTGCAGAACCCCGAAGGCGAAGTGGTGATGAAGGGCGCCGACAACCGCCCGCTGCTTCTGCTCGATCATAAGGGCGAAGGCCGCGTCGGCATGCTTCTGTCCGATCAGGGCTGGCTATGGGCGCGCGGCTTCGAGGGTGGCGGGCCGCATGTCCAGCTTTACCGCCGCATCGCCCACTGGCTGATGAAGGAACCTGAACTCGAGGAAGAGCGGCTGACCGCCGACGGCCGCGGCATGATGCTGGAAATCCGCCGCCAGACGATGAGCGACGATCCCGGCCCGGCGCAGGTGATCACCCCTTCGGGCAAGGCGCTGATCGTCAAGCTGGAGAAGTCCGAACCCGGCGTTTTCCTGGGCAGCATCGAGACCAAGGAGATCGGCCTCTACCAGATCGGCAATGGTGACCTGACCGCACTCGCCCATGTCGGCCCGGTCAACGCGCCGGAATTCTCCGACGTCGTCTCTACCGAGGACCGGTTGAAGGCTGCGACTGAGGCCACCGGCGGCAGCGTGCGCCGGCTGGCGGCCTCCTCCACCCTTGGCCAGCTCACCGGCAGCGTCACCCTGCCCTCCATCGTCCCGGTCCGCGCCTCCGGTGCGGCCTCGGGCGCAGACTGGATCGGCCTGCGCAGCACCGACGACAGCGTGCTCAAAGCCGTCTCGCGCGTACCCCTGTTCGGCGGCTTCCTCGGCCTTTGCCTGCTGCTGCTGGCCATGGGCGCGATGTGGTACAGAGAGGGAAGGTAAGGATCCCTTCTCCCCGTCACTATACGGGGAGAAAGACGCTCAACCTACTCCTCCGGCTCCGTCGTAAACAGCAGCGGGTACCCCTTGGCCTTGGCCGCGTCGACGGCCCGTGTCGCCTTGGTCTCGGCGACATCCCTGGTGAAGACGGCAACGACGCAAACGCCGAGCCGGTGCGCGGTGATCATCACCCGGTTAGCCTGGTCTTCGCTGAGCTTGAACTCGCCCTTCAGCACCGTCACCACGAATTCGCGCGGCGTAAAATCGTCATTGATGAGGATGACCTTGTAGAGCTTCGGCCGCTCGGTCCGCGGCTTGGTCTTGGTGCGGGGTTTGGAACTGATTTCAGGCATCGGGAACCGGTATCGCGCGAGGGGTCGCTCTCACTTTGTCATGGGGGAAAGCCGTCGTCCATTTTGATCGGCGCGCCAAACCGGCTTCCCGGAAGTGCTGCCGTTCACAAATTTAGGAAGTGTATGCTGCGGTTCAACGGCCCTGGCGATTGGCGACGCGACGAGCCTGGAATTGCCGTGCGCTGGATGCCGCATCCGGCCTTGATCCGGCCGCCTTGTATTCGACCCAGGCGACCGCGAGCCAGCCGAAGAAGCAGGCCAGCGCCGCGCCGGTGATCACGGTAAGCAGCAGGCTTTGCCATGGTGTGATGTATTGCCAGCTGCTGGAGATTGCCGGTGCAAACAGCGACGGCTCTGTGCGCCCGCTCACCGGATCGGGCACCGGGCTGGCGGTGAACTGGATCAGCACCCTGACCATTGCCGAGGCCACAAGGCCGCCGATGGCCATCGAGCGCAGAATGGATGAAAGCCGCTTCTTCATGCGGGCTATCCTACCGGACCGGCATTGCAAACGGGTTAAAGTCCTGGGTGGCCGGCACCCATCAACGGGTAATCATGCTCACACGACAAGGCCGCTCCAGCCGGGGGGGTGCTGGAGCGGCCTTGTTACAGACAAGCCTGTTGGCTGTCTGGATCAGGCCTTCGGGGCGTCCGTCTTGACGACCTTCTTCGCCTTCTTGTGCTTCTTGACGGGCTTCTTGGCGACGACCTTCTTCACCGGGGGCTTGGCGGTCGTGGTCGCCGGAGCGGTGGTCGTGGAAGCAGCCGGAGCAGCGGTCGTGGTGGCAGCGGCATTGCCCAGAGCCGGCATTGCGAAAGCGAGAGCGACGGCGAGACCGGTGGCGGAGAGGATGGACTTTTTCATGGCTTCATTTCCTTCTTTGTGCGGGTCGTGTTTCGAGTGTCACTGAACCGGGTCGATCGGTGTCACTCCAAGCAGCTTCAAAGCGTTCGCGAGCATCCGGATACCCTGTGCCTGTTTCTTGTTGGCGCAGAACCGGTTTCCCTTTCTTTGCAGTGCTTTCGCCGCGGTGACCTGCGTTGCCGCGGCATGGGTCTCAAGGGCTTCGTCTACCTGGCGATTGAGATCGATGCAGCGCTCGCTCCTTGTGATCGGCGTCACCTTTGCGGTTGTGGCTCCGACCGCGGCTGTGACGAGCGGAATGCTGAGCAGCGCACCCATCAAGCTGATCGTGAACCTGTGCATTGGTGATGTCCGTTACTCCGGAGACTTCGCGTCGCAGCCGATGTCCTGACCGCCACGGCACCCTTTATGCCCTTGATTTTTTTCGGGAGTTTTTCCGGACTATAGAATTTTGTTTCTGAATTGTTTCTGGCAAATCGGCTTTGCGGGCGATCATCGCCGCTGGCCAACATGTGGCCAGAATTCTATCGTGTGGGTGACGCCACAGAAGCAGACTCAGAAGGCAGCCGCCGACCGGCCGCCAGCAATGACAGGATCGCCGTGAAATCCGATGCGCACATACTGATCGTCGACGACGACAAGGGCATTCGCGACCTGCTTCAGGAATTCTTCCAGAAGCGCGGCCTGCGCACCACGGTTGCCGCCGACGGCGTCGAGATGGAAGACATACTGCGCCGCACGCAGGTAGACCTGATCGTGCTTGATGTGATGCTGCCGGGAAAGAGCGGGCTGGAGCTCTGCCGCGACCTGCGCGCCAGCTACTCGACGCCGATCATCATGCTGACGGCGGTCACCGAGACCACCGACCGCGTCGTCGGCCTGGAAATGGGCGCCGACGATTATGTGCCCAAACCCTTCGATCCGCGCGAGCTGCTGGCCCGTATCCGCGCCGTTTTGAGGCGCAATGGTGCTGCCGAGCCGAAGCGGGCCACCACCAAGCAGATCTATCATTTTGCCGGCTGGACGATGGACTGCTCGCGCCGCCGGCTGATGGCGCCGGGCGACGTCAGGGTCGAACTGACGATGGCGGAGTTCAACCTGTTGCAGACCTTCGTCAAAAGCGCGCAGCGCGTCCTCACCCGTGACCAGCTCATCGAGCTTTCCGGCGGTGACAGCGACTATTCCTTCGACCGCAGCATCGACATCCTGGTCAGCCGTCTCAGGCGCAAGATGGAAGACGACCCCAAGACGCCGAAACTGATCCTGACTGTGCGCAGCGGCGGCTACCAGTTCCTGCCCGAGACCACCTCCGAATGAGACGTTTCCTGCCGCAAACCCTGCCGGTCTGGGTTTTGCTCATCGTCATTGCCGGCCTGCTGATCAGCCAGGTCGCCACGCTCTACATCGTCTCGCGCGATCGTGCCGTCGCCAATGACGAGGTCGATCTCTACCGGCTTAACGACCGCGCCTATTCGCTGGTGCAGCTGATGCATGACGACACGCCGGAGCAGCGCAAGCTGACGGCCTCCGGTCTGTTCAACGCCACCTATGCGCTCACCGTTTCGGACACGCCCGCGGTCACCTCGTCGATCGCCGGCGACGACGAACTGGCCGAACTCGAGGACATCCTGGTCGGGCGGCTGTCGAAATTCGGCATCACCGACGCCCGCGTCCGGCGCGATCCGGCAACCCAGGCAGCCAACGCGCCTGGCGGTGTGGCCGTGACCAAGGATGTCGGCGCGGTGGAGCGTGACCTGTTATCGCTGGCGGCCAGCTTCGCCCAGAGCGACAAGCTGACGGCATCTGTCCGCTTCGCCGACGGCCAATGGCTGAATTTCACCGAGCCCAACACGCCGGTCGGACCGATATTGAGCTTCGACAGCCTGCCGCTCTATTCGCTGATCGCGGCCCTGGTGGTGATCATGTCGATCTGGTCGCTGCGCCGGCTGACGGCGCCCTATCGGATGATGGAAACGGCGGTCAACCGGATCGGCACGGACCTGAAGAGCCCGCCGATCGCCGAGACCGGCAGCCGCGAAATCCGCGCCGCGGCCAAAGCCGTGAACGCCATGCAGGTCCGGCTGCGCGACTATGTCGAGGACCGCGAACATCTGGCCGCCGCGCTCGCCCACGATCTGCGCACGCCGCTGACCCGCATGCGGCTGCGCCTCGAGCTGTTGCGCAGATCGACGGCGCGCGAGGCGCTCGCCCACGACCTCGCCGACATCGAGAGCATCGCCAGCTCCGTCATCGACTTCGCCACCTTCGAAGTCACCGAGGAGAAGAGCGAGCGGATCGATTTCTGGTCGCTGGTGGAATCGATCGCCGACAGTTTCGAGGACGTCACGTTCGACCATGACGGCGCCAGGCCGCGTGGCATGATCTGCATGGCGCGGCCGGTGGCGCTCAAGCGCTGCGTCAACAATCTGGTCCAGAATGCCGTGACCTACGGCAAGAAAGCCCATGTCAGCCTGCGGCAGTCGGACGGCGCGGTCACGCTGGTTATCCGCGACGAGGGGCCGGGCATACCGCAGGCGCAGCTCGACCAGGTGTTCGGTTCCTTCGTGCGGCTGGAGCAATCGCGCAACCGCCAGACCGGCGGTCTCGGGCTAGGCCTGACCATTGCCCGCAACATTGCGCGTGCCGCCGGCGGCGATGTCAACCTGTCCAACCATCCTCGCGGCGGCCTGCTGACGGAGCTCAGCCTGCCGCTGGCGGCATAAGGCAGCAGACTAGCGTCTCGATGGGCACCGGGGGTGGATCAACCAACCCAACCTTGCAATAGTGCGGCCGCTCGAACAGGAGGAGATCGCCGCATGCTTTACGCCATCCTGGCCTATCACGTCGAACAGACCATCCAGTCCCTGACGCCGCAGCAGGACGCGGCGCTGATGCACGACCTGCTCGAGGTCAATGCCAGATTGACCCGCGAAGGCAAGCTTGGGCCGGCGGCAAGACTGGGCGCGACCGCCGAGGCCGTCACGCTGCGCGGTCCGGGCGAAGGCATCGTCATCGACGGGCCGTTTGCCGAGACCAAGGAACAATTGCTGGGTCTTTATGTCCTCGACTGCGCCACGCAGGAGGCGGCGATTGCAGCCGCGCGCGACTTGCGCCGCGTGAACCCCTCGGCAGTGTACGAGATCCGGCCGATCACATTTTACCTTCCCGGCGTGACGTTTCCCGCTACGGAGGGCGATTTAAAGGAGGCCGCCAGCGGCTGAGAACTACCCCATGGCCGGTCAGGCAGAAGCGATCTCGTTGCCGAGGCGGACCGTTTCGGCGACGAGAAGGTCGAGATCCTCGCGCCGGGTCCGGTGGTTGTTGATCGCCACCCTGAGGCAATGCCGGCCTTGCACCGTGGTATCGGAAATGGCGGCGGTTCCGTCTTCCTGCAGCCTCAGCATGATCTCGGTGTTGAGCGCTTTCGCGCGCTCGCCATCGAGACCATCCGCGCGATAGCGGAAGCAGACGATGTTGATGCTGGTCGGCGCCGTCAGTTCGAGCGCTGGCTCGGCCGCGATCAGCCCTGAGAGATACTGCCCCTGCGCAATGTTCTGGTCGATCAGGCGGCCGAATTTTTCGACACCGTGTTCTCGCAACGCCATCCACACTTTGAGTGCCTTGAAGCCACGTGTCGTCTGCAGGCCATAGTCGTGCAGCCATTGGCCGGAGGCGAGGCCGCGCGGTGTCGACTCCAGATATTCCGGCGTCACCGCGAAGGTCTTGCGATGCGCCAAGGCATCCCGCACCAGCGCGCAGCCTGCCTCGAAAGGCGCATGCAGCCATTTGTGGGGGTCGAGCGCGATGGAATCGGCCCATTCGATGCCGGCGACACGACGCGCATTCTCGGGCGCGATCGCGATCAGCGCGCCGATGCAGCCGTCGACATGGAACCAGAGATCCTCCTCATGCGCCAGCTTGGCCAGTGCCTGCAGATCGTCGATGGCGCCGGTGTTGACAGTGCCGGCATTGCCGATGATGCAGGCCGGCTTGAACCCGGCCGCGCGATCTTCCGATATCGCAGTCCTCAAACCTTCAATGTCGATGCGCAGGCCGGTGTCGCTGGCAATGCGGCGCAGCGCCTTGTTGCCGAGACCGAGCGCTTCCATCCCCTTGCGGTGACAGGAATGGACCTGGTCCGAGCCATAGAAACGCAACGGCTTTTCGATGGCGGCAACGCCGTGCTCGCGCACGTTGATGCCGGCCTTGGTGTTGCGCGCCACGGTCAGCCCGATGATGTTGGCCATCGAACCGCCGCTGACCAGCGTGCCGCTGGCCGAAGCCGGCATGCCCATCATCTGCTTGCACCAGTCGACCACCTGGCCGTCCATCAGGGCGGCGGCATGGTTGCCGCCGCCGAGATTGGAGCCCTGGATTGCCGCCAGGAAATCGCCGATCGCGCCGGTAAAATTGCTCGACCCCATATACCAGGACCAGAAGCGCGGATGGATGTTGCCCATCGGATAGGGCATCACCTTGTCCACGACATCGCCATAGATGTCGGCAAGCGGGGTCGGCGATTGCGGCAGCGAGGCGGTGAAGAAATCCCTCACATCTCCAGGCATCTCCTGCCACACCGGCCGTTGCCTGACATCGCGCAGGTAAGCGACGGCATCGTCAACGATCCGATGCGACAGGCTTTGCATATCGGCCCAGTCCGAGGGGTCAAGCGTTTCCTCGGTACTGGTAGCCGAGTGTCCAGGCATCGCGTCCATGCAATTTGCTCCCGCGTCATCATGCCGGGAACTGGCAACCGGGCGTCGAGAGCGAGAGAGCAAGCTCTTCCGCATTCATCTCGGCCTCGATGCCGTCGAACAAAGGCGTGGTCATGTAGCGTTCACCGGTATCGGGAAGCATGCACAGGATCACCGATCCGGCCGGTGCCGTGCCGGCGATCTGGCGCGCCACGGCAAAAGCCGAACCGCCGGAAATGCCGGTGAAGATGCCTTCCTGCTGCGCCAGCGCCTTGGCCCATTTCATGCCCTCCGGCCCGGCGATCGGCATCACCTCGTCATAGAAGTTGCCATCGATGGCCTCCTGCAGGACGTGCGGGATGAAATCCGGCGTCCAGCCCTGGATCGGGTGCGGTTCGAAAGCCGGATGGCTGGCGGCCGGCGCTCCGCCGGCGCCACGCATCTGCGGCTTGCCGCTGCCGACAAGCTGCGCGTTGGCCGGTTCGGTGAGCACGATCCGGGTCTCAGGCCGCTCGCGGCGCAGCACCCGCGCCACGCCGGCGACGGTGCCGCCGGTGCCGTAGCCGGTGACGAAATAGTCGAGCCGCGAGCCGGCGAAATCGTTGACGATCTCGCGTCCCGTAGTTGCTTCATGGATGTCGGCGTTGGCCTTGGTCTCGAACTGGCGGGCCAGGAACCAGCCATTGGCTTCGGCCAGTTCCACCGCCTTCTTGTACATGCCGAAGCCTTTCTCGGCGCGCGGCGTCAGCACCACCTTGGCGCCCAGCATCCGCATCAGCTTGCGGCGCTCGACCGAGAAACTGTCGGCCATCGTCACCACCAGCTTGTAGCCCTTCTGCGCACAGACCATGGCAAGACCGATGCCGGTGTTGCCGCTGGTCGCCTCGACGATGGTCTGTCCCGGCTTGAGCGCGCCGGTGCGTTCACCTTCCTCGATGATGTTGAGCGCCAGCCGGTCCTTCACCGACGCCGCCGGATTGAAGAACTCGGCCTTGACGTAGATGGTGGCGTGCGCCGGTCCGAGATTATTGACGCGGATGACCGGCGTGTCGCCGATGGTGTCGAGAATGCTGTCGAACAGGCGGCCGCGGCCGGCCGTGGTTCTGATTTTCTGCTGATGCAACATGGTAGACTCCTGGTTCTTGCTCACGGGCCGGTTACACACCGGCGGTTTGGGCGGCGAGATTTCGACACCTTGCCGCACTACAGGTCCTTGACGTGCGGCAGTGTGGTAAACACCACATTCGGCGCACAAATTTTGCGAGCCGGGTGCACTTTGTCGTGCTCGGTGGTAAAGCAGGGGCCGGCAGGTCAGCGTGGGAGCAGGCGTGGTATCTGGCGTGGAATCGAGCCTGGCGAGCAGCCATCAAGGTGTTGTCGTGCGCCTGTTTGGGCCGCCGACGATTGCGCGCGACGGCGTCCCGGTGGTCTTGCCGGCATCGCGCAAGCTGCGCGCGCTGCTGGCCTATCTGGCGCTGGCGCCCCATCCGGTCGGACGTGGCAAGCTCTGCGAGTTGCTGTGGGACGTTCCAAATGATCCCAGGGGTGAGCTTCGCTGGTGCCTGAGCAAGCTGCGGGCCGCGCTCGACGAACCGGGCCGCGGCCGGATCGTAACCGTGCATGATACGATCGTGCTTGATCTCGACGGTATCTCGGTCGACGTGCTGGATGTTGGCGCGGCAACTGCCGCAGGCATCGAAACGCTCGAGCCGACGCGACTGCAGTTGCTCTCCGGCCTGTTCGTCGGCGACTTCCTCGAAGGGCTGGAGATCGACCGCAGCCCTCTCTTCAACAGCTGGCTGACCGCGCAGCGCCGCCGTTTCGGTTCCTGCCAAGCTGCTATACTGGAACATCTGGTCAAGACGCTGCCGGCCGATTCCGAAGACGTCTCCGCCCATCTCGAAAAATGGCTGGAATTGACCCCGTTCGACAGCAGCGCCCATGTCGCACTCCTGGTGAGGCTGGCGCGGCGCGGCCAGTTCGGCGCCTGCGAAGACCATCTTGCCGCTACGGCATCGCTCTTCCAATCGGAAGAGCTGGATTTCGGCCCTGTGCGCCAGGCGTGGCTTGCCATTCGCGCGGAACGTCACTGCGCGACTTTGCCGGCACAGCCTGCGGTGGCGCCGGTGGCGGGCCACAGCCCGATCGCGCGTGCCCCCACCGAAGCCGCGACACCGCACAAGGCTTCGCTTGCCGTCATGCCGTTCGCCGAAGATGCCGGCGGCGTTCGTGGTGGGCTGGCCGACGGCTTGACCCATGACATCATTACCCGCCTCGCCAAGCTCAGGGATTTTTTCGTCATTGCCCGCGGCTCGGTCTTTGCCCTGGCGGAAAAGAACATCGCGCCGGAGGATGCCGGCCGCCGGCTGAATGTCGACTATGTCGCCACCGGCTCGGTGCGCAGTCTGGCGGGCCGGCTGACCGTCACCGTCGAGCTTGTCGAGGTTCGCACGGCCAGGATCGTCTGGGCCGAGACCTTCGAGCGCAAGCCCGAGGACATCTTCATTGTCCTCGACGACATCGGCAACAGCATCGTGGCCTCTATCTCATCCGAGATAGAGATGGTCGAGCGCAACCGCGCCATGCTGAAGGCGCCCAATTCGCTCAACGCCTGGGAGGCTTACCATCGCGGCCTCTGGCACATGTATCGCTTCACCCGCAGCGAGAACTACCTCGCACGGCATTTCTTCGACATTGCTGTCAGGCAGGATCCGACCTTCACCCGCGCCTATGCCGGCCTGTCCTTCACCCATTGGCAAAGTGCTTTCCAGCGCTGGGGCGACCGCGACCAGGACAGCGCGCTCGCCTTTGAGGCGGCCGGCCAAAGCCTGCTGGTCGACGACCACAATCCGGCCGCGCACTGGGCGATGGGCCGGGCGCTGTGGCTGCGCGGCGAAGGCGACCAATCCCTGCTCGAACTGGAGAGAGCCGTCGACCTCAGCCCCAACTTCGCCCTCGGCCACTATGCGCTGTCTTTCGTGCAGTCGCAGTCGGGCGATCCGCAAGCGGCGATCGGATCGTCGGATCATTCGCGCCATTTGTCACCGTTCGATCCGATGCTGTTCGGCATGTTGGGCGCGCGCGCCATGGCCCATGTCCGCCTCGGCCAGTTCGACGAGGCAGCCGATTGGGCACTGAAGGCGGCCGCCCGCCCCAACGCCCATGTCATCATCTTGTCGATCGCCGCCCACTGCCTGGCGCTGGCCGGACGGCTTGACGAGGGGAAAAACTTCGCTGCAGCCATCCGCAAGACGCTTCCGGGCTACCGCACCGACGACTTCATCGACGCCTTCCGCTTCGATCCGGATGCCACAGCCCTGTTCAAGCTCGGCGCCAAGCGCATCGGGCTGAGCTAATTCAGCCCGATGCCTGGTAGGAACCCTAGCGCCGCAACACTGCGCTCAGCACATCGCGTATGCCGATGGCGCCGACAAAGCGGGACTGGTCGTCGAACAGCGCCACGGGTGCCGTCTGCGAGCGGTGCATGGCCAGCATCACCGTCTTCAGCGACGTGCCGGGGTTGGCCCAGAACACCTGCGCCGTCTCCTCCGGCTGCGCCTCGACATCGGCGCATGAAACCCATACCGCCGGTTTGCCGTCGCGTTCCGCCGCCGCCACCAGCCCGTGCTCGTCGATCTTGAAGCGCGTCGTCTTGCGCCGGTCGAGCCACACCCAGCCATTATCGCCGTGCTCGAGGTCGCGGCTGTCGCGCATGACGTTCCAGGCGGTCAGCACCGACAACGGATTCACATTGGCGATGAAGTCGCGGACATAGTCGTTGGCGGGCTTGAGCACGATGTCTTCCGGCGCCCCGGTCTGCACGATGCGACCGCCCTCCATGATGGTGATGTGGGTGCCGATCTTCAGCGCCTCTTCCAGATCATGGCTGACGAAGATGATGGTCTTCTTCAGCTCCGCCTGCAGCTGCAGCAATTCGTCCTGCAGCTTGGTGCGGATCAGCGGATCGAGCGCCGAGAACGGCTCGTCCATCAGCAGGATCGGCGCCTCGGTGGCGAAGGCACGGGCCAGGCCGACGCGCTGCTGCATGCCGCCGGACAGCTCATGCGCGTATTTCTTCGACCACTGGTCGAGATTGACCAGTTTCAGCTGGCGTTGCACGCGCTCCTTGCGCTCTTGCTCCGGCACGCCGGCGAGTTCGAGGCCGAGGCCGACATTCTCCTCCACCGTACGCCAGGGCAGCAGGCCGAACTGCTGGAACACCATCGCCACCTGCTTCTGGCGCAGCCGCCGCAGCGTCGCCTGATCGCAGGTCACGACATCGACGATATTGTCGCCGTCCTTGACCAGCACCTGGCCGCGCGACACCACGTTGAGCCGGTTGACCGCCCGCAGCAGCGTCGACTTGCCCGAGCCGGACAGGCCCATCAGCACCGAGATTTCGCCCTCATGCACGGTCAGGCTGGCGCCGGCGCAACCCAGCACATTGCCGGTCTTTTCAAGGATTTCGGCGCGCGTGGCGCCGCCATCGATCAGCGCTAGCGAACCGGCCTGGTCGGACCCGAAGACGATATCGACATTTTTGAAATCGACGGCGACGGTCATTTCTTGCCTCCAACGCCGATACGCGTCATCCGGTCGAGCACGATGGCGAGTACGACAATCGCCAGGCCCGCCTCGAGCCCGAGATCGATGCGGCGCGAGCCGAGCGCGCGGTTGATTTCAGTGCCGAGGCCGCCGGCGCCGATCAGTGCTGCAAACACCACCATCGACAGCGACAGCATGATCGATTGCGTCAGCCCGGCCATGATGGTCGGCAAGGCCGAGGGCAGCTCGACCTTCCACAGCAGCTGCTGCTTGGTGGCGCCGAACGCCTCGCCGGCCTCGATGATTGACTTCGGCACCGAGACGACGCCGAGATGGGTGAGCCGGACCGCGGTCGGGATGACAAAGATGATGGTGACGATGAGGCCGGGCGCGTTGCCGAGACCGAACAGGGTCAGAACCGGGATCAGGTAGACGAAGGTCGGCAGCGTTTGCATCAGGTCGAGCACCGGCAGCATGATGCGGTAGACCTTCGGCTTGTGCGCGGCCCAGATGCCGAGCGGCACGCCGATGGCCATCGCCATGGCGGCGGCGGCCACGACCAGCACCAGCGTCTGCACCGTCTGCTTCCAGAGGTTCTGGTTGATGATGAAGATCAGGCCGAGAAAGACGCCTATGGCCAGCGGGCGCGAGCGCTGCAGCAGCCAGGCGATGATGGCGATGATCAGCGCCAGCAGCACCGGCGGCACCATCAAAAGGATGCCAACCAGCCCGTCGAGCAGGAAATTGAGGCCATTCGAGAAGGCCCTGAACACGGTGTCGAAATTGTCGGTGAGGAAACCGAAGAACGCCTTTCCCCAGGCGCCGATCGGTATCTTGTGATCGACCATGAATTTCGAAATCGGATCCATATCGCCCCTCTCATGCGAGAGACCGCCTGCTTCCGGCCTCCGCTCTCATTAGGTCATCTTCTCACAGGATATGAAAAAGGGCAGCCTTTTCTAGATTGGCTGCCCTTCCTGGTTCGGCTTGGCCGAATTAGTCGGCTCAGCTTCCGAGCGCGGTCTTGACCGCCGCTGCCGCATCGCCGCCATCGAAGGTGGTGACGCCGGCAATCCACGGCGCAACCGCGTCAGGGTGCTTCTTCAGCCAGTCGGCTGCGACCGTGTTGGCGTCGCCGCCCTTCAGGATCGCGTCCATCATCTCGCCTTCCATGTCCAGGTTGAATTTCAGGTTGGCGATGAACTTGCCGGCATTCGGGCATTCGGTGGTGTAGCCCTTGCGCACATTGGTGTAGACGGTGGCGGCGCCGAAGCCGCTGTCGCCCATGCCGTCGAGATAGGTGAGCTTCATGGCGCCCATCACCGGATGCGGCGTCCAGCCGAGGAACGCGATCCACTCATTGTTCTTGATCGACTGCTCGGCCTGCGTCAGCATGCCGGCTTCCGAGGACTCGACCAGCTCGAAGCCTTCGAGATTGTCCTTCGGGTTCTTGATCATGTCGAGGATGATGCGGTTGCCGTCATTGCCCGCCTCGATGCCGTAAATCTTGCCGTTGAACTTGTCCTTGAACTTGCCGATGTCGGTCAGCGACTTGACGCCGGCCTCCGCGACATAGGTCGGTACGACGATGCCGTAGCCGGCGCCGGTCAGGTTGGTGCCGATCGTCTCGACCGAACCATCGGCGGTGTAGTCCTTGATGTCGTTGGTCATCGACGGCATCCAGTTGCCGAGGAAGACGTCGAGATCCTTGTTTTTCAGCGACGCCATGGTCACCGGTACCGATAGCTGGATCGTCTGCGGCTCGTAGCCGAGCGCGGTGAGCAGCACCGAAGCGACGCCGGTGGTTGCCTGGATGTCGGTCCAGCCGACATCGGAAAGGCGCACCGCCTTGCAGCTCTCCGGATCGCCGGCAAGTGCAGCGCTCGTGGACAGAAAAGTCGCCAGGCCGAGGCCGGCGACGAAGGTGTTCATACGCGACATTGGCAGTCTCCCATTGTGATTCTTTGGCGAAGCGTAGTTACGGTTTCTCTGCCCGCCTTGTTTCGTCAGCCAAACACCATTCTGGTGTGGTTTCAAGCGCTAAGACAATCACGATCAACGGCGCGGACTGGCCAAACAGCGACACGCCCGCCGCTTTTTCGATTGCAGACGGCTTTTCCCATCAAATGCAGCGGTGCCCTCTCCCCGCGCCGCGCCAACTCGGCTTAAAAGGACGGCATGGCCAAGCTCTACTTCCACTATGCGACGATGAATGCCGGCAAAACGACAATGCTGCTGCAGGCGTCCTACAATTATCGCGAACGCGGTATGACGACGATGCTGTTCGTCGCCGGCCACTACAGAAAGGGCGACACCGGGCTGATCTCGTCGCGCATCGGCCTGGAGACGGAGGCCGAGATGTTCCGCGACGGCGACGATCTCTACGCTCGCGTCGCCGAGCATCACGAACATACGACGGTGCATTGCATCTTTGTCGACGAGGCGCAATTTCTCGAGGAAGAGCAGGTCTGGCAGCTCGCCCGTATCGCCGACCGGCTGAACATCCCGGTGATGTGCTACGGCCTGCGCACCGATTTCCAGGGCAATCTGTTTTCCGGTTCGCGAGCGCTTCTCGCCATCGCAGACGATCTGCGCGAAGTGCGCACCATCTGCCGCTGCGGCCGCAAGGCGACGATGGTCGTGCGTCTCGGCGCTGACGGCAAGGTGGCCAGACAAGGCGAACAGGTGGCGATCGGCAAGGACGTCTATATCTCGCTCTGCCGCCGCCACTGGGAAGAGGAAATGGGCCGCGCCGCGCCCGACGATTTCATTGGCTTCACCAGAGGCTGAACGGCCGGGACAACATGAAAATTCTGCAGTTCACAGTTGATTGCCCGTTTCCGCCGGTCTCCGGCGGAGAGATCCGGAACGCCGCCAATGCACGCGCCCTGGCATCGATGGGCGAGGTCCTGACGGTAAGCCTGACTGGCGCCCCGGCACCCTCCACACCGCCGAACATCCGTCACCGGATCATCGAGGCAGCGCGCGGCAGGGCGCCCTGGGGCAGGCGCAGCCCGCACCCGACCGTGCATATGATGCCGGACGACGAGCTGGCCGAAGCCGACGCCATCTGGAGGGAATTCGCGCCCGATCTCGTGGTAATCGAGGAGATCGTGCTTTCGCAGCTGCTGACGCTGGCGCCGAAGCATCGCGCGCGCACCGTCCTTGACCAGCACAACATTGATTCCCGGACGGTGTCCGACCGGATCGCCGGCCTGACGCTGTGGCAGCAAATTCGAGACTGGCGCCAAAACAGGCGAAGGAAGGCAGAGGCGCGCGAAGCCGACAGGTGTGCGGCTGCCCTGGCCGACCAGGTCTGGGTTTGTTCGCGGGCCGACGAAGCGCTTCTGTCCGCTCTCGGCCCCCTCAACGACGTCAGGTTCGTCGCCAACCCCATTCCAGACGAGAGCGTGCTTTCCCTGCCGATTGCTGCCGAGCGCTTCAGTGAGCTCAGCCTGTGCTTCATCGGGCATCTCGGCTACTTCCCAAACATCGACGCCGTCAAGCAGATCGGCCGCGCGATGGCGCCGCGCCTCGCCGCCTCCGGCCGGCCCTGGTCGATCACCGTCGCCGGCAGAAACCCGCGCGATGTCGTGCGCGGTCTATGCACCAGGCATGGTCTGCGGTTGATCGAGAACCCACCGCATCTGCCGGAATTGCTTGGGCGTGCCGGCTATGCGCCGATCCCGCTGCGCTTCGGCGGCGGAACCCGCATCAAGGTGCTGGAGGCGATGGCGGCGGGCCTTGTCGTCGCCGCCACCGAAAAGGCCGTCGAAGGGCTTGGCCTGCAGGCGGGCAGGCATTTCCTGTCCAGCGACGATGCCGGCAAGTTGGCATTGAAAATCATCGATCTCGCGACACGCCCGCAAGCGGCCGCCGAGATGGCGGAGATCGGCCGCGCTTTCGTGCGCGACAATCATTCGTCGGCGGCGATTGAAAAGCAGGTCAAGCAGGCGGTCGCGGCGATCCCGCGCACGGATTGAGCCCGGCTGCTATCCACCGGCATACGGCGTTTGTTAAGGCCTGCAGCCTATTTTGCCCTCAGCCAGAGCCAGCCGGGAACCGCCATGCTTCGAGCCATTTCATCAGGCCTTGTCATTTACTTGGCCGGTATCCTCGCCGCGCAGGCCGACGGCGATGCAGCACTTGGCAAGAAAGTGTTCTACCGCTGCATGGCCTGTCACGAGGCGGCAAGCGACCGCGACAAGGTCGGCCCGCATCTCCTCGGTATCGTCGGCCGCACCGCCGGCACCGCCCAGAACTTCAACTATTCGCAGGCCATGAAGGACGCCGGCGCGGCCGGCCTCGTTTGGGACGAAGCCAACCTCAAAGCCTATCTCGGCGCTCCCAAGCTGAAAGTACCCGGCAACAGGATGGGCTTCTCCGGCCTGAGCAGCGACGAGGACATCGCCAACGTCATCGCCTATCTGAAGGCCGATCCGAAGCCTTGAACGGCGCGATGCGTAGCCTGATGGCGACGGCTTCCGCCAGCTGTCTCGCGCTTGCAACTCATTGAGCCCTCTGTCGAATTCAGCACACCCACACTGTCCGAGATCGACTTCTTCGCAGCCGTCAAAGTTCAATGACAATTGAACAATACTTGGCCGGCTGGTTAATCACGCCATGACCCCGCCTTCATTGCCTTTCAAGACGACTAGGCATTTTTTGTTTTCGGGGCGGGTCTTGTCTTGCGTCTTTCAATCCCCTGATACCCCACATATATTCGCCGCTGTTCGCAGCCAGCGACCGGAAGCCGAAGCGGGAGGCCCCTATGGCGACATTGCAGAATTTCGATGCCGAAATTGCCAAGACCAGGCAGGTCGTGCAGGACATGCGCTCCAAGATCGAGCAGTCGGGCACGGTGCTTGATACGCTGGCCACCGCCGACAAGAAGATCGGCGACGCCAATTTCGACATCGAGAATGCCCGCATCGAGGACGTGCTGAAGCAGCAGAAGGTGATGGAAGGCAACATTGCCGACCTGATCATCGGGCTGGAAGACGCCACCAACGTCTTCGGCACCGAATTCGAGAGCATGAAGAACTACACCGGCTGGGAAAGCTTCGTCGGCGTCTTCTCGGCGCAACGCAAGCAGCGTATGCGCACCGACCGCGTCCGCAACATGTCGCTGGCCGGCAATCTGCAGGAGCTTCTGGTCAAGTCCGACACCATCGTCGGCATCCTGAAAGCGCAGAAAGAGGTCCTCGACCAGCGCTACAAGACCTCGGAAAACAGCCTGTCGCAGGTGATCGAGCGCCGCAAGGTCACCATGACCAACCTCGAGGCGGTGCAGAAGCGCATCGAGGAGGTCAATCCGCTGCTGCTCGACATCGAAAACAAGATCGCCGCTTCTACCAGTCAGAAGGAGCGCACGCAGCTTGAGGGCGAGCGCTCGAAACTGGCGACCGAATACAATGAAAAGCAAGCCAAGGAGCAGGAGCTTCTGGCCGAGAGCCAGACGCTGGAACGCTACACCTCGATGTTCCAGACCTTCGTCGATTCGCTCAACAATCAGATCGCAGCGCAGTCGACGCTTATCAACAAGCTGACCATCGATACCGAGCAGCGCATCGTGCTCTACAAGGCACTGGAAGATTCCTTGAAGACCGCCGCCCAGCAGGATGTCGCCCACAAGATCAACACGCTGGGCAGCCAGGTCGACAACACCGCCGAAGAGACCATGGCCGGCATTGGCGCCGCCTCGCAAAAGCACATCGGCGATCTTCTCGAAATGCACGAGAAGAACATGGTCGCCAGCTCCGACATCCAGCGCCGCAAGAAGCTCGCCGACGACGCCTTCGCCCGCCGTTTCGACGACGTGATGAAGAAGCACAATTCGGCCAACTACGTGCAGTCGTAAGGAGCGGCTGCACGCGGGCACACCGGCATGACTCCCGAAAACGAAGCGGCGGCGCGCTATTTTTCCGCCATCACGGCGGCACTCAGCGGCCTTGAAGTGTTCATGCGCGACGACCGCTCGCCGCTTTACCGGCACGGCATCGTTGCCAAGATCGTCGCCGAATACATTGCCCGGCTGGACAAATCGTTTTCCTGCTGGCGCAACCGGCTCGGCTTCATGGACACGTTCCGCATTTCGCGCGCCGACAGCGGCTATCCCGTCTTCCAGAACCTGCTCGAACTGGAAAATGACCGCCGCCAGGCCGAGGCGCGGCTGGCCAACATTCCGCTGGCCGGCGAATTGCGCGAGGAAATGGCCGACTTCATCCTGCGCCACAAGGAATTCCCCGAAGCACTGCAGAAGTCGATGGCCGAGCGGCTCTATCTCGAGGACGTCAAGAGCGAACAGACTTTTGGCCCGTTCTCGCTGGCGCAGACGGCCAAGGTCTCGGTCAATCCAAAGACCGGGCGCCCCTATTACCTCGTGCACTGGGCGAGCTTCGACGGCAGCGCCAACCTGCCGCTGGTCTACATGGTGACGGTGGAGGATTCCTCCGAAAGCATGATCCGGCAGCTCGTTGACAGCAGCGGCAAGCTCAATGAACGGGTCGACATCCCGCTGCCGGTGGACGGCCTGCTCAACCCCGAACTCGCCCATCGCTTCGACGATTTCACCGAGAAGAATTCCGCCTACACGCTTTCGCCCGCAACGATTGCGGTCAATCTCGACAAGGATTTCGAGCCGCTGCACCCTAAGCAGCTGCGCCGCGTCGTGCTCGGCCCCTTTTATTCCGCAGGCATTACGGACAACAATTCGACCGTGACCGAGGTGCTGGCCAAGGTGCGCAAACCGGAAAATGCCTGGCTGCTCACCTGGACCATCCAGGAGGTCTACTCCAAGGGCGAGAAACCCGGCCGCAAGGGGCTGTTTTCGAGCGATAAGACGACGCAGGAATTCTTTATCAACACCGACGATCTCGAAGCCGCGCGCCAGGGTGTGTCGAGCTACGAGAACCACGCCCTGATCCCGCACGAAGCCTATCAAGCACTCTACGCCGCCGGCGAAGCTCAAAAGATCTTTTCCGGCTACAAGGTCCATATTCTGTCCAACGGACAGGTGATCAGCGATGTGTGAGGTGGCATTTTTGGTGGGCCTGACAATCTCCGGGGCGCGGTCAGGGGCAGAAGGCGATTGTGATCGAAACGGATAACCTTGCTTCCCGCAGTAATGAATCGCCCTACCGGGTTCTCGCTTGGTGGGATGTCGATATGCATTTCGGTGCTTACAAGAAACACAAACTGACCGCCCGACCATTGCGTAACCTTGAGCGCATTCTCGGACACCGGGTTCACGTTGAAAGTCGGTGGCGTCATCGAGGATTACCGGATGGGGTGCGGAAGCTTGAAGCTTTCAATTACATCGATGTTGC
The DNA here is from genome assembly GCF_057786115.1 of Mesorhizobium sp. P170090. NCBI lineage: Bacteria > Pseudomonadati > Pseudomonadota > Alphaproteobacteria > Hyphomicrobiales > Phyllobacteriaceae > Mesorhizobium > Mesorhizobium sp. P170090. The sequence goes on from NZ_JBYNWH010000001.1 coordinate 5,814,740, forward strand.
AGACCCGGCGCTTGCCGCGTTTTTTGTTCTTCAACAAATTTCCGGCTTATCCGAATGGTTTTCCGGGTTCGGCTACAGACCGGTTACTTCGCGGTCTGAAGATGAAAATACAGACGGTGACACGATCTGTACTTTCTATTGGTACGAATTGGATCAATATGAAGCATACCGTCACATTCGATCCGGAGGCGTCATGCTAATTCTGGTCGAAAAATTACCTGTCCGAACACGTAATTCATCCCGTCCGATAGTTGGAATAAGACAGAGTCGGCAACCAAGATATAGCTACGATGTAAAAATCGTGATTCAGTTCTTTTGCGACAATAGACAAAGACTTATCGAATATCACTGGCCAAGATTGATGAAAAGATATGCATTTGAGCCAGAAGACCGTGTTGAATTCGGACCGCCATCTAACAACGGAAAACCGAATCAGATTTGCGTTAGCGCGATGTTAGCGGACCTAACTGAGTACCAGGCTGTCGCTTATTGTCTTGCACGGACTGAGCGTTGCCGTTTCAAGCTTGGAGGGCCGGGAGAGGCCATCTTTCAAGCCGAACGCTTTCCCGATCACGAACCCTTTGACGGGATGTTTTCAATTTTGCTCACGCGAGGGCAGGCACAAGAGTGAGTCGCGAGGAGGATTGATACGATGGACACCGGCCTGACCACCATCCCGGAAGCCGCAATCGAAAAGCACCGCGCCACGGCGCAGAGCTTCATCACCCGCGTCGTGGTTCTGGAAGACCCTGCGCGCGAATCCGGCACAGCACTTGCCGGCACCAATCGCCGCTTTGTCTCGACAGTCTCGGTCGGCTCGGTGCGGCGCACACGCGAGGTCGAGCTGGTCAAGACCGTCGCCGCAATCCATCCCGACGACCAGCTGATGAGCATCCCGCAGCACACGCTGTTGTTCCGCGCCCGCCGCGGCCTGGCGATTGCGCTCGCCATCTCCGACGTCTTCGCCGAGGGCTCCGACCTCGAAAGCCTCCAGGCCAAGAACACCCGCGCGCCTCTTGAGGGCGATGAGGCGGCGACCTTCAAGAAGCTTCTGTCAGCCTCGGCTTACGTTTCAGCCTTCAGCCTCGCCTCTTACCTGTTCCAGCTGATCGACAGCGACGGCGAGGCGCCCAACGATATCCCCGAACCGGACTTCCTGTTCGACACGCCGCAGGACGCGGTGAAGTCGATCGTCGCCGGGTTGGACAAGGCGATTGCAGGCTCCAAGGACGATGGCGACCTGACGACGCGCGCGCGAGCTTTTGCACGGGTCGCCATTGATGGGCTGCTGGCCCGCAAAGGCCGCTTCGACGGCATCGGTCCGTTCGAGAACGCCCATATCCGCATCGACGCCGACGATTTCACCCTCGACGGCTTCGACGTCGCGCCCGGCAAGCGCTCCAAGCCGCTGGTGATGACCTTCAAGAAGCCGGAAGAGGTCGTCGGCAACCACATTGCCAAATACCAGTCGGTCAAGCTCGCCAAGATGCTGATGGCCTACGATTTCGAGCGCGAGTTGAACCCGTTCGTCGAACTCGGGGGCTTCCTCTTCACCTTCATCGGCGACGGCGCGCCGGGCACCGGCAAGACGACGCTGATCCAGATGATCGCCGGCCTCGTCAACAATTATTGCCAGGTTGCCGGCTATCCCTTCGCCTATGAGAATTTCGGCGTCGACCAGATCTCGTCCTACCAGGGCAAATCTGGCCAGAATTGCCGCCAGTTCATCAACAATGTCTTGAACCCACGCGTCATCGGTTTCGGCACCGTCGACGACATCGACCAGGTGGCGGCCCGCCGCTCCGACGACCGCGCCTCGGCCGGCCAACAGGAAATCACCGGCGTCTTGATGGACGCCTTTGCCGGCGCCGGCACGGTGGTGCGCGGCAATTGCTCGTTCGGCATGTTTTCCAACTATCCCGAAAATGTCGACGATGCGCTGCGCCAGCGCGCCGGGGCCCGCTGGCTGGTCGACGGCCCACAGAGCCGCGACGACTATATCGACATCTTCGTCCTGCTTGCCGGCAAGAACCACAAGATCCCACTCGGCGACCACAAGCTCTACGCCGCGCAGGAGATCCAGCGCGCGGTGACCGAAGCCTATGAGGAGCACGAGAAGCCTCAGGAAGACGGGCTGATGAAGGTCTATGAGCGCTACATGAAGGAGAATGGCGCGCCGAAATCGATGGCCGACATCGGCACTTATCTGCACCTGATCAAGGATGCCGAGCCGCGCTTCACCGGCCGAGCCATCAAGAACGTCACCGACGCCATCAAGATGCGCGCCATGGACATCGAGCTGCCCGACGACTGGTTCGAGAAGCCGGAAGTCTTCATGCACAAGGGCTACGACGAAAAGAAGGCCATGATCGAGGAACTGCGGGGGCCGTTCTCGATGGACATGGTCATGCAGGAGATCAACCGCTACGCCGACTCGGAGTTCCGCTATTCCGACAAATCCGACGACGCCGCGGTGGAGAAGCTGCTGCGCGACGCACGCCTGCGCGAACGGGCGGGGCGCGAGATGGAGGAGATGAAGAAGAAGGGGCTCTGGAATGCGTGAACTTCCTTCGCTGCCCGCGGGTGCTGAAAGGCTTGGCGCTAACGCTGACGCCCCCCTCTCCCCGTCCTTCACGCGGCGAGGGCAAGGGTGAGGGGCGGCGCATGCGTGGACCAGAGATCGCTCCGACCATACTGGCAGCTATCGAACAGCGCCTCGATCGGGACATCCGGACCAATGATCTTCGATTTATTGACGCCAAAGGCCATGGGGAGACATGTCCTTGAATGCTAGCGCTGCCCCTCACCCTTACCCTCTCCCCGTGAAGAACGGGGAGAGGGAGGCGTCAGCGTTGGCGCTTCGCCACAACAGGCAACGCCGCTCGGAACGTTCTGCATGAGCCACGCCAAAAAACCCGACCTTCTCCGCGACAATGAGCTGATCTACGGCCGCTTGCTCACCGTCGACGAGTCGCACCTCATCCAGCGCTACAACAAGGCGCTTGTTGCCTTCGGCCTCAAGCCCACCAAGCTGAAGAGCTTCCAGATCGACCGCACCGGCTTCTCGCCCGAAGTGGCCGAGGAATGCGGCGATTACGATTATCTCGACCCCAATGAGGTCAACCGCCGCTTCATCATCCTGACGCCTTCGCAGATCGATCTGCCGGTGGTGCACACCGCCTTTTCCAACACCTCGCAGCTGATGTTCGAGTTCATGTCCAAGAACCAGCGCGCCATCGATGCGCTGACCATCAAGGATGTCATCTACGGCGAGATCGAGGATTCCGTTCCCCTGGTCAACGACATCGAGGATCTGCTGTCGATCAGCCAGGTCGAGTTCCGGGTGCTTTCGGCCGAGGACGTGCTGGGCAAGGCCGCCGAACTCGGCAAGCTAGTCGACCGGCTGAAGCAGGAGCCCGATGCCTGGCGCGACAACACCATGCTGAGCCGTATGGTGGAGCTGGCGAAGGTCTGCGGCGATATCCGTGAGAATGCGCTGGTGCCCGACCAGGTGATCTTCCGCCACAACGCCTACTGGACCAGCCATTTCGGCGGCGTCTACGTCTTCGTCGATCCTGATATGACCACCGTCATCGGCGACCCGGCCGCCCCCGGCTTTCGCCGTTCGCGGCCCTGGCAGGTCAGCTATCTCTCGATCAACGATGCCGACAAGGTGTTCAAGTTCCTGGCCAGCACCGGCCGCATCGAATTGCCGCGCGCGTCATGGGTCGAAAGCTCGGGCTATCTCGAGCATCGCGCCGAGATGGTGGTGCGCTCTCTCATCCGCGACACAGAGCCGAACCGCAATTTGACCGAGGTCGACAAGGTCTGGCTGCAGACCTGGATCCATGGCCATGCCGATCTGATCACCAAGGACGGCAATTTCCCCTTTCTCAACGCCGCCAAGCGTGAGATCGCCCAGCTCGGCCATCTCAAGATCGAGGATGTGTTTCCGCAACAGCGCTTCCTGGTCGTGCGTGGCAAGCCCGACCATCCCGACGCCTGGCTGACCAACCAGCTGATCTCGGATTTCGTGCCGCAGGACTTTGTCTCGCGTTACGTCTTCAACAAGCCGGGCTTCTACAAGGACTATGACGGCTACAGCGACGCCTGGCGGTCGCATGTTGTGGACGTTCTGAAAACCACATATTTGAAAGACAAAGTGGCGTTTCGCACGCGCCTTTACGGCCTGACTGACTGAGGGGTGAACGAGAGCCATGCTTGATCCGATCGTGAATTTCTTCACCCGCATCTTCCAATGGATCGGCCGCGGCATCGGCCTCGTCATCGGCGCGATCCTGTGGCCGTTCCTCTGGGCTGGGCGCTGGTATACGCAGCGCGGCTGGATCCTGAAGGCTGTGGTCGGCCTCGCGCTTCTGGTATTGATCGGCCTCTACGCCAATTTCTTCTACGCCACCCAGTGGTGGAACAAGTTCGATCCCAACTACGTCGACAAATACACCTTCGAGAACCGCAACATTTCCGCCGGCGAACAGGTCGCCGCCGGCGCCGGCACCGACACCGCCAAGACCTGCGGCAATTCGGGCATCGCCCAGGTGGCGGCCGACCTGACGGACTTCAACGTCAACCAGAATGCCTGGATCTCGTCGATGATCCTCTACAAACTCGGCCTGTTCGGCATCGACTGGGACAACACGCCGTTCATGGACAACAAGGCCTCGTTCCAGCGCGGCATCAACCAGGCGGTGCGGCGTACCGCCACCGAGCTTGCCGACAATCTCGGCCGTGTTCGCACCACATCGCAGATCGACGGCGACCTGCAGGATGCGCGCGGCAATCTGCAGTTCGACGAGGAGACCTGGTATTTCGGCCTCAACCCGTTCGGCCCCAAGACGCCGACGCCGAGCTATTATCGCGATGCCGTCACCAAGCTACGCTCCTTCAACGCCCGCCTCGGCAGCTGCCAGGCGACGTTCGATGCCCGCGCCGACAATCTGAAGCAGTATATCGACCGCATCTCCTCCGACATCGGTTCCACCTCCGCGATCCTCAAGGAGCGCGCCGAAAACCATAACAATGGCTGGTTCGACTTCCGCGCCGACGACCGCTTCTGGTTCGCCTATGGCCAGCTCTATGCCTATTACGGCCTGATGAAGGGCGCCCAGGCCGACTTCGAGGACGTCATCAAGGAAAAGCATCTCGGCAATCTGTGGGACACGATGGATGCGCAATTCGTCTCGGCCCTGCGCATCCAGCCCTTCATCATCGCCAATGGCCGCGAGGATGGCTGGATCATGCCGACGCACCTGACGACGATGGGTTTCTACGTGCTTCGCGTGCGCTCCAACATGGTCGAGATCAGCAACGTCCTGACTCAGTAGCGTCCACAGCTTTCCCGGCGAGCGATGGCGAATTTGCGCCGTCGCCTCTGTCGCATTCCGTGCATTGGGCGGCTGTTTTGAGACGGCGGAACGTCGCGTCCTCTGGCTTCTATACGGCGCGGCAACGGAGCCAGGAAGAACCGGCGACAGGTCGGCCGGCCGCGGAGACACTTTCTTCATAGGAAACATAGTTGCATGCAAGTTGACGCCGCGGGAGCGACAGGGTTAGAACATGCCCGCGCCCTGGTTCAACATGCCTGCGAGTGAGATCAAACCCGTCCCCTCCACCGTCCAATCCGAAGGAAAGCCGTCATGGCCGAAGTGAAGTCCGACATCGAGATCGCGCGCGGCGCCAAGAAAAAGCAGATCCAGGAGATCGGCGCCAAGATCGGCATCCCGACCGAGCACCTTTTGCCCTACGGCCACGACAAGGCGAAGATTTCGGCCGAATTCATCAAATCGGTGAAGGGCAACAAGGACGGCAAGCTGATCCTCGTCACCGCCATCAACCCGACGCCGGCCGGCGAAGGCAAGACGACCACCACCGTCGGCCTCGGTGATGGCCTCAACCGCATCGGCAAGAAGGCGATCGTCTGCATCCGCGAGGCTTCGCTCGGCCCGAATTTCGGCGTCAAGGGCGGTGCCGCCGGCGGCGGCTACGCGCAGGTCGTGCCGATGGAGGACATGAACCTCCACTTCACCGGCGACTTCCACGCCATCACCACGGCGCACAACCTTCTGTCAGCGCTGATCGACAACCACATCTACTGGGGCAATGAGCTCGGCATCGACACCCGCCGCGTCGCCTGGCGCCGCGTCATGGACATGAACGACCGGGCGCTGCGCGAAATCATCTGCTCGCTCGGCGGCGTCGCCAACGGCTATCCGCGCGAGGCCGGCTTCGACATCACCGTCGCCTCGGAAGTCATGGCTATCCTGTGCCTTTCCACCGACCTCAAGGATCTGGAAAAGCGCCTTGGCGACATCATCGTCGCCTACCGCCGCGACAAGACGCCGGTCTATGCCCGCGACCTCAAGGCCGACGGCGCCATGGCGGTGCTGCTGAAGGACGCCATGCAGCCAAACCTGGTGCAGACGCTGGAAAACAACCCGGCCTTCGTCCATGGCGGTCCGTTCGCCAACATCGCCCATGGCTGCAACTCGGTCGTCGCCACCACGACGGCGCTGAAGCTCGCCGACTACGTCGTCACCGAAGCCGGCTTCGGCGCCGACCTCGGTGCTGAAAAATTCTTCGACATCAAGTGCCGCAAGGCGGGTTTGAAGCCGGCGGCTGCCGTCATCGTCGCCACGGTGCGCGCCATGAAGATGAATGGCGGCGTCAAGAAGGAAGACCTCGGCAAGGAAAACATCGAGGCAGTCAAGAAGGGCTGCCTCAATCTGGGCCGCCACATCGAGAATGTGAAACAGTTCGGCGTGCCTGCGATCGTGGCGATCAATCATTTCACCACCGATACCGAGGTGGAAATCCAGGCGATGAAGGATTTCGTCGCCTCGCTCGGCGCCGAGGCGATCCTGTGCAAGCATTGGGCCAATGGCTCTGCCGGCATTGAGGAGTTGGCGCGCAAGGTCGTCGAGATCGCCGAATCCGGCGCCTCGCAGTTCGCGCCGCTCTATCCAGACGCAATGCCGCTGTTCGAGAAGATCAACACCATCGTCCAGCGCATCTATCGCGGCGACGAGGCGATCGCCGACAAGTCGGTGCGCGACCAGCTGCATGCCTGGGAGCAGGCCGGCTACGGGCACCTGCCGGTCTGCATGGCCAAGACCCAATATTCCTTCTCGACCGACCCGAACCTGCGCGGCGCGCCGACCGGGCACACCGTGCCGGTACGCGAGGTCAGGCTTTCGGCGGGCGCCGGCTTCGTCGTCGTCATCTGCGGTGAGGTCATGACCATGCCCGGCCTGCCCAAGGCGCCGTCCTCGGAAAAAATCTTCCTCAACGAGATCGGCCAGATCGAAGGCCTGTTTTGAGATTTGTCTCGAAAACCAAGGGCGCCGCAGCGACGCGGCGCCCTTTTGCTTGCCGGGCTTCTCACGCCACTGTCGAGGACCCGAACTTCTTGATCCCGGCGACCGACATGCTGACGAACTGGTCGAGAATGGTGAAGAAGATATCCAGACTGAACCCAAACAGGAAGGAGAAGGTGAAGAGGCTGAAGCCTATTCCCGAAGCCTCCTCTCCAAGCTTGGTGCCCGGTGCTACAAACCAGGCAAGCACCATGCCGGCCAGCGCCCCCAGTGCGATCCTGTGGATCAGCCGCGACAGCGGTGGATTGGGCAGCAGCGGATTGAGGATCATCCGCATGTGAAACATGATGGCTCCGAGCGCGCCGTAGAAGGCCGGGAGTATCCACAAGGCATATGGGCTGAGAACCTCGTCCAGCGTCTTTATCTGCGCGGTCAGCGTGTAGATCGAGTTCGGCGCGATCGTGATCACTCCGTCGCACTGCAGGCTGCGCGTTGCCTCGTCGAAATCGGCATTCACGTCCGTCACTTTTTCCGAAGACGTACCTTCAAGATTGTTCGGGTTTTTCTTTTCGATGTTTATCTGCGCGCAATAGGCATCCGGCTGATTGGGGAGCTCCTTGAGCTTGTCTGGAGGCGTAGATTTACTCACCCCCAGCGGCTGGTCACAGAACTGGTCTATGGCACCTTGCTGGGAATACTGAGCCTGGCCCGCCGCTACGCCATCTGCCGTGGAGGTTGAATAAAACTTGCAGTACATCCATTGCATTCCCCAGATCGGGAATTGCGCGTCCTCAGTCATGAACCCTTGCGCTCTTCTCACCAGGGAGGAAAAGCGCTGGTCGAGAGCGTGAAGGCTATCTTCCGAATTGTAATAGGCGTCCTTCAGAAGCGTCAGATCCGTGGTCGAAGCCTGCTCGGACGATGCCGAGCTCAGTTGTTTCTTCGTCGCCCAAACCTGGCGTATCGCCTGTCCGAACCGTGCGCTGAAATCATTGTTGTCGATTTCTATGAGTTCGGAGTTTATCGCGACTCCCTTGTTGTAAATGTACGTCAATCTTCCGGTTACAACCATGAAAAGCACGGAAAGAGCCACGAGAAAGTACGTCGCCAGCGCGGTCTTGCGCGACATGTCACCGGGCGACCAGCCCGATCGCAGTGCCGCCAGGGTGGCAAATGGCACGGTGCCGGAACAATCGTTGAAAACCGTCTGAAGATTGACGACCTCAGGCTGGCTGGCCGTCGCATCGTCGAGCTCTTCGGCATTGCCGATGGCCGCAAACAGGGAACTGTCCTTGAACACACCGTAGCGGCCGTAGTTGGCGACCAGCTTGGCGTCCGCGATGAGTCCAGAAACGAGAGGGTCGGCCGGTGTCGTCGTCATCGTGAAATCCCCCCGCCTGACGACTACCCTAGATAGCCCGGCACATAGCCGTATTGCGACGGGCACCCGCACGGATATCCGGGCGGGCCGGGCGGCTGCGCCCAGCACCAGAAGGATTGAGTGAAGCAGATCGTCCCCGGCGCGTGCGAAGGGACCTGGGCGAAAGCGGGCCATGGCAAGAGTGCCGCGGCACCAGCCAAGGCGAGAACGACTGTAGTTCGTGCAATTCGCGCTTTCACTTGTTTCTCCCGAGGAAGTCTACCCGTCCCACCCCTTGATCCAGATATACCGTTCCTCGGAGAGAGGCCTTCGTCTGTGAAAGACTTCACTCTGTTCTCCAGTTCCCCATCCTGAGATAGAGCCCGATCTGAGTTTCTTGCGTTTGGCCGGCTCATCATCCCGAAAGTGAATGGGCTCAGCCGAAAAGACTTCCAAACGAGGCCACGCCCCGGTGTTCGTGATCAGGAACGCCAAGGGGCGCCGCAGACTGCGGCGCCCCTGTTCCTTCGCGGCAATTTGCCTATGCAGCGTTGCGCGCCAGCGCGCGCTGGTTGGACGCATAGGGCGTGTCGCGTTCGGGCAAAGCACCGGTCTTCAGGCAATCGATCCATTCGGCGGTCTTGAGCACGGCCGCAAAGCGCGACTGCAGGATGATGGACACCACGCGGTGGATCTCCTCGGCCGAGGCGTAGCCGGCGCTGTTGGCGTAAGGCAGCGAACCGGTGGCGTCGGACAGGAACTCGACCGCAAAGCCGACATGCGCGGCGTGGATGATGCTCGACAGGTCGCAATTATGCGTCATGTAGCCGATCACCGTTATCGTATCGATGGTATTGGCGCGCAGCCACGCCTCGAGGTCGGTGCCGGCAAAGGCGCTAGGCAGTGACTTCTCGACATAGTGGTCGCGGCTTCGCCGGGCGATCTCGGGATGCAGTTCGCCGCCATGGCTGCCCTTGACGAAGACTGGCGAGGTCTCGGGCGCCATCTGCTTGACGACCACCACCTTCACGCCAGCCGCAGCGGCGGCATCCATAGCGCGCGCGACATTGACGACGCTGTCGCGGAACGGCGGATACTGGATGGCGAGGTTGCCGCCATCATAATCGTTCTGGACATCGATGACGATGAGTGCGCGGCGCGGCGTGATATTGGCGGACATGGTGTTCTCCTTCGGGCTTGAATGGGACAGGTCGAAAATAGGCGAATCCCCCGACTGCCAAAAGTGGCCCGATTGACATCATTCGAAAGAATTGGGACAATCCGCTTTTCGCTTGCTGGAAACACGCATGGCCGACCCGATCATTGCCGTTCTCGCCTTTGACGGCATCAGCCCGTTCCACCTCTCCGTGCCGTGCGTGGTGTTCGGCACCGACCGCACCAAGCTTGGCCTGCCGCGTTTCGACTTTCGCGTCTGCGCGCTCGACGATGGAGCGATCCACACCGATGCCGGGCTGACCATCGCGGTGCCGTATGGCCTTTCCGCATTCGACGATGCCGACATTGTCATCATTCCGAGCTGGAAGGATCTCGAGGCCCCACTTCCGCCGCCGCTCCTGGCAGCGCTCACCCACGCGCACCGGCGCGGTGCGGTGATCGTGGGCCTCTGTCTCGGCACCTTCGCCATTGCCGCCGCCGGGCTGCTTGCGGGCCGGCGGGCGACGACACATTGGGCCTCCACCGACCGGTTGCAGGCATTGTACCCGGACATCGAAGTCGACGCCGACGTGCTCTATGTCGACGACGGCGACATCGTCACCTCGGCCGGCGTCGCCGCCGGGCTCGACTGCTGCCTGCACATTGTGCGCGCGCGCTATGGCGCAGAGGTAGCGCTGCGGCTGGCAAGGCACATCGTGCTGTCGCCGCACCGGCAGGGTGGGCAAGCGCAGTTCATCGAGCGCCCGCTGGCGAAAACCCCGGCCACCGACCGCTTCACCCTGGCGCTCGACACGGTGCGGGCAACGCTCGGACAAACGCACAACCTCGACCGCGTCGCGGAGGCCGCGGGCCTGACCCGGCGCACTTTCACCCGCCGTTTCCAGAAATCGAACGGCACCAGCTTTGGCGAATGGTTGGCCGGCCAACGCATCGAACTGGCGCAACGGCTGCTGGAGGCGACGGAAAAATCGATGGACATGGTGGCCTTCGAAGCCGGCTTCGGCAGCGCCACCTCGCTGCGCCAGCATTTCGCCGCACGGCTCAAGACGTCACCGGCCCAATACCGGCGTGAATTCTCGCGGCGAGCCGGTCCGGACGAGCGCATGGCACGCACGCCTTCATACTGACCGCCCACGACGAGTTCAGCCCCGCTTGACGGCCCGCGCCGGATTGCCGACCACCGTGGTGTTGTCAGGGACGTCGCGCGTCACCACCGCGCCGGCGCCGACTATGGCGCCATCGCCGATGCTGATGCCGCCGAGGATGATGGCGCTGCCGCCGATCCAGGCGTCATTGCCGATGGTGACCGGCCGGGCAATCTCCAGTCCCGCCTCACGGCCCGCGGCCTCCTTGTGGTGCTCGGCGCAGTAGATCTGCACATTGGGGCCGAGAAGCGTCCGCCTGCCGATACGCACCGGCGCGGGGTCGAGGATGGTGCAGCCGGCATTGAGGAAGGCGCCGTCGCCGAGATGGATGTTGAAACCGTAGGCGCAGTGGAACGGCGCCTCGATCCGGGAGCCTGCGCCCGCGCTGCCGAGCAGCGCCAATAGCGTCGGGCCGATATTGCCGCGTTGCTGGGGCGGCAGCGCATTGTGCTCGAACACCGCATCTCGCGCGATCACGCGGAGCGCCTCCAGTTCGTCGTCGATGCAGGTGTACCATTCGCCTGCAATCATCCTTGTGCGTTCGCTTCCGGCCATCACAGCGACTCCGTCCCTTCGTCGTGTTCGACTGGTTACCAAAGTACAATGCTCACTGATGGAAGAAGCACCATCGCCTACTCTCGTCAAACGTAGGACCTATGCTAGCTTGCCTCGTGGGCCAGTCCCGGGCCTGCTTTCGAGGGGATCTAAATGCTCTATTTGCTTGCACTTCTGATCGGCGTCATTGCCGGTCTTCGCGCCATGACCGCGCCGGGCGCGATCGCCTGGGGCGCGTATCTCGGATGGCTGCCGGTGGCCGGCACCTGGGCAAGTTTCATGGGCCATTGGGCCGCCGTCGGTATCTTCACCATCCTCGCCATCGTCGAACTGGTCACCGACCAGCTGCCCTCGACGCCGAGCCGCAAGGTGCCGCAGCAATTCGGCGCCCGCATCCTGCTTGGCGCCTTCAGCGGCGCGGTGATCGGCGCCACTGCCGGTTCCACCATTGGCGGCCTGATTGCCGGCGCCATCGGTGCCGTCATCGGCACCTATGGCGGCGCCGAAGCGCGCGGCCGGTTGGCCGCCGCCTTCGGCAAGGATTTGCCTGCCGCCCTCATCGAGGACGCGGTGGCGATCATCGGCGGCCTGCTGATCGTGGCGGCGGTGGTATGACTGCCCAAGCCTCAGACGCCAAGACATACGACGCCATCATCATCGGCGCCGGACAGGCCGGCCCTCCTCTCGCCGGCCGGCTGACGTCAGCCGGCATGAGCGTGGCGCTGATCGAGCGCAAGCTGGTCGGCGGCACCTGCGTCAACACCGGCTGCATGCCGACGAAGACCATGGTCGCCAGCGCCTATGCCGCGCATCTGGCGCGGCGTGCCGCGGACTATGGCGTGACGTTCTCAGGCCCTGTCGGCGTGGACTACAAGAGGATCAAGGCGCGCAAGGACAAGGTCACCAATGACTCCCGCAGCAATCTGGAGACCTGGATCGCCGGCATGAAGGGCTGCACGCTCTATCGCGGCCATGCCCGCTTCGAATCCGCCAACACGGTGCGCGTCGGCGACGAGCTTCTGACTGCCGAAAAGATCTTCCTCAACACCGGCGGCCGCGCCTCGGTGCCCGACCTGCCCGGCGTCAACGACGTCGACTACCTCACCAACTCCTCAATGATGGACCTCGAAATTCTGCCGCGCCACCTCGTCATCGTCGGCGGCAGCTATATCTCGCTCGAATTCGCGCAGATGTTCCGCCGCTTCGGTTCGGAAGTCACCGTCATCGAGAAGAGCCCGCGCCTGACCGGCCGCGAGGACGAGGACGTCTCAGCGGCCATCCTGTCGGTCCTCGAGAATGAAGGCGTAGCGGTCCATGTCGGCGCCGACAACATCGGCTTTGCCCAACAGGGCGAGGACATCGCCGTGACCTTCTCGAACGGCAAGCCGCCGGCTGTCGGCTCGCACGTGCTCCTGGCGCTCGGCCGCACCCCCAACACCGACGATCTCGGTCTCGACAAGGCCGGTGTCGCGGTCGACCTGCGCGGCTTCGTCACCGTCGACGACCAGTTGCGCACCAGCGTGCCCGGCGTCTGGGCGATGGGCGACTGCAACGGCAAGGGCGCCTTCACCCACACCTCCTACAACGATTACGAGATCGTCGCCGCCAATCTGCTCGACGACGATCCGCGCAAGGTCAGCGACCGCATCGAGGCCTATGCGCTCTACATCGATCCGCCGCTCGGCCGCTGCGGCATGACCGAGGCTGCGGTGAAGAAATCCGGCCGCAATGCGCTGGTCGGCCAGCGGCCAATGACCCGCGTCGGCCGCGCCATCGAAAAGGGCGAGACGCAAGGTTTCATGAAGATCCTGGTCGATGCCGACACCAGGCAAATCCTCGGCTGCTCCGTGCTCGGCCCCGGCGGCGACGAGGCGGTGCACTGCGTGCTCGACCTGATGTACGCCAAGGCGCCGGTCGATACGCTGGCGCGCGCCGTGCATATCCACCCCAACGTCTCGGAGCTGTTGCCAACCATCGCCCAGGAGCTGAAGCCGCTCGCCTGACATGACTCCGCGTCAAGCTCAGCGCTTTCTGCATTGGTGCGTTGCAGCAATGTGCATTGCGCGCGGCAAGGCTTCTCGTTCAGTCTGAAATTGAACCGATTCAGTCTGGATTTTCCATGCCTTTGCCGATCCTTGCGCTTGCCATTGCGTCCTTTTGCATCGGCACCACCGAATTCGTCATCATGGGCCTGTTGCCGGAGGTTGCGGCCGATCTCGGAGTGTCGATCCCCTCGGCCGGCCTGCTGGTCACCGGCTATGCGCTGGGCGTCGTCTTCGGCGCGCCCATCGTCGCCATGGCCACCGCGCATCTGCCGCGCAAGCCGGTGCTGGTCGCGCTGACGGCGATGTTCGTCGTCGGCAATCTGCTCTGCGCCATTGCGCCCAATTACTGGCTTCTGATGGCCGCGCGCGTCTTCACCGCGTTCGGTCATGGCGCCTTTTTCGGCATTGGTTCCGTCGTTGCCGCCAGCCTGGTGCCGCGCAACAAGCGCGCCAGCGCCATGGCGATGATGTTCGCGGGATTGACGCTCTCCAACATTCTCGGCGTTCCTGCCGGCACCGCGCTTGGCGAAGCCTTCGGCTGGCGCTCCACCTTCTTTGCCGTCGTCGGCATCGGCCTGATCTCTGTTGCCGCCATCGCCTGGCTGGTGCCATCCAATGTCGTCGAACCGAGCGGCGGCGGCCTGCGCAGCGAACTGCGCGTGCTGGGCAAGCTGCAGGTCTGGCTCGCCATGCTGATCGCCTCGCTGGCCTCGGCCAGCCTGTTTGCCGTCTTCACCTACATCAAGCCCTACCTTACCGATGTCTCCGGCCTGTCGACCTCCGCGGTCACCTGGGTCCTGCTGCTGTTCGGCGCCGGCATGACCATAGGCAACATCATCGGCGGCCGGCTGGCCGACTGGAAATTGATGCCGACGGTCATCGGCACGCTGCTTTTGATGGCAGTTCTGTTTGTCGGCTTCATGCAGTTCGGCGCTATCGCCAGCGTCGCCATCGGCGTCGTCTTCTTGTGGGGACTGCTGATCTTCGTCGTCGTGCCGCCGCTGCAGATCCGCGTCGTCGAAGCGGCTTCGGAAGGGCCGAACCTCGCCGCCACGCTCAACCAGGGCGCATTCAATATCGGCAATGCCAGCGGCGCCTGGATCGGCGGCGTGGCTCTGTCGGCCGGCGTTTCCTATGCTCATTTGCCGCTGGTCGGCGCGGTGCTGGCCCTGCTGGCGGTCAGCGTAGCCGTTGTCTCGCAGGCGCTCGAAGGATCGGCGCCGATAACGACGGTTCCGGCCGCCGCCGAATAATTCCATTGCGCCCATGGCGGCGCGAACTGGACCAATCGACAGCCCCTCGGCAAAAGTGCATGTGTTCTGCCTCTTATCCTGGAGGCATCCCATGCAGAAATCGATCGAACGCATCGCCGGCGATACCGAAGGCGTTTCCTACGAATTCCCGGTGTTCCGCTTCGCCGGCGCCGACAAGGCAGCACCTTCGGCCTATCTGCAGGCAGCACTCCACGCCGGTGAATTGCCTGGTGTCGTCGCCATCGACGCGCTGATGCCGGCGCTGAACAAGGCCGAAGCCGAAGGCCGCATCAAGGGCAACATCACGGTCGTGCCCTGGGCCAATCCGATCGGCCGCGCGCAATATCATTTCGGCGAGCACCAGGGCCGCTTCCATCTCGGCACCCGCAACAATTTCAACCGCGGCTTTCCGTTGCTCGCAGCACCGGACGCCAAGCTTTTGCCCGACACCACGCTTGGCACCCCCGACCAGCGATTGAAGACCCGTCTGGTGCAGCTGTCGCTCGGCCACGACATCGTGCTCGACCTGCATTGCGACGACGAGGGCCTTGCCTATCTCTACGTCCACGCCAGCCTGTGGCCGGCGATGGCCGATTGCGCCGCCGCCATGGGTATCGACGCCGTGGTGTTGTGGAGCGAGGACACCGACGGCACCTTCGAGGGCGCCACGATCATGCCCTACCAGAACGTCCCCGCCAACGTGGCGAAGCTCGACCGCCGCGTTGCCACCACGGTAGAATACCGTGGCATGCTGGATGTCGACGGCACGCTGGCAAATTCCGATGCCGCAGGCCTCTACCGGCTGCTGGTGGCGCGCGGCGTCATCGCCGACACGGCCCTTCCCCCGCCCAGCCCGTTCAAGGGCCTCGTCGCGCCGCTCGAAAACATCGACATGATGCCGGCGCCCAGGGCCGGCGCCATCCTCTACGACGTCAAGCCCGGTGACCGCGTCGCCAAGGGCGCGCGCCTCGCCACCATCGTCCACACACCGGGCGAGGCCGGCGGCCGCACCGAAGTGCTGGCACCGCAGGACGGCGTCATCCTGACACGCCGGTCGCGCCGCATCATCCGCGCCGGCGAGGATCTCTTGAAGCTGGTCGGCGACAAGAAGAGCGCCGACGCGAGGTCAGGCACGCTGGAGGACTGAGCTAACCCGAAATCGCCAGCCGCGCCTTGGCCTCCAGCCATTCGGCCATCTGCCGGTACGGCACCGGGCCGTGGCTGACACGGGCGACACCAAGCTCGGCCAGGCGCTGGCGCGGCGGCACATGCGCCAGCGCGATGATGTTGACCGGCAATGCCGTCGCCTTGCACAGCGCCTCGATCAGACCCTCGTTGCCGAGCCCCGGCGCAAAGAAGCCGCTAGCTCCTGCCTTTTCATAAGCGTGCGCCCGCTCGATGGCCTGGTCGAGCAGCACGCTGTCATGCGCATTCGGCTTGGCCTTGAGGAAAATGTCGGTACGGGCGTTGATGTAGGCGGGAATGCCGGAAGCCTTCACCGCCGCCGCTGCCGCCTCGATCCGCTTCACCTGTACCGCGATGTCGTGCAGACCAGCGCCGCCGACGATCTGGTCCTCGAAATTGAAACCGATGGCGCCGGCCTGCAGGGCACGTGTCACCGTCCGGGCGACAGTCTCCGGCTCGACGCCGTAGCCGCCTTCGAGGTCCATGGTCACCGGCAGGTCGACTGCCGCCACGATGCGCCTGATGTTGTCCAGCGCTAGCTCCAGCGGAATTTTCTCGCCATCGGCATAACCAAAAGCAGCCGCGACCGGCCAGCTTCCGGTGGCGATCGCCTTGGCGCCCGCCCTCTCGACGATCTTGGCCGAGCCCGGATCCCAGGCATTGTAGAGAACGATCGGGTTGCCCTTGACATGAAGGGCATGGAACGTGCGTGCGCGCTCGATCTGCTCGGTCATTGCTGTCTTCCCGTCTTTCCGATGTTGGACGAACAGTCTAGGCAGGACCCCAAGCCTTGGCGATGTGCCATGGGCTGCAGAAGCGGCGGCCACAAACAGGCCTTTCAAACCTGTTGCGCATCCGGCTTTTCGCCGCTATGGATTTCGCCCATGAACATGCGCTCGATCAAGACCATTTGGTGGTGGGCTCGCTGACAGCGGCCTGTTCGAACGCGTGCGCGTGAAAATAGAGGGTGGCCGCAACGGAATGTCCGGGCGGCCATTTGTTTTTTCAAAGCCATTCCCGGGTCCGTTGCCCCAACAAGCCATATGGAGACGGCAATGACGATGAAGGCTCTGGAAAACGGCGCGGAAAGCTTCGTGACCGCAGGTGGTGTCACCATCACCCGCGAACGCCACGACAAGCCTTACGCCGGTGCGATCGATGCCTATGTCGATGGCTTGAACTCGCGCCGTGGTGCGGTGTTTTCCTCGAATTACGAATATCCGGGCCGCTACACACGCTGGGATACGGCCATCATCGATCCGCCGCTGGTGATTTCCGCGCGTGGCCGCGCCATGCGCATCGAGGCGCTGAATGGCCGTGGCGAAGTGCTGCTGCCGGTGATCGGCAAGACGCTGGCCGGCGTTGCCGAGGTGACGATTGCTGAAACCTCGAAAAAGCTGATCCGCCTCGATGTCGCCAAGCCCGGCCGCGTCTTCACAGAGGAAGAGCGCAGCCGCGTCCCCTCTGTGTTTACTGTGCTGCGCGCCATCACCGCTCTGTTCAAGACCGATGAAGACGCCAATCTCGGCCTTTACGGCGCCTTCGGTTACGACCTCGCCTTCCAGTTCGATCCAGTCGACTACAAGCTTGAGCGCAAACAGAGCCAGCGCGATCTCGTGCTGTTCCTGCCTGACGAGATCCTGGTCGTCGACCATTATTCGACCAAGGCCTGGACCGACCGCTACGACTATTCCGGCGACGGTTTTTCAACCGAGGGGCTGCCGCGCGACGAAATTGCCGAACCGTTCAAGACCGCCGACCGCATCCCGCCGCGCGGCGACCATGAGCCGGGCGAATATGCCAATCTGGTGCGCAAGGCGATGGACAGTTTCAAGCGCGGCGACCTGTTCGAGGTCGTGCCCGGGCAGATGTTCTACGAACGCTGCGAGACGCAGCCTTCCGAAATCTCGCGCAAGCTGAAGTCGATCAACCCGTCGCCCTATTCCTTCTTCATCAATCTCGGCGAAAACGAGTATCTGATCGGCGCCTCGCCCGAAATGTTCGTGCGCGTCAATGGCCGCCGCGTCGAGACCTGCCCGATATCCGGCACCATCAAGCGCGGCGACGACGCCATTTCCGATAGCGAGCAGATCCTGAAGCTGCTCAACTCCAAGAAGGATGAATCCGAGCTGACAATGTGCTCGGACGTCGACCGCAACGACAAGTCCAGGGTCTGCGATCCGGGCTCGGTGCGCGTCATCGGCCGCCGCCAGATCGAAATGTATTCGCGCCTGATCCACACCGTCGATCACATCGAAGGGCGCCTGCGCGAAGGCATGGATGCCTTCGACGCCTTCCTGTCGCATGCCTGGGCGGTCACCGTCACCGGCGCGCCGAAACTGTGGGCCATGCGCTTCATCGAGCAGAACGAAAAGAGCCCGCGTGCCTGGTATGGCGGCGCCATCGGCATGGTCAATTTCAACGGCGACATGAACACCGGCCTGACGCTCCGCACCATCCGCATCAAGGACGGCATTGCCGAGGTGCGAGCCGGCGCCACATTGCTCTTCGACAGCATCCCCGAGGAAGAAGAAGCCGAAACCGAACTGAAGGCATCCGCCATGCTCTCCGCCATTCGCGACGCCAAATTGGGCAATGCCGCAGGCGCCGAACGCACCACCGCGCGCGTCGGCGACGGCGTCAACATCCTGCTCGTCGACCACGAAGACTCCTTTGTCCACACACTGGCCAACTATTTCCGCCAGACCGGTGCCAATGTCTCGACCGTGCGTTCGCCGGTGCCGGAAGAAGTCTTCGAACGGCTGAAGCCCGATCTCGTCGTGCTGTCGCCCGGACCGGGCACGCCGAAGGATTTCGACTGCGCCGCGACCATCAAGAACGCCCGCGCCCGCGACCTGCCGATCTTCGGTGTCTGCCTTGGCCTGCAGGCGCTGGCGGAGGCCTATGGCGGCGAACTCAGGCAGTTGCACGTGCCGATGCACGGCAAGCCGTCGCGCATCCGCGTCTCCAAGCCTGGAATCATCTTCTCCGGCCTGCCCAAGGAAGTGACCGTCGGCCGCTACCACTCGATCTTCGCCGATCCGGTGCGGCTGCCCGACGATTTCATCGTCACCGCCGAGACCGAGGATGGCATCATCATGGCCTTCGAACACCGCAAGGAGCCGATCGCCGCCGTCCAGTTCCATCCGGAATCGATCATGACGCTCGGCCACAATGCCGGCATGCGCATCATCGAAAACATCGTTGCGCATCTGCCGCGCAAGGCCAAGGAAAAGGCCGCTTAGAAACGATGGCGGCAACGGACAACACGGCGGCGATCGCAGCGAAGGCAGCGGCCAGGCAAAGGATCGCCAGCCTTGCCTTCTGGTCGATTGTCATCGCCTGCGTGGTGCTCGCGCTCAAGCTTGCCGCATGGTACGTCACCGGCTCCGTTGCGCTCTATTCGGATGCGCTGGAGTCGATCGTCAACGTCATAGCCTCGGCCGCCGCCTATTGGGCGGTCCTGGTCAGCTACAAGCCGGCCGACCAGGACCATCCGTTCGGCCACCACAAGGCCGAGTATTTTTCGGCGGTGCTGGAAGGCGTGCTGATCGTGCTCGCCGCGCTTTTGATCCTCAACGAGGTCTGGCGCTCCTGGCAGACGCCGACCCCGCTCGAACAACCCTGGGAGGGCTTGGCGATCAACGGCGTCGCCACCGTCATCAACGCCTTCTGGGCCTGGACGCTGATCCGCGCCGGGCGCAGCGCAAAATCACCGGCGCTGGTCGCCGACGGCCGGCACATCATGACCGACGTCGTGACCTCGGTCGGCGTCTTCGGCGGCCTCGTCGGCGCTATCCTGACCGGTTGGCAGATCCTTGATCCGGCGCTTGCCGTCATCGTCGCGCTCAACATCCTGTGGCAGGGCTGGCACGTCATCGGCTCGTCGATGAACGGGCTGATGGACCGCGCAGTGGACACGACCGAACACATGCACATTCGCGACATCATCTCGGCCAATTGCAAGGGCGCGCTGGAGGTTCATGACCTCAAGACCCGCATCGCCGGCCGCGCCACCTTCATCGAGTTCCACCTGGTCGTCGACGCCGACATGACGGTCGGCGCCAGCCACGTCATTTGCGACCGCATCGAGGACGCGCTGAAGGCCGAAATCCCCTCGGTGCGCGTCACCATCCATGTCGAACCGGACGACGAGGCGAAGCTGCCGAAAGGCACCACTGCTGTGCCGTTTGCTTGAGGAAAAACTCAGGGCATCATCCTCGGGCGAGGATCTGCCGACCTCGCCGGATCGATTGCGCCATTACCGCCATGTGGGGTAGCCCGCCAATGGCTACATCCAGGCGTTGATTGCCTCCAAATCGGGCAGCGCCTGCTGCTCAAGCGCGCGCCAGCTCGGCCTCGGCAAAAGCGTAGTCAGGCGAACCGTCTAAGTCGTCAAATCCAAACTCGGCAAGCGAAGTCCGATCCAAGGTAGCACCCGCTTGCGATCGGCTCATCATGTGTCGGTCGAGATGTCATCCCATTCCTGCCCCATATACCCAATCAGCCAATTGAGCGCGTAATGACGTTCGACAACCACGTCTCGTTCCAATCCTGCCGGCGCGGCTTTCCCATTCACCCGCGCATCCATCACAGCCCAATTGTACCGATAGATCAGATCGGCAGCATCGAGAAGCTCGCTTTGCGGGCGCAAATTGGCCCGCTTGAGCAGCCCTTCCGTGTCGAGGTCACGCAACATCGAAACCAATTGTGACACATCGCAAGGCTTGTCTGGACGCCCAAGGTTTTTGAAGACTTGCAACGCCCACAACATTACGAAAGCCCCTTCATAGCGCCAGCTAAAATTTGCGCGATCTTGCTCGGTTGCAACGGCGTTACCGACAAACGCTTGCTCTTTGGGCGTAAAAAACCCTTCGGCTCCAAACTGGCTGATCAAGTTGCTTACAAGATTTCGATCATTGGTCTCCGCTGTGACGGCCACGATTACCAGTGCGATGGCGCGTTTAACCACCTCGTCCTTCGTTCGTCGCCGACTTTCGGCTGCGGTTTCGATCGCCGGCAAATGGTCGATGAACGGCACGCCCTCCTTCTTCAACTGTGCTATTGAGGCAGCCTTGCGAGCCTCAGCCTCGCCTTCAGCGTTGGCGGAACCGATGAAGGCCAAGGAAGTCAGAAAACCAAGAAAGCTGCGACGCATCATATTCATTGTCAAATGGCTGCTAAGAGTGACTAAGGCGCACAAGCCGATTGCGGCATTGGCTCCAGCCTGTAGATCTTATCATCCGACTCCGTCTTGCCGCCAGCTTCCTTCGAGCACAGATCAACGATGGCCAGGCTGCTGTTGGGGTTGGCGAGCATCATGGTGCCATTGGCGCCGCGCTTGAGGTAGATTTCCTTCTGGCTGATGTCGCAGGCAAAGTTGCTCATCTTGGAACTCGCCGCACAACGCCACTGGTCCGCCTCGCCCTGGCAGGAATAGGTCTGCGTGACCTTGGCCCCGTTCTCCCTGGTTGTCACGGAAACGCCGATGTCGGCGCCGTCGGGCCAGTTGGCGACATCGCCGCCTGAGGCAAAGGAGGCCAGTTCCACCGGCCCGCGAAAGACACGGATCGACTGAGTCACCTGGTCGGGATGCGAGGAGAGATGCGCAGCATCGTAGTCGCGCCCATAGCAGAATGGCTGGTCCGACTTCAGCTGCTCGCGCAGTGGCGCGCCGAGAGCCGGATCGATCGGGTCGATCTTGGCGAACTCAGCCTGGCAGGTTGCGGCCGGCATCGGGTCGAGGCGGAAATTATCGTCCTCCGAGCCCAGCGCCTGCCGGTCATATTCGGCTTCGCCCAGTTCGTCTTCCGATCCGGCGTCGAGATAGAGATCGGACGAGACGTCGGTGAGGATCAGGCGGCCTTTGTCATCGAGCTTCAGCGACGCCATGGTGCGGTCGCAGTCCATGCCGCAGCGGATCGGACCTGACTTGCCGTCCTCGGACTCGTGATTGCACCAGCCGCCGGCCCATTGCGGCGCCTTGGCGCCGCGCACCGTGGTGGTGAGAAAACCGTTGTAGGAGGTGTCGGCGTTTGCCATCGGCTCTTCGTTCGGATGGCTCACCGGATCATGGCCATAGAGGAAGAAGATCCGCGCCACCTTCTGCTTTGGATGCGCCTTGAGGTGCGCCGCATCATAGACGCGGCCGAAACACGCATCGGCGCCATTCGGGCTGAGTTCGGGTAATTTAAGCGCATCGCCGGCAAGGGCCGAACTTGCAAGCGCGCCGAGCAGCACGCAGCCAAATCCAGCGCTGGCAACAACCTTCCACTTCCTGAACGCCATGTGACCCCCTCCTCGCATCGACAGGACGTAACGTGAATTTATGCTAGTATCATGGCCGCAGCCACGCAATTTGCGGGGAGCGCCAAGCCGAGAGGATGCCATGCGTCGACGCGACATGTTCCGGGCCAGCCTTGCCGGTGCCGCCGGCCTGTTCGGGCTGAGCCGGGCCGCCGCCGTTGAAGACAGACCGAAGGTCGCCTATCACCTCAGCGACCTCGATAAGGTCAACTTCGTGCTCGGCAACATCAAGAACCACTATGAAGGCACCGGCGGCAATGTCGACATCGTGTTGGTCGTGCATGGTCCGGCCCTCGCCGGCTTCAAGTCGAAAGGCATATCGGCGGCGATCTCGGGACGCTTTGCCGGCCTTGTCCAACAGGGCCTTGAGCCGCATGCCTGCGGCAACACCATGCAAGGCATGGAGATCACGCTTGCCGACCTGCTCGAGGGCTTCCACGCCGCCGACAAGGGCGGCGTCGTCAAGCTCGCCGAACTGCAGCGCCAGGGCTACGCCTATCTCCGGCCCTGAGCCGCCACGGGCTTGAACGTGAAGGCCATGAGAGCCTACGAAGGGTGGCCAAACAGCCCGAAGGAAAGTGCTCATGACCGCGACCACCCTCGTCATCCCCGATCTTGCCGGCAAAGCGGTGCTGGTCACCGGCGCTTCGACCGGCATCGGTGCCGCCCTTGCACTGGCCTACGCCGCCCAGAAATGCCGGGTCGCCCTGCACTACAATTCGAGCCGGGAGGCCGCAGAAACGCTGGCCAAAAACATCCGCGACAGCGGCGGTGAGGTGTTCCTGACACAGGGCGACTTCTCACAGGCAGCCGATGTCGAGCGGGTAGTCGAGGAGAGCGCCGAAACATTCGGGCGGCTCGACGGGCTGATCAACAATGCCGGCGGCATGCTCGGCCGCGTGCCCTATGCGGAGCAGACCGAGGCGCACTACGACGCGGTGATGGACCTCAACGCCCGCTCGGTGCTGACGGCCTCGCGCAAGGCGATGCCATGGCTGAAGAAGCAGGGCGGCTTCATCGTCAACACCTCGTCGATCGCGGCGCGCAACGGCGCCGGCGGCGGCGCCGGGCTGTACGGTTCGGCCAAGGCCTTTGTCTCCAATGTGACGCGCGGCATGGCCAAGGAACTGATCGGCTTCGGCATCCGCGTCAACGCGGTGGCGCCGGGCACCATCGCGACACCCTTCCATGAGCGCTATTCCACCGACGAGCAGATGAAGGGCATGGTCGCCACCATTCCTCAAGGGCGTGCCGGCACGGCCGAAGACTGCGTCGGCGCTTATCTGTTTCTGTCCTCCGATCTTTTGAGCGGCTACATCACCGGTCAGGTCATCGAGGTGAACGGTGGCCAGTTGATGCCGTGAGCCGGCAATTGCATACTGCGTCTCGCAACCATGCATGTCGTGCGCACGTTTGCTGAGGTTGGAAGAAAGGGGAGAGGCAATGTACGGATTGATCGGAAAGATGCGGGCGGCGCGCGGCCAGCGCGACGCGATCATGGATGTGCTGCTCGCCTCGACCGGCGCCATGCCGGGTTGCCTGAGTTATGTCATCGCCCGCGACCCGGCCGATGCCGACGCGATCTGGGTGACCGAAGTGTGGACCGACGCCGCAAGCCACAAGGCTTCGCTGCAGCTGCCGGAGGTCCAGGCAGCGATCGCCAAGGCCCGGCCGATCATCGCCGGCTTCGAATTCCAGGTCGAGACCCATCCGGCCGGCGGTTTCGGCCTGCCCGCCATCAAGAACGAGTGACATCCCAACGCGGGGTCGGGGTCGTGAATTTCGTCCGAGACAGCGTTCGCATTTTTCTCTTCCAGGTCTAAGACCCAAACATGGACTCTTCGCCAGACCAACCGGCCGTCGAACGCATGGCGCGCATGCGTCCGGTTCGGCAGTGGCTGGTGCTGCTGATCGTCTCGCTGCTGTTCGCCGGCGCGCTGGAATACGCCGCACTGCCGGCGGCGCTGCTGATCGGCCCGATGCTGGCGGCGATCCTTGCCGGCACCAATGGCGCCACGGTGCGCGTGCCGCGGCCGCTGTTCGCCGCCGCCCAGGCCTTGGTCGGCTGTCTGGTCGCGGCGTCGATCTCCACCGACATTTTTTCGGTGTTCTACAAGGAATGGCCGCTGGTCCTTGTCGTGGTGCTGGCGACCCTTGCGGCGTCCAGCCTGCTTGGCTGGTTGATCAGCCGCTGGCGCATCCTGCCCGGCACCACCGCGGTCTGGGGCTCGTCGCCGGGTGCTGCCACTGCCATGGTGCTGATGGCCGGTGCCTTCGGCGCCGATCAGCGCCTCGTCGCCTTCATGCAGTATCTGCGCGTCATCTTCGTCTCGATGACGGCAGCACTCGTCGCCAAGATGTGGGTCGACACTTCCGGCATCGAGGTACCAGCCATCGTCTGGTTCCCGCCGATCGAACCGGCAGCCTTTGCCGCCACGCTCGGCGTGGCGCTGGTCGGCGGCCTGCTCGGCCGGTTGTGCCGGCTGCCGTCACCCTTCTTCCTCGGCACCTTCATCATCGGCACCATCGTCCATCTCGGCTTCGGCGTGGCGATGCAATTGCCGCCATGGCTGCTGGCGCTCTCCTATGCGATGGTCGGCTGGTCGATAGGGCTGAATTTTACCCGGGCGATCCTGCGTCATGCGACACGGGCGCTGCCGCAGATCGTCGGCTCTATCGTCGTGCTGATCGCCTTTTGCGGCGGGCTAGCCTGGCTGATCAGCCACGTCCTTGGTATCGATCCGCTGACCGCCTATCTCGCGACCAGCCCCGGCGGCATGGACAGCGTCGCCATCATTGCCGCCGCCGCGCAGAACGTCGACATATCCTTCGTCATGGCCTTGCAGTCGACCCGCTTCCTGGTCGTGCTCATCGCCGGGCCGAGCATAGCGCGGCTGGTGGCGAGAGCCGTCAGGGACTGAGATTCAAATATCCAGGGAAGAGGAAAAGTGCCCATGAAACGTCGTGTGAATGCCGTCGATCTCTCAGGCCGGGTCGCCGTGGTGACCGGCGGCGCGCAAGGCATCGGCCTTGCCGTCGCCCGGCGACTGCTGTCATCGGGTGCCAGCGTCGCCATCTGGGATGTGGACGAGACCGCCATGGCGAAGGCCGTTTCCGAACTCGCCCCGCTCGGCCGGGTCGAGGGTTTGCTGTGCGATCAATCGCTGATGGAGGCCGTCGACAGCGCCGCGACCGAAACCGAGCGCTCGCTTGGTCCGGTCGATCTGCTGGTAAACAATGCCGGCATCGCCGGACCGGCAGCGACGGTGGCGGATTATGATCCTGCCGCCTGGCGCCAGATAATCGACATCGACCTCAACGGCGTCTTCTACTGCTGCAAGCGCCTGGTGCCCGGCATGATCGCGCGCAGCTACGGCCGCATCGTCAACATCGCCTCGGTCGCAGGCAAGGAAGGCAATCCGAATGCCGCCGCCTATTCCGCCGCCAAGGCCGGCGTGCTCGCGCTGACAAAATCGCTCGGTAAGGAGTTGGCTGGCCACGACATCGCCGTCAACGCGCTGACCCCATCGCCCGCCCGCACCCGCATCCTCGAACAGCTCACTGAGGCCCAGGTCGCCTACATGCTGGGCAAGGTGCCGCGAGGCCGGTTCGTCGAAGTCGAAGAGGCGGCTGCGATGATCGCCTTCATGCTATCGGACGAAAATTCCTTCACCACCGGCGCAACGTTCGATCTCTCCGGCGGCCGCGCCACCTACTGAGAAGCGCCGCTGTTCCTTGCTGTCGCCGTCGCTGTCGGCCGCGAAGGACTAATTCAAGAGCCGCTCAGCGTCGCGGCAAGCCGGTCGGGAAGAAAGTCGACGAAGGCGCGAACCTTTGGCGACAAATGGCGATTGGACGGCCAAAGCAACCGGAACTGGCCGCGGCCGTCGACATGATCGTCCAGCACCGTGCGCAGCAGGCCGTCACGCAGCGCCTCGCGGACCAGGAAATCGGGCATCGAGCTGATGCCGAGCCCGGCCATCGTGGCGCCCTTCAGCGCCTCCGTGTTGTTGCAGGTCAGCATCGAGCGGACCTGCGGCTCGGCGCTGCCGCCGATGAACGGCCAGCCTTGCAGCTTGCCGCTGTTGGGAAAGCGGAAGCGGATGCCGTAATGGTTCACGAGATCGTCCGGGCGGCTCGGGTTGCCGTGCTGCTCGATATAGGAGGGTGCCGCACACAACAGCAGCCGGAAGGGTGCAAGCGGCCGCGCCACCAGGCGCGAATCCGGCAGGTCGCCGCTGCGGATCGCGATGTCGACGCCTTCGTCGATGAGGTCGACGATGCGGTCGTTAAAGTCGATGTCGAGTTCGATTTCGGGATAGCGCGCCATGAACTCGGACAGCACCGGGAACAGCAAATGATAGGTCACGATCGGCGTCGAAACGCGCAGCCGCCCATGCGGTGTTTCGCGGCTCCGCGACAGCATCGCCTCGGCATCGTCGATGTCGTCGAGGATGCGCCGCACCCGCTCGTTGAACAGCTTGCCCTCTTCGGTCAGGCCGATGCGGCGCGTGCTGCGCTGAAGCAACCTGACGCCGAGATCCTGCTCGAGCCTGGCGACGCTCTTGCCGACGGCCGATGCCGAGATGCCGAGCGTGCGGCCCGCAGCGATGAAGCTGCCGAACTCAGCCGTGCGGGCAAAGGCCAGGAGCCCATTGAGGCGTTCCATCGCATCTCTCCATTCGAGCGTTTCAGTCCGGTATATCTGGAGATTTAACACTATTTTTCTCGAAGTGTCGCGAGCCTATCTTCCCGTTACGACCGGCGCAGCAAGCTTGCGGCAGGCCGGCGGATCCTGGTTCAGATAGGAAATCCATGACCTCGAAGACCACAAACGGCGCGGTCGCGCCATGGCTTGTCCTGTTGTCGGTATGCCTTGCCGCCATGACAATGCCCTTGACCTTCACCGGCCCGGCCGTCGCGCTTTCCCGCATTGCGGCCGACCTCGGCGGCAGCCCGATCGCGCTCAACTGGGTGACCAACGCCTTCATGCTGACCTTCGCCGCCACCTTGATGGCATCAGGCGCGCTGGCCGACAATCATGGCCGCAAGCGGCTCTTCCTTGTTGGCCTCGCCACCTATGTGCTGGCATCGCTGGGATCGATGTTTGCCCCTGATATCGTCTGGTTCGATGTGCTCAGGGCTGCGCAAGGGCTCGGCAGTGCCGCCGCCTTTGCCGGCGGCGCCTCCGCTCTTGCCCAGGAATTCGATGGGCCATTGCGGCTGCGCGCCTTCTCCTTCCTCGGCACCAGTTTCGGCATCGGCCTCGCTTTTGGGCCGATCGCGTCGGGCCTGCTCATAGATGCTTTCGGCTGGCGATCGATCTTCGTCTTGGTGGCAGTGCTCGCGATTGCAGCCGCTTTGCTCGGCCTGCGCACCATCAGGGAATCGCGCGATCCGGATGCGACCGGCCTCGACTGGGCGGGAGCCGGCACCTTTACGATCGCGCTGGCATCGCTGACCTACGGCGTGCTGCAAGCGCCGCAGAGCGGCTGGACCGATCCCCTGGTGATCGGGCTTCTCGTGGCGGCCGCCCTTTGCTTTGCCGCTTTCGTCGTCGTCGAGCGGCGCGTGCGCCGGCCGATGCTCGATCTCTCGCTGTTCCGCTTTCCCCGCTTCGTCGGCGTCCAGTTCCTGGCGGCCGCTCCCGCCTATGGCTTCGTCGTCCTGCTGGTGCTGTTGCCTATCCGCTTCATCGGCATCGAGGGGATGAGCGAGATCAAGGCGGGGCAGTTGATGATCTGCCTGTCGGGACCGCTGTTGATCCTGCCACTGCTCGCCGGCCAGGTAGCGCGCTGGATCGCTCCGGCAACGATCTGCGGTGTCGGCCTGCTTGTGGCCGCCGGCGGCCTTGTCTGGCTGAGCCTGACACCGCCTGTCGTCGCAGCGCTGGTGGCGCCGCTGATCCTCATCGGCGTCGGCATCGCCTTGCCCTGGGGGCTGATGGACGGACTTGCCGTCGGCGTCGTGCCGAAAGAGCGTGCCGGCATGGCGGTCGGCATCTTCAACACCACCCGCGTCGCTTGCGAAGGCGTGGCGCTGGCGATCGTCATGGCAGTCCTGTCGGGTTTCACGGCAGCCCAACTGGCGGCTCAGGGAACGGCGTCTTCCCTGGATGCAACCGCCGCCGCGCAGCTGCTGGTGACCGGCAACATCGGCGAAGCGGCAGCCCGCTTGCCGGGTGCCGGAGCCACGGTCCTGGTCCAAGCCTATGAGATCGCGTTCGACAGGCTGCTGATCGTGCTGGCGGCAATCACCATCGTCACCGCCCTTGTCGTCTTTCTCGGCTTGCGCCGTGGATCGGCGGTGGAACACGAGACCATTGCTCTGCCGGTTTGCCAGGAAGGGTAGCTGAGCCGCGTCAGGAGATGACGAGGCTCGCTATGCGGTGGCCGTCCAGCACGAAGGTCATGTCACCCTCGCCGTTGAGGCCATTGCCTTTCACGGCAATGCGGACGCGGTAGCTGCCCTCGACCTCGGCGATGCGGACAATGCGAAGATTGGACTTCACGCCGATATTGTCCGACTGGTTCCAGCGCGCGATCTGCTGGCGGCCTTGGAAGGACCGCCCCCAGTCGGTCAGGGACGCGTCGGCTGTGAACGTGTGGAGAACGGCTTCGCTATCACCCGCATTGGTGGCCTCGATAAAGCGGCGGATAGGTTCGGGTGTGGTCATCAATCGAGCCGGTGCATCAGATCATCATCCAGCCAGCGGCCGAAGAAATAGACCAGTTGCTTGTGCCACCATGGCCAGTCATGACTGACATCGCCGCCCCAATAGTCGACCCAGGCGGGAATGGATTTGTCGCGCAGGATCTGTTCCAGCCTGCGGGTCTCGACCAGCATCCGCTCTTCCCAGGCGCCCTGCCCGCAGCAGAAGATCATCCTCAGCGCCTTCAGCCGGGCAAGCAGTTTTGGGTCTACGATGCCGGGCAGATAGTCGAGCGGTGAATTGTAGAAGATATCACCTTCCAGCGCCTTGCCGAAGAAGTCGCCCGCCGAATAGACGCCCGACAGCGCGATGACGCCGCTGGCGAGTTCGGGAAAGCGAAAGACGAAGTTCGTGGAATGATAACCGCCCATCGAACAGCCGGTGAACAGCGGCTTTAATTTGCGCCCGCCATTGGCTTGCTCGGCGGTCGCCAGAAACTCCGGCAGCGCCTCCTCGCGCACATATCGGAAATAAGCCTCGTGGCGACCGATACGGTGGGCGGCGCCGGCATGCTTGTTGAAGAACGATTCCGAATCGACGCCGTCGACCGCAAACAGCTGGATGCGGCCGGTATCGATGAATTCGGCCAGCGCTCCAACCCCTCCGGAATCCTCGAATTGGTAGAACCGCCCCTGCGACGTCGGGAACACCACCACCGGCCGGCCGGCATGGCCGTAGCGCTTGTATTCCATGTCGCGGTCGAGATTGCCGGAGAAATGCTTGTGATAGGAGATGTCCATCGCGTTCAAGCCTTTTCCGCGTGGATGTAGGCGACGGCCGCGCGCAGTGCTGCTTCGTCCTTCGAGCGCATCTGGTAGGCGTAATTTCCCATGGCGCGGCTGAAAACCTTTTCTATCGGCTGATGATGGACGATCTTGTCGCGATGCGCGGCTAGCACGTCCTCATGGCTGTGCAAATAGTGGAGGTGCTGCTTGCGGCTGGCATAAGCGGTGAAATATTTGCCCTCGTAAGGCCCGCCGGCGGCATCCTTCACCACCATGTCCGCCCAGGCCGCGTAGACGTCGATGTCGAACGTGTAGTTGATCGCATCGGTCATCCAGGCGCCGGGCGGCCGCATGTTGACCTCAAGCGCGATGACGCGGTCGTCCTTGGTTTCGAACAGCTCGATGTGGAAGAAGCGCTCGCGCACGTCGAACGCTTTGAGGATCTTGCGGCCGGCTTCTTCGATCGCCGGTCGGACCTTGGGAAAGCAGGTGTAGCTCATGTGGCGGTCCTTGTTGACCACTTCCATGATGCTCTGGTCGTAGCGGTGGCTGGCCGCCAGCACCACCTCGCCGTCACGGTTGACCAGCCCATCGAAGGTCACCACGAGCCCCTCGATGAACTGCTCCATGACGAAGGTCACGTCCTCGGGCTTGTCTCTGAAAAACTGGTCAAGCTCCCTGGCGTTGGAAATCTTGAAGGTGTTCGAGGCGCCGGACCCGGAATCGGGCTTCACCACCACGGGATAGCCGACGCGGCGGATGAAGGTCATGGCGCCGGCCCGGTCGGAGCATTTGCGCTGGGCGATGGTGTCGACGCCGCTCTTGCGGAAGAATGCACGCATGCGGCTCTTGCGCTTCAAATTCTTCACGAAATCGAGCTTGGTGCCGTAGATGTTGAAGTCGGTGCGGATGTTGGCTTCCAGCTCCAGCCAATGCTCGTTGAGTGACTCGAAGCGCTCGATCCGGCCCCATTTGTGGATGAAATGACCCATGGCCCGGAACACCGGATCGTAGTCCTCCATGTCGGCGATGCGGTAATATTCCGACAGGGCCACCTTCAGCTTCCCGTCCAGCGCCTCATAAGGCGCATCGCCAATGCCCAGCACCGTAGCGCCGGCCTTTTTCAGCCGGTCGCAGAAATCGGCGCCGTTGGCGGGAAAATGCGGCGAGAAGAAAACAAAATTCACGGATGATCCCTCCGACGGCGAAGCATTGCGGCCTCGGCTACACGCAAGTCTGGCGCATTTGCCGCGCATGGGGAAGAGTGCTCGCGAGTGGTGGAATGGCAGCCCACTTGCCTGTCCATGGCGGCTCCTGTATGAACCCCGCCATGAACACGCGCGTCTCCTCCGTCGCTTCCCGTCCGACCGGCTTTGCCGGCGAGACCGTGCGCGCGCTGGCATCGACCCTGCTTCTTCTCGGCCTTATCGGCGATCGCCGGGTTCGCTGAAGGAGCGCCCGGCGGTCGAACCGCCGCTTACGCGCACGCTCCTTGGCCAGTTCAGAAATTGGCAATTCACATCAAGCGAACGAAAATCTGATAAGGCGCTGCTCGCCCTGGAATCCGTCCGAAGACCGATCCGCGAGCCGCCGGGAGAACAAGACGATGAACGCACGAGAAGACATCCGCGCCGGCGAAGCCGAAAGCGTAAAACGCGCGACCGGCCACATGCCGGGTGCGGCCCGAAAATACCAGCCCTACCCGACGGTCGGTCTCACCGACCGCACCTGGCCCAACAAGGTCATCGACAAGGCACCGGTCTGGTGCTCGGTCGATTTGCGCGACGGCAACCAGGCGCTGATCGATCCGATGGGTCATGAGCGCAAGGCGCGCATGTTCGCCCTGCTGCTCGACATGGGTTTCAAGGAGATCGAGATCGGTTTCCCCTCGGCCTCGCAGACCGATTTCGATTTCGCCCGCTGGTGCATCGAGGAAGGCAATGTGCCGGCCGATGTCTCGCTGCAGGTGCTGGTGCAGTGCCGTCCCGAACTGATCACCCGCACCTTCGAGGCGCTGAAGGGCGCTACCAATCCGATCGTGCATTTCTACAATTCGACCAGCGAGTTGCAGCGTCGCGTCGTCTTCGAGAAGGATGTCGGCGGTATCAAGCGCATCGCCACCGACGCGGCCAAGATGATCACCGACATGGCGGCCAAGGCCGGCGGCGGTTATCGCTTCGAATATTCGCCCGAAAGCTTTACCGGCACCGAGCTCGAAGTCGCGCTGGAGATATGCAACGCCGTCACCGAGATCGTGAAGCCGACAGCCGACAACAGACTGATCATCAACCTGCCGTCGACGGTCGAGATGTCGACGCCCAACATCTATGCCGACCGGATCGAATGGATGTGCCGCAACCTGGACGACCGCGAGAACCTGCTGATCTCGCTGCACCCCCACAACGATCGCGGCACCGGCATCGCCACCACCGAGCTCGGCCTGATGGCGGGTGCGGACCGCGTCGAAGGCACGCTGTTCGGCAATGGCGAGCGCACCGGAAATGTCGACATCGTGACGCTGGCGCTCAACATGTACACGCAAGGCGTCGATCCCCATCTGGATTGCTCCGACATCAACCGGATGAAGGACGTCTACGAATATTCCAACCAGCTGAAGATATCCGAACGCCATCCTTATGTCGGTGAACTGGTCTACACCGCCTTTTCCGGCTCGCACCAGGACGCCATCAACAAGGGCATGAAGGCCTTGAAGAAGGCCAACACGCCGGTCTGGGAAGTGCCCTATCTGCCGATCGATCCGGCCGATGTCGGGCGCAGCTACGAGGCGATCATCCGCATCAACTCACAGTCAGGCAAAGGCGGCATCGCCTATGTACTGCAGGCCGATTACGGCCTCAATCTGCCGCGCAACCTGCAGATCGAGTTCAGCCAGGAGATCCAGGCGATCACCGACGCCGAAGGCAAGGAAGTGCCGGCAAAACGCATCCATGACCGCTTTATCGAAACCTATGTCGACCAGCCCGGCGCACGACTGAAGTTCCTCGACCATCACACCTATCCCGATACCGAGAAAAAGGGCCGGCGCGTGGTCGAGGCGGTGATCCTCGACAACGGCAAGGAGACGACCATCGCCGGCTCCGGCACCGGCCCGATCGACGGCTTCGTCGATGCGCTGTCGCGTCATGTTGGCGTCGACATGTCGGTGCTTGATTATTCCGAACATTCGCTCCAGCGCGGCTCGAACGCCTCGGCGATTTCCTATGTCGAGATGGAATATCCCGGCGGCAAGCTGTTCGGCGCCGGCATCAACACCAACATCGTCGCCGCCTCGCTGGAAGCCATTGTTTCGGCCGCCAACCGGATAATCGGCCGCAAGGCCGGCTGATATTTTCCCGGGCGCCGAATGTCCGCGGCGCCCGGAAATCCCCCATTTGCCGAGGGAAATTCCGGTCTTTTGTGTCAACCACCGGCAACTATCCGGTGTGTTACGCGATCGCATAACATAAGCATGCTTGTATGGAAGTGCAGGCTCTATATGATTGCGCCTCAACCTGTGCCGACTTCGAGAGGATCGACACTTGCAGCATGCCACGCCTGCCGCCCCCGCAGTGCGCGAGACACTGGAGCGACTGCTCGCCAGCGAAACGTTCGGACGTTCCGAGCGCGCGCGCAAGTTGCTGCGCTATCTTGTTGAGCGCGAGCAGGCCGGCGAAGCCGACAGGCTCAAGGGTTTCTCCATCGCCATGGACGTCTTCGGCAAGGACGGCGATTTCGATTCGTCGACCGACGCCGTTGTCCGGGTGCAGGCAGGCCGGCTGCGCGAACTTCTCCAGCATTATTTCGCCAATGAAGGCATAGCCGAACCGGTTCGCATTGCCATTCCGCGCGGCGGCTACGTGCCGTCCTATGAGCTCAACGCCATACGCCTGCCGGTTGGGCAGGAGCCGCTTGCGGCGGCGGTAGCCGCCTTGCCCGGATCGCCCGACCAGGCGGCTCTTGACGCCGTTCCCGCTGCCGCGACAGCTTCGGGGGTTACAGAACCTGGGCCTTCGCTGGCGCGCCATCTCCAGTTCTTCTGGGTCGCCATGACGCTGGTCATTCTCATGCTGGGCGTGCTCATCCTGCGCCAGGGCAGCGGCGCATTGCTTGCCAGCAGCGATCCTACCGCGGTGGTCGAGACCGCAGGCGTAACGAGCAGCATCGCATCGCCGTCGATGGAGGCCCTGCCCCTCGTCTACATCGCGGTGAAGGCCACCGGCCCCGAGGCCGGCCGCGTCGCCGCTTCGCTGCGCGCCGGCCTTGCCGGTTTCGACACGATCGACTTCATCGGCCGCGACGCCGACAGCAAGCGCGATCCGAGCACCGACCCGACCAGCTTCGTTTTCGATGTCCTGCCGGGACCAATGGCAGGTGACGTGACGCTCGAACTGCAGAGCGTGGCGACCGGCCGCGTGCTTTTGTCCCGCAGTCTGACGGCCGCCGACAGCGCACCTGGCACCGTCGAGGATCGTATCGCCGCCATCCTCAGCTCGACCGTTCCCGCCTCCGGCCCGCTCTACAGCTACATCGAACAGAACGGCATTCAGACCGGGCTGACGAGCTGCCTGATCCTCAACGACAGATACTATCTCGACCAGAGCACCAGGACGCACGAGGCCGCCTATCGCTGCCTGGACAACCTCGCCGGCCAGGGTGCGAAATCGTCGTTGGTCTATTCGGAACTGGCCTCCCTGACCCTTGAGGCCGCCACCGATCATTACGCCTATCCGCCTGGCGCGACGGTCGAACAAGCAATGTCTTTCGCCCATCGCGCCATCCAGATGGGACCGACCAGCCCCTATGCGCACCGCGCCTATGGCTACCTCAATTCGCGCCTCGGCAACACCGAGGAATCGATCCGCTGGATGCGCAAGGCCTATGAGCTCAACCCCTACGACCTCGGCATGGCTGCCGCTTACGGCTATGGCCTGATCTTTGCCGGCAAATATGCCGAGGGAACACCCATCCTGACCCATGCCGTCGAGACGTTCAGCGGCCATCCGACATGGTGGGATTTTGGGCTTTTCGCCGGGCAATTCATGCTGGGCGACATGAACAAGGCCGCGATAGCCAGCGAGTCGCTGCGCACGACGGCGATGAAATCGCATTATCTGGCGGCGCGGCTGATCGGCGCCAAGGCTGCCGGCCGCGAACAGCTGGCAGCCAAGCTTCTGGATGAGCTGACCACCAAATTCCCGAAATTCGCCGCCGATCCGCGCGCGGCCTTCGCCGAGCGCAAATATCCCGCCGATCTGACCGACCGGCTGGTTGAGGCGCTGCGCGCCGCGGGCCTCGGCAACGCCAGCTAGTCTTTCCGGATCGCGAAAACTTTACTGGCCATCGGTCTGGACTGGGAGCAATCCAGCCTCGATTCGAATTTCCTCTCCAGTCTTGCAATAATCGCACATTTTCATGGTCTCATCCCTCTATGTTGCCGAGCGGGGCGCCGGGCCGAAGACGGTCGTCCTGCTGCATGGCTTCGGTGGTTGCCATGATATCTGGCGCGAGGTGACCGCGTCGCTAGGGCCCGATGTCAGGACCTTGGCCTACGATCTTCCGGGACACGGACTGTCTCTCGAATTTCCTGGCAGCGGCCCGGCCAAAACAGCGGCGCGAGCGGTTCTCGCCGATATCGCCGCACGCGGGATAGCAAGGGTGCATGTCGCCGGTCATTCGATGGGCGGCGCGGTCGCCTCCCTGATGGCGCTTGCCGAGCCTGAAAGGATAGGCTCGCTGACGCTTCTGGCGCCGGGCGGTGTTGGCCCCGAGATCAACGGACCGCTGTTGCGCCGCTACGCCGCGGCCGCCGACAGACGGGAAATCCGCGCCTGCCTTGCCGCCATGTCGGGACCGCGAAGCCCGCCGCCCGAACGCATCGTTGGCGTCCTGGCGGACCTACGCCGTCGCCCCGGCCAGTTGCGCAAGCTGATTGAGATATCGGCCGTCATGACCAGGAACGAGCGGCAGGGGGTCATACCCCGCGAACAGCTGGACACCCTCGACATGCCGGTGATGGTGGTTTGGGGAACGGACGATCCGGTGCTGCCCTTTACCCAGGCTGATTGTCTGCCGGCGCATTTTCATATTCATCACGTGCTCGATGCCGGCCATATGCTGGTCGAGGAAGTGCCTGATGTGGTCGCCCAGGCCGTGCGCCGAAACATGGCACGCCGCGGCAGGCGCCTGCGTCCGACATTCGAGGCCGCGGCGAGCTAACTTACTTGCGCCCCGCATCTCGCCAGTGCATTTTGCCGCCGCCTGTGTTAACTCGCAATTAACCATATCAGCGAGGCGACGCCGATGAAGGACACTGGCGAAAACATCACCCCCATCGACACCTCCCGCAAACTGTCCGACGCCGTTCGCGATGTGAAAAATGCCTTCGCCGATCGCGACGATGTCGTGGTCGACATGCGCGAGGCGCACCGGATGCGGCTTGATCTGCTCGCCGCCGAGCTCGCCCCGGTCTTTGCCGACGTGCCCGCCGACATGGACAATTTCGACTTCGTCGTCTCCTCCGGCCTGCAGCCCCGCCTGTGGATCGACGCCGTCAGCCATGTCGCCATGGGGCGCGACCGCCGCACCTACCGCTTTCTCAGGGATACCCGCATCGGCCGCGTCGTGCTCGCCGAATCGACCGATATGAAACCGGTCGCCGATCAGGTCACGCGCTATGTGGCGGAGCGTATCGTCGAGCGCCAGCGCATGATGGAGGGCGGTGTCGAGCCGGCCGTCGCCGACCTGAAACGCCCTGCGGTGGTCGAAGCGGAGCCGCCCTTGCAAGCAGCCGCGCCAGGCAAGAGCTGGTCGACCTTCTTTGCAGGCCTGGGCTTCGTCGCCGCCGGCGCGCTTGTTGGCCTGGCGGTGGCGGCCGCGCTGTTTTGGGATCGCCTGATGGCGATGAAGATCAGCTTCTGATCAACGATCTGAAGGCCTCGGTGTCTGCGCGCCGAGTTCAATGACCTGCAGGTCCGATGGCGGCAAGGCCGGCCCGGTCAGGCCGCGCCGCGTCAGGCGAATCAGCCAATTGCCCTTCTCCCCGTCAATATCGAGCAGATTGTACTGTGCCGCCGGGTTCTTGCTGCCTGGCGACTGCCCGGCGGCGGCGACGCCGACGACAGGAATCCTGGCGCCGCGCCCGCCGATGAAGAACAGCGACGGCAGATGCGAATGGCCGTGCAGCACGAGTTCGGCGCCATGCCTATGAACGGTCTTGTGGAAGCGGGAGATGCCGAACAGGCGCTTTTGCTGGGCGACGGCGCCGCGCACCGGCGGATGATGGATCATGATCACCCGCAACAGGCCGCGTTTGTTCGTTGCGTCGAGCACTGTCGCCAGCCTTTGCGCCTGACCTTCGAGGAAGAAGCCGTTGGCCATGAACGGCGCCGTGGCGCGCGCCGTCGAAACGCCGATCAGCGCGACATTGCCGCGTACGCGCAGATAGGGAAAAGCGTTGCGGTCGATCGGCGCAGTCACGCCGTCGCCGCTCATCCACGCCGCCCAGGAGCGGCAGACCTTGTCGAAGGCGCCCGGCACATAGGCGTCGTGGTTGCCCGGCACCACCGAGACATCCTCCGGCGAACCCAGCGTCTCAAGCCAGTGCTTGGCCATCTCGATCTCGCCGTCGAGCGCCAGATTGACCAGATCGCCGGTAACGGTGAGGTGGTCGGGGGTGCTCGCCTTCATGTCGGCGACGATGGTGTCGATGACGGCATCGTGCATATGGCGGCGGCGGTTGCGCTGCCAGTTGACGTAGCCGACGACGCGCTTGGACGCGAGTTCGCGATAGGTTACACCGGGAAGCGGCCCCAGATGGACATCGGAAATATGCGCGAGCCTGAACATCCTTCCTTCATAGGCGACGCGCTCCCCGCTTTCCACTCACTGTTTCCTGCCCATCCACGGTTTCGCTAGTCATGGCTATATCGGACCCGGAGCAGGCGTTTCGCCAGACCGGCTGGGCAGGCCTCAGGGCAAGGCTGTTCCATCTCTATTTCCTGCTGCGGCGGCCGATGACGCTGGGCGTGCGCGGCCTGATCCACGATCGCGCCTCGAACACTGTCTTCCTCATCCGCCACACCTACGTTCCCGGCTGGCAATTGCCGGGCGGGGGCGTCGAAGTCGGCGAGACGCTCGGTGAGGCGCTGGTGCGCGAACTGGCCGAGGAAGGCAACATCGCGCTGACAGCCCAGCCGGTGCTGAAATCGATGCATTTCAACCGCCGCTCCAGCCGCCGCGACCATGTCGGCCTCTATCTCATCGAAACCTTCAACCAGACCGCGCCGAAACTGCCGGACCACGAGATCGCCGAAGCAGGCTTCTTTCCGCTCGACCGCTTGCCGCATGGCACGACGCCGGCGACGCTGCGGCGGCTTGCCGAGGTTTTTGAAGGCGAGCCGGTATCGCCGTACTGGTAGGCTGTCAATCCGATGCTCACGCCGCCTGCCTGAACCGCGCCCGGTCGTGCGGCGCGCCATAGTCGAGCCCAGGCCCGACCGGCACGATGCGCGTCGGGTTGATGCTCTCGTGGCTGCCGTAATAGTGCATTTTGATGTGGTGCAGGTTCACCGTGCCGGCGATACCGGGCACCTGGTAGAGGTCGCGCAGATAGTTCGAAAGGTTCGGATAGTCGGCGATGCGGCGCAGATTGCATTTGAAATGGCCGACATAGACCGGGTCGAAACGCACCAGCGTGGTGAACAGCCGCCAATCGGCCTCGGTGACACGCTCGCCAGTGAGATAGCGCTGTTTTGACAGTCGGCCCTCCAGCGTGTCGAGCGCCGCGAACAGCTCGCCGAACGCCTCTTCATAGGCCGCTTGCGTGGTGGCAAAGCCGGCGCGGTAGACGCCGTTGTTGACGGCGGGAAAGACCAGCGCATTGACCTTGTCGATCTCGCCGCGCAGGCCTGGCGGATAGGAATCGAGAGCGGCATCGCCCCACTCGTCGAAGGCCGAATTGAGCATGCGGATGATTTCGGCGGATTCGTTGGAGACGATGGTCTCTTCCTTCTTGTCCCACAGCACCGGCACCGAAACCCGGCCCGAATAGGCTGGATCGGCCTTGGTGTAGATTTGGTGCAGGAACTCGAGGCCGTAGAGCGTGTCGCCGGTGGCGCCATCCTCGGCCAAAAACGTCCAGCCCTCAGCACCGAGGAAATGATGCACGACTGAAACCGGGATGATGTCTTCTAGCTTCTTCAGCGCGCGAAAGATCAGCGTGCGGTGCGCCCACGGACAGGCGAGCGAGACATAAAGATGGTAGCGTCCGGGCTCGGCCTTGAAGCCGCGCGTACGACCTTGCGCCGGCGCGCCGTCGCGCGTGATCCAGTCACGCCACTGCGTCTCGGCGCGGATGAACCTGCCGCTGCTATCGACATTGGCCGGACGGTCCTGCCATTTGCCTTCGACCAGCAATCCCATACGAAATCTCCTTGCGTGCCTTGGCCAATGTAGTCGCAAGGCGGCAATGCCGAAGCCGTCATCTGCTGAACAGAGCGTCACTCGTATGAAACGCCGGATGAAAACAGCCGATTGCAGCCGCCGGAAATTGATGCTAGCGGACACTCCGCATGTTCGATCTTGGCTTGATCCGGTTTGACCGACGACGAAAGGGCGCCCGCGCTTAGAAAGCGCTGACTGGCGAACGCTGCCGCTTGCAGCAACCTTTCCTCTTTATCGGACCGCGAAGACCATGAGCCTTGCCGACGTGAAATACCTGCCGGAAACTCCGGCGCATGATCCCGAAATCGAAGCCATCAACGACGAAGCCTTTGGCCCCGGCCGTTTCGTGCTGGCCGCCTACAAGATCCGCGAGACCGGCGGCCACGAGCGCTCGCTATCCTTTGTCGCCATGGATGGCGACATTGTCATTGCTTCGGTGCGCATGACCCGCATCGCCGCCGGCGCCGGACGCGCGCTGATGCTCGGGCCGCTCGCCGTGCGGCCCGCCTTCAAGAATCTCGGTATCGGCCGCCGGCTCGTGGCGATCGCGCTGGAGGCGGCCGCCAAGGCCGGCGCGCCGGCGGTGATCCTTGTCGGCGACGAGCCTTATTACGGCCCGCTCGGCTTCAGAAAGATCCCCCGCGGCCAGATCTCCATGCCGCGCCCGGTCGACCTCGACCGGCTGCTGTCGCACGAGATCGTGCCCGGTGCCGTGGCGCGGCTCTCCGGCGAGGTCGGCCATGCCAGCCTTGCCAGGATCGCGGAGCAGGCACCAGTGATGGCCTGAGCTCCAGGATCGGTCGCGGCACCGGTCGCGATGGATCCCCATTGGTCAGGTTGCACCATGGCGGCGACCTCCGTAGCATGACCCGGAACAGCACGGAGCATGCAGCATGAACCCGAACGGCCAGATTGCGATCGTAACCGGCGGCGGCTCCGGCCTCGGCGAGGCAACCGCCCGCGCGCTGGCCGACAAGGGCGCGCGCGTCGCCATTCTCGATATCGGCATCGACCGGGCATCGAAGGTGGCGGGCGACATTGGCGGCGCCGCCATCCAGTGCGATGTGAGCAGCGCCGACAGCGGTGCGGCCGCGGTCGCCGAGGTGGAAAAGAGACTTGGGCCAGCGCGCATCCTGGTCAATTGCGCGGGCATTGCCATCGGCGTGAAGACGATCGGCAAGGATGGTCCACATCCGCTCGACCAGTACCGCAAGGTGATCGAGATCAATTTGATCGGCACCTTCAACATGATCCGCCTCGTCGCCGACCGTGCCGCCAAACTCGAACCGCTGCAGGGCGGCGAGCGCGGCGTCATCGTCAACACCGCGTCGGTGGCCGCTTATGATGGCCAGATCGGCCAGGCCGCCTATGCCGCATCCAAGGGCGGCGTCGTCGGCATGACGCTGCCGGTTGCCCGCGACCTGGCGCGCTCCGGCATTCGCGTCTGCACCATCGCGCCCGGCATCTTCAAGACGCCAATGATGGCCGGCATGCCGCAGGAGGTGCAGGATTCGCTCGGCGCGGCCGTGCCCTTCCCGTCCCGCCTCGGCGAGCCGTCCGAATATGCCGCGCTCGCCCTGCATATCGTCGAAAACCAGATGCTGAACGGCGAAACCATCCGCCTCGATGGGGCAATCCGCATGGCGCCGAAATAGACGGCCATGGCGGCCGGCGCAGTGAAGACCGGTCCGCTGGCCGGCCTGAAAGTCATCGAGATGGCTGGGCTCGGCCCGGTGCCTCTGGCCGGGCTGATGCTGTCGGAGATGGGCGCCGAGGTGCTGCGCATCGAGCGCACCGGTTCGGACCAACCCCTGCTGCCGCTCTCCGATGCGTACAATCTCGACCGTCACGGCCGCTCCATCCTGCGCGTCGACCTCAAGCAGGCCAAAGGAACGGAACTGCTGCTGCGCCTTGCCGAAAAGGCCGATCTGTTTGTCGAAGGCTTTCGCCCCGGTGTGATGGAGAGGCTTGGTCTCGGCCCGGATGCTGCATTGGCGCGCAATCCGGCGCTGATTTACGGCCGCATGACCGGCTTCGGCCAGGACGGGCCGCTCGCAGGTCGCGCCGGCCACGACATCACCTACCTCGCCTATTCCGGTGTGTTGCATGCCATCGGTCGGGAGGAAGGCCGGCCGGTGCCGCCGCTGAATCTGATCGCCGACAATGGCGGCGGCGCCATGATGCTGATCGCCGGGGTGCTTGCAGCGCTGTTCGAGCGCTCGCGCTCCGGCAAAGGCCAGGTGATCGACGCGGCGATGGTCGAGGGCGCTTCGATGCTGGCGGCCCCCATACACGCCTTCATGTCGGCAGGTCTGTGGAGCGACCGGCGCGGCGCCAACCTGCTCGATTCCGGTGCGCCCTTCTACGACACCTATGAGACGGCGGACGCACGCCACGTTGCGGTCGGCTGCCTTGAGCCGCGCTTCTTCGCCGCATTCGCAAGGCTGCTGCCGCTCGGCGAGGATTTTGTCCGCGGCCAATACGACAAGGCGTT
Source organism: Mesorhizobium sp. P170090 (assembly GCF_057786115.1). Lineage (NCBI taxonomy): Bacteria > Pseudomonadati > Pseudomonadota > Alphaproteobacteria > Hyphomicrobiales > Phyllobacteriaceae > Mesorhizobium > Mesorhizobium sp. P170090. Next base: position 5,856,468 of record NZ_JBYNWH010000001.1, read on the forward strand.
GTGGCCGGACATGCGCGCGGCCATTGCCGACCGGTTCCGGCAGAAGACACGCGACGGCTGGGACGCGCTGTTTGCCGCAAGCGATGCCTGCGTGGCGCCGGTTCTGTCGCTGGCCGAAGCCAGGGATCATCCGCACAACCGGGCGCGTCACGCATTTGTGAAAGCCGGTGCGCTCGAGCGGCCCGCACCCGCGCCACGCTTCTCGACCTCGCAGCCGGCGCTTGCCGGCATGCCTGAAGATGACGATCAGCGACCTCAGACCGTGCTGGCGCGCTTCGGCTTTTCGACAGCCGAGATCAAAGCGCTTGTCAAAGCCGGCATGATTGGCCAATAACTGGATTTAGAAAATCAACTTACCTGGTGGGCATTTTGGACCAGCCGAAGAAGGACGTCATTCGCGCGACGGACGCCGAGGCGATCAGGCTGGCCGCAACGCTGATCCGCAGCGCCCGTTTCGGCGCCCTCGCGGTGATCGAGCCTTCGACCGGCGCACCGCTGGCCTCCAGGGTCGGAGTCGCCACCGACATCGATGGCACGCCTCTGATCCTTGTCTCGGCGCTGTCAGCCCATACCGGCGCCATCCTTGCCGAGCCGCGCTGCTCGCTGCTTGTCGGCGAACCCGGCAAGGGCGATCCGCTGGCGCATCCCAGGATAACGCTGGTCTGCCGGGCGCAGCCGCTGGAACGCGGGTCGAGCGCGCATGCCCGCGCCGAGCGGCGCTATCTCAACCGCAATCCCAAGGCAAAGCTCTATGCCGGGCTCGGCGATTTCTCGATCTTTCGCCTCGAGCCGGAGCGCGCCAGCCTGAATGGCGGCTTCGGTAAGGCCTACCTGCTCGACCGTGCCGATCTCATCACCGAGGGGTTGATCGTCGACGAGCTGGCCGCCAGCGAACAATCCGCTCTCGACCACATGAATGCCGACCATCTCGACGCCATCGCCGTCTATGCCCATCATTTCGCCAGGGTTGAAGGTGATGGTTGGACCATGACCGGCTTCGATGCCGATGGCATCGACCTGGCATCGGGCGACACCGTTTGCAGGGTCTATTTTCCACAGCCATTGAAGACCGCGCGCGACCTGCGGCCGGTTCTGGTCGACATGGCCAAAGCCGGTCGTGCGCCAGCTACGCAAGGATAATCGTCATGAATCAAAAGCACGTCTTGAGATTTGGGCGAAATGATCTACGATTCAGGCGACGCTGAATCAGCAGCGTGATCCATAGCTGAATTATAGCAGCCAACGCTATTTGCCCCCATAGCGTTTGGATGAGCAGGAAAACATGGGGCATCGATGGTCTCGACCAAACTAATCGCCAATGCCGAATCGGCGGCGACATTTCTGACCCTTATGGGCAACGAAAAGCGGCTCTTGATCATGAGCTATCTGGCCGACGGTGAAATGTCGGTCGGCGCCATCGCCGAAAAGGTGATGCTCAGCCAGTCCGCTTTGTCGCAACATCTGGCCAAGCTCAGGGCGCTCGATCTTGTCGAGACCCGCCGCGACCGGCAGATGATCTACTATTCCTGCAAGTCCGAAGCCGTGCGCGAACTGTTGCGCATGCTGGACGGCATTTTCGGGATAGGCGACTTGTCCCAAATGGCAACGCGTCTGCGCCGCGCCGGGACTTGACCTGCAGGGCTTGACCTGCGGCTCCGATCGCTCCTTACCTCGCTGACGATTTTTCGCCGGCCGAGGTATTGATGGATCCGATCCAGATCGACGACGCGCGCGATCCGCGGGTCGCCGCCTATCTCGACATCCGCGAGCGCGATCTCACCGGCCGCCATGGCCGGTTCGTTGCCGAAGGCAAGGTGGTGCTGGACGTCCTGCTGTCAGCCGGACGCTTTGCTGCGGAGTCGGTCCTGGTCCTCGAAAACCGGCTGGCCGGGCTCGACGACATCCTGCGCAAGGCCCCTGCCGACCTGCCGGTCTACGTTGCGGCAAGCGCCGTCATCGACAGGATCGCCGGCTTCCACATGCATCGCGGTATATTGGCGATCGGCAGCAAGGGCACGCCACAGCCCGCCGAGGCCTTGCTCGACACCTTGCCTGCCGAAGCGTTGATCGTCGTTCTCATCGGCATCGCCAACCATGACAATATCGGATCGATCTTCCGCAATGCCGCCGCCTTCGGCGCCGATGCCGTCTTCGTCGACGCCACCTGTTGCGACCCACTGTATCGCAAGGCGATCCGCGTCTCCGTCGGCGCCGCGTTGAAGGTGCCCTTTGCGTCCTTCGGCGACACTGAAGCTTTCATCGCGAAGCTCGGCGAGTTGGGCTTCGGCCAGGTCGCTTTGTCGCCGCGTGGTGAGGCTGACATTCGTGATGCCGCGCGACCGAAACGACTGGCGCTCTATCTCGGCACCGAAGGCGAGGGCCTCCCGGAGAGCCTGCTTGCCCGCCTGCGGACGGTGCGGATCGCGATGTCGGAAGGGTTCGACAGCCTGAATGTTGCTGCCGCGTCAGCCATTGCGCTGCACCATTTCGCCCTGATAGGCGTAGTCAGGCAATTCCAAGCCGGGGCTTGAAACTCAGCTCGGCAAATCTGCCTTCTGCAACGCCCGCACGCGATCGGCGAGGCTGGTGGTTCCCGACCGCGTTTCCTGCGGCGCCGCCAGCGCCTTGGCGATCGGTGAATCAGGTCCTTCGAGCTTGGCCGTCAAATGGACGACCTCAGCCGCCAGATTGTTCATCTGTTCGCGCAAGGCAGAACCGGCATCATTGCCATTGCCGGGGCCATTCCCGGGCATCGCGGATCCAGAACCGCCAAGCTCCGCCTTCATCCGCTTGTTTTCGCGGGCCAGCGTCGTCAGCCTGGCTTCGAGCCGCTCTCGGTCGCCTTCGAGCTTGGCGAGCGTCTTGTCCATGTCCTCGTTCCTGGCGCGGGCACTGTCTTGCGCACCAACCAGGCCAGCAGCCGCGGCGCCTCCCGCAGCCTCGCCCTTCACCCGTTCGCGAAGCCGGGCCAGTTCCTTTTCGCGGCGATCGAGCTTGTCCTCGCGATCGGCAAGCGTGGCAAGCAGGCGCTCGAGCTTTCTGTCGAGGTCGGCGGTTCTTTTCTTTTCGGCCTTCAAGGCATCGCGCGTGGCCTTGGCCTCGGTGACGACTTCCTGATGGCGCCTGTCGGCCTCCTTGCGCTGGCCGCGCAGCACTGAAATGTCGTTGGCAAGTTTTTCCAGCTCGGATTCGCGAGCCACCAGTTCGATCTGACGATTGCTGGAGGAGAAGGACGCGTCGTCGTACATATGCTCGAGCTTTTCCAGCTCGAGCGCGCGCTTTTCCATCGTGCGCTCTGTTTGTGCAAGCCTGTCAGACAGCTGTTGTATCTGCTGCTCGCGATGCAGGAGCAATTCGTTTTTTTCCCCGAGCTCCGAAAGCGCCTGCTTCTTGTCCTTGCGCTCGACCGCCAGGCCCTTCAGCGCCTCGCGGCCGCGATTGATTTCGACGAGTTGCTCATTCGCCTGCTCACGCAGCGTCTTGATGCTGATTTCGAGCCGGCGCGTCGTCATGGCGAACTCGGCCCGCAAGCTGTCCTTGTCGGCCTGGATCTCGGCCAGCGTTCGCGGCACCGACGCCTCGACACGCTTGCGTGTCAGCACAACCGCCCGCCGCCAGATGGCCGGCGCGACCAGCAGCGCCAGAAAGCCTGCGCACAGAAAGCCGAGGGCGAAGAACAGGATCGACTGAACCAAGGTGATTACCCGTTACGGGCGGGCCGCTATCCGGCAACCGCCAAGTCTGGACTTTGCCATGTTCGCATGACGCAAATCCAGCGCTGCGGCAAGGGTTTGCCGCAGCTGCACCGGGTCAGAATCTGTTGATCGGGTCGAAGTGTGGTCGGAATCGCTCAGAAAGGATTCCAGGTCGGCCTCTGCGTCAGCTTCAGATAGCCGAGATTGACGCCAAGCCGCGCGCCGACGCCGGTGCGGATCGGCACCAGCAGCACCCTGTTGTTCTGCAGCACGTTGAAGCCGACGCCGGCCACGACATAGGCCGAACCGGCAACGCCGCCGAACCGATTGTAGAGATTGCTGACGTCGTCGAGGTTATAGACGAGCATCATCACCCGCGATCCCTCGCCGCCGAAATCCCAGCCGAGCGAAGGCCCTTGCCAGAACACCTTATGGTCGCCGGCATTCTTGGTGTAGAGCGTGCCTTCGCCATAGGTCAGGCCGCCGATCAGCGCGCCGGAGCCCTCTTCGCCGAGCAGATAGCCATTGGGCAGGCCGTAGGAGGCAAAAATCTTCTCGACGACGGTTGCGAGACCGCCCGACGTCGCGCCGAAGAACTTGTGGCCGGAATCGACGATCTCCTGAGCGGTGTATTCCTGTGCCCGCGACGCAGAGGTTGAGAAAGCGAGAGCGCCCATGAGGGCAATCGCCATGAAGAAGACGCGGACAAACGTCCGGTCGTAGAATCGGGAAACCATGCTTCCAATCTCCGTCAGGGAGCACCTTCGCCGACGCCTCGCACCCCGTCCGGCTCTTTAGGCGGCCGTTAAGGATGACTGTTACGGGCAAACTATGCCGTAATCCTTTTTCAACCATTAACCTCCCACATGAACATGGCGGTTCGAAGGCTGTTTCTGACTGTCTGCACGGGCTCCCATCCTGTGCAAAGATGCCGTTTTTTTCACGAGAATTGTGGATTGTTGCTGCACGCTCGGGCGCTGTGTATTCAGAATGCCTGGGGGGAGAGAGCGTGATTCGGGTGGTGAGCGTGGCTGTCGGCCGCGCGGCCACCAGGAAGTGAATTTTAGCAGGGATTTTTCGCCGATGGCTGAGCTTTTCTCTCTCTCCGCACCCGATCTCGCAGCCTTGTTGTGCAGCCGAGTCTGCCACGACATCATTTCGCCGGTCGGCGCCATCAACAACGGCCTCGAACTCCTGGACGAGGGCGGCGCCGACGAAGACGCCATGAAACTGATCCGGCAGAGCGCCAGAAACGCTTCGGCCCGCCTGCAATTCGCCCGCATCGCCTTCGGTGCCGCCGGTTCGGCGGGCATGATGATCGACACCGGCGATGCCGAGTCCGTCGCCATCGCCTTCCTGAAGAACGAGAAGCCGGAATTGATCTGGAACGGGGTTCGCGCCCTGCTGCCCAAGAACAAGGTCAAGCTGCTGCTCAATTTGCTGCTCGTCGCCAATGCCGCCATCCCGCGCGGTGGCAGATTGGTGGTCACGCTGGAAAACCTCGACACCGAGCCGCGCTTTGCGCTTGCCGCAAGCGGCCCGATGCTGCGCGTGCCGCCGAAATTCCTCGAACTCCATTCCGGCAACAAGCCCGAGGAGCCTATCGACGCCCATACCGTCCAGCCCTACTACACGCTGCTGCTGGCGCGTGAGGCCAACATGACGATCTCGATTCACGCGACCGCCGAAGAGATCGTGCTGTCCGCGGCCTGAGCGAAGCCGCTCGGCAGGACGTCCGAGCATCAAGAACAATCAAGTATCTTTTCCCGCTGATATTTGCGGCAATTCAGAACAGGCAAGTTTCATTGCCGGCAACGCCCCTGCCGAATGGGGCTGCAAACGACATGTTTGTAAAAACTTTACCTAACGGCTTTTCTGCTTCTTTACCAGATTGGCCTAGTGTGCATCCCGATACCCGGATGCCGCCGGTTCGCACCATGGCAAAGAGGACCCGGAAATGAAGCGCTGCATGTTTGTCGACGATTCGAGCGTCATCAGAAAGGTTGCAAAACGGATTCTTGGCGGCTCCGACATGGTGGTCATCGAAGCGGCAACTGGACTTGATGCTGTCGAGATGTGCGCTGCCGAGATGCCTGATGTGATTGTCGTCGACGGCGCCCTGCCGGACATGCAAGCGGTCGACGTCATTCGCCAGGTTCGCGCCATGGAGAGCACGATCAAACCGCAGATTCTGATCTCACTGGTCGAGGTCGATGTTGCCTCGATCATGAAGGCAAAGCGCGCCGGCGCCCAGGGTTATCTGTTGAAGCCGTTCAACCGGCCGCAACTGCTCGAACGATTTCGTACCTTGAAGGTTGCCGCCTGATTCGGCTCGTTTTGGGCCAAAAAGGACAGCAAAAAACCCGGCCTGAGCCGGGTTTTTTGCATTGGTTCAATCGGATGGTGTTCGCTCAGGCGCTGACGCGGATGTCTTCCGGCTCGCGCAGCACATAGCCGCGACCCCAGACCGTCTCGATGTAGTTCTGGCCACCGGATGCTGCGTCGAGCTTCTTGCGCAGCTTGCAAATGAAGACGTCGATGATCTTCAGTTCCGGTTCGTCCATGCCGCCATAAAGGTGGTTGAGGAACATTTCCTTGGTCAGCGTGGTGCCCTTGCGCAGCGAGAGCAACTCCAGCATCTGGTATTCCTTGCCGGTCAGATGCACGCGTTGACCGCCGACTTCGACGGTCTTGGCGTCGAGATTGACCACCAGATCGCCGGTGGTGATGACCGACTGGGCATGGCCCTTGGAACGGCGCACGATGGCATGAATGCGGGCGACCAGCTCGTCCTTGTGGAACGGCTTGGTCATATAGTCGTCGGCGCCGAAGCCCAGGCCGCGCACCTTGTCCTCTATACCGGCCATGCCGGACAGGATCAGGATCGGCGTCTTCACCTTGGACAGGCGAAGTGTCCGCAAGACTTCGTAGCCGGACATATCGGGAAGGTTGAGGTCGAGAAGAATGATATCGTAATCATAAAGTTTACCGAGATCGACACCTTCTTCGCCGAGGTCGGTCGTGTAAACATTAAAACTTTCAGATTTGAGCATCAGCTCGATGCTCTGAGCGGTTGCACTGTCGTCTTCTATCAGCAGAACGCGCATTTCATTCCCCTTTTCTGCCGCCGGACCATGTCACGACCCATCCGGGACCGGAGCAGTGATTGCCTGAACAGAGGCTGCCATCGAATGGTTAACAAAACCTAATTCCGCACCAAGGACGGTACCAGATTTTTTAACCCCTTTCTACACCCTCTTGAATCTAATGATGAATCACAGAACCAAATCGCTAATGCAACACATTAATAAGTCGGACTAAGTGACTCAAGGGACTCGCTGGCCGGCTTCCGTATCGGGAGCCGGAATTTTTACCCGGCCTTAAGTCCTCGCCCTTATGATTAACAATGCGCGTAAACGAATGGTTACCGCCGGCAAAAAACTTTAGGGATTTGTTTCCCATAGTTCGGGGAATGCCGGTGGATACGGGCGACGCCAGGCCCTGGCGGGCGGATTGGACGATATGTGCAGGTGTGCGTTTCCGGGAGTACCGAATCATGAAGTCACGTGAAAACCTCGTTCGGCTGAAGCAATTTCAGGTGAATGAGAAGCGGCGGCAGCTGCTGCAGCTCGACATGATGATCGCCGAGTTCGAGCGCATGGCCGTTGAACTGGAGCTTCAGATCACCGCCGAGGAGAAGAAGGCCGGCATCACCGACATCAATCATTTTGCCTATCCGACCTTCGCCAAGGCGGCGCGTCTGCGCCGTGATAACCTCAGAAACTCTCAAAGCGACCTCGCCCAGCAGCGAAGCGCTGCCGAATCATTACTCGGCGAAGCTGAAGCGGAGCTTTCCAAGGCCGAGATGCTGGAATCGCGCGACACCAAGATCCGCGACGCGGAACTCGGCGGTCGCAGCGCCATGATCGGCTGACGGCAGGGTTTTAACCCGACCGGCGCCGCCTGACGCCGCGCTTTGCTTTGCGTGTAGCGCGCCAAAAGGCTCCGGCGCTGCTGATCCGGACCGTAAGGCGGCCGCAGCTTCAGGCCCGTGCCAAATCCCTGTCCAGGTTCGCCGCTGCCCTCGCCCGCGCTTGCTTGATGTCAGGCATATGCTCTTCCGACCAGGACCGTATCTGGGTGAGCAGCCCCGCCAGGTTCTGGCCAAGTTCGGTCAATTCATATTCGACCCGCGGCGGGATCACCGGAAAGATTTCGCGCCGCACAAGCCCGTCGCGCTCGAGGACGCGCAGCGTCTGCGTCAGCATTTTAGGCGTGATGCCTTCGAGCTTACGCGCCAGTTCGCCGTTGCGCATCCGGCCACGGCGCAGCGCACAAACCGTCAGATAGACCCATTTGCTGGCCAGCATCTCGAGCACGGCGTGCGAAGGACACGTCCGCTGGAAGGCGTCATAGCCGGAGCCGCAATCATTATCACTATCCATGAGGTGCCTATATATGGAAAAGGTACATACTGGACAAGGGAGTATTACTATCCAAATGATAGTGGCACAGAAACCCCAGCAGGAGCCTCCCATGCGTGCCGTTGTCCAGAATTCCGTCGGCGGACCCGACGTCCTCGTCATCGCCGATCGCCCTGCGCCCTCGCCCAAGTCAGGCGAAGTGCTCGTGCGCGTGCATGCCGCCGGCATCAATCCGGTCGATGGCTCGGTGCGCGCCGGTTACTATCCTTTGCTGGGCGAACCGCCCTTCACTTTGGGCTGGGATATTTCAGGCACGGTCGAGGCGGTAGGCCCAGGCGTCGATGGCGGCCTCAAGGTCGGTGACGCCGTGTTCGGCATGCCGCATTTTCCCAAGCAGGCCGCGGCCTATGCGGAGCTCGCTGTCACCCCGGCCGATGAAATCGCACCGAAGCCGCAAGGCATTGACCACAATCATGCCGGCGCGCTGCCGCTGGCCGGTCTGACCGCCTGGCAAGGTCTTGTCCGCCATGGCGGCCTGAAGCGCGGCCAGCGCGTGTTGATCCATGCTGCGGCCGGCGGCGTCGGGCATCTGGCGGTGCAGATCGCCAAGGCGCACGGCGCTTATGTCATCGCCACCGCCAGCCCGAAGAAACTCGATTTCGTCCGCTCGCTCGGCGCCGATGAAGTGGTCGACTACACCAAGCGAGATTTCACCGCCGAGGTCAGCGACGTCGACCTGGTGCTGGAGCCGATGGGCGGCGACCATGCCGACCAATCGCTGACAGTCCTGAAGGACGGTGGCGCCTTGGTGTCGCTGCTCAATGTCCACGACACCACCCGAGCCAAGGCTGCTGCGCGTGGGATCCGCGTCGAGCGCATGTCCGTCGTGCCCGACCGTGAAGGCCTCGTCGAACTTGGCAAACTGGTCGATGCGGGAAAGCTTGCGGTCCATGTGGCAAAGAGCTTTCCGCTCGAACAGGCGGGCGCCGCGCACGCTTTTCTCGCCACCAGGCCGATCGGCAAGGTGGTGCTGACGGTCTGAAGCAGCAGGCATCACCGACAGGCAAAAGGGCGCGGTTACCGCGCCCTTTTCTATTGTGGTCCTGGCTCTAGTGCCGGTATTGCTGGATGCGCGTCGTGCGCAGCCCGGCAAGGCCGTATTCGTCGATCGACGCTTGCCAGGACAGGAATTCCTCGGTGGTCAGCTTGTAGCGCTGGCATGCCTCGTCGAGGCTCAAAAGCCCGCCGCGCACCGCAGCAACCACTTCCGCCTTGCGCCGGATAACCCAGCGACGTGTATTCGTCGGCGGAAGATCGGCAATCGTAAGAGGGCTGCCGTCAGGCCCAATAACATATTTGACTCGCGGTCTAACAAGATCGGTCATCGTACTCTCTACTAAAAACTCAAAGACCCAATCCCCACCACATTACCGCCACAGCTTTAAAAATTGCCTAAGCGAACCCTAATGAGTAGGTAAGGATCATGAACGCCGCGTTAGTCTTTTCGTCGGCATTTGAGGCAACGGCGGGCAGGCGCGCAATTTTCCCGCAAAATCGGCACCGCCGCAAAGCTGGCGCCGCTGGTGTGGTTGACCTATATTCGCGCCACTGCCATTGAAGCGCCGCGCAGAACGAAAGAACCATGAACAGCCTCGACCTTCCCGCCAGCCCGCAAAACACCCGCATCGTCGTCGCCATGTCGGGCGGTGTGGATTCGTCTGTCGTTGCCGGCCTTTTGAAGCGCGAAGGCTATGATGTCGTCGGCGTCACGCTGCAGCTCTACGACCATGGCGCCGCAACGCACCGGGCCGGGTCGTGCTGCGCCGGCCAGGACATTGACGATGCCCGCCGCGTTTCCGAGACACTGGGCATTCCGCATTACGTGCTCGACTATGAGGAGCGCTTCCGTAAGGCGGTCATCGACCCGTTTGCCGAAAGCTACGTCGCCGGCGAAACGCCCATTCCGTGCGTCTCTTGCAATCAGACGGTGAAGTTCGCCGACCTTTTGGCCACCGCCAAGGACCTTGGCGCCGATGCGCTCGCCACCGGCCACTATATCCGCTCCGGGGCCAATGGCGCCCACCGCGCGCTGTTCCGGCCCGTCGATGCCGACCGCGACCAGAGCTATTTCCTGTTTGCCACCACGCAGGCGCAGATCGACTATCTGCGCTTTCCGCTGGGTGGGCTGTCCAAGCCTGCGGTGCGGGCCATCGCCGAAGAAATGGGGCTGACCGTTGCCGCCAAGCAGGACAGTCAGGACATCTGCTTCGTGCCGCAGGGCAAATATTCCGACATCATCGCCAAGCTGAAGCCAGCTGCCGCCAACCCAGGCGACATCGTCCATATCGACGGCCGCGTGCTCGGTCGCCATGACGGCATCCTGCGCTATACGATCGGCCAGCGCCGCGGCATCGGCATCGCCTCGGGCGAGCCGCTTTACGTCGTCCATCTCGACGCCGACCGGGCCCGTGTCATCGTCGGCCCGCGCGAGGCGCTGGAGACCCACAAGATCTATCTGCGCAACATGAACTGGCTGGGCGATCGCGCGCTGTCCGACATTCCGGCCGCCGGCATGGAGCTGTTCGCCAAGGTCCGCTCGACGCGGCCGCCGCGCCCGGCCGTGCTGCATCACCGCGCCGGCAGCACCTTTGTCGAACTGGTCGACGGCGAGTCCGGCATCGCGCCCGGACAGGCCTGCGTGCTCTATTCCGACGACGGCAACGAAGCCCGCGTCTTCGGCGGCGGCTTCATCGAGCGCTCCGAGCGCGGCGCCGAGGCCGAAGCCATGCTCAGCCGGCTCGCAGCCAGGCCGGCGCAGATTCCCGCAGAGTAAACACTACCCCTCTCGGAGACAGTTTTAGTTTCGATCTGCCTTAAGGGCAGAGTTTCGAAACGGTCTCAGGACTTTGTGTGCGTGACTGTACCCGCCGTCAGGATGCGGAGCACCCTGATGGCTTCCTCGCCGCTGGTGCGCGGCTCGGCCCGCGTCTCGATACACTGGATGAAGTGCTCGAGCTCGCGCGTCAGCGGCATGCCCTGGCCGACCGCGACATAGGACGGCTCGTTGGTGGTGAAGGCCCACTGGCCGCTGTCCTGCCACACCGCGTGGCGGTAGACGGCCAGCTTGCGCTCCCATGGCTCGACATCGTCGAACACCGCCATTGCCTTGGTGCCGACCACGGTCAGCCGCCGCTCGCGATAGGGATTGAGCCGCGAGGTGAAGAGATGGCTGCGCAAGCCATTGGGAAAACGCATGTGCAGATGCGCGAAATCGCTGAGATTGTCGAGGAGTGCGGCCCCCTCGCCCCTGACGTCGATCGGCTCGGTGCCGGTGATGGCCAGGATCATCGACAGATCGTGCGGCGCCAGATCCCACAGTGCGTCGTTCTCGGTGTGGAATTTGCCGAGGCCGAGCCGGTGCGAGTGGATGTAGCGAACCTCGCCGAGCTCGCCATTGTCGATCAGCGCCTTCAGCGTCTCGAAGGCGGGATGGAATCGCAAGACATGGCCGACCATGAACACGCGGCCGTTGTCCCTGGCCGCCAGCACGGCGCGCTCGGCGTCGGGCACGGTCAACGCAATCGGCTTTTCCACCAGCACGTCCTTGCCGGCCTCAGCGGCGCGCACGGCAAGATCGGCATGGAATTGCGGCGGCAGCGCCATGACGATGGCGTCGATATCATCACGCACGAACAGCTGGTCGGGCTCGATCGCCAGGCAGTCCTGCTCGCTGGCAAAGCCTTCGGCCCGCGCCCGATTGGCATCGGAAACCGCATGTAGCGCGCCGAGCGCCTTGAGGGTGCGGATGTGGTTGCTGCCCCAGTATCCGCAACCGAGGACTGCAATGCGCGGCTTCATCAGCTTCAAACTCTAATTTCTTGGCCGAGACATAGCGGCGTGCCCCGTCGAACTCAACCCCGGTGGCTTACCGGAGATGCCAGCCCGGCAAAGCTTTTACCGGCGACAATATGCCGGCGCCCTCGCGCATCGATGCTTGACAGGCTCGCCCTCCCAACCTTATATCCGCGCGACCTTGGCGAACGCCTCGAAATGCCTTTCGATTTAAGGCGGATTTCGGGCCTTTCGCCGCCCTGGCGGGGTAGCTCAGTTGGTTAGAGCACGGGAATCATAATCCTGGGGTCGGGGGTTCAAGTCCCTCTCCCGCTACCAGCCTACCTTAAGCTACTGAAATTATAGAAAAAACGCCGACCTATGGTAGCGCCCTGTCCGAAAAAATCTTCAATGATTTTCAGGACCTAGCCTGCTACCGTTGTGACGCCAACGAACGTGTTGCAACGCTTCGCAGACGACAAACTGCGCCTCGAGAGACGTGATTTGCGGGAATTGGCTGAAGTCTGCACCTGCGGACCCATTCGGTCCCGATTCCGAGGCGCAATCGACGCGGATTTTCGAATGGCGCGCCCATGTCGCACGCCAGCCCTCAACGCTCGGCGGCTTATGCCCAAGTTATCCAGCTAAATTAAGCAGTCTCATCGGGCGGGCGCTCTGGATTCGCCGACGCCAATCCGCGTGAGCGTACGCGGATCGTCTGACAGATACGATCAGCGAGAGAAGCGAGCGCGCCCTGCACAGTGCGTGCCCCAAGAACGGATTGGAGGGTAACGGCCTGTGTTGCAAACCTATGTTTGAAGGCCTCTCCGCCACAGAGGAAATCGACCAATCCCAAGCCGTGATCAAACGACCACTGTATATACTCCGTAATCAGGACCGCACCCGGCGACGCTCGGCTAAAATCAGGGTCGTAGGTGGTAACGAATGCCATCATGACGTTGTGCTGGACGATGTTGATGGAAACCGCGACCATCGCACCATTGCATTCAAGTACGAAAATGCGCAGCACACCGGCGCGTGACAGCGCGTCCACCAGGGCGGCAAGAACCGGCTCGCCCTCTTCGAAAAGGTCGGATTCACGCGTGTGCTTTTCCAGCCATCTGCGCTTCAGCGCCGACAGTCGCTCCAGCAATGGCTGCAGCGGCTCGTCGGCCGACAGGAGGCGGAATTTCACTTCGCCTGTTTCTTCCAGTATCTTGATGCCGCGCCGATAGTTCTGGCGCATCTTTTTCGGCTGGTCCGCCAGCCATGCTGCTCCGCTGGCCCACTGTCCAGCGACGCGATAACTGACTTCCTCCCGGTGATTGGCGCGAAGCTTGACGCCGCTGGAAGAGCCCGGTGTAAAAATCCTGCGGGCTGCCGCATCCGGCGACAGACGATTGATAAAAGCAAGATCGAAGCCACCCGCCGAACAGATCCGGTTCCAGAGGTTCTGGAGGGCCGATAGGGAGCATTCCGGCGCGACAAGAATATCACCATAGTCCGTATAGCTATTGGCGGCCCATTCGAGGAGCCGAAGTCCTTTTCGTCTGCCGATCGCCAGGGGAATGACAGCGACCAGCCTGTCATCGCTCCATACCAGGCCGATCCGCAGCGAGCGCCGGTCGCGGTCACGCACGGTGCTCCACCATGCCGAAACCCAGGCATGGCTCTGAAAGATCAGTGCATGGGTACGATGCCATAGGTCTACCCATTCGGCTTCGATGGCGGCCAGGCGATCCGTCGAACTGACGATTTCCAGTCGCTCCGCACCAACAGCGTCAATCGAAGCCATTTTGTTCATGGTTGGAGACGGTCCTGCGGCTGCGCGACATCGATGCGCTTTTGAAAAAGTCGCATGATATGGTTTGCCATTTTCTTGAGCGGCAGCACGTAAAGTCCGAAAAGCGACTGATAGTCGCGTACGTCGCGATCTATCAGTCCAAACTTGAGGTCTTCGTCCGGATCCGGGATGAACTGCGTTCCGAATATGCGATCCCAGAATGAAAAAAGCAGCCCGAAATTCTTGTCGTAGTGGCGAGGGTCGACACTGTGATGCACCTGGTGCCAGTGCGGACACAAGATGACGCCGTTCAACCGGCCGAAGGAAATCTTCAGATGCGTGTGGCGAACAAAGTCCATCATGAGAATGTTGCGAATGACATAGACGTTGATGCCAAATATGGCGATCTCGACCGGATCAAGCGCAATCAGGCTCCACAAGCCGAAACTGATCCCCGGTATGACGCCGTCCCAGATCCGGTTCATCAGATCGTCCAGGGGGTGAACCCGGTCCTTGGTGATCCCAACCATCACTTCGGCCGAATGATGCACCTTGTGCAATTCCCACAGGAACGGGAAACGGTGCTGGGCAACGTGATATAGGTAGTAGGAGATATCGTAAGCAACGAGCATGGTTGCGGTGAAGAGGATGATCGTCACTGGGCCGGCGGGGCCGGGTATCAGCGGTTGCGAGATGCTGAAGAGCCAGCCGACTGCCTGGTTTGTTGCATATCCCGTGGCGGCAACGAAGGTGACACCGGCGGGAATGAGCAGGAAGGGCATCACCAGCCTTTTCGTGATCCAGAACAATGCGTCCGCTCGCGCCGATGGGTGCATGATGACTTCCGCGGGAAAGGCGAAGTCGAAAAAGTCCCGGAAGGATTTCTGTTCGACCGTTCGCCAGTAGGCGACCACCGCGCTCCCCAGCGCCGTGAGCAACAGGAGACCGAGTGTCAGCAGATCGATGTGTGAGAGTTTTTCCACGATCACTCTGGCGAATTCCGAAAACATCGATGCAGTGGCTCCTAGGTGGTGAAATGGTGATCCGGCTCGTCGCGAAGCACATATTGCCAGGCCTATCATATGCTGCCCGCAACTGTGTATCGGGATGCGACTGGCAGAACAATCATGGCCAAATTAGCAGATCAACGGTGTCAAAACCGCTAAATATCTGAACGTAATTAATGTCGAACGCTGCGCCTGCAACCTGCCCGTTATCGGGTCTGCGGCGGACTTGGCGCGAGCCGGATGACTACTCCCTTTTCGCCTACTTGGCCACGCCATGCGAGGCGTTCGGCTGGCTGCCTTGCACCAAAACGCGGCGAAACCCAGCCGCCCTGGCCCGGTGTGTCGCCGCCGGAACGGATGTGGATCGCTGCGTCTGGAAAGTGGATAGTCATCAAAGGTTCAGCGCCGCGCAATATCGTGACAATGTTTCCATCCCTGTTGGCGTGGAGGTCGGCGGCGAGTTGGAAGACGATCTCAGCGACGCGGCTGCCGCCGAGCAGTTGGTCGGTCACGAGGATGCCGTCGCCATCGCGTGTCACGGCGCGTTGATGCACAACGCCGAAGCGGCCTTTGTACCCGTCATGTCGGGCACACAGCCTCCAGTGCGGCCCCGGCTCGCTCTCCACCAATGTCGCAACCGCCTTGTGCGACCAGTTGAACGCCCCGGAGATGATGCTTTGGCTTTTACCCTCTAGGTTCAGCGTGTTGTGCGCCGGCGTCGAGCGGAACCAGTCGCGCCAGCCTCCCCCCGAACCATAGAGCCATGTGCCGGGGTCGACCAGCACCGGATCGCCGTCAATGCACAGGGTGAGCGACAGCGCGTCGGCATGACCGTGCGCCGCTATCGAAAGGTAGCCCAGCGGGCCGTGGTCGTATGTCAGATGGACGTTGCGACCATTCATCTCGCCGCGCCAGACGGAGAGCCCGCCTTGCGTGAATGTATGCAATCCATTCGGCACCGGCGCCGGCCGCGGTGGCGCACCGAAGAAAAGCGCACGAAAATCGCCAGGCTCCGGTGCGCTGCCCGGCATCCGTAGAAAACCACGGATGGCGGCCGCGACCGATCCGACATAATCGGTTTCGCCCCCCAGCGTGATCACGCGGCCTTCATCATTGTCGCCGAAGCCGCTGGTTTTCGGCGGGAGCCAGCCTGCGAAATTGGCGAAAGCGGCCAAACGCGCTTCGACGGGCTGGGGAAAAGGCAGTCCGGCCTGGCGCGCCGCCGCAGCGCACAGCAGGAAAAGTTCGGCACTGAAGGCGGCGTAGGTCGGGGTCTGCTCGGCCCCGGCGCCATCGGCCAGGATCTGTTTGAGCACCTCAGCCAGGAGCGACTCGCGAGCCACCTCGGCCCCGAAAGCCAGACCGATCAAATATTCGCCAGCCAATTCCGCGACGAGATGGTTGTTGGCGGACGAAAAACGGGAGGGAAACCGCGGCAGCCAATAGGCGCTTGCCGCCAGTATTTCACCGACTTTTTCTCGCGTCGCCGCGCCAAGCCGGTCGCCGACGAGGTCGAGCGTGACAATCAGGCTGATGGCTCGTAGCGCGACCTCGATGCCCGAGGCCCAGCCAACGCCCCGAAATGGTGGGTTGGCGAAATGCCAGCTCTCGATCGCCGCCTCGATGGCCGCACGGGATTGATCATCGCCGGTGAGAAGCAGATGGGCAGCCAGTGGCGGCAGTTGCTGCAGCCGGTTGATTTCCCAGACATATTTTACATCGCCACGGCCGGTGGCATGGCGAAAATCGATATCGAAAGTATGGGTCTTGGGGCCTGGCCAAAGCCGGCCGGTCACCGGATCAAGGCGCCAGAGCTCGGGTGGAAAGAGAGTATAGGGGTCTCGCTGTGGCCAGGTCTGCCCAAGTGCTGAAAACTGGCCCCGAAGAGTGTTTTGCGCAGCCGCCTCGATAGCTTGCCGCTGGGCTGGTGTCGCAGCGGCCGGCACAGCATTCCGCAATCCGTGCAGCACCGGGTGCAACTGCGGCGACGCATAGCGCTGCCAGCCGTTGTCGCGGCGGCGCGAAACGGTCCTCCGGCGCTGCTCGTCCAACCGATGCAATATCTCGGCCAACTCCATGCTGCGCAATCGGTTGAAATACCACCCGACCCTCATCCGCGCTCCGCCAAGATTTTGATCCTCATACACCATCCCGTCGAAAAAGCGTGTGGCGGCATCCTCTTTTCCGTTCCCGCGGTTAATATCTTCGGCCATGACGCGGAGTTTTGCGATGAGAAAAGTTGTCTACGTCATAGCGTGCGCGCTTGGCATGGCTTTGTCAGCCGAGGCGGCGCCGATCCCGCTTGAGCGCGGCGTTGGCGTCCATGAATGGCTCAACTGGTCGCCGGTGGAGAAAGATGGTTCCTACAAATGGCCGCCCTATCGCAGCGAGAAGGAAT
The DNA here is from genome assembly GCF_057786115.1 of Mesorhizobium sp. P170090. Classification (NCBI taxonomy): domain Bacteria; kingdom Pseudomonadati; phylum Pseudomonadota; class Alphaproteobacteria; order Hyphomicrobiales; family Phyllobacteriaceae; genus Mesorhizobium; species Mesorhizobium sp. P170090. The sequence goes on from NZ_JBYNWH010000001.1 coordinate 5,873,606, forward strand.
GGCTTGCGGGCGGCAGGCCGCTCACCGATTGGCCGGACGGCGACCAGTTTGGTCGCATTCGATCCATGGGCTTCGACTTTGTCCGGCTGAGTGTCGACCCTGGCCCTCTGCTTGCCAGCGAGGGCGCCAAACGACAACAGGCGCTGGACATGCTTGCCGCTGCGGTGCAGCGGGTGGTTTCAAGCGGGCTCAAGGTGGTTTTCGATCTGCATGGCGTCAGCCAGGTTCCGGCCTACAGCATGGAAATGATCCATGGCGGGGCCGACAGCGAGGGTGTTGCCCGCTATCGCAAAATGGTAGTGGCGGTGGCTGCCATGCTGATCAAAATTGGCGCCGACAAGGTCGCCCTCGAGCCCTATAACGAGCCCGCCTACTACCCTTGCGATTCAAGCGGCAGCGATGACTGGCAGCGGATCATGGCAGGCACGGTTCGCGATATTCGCGCCGTCAGCAGCGAACTCACCATCGTCGCGACCGGCGCCTGCGGCGGGAGCATCGCGGGACTGGTCAACCTGGACCCCAACTTCGACGACCCCAACGTCTATTACAGCTTCCACATGTATGATCCGCACAGCTTCACGCACCAGCGGGCCGATGACAAGAACGCTTTCTCCTCCGGCCTTCCCTGGCCTGCCGACGCCAGCACGCCCGAAGTGGTCGCCGAAACCCTCAAGGCGCAGATGGACGCCGCCGGCTTGAGCCAGATCGAAGAGGTGATGAACATGGCCTCGGCGCGTGAAACGATCGCCCGATACTTTGAGCAGAATTGGGGGCAGAGCCAGCTCGAAGCGGGTTTCCGTCAGGCGGTCGACTGGGCTGAAGCCCATGGCATAGCGAGCCGACGCCTGTTCGTGGGCGAATTCGGCGTTATCCTGATGTCTGCGGATGGCCGCATGGGAGCTTTCGATGCTGATCGCCTGCGCTATCTCATGGCAGTGCGCAGAGAGGCGGAACGTTTCGCGATGCCGTGGTCGGCCTGGGAATTCTCCAATCCTTACGGAATGAGTGTTATCCAACCCAAGGGGCCTGCGATCCCGGACCGGGAGATGTTGCGGGCACTAGGCCTGCGATAACTCGTCATCGGGTCAGGATCGGTTCGAGCGGTCTGCCTGGTTGCTGGCGATCAATCGCGTGGAAACCCAAGGACTGTCGTCTCCAGTTGCAGCCGAGAGGGCCTGATCGAACCAAATCAGGCTCAGTTTTAAAATCACTCCACCGAGCAGCTATTTAATATATTCGCTGTAGATTGGTGTCCTCGATCATACGCAAACAAGGGAAAGAGGGCCAAGGGAAAGAATGTGCGGAATTGCCGGCTGGATTGGGCGCAGGGTCGAGAAGCCACAAGATCGGGCCGTCGGGATGTCGAATGCCTTGCAGCATCGTGGTCCCGATGCCGAAGGCATCGAACTCCTGGACCTGAATACAGGCGGGGACCAGTTGGCATTGGTGCATCGCCGCCTGGCGATTATTGACTTAAACGCCGATTCAAATCAGCCGATGCAGACCGAGGACGGACGGCTCCGGATTATTTTCAACGGCGAAATATACAACTACATCGAGCTGCGTGAGGAGTTGATCGGTCTCGGTCACCGTTTTCGCACACGCTCCGACACGGAAGTGCTGCTCAGGGCTTATGACCAGTGGCGCCTGGCCATGTTCGACCGATTGAGCGGGATGTTCGCTTTTGCGCTGTGGGACGCTCAACGGCGCGAATTGATCCTCGCTCGCGACCCCTTTGGAAAAAAACCCCTTTACCTCATGCAAGGCAGAAATTTGCTGTCGTTTGCCTCGGAGATCAGCGCGTTGTTGTCTGCGCAGCCAGATGGCCAGCAGCTCGATCTGGATGGAGTGCGCGAGTATCTGACCTGGCGTTACGTGCCTGGACCGCGGACGCTTTTCAAACAGATCCGTAAGCTCAACCCGGGAAGCTACGCTGTGTGGTCGCAAGGGGAAGTAACGGAAACGCGCTATTATGCGCCCCCGGATCAGACCGATCTGACAGCGGATATCGATCCAGGAACCGCCAAGCGACGATTTCTGGAATTGCTCGACCGTTCTGTCGAGATCAGGATGCGCAGTGATGCGCGGTTTGGCGCCTTTCTATCCGGGGGGCTCGACTCGTCGGCAATCGTTGCCCTGATGACCAGGCACAGCGACAACCCGATTCGTACGTTTTCGGTCGGTTTCAGCGAACAGGCTTACAGCGAGCTTCCATTCGCCCGGCGCGTCGCCGATCATTTCAAGACCGATCATTGCGAAATCGTCATCCAGGCGGATGACCTGATGAATCATCTGCCTAAGATGGTCCGCCATCGGGGGGCACCTGTTTCACAAAGTACGGACATTCCAATTTACCTGATGTCGGTTCGAGCCTCGCGGGACGTCAAGATGGTGCTTACGGGCGAAGGGGCGGACGAGATTCTCGGCGGCTACCCCAAACATCGCGCAGAGTCTCTGGCGGGTGTCTACCGGTCACTTGTTCCAGCGTCGCTTCACAACAATCTCCTCGCCCCTTTGATGCGCGCATTGCCCGGCGCATCGGCCAAGTTCGACATATTTGCCCGAAGCGCGGGTGAACGGGACTTTGCAACCCGGATGATCTCCTGGTTTGGAGCCATGACGGCGCGGGAACGCGATTCGCTCCTCGGTGGGTTGGCCACTTGCGGCCATGACCGCAACGATTTCCCGTTCTCTTCGAGTGTGACGGAATCCCATCTGCGCCGTGTGTTGTTTTTTGATCAGACATCGTGGTTGCCCGACAACCTCTTGGAACGGGGCGACCGGATGATGATGGCCGGTTCAATCGAGGGGCGAATGCCATTCCTTGATCGCGATCTGGTTTCCTTCGTCAGCCAGCTGCCCGATCGTTACAGGCTCGGTCTCCTGGGCAGCAAACAGATCCTGCGCGACTGCATGGCCGGCATGGTTCCCGACGAGGCCCTCAACCGGCCAAAGATCGGCTTCAAGGTGCCCGTCGCCGAATGGTTCCGCGGGTCGATGAGCGATTATGTACGAGACCATCTGTGTTCGTCCCATTCGGTCATCCGTAGCTATTTGAGCGCCAAGAAGCTGGACCAGATTGTCACGGAGCACGCCGAGCGCGCCGCGGACCACGAAAAACTGATATGGGCGCTTTTGAACCTGGAGATATTCCACCGCGAATTCGCGCTTGGCCCGCCGCAGTGACGACAATGAAGGACAGCGTCAGCGCTTGACCGATCGCGCCTCGGACGCGACCGATCTCCAGACATCGCAGATCGCGTCGACAAACGGTGCAAGCTCAAGCCTTTCCCGGTGCACCGCCATGGCGGCGGCGCCAAGCCGCGCGCGCAGCGCCGTATCCTCGACCAGCCGAGTTAACGCCTCGGTCAACGCCGCCACATCGCCGGGCGGCACCAACAGACCGGATTGTTCGTGGGTGATGATGTCCTCGACCGCGCCAACCGGGGTGGCCACGACAGCCAGGCCGGCCGCCATGCCTTCGATCACCGACATTGGCAGATTTTCGGCGAACGAGGGGAGCACCAGAATATCGGCCGAAGCGATCAGTGATGCGACCTCGTCAGGTCCCACCCAGCCCGGAAAAGCAATACGGTCGGCAATCCCTAGAGCGACCGACCTCGCTCGTGCCGGCTCGACCTCACCATCGCCGGCGATCGTGGCACGCCAACCCCTGAGATGTTTCATCCGCTCCAGCGCCTCGCCCAACTGCGGCACGCCCTTTCGCTCGCCGATGCGGCCGAGGAACAGGATGTGCACGTGATCGCCTCCGCCGACATGCGCCAGGGAAGGAACTGCCGTGGCGTTGGGAACGATGACAATATTGCCGCCGTTCGCCGGTGCCCGGCTGGCGACGAAATCGCGCCAAAGCCCGCCCAGGACAATCACCCGGCCGGCATGCTCGAACAGAGCCCTGATACGGCGGCTCATGAAACTATGATCATCTTTCCAGAATGTCTGATACTGCGCCCCATGCAGATGAAGGACATATGGTATCGACAACAGCCTGGCGCAGGCGGCGATCATCATCTTGCGATAGGTGCTGCCGGAGACCGATATATTGATGTGAATGACGTCGGCGCGTCTGTCGAGGCGGGCCCCAAGCATCCGCGCGCAAAAACCAAGCATGTAGAAGATCGAAAGCCCGACATGTCCCGGGCCACGGCTGGAAAGAAAGCGCAGATCGATGTCGGCGATCTCTTGCCGTTCGAACTCCTGCTTCAGCGCCCCCATGATCCGGTCGATGCCGCCTTGTCCCGAAACGCCCGAGGGCGTTGCGACCAGGACATGTATTTTTCTATTGTGGGCGAGACGCTGCAACATGACACCATTTGGATTGCGGATGCCGGGTGACCGTAAAGCAAAGGTTCCAAAAAAGGTTTACGACAAATCTTTTGGTTCAAACTGTATCCGTTCACCCTTTGCCGTCATCATGCTGGAATACCCGTCGGTCAACGGTTAATCGACGGCAAATTTTCCGGGACAACCCTTTGCTGCTCCGTTCCACACTCATCTATGGCCCAGCTATTCTGCTGACGCGGGTTTCCGCTCTGCTCCTGCTGGTCGTCATGACGCGGTTGATCGACCAGACCGAGTATGGCCTGCTGACCCTGGTGGTCACCGTGGGCGAAATGACGGATGTTGCCGTTACCAACTGGCTGCGCATTGCCTTGCTGCGGCTTGGTGGAAAAGGCGACGTCAGCCGTGGCAGCCTGATGCTTGCCGGACAGGTATTGCTTGCCACCACGGTGCTGGCCCTGATCATATCCGTGATCGCCTCGGCGGTGATCGTGCCGGAGCGCTGGATCGAATTTGCAATCGCCGTCTGCAGCTATCTGATTGCCGGCTCCATCAGCCGGTTCGCGTTGACGGTGCTGCAAATGCAGCAGCGTCATTCCCTCTATTCGATGCTTGAATATCTGCGCGGCCTGCTGCAACTGGCCTTGCCGATCGCCGCCATCCTTATCTTCCAACGCTCGTTTCTGACGGTATCGCTCGGCTCGAGCCTCGCCGTGCTGATTGCCGGCATCGTGGCGTGCGTGGTGGCATCCGGGCGCGTTATTGGCGGCCCGCCGCGCTTCACCCACAAGGAGTTTTTTGCCCTCGGCGTGCCCCTGGTCATCATGGCGCTGGTCGGTTTCGGTCTCAACAGCGCTGAACGCGTCTTCCTCAAGCTCTACTACGATGCCGGCGCGGTGGCCGTCTTCGCAGCCGCCTACGCATTGGCTCGGCAGCCGATCGATATGGTCGCCAACGCAATCAACATGGGCGCATTTCCAGAAGTGGTCAGCCGCTTCGACGAAGAGGGATCCGAGGCGTCCGGGCGGTTGTTGTCGCAACTCATGGCCTTGATGATACGCCTTTGCCTGCCGGTCGCAGCAATGCTTATCGCGCTCAGCGGCGACATCACGCGACTCCTGCTGCCCGCGGAATATCATGGTCGCTTCGGCCTGCTGTTCCCGATCATCGCCTTCAGCGTTCTTTGTGCCAATCTCACAAGCTTCGTTTATGGCGTCGTGGTGCACGCACATAAGCGGCCGTGGTTGCTGATCATCGCCAATTCCTTCGGCTCGGTGGCAACGATTTCACTGTCTTTTCTGTTGATTCCCACCATGGCGGAGGTTGGCGCGGCGTTGGCGTTGGCGGGCGGATCGCTGGCAGGTCTTGCAGCCTGCATCGTCATCGCCGAGAGGCTCACGCCGGTGCCGGTGCCCTGGCGCGACATCGCTGTCTCAATCATAATTTCTATCTGCACCGGATTGGCCGCCAGCCTCGCCAGCACTGCGCTGGGCTATATGCCGGCGATCTTTCCGCTCGCGGCGGGCGGCGTCGCCGGCGCTGCGGCTTTCCTGGGACTGACCTGGTTGTTTCACCCCGCGGCCGTGACGCATTTCATCGGCAAGCTAAGGGCACGGCTCCGGATCGCATAAATCCCGCGCTATGAGGCATGCTTGTCTGAAAGTCGCGAGCTTACGGATTGACGTTTCGGCGTCCCCGGCGAGACCAGAACTCACGCCACAGCAGCAGTGCATAGGCGGTGTTGGTATCGTAGTAGCGGCGCCACAAGCGTCGCGGCTCCTGCGCCACGCGGAACAGCCACTCCAGGCCGGCCGCCTGAACCAGTTTCGGTGCCCGGGCGACCTTTCCACCATAGACGTCGAAGCTGCCGCCCACGCCCATGACGAAACTCGGAGCGAGTACGTCGCGATAGCGCTTGAGAAAGCGCTCCTTGCTCGGCGTCGGCATCGCCACAAACAGGCAGTCGGCACCTGAAGCGTTGATGGCCTCGACGATCGCGGCCTCTTCCTCCGCCTTGAAATACCCATTGCGCCGGCCGGCAATGGCCAGGCTCGGATGATCTCTGGCAAGTCGGCTTTCAACTGCGTCGAGAATGTGCTGTTCAGCGCCCAAAAGGTAGGGGCGATAGCCACGCTTGGCGCACAGCGCAAGCAGGTTGATCATGACGTCGACGCCGGTCACACGCTCCGGCAACTCGACGCCGCAGAGCCGCGCGCCCCAAAGCACGCCTTTGCCGTCGACATTGACCATATCCGCCCCGACGACATCCTCGCGCAGTTCGGCATTCTTGCGCATGTTCACAAGCTTGGCGACGTTCACGACAACATGATGAAGCGGTCGCCGCGTCGCCATCGCCTCGTCTGCGATGGCCAGCGTCTCGGCCATGGTCAGCGCATGGATGGTCGCACCGAGAAACTCGCGGCGGCGTGATGCCAATAGAGAGTGTTGCGCCCATGCCGGGTCATGCGAGTTCATGCCGCTTCTCCGGTGCGAGCGAGAGACTGCGAGCGTTCCATTTCGGATTTCTTGCCTTCGATGCGGGCGTCGGGCTTGCGCGCCTTGCGCCAGGTCCACAGGCCCCGTGTGTCGACGAGCTTCTTGTCCTTGAGCGCTTCGGGATCGATCAGATTGAATTGTCTATGGTCGACCAGCAGGACGACGATATCGGATTGGTCAATAGCGGAAAGTGCATCGGTGAACATGACGCCGCTGCCCTCGAGCTCGTGTGGCAACTGACGCGCATTGGGCTCGGCAGCGACGATCTTGATATTGGGAATCTTGGACAGAAGCTTAACAACCTCGACAGCCGGGCTCTCGCGCATATCGTCGATATTGGGTTTGAAGCTGAGGCCAAGACAGGCGATCGTCTGCTTGCGGGTCGGGTCGAGCAATGCCTCGATGTCCCTGACCACCGACAAGGGTCGCTCGGAATTGATGCGCCGTGCCGAACTGATCAGCCGCGTATTGTTCGGTGCGGCGTCGATGATAAAATACGGATCGATCGCAATGCAGTGGCCGCCCACGCCCGGGCTCGGCTGCAGGATGTTCACGCGAGGATGCCGGTTGGCGAGATCGATTACCTCCCAGACGTTGAGCGACAGATCCTGGCACACCGCCGCAAGCTCATTGGCGAAGGCGATATTGACATCGCGGAACGCATTTTCAGTCAGCTTAACCAGTTCCGCGCTTTCGGCCTGGGTTATGAACAGGTCGCCGGCGACGAAGCTTGAATAGAGTGCCGCTGTCCGCTCCGAAGACTTTCGGGACAGTCCGCCGATCGAGCGATCATTGTTGATCAGCTCGGTCAGCACCTTTCCCGGCAGCACGCGCTCGGGAGAGTAGGCGACCAGGACGTCAGCTTCCTCGCCATGCGCAACGGGAAATTTGAGATCGGGTCGCAGTTCCGCGAGCAGCGCTGTCATGACACGCGTCGTACCGACCGGCGATGTTGATTCCAGCACCACCAGGTCGTCCCGTTTTAGCACCGGAGCGATGCTTCGCGCTGCCGCAAGCACGTAGCTGACATCCGGCTTGCGGTCCGGGGTGATCGGAGTTGGAACGGCGATAATATAGGCATCGGCCGGCTGAGGCGTGCTGAATGCCTTGAGCTTGCCATTGGCGACAACTTTCTGGATCAAACCATCCAGGTCCGGTTCGATGATGTGGATTTCGCCGCGGTTGACCTTCGCGACCACCGCCTCGTTGATATCGACACCGATGACATCGAGTCCGCGGCTGGCAAAAATGGCACAGGTCGGCAGGCCGATATAGCCCATGCCGATAACAGAAACGGTTTTGATTTCAGCCATGATTCAGCAATTCCTCAACGATCCGGCTCGCAGCTTGGCCATTGCCGTATGGATTGTGCCTCTCCGCCATGCCGCGATAGACGCTCTCATCATCGAGCAGGCTATTGGCATTGGCCAGAATTTTTTCGATATCGGTGCCGACCAGCCGGGCAGTACCAGCGGCGATCCCTTCGGGTCGCTCCGTGTTTTCCCGCATCACCAGCACCGGCTTGCCGAGTGAAGGCGCCTCTTCCTGCACGCCGCCGCTGTCGGTCAACACCAGGTAGCTCTGTTTCTGCAGGTACAGGAACGGCAAATAGTCCTGCGGGTCGATCAGGTGGATGTTCGGCACCGTCCCGATTTCGGCCTCGACCACGGAGCGCACATTCGGGTTGGGATGGACCGGGTAGATGATCTGCACATCCCTGCGCGCCGACAATGCCTTCAGCGCGGTGCAGATTCTCTGGATGCCGCCATCGAAATTCTCACGGCGATGACCGGTGACGAGTATCATTTTCTTGGTCGGATCGATGAAGGGGAAACGAGCGGCGAGCTTGGCGTTCATCAACTTGTCGGCATCGATCTCGCTGGAGAAATGCAGCAGCGTGTCGATCACGGTATTGCCGGTTACGAAGATGGTGTTCGCAGCCTTTCCTTCGGCGATGAGATTGTCGCGCGCCTCGGTGGTCGGCGCAAAATGCCAGGTGGCGATGTTGCCGGCAATCTTGCGGTTCAGTTCCTCCGGAAAGGGAGAGTTGATGTTGTGGCTGCGCAATCCCGCCTCGATATGGGCAACCGGAATGCGCTTGTAGAAGGCAGCTAGAGCCGCGGTCATCGCGGTGGTTGTGTCGCCCTGGACGATGACGATGTCCGGCTTCGCCTTCTCCAGCACCCCCGCCATTCCGAGGAGCACGCGCGAGGTCACGTCGAACAACGTCTGACCTGGCTGCATGATGTTGAGATCGTAGTGCACCGGCAGGCCCGTCAGTTCGATGACCTGATTGACCATCTCGCGATGCTGGCCCGTCACACATATTTCCGTGGTGAAGCCTGGATGGGCGAGCGCGGCCCGCGCCACCGGAAAACATTTGAGCGCCTCCGGCCTCGTGCCGAACACGATCAGCAGTTTTCGCCTTGAGGGCAAGTTCGGATGTGAAACGGCGTTCATGGTTGACCCTGGTCACCGAAAGCGTGGGCGCCCGGCTGACATGTGCTTTCAGCCTAACAATAGCGCCCTGAACCGCCTTCGTATTCAAAAAAATTAACGTATGATTAACGCTAGAGTCCGCAGCCCCCCTTGGGCAACCCTTGCCAGGAACTGTGGGGAAAGATACCAGAGCAAAGCCATTTTTTGCTTTAACGAGAATAACTTGGGTTGACTAATATTTTAATCATCGGCCACGCCGTCGCATCCCGGCGCTGGGAAAATGAGCTTTTCATGCGGTTGGGTGCGGCAGGTTATGTGGTCTCGAGTTGCCACGCGCCGGCGCCGGCGCCAACCGCTCGGGGGCTGGACACTGTCTTGGCGATCGAGAGCCGGCGTTTCGGTCCCTCGCTGGCGGGCCGGTCCGAGCCGTTGCCGCCCATCGATCGCGGCCCTCCGGACCTCGTCATAGATCTCACTGCCAGCGCAACGGGGCAAGACGCGCCAGTCCTGAGGCTCGAATTTTGCGGTCGCAACAGCTTTCCAGCCGGCGTTGCCGCAATGTTGGCGAGCGGACAATTGCCTGAACTTGGCGCTCGCCTCGATGGCGTTGTCGTGGCCCAGGCTAGACCGATGCTGGCAGACAGGCTCTGGCTATCTCGAAGCTGCAACGACCTGCTCGCCGGCGCCATGTCGCTGATCATGCAAACCGTCGCCCGCTTCTTTGCGGGCAAGCTTGTGCCGGTAAGCGACAACCCGGTGCCGATCCTGAAGAACGACAGTTTTGTTCGACACTATGTGCCCTTTTTCGGCAGGGCTTTGATCGATCGCGCCGTGCAAAAAATCAGGCGGGGACGACGCCCCTTCTATTGGCAGGTTGCCTATCGGGTGATCGACGGACCAGGCATCGCCGAAACCGGGCAACTCGACGGCAAACCGTTCACAGTCCTGCCGGACGATGGCCAACGCTTCTATGCCGACCCGTTCGTCTTCGAGGCCGACCGCCGCCATCATCTGTTTGTCGAGGAATTCCCCTACGCGACGAGTCGCGGCGTGATTTCCGTCGCCGAGCTCGGTGACGATGGCACTTTCGGTGTTCCAAGGGTTGTATTGGAGGAAGCGCACCACCTGTCTTATCCGCAGGTGTTCGCACACGATGGCGAGATTTTCATGATCCCCGAAAGTGGTTCGGCTCGCGAACTTGTGCTCTATCGCGCCGCGCAGTTTCCCGACCGCTGGGTCCGCGACACGGTGCTGATGGCGGACAGGGATTTCAACGACGCGACGCTGCTCGAATCCGACGGTCGCTTCTGGCTGGTTGGAACGGAGCGGTTCGGCTACGGCAGCGCGTCGGACACGATGGCGGTCTATTGCGCACCCTCGCTGCGCGGGCCATGGGTCGCCCATCCGCTCAATCCCATTGCCGTCGATCATTCGGCCACCCGGCCGGGCGGCGCCTTTATCCGCCACGACGATGCCCTGGTGCTGCCGGTGCAGAACGGATCGAGGGCCTATGGCGGTGGTCTGGGGCTGATGCGGCTTGAGCGACTCGACGCGTCCGATGTCCGTTTTGCCTCGCCCCGGCCGATCGGCGCGGGTCCGGCATGGGCACGCACGGGCATTCATACGCTTAACCGCGCCGGCAATGTCGAGGTCGTGGACAGCGCGGGCTGACTGAAGCGCTGAAAGCCGTGACCGTCCCGTTGCTTGGCCTGCTTATTTGTTCTCCGTGGCAATATGAGGAAGCGGTGTGTTTCTCGTCTTCCTTTTGCCGTTCAGGGTCTGAAGAATCGGCTTCTCGATCATCTCGTAAATCACCAGACTGACGAGGCAGGCTGCCACGATGCTGACCACCGACACCAACAATACCGTTGTCGGATGCTCGTATCCGACGGTGCGTCTGGCCAGGTACGCCACAGCGCCGATCACGAAGATATGCGACAGATAAAGCGCGTAGGAAGCGTCGCCCAACTGCTCGAGAAGGCTCCAGTGCTTGTGTTTCGGCTCCAGAATGAGGCTGAGATGAAGCAGGCCCGCCGCCCACATTGCTTGTCCCGCGAAGCTGATCTGACCCAAGAGCGGCGTACCGTCATCGACGAATGAAAGCACCACGCCTGCAGCGGTCATTACGCCGAATATCCAGGCATGGCGTATGTCGGAAGTGAAATCACCGTCCAAATAGCGCCGCCCTATCCACATGCCGATGACGAATGCCACCGGAGAAGGGTTGAGATAGAACTGGATAACAGGGTTGGTGGGAGCCAGCCACAGCCCGGCTATCCACATCGCAATGAAAAAGACCGTCAGCACAAATACGCGCGAGGTCACGGACAGGAATGCGAACACCGCAAAAGCGATATAGAAAAATACCTCGTAATTGAGCGTCCAGCCGAGTGAGAGAATTGGACTCGCGCTATCCCGTCCAGGCGCTTCGTGAACAATGAAGAGGAGCGACTGAAGATAGTGGGGCCATGTAAAGACGGTCTTCTGGAAGAGACTTGGCGCGAGCGCCGCCAGAACCGCGGCGAGGCTGGTGAAAAGCCAGTAAAGGGGGATGATCCGGATTGCGCGGCGTTTCAGGAAGGTGGCAGCGGAAAACGGACCATCTCCCGTAATATGGACCATTATGAAACCGCTGATGACAAAGAACAGAACGACGCCCAGGCGGCCCGCCGTCACAATAATCAGATTGTCCACGCCAATCTGATAGGAAAAGGCGTGTGCGAACAGAACCAGCAAGGCGGCGCAGGCGCGAAGATACTGAATCGAATAGAATTTCTTCACCTTGATCTCCTGCGCTTTGCCGGCGCCTGATGCCATTGTGCCGTCCACAGGCAGCGCGTCGGGCGCCGTGCAAAGCATCGCCATCAATACGACCGGCCAATTAAGTGTGAGTTACCGACTTCATGAATAGCGTAAATTCGGCTGCCGATGCATGTCGCGCAACAAGTGCATTGCGTGCATTCGTTCCCTCTCGGCGCACTTTGGTGAGATTTCAATGAGCGGTGTCCGGCTTTTCGACAAAGCTGACATGTGGCGGCCCATGCCGGGCATCGCCACTGTTAAGATCGGGTTATCCATATTCCTTTACGTTCGTGCAGGAAAATGTACCCGGGGGTGCGTTCGTCCCCTGCCATCTCAATCGCAAGCCGCAACGCTGGTCAGATAATCGTGAGTGTCACCCCCACAGAGCAACAGTTCGTGACCGCGCAGGCCAGCCGCCAAGACGCCCTCACACTCCTGTTCTTTCTCCTCGCGGCCTTCGCTTTCCTGCTCCGCTCGACCATCTCTCCGCAATTGATGAATATGGTGATGTCCTATTCGACGGAGGGAGGGTCGTTTCCCGAAAAGCTGCATATCGGGACCTATGCGATCTTTCTGCTGCTTGTCGTCATCGCCACGACCCGGCCAATTCGGCTCGAAGGCGATGAAGTCAGGCTGTTCAAGGCGACATTGTTATATTCGCTGCTGCTGTTGTGGCTGGTGCCTTATCTCTTCGTGATAGGCCGTGCCGGCTCGGCCGGCTTCATAATCGATTCCTATCTGGTCTCTTGTGCCGCGGCGATGATCATGCTTGCCCTGGGTGACCATGTGCGCAGGGCGCTTGGCAATGTCATCGTCGGCATGATTGTCCTCAGCGCCATCATCGGAACGATCGAGGCCGTCACCCAGCATCGATTCCTGCCCTATCCCCTCGTTGAGCTGGACTTTCGGCCGATCGGACTGTCGGCCCATCCGCTGGCGCTGGGCGCGCTTTGCACCACCGCCATAGGTTTCGTTGCATTGACGCGGTGGCGCATCTGGGTGTGTGCGCTTTGCATCTTCATTCTCTTCATCGGCACGGCCGCTTCGGGCGCGCGCACCGCCCTGCTGCTCGCTTGCGGCGAGATCCTGTTCCTGCTCGTGTTCCTGCCTTGGCCGGACTTGTCACCCAGACATCAACGCCAGGCCAAACTCCTGGTGCTGATGCTGACGCTGGCCGGTGGCGCCATAATGATTGCGATACTCTTTTCGGCGGGGCTGCTGAACCGCTTCAGCAACACGCTCTTTGATCAAAATTACGACGCGCGCGTCAAGATCTACGATGTATTCAAGTTTGTTGAATGGAGGGACATCCTGCTTGGCATGAATCCCAACGAGTTGTTGAAGATCGTCAACGAAAAGCTCAACCTCCCCTTCATCGAAAGCACGCCGGTCGTTCTTACGCTTTTGTTCGGCCTGCCGATCGCCCTGCTCTTCGCCTTTGCTTTCTTCCGGTTCCTTTTCAAGCTCCTGCGCAATACGCCTCGGGCCGCCCATATCGCAGCGGCCGCGTCCATTCTCGCGGCATTGTCAAACAATGCCCTTTCTTCGAAGGCGCCGGATATCATGCTGCTCGTCATCTTGTTGCTCGCTTATCGAAAGCCGGATGGGCGCCAAACCGGCACGCCCCTTCAAGGCCAACCAGCATCAACATCGACATGACGCCAAAGCCCGTTCCTTGTGGGTGCCCTCGCAACGACCTCTTGTATTTCCATTTGAAACGCCTGCACGCTTTGCCAGGCTACGACGGGCGTGGCAGAATACCGACGAAGGGTGGATAGATCGCTGTTCCGGAACGCGCCTGACACGCCTGGAAAATGAAATGTTAACGATGTTTCCGTAAAGCAGGCTGTGCGTATTGAATATTAAAGGGTTAGCATGATGTCCGCCGCTTCCGGTCCTCCTCCAACCGCGGCCGCCGCCGGCATTAGCCCCTATGAACGGATCGAAAATGCGCGGCGCGCCAGCAGGCCAAAGCCGCAACAAACCGCGCCGATCGTGGCACATGCGGCGGCACCCGCTGTAACGTCGGCCCCTGTAACGTCGGCCCCTGTGTCGCCTGCACCCGTGGCGCCGCCTGTAGCCGAGCCCGTCACGACGGTGACGCTCAACAAGATCGGAACCTTTCTCGAACTCGATTTCGGGCGTCTGTTTGTCTGGCTGCGCGCCGGCCTTGCTCTGGTATGCCTGCTGGCAATCGCCGGCGGGATCATCGGCGGTGCCTACGCTCTGCTGAGCAAGCAGCGCTACACCGTGACCACGGACATCCTCATCAATCCCGCCAATCTTCAGGTTGTTCCGAACGATCTTTACCCGCAATCGGCCCAGGTCGATGGACAGCTGCTCAGCGCGCGCAGCAAAGAGCGCATCTTGACCTCGGGCAGCGTGCTTTCACGTGTTGTAGACGATCTTGACCTGGCCAGTGACCCTGAGTTCTTCGACGCGGACCGAAGCCGCACAGGGACGGACGGCGCCAAACCCGATCCAAAGCTTACCGCCCTGAAGAACCTGGCGGAACGGGTTAGCAGCATCGCGGATGAAAAGTCGTTTGTCACGACCTTGATGGTATCGGCGGAAACCCCCGCTAAGGCGATCCTGATTTCGCAGGATATCGTCAAGACTTTCCAGGAAGAGCTGGCCAGCGCCGAGGCTTCCGGCGCCAGCCGTGCCGCGGCCGCGCTGGACGGGCGGCTGGGCCAGCTCAAGAGCGATGTGCAGGCGGCCGAAGAGAAGGTCGAGGCCTATAGGCGCAGCCACAATCTGGCCACCAGCAATGGGCAGCTTGTTTCCTCGCAAACCATGACCCAGCTCAACGGCCAGATCGTGGAGACGCAATCGCGCGTCATCGCCGCGCAGGCAAGTTACGACGCCCTGCTTGCCGCCGGCGCAAACGGCACCAATTCCGGTCCCGCCACGTCGGAGGCGCTTGTGGCGCTGCGCTCAACGGCCAACGGCCTGCGCCAGCAGATCGATTCGCAGTCGATGACCTTTGGCCCCCGTCATCCGTCGATCGTCAGGCTGAAGACGGAGTACAACACGGTCAGCGCGCAACTCAGCGCCGAATACGCGCGCACCCTGCGCCTGGCGAAGGTCAATCTCGATGCCGCCAAAACCTCGTCGGCCTCCCTCAATGCCAAGATGAATGACTTGAAGGGCAACGTGTTCTCGGATAGCGATTCCGAGGTCGCCTTGCGTGAGCTTGAACGTGACGCCGCGTCGAAGACGGCTATCTATGAGAGCTTCCTGTCGCGGGCACGCCAGATAACCGAGCGCGAACAGATCGACAGCACCAATGTGCAGGTGATTTCCACCGCAGTGCCGCCAAAGGGCCGTTCATGGCCCCCGCGCACCGTCGTGATGATCGGCCTGGGGGCAATTGGCGGCATGATCCTTGGCATGTTGCTCGCCATTACCCTGGGTATCGTGCGCGACATGCGTCTTCCGCCGAACCGCCCGGACGTCATTGCCAGCCGCGCCTGAAATGGCGAAGCGGATTGTCTTTCACATTGCCAGCCTCAGGGGCGGTGGCGCCGAGCGTGTATTCGTCCTGATGGCGAATGAACTGGCATCGCGCGGCCACAACGTCACGCTTTTTACCTGGAACGCGCAGGGGCCCAATGCCGCCCTGCTTTCGCCTGCCGTACATCTGGTCGATTTCGGCCTCCTCATTCGCGGCGAGGGTTATGGCAAGTGGGCGACACTGAAAGGTATCGTGAGAAGCGCGGGCCTGCTTGGCCGCCTTTCTCCCGACGCGATCTACAGCGCCCCGGAATTCGCCAATCTGGTCGTGGCGCTGGCGCTTTCCCTCGCGCGAAGCAGGGCGCGGTTCTTCCCGAGTTTCCACGCCGCCGCCTCACTGCCTTCCGGCAGCCTTGGCGCGAAAATGGCGGTCTGGCTTTCGGCCCTGGTTGCGGCCCGCGCCACCAGGGCCATCGCGGTTTCTGAGGGTGTCGGCGGCGATCTTGTGGCCCGAGGCTTCCCGAAATCCAAGGTCGTGGTCATCAACAACCCGCTGCCGCCGGTTGCGGCATCCCAGCAACGCTCCTACGCCTGGCAGGCAGAGCTCGCGGCGCTGGGCGACGGCCCCGTCATCATCACCGCCGGACGCCTGGTGCCGGTTAAGGATCATTGGACGTTGCTGCGGGCCTTCGCTATGCTGCGCGCCGGCCGCCGGGCTCGGCTTGTCATCTTCGGCGAGGGTCCGCTGGCCGACGAGCTGCGCGCCTATGCCGAAGAATCCGGTATCGGCGCAGACGTTCTGTTTGCGGGCTATGTCAATGATCCGGCGGCGTGCTACGCGGTAGCTGACTTGTTCGTCCTATCATCGACCAGCGAGGGCTTCGGCAATGTTCTGGTCGAGGCCATGGCAGCGGGGATTCCGGTGGTCTCCACGGACGCGCCGCACGGCCCGCGCGAAATACTTGATGACGGCCGCTTCGGCGCCCTGGTGCCGGTCGGCGATGCCGCGGCCCTGGCAGTGGCGATGGCCGGAATGCTCGACCAGCCGACAACCGCCGCGATCCTGAAAAGCAGGGCGGCGGATTTCGAAATTGAAAAGATCGGAGACCGGTACGAGGCGTTGCTCTGAATTAGCGCATGGATCGGCTTGCGGCGGCACAGGAATTCGCCATTGATGGGACAGGACGCCGCCAACATAGGCCGGTTACTCCCAATCCAATCATGATCTTTAACATCAATTTACCCGGAGTTGGTAACAACAGGGAACCCGCGTTTTATCCTCAGGATAGGGATTTTCCTTGCCGCAGCATCACAGCCTTCCTGCCGGCCGTGCAAACGATCGCAATTGGCCGCGATTGCACCGCTTCATGCGGGTTGAGCTGGAACTCGCGCCTGACGTCCTGGTGCCGCGAGCCGAAACGGAACTGCTTGGCCGGACGGCCGCGGCCATTCTTGGCGAACAGGCGCACGAAACGATCCTGATCGACATGTGCTGCGGCAGCGGCAATCTTGCCGTGGGCATCGTCAGCGAATGTCCTCGGGCTCGGGCATGGGCGGCGGACCTGACCGACAGCACGGTTTCGCTTGCCCGCCGCAATGTTGTGCGCCTCGCCCTGCAGGACAGGATCAAGGTCCGGCAAGGCGACCTATTTGCCGCGATCGAGGGTGACGGCCTCCGCGGCGCTGCCGACATGGTTGTGTGCAACCCGCCCTATATTTCCTCATCCCGTCTCGATAGCGAAAGCGCGCATCTGTTGGAGAACGAACCTCGGGAAGCTTTCGACGGCGGCCCTTACGGTATTTCGATCCTCCAAAGGCTGGTCCGGGATGCCGCAGCTTTCCTCAAGCCAGGCGGATGGCTGCTATTTGAGTTCGGCGAAGGTCAAGATCGGCAGATAGCAACCCTTTTATCGAGAACGAAATCCTACGAAACCCCAACCTTTGCCGTGACGGCCGACGGCCAGCCCCGTGTCGCCATGGCGCGCAAACATGGTGGCCGGGTTCCCGGAACCGGGAGCCCGGCGTGAGCGTCGTCCGCGCCCTCGATCAGGCCGACCTTGCGGCCGTCGCGGGCATGTTTCAACGCATGCTGCGCAAGAAGCGGGGGCCAGCGCCGGCCTCCCTCGTCGATTACATGAGGCGGTTTTATCTGGACGCACCCGACTGGGGCAGCGGGCTCCGTTCGCTTGTCCATGTCAATGACGCCGGCCAGGTTTCCGGGTTCGTCGGCGTTCATGCGCTGCCAATGAAATTCAACGGCCGGCAGCTCTACGCTGCCATCTGCAGCTCGCTGATGGTCGAGGATCACGAGACCGATCCGATGGCCGGTGCCCGCCTGTTGAAGGCCTTCCTCGATGGTCCGCAGGACATCTCCTTCAGCGAAACCGCCAATGATACGTCCGTGAAACTGTGGACGCGGCTTCGCGGCGTTGTGCTGCCGCAATACAGCCTTGACTGGGTTCGCGTGATGCGGCCGGCGACCTTCATGCTCAGCCTTTTTGCCAATCACATGAAGCTTGCCTGGATGTTCAACCCGCTCGCCCGGATCGTCGACCGGCTCTACCTTCGCAAAATGAAGGGCAGTCAACGACGCTGGACCGGCGTCGTCGCCAACGCATCGAGCCGGGGGGCATTTCGGGCCTCCGAGATCGACAGCGGCAGCTTTGCGGGGCTGCTGGAGCCGCTTTGCGCCCAATTTCCGCTACGTCCGCAGTGGGCGGAAGGTCAGCTCAACCATATTCTGGGCGATGCGGCGCAAAAGCCGGATTTCGGAGAGCTTGTCTACGTGTCGGTGGCATCGCCGAACGGCGCCAATGTCGGCGCTTTCGCCTATTACGCGCGACCGGACGGGATCGGCCGCGTGCTGCAGGTCCTCGCTCTTCCCGGCCAGGCCGGGCCGGTGATCGATTGCCTGGTCGAGCATGCCGCCCGGCGCGGTGTCTCCGGCTTGCGCGGCCGCGTCCAGCCCGCGCTTCTGGACGCCATGCTTGTAAGACGCATAGCCTTCATACCGGTCGCCTCGACCGTCGTGCATTCACGCGATCCCGAGCTTCTCGATGCCATGAAGAACGCGCAGGTCTTTCTGAACGGGCTTGCGGGCGAGCAGTGGAGCCAGTTGATCGGCGGCCGCTTCACCTGAAGCGTTCCGCCTACAGCAATTCCAGGAAAGGGTGCGCGGCTTTCCGTCCGGAATTGCGTAAAGACAAGAGCTTAGTATTTCTTTCATGCATGTCGTATCGCAAGACCGGATCACTTTTGCTCGATATGCATAGGTCAGGAGCCGACTTCGTCCACGCCGTCAACGAGCTGCGGGCGCAGGTGCAGATAGCGCGTTGCCTTTCGCTTGGCGGCGATGTCGGCCCAGACGCGTTCGATCTGTGAGGCGGTCAATCCCGCCGCTTGCCCTACCACCTCGGCGGACACGCCGTTGTTGAGGCCGTAGAGACACAGATCCATCCGATCGTAAGGCAGGGAGAAGTAGAATTCTTCCTGCGTCTGCGCCAGCGAGTAGGTGTCGGTGGTCGGCGGCCGGTTGCGGACCTCTTCCGGAATGCCGAGATAGGCGGCTAGCGCATAGACCTGCGTCTTGTAGAGATGCGCGATCGGCTTGACGTCGGCGGCGCCGTCGCCGTTCTTGACGAAGAACCCCTGGTCGTATTCCAGCCGGTTCGGTGTGCCGAGCACGGCGAAGTTCAGCCGGTCGGCATGATAATATTCGAGCTGCTTGCGGGTGCGCTGCTTCATGTTGGTGGCGGCAACGATGCCGAGATAGACAGCCACCGGCATCCGCAATTTCGTCTGCTTGCCTTGCGGGTCCTGCACCACCAGCGACGAGATGTTGTAGCCCTCGCCTTCGAGCACGTTCGCGATCACGATCTTCGAGGCCCAGCCCTTGCCATAGTCCGGGACCAATTCGCGGATGAAGGCGTCGCGGCGTTCATAGCAGCCCATTGCCCGCAGGGTCGGCCCGATATCCTCCACAACGGCCTCGACGCCGAAAGTGTCGGCGACCAGATGGCCGAGCCGCAGGCTTTCGGGGTCGGAATCGCTTTCCGGCATGAGGACGCACAGCACATTCTGGTGGCCGACGGCCCGCGCGGCCAATGCAGCCGAAACGCTGGAATCTACACCGCCCGAAAGACCGAGCACGAGTCCGCGCTTGCGAATGCCGCGCAACTGCTCGCGCAGGGCCGCCACGATCCTGTCCGTTTCGGCGGCGGGATCGATGGCCAGGGCTTGCGTGAAGGCCGGCGCATCCTGGGTTGAGCCGATGTTCATTGCTCGGCCTCCATCATCTCAGCCGCGAGCCGGCGGCTGACCTTGCCCGACTCCGTCTTCGGTAATTCGCTCCGGAACTCTATGATTTTGGGGACCATGAAATCCTCCAGGTGGCGCGCGCAGTGACGAATGATGTCCTTTCCGCCAAGCGCCGGATCGGACCGCACGACGAGCGCGCCAATCGCATGCCCCAGCACCGGATCCGGCACGCCGACGACCACCGCTTCCGCGATACCTGGATGGGCGTGGAGCACGGCCTCCACTTCCTTGGGGGCGACCTTCTCGCCACGCGTCTTGATGATGTCGTCCTTACGCCCGACAAAATAGAGAAAGCCGTCCTCGTCGGTCTGGAACAGGTCGCCCGTATAGAGCACCTTTTCCCAAGGGTTAGGCCCCGGCCGGAGCGCTCGTTCCGTCGCGGCCTTGTTGCGCCAATAGCCCTGCATCACGTGCGGACCGCGGATGACTAGCTCACCTGCCACGCCCGCCGGCACGCGTTGTCCAAGGTCGTCGACGACAAAGGCTTCCGTGTTGGGGATGGCTATGCCGACCGACCCTGGCCGGCGGTCAAGTTCCTCGGGTGGCAAATAGGTGCAGCGCTTGCATTCGGTCAGCCCATACATCGAATAGATCCGGACGCCGGGCAGCAGCGAGCGCAGGCGTTCTATGTGGGCTGGCGGCAAGGCGGCCGCGGTGTTGGAAATATAGCGGAGGCTGGGCAGGAAACCCGGCGCCAGATCACGCATCTGCAGGATCATCGCCGCCATGGTAGGCACCAGCGGAAGGCCGGTGACGCCCTCTTTGCGGATGCGTTCGAAGATCTCGTGCGGGAAGGCGAAGGACTTCTCGAGCACCAGCGTGGCCCCGAGCCTGACTGCCATCAGCAACTGGTAGAGGCCATAGTCGAAGGCAAGCGGGAGGACGTTCAGGATGATGTCGTCCGGCGCGTTGCGCAGATAGGTGGCGATCGACCCCGCGGCGGCGTCGCAATTGCGATGCGTCATCATCACACCCTTGGGCCGGCCGGTCGAACCTGACGTGTAGATCAGCATCGCAAGGTCGACGTCGATGCCGCGATGGTTTACCTCCGCGCCATCGAACGTCAGGCAGTCAGTCAGGGACGCGGCCCCTGCCGGGCATTGCCCGTCGGCCCCAGGGGTGGAAGCCACGAAGATGCCGGGCTTGCCTTGCGATGCGCAGGCTTCGGTGACCACGGGCATCAGCTTCGCCTGCGTCAGGACCGCCCTGGCGTCGCAATCGGCGATGACGTAACCGAGCTTGTCGGCCTTTGTGGAGGGGTTGATCGGACTGAAGGTCGCACCTGCCTTGAGTGCGGCAAAGATCGATACGGCGGCCTCCCAGCAATTGTCCATGAAGATCAGAACGCGGTCGTCGCGCCTGATCCCATTCATGAAGAGAGCGGTGGCCAGCCGGCTCGAAAGGTCGTCGAGTTCTTCGTAGCTCAGCCTTTTGCCCTTGGTGACCAATGCCGTCTTGGCCGGGTGGGCAGCAGCCTTCGCCACCAGAAAATGCTCGATCCGCACGGGACGTTCCTCGCCGTTGGCGCTTACGCTGCCAGCGTTTGTGCTCTCGCCTCGATGAAGGACGAGATGCGGTCAAGCGAGTCCAGGTTGGCCGGAACGATGTCGGCATCCACCATCGCGATGCCGAAATTGTCCTCGATGAAGGCCACCAGCTCAAGTACCGCAGTCGAGTCGATAATGTCGTTCTCGATCAGCGAGGCTGAATCCGACAGTTTGTAGGAGGTGTCGCCGAACAGGAAGTTGTCGACGATAAAGCTTCTGACCCTGTCCTTGATTGCCGTCATCATGTCTTTCCTTTTCCTCGCCGTCTCAGGCCGCTCTTGCCGCGCCGGCCGCTTGGCCGGCGAAATTCTTCTGCCACAGCTGCGTCGACAGAATGCCGACGAAGGCGGCGTTGTCGCGAAATCCGGTCGCGGTCTCAATGCGGCATTTCTCGTGGAGCTTGGCCACCGCCTTGGCGTTGAACAGGCCGCCGGCGGTAATGCTCGCCTCGCCCAGGCAGTCACGAACATAGTCTAGTTCCTCCGCCCCGACGAAGGAGCGGGCCTCCGGGGCGCGGTAAGGTTGCTTGGTGCGTTTACCGATCGCCGCCGGAAGGTGGTGCCTGGCCACCTTGCGCAATATGTGCTTCTCCATCAAGCCTTTCAGTTTCATCTCCGGCGGAAGTCTTGCCGCGAACTCTACCACGCGATGATCCAGGAAAGGAAACCGCCCTTCGATGCCGTGCGCCATGGCCATCCGATCGCCTTGGCTGGAGAGGATGTAGCCGGGCAGGAGGAAGCGGGTTTCGAGATATTGCGCCTGATGCAGCGGATGCCATAGGGAAAACGCCTCGGGTAGGCGGCTGGTCAGCTCTTCAGCTGCGTCATAACCCTTCAACGTCGCGCGCAGGTCGCCGGAAAAGAAGATTTTCGCCGCCGCCGTGGTCTTGAAGCGTGGCCGATGCGAGAACAGCGGATCGTCGAGGGCAGCGTTGCTGGTGCCGAAGAAGGCAGCCAGATACTCCACCGATTGCTGTTGCAGGCCCGGCAGATACGGGTAAAGCCGGCGGAACAGCTGCGGCCTTATGCGCGATGTGGGCTGCCGCCCGCAGAACCGGCGGACACGCGCCTCCTTGAAGACGTCGTAACCGGCGAAGACCTCGTCGGCGCCTTCACCCGTCAGCACCACCTTCAGGCCGGCCTGGCGAACCAGGGCGGACAATTTGTAGAGTGGCGCTGGCGCCGTGCGGATGATCGGCCGCTCGGCAAAGCGGATGACGTCAGGAAAGACGCTGGCGATATCGCGGGCGCCGCATTCTATGGCGTGGTGGCGCGTGCCGAGCGCCGAGGCCATTTCGGTCTGAAAGGCGCTTTCGTCATGCTCGGCGCTGTCGAAGGTTACGGAAAATGTCTCCAGTCTCCGAGGAGTCATGCCGGCGGCAAGCGCCGAAACGAGCGACGAATTGAGCCCTCCGGAAAGATAGGAACCGACCGGCACGTCGGCCCGCATGCGAAGCCTCACCGCATCGGTCAGAAGGGCTTGCAATTCCTCTGCCGCGTGGTCCTCGTTCGTGATCTTCGACGGCTCATCACGATGCGGATAGTCCAGGTGCCAGTACCGTCTGACCGTGACCTGCCCCTGCGTCGCGATCATCACACTTGCCGGTTCCAACTCGTGGATATTGCGGAACGCCGTGCGCGGAGCGATCGGCGCCCACAGCGTAAAGATCTGATCCAGCGCAATCGGATCAATTTCAGCGGAGACGCCCGGGACCTTCAACAGAGCTTTGATCTCCGAGGCAAAGTAAAGCACCCCGTCCTTACTTGTGTAGAAGAGCGGCCGGACACCCATCCGGTCTCGTGCAAGCACCATTCGTCGCTGCCGATTGTCCCATATCGCCAAGGCGAAATCACCGTTCAGGAGAGACAAGCAGTGTTCGCCCATCTCCTCATAGAGCTGAAGGATGACCTCTGTGTCGCTCGACGTCCGAAAGTGTCGGCCCTTGGCGATCAGCCCTTCGCGCAGTTCTATGTAGTTGAAAATCTCGCCGTTGAACGCAATCGTCAAATTGCCGGCCTCGTCGGACATCGGTTGCTGGCCGTCTCCGATGCCGATCACCGACAGCCGCGCATGCCCGAGCCCGGCATCGGGTGCTACGAATTTCCCTTGCTCATCCGGCCCACGATGGGCAATTGCGGCTACCATGTGCGTGAGCAAAGCTTCCGCATCCCGGATTGACCCGAAATAACCCCCGAATCCACACATCCCTTGAACTCATATTGAACGCTAAGGTACGGAACATAACCTCGATAGTGGCATCTGAGGTTAATCCGATAATTTCACCGAGCATGTGGTTAACAAGAAGTTTGCCACGATGTGGTCTCCCGTGGCTAGGACACGATGGCTCTCCATCACCTCGCGTTGCGTGTGTGGAAAACAATTTTGAGGCCGAGCCCTTCCAGGGCGTGCGGCCGTAATAGCCGGAACGATAGCCCAGGCGCTCCAACGTGGCGAACCGCCCTGGATACAAACGGACCGCGCGCAACGTGCTGGCGATCTTGAGGCAAATTCAACCGCAGGCTGCCGGGCTGACTATTATTGCGGTAGGTTTTTCAACGGTTGCAATGGCTTAGCGTTTTCCGACACGCCCTAGGCGCGAACGGACCAGAGCGTTTCCAAAAAAGTGTGACACGGTTTTCTCTGCAGAAGCGCGCGGCGCTTCTCAAGCAATTTGCCTCGAAATCAAGAGATGACGGGGGTTTCAACGTGTCTGTGGAACGGTTGATCGCTCTAGGCCTTTTGTCCGGGTTGGCATGGCTGGACGCGGGCGGCTAAGGCTGGAAATGTGATTGCACGTCTTCGCTGCCGGGGGGCTGGCCGGAGGACGAGGAGGATGGCGCTGAATTTCGAATATATTGCCGGCCATCCGGCGCTGCACCGTCATGTCGAGGCGCAGTCGAAGGCGCTGCTGCATATCTATGAAACGAGCCCACGCTTGGCCGCCGTATTCGCCACGCAACAGCGCTGGCTGCTGGCTCACACCGGCCTAGCCCTGCATTTCGCCCGCGACCCGCGCGATCCCCGCACGGAACTGACACTGGCCCGCTTCATCGATGCAGTGCTTCACTATTCCGTCGCCAGCCGCAACACGGCTGAAGCCTTCATCAAGGAGATGCTGCACTATCACATCATCGAATACCTGCCGCACACCGGTGATGGACGAGCCCATCCCTTTCAGGTGACGGCAGCGACGCTGAAGGAATTCGATGGCTGGGTGGTTGCGCATCTGCGCACGCTCGACGGTCTCGACAGCGGCAACCGCCTCGCCGCGTTTCTCGAGCAGCACGGCATGATTGCCAGGCTGCAGCCGATGGTGGCGGAAGGCCTGCTCTCCTCCAACCCTGTGCGTGAGCCCAAGCAGACGTTTTCGCTGTTCATCTGGCTCAACAATGGCGGCATCGTCATGGATTGGCTGATGTCCGGCATCGATCCCGACAATGCCGCCCTCGACCGGATCCCGACCAGCGTGGTTTCGATCGGCGAATTCGCCAGTTGGCTAAAACTCTCGCGCACCCATCTTGCGCGCAAATTGCGCGACGCCGAAAAGCTCGGCAGCGTCGGCTGGCTGGGCCGGCGCGGGCATTCCGTAATGTGGGTCTCGAACAGCTTCTACCAGGAATACATGACCGTGCAGGCCGCCAAACTTGCCGTCATCGATGCCGCGTTCGAAGCCTGCCGACCGGCGTCGCCGCACGCTGGCTGAACGTTCGGCGCAGACGCTGTTGCGCAGCCGATCGTGCCGACCGCGAGGACCCGTCCGGGCGCATGGCCGAGGTGGCCTTTCCGCCGTCGGGATACGGACATCTGGACAGCGGGGGCGAAGCCTTAAAGCGGAACGATCCGCGCGAGCGGCAGCGATCCGCCCGACGGGTTCGGGTGGATCAACTGGTCAAAAGCCGGGCGCAGCATCTCAATCGATGTCGAATGACACGCCCTGCGCCAGCGGCAGCGCCTTGGAATAGTTCACCGTGTTGGTGGCGCGGCGCATATAGGCCTTCCAGGCATCGGAGCCGCTCTCGCGCCCGCCGCCGGTTTCCTTCTCGCCGCCGAACGCGCCGCCGATCTCGGCGCCCGACGTGCCGATGTTGACGTTGGCGATGCCGCAATCCGAACCATCGACGCCGAGGAAGCGCTCGGATTCCTGCAGGTCGCGGGTGAAGATCGACGACGACAGTCCGGCGCCGACCGCATTGTGCTCGTCGAGCACGGCATCGAAATCGGAATATTTCATCACGTAGAGGATCGGCGCGAAGGTTTCTTCGGTGACGGGAGCCACCTGCTTCGGCATTTCGACCAGCGCCGGATGCACGTAATAGGCATCGGGATGGCCATTCTCGACCCGCGAACCGCCGGTCAGCTTGCCACCGTGAGCGGTGGCTTCCTTGAGCGCCTTCTGCATGGCGTCGAAGGCCGCCTTGTCGATCAGCGGCCCGACGAGCGAAGACGTCTCCAGCGGATTGCCGACCGAGACGCTCTCATAGGCCTTCTTCAGCCGCGGCAGCAGCGCGTCATAGACGCTGTCATGCACGAACAGGCGCCGCAGCGTCGTGCAGCGCTGGCCGGCGGTGCCCATGGCGCCAAAGGCGATGGCGCGCAGCGCCATGTCGAGATCGGCGGTCGGGCAGACGATGCCGGCATTGTTGCCGCCGAGTTCGAGCACGGCGCGGGCAAAGCGCTTGGCCAGACGCGGGCCGACATCCCGGCCCATGCGGGTCGAGCCGGTGGCCGAAACCAGCGCCACCTTCGGGTGGTCGACCAGGATCTCGCCGACGGAGCGGTCGCCAATCAGCACCGGTGCCAGGCCCTGCGGCGCATCCGCGCCGAAGCGCTTGACCGCGCCGGCAAAAATCGCCTCGCAGGCGAGCGCCGTCAGCGGCGTCTTTTCCGAGGGCTTCCACACCACGGCATCGCCGCAGACCAGCGCCAGCGCCGCGTTCCACGACCACACCGCGACCGGGAAGTTGAAGGCCGAAATGACGCCGACGACGCCGAGCGGATGCCAGGTCTCCATCATGCGATGTCCCGGACGCTCGGTGGCGATGGTCAGACCGTAGAGCTGGCGGGAAAGGCCGACGGCGAAATCGCAGATGTCGATCATTTCCTGGACTTCGCCGAGGCCTTCCGACGGGATCTTGCCGACCTCGATCGACACCAGCCGGCCAAGCTCGGTTTTGTGCGCGCGCAACTCCTCGCCGAGCAGCCGCACCAGTTCGCCGCGCCGGGGACCCGGCACCATCCGCCAGGCCTGGAACGCCGTGTGCGCGGCATCGATGGTCTTGGCCGCATCGGCCGGCGAAATCGTCTTCAGCGCCGCGATCTGTTCACCCGTCACCGGGCTGCGCACGACGAGGTCGCCGCCGGTCAGCGCGTCCTTGGCCACACCCAGTTTCGCCAGAAGTTCGGCCGTTTCCTTCGCTATCGTCATTTTTATCCCTTTCAGATCCGCTCGCCGTCATAGGGCGGCGGTCGAGCCTTGGCGCCATTATCGCCCGCATGCCGCAGGCGCTGTCATGGCGTGCCATTACTCGTTTCAGGGGAAAATCGCCACCCCGGCATGGTCCAAGCCGGGATTGCACGATTGAGCCAGAGGAGAAACAGGCTTAGTGCGCTGTCTTCGCCGGCGCCTTCACGGCTCCGTCTCGCATCAGCCGGTCGATATGCATGCGGATATGGGCGGCTTCCGCTGCCGTGTTGGCCAACGCAATGGCGCGATCGAAGGCGACACGCGCCTCTTCGCCACGGCCGAGCTGCATCAACAGACCGCCCTTGAGGCCGAAGAAGTGGAAATAGCCGGACAGCCTCTCGCCAAGCGGCTCGATCATGGCAAGGGCAGCTTCCGGCCCGCGCACCTTGGCGACCGCAACCGCACGGTTCAGCGTCACCACCGGCGAAGGTTGCATCGCCTCCAGCAGGCTGTAGAGCAGGTCGATCTCTGTCCAGTCGGTCTCCTCGGGGGTTGCCGCCCGCGCATGAAGGGCGGCGATCGCCGCCTGCACCTGGTAGGGTCCGGGCTTCTGGTGGCGCAGGGCCTTGTCGACCAGCGCCAGGCCTTCGTCGATCATCTTGCGGCTCCACAGCGAGCGGTCCTGGTCGTCGAGCAGCACGATCTCGCCATTCTCGTCGAAGCGGGCCGGCGCGCGCGCATGCTGCAGCAAAAGCAATGCCGTCAGGCCCATGATCTCCGGCTCGGTCTGGAACAGCCGCAGCAACAGGCGCGCCAGCCGGATCGCCTCCTCGCAAAGCGGCGCACGCGCCGGCGCCTCGCCGCTGTTGGTGGAATAACCTTCGTTGAAGATCAGATAGACCATGGCGGCAACGGCGCCGAGCCGCTCCGAGCGCTCGACCGCGCCGGGCGTCTCGAACGGCACGCCGGCATCGGCAATGCGCGCCTTGGCGCGCGTGATGCGCTGTTCCATGGCGCTTTCGCCGACCAGGAACGCACGCGCGATCTGCTTGACGGTGAGACCGGAGACGATGCGCAGCGCCACCGCGATCTGCTGCGTAGGCGGCAGATCCGGATGGCAGCAGATGAACAAGAGCCGCAATATGTCATCGCGGTAGTGCGCGCCGTCCAGCCGTTCGGCGATATCGCTCTCGGCATCTTCCAGGTCCGAGATCTGGTCCTCTTCCGGCATCGGCGCCTGCTTGGCGCGCTTGCGCACCGCGTCGATGCCGGTGTTGCGGCCGACAAAGATCAGCCAGGCCGCAGGATCGCGCGGCGGCCCGTTCTGCGGCCAGTTCTTGAGTGCCCTCAGGCACGCGTCCTGGAAAGCTTCCTCCGCCGTATCGAGATTGCGGAAATAGCGCAGCAGCGCACCCATAGCCTGCGGGCGGGCAGCGCTGATCGCCGAGCTTATCCAGGCGAGGTCTGTCATGTGGCTACTCTGGTTGGGTTGAAGACGGAAACCGGTCGGATCTCATAGGATCCGCCGCTGGGATTGACCTCGGAAAGCTCGCGCGCGAAGTCGACGGCTTCGTCGAGATCGGCGCATTCCAGCGTGTAGAAGCCGAGGAACTGTTCCTTGGTCTCGGCAAACGGGCCGTCGATGACGACCGATTCGCCCTTGACCTTGCGCAGCGTCGTCGCGGCGGTGGTGGGCAAAAGCCGCGCCACCGGCCCAAGCCGGCCGGCTTGAGCGTATTTTTCCTGCACATGCATGAGCTTTGCCATGACCTCGTCATCCTGTGCCTTGCTCCAGGAGGAGACGACATCTTCGGAGGCATAGCAGAGGATAGCGTAGAGCATGGGACGTCCTTTTCTGTCTCAAAGGACGAAACAGTAGGGCCTATGCCGACATGGCGTCGACAAAAAAGTTACGCCATTTTTGTCAGCCTTCGCTTGCCTTCAACCATCTCAGCACAAGAGCCTCTTCATCATCGAGACCGTCTATCGATCGCTTGCGCTTGTTGGCCTCGGTCATTTCGCTAAGCAGCCGCCCTTCCACCCAGGCTTCGAAAACCTGTGGATGGATGTAGCATTTGCGGCAGACGGCGCGTGTGTTGCCGAGCCGCTCGGCCACCTTGTCGATGACGGCGTTCATTACACGCTTGGTCTGCGCCTGGCTTTCGGGAAGCTCCGTCCGCGCAAACAGCGACGCGGCATGGATGGTGCCGCCCCAGGTGCGGAAATGCTTGGAGCTGAAATTGGCGCCGATCGCGTCGCGGATATAGCGGTTGACATCGTCGGAGCGCACTCCATGCCTTTCGCCATCCTCGTCGAGATATTGGAACAGTTGCTGCCCCGGAATATCCTGCGCGCCGCGCACGACCCGGGCGATGCGGCGGTCGACCAGCTTCAATTTCCATTCCTTGCCGGACTTGCCCTTGAAGGCAAAGCGCAGGCTCGATCCCTTGATGTCGACGTGGCGGTCGCGTAGCGTCGTCAGCCCAAAGCTCTTGTTGTCGCGGGCATAGGCGGCATTGCCGACCCGGATCATCGTGTTGTCGAGCAGCCAGACAATTGCCGCCACGACGCGCTCGGCCGGCAGGCCACGGCGGCGCAGATCGGCATCGATCCGGCGGCGCAGCTCCGGCAGGCTTTCGGCAAAGGCGACAAGGCTGGAGTATTTGGCGCCGTCGCGCTCGGCGGCCCACAGCGGATGGTAGCGGTACTGTTTGCGCCCGCGCTGGTCGCGGCCGGTCGCCTGGATGTGGCCGGCGGGATCGGGCGAGATCCACACATCCGTCCATGCCGGCGGAATGGCCAGCGCCTTGATGCGGGCAATGGCTGCCGCGCCGACGGCCTGTCCTTTCGCGCCCTTGTAGGAAAAGCCTTCGCCCGCCTTCAGGCGCCGGATCCCCGGCTCGCTGTCGCTGATATAGGTGAGCGAGGCCTGTTCGGCAGTGGTCTGCGCGCCGTTCTTCGGCGCTCCATCGTCCCCCCGTCCGGCAGCCGACCGGCCGGATGGCGTCCCAGATTTGTCAAGCATGCCCGCTCCACGAAATTTTTCTCGTAGATAAGCGCCAGGCCGACTGCTGGTTCCACCCCGTTGCTATGGAATGTGGTCGGGTCCACCAATGGTGGCACCAGCCGGCACGGCCATCCAGAGGCCGCCATCGTCGACGTGAGGCGGATGGTAGTCGCGCCCGGGCGGAATCTGTTCGAACACGGCCCCTGCCTCATCGGCAAGGTAGTCATAGCCCACATCCTGCAGGAGCCCCTTTGGATCCAGGTGGTGGTAGAGATTGCGGCGGGCGATCCGCCGCTTCGGCTCCATCATCTTTAAATGATAGAGGTTGAGCCCGCTGTTGCGGGCCTTGAAACCAAGATCGGGAGGATACCAGAGCCCGTGCAGGTCCTCTGGTCGGTACTTCGCCGGATCGTAGGCTCTGAACAGACGATACTGGAACTTTTCGGCCCACAGCCCGTCGACCCGGTACTCGGTCGGCGAATACAATTCGCGGAGCCGGAACCCCCAGGCCATGCGCCTGTAATCCCCCGTCAGCTGTCCGATCCGCTCCGCGGTACCGCGTTCCAGCCGCTCATCGGGATCAATAGCCAGGATCCAGTCGGCGGCAGCTTCATGCGCTGCGTCGAGCAAGATCCGCCGCCGCTGCGGCTCGCTGCTGAACACGCCGGTCGCCCCGCGATCGTCATAGGCAATCCAGCCGTCAACTACCGGATCGATATTGGTGATCAGATCGGCAACCAGATGCGCGTCATAACGATAGCTGAAAACTGCGACCGTTCTCTGCCGCGTCCAGAACAGTCGGCTCCGTCGCCAGCGTCGAGGCTTGATTTGGCTCGTTATCATTTTCTTGTTGCCGCTTTCACGCGATTTCGCACGCCAATATAGACACCCACGGATTTGACCAGCAGGGCAAGCCAGACAATTGGCATCGACATCATCGCGAAAGTTCGATCCCGATCGGAAAGCCCGATCTTCGCCAGCTTGCGGGCATTCCGCCGATCGCGAAACGTGTCGCGAAAACACCGAAACGGAGTGTTCAGGGCGGACGCTGCGAGGTAATCGCCGCGGCGACAGCCGCGCCTGTACTGATCGGCAAGCAATCTGGACAGCCGGGTTTCGTTGCGATGAACGGTTTGCACCTTAGACTCCCACACCGGCTGCAGTTCCTGCGGCAGCCGCCCCAGGAATTCGGTGTCTTCGGCAGCAGGCATGGTTTCATCGAACAAGCCAAATTCATCGAACAGCCGCCGATCGAACGACACGCCGTAACGCAGCGCACGATCCGACGGCAGACCGGGAAGCCGTCGCATGAACATGATCAGATGAGCCGCACAGGCGATCAGATTGCGCGGATGGCTATTCACCATCGCGCTCGCCACGGCGCGGTCGCCAGCCAGATGCCGCTGCATCCGTGCCTCGGCCCAGCCCGAACAGGCGAGGCAATCATCGGCAAGAAAGGCAACGAAAGGCGCTTTGGTGGCCGCAATGCCGAGGTTGCGGGCTGCGCCTACAAACAGCCTTCGACCGACCTCGATCACTGGCACCTTGACCCCGGCGCCGGTCAGCAGCGCCAGGACCTCGCCTCCGCCCGAGTTGACCACCATGATCTCGAGCGGCTCATCCTGATCCAGCAGGGATGTCACCGCCTCGACGATTTGAGCCGGCGCGCGATAGCCGATGACAATGACGGCAAGCTGCGGCGGGGCTGATTCAGGCACGTTGCAACTGGACGCGCGGAGAGGAAAACCAGCGCCGCAGCGCCAGCTTCAGCTGGTAGCGCCTGCAACGCCAGGTGTTCGACCGCACCTTCGGCGCCGCCGCCGCGATCCTCAGGAACCGCGCCGCCGTCTCCAGATCGCCGCGCGCATAGTGAACCCGGGCGATCTTGAGGGCGACCAGCCCCTCCCTGGTCTTTAGCGACGACAGTGGGATGCCACAGTCAGTCAGCTCGCGCAGCGCCAGCCGCCAGTCGAGAAAGCGGCGCACCGGCCTGGTGATGAAGCGATCATCGGAACGCACTGCCGAAACGTGGTAGATCATGACGGGATGCACGATCAGGGCAAGCGACGCCCTGCCCATCAGCCTGGACCAGAACAGCGTGTCCTCGTCATAGGCAAGCCCGGTCGGGAAGCGCGTGTCGCCGACGACGCGCCGGGAAACCAGCGCACTGCCCACGGCGATCGAGCGAATGTGACCTTCCAGATAGGCCGAGGCATTGGCTATACCGTCTTCTATGTAGCCGGCTGGAAGCTTGAGGTTCCGGTTCTCGCCATCGGTGCGCCGACGGTAGGCGCCGATCACCATGTCGGCGGCCGGTTGCTCCCCCGCCCGGACCAGCATCGACCGCAGCCCGCCCTCCAGATGCAAGTCGTCGGCGTCGATCAGGTAGATCCAGGAGCATTGCGCCTGCGCCAGCGCCACATTGCGGGAGCCGCCCGCGTCCCGGCAGCTGCTCTTGAGCACGCGCAACGGCAACGAGAATTGCGTGGCGGCATTCAGCGCGGCTTCTGCCGTCCCGTCCGAGGAGGAATCGTCGACCAGCAGCACCTCGCCGATAACCTCGGCTTCGGAACGAAGCGAGGCCAGCGTGGCCGCAATGGTTGCCGCCGCATTGTGCGCCGGGATGATGACACTGATTGCCGTCAATACCGAACTCCGCATCAGCATGCCTGCCGACCGATCCTCCCCGAAGTTTCGACCGAGCATAACGGGCATGGCCGTTGTTGAGAAGCTGTGCTTCGAGGCTGTCAGGCCTTCTCGAGCGCGACCGGGATGACGTCGACGGCCTGGTCGCCGACCTGGCCGCCGGTGGTTTTCAGCACGCCGACGATCGGAGCCACGTCGGAATAGTCGCGGCCATAGCCAACGGTGATGTGGTCGTTGCTGGCCCGCATGCCATTGGTCGGGTCGAATTCCTGCCAGCCGGCATCGCGCCCACACCACACCTTGACCCAGGCATGCATGGCATCGGCGCCTTCGAGCCGCGGCTTCCCTTTCGGGGGAATGGTGCGCAGGAAGCCGCTGACATAACCCGCAGGAATACCTAGCCCGCGCAGGCCGGCGATCATGATGTGGGAGAAGTCCTGGCACACGCCCCGCTTCAAACGGAAGGCATCGCTGGCCCCGGTACGCACCGTGGTCGCTTCCCCGTCATAGGTGAAGTCGCGGTGGATGCGGTTGCACAGATCGATGGCCATGCCGACCGTCGAGCCGCCGGCGCTGTCGCGGGCATAGGCGGTGATCGCCGCATCGATGCCGGCATGATCGCTGGCGGCGAGAAAGTGATGCGGTGCATCCGGCGCCAGTGACCGTACGGCGCCGAGTTCTTCCCGCAGGCGCTGCAGATCGGGCGACACGTCGAGCCCAGGCTCCGGCCGTGACACCGACACGCGCGCGCTCATTCTGATGTCGAGCCCGTCATGGACGTCGCGAAAGGCGATCGCGGTGACATTGTTGCCGAAGAAATCGGCAAAATCCGTGCGCTCCGATGGGGTCGGCACAAACGAAAGCGAGGCCGCGATCACGCGCTGCACGCCGGCAATGGTCGGCGGCAATACACGCACCTGATGCCGGCTGCCACCGGCCGCGGCGTCATAATCGTAGCTGAGATGAAGCCTGATATCGTACAGCATGTTAACCGAAATACGCTTTAGCCAGGCTGCTATAGAGGTTGCCGATCTCAGTTGCGAGATCGTCCAGCACCTCCGCCGACATCTCCGATGGCTCCATGACGGCAATTGCCGTGTTGAGCTGCAGGATTTCCTTGGCCGCGACCGACATATGCCCCTCCGGCCCAACCGATGGCAACAGGCCGATCTCCGCCTTCAGCCGTTCGAGCTGGAACAGGATCGAGCGCGGGTTGAGTGGGTCGAGCGCCAAGAGGTCGATCACCGTGCGCCGTCCGGCCCGCACCGGATATTGCCGGCGGTGGGTCATGACGCTGTCGCCGATCTCCAGCATCATGTCGAGCGAGCCGTCCGGCGCACCGGACCTTGTCAGTCGGGCTAGCGTACGGGCGATCTGGATGCCGCGCTCGATCCGCCGGCCGATCTCGAGGAAACGCCAGCCGGTGAAACGGTACATATTCTCGTGCAACAGGCCAGAGAAACCGGCGAGCTTGCGCAGCATGACCGTCATCGCCCGTGTCGCGTCGTCACCCGGCGCCACCGTGGTGGCGAACTGATGAATGGTCTTCGACAGGTCCTTCAGCGCCAGCCAGCCATCGGGCGAAAAGCGGTCGCGGATCTGTCCGGCGCTGTAGACGGCGCTGTCCAGCGTGCCGATCAATCCGGGCGGAATGGCCGCTTCGAGATCGATGCCGAAGGGTTCGAGATAGTCCCTGATATCGGCGAGCAGCAGCATGTCAGGATCGGACGTCTCGGCCAGCCGCACATGATAGGCGCGCAGGATACGCACCGTATCTTCCGAACGCTCGATATAGCGGCCGAGCCAGGTCAGGTTTTCCGCCGCGCGGCTGGGCAGGCTGCCCGGCATGGTGCGGACGAAGCTGTCATGCTCCTGCGGCAGCAGCGTCTCGCGCTCGACCGACCGGTCGCTGACCACCCAGACGTCGGCCGCCTGGCCGCCGCGCTGCATGGCGATGGCCGTCGGGTCGAGCGAAAGGCCGACACGGGCGAAACCGCCGGGCATTACCGTCCAGCCATCGGGCGTGCGCGCGAGATAAACGCGCAGGCTTGCCGGCCGTGGCTCCAGCCAGCCGCCGACATAGACCGGCGTCGTCGACAGCGTCACCGCTTCCTGGCCGACGAAACCGCTGCCATCGCTCTCGATGCGCGCGATCAGCGCGATGCGTTCCTCCGGCGTCAGTGCCGAACCGAGCCTGGTCTGGCCGTCATCCTCAAAGGCCAGCCGCGTCGACAGCGCCGGACCGATCACCATGCGATCGATATTGGCAAGCACATGGGCCCGTTCGGTTGCTTGCCCGCACCACCAGGTCGCCACGCTTGGCAACAGAAGTTCTTCGCCGCGCAATGCGCGCGAAATCTTCGGCAGGAAAGCGAGCAGCGCCCGGGTTTCCATCAAGCCCGAACCCAGCGCATTGACCGTCGAAACCGTGCCGCGGCGGATCGCCTCGACCAGCCCCGGGGTGCCGATATGCGAGTCTGGCCGCAGTTCCAGCGGATCGGCGAAGGCGGCATCGAGCCGCCGCCACAGCACGCTGATCGGCATCAGCCCCGAAACCGTGCGCACCATCAGCTTGCCGCCGGCGACGGTCAGATCCTCGCCCTCGAGCAGCATGATGCCGAGATAGCGGGCGATATAGGCGTGCTCGTAATAGGTCTCGTTGAGCGGCCCCGGCGTCAGAATGGCGACGCGGCCGTCATTCTCCTTCGCCATGCCGATCAGAGCATCGCGAAAGCGACGGAAGAAACCGGCCAGGCGATGCACATGCATCTCGCCATAGATGTCGGACAAAGCCCGCGTCGTGGCGACGCGGTTTTCCAGCGCAAAGCCGGCGCCCGACGGTGCCTGCGTGCGGTCGCCCAGCACCCACCAGCTTCCATCCGGTCCACGGCCGAGCTCGAAGGCGCAAAAATGCAGGAAATGACCGCTGGCCGGCATGGTGCCGACGACGGGGCGCAAATATTCGGGGCTCGCGGCAATCAGGCCTGCCGGCAGGATTCCCTTCTCGATCAGCCGGTTCGGCCCGTAAATATCAGCGACTATCTCCTCGAAAAGCTCGGCGCGCTGGACGAGACCGGCGCTGATCCCGGCCCATTCCTTGTCTTCGATCAGCAGCGGGATATGCGCCAGTGGCCATTCGCGCTCGTTGGCGCCGGCCTTGTCGTAGACGCGATAATAAACGCCGGCGTCGCGCAGATACTGGTCGGCGCGGGCAAAGCGCTGGCCCAGCTTTTCGGGACCCAGCTCCTCCAGCGCCTCGATGAAGGGCGCCCAGGCCGGACGCGGATGGCCCGAAGCATCGACCATCTCGTCGACGACGCCGTCAATCGGCTGGTAGTGCTCCAGCAGACTGTGCCTCAGCGGCTTGCCGCGGACCTTTTTCTGATTCCCCTTTGCCATCGCTGATCAGACTCTTGCTGGCCGCCTGAGGTCAAGGGTCATGGGGAAGTCTTCAGAGGCTTCTTCATTGCGCAGCACATAGGCCGACGGCGTATGGCCGCGCGGCTCGAAGCGGGCGAGACGCCTCGCCTCGGCCTCATTGCCGTTGACCGGGAACGTGTCGTAGCTGCGCCCACCTGGATGCGCGACATGGTAGACGCAGCCGCCCACCGCCCGCCCCGACCAACGGTCGTAAATGTCGAAGACCAAAGGCGTGTTGACCGGCAGCGCCGGATGCAGGCCCGACGAAGGCTGCCAGGCCTTGAAGCGCACACCGGCCACCGCGACCTCGCGATTGTCGGTGACCTTCATCGGCACGACTCGGCCATTGCAGACAATGGCATGACGTTCCGGGTTGAGGCCTTCGGTCCTGACCTGCAGCCGTTCGACCGAGGAATTGACGAAGCGCACGGTGCCGCCGATGGCGCCTTGCTCACCCATCACATGCCACGGCTCCAGCGCCTGCCGCAGTTCCAGCTTGATGCCGGCATGCTGGACTTCGCCGCAGAACGGAAAGCGGAACTCCAGCTGGGCATCGAACCATTCCGGCCGGAATTCGAAACCGTTGAGCTTGAGGTCGTCGAGCATGTCGAGGAAATCCGCCCAGACATAATGCGGCAGCATGAAACGGTCATGGAGCGAGGTGCCCCAGCGCACGAAGCGGCCATCAAGCGGGTTGTTCCACGCACGGGCGATGATGGCGCGTACCAGCAATTGCTGCGCCAGCGACATGCGCGCATTGGGCGGCATCTCGAAACCGCGGAACTCAACAAGCCCAAGCCGGCCGGTCGGGCCATCGGGCGAAAACAGCTTGTCGATGCAGATTTCCGAGCGGTGCGTATTGCCGGTGACATCGGTCAACAGGTTGCGAAACAGTCGGTCGACCAGCCAAGGCAGCGGTGGGTTGCCCTGGCCCGGGTGCGGCACCTGCGCCATCGCGATCTCGAGTTCGTAAAGCGAATCGTGCCGCGCCTCGTCGAAGCGCGGCGCCTGGCTGGTCGGGCCGATGAACAGGCCGGAGAATAGATAGGACAGCGACGGGCGCCGCTGCCATTGCAGCACCAGGCTCTTCAACAGATCGGGCCGGCGCAGGAACGGGCTGTCATTGGGCGTCGCGCCGCCGACGACGACATGGTTGCCCCCGCCGGTACCGGTGTGGCGGCCGTCGATCATGAACTTGTCGGCGCCAAGCCGCGTCTGCCGTGCTTCCTCGTAGATCGCCGTCGTCGTCGCCAAGCAGTCCTGCCAGTTGGCAGCCGGATGGATGTTGACCTCGATGACGCCGGGATCGGGTGCCACCCTGATGACGTTGAGGCGCGGATCGTGCGGCGGTCCATAGCCTTCGATATGCACGGGAAGGCCGATCGCCTTGGCCGCGTTTTCGGCGGCTGCGACGAGTTCGAGATAGTCTTCCAGCGCCTCGACCGGCGGCATGAACACGCACAGCCGCCCGTCGCGTGGCTCGACCGAAAGTGCTGTACGCACCGCGCCGCCGATCTCGGTGATCTCCTGTTCGACCCTATCCTGCTGGCCGGTCGTCGCCGTGAAAGAAATCGCCTGCTGGCGTCGTGCCATCTCGTCGGCGCCTTCCAGCTCGGCCGGAGCCGGTTCTGGCAGTATGGCTTCCCGCGCCGGCAGCGGTCCACGCGGCAGCGACGGATCGACCGGCACAATATAGGGGAACTGCGCCGGCGGCACATAGGGCAGCGTGCCCAGCGGCAGGCGGTAACCGACAGGGGAATCGCCCGGCACCAGGAACAGCCGCCCGCGCCGGGTCTTCCACTTCTCCGAGCGCCAGCGCGGGTCCGAAGCCTGGCTGTTCCAGCGCTGCACCGGCAGCACGTAGCCCGACGGCTTGGTCAGCCCGCGCTCGAACACTTTCGCCATGCGGCTGCGCTCTTCCGGGTCTTCCAGCTTGGAGTTGGACGGATCGACATTGTCGGGCAGCTTGCCTTCTTTCAGCAGCCATTCGGCCGGGTCCTCATAGGCCTCGCTGACCATCGCCTTGTCGATGCCGAGTTCGCCGGCGATTGCCGTCAGCAAGCTCTCGGCCTGCTGCGGCCCCACCTTTGCGTCGCTCTTTTCGCGTGCGATCAGCGACGGATCGCTCCACACCGGCTGGCCGTCGGTGCGCCAATAGAGCGAAAAGGTCCAGCGCGGCAGGCTTTCGCCCGGATACCATTTGCCCTGGCCGTAGTGGAGGAAGCCGCCCGGCGCGAAGCGTTCGCGCAATTTACGGATCAGCGCATCGGCCTTTTCGCGCTTGGTCGGGCCGACGGCGGCGGTGTTCCACTCGGCGGACTCGAAATCGTCGATCGACACAAAGGTCGGCTCGCCGCCCATTGTCAGCCTGACATCACCCGCTTGAAGTGCGGCGTCGACCTTGTTGCCCAGCGCATCCAGCGCCTGCCAACTCTCATCCGAAAACGGCTTGGTGATGCGCGGATGTTCGGCAATGCGGTCGACACGCATGTCGAAGCCGAACTCGACATTGGCAAAGCTCGCAATGCCGGAAATGGGCGCGGCGTTGCGGAAATGCGGCGTGGCCGCCAGCGGCACATGGCTTTCGCCGGTGAGCAGGCCGGACGTCGGATCGAAGCCGATCCAGCCGGCGCCCGGCAGATAGACCTCGCACCAGGCGTGCAGGTCGGTGAAGTCGACGGCGGTTCCGGCTGGGCCATCGAGCGCGACCAGATCGGGCTTCAGCTGGATCAGATAGCCTGAGACGAAACGCGCGGCGAGGCCTAGATTCCTGAGGATTTGCACCAGCAGCCAGCTCGAATCCCGGCACGATCCCTTTTTCGCGGCCAGCGTTTCCTCCGGCGAGAACACGCCGGTTTCCATCCGCACGATATAAGCGATCTCCCGCTGCAGCCGCGCATTGAGGTCGACGACGAAATTGACGGTGTTGGTGGCGCTACGGTCGATGGTTGCGAGGAAAGCAGACAGCAGCGGCCCCGCCGGCTCCGGCGTGCGGTAGATGGCGAGATCGTCCCTGATGTCTTCGGGGTACTCGAACGGGAGGGTCTCGGCCGATGGCTCGACGAAGAAATCGAACGGATTGTAGACCGTCATGTCGGCGACGAGGTCGACCTCGATCTTCAATTCCGTCACCGGCTCCGGGAAGACGAAGCGGGCCAGGAAATTGCCGTAGGGGTCCTGCTGCAGATTGACGAAGTGGTTCGCCGGCCCGACCTTCAGCGAATGGCTGAGCACCTTGGTGCGGGAATGCGGTGCCGGCTGCAGCCTGATGACCTGGGGCCCGAGAACCACCGGCCGGTCGTATTTGTAATGGGTCAGGTGGTAGACGGCTGCCAGTATTGCCATGGGGCCCCGGAGATCGGCGTTTCTTCAGCCGAACCCTGACACATCTATTGGCCATTCTCCAAGCAGAGATGTTGCGCTGCACCTAAATTAAGCAGCCGAAGCCGGCTACGCTGTGTCGAGATTCAGGTCAGGCCGAGTCGAAAATGGCTGATACCGAGAACCGGAGCAGAGCGTACTTTTGGTACGCGAGCACCGGAAGCGCAGGTATCGGCCATTTGCAGGCCGGCCTCACTTGAATTCGGCACAGCTTAGAAAAACGCCTGTATCCCCGTCTGAGCCCTGCCAAGGATCAGCGCATGCACGTCATGCGTGCCTTCATAGGTGTTGACCGTCTCCAGGTTCTGCGCGTGGCGCATGACGTGGTAGCCGATCTGGATGCCGTTGCCGCCATGCATGTCGCGGGCCTGGCGGGCGATGTCGAGCGCCTTGCCGCAATTGTTGCGCTTGACGATCGAGATCATCTCCGGTGCCATCTTGCCCTCGTCCATCAGCCTTCCGACCCGCAAGCTGGCCTGCAGGCCCAGCGCGATCTCGGTCTGCATGTCGGCGAGCTTCTTCTGGAACAGCTGCGTGCCGGCGAGCGGCTTGCCGAACTGCTTGCGGTCGAGGCCATATTGCCGCGCCCGGCGCCAGCAATCGTCGGCCGCGCCCATCGCGCCCCAGGAAATGCCGTAGCGCGCGCGGTTGAGGCAGCCGAACGGACCGCCGAGGCCCCTGGCGTTGGGCAGCAGCGCATCTTCGCCAACCTCGACGCCTTCCATCACCACTTCGCCGGTGATCGACGCGCGAAGGCTGAGCTTGCCGCCGATCTTCGGTGCCGAAAGCCCCTTCATGCCCTTTTCCAGCACGAAGCCGCGGATTTCGTCCTTGCCGTTGTCGCCCTTGAGCTTCGCCCAGACGACGAACACATCGGCGATCGGCGCGTTGGAGATCCACATTTTCGAGCCGGAAATCCTGTACCCGTTCGCGGTCTTCTCGGCCCGCGTCTTCATACCGCCGGGATCGGAACCCGCATCCGGTTCGGTCAGGCCGAAGCAGCCGATCCATTCGCCGGAGGCCAGCTTCGGCAGGTATCTCTTGCGCTGCTCTTCCGTGCCATAGGCATGGATGGGGTACATCACCAGCGACGATTGCACCGACATCATCGAGCGGTAGCCGGAATCGACCCGCTCGACCTCGCGCGCCACCAACCCGTAGGTGACGTAATTGGCGCCGAGCCCGCCATATTCCTCAGGGATGGTGATGCCGAGCAGGCCGGCCTCGCCCATCTCGCGAAAGATGCCGGCATCGGTCTTTTCCTCGAGATAGGCCTCCTCGATGCGCGGCGCGAGCTTGTCGGCGGCAAAGGCGGCCGCGCCATCGCGCACCATGCGCTCATCCTCGGAAAGCTGGTTCTCGATCAGGAAGGGGTCTTCCCAAACGAACGCGTTCTTGTCGGCGGCCATGGCTTCGCTCTCTCCCAAAATCTTGAAGTGCTCGGGCTTATCCGCCTTCGCTTCGGAAAAATCAAACAAAATTGCATCACCGATCAATGAGGTTTAGTAATGGATCATGAACGTCCAACGCCGGCTTTTGCCCAGCACCAGCGCCCTTGCCGCCTTCGAGGCCGTGGCCCGCCTTGGCTCCTTCACCGCTGCCGCCCAGGAACTCGATTTGACCCAAGGGGCCGTCAGCCGCCAGATAGCCCTTCTGGAGGAACAGTTCGGCCGCCGGCTGTTCGAGCGCGACAGCCGCAATGTTCGGATGTCCACGGCGGGCGAAATCTATGCCGAAGCCGTGCGGGCGGCACTCGGGCAATTGCGCGACGCCGCGCTCGGATTGATGAGCAATCGGCATAGCGGCATGCTGAACCTCGCCATACTGCCGACCTTCGGCACGCGCTGGCTGATGCCGCTGATCCCGGATTTCGTCGCAGAAAACCCTGACATCACCATCAACTTTGTCACCCGCATCGGCCGCTTCGACTTCGCCCGCGAGCGGCTCGACGCCGCCATCCATCATGGCCAGCCCGACTGGCCGGACGCCGACTCCACGCTTCTGATGCGCGAGACCGTAATGCCGGTGGTCTCGCCAGACTTCCTTGCCAGCCGCGATATCACCACGGCGGCCGACATCAGCCGCCTGCCGCTGCTGCACATGGCGACGCGTCCCGGGGCCTGGGGCGAATGGTTCGAGGAACAGGGCTTGAGCGCACCGATCGGACCCGGCATGCAGTTCGAGCAATTCGGCACCGTTGCCCAAGCCTGCATGGCGGGGCTTGGCGTCGCGCTCCTGCCGCAAGTTCTTATCGCCGGCGAATTGCAGCGCGGTCAGCTCGTGCAGGCGCCGGGACAGCCGATGCAAAGCCGCAGCGCCTACTACCTCGTCGTCCCGAACGACAAGCGCGGCCACCCGCCCGTCGTCAGCTTTCGCGACTGGCTGCTGGGCCAGGTTGAGAAGGAACCGGCCGTTCTGGCCTGGTAGCTACTTCCGCTTCATCGGCTCGGTTTCCGGCTGGAAGCGCAGCGTTTTTGCGACTTGCGTTCGGCAACTTTCGCATCGAGCTTGCTTTTGATCCGGGCGAAAGCCTGGTCTCCATCGACCGAACTGCCACTCGCCATGCCCCCGTCCCAAAGACGCCCCAACTCTTGGACACTCACTTTCTCGAAACTTGCCATATCGCGCGTATCTCCACACAAGGATGGTAGATAACGCTCTAGCGATTGCAAGGAACCATTCGAGGCTACTTCCGCTTCAAGGCATCGGCCAGCGCCGCACCAAACGCGCCTTGCTGTGCCGGTCCTTCCGGCTGACGCTGCGGCATCGGCGAAGGTTGCGCCGGCTTGCCGCCGCCATTGTCGCGCGGCCCCTTCGGCGTCCCGCCCTCGCCGCCGTCCTTGCGCATGGACAGCGCGATGCGCTTGCGCTTGATGTCGACATCGACGACCCGCACCTTCACCACATCGCCCGCCTTCACCACCTCATGCGCGTCCTTGATGAAACGATCGGCCAGTTGCGAGACATGCACCAGCCCGTCCTGGTGCACGCCGATATCGACGAAGGCGCCGAAGGCCGCGACATTGGTGACGGTGCCTTCGAGAAGCATGCCGGGCTTCAGATCCTTGATATCGTCGACGCCGTCGGCAAAGGTCGCCGTCTTGAAGCCGGGGCGCGGGTCGCGGCCGGGCTTTTCCAGCTCCGCAATGATGTCGCGCACCGTCGGCAGGCCGAACCGTTCGTCAACGAAGACGCGCGGATCGAGCGCCTTGAGCGCGGCACTGTCTCCCATCAGCGAGCGCACATCGCGACCGCAGGCAGCGACGATCTTCTTGGCCACGCCATAGGCTTCCGGATGGACGGACGAGGCGTCGAGCGGCTCGCTGCCATTGGCAATGCGGAGGAAGCCTGCGGACTGTTCGAACGCGCGCGGGCCGAGCCGCGCTACCTTGAGCAGTTCCTTGCGGCTGGCGAACGGCCCGGTCGCATCGCGATGCGCGACAATGGCATCGGCAAGCGACGCGCCCAGGCCTGACACGCGGGCCAAGAGCGGCGCCGAGGCGGTGTTGAGATCGACGCCGACAGCATTCACCGCGTCCTCCACCACCGCCTCCAGCGAGCGGCCAAGCCGGTACTGGTCGACATCATGCTGGTACTGGCCAACGCCGATCGATTTCGGCTCGATCTTGACCAGTTCGGCGAGCGGGTCCTGCAGGCGCCTGGCGATCGACACCGCACCGCGCAGCGACACGTCGAGCCCGGGAAACTCAGCCGCCGCTGTCGCGGAGGCCGAATAGACCGAGGCGCCGGCTTCGCTGACGATCACCTTGAGCGGCTTTGGCCCACCATCTGAAGGCATGTCGGACAGCATGTCGGCGACCAGCTTTTCAGTCTCGCGGCTGCCGGTGCCGTTGCCAATCGAGATCAGCTCGACCTTGTGCAGGCGGATGAGCTTGGCGAGCTCCGCCTGTGTGCCGCGCACATCGTTCCGCGGCGGAAATGGATAGACCGTCGTCGTCGCCAGCACCTTGCCGGTGCCATCTACCACCGCGACCTTGACGCCGGTGCGGATGCCGGGATCGAGCCCCATGGTCGGACGCGATCCTGCGGGCGCTGCCAGCAGCAAATCCTTGAGGTTGCGTGCAAAGACATGGATCGCCTCTTCCTCCGCCCGCTCGCGCAGGTCACGCATCAAATCGAGCGTCAGGTGCAGCGAAAGCTTGATCCGCCAGGTCCAGCCGGCGACTTCCATCAGCCAGCGGTCGCCCGGCAGGCTGCCGCCGATGGCGTAGGCATTGGCGATCATCCGCTCGACCGGCTTCACCGGCGAGGCATGGTCGGCATCGACCTCGATGTCGAGCGACAACACCTCTTCGTTGCGGCCGCGCAGCATGGCCAGCGCACGGTGGCTCGGAACATTTGCCCAACGCTCGACATGGTCGAAATAGTCGGAGAATTTCGCCCCGGCCTCCTGCTTGCCGTCGACGACACGGGCACGCATGAAAGCGCGCTCCTTCATGTAGGTTCGCAATTTGCCGACCAGATCGGCATTTTCCGCAAACTGTTCCGACAGGATGTCGCGTGCGCCTTCCAGTGCGGCCTTGGCGTCGGCCACATCCTCGGTCACATAAGCCAGCGCCGCCTCGGCGGGCACCAACGACCGGTTGGCCAAAATAGCCTCCGCCAATGGCCCCAGCCTGCGCTCCCGGGCGATCTCGGCCTTGGTGCGGCGCTTGGGCTTGTAGGGCAGGTAGATGTCTTCC
The DNA here is from genome assembly GCF_057786115.1 of Mesorhizobium sp. P170090. Classification (NCBI taxonomy): domain Bacteria; kingdom Pseudomonadati; phylum Pseudomonadota; class Alphaproteobacteria; order Hyphomicrobiales; family Phyllobacteriaceae; genus Mesorhizobium; species Mesorhizobium sp. P170090. The sequence goes on from NZ_JBYNWH010000001.1 coordinate 5,917,523, forward strand.
AGTTCAGCCTTGGTGGCGGCAGCCACAATTTTGGCCTCAAGTTCGTCGGTCAGCTTGCCCTGCTCGCGAATCGAACCAAGGATCGTATCGCGCCGCGCATCGAGCTCGCGCAGATAGGCCAGCCGCTCGGCAAGGTCGCGCAATTGCGTGTCGTCGAGCCCGCCGGTGACCTCCTTGCGGTAGCGCGCCACGAACGGCACCGTCGCGCCCTCATCGAGCAGCCCTATAGCTGCCGATGCCTGCTCCGACCGCGCCCCGATCTCTGCCGCGATGATGGATGCGATGCGTTTGCTGTCTGCTGCCATGCTGGTCCCTGTCGCAAAGAGCGGCGACCATAGGCGCTGATGTCCGTCCCGCCAACCGCAGTGTTCTCAAGCGTCAAAGAGGTCCACAGGAAAGCGCCTTGCTTTGGCTCGTCCTCAGACCATCCCGCTCAGCGCCTCGAAAAAGGCAACGATCTCGCGTTCGAGCGGATAATCTTCAGGCACCGGCTGCGACCCCATTTTTGCAATCACCACTTCCGTCTTCGGGTTGACGTAGAGCCATTGGCCGTGGATGCCGATGCCGCAGAAGGCGCCGTTTGCCGCCCCCGTCTGGTACCATTTGTTACGGTAACGGCCCTTTGGGAACAGATGCACCATTGTGCCGCGCTGCCAGGCCTCCGCGCTGCCGCCGGCAACGGTCGTATCGCGCACCCAGCCTTCTGGCACGATGCCGCGGCCATTGGCCGTGCCGCCCTGCCGCATCATCTCGCCGATACGCGCCAGGTCGCGCGGCGTCACCGAAATGCCGCCGGCGGTGCGCGCCGTACCTTCCATGTCGACGCCGATCGAAGCCTCGCTGACAGCACCCAGCGGTAGCCACAGTTTCTCGCGCATGAGGTCCGGGAAGCGCTGGCCGGAAGCTCGTTCGAGCAACAGGCCGAGCAGATCGGAATTGGGCGAACGGTAGCGGAAGGTTTTGCCGTGCGGTTCTTCGAGCCGCTGCAAGGTCAGAATGAATTCGCGCAAGCTTTCAGTGCCGCCGCCCGGATTCCACAGCGTAGCGCGACGGTAACGGGCAAAGGCGCTTTCGGGATCGAGATAGGCCTCCTCGAAGTCGAGGCTGACGCTCATATCGAGCACATGCCGGCAGCTTGCATCGGCATAGGCCGAACCGGCGGCTTCCGGAATGTACTGGGTCACCGGCGCTTCCGGGTCGAACACGCCCTCGCCTTCCAGTATTCCGGCGATGATCGCGGTGACCGATTTGCTGATCGAAAAGATGATGTGACGGGCGCCGAAATCCATATTGGGCGCGAACCAGTCGCCGATGACCTTGCCAGCCTTCATCACCGTCAGCGCGTCGCTGCTCGAACGTGTGAGGAATTCGGCCACCGTTTCCGGGGCGCTGGCGATCGAAACCTTTTCGCCGAGCAGGCCGCTCAGGTCCCGCACCGGCGCTTCGACGCTTCCCGGCGTCGCCGCCACGGGAGCGGTCGGCACCAGCTCGCCAAGGTTCTGGAACGACCAGCGGTTGAACGGGCTTTCGCGCCAGTTGGAGAGCAGCACCTCATTGCGGGCAAAGCCGTAGCGGGTCTCGAACGCAGTCTTGCCGGTCATGAACGTTTCCTCAGAGGGATGGTTTGTTGTGGGTCAACCAAGCGCCTTGGCGATGGCGTGCACCGCCTTCAGCGTTGCCACCGAATAGGCGACATTGCTGAAATCCGGATAGCTTGAAAGCTTGACCACGACCATGCCGGTGTCCCAGTCGATATGGATCATCTGCCCGAACACGCCTCGGCACATCAAAGCGCGCGTGCGCGGATTCTCGATCCAGAACTGGTTGCGATAGCTGCCCTCCGGCAGGCTCGGATTGAAGTCCGGCCCATGCTTGCCGTTGCGCGTCGCCTCGATCCAGTCGGCCGGCACGATGCCGCGGCCCTTGTCGAGGATCAGCTGGCCGAAGCGGGCGTAATCGCGCAGCGTCGCGTTGAAGCCGCCATCGGCCAGCGCATAGCCGGCGCTGTCGACCGTGAAGCAAGCGCTTTCGTCGGCGCCGAGCTTCTGCCACAGCTCCTCGGACACCAGCTGCGCCAGACGTTTACCGGTGACCCGCTCCATGATGAAGGCAAGCACGTCGGTCTCGATCGAGCGGTACTCGAACGCGGCGCCATGCGGCCGCACCTTGTCCTTCAGCTGCAGGATCAACTCGAACAGATGCGGCGGCCATTGGAAATCCGGATCGCTGTCCGGCGGCACCGGCTTCCAGCCCGTGGCGACATCAACCTGGCCGATGTCGGAGTAACGGTCGGTGTATTCCTCGGAAAACCGCACGCCGGTGGTCATATCCAGCACATGCTGCACGCTGGCGCCGTCCCAGCCGGTCGCGCCGAGCTCCGGCAGATAGGCGCTCACCGGTTTGGCCGGGTCGATCAAGCCGCGCCCAACCAGAATACCGAACACGGTGCCTGTTACCGACTTCGCCATCGACTGCGACAGATGCAGCGTGCGCTCGGCCATGCCGTTGAAATAGCGCTCATAGGCGACCTTGCCGTCTTTGAGCACCAGGAAGCCGTCCGCGTAGGTCTCGTCGAGCAGGCCAACGAGCGTCGTCGGACGGCCCTTGCTGTCTTCCACCGGCAGCGCGTCGAGATCGGTCTCTGCGCGCTCAAGACGATGGCGATGGCCATTACCGCGCCAGACCTCGATGGTCGGCAGGAATTCGCGGATGTGTTGGAAGGCCCAGCGATTCCATGGCGGCCGGTCCCAGTCGAGCTTCGGCAGCACCATTTGAGGCGGCGAGCCCTGCATGATCGACGGCCGCGGATCGCTGTTGCGATAGGAGTCCATGAAAGCCATTCCGGAAAAGAAAAGACCCGGCGGCGCATGCCGCCGGGTCTGTCAGACTGCGGTTATTTCTGCAGTTCGGTCCAGATCTTGGTGTAGATGTCCTGGATCTCAGGCGCGCACATCTTCTGGAATTCGCCTTGTGCCTTCGCAGCCTCCGGAATGACGACTTCCGGGGCATCCTTCATATCGGCCGGCATGTATTTGTCCGAGCCGGTAATGGCGTTTGCGTAACGGTGGAAGGCCGAGAGGCCGGCCGCGTTTTCCGGATCCATGATGAAGTTCTGGAACAGCTTGGCGTTCTCGACATTTTTGGCTTCCTTGAGAACGACGACGTTATCGCTCCACAGGCCGTAGCCTTCCTTCGGATAATTGTAATGGATGGCCGGATTGGCCAGCCGCTGACGCAGCGCCGAACCGTTCCAGTCGCTGGTCGCCTTGAAGTCGCCGGCGCCCATCTTTTCGATGGTGTTGTATTCCATGGCGATCCAGTTCGGCTTGGCCGCGACAAGCGTGTCGCGCACCTTCTTCAGCACCGTCTTGTCGTCGGTGCACTGCTGGCCGCCGACATATTTGATCGCCGCGAAGATAACGTCATTCATCTCGGGAACGACATTGGTCTTGCCCTTCAGCTCGTCCGGCGTGTTGAAGATGATGCCCCAGCTGTCGGCTGGTCCCTTGTAGGCATCGGTGTTGACGACGACGCCGACGGTGCCCAGCGCCCACGGCACGGAATATTTGCGGCCGGGGTCGAAGTCTGGATTGGCCCATTCCGGCGCCACGTTCTTGAAGTTCTCCATCTTGCCCGGATCGGTCTCCTGCACGAGGCCCTCCTTGATCCAGATCGGCACGTAGGTTTGCGACGGAACGGCGATGTCGAAGCCGGTGCCGCCCTGGCGTACCTTGGCGAGCGCCGTATCGTTGGAATCGTAATCGGTGATGGTCACCTTGACGTTGTATTTGGCTTCGAACTTTTTGATCACGTCGGGGCTGGTATAGTTGCCCCAATTGTAGATGTTCAGCTCGCCATCGGCGCGGGCCAGGCTCGTCGTTGCGAGCAGCGCCAACCCCATGGCGGCTGTCGTTGTTTTCCAGTTCATGGTTTTAGCTCCCATTTGTCGGTTCAGTCTCTTTTCCTGCTGACGAAGAAAAACAACGTGACGATCGCGACCGAAAGCAGCAGGAAGGCGGTCGATATCGCGTTGATCTCAGGCGTGATGCCGCGGCGGATCTGGCCGAGCATGTAGGTGGGCAGCGTATCCTGGCCGCCCGATTTGACAAACTCGGTGATGACGACGTCATCGAGCGAGATGACGAAGGCCAGCATCAGTCCGGCCAGTATGCCGGGCCACAAAAGCGGCAGCGTGATGCGGCGGAAGGTCTTCCAAGGCGTCGCGTACAGATCGGCGGCCGCGCGCTCCAGCGTCAGGTCCATGTTTTCCAGCCGCGCCCGGATCGGCAGATAGGCGAACGGGATGCAGAACGCCGTGTGCGCGGCGATCAGATAGCCAATGCCGGAATAGCCGGTGAAGATCTTGATGCGCGAGAAGAAGATCAGCAGCGCCACGCCCGTGACGATCTCGGGCACCATCAGCGGCTGGTTGATCGCCGCATATTTGAAGGTGAGGCCCGGATAGGACGCGGTGCGCGTGGTGGCGAGCGCGGCCATGGTGGCAAAGATTGTCGACAGCACCGCAGCGACGGCGCCGATCTGGAACGAGCGTAGCGTCGCGTCGATAACTTGCACGTTCTGCCAAGCCGACTGGAACCAGCGCATCGAAAAGCCGCCCCATTCGGACGTCGAGTTCGCCGCGTTGAAGGCATAGGCGACCAGCACGATGATCGGCAGATAGAGCACGATAAAACAGGTCGCAGCGATCACCGTGAAGCCGGTCTGGTGCTTGATGGAAAAGTTCTTAGCCATGCCGCGCCCCCGACTTGCCGGCATTGCGCACATAGGCAAGCAGCGCCACCATGACGATGATCATCACCGTGATCGACAGCGCCGAGCCGAGCGGCCAGTTGCGGCCTTGGCCGAACTGCAATTCGATCAGGTTGGACAGCATCATATTCTTGCCGCCGCCAAGCACGCTCGGCGTCACATAGGCGCCAAGGGCTGGAATGAAGACCAGGATGGAGCCGGCAATGACGCCGGGTTTGACCAGCGGGAAAATGATCTTCCGCAATACCTTGAATCGGGTCGCGTAGAGGTCGTAGCCCGCCTCGACGAGGCGAAAATCAAGCTTCTCCATGCTGGCATAGATCGGCAGCACCATCAGCGGCAGATAGACATAGGCCATGCCGATCAGAATCGCCGTGTCGGTGAAGAGGATCTGCACCGGCGCTGAGACGATACCAAGCTTGATAAGGATGGTGTTGATGATGCCTTCGTTGCGGATGATCTGCAGCACGGCGAAGGTGCGGATCAGAAGGTTGGTCCAGAACGGAATGGTGATCAGGAACAGCCAGAGATCCCTGGTTTTCTCGCTGCGCGTCGCCATGAAATAGGCGGTTGGAAACCCCAATGCCAAAGTGGCGATCGTCGTTATCACCGCCAGCTTGATCGAGCGCCAGAAGATGGTGACATGCGCTGCCGCAAGCGAAAGCGTATCGTCGAAAATGTCGCGTTCCATGAACACCGACAGCCAGGCATCGGGCGAAAACTGCCACTTCACATCGCCATAGGGGCCAGGCGTCAGGAACGAGTAGATCAGCACGATCAGCAAGGGGCCGGTCGCGGCGAGGAAGATCACCAGCAAGGCTGGCGCTGACAGCAGCCACCGGTCGCGCACATCGCGTCGCTCCGCTGCCTTGGCGACTTGTTCCGCGGTCGCCATGATCAGTCCTTCAGCACTTGCGCGGCGTCGTTGCCGATCATGATGCCGATCTGGCCGCCCTGCACGAAGCCGTCACCGGCGCCGCGGCTGTTCTGACGCCGCACGATGAACGGCTCGCCACCGGCAAGGCGCAGATGGAAGTGCGTGTCGGTGCCGAGATAGACGATGTTTTCGACGGTGCCGGACAGCGAAGCGCTCGGGCTGGCCGTGCCCAACTGCGCATGCTCTGGACGCACGACGATGGTGACCTTGCCGCTGGGGCTGAAGCCTTCCGGCAGCGAGGCTGGGATTTCCACACCAGACGGCAGCTTCACCGTCGCCCGGCCACCAGTCGCGCTAACCACATCCGCCTTGAGGAAGTTCAACTCGCCGATGAAGTCGGCGACGAAACGCTCGGCCGGCCGGTCGTAGATGTCGCGCGGCGAGCCGACCTGCAGGATTTTGCCCGACGACATCACCGCGATGCGGTCCGACATGGTCAGCGCTTCCTCCTGGTCGTGGGTGACGAAGATGAAGGTAATTCCGGTCTCGTGCTGCAGCCGCTTCAATTCGATCTGCATTTCCTTGCGCAGCTTGTAGTCGAGCGCCGAGAGCGGTTCGTCGAGCAGGAGCACCTTGGGCTGCGGCGCCAGCGCCCGGGCGAGCGCCACGCGCTGCTGCTGGCCGCCGGAGATCTGGCTGGTTCGGCGACCCGCCAGCGCCTCCATCTTCACCAGTTTCAGCATCTCGGCGACGCGCGCCTTGATCTCGGCCTTCGGCTTGCCCAGCATTTCCAGGCCAAAGCCGATATTGTCGGCGACCGTCATATGCGGGAACAGCGCGTAGGATTGGAAGACGGTGTTGACCGGCCGCTTGAAGGGCGGCAACGGCGCGATGTCCTGACCGTAGAGGAGGATTTCGCCGGCGGTTGGAAAGTCGAAGCCGGCAATCAGCCGCAGCAACGTGGTCTTGCCGCAGCCGGATGGTCCCAGCAGGGTGAAGAACTCATTCTCGCGGATGGATACCGAGACCGTATCGAGGGCAGCAACCTGCCCCTCACCCGATCCGAAAATTTTACTGACGTTTACGACTTCAATTGCATTCCGATCCGGTTTTTCCGGCACGATACGCCTCACTGTTGACCCCGCTCTTGCTGGCGGAGTTTTTCCCCTGTTCGATGTGACCACACGGCCGGTTGGTTGGCAAGTCCGGCATTGAACCACAGTTCAGTCGGTCATTTCGTCTTGCAAGCGGCAAGCTGTGCAAGCCGCATGCCATTGTCAGGCCTGGTAGGTTACCTTGCCACCGCAGACCGTCGTCACCGGTCGCAGCTTGTGCAGATCGGCCGGCGCCGTCTTCTCGATATCGGCCGACAAAACCACCAGATCCGCCATGTAGCCGGGTTTCAGAACGCCTTTGCGATGCTCGGCGAATTCGGCATAGGCGCCCTCGACCGTGTAGGCGGCAATCGCTTCCTGCAGCGAGAAACTCTGGTCAGGATCGCCTTCTGCCCATGGTTTGCGCTGCACTGCCGCCTGAATGCTCAGGATCGGGTCGATCGCTGCCACCGGCCAGTCCGAGGCGAACACGACATGGGCGCCGGCGCTTTTCAGGGTGCGCCAGGCATAGCTCAGCGGCCAGCGGGCCGGCCCGATGCGTGACACCGTCGGCTCCAGCGGAAAATCCATGGCGCCGGGCGGATGCGACGGCTGCATCGAGGCGATGACGCCGAGTTCGGCAAAACGCGGCACGTCGGCTGCTGTGGTGACCTCGATGTGCTCAACCCTGTGCCGGCTGTCGCGCTTGCCATTGACCTTCTGCGCCGCCTCGTAACCGTCGAGCACTGCGCGCACGGCGCCGTCACCGATCGAGTGCACGGCGATCTGCAGCCCGCGTTTGTCGATAGCCACGGCGAGATCGATAAATTGCTGCGGCGTGAACAGCGGCTCGCCGACCCAGTCGGGACGATCCGCATAGGGTTCGACCATAACCGCGGTCCAGGAATCGAGCACGCCGTCATAGAACACCTTGACCATGCCCGATGATAGCCACTCGCTGTCGTAGCGCTCGGCCATGACGGACGCCTTCTCGAGCATGTCGAGCGTCATGAAATTCTTGTAGTGGAACGGGATCTTGACGCGGCAGGGCAGGCCTTCCTCGGCCTCGATCTCGGAAAGCAATTCGAGTTGGTAGAGATTGCCGTCCATGTTCTGGATCGAGGTGATGCCGTGGCGCGCGCACCAGGCAAGTCCGCGCCGCATGATGTCACGGTCAGCGGCCCGCTCGGCGGCCGACGGCATTGGGTCCGGCTCGCCGCCGGTCGACAGCCCCAACCGCACCTGGCTTTCGCCGGCAAGGTCGAGCACCGGACCGAAGGCCTCGCCCTCGCGCAATTCGCCCGCGGCCAGGCCGTCGTCACCCATCACGATCTCGTTGCCCGGACCGAGCGTGCGTCCCTTCAGGATGCCGGCCATCTCCAACGCCTTGGTGTTGGCCCACATCGTATGGTGGTCGGGTGCCGCCATGCAGAAGGGGCGGTCGGGCAGGATGGCGTCGAGATGATGGCGTGTCACCCGCTCGTCGCCGAGCACGGTGTAGTCGACGCCCTGTCCCACAAGCATCTTCGCCTCGGGCCACGTCGTGGCGTAGTCGCGGATGGCGCTTTGAAGCGCCTCGAAGCCATGGATACCGCCGAGTTGAAGGTGCGCGAGCTCAGCCCCTCCCGAGAACAGATGCATGTGGGCTTCGATGAAACCGGGCAGGACCGAACCGCCCTTGGCGTCGATCACGTCTGTGGTCGTTCCCTTGAGTTTTTCGATGGCGGCGTGGTTGCCGATGGCGATGATGGCGCCGTCCTTGACGGCAATCGCCTCGGCGGCGGGATTGTCATCGTCCATGGTCCGCACGCGACCATTGATGACGATCAGATCAGCATTTTGACCCGCACCCGTGACAGACATCGCGACTCCGCGCTTTTGACGACTGGCTGAGACCGACAACCCTCTTGTCCGACAAGCTGCCACTCCGCAGGAGCGGCGTTATCGGACGAAAACTGATGCCAGTGCGCTGTTTCGAAATTCCCCTTGTGATCTCTCAAAACAGCGTGGATAAAAGAATGCGACTAATTATTCGCGTTTGTCAACGTGCCGAATTTCGAATGTATTGTGGACAACACACCACGCCAATGTTGAGACCGGGACCTGTGTTGAAACCGGCAGGGAACGAAGGCATCAATCCGTGAAGCGCAGTCTCAGCCGCGAAACCAGGATGGCGCTCGAACCGCGCAAGCAGCCGCGGCAGGAACGGTCGAGCAAGGTGGTCGACCGGATACTCGACGCGGCTTTGATCCTGACGCGGGAGCAGGGAACCAAGACGCCGACGACGCTCGCCATTGCCCGGCGCGCGGGCCTGTCGGTCGGTTCGGTCTACCAGTACTTTCCCAACAAGGAAGCCATTCTCCTCGACCTCGCCCGGCGCTGGCTGTCGTCGTTTCCCGAGGTGATCGCCAGGCGCATCGAGGTCACCCCACCCACCAACCGCGACGAGTTTCGGCAGGAGGTGCGCAAGCTCTTCATCGATACCTCCAGAATATATCTCGAAAACGCCACCCTGATGCCGGTGATCGAGGCGATATCCGGCAATGCCGACCTCAGGCCGATCCAGGACGAATATGACGAGCAGATCATCGCGCTTTACGCCGCGTGGCTGCAGCACGTGAACCCGGCCCTTGAAGACAAGATCGCCAGCCGACTCGGCGTGCTGATGATGGATGTCGGGCACGCCTGCCGGCTTGTGGGGTTGAAGCGGGATCGCAAGACATACGACCTCATCGAGGACGATGTGGAAAGAATGTGGCTCGCTCTGGTCACCCCCTATCTCAACCTTGACTGATTTCGCTATTTCGAGAGGAAATTCATGAAGACTGTCTATTCGCCGCTTCATGCCGGCCATGCCGGCCAGATGGAACTGGTCACGTCGGCAATCGTGCCGGGTTTCGAAAAGCCATCGCGGGCCGAGTTCATCAAGGCGCGGGTCGAGAGCGAGAATCTGGGGCCGATCATCGGACCGGTCGAGCACGATCTCACAGCCGCCAAGCGCATCCACAAGGCCGACTATATCGACTTCCTGCCGACCGTCTGGCCGGCGTGGAAGGCCGCCGGCTTCGAGGGCACGGCGATGCCCTTCACCTGGCCGACGCGCGGCCTGCGCGGCGACGTGCCACCCAAGCGCGTCGACGCCTTGCTCGGCTACTATTCCTTCGACGCCGGCGCCACCTTCGTCGAAGGCACATGGACCGCGATCAAATCGTCCTATGACGTGGCGCTGACGGCGGCGGCCTTGGTCAAGGGTGGCGAGCGGTCGGCCTTCGCGCTCTGCCGCCCGCCCGGCCATCACGCCGGTGCCGGGTTCATGGGCGGCTACTGCTACATCAACAATGCCGCGGTCGCCGCGCAGTGGTTCCTCGATCAGGGCGCAAAACGCGTCTCGATCCTCGACGTCGACTATCACCACGGCAATGGCACGCAGGAGATCTTCTATGAACGCGCCGACGTGCAGGTTCTCAACCTGCATGGCGATCCCATGGTGGAGTATCCGTTCTTCCTCGGCCATGCCGATGAACGCGGCGCCAGCGCCGGCGAAGGTTTCAACGTCAATTATCCCATGCCCTTCGGCACCAATTGGGACGCCTGGAACGCCTCGCTCGAGGACGCTTGCGCCAAGCTCGCCGCCTACGCCCCCGATATCGTCATCGTGTCGCTCGGCGTCGACACCTTCGAGAAGGACCCGATCAGCCGGTTCAAGCTGAAAAGCCCGGACTATCCGAAGATCGGCCATCGCATCGCCAAGCTCGGCCTGCCGACGCTGTTCGTGATGGAAGGCGGCTACGCCGTCGAGGAGATCGGCATCAACGCCGTCGGCGTGCTCACCGGCTTCGAGGACAAATAGGAAAGCAATTCCAGGACAAGTGTGAAGCGGTTTTCCGGCCGGAATTGCGCCAAAGAGATATGGGGCGGCTCCGGCCGCCCCGACCTCTATCTAGGCGGCCGCCGCCGGGTTGGGCGCAACCACCGGAACGGCTGGCCTTCGCGACCGACCGATACGGTAGACAATCACCGCCGCAATCACGCCTGCCGCCAGGATGGCGAGCGCCAGCAACGGTCGGTACCAGAACCAGGCAATCGCAATCGTCACCGTGCCGACCAGGATCGCCAGGACGAAGGCGATGATGCCGGTGCCCATCCGCGCCATGCTGCCGAGGAAGGGTATGACGTCGAGGATCACCCCGATCGGGCTGAGGAACAGCGCAAAGCCTATGGTCAGCAACAGCAAGCCGGCGCCGCGCAGCAGCCAGGTGATCAGCGTGTTGGCGCTGACCGCGTCGGCGAACATCTTTTCGGCCGGGACGTTGCCGGTATCGACCATCAGCAGCGCATCGCCGGCTTGCGTCTGGTAGGGCTCGAAGCGGCTGCCGGCCTGGCGCGCGATGATACTGATCACGCCCAGCGGCGCCAGTTCGTAGCCGATTCGATAGTCACCCAAAGCGGGCGTCGTGTTGTCATTGCCGAGAAAAATCTTGCCATCGACGATGCTGAGCGGTTTCGTTCCGGTATAGGCAGCCTTTATCGCCGCCGACTGGTCGGCTGAGAGCGAATAGTCCTTGTCACCCTCGATACGGTCCAGCACTGGCGTATTGAGATCGAAGGCGACAAGCTTGCCCTCAGGAATCTGGAAGGTCCGGCCGTGGATTTCCATCGGCGGATTCTGGTGGCCGTCCGGCTTCTTGAAGTCCGACGAGTCGATCTGGCTGTCGTCCCACACCTTGGAATAGCTGTAGGTGGTCACCGTCTCTTCGCCACCGCCGAGCTTCTTGGTCGTCTCCGACTTGGACTCTTCCTTCCACTGATACATCTCGACACTGCGCGACAGCCGCAGCCCTTGCGTGGCGATGCCGAAATCCGGATCCGCCAGGCCGCTGTCCGCCGTCACCAGTCCGCTGACATGAACCAGCTTGCCGTCATTGGCGGTATCGACGCTGTCGGCGCCGACCGAAACCACCGCTCCAGAACCTTCGGCCAGCGAGCGCGCCGTCTGCACGGCGCGGCCTTCGTTCCAGAACAGCCCGATCACCATCAGCACGATCAGGATAAGGCCGAAGATGACCCCGCCGACCGCGCGCTTGATCCGCCCGAACCACGAGACGGATGTGACTTCCCGAAATGAATCGCTCATCGTTTCCCCCGAAACAAAGTTACCCCAGAATTACAACGCGGCCGGCGGCCGCGTGTTTAACCCGTCAATCGGCGTGGATCTGCGCGCCGCAATCCCTGTCGCCGGCGCAGGCGTGCACCGCCCGTGTCGTGCCGCCATCGCCAACCCGCCACGGCGAGGCAGACAGCGGCGCCTGCCGATTGCCCCCGAGAAGATCGAGCGCCCGCATCGCCGTCTCTTCGCCAGCCTCGTCACGCTTGACGATCTCGACGTCCTTGAGGCCGATCGCGGCAAGCTGCGGCATCACCACATCGGGGTCGCCCGCCACCACGATCAGCGACGGATCGAGCGACGCCAGGGCCAGCGCCTGTTTCTGAACCGCATCGAGCGTCAGCTTTGTGCGCCCCGCCATGCGGGTTTGCTGGTCCTCCAGCGTCGATCCGCTGCCGACCGCGCCAATCAGCGAGGAGAACAGACCAGCCGACGTCTCGGCCGATCCAGCCAGCGCCCGGCGATAGACAGTCACCGTGCGGTCGACTTCGTCCTGCGCCACCGGCAAGGTGGTCAGGCCGGCAAATCCTTTCAGGATTTCGGTAATCGCCGGCCCGGTGTTGGCGCGCTCGACGGTGGTTGCCACGACCAATCCCGAGCCGGCCTTCATCGGGCTCATCAGATAGCTCGACACGCCATAGGAGTAGCCCTTCTCCTCGCGGATCACCGAATTCAGCCGGCTGGAGAAATCGGCGCCAAGCAGGTTGGAGACCGCGGTCAATTCAGCGCGCTCGCTCTCGTCGGTGCCGGGCGCCGGCCGCGCCACGAACAGCGCCGACTGGCTGGCGCCGGGTTCGGGCACCAGCAGCACTTTCTGTCCCCCGTTGAAATGCGCCGCCGGCGACGGCTCGACGGCATAGCCGGCGGTGTCGCTTGTCCACGCGCCGAATGCTTTTTCAAGGCTGGCGGCGACGGTCGCGACCGGCATCGGGCCGACGCTGTAGAAGGTCACCGCCTTCGGCGTGAACTCCGCCTTGAATGCGTCCCTCGCCTCGTCGAGCGAGATCGAGGCCAGCGCCTTTGCCGACCAGTCCACCGCTGCCTTGCCCGGCACCTGCGGGATCAGCGTCGCCTTTGCCATGCGGCCGGCAACGTCGGGCAGATCCGCCTCGCGGCCGTTTAGCCAGTCGACTGTCTGCGCCATCAGCACCGTCCATTCGGTCTTGTCGAAACGAGGCTTCAGTACCGCGTCGGCGAGCAGGCCAATACCCTGGTCGAGCTTTTCCGGCGGCACGCCAAGCGTCATCATCGTGGTCAGCGTTCCGGCCTGGTGGCTGACGCCGGCGCCGATGTCGCTGGCCGCCTTGGCGAAATCAGCCGAGCCGCGATCGGCGGCCCCGCGTGTCGCCATGCTTGCTGCAAGCTCCAGCAATCCCTCCTTGCCTTCCGGCACGCTGTTCCAGCCGCCGGCGGCACTGGCCGCGACATAGACCATCGGCGCTTCCGGCATTGTGTAGTGGACGAGTTTGATGCCATTCGAGAGCGTCGCCGTTTCCATGGCGGGCAGTGTTGCCGAAGGCGCTTGCCCGGCCGCATGCTTCGGAATGTCGATCGCCGCTCGCTCCGGCGCGGTGAACGGCTGCGGTGTGCCGGACGAGCCGATCAGTGCATCGGGATAGCCGCCGCGCGGGCCGGGCTTCAGCACCAGCACGCTGGCGTCTTCCGGTTTCAACAGCCGCTTCATCGTTGCCTCGACATCCGCCACGCTGGCGTCCTTCACCCGCGGGTCGTCGACCAGCGCGCTCTGCGCACCGCCGAGCACGTCGGCATTGTAGGAGACGACGCCGGCGCGATCCTTCAGTGCTTCGCTGCCGAGCCGCGCTGCCTGCAAGATGCCGGTGCGCGCACGCTCGACATCGACCGGATCGAGCGGGGTCTTCAGGAAATCCGCAAACGCCGTTTTCATCGCGCTTTCCAGCGCTTCCGGCGCCACACCTTCGGCGGCACCCGCCTCGAAGGTAAAGCGGCCACCGAGCAGACCGCCGGTCCAGCTCGCGCTGGCATAGGTGGCAATGCCCAACTGCGAAACCAGCCGGTTGCGCAAAAACCCATATTCGCCGTTGCCGAGCAGTTCGGCGGCAATGCTGAGCGCACCATTGTCGGGCGACTGCGCCACCGGGCCACTGAAGCCGACCACGACGATGGGGCTTGGCACGCGATCCTCGAGCACCAGCTTGAGCCGGGCCTGCGTCGGTGCCGGCACGGCGGGCCGCGCCACATCGGCGCCGCGCGCCACGCGGCCGAACGTGTCGGCAATCAGCGCCTTGGTGTCGTCGATCTCCAAGTCGCCGACCAGCACCAGCACCGCATTGTTGGGCAGATAGTAGCTGTTGAAGAAACCCCTGACATCGTCGAGCGTCGCCGCATCGAGATCGGCGACCGAGCCGATAACCATGCGGCTATAGGGATGCGGCTTCGGGAACAGCCCGGACCAGAAAGCTTCCCAGCCGGATGCGCCGGCCTTGTCGAGCACGTTCTGGCGCATCTCGTTCTTGACCACCGAGCGCTGCAGATCGAGCTTGGCCTGAGTCACCGAGCGGCCGATATTGGCCATGCGGTCGGCCTCCAGCGACAGGATCATCGGCAGTGACGACGACAGCCCGTCGACGTAATATACCGTGCCGTCTTCGGTGGTCCAGGCATTGATCTCGTTGCCGAGCGCGGCATGCGCACCGAACACGTTCGGCCAGGCCGGCGTGCCGGAAAACATCAGATGTTCGAACAGATGCGCAAAGCCCGAGCGTCCCGCGGGTTCATTCATCGACCCGACGCGGTAGCGCAGGTTCATCACCACCTTCGGCACGCGATGGTCGGGCACCAGCACCACCTGCAGCCCGTTGTCGAGCGCATAGGTAACGGTCGGCTCAGCCTTGGCGGGCGCTGCCATGCCGGCAAGAACCGCAAGCACCACCGTGAACGCCAGGAAAACCTGCTTCATCATGACCCCCGATGCTGATGGCCGCGAGCAAGCGCCGCCAAATCCGCCGTATGACCGAAGGGATGCCCACCCCTGCCGGCTGCCGAGACCCTATCGGAATCGATCGGCCCTCGATACGGCAGTATCGCAACACCCTCTGGCTTTTTCGTGTCGGCGTTTCAGGCCTTTTGCGGCGGAAAAGGCCGCGAAAGCCGCCCCTGAGTCGCTTGAGTCCAATAATATTGATTTTGTCAAATCGCGTTTGATGTCGGATTCATCTGCGGGTAGATTAGACCCGAATCAGCCGGTCCTTGGGGGGCGCGGCGACCACCCAAAGTCTCAAGTTCCGGCCAATGACCGGCACCAGACGCGGACGGCTTCGCGTTCCCTGAATGGATTCGGCGATCAGCGCGACCGCCGCGCCGTGTGAGTGCTTCGTAAACGTGATGCGTCTTCAAGTTCGGCCGCTGCTAACCCCAGCGTCCGGGCTCAAGAAAAGACTCCGGCCATGACATACAACCAAAGCATCCAATGAGCAGTTCCGCCGCGCTTCTCCAATCCGATACGTTAGGCTCGCGCCTCGAATCGCGCGGCGATCTCACCTCCTTTTTCATGCAGCTTGCCGCCGAGATCGGCGCCGACAGCTACATGCTCGTCGCCATCGTCCACGACCAGGATCGCAACGACGCCCGCATCGTCTCATCCAACTGGATCTTCGACGCCATTGAACTGATCGGCAAGCGGCTGATCGCCGGCCTTGCCCAGGGACCGCTGACCGTTGCACCTGGCATCCGCCCGAGGCCGCTGGTCGCCGCCGCGGCGCCCGACGCCGGCGGACTGCTCACCGGCGAAGAGGCGCGCCTGCTCGATGTGCTTGGCCATGCCGAAGTCTATTCATTGCGGCTCAATGTCGGCCGCCAGCGGCTGTTTGCGCTTTTCTCCGCGGCCGAGGCCGGCAGTATCGACCAGCCGGCGCTGATGAAGGCTCAGTTGAAGTGCTGCTACGCGCTGTCCGCCATCCCGCAATTGATCGCCGCCGCCGCCATGCAGGACCCGCTGTCCGACCGCGAGCGCGAATGCCTGTTCTGGGTGTCTGAAGGTAAGACCACCGATGAGGTCGCGGTGATCCTCGGGGTCTCGTCCAACACCGTCAACAGCTACATCACCCACGCCATCCAGAAATTCGCGGCCTCGAACCGCGCTATGGCCATCGCCACGGCGATCAGGAGCGGCATCATTTGAAACACGCTGACATCAAGGCGGCGGCCGAAGCCCTTTTCAACGAGCAGCGCAATCCGTTCGGCGCCTTCTCCATCGGTTCCGAGACGCACCATGCCGTCACCATCCCGGACGCGGTGCGCCGCTGCCGCTGGATCGCCGTCGACATCAACGCGTCGGCGTTTGGCCTCTATTTCGTCAGCCCCTCGCCGGAACGGGCGCGCCTGGTGCCGAGCTTCGATTCCGACTATCCAGCCACTGCTGTTGCGACCAAATTCATCGCCGGCGCCAATGGCGAGGAGATGGTGCGCCACAGCGGCGCCTCGACAGCGCCGCGCTGGTGGGCCGATGACGGCATCGCCGGCTCGGACGCCGTCTTCCAGAACCTCGCCTGGGCGGAGCGGACGGCGCCGCTGGCGCCGGGCACCAACGGCATTGCCTTTCCCGTCCATGCCGATCGCGGCCATTGCGGGCTGGTGGTGTTCCTCGGCTCGACGATCGCTCTGCCGGAGGACACGCTCTACGAAATCCACGCCCGCTGTTTTTCGCTGTTCGCCGCCGTCACCCGCATTCGTCCGAACGATGCCGGCCGGATGCGGTCGATCTCCAAGCGTGAACTGGAGTGCCTGAAGCTGACCGCCAACGGCAACACCAGCGAAGAGATCGCCAGGCTGCTGAAGCTGTCGGTCCACACCGCCAACCAGTATCTCACCCAGTCGACGCAGAAGCTCAACGCGGTCAACCGCAACCAGGCGGTGGCCAAGGCGCTGCGCCTGGGTCTGATCGAGTGATCAAAGCCGCGTCCGGCGATTGGGATAAGACAAAAGATCATCGATAGGCGAGCGGCTCGGTCCGGCGAATGCGCGCCTCTTCGATGACCGTCTCCAGCAAGGCGGTGTTGTGCTCGGGGTCTTCGCCGGGCTTCTCGAACGACACATAGTTGACCGCGACCGAAGACCTCTCCTCGCTCAGCGTCAGCTGGAAATAGACGGTGACGCCCGGCGGCCGAAGCTCGAGATCGAGCACGATGCGCGGGCTGCCGCTCCAGTCGACATGTGCCTCTCCGCCATGGCCGAGCCTGAGCGTGCCCGGCAGGAAGAACAGCTCCACCGCCGAATCCACCAGATCCGACAGGCAAGCGAAATGCTCAAGCCGGATGAAGGCGATGTAGTCGGCGACATCGATCAGCCGCAACTCGTCGACCACCTGCTCGATGGCCTTGGCAACGATGAGTTCGCGGGATTTTGCGTGCGGTTGGCGGTTCATGAAATTTGTCTCCGCTCAGCCTTTTTGGAGTAGACGATCCGCACCAGTTCGGCGACGGCCTGGTAGAATTGCGACGGGATCACGCTATCAACCGAAACTTGCTTGTACATGGAGCGGGCGAGCGCCACGTCCTCGAAGATCGGGATGTTGTGCTCCTTGGCGATCTCGCGAATCTTGAGCGCAACCAGGTCCTGGCCCTTGGCCAGCACCAGGGGTGCTGAATCCTCGTCGCGGACATATCTGAGCGCGATGGAAAAGTGCGTCGGATTGGCGATGATCAGCGTCGCGCGCGGCACCGCCGTCATCATCCGCTTGCGCGCCCGGTCACGCGCCAGCGAGCGCAGCCGGGACTTAATGATCGGGTCGCCCTCGGACTGTTTGAACTCGTCCTTGACCTCCTGCTTGGTCATCCGCAGATCCTGCTTCCAGTGGAAGCGCGACCAGACGACGTCGACCGCCGCGATCAGCCCCATGACGAAGACGATCGCCACCAATATGTCGACGGTGATGCTTTTGATGACGAGGCCGAAAGCGACGGGGTTGGTGATCATGCCGGCCAGGAGCTGGCGGTAGTCCTGCGACAGCGTGAAGTAGAGCACGATACTGGCGAAGCCGAGCTTGCCCAGCGATTTCAGGAACTCGACCCAGCCCTGAATGCCGAACATCCTGGTCCAGCCTTTGGCTATCGAGATGCGCGACAGCTGCGGCCGGATCCGCTCGCCGACGAATTGCGGCATGTTCTGCAGCACCGAGGCGCCGATGCCGGCCACCACCAGCAGCGCCAGCAGGCTGACAACGGCATGGCCGATCTCCATCATCACGGTCTTGTAGAGCGCGATGACGTCGGTCTCGGTGTCCATCGGCCACGCCTCGGGCTTTTCCAGGAACATCGACAGGAACATGCCGAGATCAACGACCGCGTCCTTGGCGTAGAAGACGGTGAACACCAGTATGGCGATGAAGGACGCCAGAAGTGCGGCCTCTCGCGAATGGGGCAGCTTGCCCTGTTCGACGGTGTCGCGGATCTTCTTTTCGGTCGCGTCTTCGGTTTTGGAGTCTTTGTCCGCCGCTTCAGCCATTCAGCGCTCGGCGTTAAGCCGCTTCGCTCTGCTGCGATGAGGGCAGTTCGAAAGCCCCCTCGCGCGAAAGCCGGATTGTCGCCACCGCGATGTTCTTGCGCGCCGTCATGATGTCGGCAAGCTGAATGCCTTCCGAGCCCTGTCCGAGCTCGGACTCGATCATGCGCCGCGACCGTGCGCCGATCGCCGAGAGCGCCGATTCCGTCAATGCGGGTGGTGCACCGCGCAGCGCCAGCGTAATCAGTTCGGTCGACAGCCCGTCGAACAGAAGCACCCGCGCCTTCTGCGTCAAAAGCGGCAGATCGTCGAAGGCAAACAACCTGGAGCGGACACCGCCGAGGTCCGGCGTGCCGGCCTCTTCCAGATCCTGCATGACCTCTTCCAACTGAGGCTTGTCCATCTCGTTGAGCATACTGGCGACGCGCGCCTGTCCCGCCGAGATATCCTTGGTCGCGGTCTGCGCCAGCACGCTCGCGCGCAGCTGGTTCTCGATGATCCTGGTGGCCGCGTCCGGAATGGTCGCCATCGTCACCATGCGCTTGATGATCTCGCTGCGCATCGGCTTCTCCATGGTCAGCAAAATGTTGGCGGCGGCTTGCGGCGCAAGCTTCGACAGCACCATGGCCGCGGTCTGGGGATGCTCGGCGGCAAGGAACGTGCCCAGACGCGTCGGCTCGAGCTTTTCCAGCTCCGGCCAGATCGGCGGTGGTCCTTCCGGCGCAACCTCGAAGCGCTTGTCGCCCATGATGGCGCTCATCTCTTCGGGCGACAGCGATTCATTGAGGATCGTGTCCATCCGGTCGGCGGAATCGAGCAGGCCCGCACCTTCGGTGAACTCGGCCTCGAATTCGGCAACGATGCGTTCGAGGTCGCTTTGCGGAATGGTGCGCAGCAGCCGCGCCCCTTCGATCAGTGCCTTCAGTTCTTCCTGCTTGAAGAATTTCAGCAGCCGGCTGGCCGAAGGCTTGCCCATCGCCACCAGGATGGCGGCGGCCTTTTGCGGGCGCGTGAGCGTCACCGGCGTCGTCATGGCATCCGCTCCTGCTGAGACCGCATGTCATTCATTGCTCAAGCGCCCTTGGTCGCCGCGATAATTTCGGTCAGCCTGATGCCAAAGCGCGACGGATCGCTTTCCAGCACGGTGATTTCGCCGCGCGCGATCTTGCGGCCGTTGACCACGACATCGACCGGTTCGCCGATGCGCCGGTTGAGCGCCACCGTCGAGCCCTTCTGCAGCGCCATCAGGTCCGACACCGACATTTCCGTGCTGCCGAGGATGATCTGCACATCGACGGGGATGCTCATGATGATGTTCGAATTGGCGCCGGACGTGGCAGCCCGCAAGGCGGCGTCGGGGCGCTTTTCCTCCTCCTGGAGGACGCCGCGCAATTCCTCGATGGCGCGGTCGAGCTGCTCGTCCGGCTGGTCGATGTTGGCTTCCACCTTGGTCTTGGCCATAAGTCGTCTCCAAATGCTTGAGCTTGCCCGGCGTCAGCCCGGCATGAGCCCATCGATAAAATCCTGACCGGCATCGTAAGGATGCCTAATCCGGACGGTGTAGTTCTGCCCGAGTTTGCCGAACTCGCAGACAAACAGCGTCTTGTCGCGCGCGCTCAGCTTGGCGTGCGACTGCGCGGTTTCCTCGAACTCGATGATCTGGCCCGGCTCGAAACCGGCGAGATCGCCGAGCGTCAGGCGGGCCAGCGGCATGGTCGCTTCGAGCGTCACCGTCGAGCGCATGACCTCTTCGGAAAAACGTGCCCGCCAGTCGGAGGTCGTGCCTTCGCTGTCGTGGACATCGGCGATACCGCGTGTGGCCAGCAGGATGCGCTGCGGGATCATCACCGTGACCGTTCCGCTGTCGGTCGGCGTCGAGATGCCGAAGACGATGCGCACCGCCGCGCCATCGCGCAGCACGCGGCGCTTGGCTTCGCTGCCCGAAAGCGCCCGCGGCACCGGCAGCCGCAGCTCGAGCGAGCGCCGGCCCGATCCGTTCAACGCCTGCGCAACTTCCTGGAAGACCGTGGTCGCAACATCGGTCTCGATCTGCGACAGAGCGCGCTCGATCGGCGAAACCGGCTGATCCGGATCGCCGCCGAACAGCGCGCACACCATCACGGCGATGGCCGGCGCATCTGCCACCAGCGTCATCGCATCCGAAGACGTCGGCGATGCTATGATGGCCATGGCAAAGGCATCGCCGGCATTCGTGCGGGCATCGGGAACACGGCTGATCTCGACCGCGCGCAGGTCGACGGTGACCGGTGCGCCGAGTTCGCCGGCCAGGCTCTTCTGCAGCAGCGGCAGCGCGCGCTCGCCCATCGAGCGCCCGGTGCCGATGACATGAGCGGCCTCACCGCTGTCACCGACCAGACGCTCAATGATCAGCGAGCGGGCTTGCGAGGGGCTGCCAGGACTTGTCATGACGGCGTGCGGTCCTGTCTGTCGTCATGCATGGCTCAAGCCGCTTTCTTCTCGGCGGAAGCTGTGTTCATCGTGCTTTGCTCGACGGCGTCGATCGTCGGCCGCTCATAGGACGAGATGGTCTTGCGGCCGAACTCGATCGCCACCTGCGGCAGAGCGCCGTTCATATAGGCAAGCAGCGTCTGCTTGACGATGATATAGAGGCGATTCTTCTTCTCGCGCACCGTCTTGATCTTGGTGGCAACCGGTCCGACCACCGCATAAGACAGGAAGATGCCGAGGAAGGTTCCGACAAGGGCGGCGCCGATCAGGCCGCCGAGGATTTCGGGCGACTGGTCGAGCGCGCCCATCGCCTTGACCACGCCGAGCACGGCGGCGACGATGCCGAGCGCCGGCAGACCGTCACCCACCGCCACCAGCGCGTGGTAGGCCTTCATCTTGTCGGACTTGATGGTCTGGATTTCCTCGTCCATCAGCGCCTCGATCTCATGCGAGCGGGCATTGCCGATGATGATGATGCGGCAGTAGTCGCAGATGAAATTCGTCAGGTCGTGGTTCTTGAGCACGGTCGGGAACGCCTGGAAGATCGCCGACTCCTCCGGATTGTCGATGTGCGCCTCGACCTCGCTGCGCGACTTCGAGCGCAGTTCGCGCATCAGGCTGTGCAGCACGCCCAGCGTCTCCAGATAGTCGCGTTCTTTCGGCACCGCCTGCTTGAACGCTTCGAGGATACCCCTGCCGGTGTCCTTGACCGTCTTCATCGGGTTGGCGACGAGAAAGGTTCCAAGTGCGGCGCCACAGATGACCACCGCTTCCCAAGGCTGCATCAGCACATGCAGATGGCCGCCCATCGCCATGAAGCCGCCGAGAACACAGCCGAGCGTCACCACAAGTCCGATCAGAATGCCCACGCCAGATCCTTCCGCATCACGTCAGGCCTAACCGATAGCCCCCGTGCCTTGTGTGAGGCTTGAATCATGCAAGGTGAGGCGATTCAGCCTCGCGCAAGCAAGTCCGCATAGTCTTGCTTTTGAAGCTGCGACCGGAGGCATGTCGTGTTGAGCACTTTTACCAGCTACCAGCTCATCGCCAGGGACATCCCCAAGGCGATCGACCGCATCGAGGCGGAGCCGATCACCAAGCGCGACACCGACTACTATCTCGCGAACATCGGCAGCGTGAAATCGATCGACGATTTCGTCAAGAACGACCGGCTGTTCAAATATGCCATGAAAGCCTTCGGTCTCGGCGACATGGCTTACGCCAAGGCCTTCATGGTCAAAGCCCTGAAGGAAGGGGTGTCGGATTCCGACAGCTTCGCCAACAAACTGAGCGACAAGCGTTATGCCGAGTTCGTGTCGGCCTTCAATTTCGCCGCACTTGGCGCTAATGCCACGAGCTACAATTCGGCACAGCAGGGCGTGACCAACAATTATGGTCTCCAGGTCTCGGTCGGCCCTTCGCAGAACGGCTTCACCTACTACAAGGGCGAAACCTCGTACTACCTGAGCAACATTTCCAACGTAAAATCGATCGACGACCTGATGGGCAACGATCGCCTGCTCACCTATGCGATGGCCGCGTTCGGCCTGGACGCCGACGCCGAGCCGGCTGCGACCGTGCGGGCCATGCTGGAAGGCGGCGTCACCGACCCGAACAGCCCCGCAAACACGTCGACAAACAAGGGCTATGCGGCTTTCGTCGCGGCTTTCGACTTTGCCCAATATGGCGACCAGGCTACGGCGCGCGACGCCGTCCAGCAGGCGGTGCCGAAGGCTGTGATCGGCGGAACCGGACTGTTGCTCGTCAAGCCGACCGCGCAATACATCAAGGGCGAGGCCGACTACTACGCAGCCAACATCTCCAAGGTGAAGTCCATCGAAGACCTGCTGAAGGACAAGCGCCTGCTGACCTTCGCCATGGCTGCCTATGGGCTTGATGCATCGACCCAGACGACGAAGCAGATCCGCACCATGGTCAATGGCGGCGTCACCGATCCGTTGAGTCCCGCCAACCTGTTGACCGACAAGAGCTACGCCAACTTCGTCACCGCCTTTGATTTTGCCCAGTATGGCGATCAGACGATCACGCGCGACGCGGTGCTGAAGACCACGCCGAAGCTCTACACGACCGAGTCCAGTCTTGGCCTCATCAAGCCGAATGCGGACGCCGTCCAGGCCGAGACCAGCTACTACCTCGCCAACATCACCAAGGTGAAATCGGTCGACGACCTGATGGCCGACAGCCGCCTTTATAACTATGCTCTGTCCGCAAGCGGGCTCGATCCGGCGACCACCAACAAGGATCTCGTCCGTGATGTCCTTGAGGGCGGTGTCCGCGATCCCGCCAGTGTCGCCAACAAGCTCTCCAACAAGGCCTATGCCAGGCTCGCCACCTCGTTGAATTTCGAGGCCTACGGCGAAGCGGCAACGACCCGCAGCCCGTCGCAGCAGCCGGTGGTCGACAAATACATGCGCCAGACCCTGGAAGAAGACGCCGGCAAGACCAATGAGGGCGTGCGGTTGGCGCTCTATTTCGAGCGCAAGGCCTCGACCATCACCAACTGGTACGACGTGCTGGCCGACACGGCCCTGGCCAGCGTGGTACGCACCGCCATCGGCCTGCCCGATTCCTTCGCTGCCGCAGATATCGACAAGCAGGCGCAGGCCTTCGACGCAAAGCTCGACCTCACCGATTTCACCGACCCGGCCAAGCTCGAGAAATTCCTCACCCGCTTCACCAGCCTTTGGGAAATCAATCATCCGACCTCGACCGCCCAGACATCGATCGGTGTGCTGTTTGCGCAGCCGACCACCGTCGGCATCTCGACCGATCTGATGATGGCCATGCAGAAACTGAGATTCTGAGAACACCATGCAGGACAGCCTTTACGTCGCCCTTTCCTCGCAGATCGCGCTTGAGCGCCGTCTCGACACCATCGCCGATAATGTCGCCAACGCCTCGACCATCGGCTTTCGCGCCACCGGCGTGAAGTTCGAGGATGTCGTCTCCGGCAGCGGCCCCAAATCGGTGTCCTTCGCCTCCTCCGGCAAGACCTATTTGTCCGGCGCGCATGGCGCGATGACGCAGACCGGCAACCCGTTCGACTTCGCCGTCCAGGGCGATGCCTGGTTCGGCATCGACACCCCGGCCGGCACCGTGATGACGCGCGACGGACGCTTTTCGATGAACGAGAACGGCGAGTTGATGTCGCTCGAAGGCCATCCGGTGCTCGACGCCGGCGGTGCGCCGATCCAGCTCGACCCGCGCGACGGCCCACCCAAGGCGGGCGCCGACGGCTCGCTGCGCCAGGGCGACAAGCTCGTCGGCGCCATCGGCCTGTTCAATTTCGATCCCGGCCCGAATTTCGTCCGCTACGGCAATTCTGGCATCGTGCCCGCGCGTGCGCCGGAGCCGGTCACCGACCGTTCCGATCTCGGCGTCGCGCAGGGCTATGTCGAGGAATCCAACGTCAATCCGGTGCTGGAGATGACGCGCCTGATCATGGTCCAGCGCGCCTTCGAGAACACGGCGGCGCTGATGCGCCAGACCGATGCCTCGACCGACGACGCCATCAAGACGCTCGGCTCCAAGTCGTAGCAGCATGTCGAGCAGCAAATCATCGATACGCGCGCTTGAACGGCAACCGGAGACAGCACCGGAAAACCGGCTGGCTTCGCTGGAGCGGATCTGGCGCCGCTTCGATGACACCGAGACGTTGCTGCGGCGCGGCGGCCGTGTTTCGGAGGTTTCGCCAACGCATTACAAGGTGCGCGGCCTGTCTGAAGTCGCCAGGCTTGGCGACCTCGTCGAACAGCGCGGCAATGCCGGCACGCGCCGCGGCGAGATCGTCAGGATCGGCCGCGACGAAGTCGTCATCGCCCCTTTCGAACGCAGCGCCGACGCCGGCATCGGCGACGCCGTGTTTCGCCGCGGCCCGCTGACGGTAACGCCGCATGCTTCGTGGCGTGGGCGCGCCATCGACGCGCTGACCCGCGTCATCGACGGCGGCCCGCCGCTGATCAGGATCGGCGAGGCTGCGAGCGGCGACGGCACAACGCCCGGCGCCATGGCGCGGCAGCGCGTCGGCACCGCCTTCACGACCGGGGTCAAGGTCATCGACATCTTCACGCCGCTCTGCCTCGGCCAGCGCCTCGGCGTCTTTGCCGGTTCCGGCGTCGGCAAGTCGACGCTGCTCGCCATGCTGGCCGGCGCCGACGCCTTCGACACCGTGGTCGTGGCGCTGATCGGCGAGCGCGGCCGCGAGGTACGCGAATTCCTCGAAGACACGATCGGCGCAGAGAGCATGGCCAAGACGGTCGCCGTCGTCGCTACCAGCGACGAGAGCGCCATGATGCGCCGGCGCGCGCCGGATACCGCCATGCGCGTTGCCGAACATTTTCGCGACCAGGGCCATCGCGTGCTGCTGGTGCTGGATTCGATTACCCGCTTTGCCCATGCGCTGCGCGAGGTAGCGACCGGCACCGGCGAGCCGCCGGTCGCCCGCGGCTATCCCGCTTCGGTTTTCACCGACCTGCCCAAGCTGCTCGAACGCGCTGGCCCGGGCGCTGAAGGCCCCGGTATCAAAGGACAGGGATCAATCACTGCCATCATCTCGGTGCTGGTCGACGGCGACGACCACAACGACCCGGTCGCCGATTCGGTACGCGGCATTCTCGACGGCCATGTCGTGCTCGACCGCGCCATTGCCGAACAGGGCCGCTACCCCCCGGTCAATCCGCTGTCGTCGATCTCGCGCCTCGCCGACAAGGCATGGAGCCCCGAGCAACGCATGCTGGTGACCAGGCTGAAGTCGATGATCTCGCGCTTCGAGGACACGCGCGACATCCGCCTGCTCGGCGCCTATCAGGGCGGCGCCGATGCCGAGCTCGATATTGCCGTGCGCCAGGTGCCGCTGATCTACGAGGCGCTGACGCAGTCGCCCAGGGATCGCGCCTCGAGCGACGCATTCTCCGACCTCGCCCGTCATCTGAAAGGCAAGCAAAGTGTCGATGCAGGAGACTGAGCTTCAGTACACCGAGCGGCTTTTGCGCGAGATGATCGCAGAGGCCAGTGCCGCCGAGGAAGCCCGGGCCAACGAAGCGAGAGCTGTCAGGGCAAAGGCCGATCTCGACAAGGCCGCCAAGGCTGAGGCCATTCTGGCCAGGGCCGCCAGGCCATTCTTGCCCAGGGTAGCCAGCGTAGTCGAGTCCACTGTGCCTCGCTTGGCCGAGCCTGCCTTGCCCAGCGTCGTCAAGCCTGAATTGCCAAGGACCCCTCGCGCCGGCCCCAAAGAAGCGATCGAGACCAGTCGTGGCTCGCTTCTCGACGGGCTGTTCCCGGTCACCGAATGGCCGCAGCCGCCAAGGCCGCAATATCCCAGGCTCGACAAGAAATCCGACCGCCGCAGCGATATCGTCTTTGCCGCGCTCGGCATCACGCTTGGCCTGATCTGCGCGCTGTTTCCCTGGTATATCTTCTTCAATCAGGACCAGTTCGGCGTGCAGGCGATCAAGTTCGGCGGCAGCGGCACCAATGCAGGGCGGGTCAGCGGCGGCTCGCAGATGGAGAACAGCGGTCAGCCGCTGACGGCAAACGATGTTCCCGATGTCGACCTGTTCGCCACCGGCACGCTGCAGGACCCCGAGGACAAGACCCAGCCTCCCGGCGTCGACCAGCAGCCCTTCCCGGCGGACGCCAAATTTCGCATGGTTCATGTCGCCAATGGCCGCGCCATGATCGAGGACGATGCCGGCCTGTGGATCGTCCAGCGCGGCTCGAAGCTGCCCGATACCAGCGTCGTCTCGTCGATCGAGCAACGGGGCGGCAAGTGGGTCATGGTCACCAGCACCGACCAGGTGATCGAACTCTCCAAATAGCGGCACACCGGATTTACCCCCGAGCCGCGCAAGGTCCGCGCAAGACTGGCAGCCTAGTCTTGTACGTACCAGCCCGGAGATCCCCATGGAGCCCGTCAATCTTTTCGATCTCGCCGCCAAGCAGTCGCAATGGCTGTCGGTGCGCCAGTCGGCCATTGCCGGCAACATCGCCAACGTCAACACGCCGGGCTACACCGCCGGCGATGTCGAGCCGTTTGAGAAGGTGCTCGACCGCACGGCAGTGTCGCTGACCGCCACCCAGGCAGGCCACCTCGGCACTGCCGCCACTAATGCCGGCTTCACGGTCAAGCCAGAAGAGACGACCGGCGCCATCATGCCCTCGAAGAACACGGTCGTGGTCGAGAACGAACTGATGAAGGCCGGCGAGGTCCGCCGCTCGTTTGAACTCAACACCGCGATCGTCAAGGCCTTCCATTCGATGATGATGATGGCGGTGAAGAGCTGACCATGGACGCCTTGACCTCAGCCCTCAAGATCGCCGCGTCCGGCCTCAGCGCCCAGTCGGACCGCTTGCGCGTCGTCTCGGAAAATCTCGCCAACGCGCAGTCGACCGGCAACACCCCGGGCGCTGACCCCTATCGCCGCAAGACCATCAGTTTCGTCTCGGAACTCGACCGTGCCTCCGGTGGCACGACAGTTGAGGTCAACTCCATCGACCGCGACCCCAGCGACTTTCCCGTCGAATTCCAGCCCGGCAACGAGGCCGCCGACGACAAGGGCTACGTCAAGATGCCCAATGTCAACGTGCTGGTCGAGATGGCCGACATGAGCGAGGCCAACCGCTCCTACGAAGCCAACCTTCAGGTCATCAAGCAGGCGCGTGATCTGATCTCCATGACCATCGACCTGATGAGGAACCAGTAATGATCAGCGGCATTGGCGGTATCGGATCGCTTCCCCTCAAGCCGGAGATCGGTGGCGCCGATACCACGACCGACCTGTTCCAGGGCACCAGGGCGCCGATGGCCGGCAGCGAAATCGGCGCCACCTTCGCCGAAGCGCTGAGCCAGGCTGCTTCAAAGACCGTCAACACCTTGCAGAACGCCGAGCAGGTCTCGATCCAGGCGCTCAAGGGCGACGCCGATACCCGTCAGGTCGTCGACGCCGTCATGAGCGCCCAGCAGGCCCTGCAGACCACGATCGCCATCCGCGACAAGGTCGTCTCCGCCTATCTCGAAATCAGCCGTATGGGCATCTGAGGAGACTTGCCGTGAAAGCACTCGCCATCGCAGCGACCGGCATGAATGCCCAGCAGACCAATCTGGAAGTGATCGCCAACAACATCGCCAACATCAACACCACCGGCTACAAGCGCGCGCGCGCCGAATTCTCCGACCTGCTCTACCAGGTCGACCGCACGCAGGGCGTGCCCAACCGCTCCAATTCATCGCTGGTGCCGGAAGGCGTGTCGATTGGCCTTGGCGTCAAGACGACGGCGGTGCGCAACGTCCATACCCAGGGCGAACTGACCTCGACCGGCAACAGTTTCGACATGGCGCTGACCGGCCGAGGCTGGTTCCAGATCGAGGGCGCCGACGGCGGCACACTCTACAGCCGCGCCGGCGCCTTCAACACCAACGCCACCGGCCAGCTGGTGACCGTCGACGGCGCCAATGTCATCCCGGCCATCACCGTGCCGACCGATGCCATCGAAGTCGTGGTCAACAAGACCGGCCAGGTCTTTGCCCGCATCGACGGCCAGACCGACCTCCAGCTGCTCGGCCAGCTGCAACTCGCCAACTTCGCCAATGAAGCCGGCCTGGCGCCGCTCGGCGATAATCTGTTCCAGGAAACGCCGGCCTCGGGCCCGGCCAATGTCGGCGTGCCCGGCGATCCCGGCTTCGCCTCGGTCGAGCAGGGTTATCTCGAGGCCTCCAACGTCGATCCTGTCAAGGAAATCACCGAGCTGATCTCGGCGCAGCGCGCCTATGAGATGAACTCCAAGGTCATCCAGGCCGCCGACGACATGGCCTCCGTCGTGTCCAAGAACATCAGGTAAGGTTTGATGCTCTCTCCGGCCTCCCGCTCCGCGCTTTGCCGCACCGCGCTGATGCTCGCGCTGGTAGCCGGCGGTGTGCCGGCGTTTGCCCAGGAGAGCGCAGACCAGCAGACCAGCACCCACGTCGCGAGCAGTCAGGCAACCGGCGAGATCGTTCTGATCCCCAACCGGGTCATTTATCCCGGCGAGATGATCGACACCGGCGTGCTGAAACCGGTGACGCTGCTCCCCGGAAAGCACAGGCCGGATGCGGTCGCCACGCAGGCCATGGAACTCCAGGGCAAGGTCGCCAAGCGCACGCTGCTGCCCGGCCGCTACATCCCGGCCGCCGCCATCCGCGACGCCTGGCTGGTCGAACAGGGCGCCGCCGTGCAGGTCTATTTCATCGCCGGCGACCTCACCATTTCGGCTACGGCGGTGTCGCTGCAGCCGGGTGCCGCCGGCGATTTGATCAAGGTCCGCAACACAGACAGCGGCAAGATCTTTTCCGGCACGGTGATGGCGGACGGCACCGTCCGGGTCAGCGCGTCATGAGACGCGGAGCTGCCCTTCTGCTCGCGACCGTTGTCGGCCTGCAGCCGGCGCTGGCCGACGGTCTTACGCCGAAGCAAAAGCGCGATCTTGCCGGCCAGAATGGCGGCGCCTTTGTCGATCCCGAATATGATCCGGCCACCACCAACCGCATGTTCAGGGTCTCCAACGGCCCAAGCTCTCTGCCACCCGGCCAGGTCGCATCGCGCATCAAGGACATTGCGCAGCTGCAGGCTTCGCGCGACAACCAGCTCGTCGGCTACGGCCTCGTCATCGGCCTCGCCGGATCGGGCGACAGCCTGCGCAATTCGCCCTTCACCGAACAGTCGATCCGCGCCATGCTCGAAAATCTCGGCATCGCCACCGAAGGCGGCAGCGCGCGGGCCAAGAACGTCGCCGCCGTCATCGTCACCGCCAACATGCCGCCTTACGTGCAGTCGGGCGCCCGCATCGACATCGACGTCTCCTCGATGGGCGACGCCACATCGCTTGCCGGCGGCACGCTGATAATGACGCCACTGAAGGCGGCCGATGGCGAAATCTATGCTGTCGGGCAAGGCTCGGTCATCGTTTCCGGCTTCACTGCCCAGGGCGATGCCGAAAAGCTGACGCAGGGCGTGCCGACGGCCGGCCGCGTGCCCAACGGCGCCATCGTCGAGCGCACGGTGCGCGCCGAATTCGAGGACCAGGCGCTGCTCACCTTGCAATTGCGCAACCCCGATTTCTCCACTGCCGTTCGCATCGCCGACGCCATCAACGGCTACACCTCGCAACGCTTCGGCATGCGCGTGGCGGCGGAGCGCGATGCACGTACCGTGCAGATCAGGCGGCCGAAGAATGTTTCGGCGGCGCGCTTCTACGCCGAGATCGAGAATTTGGTGGTCGAGACCGACACGCCGGCACGCGTCGTCATCGACGAACGCACCGGCACCATCGTCATCGGCAACGAGGTCAAGATCTCGCGGGTGGCGATCAGCCACGGCACGCTCACCGTGCGCATCACCGAACAGCCGAAGATCGTCCAGCCGGAACCGTTCTCCAAGGGCGTGACAGCGGAGGAACCCTTCACCACCATCGATGCCACGCGGCCTGACGCCCGCGTCAATGTGCTCGACGGACCGAACCTCGAAACGCTGGTGTCGGGCCTCAACCGTCTCGGCGTCAAGCCGGACGGCATCATTGCCATTTTGCAAGCCATCAAGTCGGCCGGCGCTTTGCAGGCCGATCTGGTTCTCCAATAGGCCATGCCGATGATCGATTTCTTTTCCCAAAAGCAGCACCGACGCAGCGCAGCCTTGGCAGCTTGCGTCATCGCCGCCACCGTCCTTGCCGGCGGCACTGTCCGCGCGGAAGAAGCGGTGCGGCAGGTTCTGCCTGGCGGGCAACAGCCGGCGGCAGTGCAGCAGCTGGTCCGCGAGAAGGTGCCCGATGAAAGCGAGATCCAGCGCTTCTGCTCCAACATCGCCGACGCCGCCCGCGACCGCCGTTACGCGCTGCAGGCCGAAGAGCTGAAGCAGCTGCAGGCCGGCATCGACCTCCGCATGAAGGCGCTGGACGACAAGCGCGCCGAATACGAGCAATGGCTGAAGCGGCGTGAAGTCTTCCTGGCCCGCGCCGAGGATGGCGTCGTCAAGATCTATGCCGGCATGAAACCGGATGCCGCGGCCGAGCGCCTGGCCATGGTCAACGCCGATCTCGCCGCCGCCATCCTGATGAAACTCGATTCGCGCAAAGCCGGCGTCATTCTCAACGAGATGGACCAGAAGGCAGCGGCCACACTCACCGGCATCATGGCCAGCGCGGCCCGAAGGGTAGATCCGTCATGAAGTCGCATATTCTCGCCCTGGTCGCCACGGCTTCACTTGCCGGCTGCGCCTCCGACCCCAGGGAGATCGGCAGGGAGCCGGCGCTGTCGCCGGTTGGCACCGGCATCACCGGCAGCGTCAATGCGCCCTACTCCTATCCCGAAACGCCAGCCGCGCCGGTGAAGAAATTCTCGCTGTGGGATGATCGCCAGAGCCGGTTGTTCACCGACCCACGCGCGCTGCGCGACGGCGACATCCTCACCGTCAGGATCAAGCTCAACGACAAGGCCAACTTCAAGAACCAGAACGACCGCAGCCGCACCGCCGGTCGCAAGCTCGGCTATGACGTCAACCTCGGATGGGAAGGTGCCACCACCAGCGGCAAGGGCGACGCCGGCTTGAGTTCCACCACCGAAACCAATGCGGACGGCGAAATCAAGCGCTCGGAGAACCTCGAGCTCAACGTCGCCGCCGTCGTCACCGAAGTCCTGCCCAACGGCAATTTGATGATCCGCGGCTCGCAGGAAGTGCGCGTCAATTACGAGCTCAGGGTGCTGACCATCGCCGGCATGGTGCGTCCATCCGATATCGGCGCTGAAAACACCATCTCTTATGAACGCATCGCCGAGGCGCGCATCTCCTATGGCGGCCGCGGCCGCGTCAGCGAAATCCAGCAGCCCGCTTACGGTCAGCAGATCCTCGACCAAGTCCTCCCCTTTTAGGACTGGAGAACGGCGCCGTGGCAAATGTCGAACAGGTTCAGCAAAAAAAGGGCCCGTCGCTTGTCATCCAGCTTGCGATGCTGCTGGCGGTGACGGGCGCCGCGATTGGCATGGGCTGGATGTCCGGCGGCTATCTGAAGGGCGTCGGGGGACCGGTGCCTGTGCCCGCCGCACCGGAGAACCAGTCCAATGCCGAGCAACCGAGCAAGGCGGCCGAACATGCTCCCGGCACCGGGCCGACGCTTGTCCAGCTGGCGCCGATCACCACCAATCTGGCTTCGCCTGCTGACACCTGGATAAGGCTGGAAGCGTCGGTGGTCTACGATGCGCCGCAGCCGCCGGAACTTACCGAAAGCATTCACCAGGACCTGCTTGCCATGGTCCGCACCCTGAAGATGCATCAGATCGAAGGCGCCAGCGGCTACCAGCATTTGAAAGCCGATCTCGAGGAGCGCGCCGCAATCCGCAGCGGTGGCCATGCCAAACAGGTTCTGATCAGGACATTGCTGCTCGAATGAGAAAACTCGTCCTCGCCGCCGCGATCGTCGTCGCCGCCACCTCTGTCGCCGCCGCCCAGCAGCTCGATCTCGGCGGCATCGGCAAGGCCGACGGCGCCACCGTCGGCTATATCATCCAGATGTTCGGTCTGATCACCGTGCTGTCGGTGGCGCCGGGCCTGTTGATCATGGTGACGAGCTTCACCCGCTTCGTCATCGCCTTCTCGATCCTGCGCGCCGGCATCGGCCTGCAGTCGACGCCGGCCAATCTGATCCTGATCTCGCTGTCGCTGTTCATGACCTTCTACGTCATGGCGCCGACCTTCGACCAGGCCTGGAACACCGGCGTCAAGCCGCTGATGGACAACCAGATCAGCCAGACCGAGGCGTTCGAAAAGATTTCGGACCCGTTCCGCACCTTCATGCTGCACAATGTCCGCGACAAGGACTTCGACCTGTTCGCCGATCTCGCCCGCGAACGCGGCCAGGTCGTTGCCAGGGACACCGTCGACCTGCGCATCCTGGTGCCGGCCTTCATGATCTCCGAAATCCGCCGCGGCTTCGAGATCGGCTTCCTGATCGTGCTGCCGTTCCTCGTCATCGACCTGATCGTCGCCACCATCACCATGGCCATGGGCATGATGATGCTGCCGCCGACCGTCGTTTCGCTGCCCTTCAAGATCCTGTTCTTCGTCCTCATCGACGGCTGGAACCTGCTTGTCGGCAGCCTGGTGCGCTCCTTCACCTGACCGTCCGCGCGCCCTTGGCGCCTTGCTAAAGTTTTATGCAATATATTTCCGGTTAACCGTCCCGTTTAGCCCTTTGGTAGGGACTTGCCCGCATATTGCTCGCAGATGGCGGGTGATCGGGTCTCACGATCATTGGCATGATGCCGCTCCGTCATACCGGAAAAGCCGGTATGTCAAAAACACCCTGTAAAAATCAAGGTACGAGTAGCCATGTCCAGTATCATGACAAACGCCTCGGCGCTGACCGCGCTGCAGAGCCTGAACAACACCAACAAATCCCTCGAGCAGACGCAGGCCCGCATCTCGACCGGCTACCGCGTTGCCACCGCTTCCGACAACGCCGCTTACTGGTCGATCGCGACCTCGATGAAGTCCGACAACAAGGCCAACTCGGCCGTGCAGGACGCCCTCGGCCTCGGCGCCGGCAAGGTCGACACCGCCTACACCGCCATCAACGACGTCAAGGACCAGGTCGACCTGATCAAGACCAAGCTGGTCACTGCCCGTAGCGCCTCGAAGGAAGACCAGCAGAAGATCGCGACCGAAATCAACGCCATCCAGGCGCAGATCAAGTCCTCGGTCGCCAACGCCAACTTCGCCGGCTCGAACCTGCTGCAGAACGACGCTGCCGCTGCGTCCGACCTGAAGATCGTTGCGGCTTACAACCGTACCGGCGCGACCGTCACCATCGACACCATCGACGTCAAGGCAGCCGATACGCAGGTTCTCGATGTCGCCGGCACGGGCGGCATCGTCGGCGGCCTGCTCGCCGCTGCCTTCTTCGACCCGAGCACCACGGCGGTTACCCCCGCCGCCATCGACACCGCGCTCGGCACTGTTGAAACCGCGCTTGCCAAGCTGTCCACCGGCGCTGCCTCGCTCGGCGCCGCCAAGTCGCGCATTGACACCCAGAAGAGCTTCCTGTCGAACCTGTCGGACTCGATCGACAAGGGCGTCGGCGCGCTGGTCGACGCCGACATGAACAAGGAATCGACCCGTCTGCAGGCCCTGCAGGTCCAGCAGCAGCTCGGCATCCAGGCGCTGTCGATCGCCAACGGCAACTCGCAGTCGATCCTGTCGCTCTTCCGCGGCTGATCTCTCGACATTACGACTGACACCATCCGTCGGGCCGCGCCAACAGCGCGGCCCGATTTCTTTTTGCGGCTGTTGATTGTCTTGCTAAATGGCTGCCGATTTTTGCTCTTGGCCAGCGCCCTGAATGGCTTGGTTTAACAGGCCGTTAACCATATCCCGGTAGTCATGGTTAACCATTCCATGGCGGGCAGACCATACGGTCGATGGGCTTATGCCTACCCCCTTGATGAAGTTGATCCGGCGTGTTCGGGACACGCCAGTGTTTGAAAAGGGGTAAATATCTTGGCTAGCATCATGACGAACGCTTCGGCTCTGACCGCGCTGCAGAGCCTGAACAACACCAACAAGCAGCTTGAAACCACCCAGTCACGCATTTCGACCGGCTACCGCGTCGCCACCGCCAGCGACAACGCCGCCTACTGGTCGATCGCCACCACGATGAAGTCCGACAACAAGGCGCTTTCGGCCGTTCAGGACGCGCTTGGCCTCGGCGCCGGCAAGGTCGACACCGCCTACACCGCCATCACCGACATCAAGGACCAGGTCGACCTGATCAAGGCCAAGCTGGTCACTGCACGCAGCGCCAGCAAGGACGACCAGCAGAAGATCGCCACTGAGATCAAGGCTATCCAGGACCAGATCAAGTCGTCGGTCACCAACGCCTCCTATGCCGGCTCGAACCTGCTGCAGAACGACGCTGCCGCGACCTCCGACCTGAAGATCGTCGCGTCCTATAACCGCACCGGCACGACCGTCGCCATCGACACCATCGACGTCAAGGCGGCCGACACGCAGGTCCTCGATCTTCCCGGCACCGGCGGCATCGTCGGCGCTCTGCTGGCGACGACCTTCTTCGATCCCAGCACAACCCAGGTCCTTCCGGCAGCCATCGACACCGCACTTGGCGCCGTTGAAACGGCGCTTGCCAAGCTGTCCACGGGCGCTGCCTATCTCGGCGCCGCCAAGTCGCGCATCGATACCCAGAAGAGCTTCCT
Source organism: Mesorhizobium sp. P170090 (assembly GCF_057786115.1). Classification (NCBI taxonomy): domain Bacteria; kingdom Pseudomonadati; phylum Pseudomonadota; class Alphaproteobacteria; order Hyphomicrobiales; family Phyllobacteriaceae; genus Mesorhizobium; species Mesorhizobium sp. P170090. The sequence goes on from NZ_JBYNWH010000001.1 coordinate 5,952,625, forward strand.
GTCGAACCTGTCGGACTCGATCGACAAGGGCGTCGGCGCGCTGGTCGACGCCGACATGAACAAGGAATCGACGCGGCTGCAGGCCCTGCAGGTCCAGCAGCAGCTCGGCATCCAGTCGCTGTCGATCGCCAACGGCAACTCGCAGTCGATCCTGGCGCTGTTCAAGCAGTAAGCCTGACCCGGCTTTCTCCTTCTTGAATTGAAGGGCCGCGCCGACAGCGCGGCCCTTTCGCTTTGTGGCTGTGTTTTGACGCATGTCGTTGACCCGGAACCGCTGCACTTCCGGGCGACATGCTCTATCATCTTCGCACAAGCTTCGCGGTCTAGTGTTCCCACGGAATATCATGCTGGGAGCGCTTGAATCGTGCCGCAACAGATCCAGAGCATCATCTCGAATCTCAGGGCATTTGGCGTCAGGCGCCTTGCCATGCTGGCCGGCATTGCCGCATTGGTGATGGCCGTCATCGGCATCGGCTCGGTCTATCTCAACCGCCCGGCCTATGAGACGCTCTATGTCGGGCTCGATCGCTCCGACGTGAACCAGATCGGCCTGGTGCTCGGCGAAGCCGGCATCGGCTTCGACGTCGGCTCCGACGGCACCTCGGTGCTGGTGCCGGCCGGCACCACCGCGCAGGCGCGCATGCTGCTCGCCGAAAAGGGCCTGCCGACCAGCGCCAATGCCGGCTACGAACTGTTCGACAATGTCGGTTCTCTTGGCCTGACCTCCTTCATGCAGCAGATCACCCGCGTGCGCGCCCTGGAAGGCGAGATCGCCCGCACCATCCAGTCGATATCCGGCATCAAGGCCGCCCGCGTTCACATCGTCATGTCCGAGCGCGCCAATTTCCGCCGCGACGAACAGCAGCCCTCCGCCTCGGTGGTCATCCGCTACTCCGGCATCGATGCTGAAAAGAGCGCCATGTCGATCCGCCATCTCGTCGCCGCCGCCGTGCCGGGCCTGTCGGCCGACAAGGTTACCGTGCTCGATTCCAACGGCAATCTTCTCGCCGCCGGCGACGATCCCTCCAACACAAGTGCTGCCCGCACGCTCGGCGTCGAGCAGACCGTCGAGGCGCAGATCGGCGACAACATCCGCCGCGCGCTGACGCCTTATCTCGGCCCCGACAATTTCCGCGCCAGCGTCAAAGCCAACGTCAATACCGACACCCGCCAGACCGAAGAGACGATCTTCGATCCGGAGTCGCGCGTGGAGCGTTCCGTGCAGTCGGTGCGCGCCAACGAGAACAGCAACCAGAGGCAGGCCTCGACCCCGGCCACCGTCGAGCAGAACCTGCCCGAGACCCAGGCGACCAGCACCGACGGTCCGCAGACGTCATCGGCGAACGACCGCAAGGAGGAGATCACCAATTACGAGATCAACTCCAAGAAGATCGCTACAGTATCGAACGGCTATTCCGTTACCAAGATGTCGATCGCCGTCGTCGTCAACCAGCAGCGGCTGATGACCATCCTCGGCAAGGACGCAACGCCCGAGCAGATCGCCAAGCGCGTTGCCGACATCCAGAAGATGGTGGCTTCGGCCACCGGCTTCGACGACAAGCGCGGCGATATCATCGATGTCTCGGCGGTCGAGTTCATCGACGGGCTCGACGGCGAGGCGGTTGAGCAGCCGGGCATAATGGCGTCGATCGGAACCCATGCCGGTACGATGATCAATGCCGGCGCGTTCATCGTCGTGGTGTTCCTGGTCGCCTTCTTCGGCCTGAGGCCGATGGCCACCGCGCTGAGCGCGCGGCCGACGCCGGCACTTGCCGGTCCGAGCTTCGACGACGTCCAGCGTTCACTGCCGACACCCGAAGCCGCCAGGGCCGAACCGGCGCCGGCTGCCTTGCCCGGCAGCCGCCCCGGCCCGACTCCACTCGATGATCTTCGCCAGAAGATCAGGCCGGCGCCGCAGGAGCGGCTTGCCCGCATGGTCGACATCAATGAGGAGCGCACCGCGCAGATCCTGCGCAAATGGGCGGCCCAGGAAGCAGCGGTATAGACCATGGCCTCGGCAGCGCTTTTCGACCTTTTGCCGGATTTCGGCGCACGCAGCCAGCGTGCCGGCCAGCCCTCGCTCGCGGCCATGGCCGAGCCAAGGCCGGAGACGTCGGCGCCGCAGGCCGACATCGGCGCGCTGATCGCCGAAGCGGTCATCGATGCCGAAGCCGCCCTTGAAGCCCGCCTTGCCATCGCCCACCAGGCAGCGCTCGAGGCGCAGAGCCAAGCCAACGCCGATGAAGCAAAGGCCTTTCTGGAAAGTTTCGGCGGCGATCTCGGCGCGGTCGTCACTGCCCGTATCGAGATCATGGAGGCGAAGGTCAGCGACCTCGTCGGCGCCACCATTGCGCGCATCATTGGCGGCCTTGTCAGCGACGATCTGCAGAAGCGTTCGCTGGAAGCCCTTGCCGGCACGATCCGCGAAGCCGTCGGCGACAGCGAGGCGGTGCGCATCGCCGTGCGCGGACCGCTGTCATTGTTCGAGACGCTGAAGGCTTCGCTCGGCCCACGCGCGGCCAATCTCGATTTCGTCGAGGCGCCCGGCTTCGACCTTACCGTCGCCATTGACGAGGCGGTGTTCGAAACCCGCATTGCCGAATGGTCGGCCGCCTTGTCGGAGGCCCTGTCATGAGCGAGGGCCCTCTTACGAACGAGTGGACGTCATGAGCGTTGTCGAGGCCGCAGACGCCAGGCATGAGATCATCATCGTGCGGCGCAATCACGACGACCACGACGACGCCCACCACGGCGGCGTCTGGAAGATTGCTTTTGCCGATTTCATGACTGCCATGATGTGCTTCTTCCTCGTCATGTGGCTGATCAACGCCGCCAACGAGCAGACCAAGGCCGCCGTTGCCAGCTATTTCAACCCGGTCAAGCTGGTCGATCGCAACGCCAGCCGCAAGGGCCTTGAAGACCTCGGCGATGGTCCGAGCAAGGTCGGGCTGACGGCCGACGACCCGCGGGACAAGACCAGCAAGGCCGGACAGGACGGCATCGGCGGCGCCGGTACTTCCGACAAGAAGCAATCGAAGGAATCGGCGCCGAAGACCGATCTTTCCGACGAGCATCTGTTTGCCGATCCCTATGCGGTGCTGTCGGAAATCGCCACCGACACCGGCGTCATGCAAAATGTCAGCGAGAAGGGCGATGGCGGCGCGCAGGCGTCCGGCCCGGCTACCGGCGCATCCGGCGGCCAATCCTACCGCGACCCGTTCGCGCCGGATTTCTGGTCGCAGCAGGTGGCTGCACCAGGCGCCGAAGCCACCGCCGAACGCACCAAGATCGAAGGCGATCCGCTGAAGCCGGGTGCCAAGGCGGCACAGACGCAAGTGGCGGAAGTGAAGGCCGTGCCGGCCGCGCCGCCAGTGACCGCGGCGCCGCTCGAGCCGCTGGCGAAATCCGTTTCCGATAAGCCACTGACCAAGGCTGAAGCCAAGGCAGAGGCCAAGGCTGAAGCAGCGAAGGCCCAGATTGCAAAGGCCGAAGCCGCCGAAGCACAACCCGCACCCAAACCCGAAGCCGCGGAAAAGGCGCCGACGGCCGCCACTGTTAAAGCCGCGGCGCAGGTCAAGCAGGAACTGGCCGAGGCCTTCAAGCCAGGCGACAAATTGCATAATGGCGTCTCCGTCGAAGCCACCGACAAGGGTGTCGTCATTTCGATCACGGACCAGTTCGATTTCGGCATGTTCGAGATCGGATCGGCGGTGCCTAGGCGTGAACTGGTGCTGGCGATGGAAAAGATCGGCCGCATCGTCAACGAGCAGAAAGGCACGATCAGCATCAACGGCCACACCGACGCGCGGCCGTTCCGCAGCGACACTTATGACAATTGGCGGCTGTCCACGGCGCGCGCCCATTCCGCCTACTACATGCTGGTGCGCGGCGGCGTCGACGAGCGCCGCATCACCGAGGTCGCCGGCTTCGCCGACCGCGAGCCGAAAATCGCGGCCGACCCGATGGCTGCAGCGAACCGCCGCATCGAAATCCTGATGGCGACCGACGGATGAGGCGCGCCGCCATCATCGGCCGCGCCGTCGGGCTGCTGCTGCTGAGCGCTGTCCATCCGCCATCGGCCTTCGCCGAGGACGCATTGCAGCCCTATCAGCTGGTGCGCTCGCTGCAGCTTGTGCAGGACCGCATAGCCGCCGGCGATCACGCCGCGCTGCCGATGCAGGCCAAGCTGCTCGAAATGGCCGACACAAGGCTGCGCGCGGCCGACGCAGATGATTTCAGCGACCCGAAGAATTTTCGCGCCTTGCTGGTCTATGGCATGAGTGGCGGCAACCCCGTCACCGTCGAGGCGGCGGTGTCGCGCGCCAAGGCCGACCCGCAAAGCCTGGCCATCGCCAAGGGCATTGTCGATTATCTGAACGGCCGGCCGGCGGCTGCGATCGAGGCGCTGAAGCCGATCGATCCGATGACCCTGCCCCCCGATCTCGGTGCCTTTCTGGCGCTGGTCAAGGGCTCGCTTCTCGCCACCGAGCAACCGGTCAGCGCGCTTGCGCTGCTCGACGATGCTCGCCTGCTCAGCCCAGGCACGCTGGTCGAGGAAGCAGCGCTGCGCCGTTCGGTCGGCATCGCCGCCGCGCAAGGCGACGGTGCGCGTTTCGCGCTTGCCTCAACCCAATATGTCGAAGACTACCTCTATTCGCCCTATGCCAGCCAGTTCGCCGACGCCTTCGTCTCCGGCGTCATTACGCTGCACATGGCAATCAGCCAGGACAAGCTCGCCGACATCACCGCAATGATGGATCCAGAACGCGAGAAGGTGATCTATCTGCGCATCGCCCGCCGCGCCGCGATCGACGGCTTTGCCGATCTCTCCGCCTTTGCCTCGGCCAGGGCTGAACGGGGCCGCGACGGCATCCACAATCAGGACGATCCGCGCGCCCAGCTCTATTCCAGCCTGTCCACGGTAACGTCCGGCACCATCGGCGAGGTCCGCGCCAAGCTGGACAAGATCGATCGCAACCAGCTTTCGCAAAGCGACCGCGACCTGCTCGATGCCGCGAAGGCCGTGGCCGGTGAAGTCATCGCCCCGCCGGCGCCGTTGCCTGCCGAAAAGCCCGCACCTGCCGCGGCCAGGCAGGAGCCGGTCAAGACCGCGGCAGTGGAAAGACCCGACGAGCCAGAGCTGCCGCCGGTCGAAGGCGCGATGCCGGAACAGCCAGCCGCCACAACGTCGAGTGAACAGCCCGCAACCGACCAACCGAAGGCGGCAAGTGAGCCGGCCGCGCAGGCACCGAGCACGCCAGAGGCAAAGGCGGCGGAAACGCCTGCAGTCGCCTCGGCCAGCGATGCGGCTCCGGTCGTGCCGGCATCGGTGCCGGCCCCCGCCGCAGTAGAGCCTACCGATCCCACCGACGCCGCCATGGCGAGGACGCGTCACCAGCTCGATTTGATCGACCAGATGCTTGGAGCAGCCCCGAAATGACCACCAATGTTGGCCAGGCCCTGCCGGCTCCCGCGCACGCCGGATCGAAGCAGTCGGCCTCAAACGCCAAAGGTGGCGACAAAAGCTTCGGCGACATGGTGCGCGGCGACGACGATGCGCCGACACCGATAGGCCAGGGAGCAATTGAGGCCGCGTCGCACGAGCTGCATTGGGCCAAACGCAGCCCTGCCGGTCCCGGCAAAAGCGAAATCCCACACACCCAGTCTGGCAAAACGGGGACGAAATCCGCTGCCGGCAAGGCCGCAAAAGAACATGCCGATAGTGGCCCGGACAAACCATCCAAGGACGCTGAGGTGGCCGGACGAGACGCGGATGCAGGATCGCTGCAGGATCATTTGCCACTGGTGCTGGCGCTGCACGATATCAGGCATTTCTCAACGGTCCGGACAAGCGGGAACGGCATCGCGACGAATGGACAGACTGGGCAACCGGCGCCCGCTGGCGAGGCCATTTCTGCACAGACGTCGCCTCTGAAGAGACACCGCGCAGCGTCCGGCATTGACAACAGACTCGACACGACGACGCGATCGGAACGGGCCAAGCCCGGTACCAGCGTTTCCGCACAGGATCAGGGGCAAAAGCTGCCCGCGATCGGGCTCCAGTCCGGCAAACTGCCGCACCAGGATGGTCCGACGCCTCCTCTACCGGCGGACCAGACGGCAAGCGACGTTTCGGCACCCGAGGCAAAACGGTCCGCGCCGTCGGCGAAGTCCGTCGATGGAGCCCATTCCGCGGCATCGTCCACACAGGGAAAACAGCCGCCATTCGCTGCGCGCGTCGACATTGTCGCCGAACAGAGCTTCCCCGCGCCGGCGCATAGTCCGATAAACCAAACGACTTCGGCGCTTATCGACGCGCTGGCTTCGGATAACGGTCTGCGGCAAGCGGTTTCGACGCCGTCGACGACCGCCCAGACGGCCGGTTCTGTTGCCGTTCCGACACATATATTGAAGATCGAGCTTCACCCGGCAGAGCTCGGCATGGTCACCGCCAGTCTGAGGCTTTCCGGAGAACAACTTTCGATAGAATTGAAGCCCGAAACCCATGAGGCTTACCGCCGTCTCGCCACCGATAGCGACGCCATCGTGAAGTCGTTGCGCGGGCTCGGCTTCGATGTCGACAAGGTCACCATCCTGCAACCTTCGATAGCAGTCCACGCAGGGGTTCGCAGCGATGCAGCGAACTCGCAGCCAATGCCGCAAGGCCGCGACCAGTCCGCTTTTCAGCCCGGAAACTCGAGCGGCAACAATACGGGTTCGGGCGGCCACCAGTCGGGAAGAAACCGCAATGACGATGCCCAGGAATTCGGCCGCGCTGGCGCGCCTGCTCGCGAGCGCGATGGCGACGATATGTTTATCTAGCCTCATCGCCGGGCCTGCCAACGCCGCCACCAACCCTTGCGAGCCCGAGATCCTGCGCGCGGCCGATCGCTATGGCGTGCCGGCCGGCATCCTCTATGCGGTCGGACTGACCGAGACCGGCAAGAAGGGAAGCCTGCAGCCTAATGCGTTGAATATAGAGGGGAAAGCGGTATTTCCGAGGAACCGCACCGAGGCCCTGGCCACCTTCGAAGCAGCCCGGCGCGAGGGTAAGACGCTCATCGATCTCGGCTGCATGCAGATCAACCATCACTATCACGCCGCGCATTTCCGCAGCGTCGACGACATGCTCGACCCGCGCCAGAATGTCGACTATGCCGCGCGCTTCCTGGCCAGCCTGCATGCGCGTCATGTCAGCTGGTCGATGGCCGTCGCCCGCTACCACGCCGGCCCCGACAATGACCCCGCACAGAAATTCTACGTCTGCCGCGTCATCGCCAATATGGTCGCCACCCGCTTCGGCAAATGGACCCCGAATGCCCGCAACTTTTGCAACCCGTAGGGGAATCAGCTTTTGCGGACGGCTGCAAATCCATGCCCGGCGGGTGACGTTCCACGTCACCCGTTTCGGCAACCAACGATACAACCTCGTGATTGCGGTTATTTCGAAACTCGAAATAACTCCCAAGAAAATAGCTACAAGAAATGACGGTTGTTCAGGATTCCCTGCACCGGTTACGCCTCTTCCCACGGGGCAGATGATCTGATTCGGAGGCGGGGCCGATGATTGTAATCGTTGACGAGCGAGAGCTCGTAACTGAAGGCTATAATTCACTTTTCGATCGTGAGGGCGTTGCCTGTGCAGGCTTCGCGTCCGGTGAATTCGGCGAGTGGGTGACATCGGCCGCCGACACGGATTTGCGATCAGTCCGAGCCTTCCTCATCGGCGACTGCCGCGAAGGCGCCATCTCGCCACGCCAGATCCGCGACCGCACCGGCGCTCCGGTCATTGCGCTGAGCGAACAGCACTCGCTCGAGAATACGCTGCGGCTGTTCGAGAGCGGTGTCGACGACGTCATCCGCAAGCCGGTCCATATTCGGGAGATCCTGGCCCGCATCACCGCCATCCGCCGCCGCGCCCATGAGGACGTCAGCTACACCGAGATCGGCGCCATGCGCATCTTCATGGATGGCCGCGATCCCGAGATCGATGGCCAGCCGCTGCCTCTGCCGCGCCGCGAACGCCGCATCCTCGAATATCTGGCGAGCAACCGCGGACGCCGCGTCACCAAGACCCAGGTCTTCAACGCCATCTACGGCATCTTCGACGAAGAGGTCGAGGAGAACGTCGTCGAGAGCCACATCTCCAAATTGCGCAAGAAACTGCGCGAAAAGCTTGGTCAGGACCCAATAGATTCCAAGCGCTTCCTCGGCTACCGGCTGGTGTTCTGATGCCGGTCTGCGCCAGCCTCGCGCAAGACAAAAATTATATCCTCGCGACCACAGACATAGGCCCAACGATCTTGGGCATTGAGGAGACGTTTCGATGAGCCTTTACGGAATGATGCGGACCGGCGTTTCCGGCATGAACGCCCAGGCCAACCGCCTGTCCGCGACAGCCGACAACATCGCCAATTCCGACACCACCGGCTACAAGCGATCCTCGGCCGAGTTTTCGACGCTGATCATGCCGCAGGTCGGCGGCGCCTATAATTCCGGCGGCGTCAACACCACCATCCGCTCGGCCATCAGCGCCCAGGGCGTGCTGCAGTACACGACCTCGGTTTCCGACCTTGCGGTCAACGGCAACGGTTTCTTCGTCGTCCAGGACCCCAGCGGAACGCCTTTCCTCACCCGCGCCGGCGCATTCGTTCCCGACGCTCAGGGCAGACTGGTCAACGCCGCCGGCTACCAGCTGATGGCCTACAGCTACGCCAACGGCACACCGGCTGCCACCGCCAACGGTTTCGAAGGGCTGGTGCCGGTCCAGATCTCCGACCAGGAAATGACCGCGACGCCCAGCACCACGGGCAATTTCAATGCCAATCTGCCGGCTGGCGCCACGCCGCCCGCCGGTCCGCTGCCTTCCACCAACAGCCCGACCGCCGAATACACGTCGAAGTCCTCGATGGTCACCTACGACAATCTCGGCAACAAGAAGCTGCTCGACGTCTATTTCACCAACACCGGCACCGGCGCCTGGTCGGTCTCTGTGTTCGACCAGTCCCAGGCGACGCCGGGCACATCCTTCCCCTATACGGGCGGCGCGCTGGCCACGGCCAACCTGACCTTCGACACCACCACCGGCAAGCTAACCGGCGCGGTCGACAGCATAACGATCCCCGTACCGGGCGGTGCGTCGCTCGACCTCGATTTGTCCAAGCTGACTCAGCTCGGCACCGGCTTCACGGTCTCCGAAGCCAAGGTCAACGGCAACGCGCCCAGCACGATCGAAAAGATCCAGATCGGCGAGGACGGAGTCATTTACGCCCAGTATCAGGACGGCTCGACCAAGCCGCTGTTCAAGATCCCACTGGCCGACGTCCAGAGCGCCGACAACCTCACCGCACTGCCTGGCAATGTCTATGCGCAGTCCACCGACTCCGGCACCGTGCGCATCGGCTTCGCCAATGAAGGCAAGCTCGGCAGCATCATCTCCGGCGCGTTGGAAAATTCCAACGTCGATATCGCCGAGGAATTGACCAACATGATCGCGGCGCAGCGCAGCTACACCGCTAACTCGAAAGTGTTCCAGACCGGTTCCGACCTCATGGATGTCCTTGTCAACCTGAAGAGATAAACGACGGGCGCCAGGGGAATGAACCCAAACCAGAGCAGCGCGGTGCGCGGATTTCGAATTCAAGGCCACACCGGCAAACCGGCCGGGGTGGTCTGGAATTGCAGGTTTCCGAACGCCGACGCCGCCGACAGGGCAGAGACGTCATCCCCTCCCCACTGGCCTCGTGAAAGACCCGCATGTCGCTGACTTCCGCATTGACCATAGCCCAACAGTCGCTTCAGACCACATCGAAGCAGACCAGCGTCCTTTCCCGCAATATTGCCGACGCCAGCAACCCCGACTATGCCCGCCGCACGGCGGTCGTCGTCAGCAGCGCGCCCGGCGCCCGCTCGGTCGAGATCCAGCGCGCCACCAACGCCCTGCTGTTTCGCCAGAACCTTAGCGCGCAATCGGCATGGAGCGGCCAGAGCACGCTTTACAGCGGAATTGACCGCCTCGCCGTTGCAGTCAACGGCGTCGACAACGCCTCCTCTGCCTCGACCGCGATCGGCAAGCTGCAGAACGCGCTGCAGCTTTACGCCGCTACGCCATCCAACCAGAACCTCGGCTCCAGCGTCATCGACGCGGCCCAGCAGGTGGTGCGCGCTCTGAACGACGGCACCAACGCGATCCAGGATTTCCGCACCCAGGCCGATGGCGAGATATCAACGGCGGTTAACGATCTCAACTCGCTGCTTAGTCAGTTCCAGGACGCCAACAAGGCGGTCATCTCCGCAACCCGTTCGGGTACCGACGCATCCGACGCGCTCGACCAGCGCGACGCTTTGCTGAAGAAGATCGCGGACTATGTGCCGGTGTCGACCTTCACGCGTGGCGACAACGACATGGTCATCACCACCAGGGATGGCACGACACTGTTCGAGACCATTCCGCGCTCGGTAAGTTTCACCCCGTCGGCGGGCTACACGGCCGGCACACCAGGCAACACCATCTACATCGACAATGTGCCGGTCAGCGCCGGGGCTGGCGGCAACACCAGCGCCGACGGCAAGCTCGCCGGGCTCATCACCTTGCGCGACGGCGTCGCGGCGACGATGCAGAGCCAGCTCGACGAAGTCGCGCGCGGCCTCATCACCGCCTTTGCCGAAACAGCACCTTCGCAGCCCGACCGAACCGGCCTGTTCACCTGGTCGGGTGCGCCCGCCATTCCGGCCGCCGGCACGCTGATCGACGGCCTTGCCGGCTCGATCAAGGTCAACGCCGCAATGGACCCGAGCGTCGGCGGCAATCCGGTGCTGCTGCGCGACGGCGGCGCCAATGGTGCGGCCTATATCGCCAACACTGCCGGCAACGCCTCCTATTCGCAGCTCTTGATCGGCTATGGCGACAAGCTCGACAAGCCGATGCCTTTCGACGCTGCGGCCGGCATCACCGTCACGTCCAGCGTGTCCGACTACGCCGCCAATGCCATTGGCTGGTTCGAAGGCCAGCGCCAGCAGGCCTCGAGCAACGCCGACGCCAAGGAAGCGCTGGCATCGCGCACCGCCGAGGCGCTGTCCAACGACACCGGCGTCAATGTCGACCAGGAGATGTCGCTGCTGCTCGACCTCGAACACACCTATCAGGCCTCGGCGCGCATGATGAAAACCGTCGACGACATGCTGTCGGCCCTGCTCGATGCCGTGGGATAAGCCATGAAAGCCACATCCGTCTCCTCAGCCGCTCTCTCCAACGCCGCGCGCTATCAGCAGATGCGCATGCAGGGCGAACTGGTCAAAGCCACCAAGGAATTGACGACCGGCACCGTCGCCGATGTCGGTCTGGCGCTCGGCGCGCGCACCTCGCAGGCGGTCACCTTCTCGCGCGACCTCGACCGGTTGAACGTCATCATCGATTCCAATTCGCTGGTCACCGCTCGGCTGTCCTCGACGCAGGCTGCGCTTGGCCAGCTTTCCGACACTGCGCAGAATTTGCTGACCGCACTGACCGCCGCCGGCAATTCCTCGAGCACCATCACGCAGCAAGCCGGCAAGGCCGCCGTGCAGCAGATGACCTCTATCCTCAACGCCAGCGTCAACGGCGAATATCTGTTTGCCGGCACCAACACCGACGTCAAGCCGATCGATGACTTCACTGCCGCCGGCTCGCCGGCCAAGGCGGCGTTCGACGCTTCCTTCTCGTCGTATTTCGGCTTCACGCAGACCGATCCGCTCGCCGCCAACATCACCGCCGCCCAGATGGACGGCTTCATCACCAGCAATGTCGTGCCGCAGTTCATGGGCGCCGGCTGGCAGGCCAACTGGTCGAACGCCACCGACCAGCAGATCGTCAGCCGCATTTCGCTGGGCGAAACCACCCAGACCTCGGCCAGCGCCAATGAAGACAGCATCCGCAAGCTCGCCATGGCTTCCGCCCTGATCACCGGCCTGCTCTCCGGCAACATCAGCCAGGCGGCGAAGACCACCGTCGTCGGTCGCGCCCAGGCGATGGTCGGCGAGGCGCTGGGCGGACTCGGCCAGTTGCAGGCCGAGACCGGCCTTGCCGAGAAGCGGGTCTCCGACGCCAGCGACCGCATGAAGACGCAGGTCGACCTGTTCGAGCGCCATATTCTCGATCTGGAGGGCGTCGATCCGGCCGAGGCCGCCACCCGCGTCGCGGATCTGACGCAGCATATCGAGACGTCCTTTGCGCTGACCGCGCGCCTGCAGCAGATGAGCCTGCTGAACTACCTGACCTGACAATCTCAACCGCAACGGTAGAGCCAAACGATGTACCAATTCTCCTACGCCGACATCCAGACCGACTCCGTTGCCGATGCGAAAGATCGCGAGCGGCAGCTTTTGACCCGCTCGATCGAAATGCTGGCGGCGGCGGCGGCGGTCGGCCACACCTCGATGGAAGCGGTCGAGGCGCTGCACTTCACCAACCGGGTCTGGACCACCTTCGTCGAGGATCTCGGTTCCAGCGACAATGTCCTGCCCAAGGAACTGCGCGCCAACCTCATCTCCATCGGCCTGTGGCTGCTGCGCGAGGCCGAGGACATCCGCCAGGGCCGCACCGACAATTTCGAAGGGCTGATCGAAGTGTCCCAGATCATCCGGGACGGCATTCAATGACCAACACGCTGAAGATATCGCTGAAGCCGAACGAGAAGATCTACATCAACGGCGCCGTCATCCGCGTCGACCGCAAGGTCACCGTCGAGCTGATGAACGACGTACAGTTCCTGCTCGAGAACCATGTCATCCAGGCCGACGATGCCTCGACGCCGCTCAAGCAGCTCTATTTCATCCTGCAGGTGATGCTGATGAACCCGGCCGGCGCCATCGAGGCGCGCGCCATGTTCCGCCGCTCGCTGCCCTTGCTTTTGGCAAGCTTCGAGGATGAGCAGATCAGTGGCGCGCTGAAGCAGATCGACCGCATGGTCGGCGAAGACCATATCTATGAAGCGCTGAAGGCTATCCGCGCGCTTTATCCGCTCGAACGCCGCGCACTTGGCGGCAATGACGATGTTCAGGGTGCGAAGCGCCCGCTGGCCGTGGGAGCACAATACTGATGAATGTGGACATGACGACGACGATCCCCACGGGCGCCAACCAGGGTACCCAGCAGACGTCGAAGACAGCGGTCGACTACCAGTCGTTCCTGAAGCTGTTGATCGCCGAGATGAAGAACCAGGATCCGACGAAACCGATGGATTCGACACAGTATGTCGCCCAGCTCGCCACCTTCTCGCAGGTAGAGCAATCGGTGCAGACCAACACCAAGCTCGACCAGATCATGCAGTCCTCGGCGCTGTCGCAGGCCGATGCCTTGATCGGCCGCTCGATCACCTCGGCCGACGGCAAGACGACCGGCGTCGTGGCCTCGGTCAAGCTTGCAAGCAACGGCGTGATCGCCGTGCTGCAGAACGGCACCGAAGTGCCGGTCGGCGCGGGCGTTTCGATAAAGCCGGCCAGCTAGACAGTTCCATAGAGGCGCGCTCACATGAACGAGGCCGACGCACTCGACATCGTCCAGTACGCGGTATGGACGGTGCTCGTCGCGTCCGCGCCGGTGGTGCTGGTCGCCATGGTAGTCGGCATCGGCATCGCGCTGATCCAGGCCCTGACCCAGATCCAGGAAATCACCCTGACCTTCGTGCCCAAGATCGTCGCCATCATGCTGGTCGTGGCGCTGACCGGTCCGTTCATCGGCAGCCAGATCTCGGCCTTCACCAACGTCATCTTCGAGCGCATCGAAAACGGGTTCTAGGCAGCGCTTGCGGGCGGCTGTGTTCCGGCTAGATTGCAGGCCATGACTCAGGCAGAACTCACCGGCAGGCCATGTGCGGAATAGCCGGCGTCTGGCGCAAACGAAACCCGATCGACGCCAACGACCTGTCGGATGTCGCCAGCATGATGCAGGCGCTGGAACATCGCGGCCCCGACGATCATGACAGCTGGCACAACAATCGGCTGGCCCTCGGTCACCGCCGACTGACCATCATCGATCCCTCGCCCGCCGCCCGTGAGCCGATGCTGACTTCTTCCGGCGATGGCGTTCTCGTCTACAATGGCGAGGTCTACAATTACCGCTCGCTGCGCGAAACGCTGCAGGCGCAAGGCGTCGTCTTTCGAACCATCTGCGATGCCGAAGTGGTTCTCGAAGCCTTGCATCACTGGGGTCCCAAAAAAGCCGTGCCGCTGTTCGACGGGATGTTTTCCTTCGCCTATTTCGACGCTCGCAGCAGTGCGCTGTGGCTTGCGCGTGACCGTCTTGGAATCAAGCCGATGTCGGTGGCCGACACGCCGGAGCGAATCCTGTTCGCCTCGGAGGACAAGGCGATCCTCGCCTGCGACGGTTTTCCGCGCGACATCGACAGCCGCGAGATCACCTTGCGGCTTGCCTGGCAGAGCCGCGATTCCAGCTACAGCCTGTTCGACCGCATCGAGCGCCTGCCGCCCGCCGGCCTGTGGAAGATCACCGATGGCGTTATCGAGAAGCGCCGCTTCTGGCATGTGCTGGACGTGCTGGAGACCGCGCGCATTACCGGCGATGCATCCGCTGATGCTGAACACATGGCGACGCTCGAGGCGTTGCTCAAGGACAGCGTCGGACTTCACTGCATCGCCGATACCAGCGTTGCCACCGCCTGCAGCAGCGGTGTCGATTCCGGCCTGATAACGGCGCTGGCAAAGCGGTTCAGGCCGGAAGTCCACGGTTATGTCGTCGACCCGCAGCTCGGCAACAGCGAGGCCGAAGACGCCGAACGCACCGGCCGCCATGTCGGCGTGCCCTTGCGCCGGGTGCCGGTCGACAGGAACCGGTTTTTCGAACTTTGGCCAAGGGTAATCTGGCATCTTGAAAGCGATGGCTGGCACGCCAGCCATGTCGCACTGCTGGCACTTGCCGAACGATGCCGGGCCGATGGCGTCAAGGTGCTGCTCACCGGCGAAGGCGCAGACGAATTGTTTGGCGGCTACCCCTTGCAGGCCTTGAGCATGAAGAAGTGGCGTTCCTGGTCGTGGCCCCGGCGCTTGGTCCATTCGAAGCGCTCGCTCGACCGGAGATTCGAGCAACAGCGTCATGCCCCCTACAAGGTCTCGGCTGGAAGCCACTCACAAATGGATCGCAGCATGGTCCTGCGTGCTTTGTCGCCGGAGCTGAATTTCCTGCAAACCGAGATCTTCGACCGCCTGGAGCCGGTTATGCCGCCCGCGGATCGCGCCTTTCTCGGTAGTTGCCTCTACGACCTCTATTCGCATCTGCAGGACATACTGCACCGGCACGACCGGCTGAGCATGGCGGCGTCCGTGGAACTGCGGGTCCCGTTCCTGGAAAACCGCCTGATCGACTTCGCCATCCATTTGCCGAGGCGGCAGAAATACCGCGACAAAACAGGAAAATGGCTTTTGCGAAAGGTCGCTGAAAAGCATATTCCGCGCCAGAACGTCCAGGCGCGCAAGATCGGCTTCGAGATGTCGTCGCAATTTTCGGCCGGCACGGAGACTTTGCTACGCGGCGGTTTCCTGCGCGATGCCTTGAAATGGCCCGCCGCGAATTTGGAGGACATGGTCCAGTTGGCGCGGCGCGAGCAACCGTCCAGGCTGCGGCTTGTCGGCATGGAGCTTTTCCTGCGCCTTCACGCCGGCGGCGAGACGACAGGCACGCTGACCGAAGCCTTGCATACCGCTGCCCGGGACAGAAGCTGACTTCGCGCGCGGCCGACAGTCCCGAGCAGTGGACCAATGAGAACATCGCTCTGGGTAGCGAACCCTTCCCGGCTGACGTATTTTCGCCTTGCTATCCTGTTGTTGGACCATGATCTTTTTCGAAGACGCGTTCGCCCTTTTGGATGTCGTGCTCTATTTCAAACGGATGCCATGATTGTCGTCCCGGCGGACGAAACCAGCACGTTAAGGTGGGACAGGTCTGATGATCGATGACGAGCCGGACAGCGAACGCGTTTCGGCGCTGGCGCCGTTCCGGCACGGCATCTTCCGCGCCGTCTGGTCGGCCAGCCTGGTGTCGAATTTCGGTGGCCTGATCCAGGGCGTCGGCGCCGCCTGGATGATGACCACCATCGCCACGTCGCCCTATCAGGTTGCGCTGGTCCAGGCCTCGGCCACTCTGCCGATCATGCTGTTTGCACTCGTCGCCGGCGCCATCGCCGACAGCTTCAACCGGCGCAAGGTGATGCTGATCGCCCAAATCTTCATGCTGGTCGTCTCTGCACTTCTAACGCTGTTCACCTGGAACGGCTGGATGACGCCGTGGACGCTGCTTGCCTTCACCTTCCTGATCGACAGCGGCACGGCGCTCAACAACCCGTCCTGGCAGGCATCGGTCGGCGACATGGTGCCGCGCAACAAGCTGCCGGCCGCGGTTGCACTCAATTCACTGGGCTTCAACCTGACACGCAGCGTCGGCCCGGCGATCGGCGGCATCATCGTTGCCGCCGCTGGTGCGGCTGCCGCGTTCGCCGCCAATGCGCTGAGCTATATAGGTCTCATCATCGTGCTATTCCGCTGGAAGCCGGAGCTGCCGGTCTCGACGCTACCGCGCGAGACGCTGGGCGCCGCCATGGGCGCCGGCCTGCGCTATGTCGCCATGTCGCCCAACATCGGCAAGGTGCTGGTCAGGGGCTCCGCCTTCGGCTTCAGTGCCGGCGCGGTTTTGGCGCTGCTGCCGCTGGTGGCGCGCGACGTCGTCAAGGGCGATGCCTTGACCTACGGCATCATGCTCGGCGCCTTCGGCATCGGCGCCGTCGGCGGCGCGCTGATAAGCGTGCGTCTCAGACAATTGCTGTCCAGCGAGACGATGGTGCGGATGGCCTTCGCCGGCTTTGCCGTCTGCGCCTTCAATGCCGCCATCAGCCTCAATGCCTGGCAGACTGCGGCGGGTTTGCTCATCGGCGGCGCCTGCTGGGTGATCGCGCTGTCGCATTTCAACGTCACGGTGCAGATGTCGACGCCGCGCTGGGTCGTCGGCCGGGTGCTGTCGGTCTACCAGACGGCGACCTTCGGCGGCATTGCGCTGGGCAGCTGGATCTGGGGCGTCGTTGCCGATGCGCATGGCGCCGAAACCGCGCTGATTGCGGCGGCCATCGCGATGCTTGTTGGCGGCGCCATCGGCCTGTTCCTGCCGCTGCCGCAGCAGACGACTCTCAACCTCGACCCGCTCAACCGCTTCAAGGAGCCGCATCTCGGCCTCGACCTGAAGCCGCGCAGCGGCCCCATCGCCATCATGATAGAGTACATTATCCGCGACGAAGATGTACCCGAATTCCTCGCCACCATGGCCGAGCGCGGGCGCATCCGCCGCCGCGACGGCGCCCGCAACTGGACGCTGGCTCGGGACCTAGAAAATCCCGCAGTCTGGATCGAACACTACCACACGCCGACCTGGCTGGAATACATCCGCCACAACCGGCGCGCCACCCATGCCGACGCCGTCGTCGGCGAGCGGGTGCGGGCGCTGCACAGCGGCGACGAACCGCCGCGCGTGCGCCGCCTGATCGAGCGCCCGACGACCGCCGGCACCGCGCTGGTCTCGCCGAAGGGGCCGATCGATCACTGAGCTCGCCATAGCCGTAGCGCCGGTCAGCCGGCGCTCTGGATCATGTAGAGCTTGCGCGTGGTCTCGCGTATCAGCCACTCGCCCTTCCAGCCCTGCGGCAGGACGAGGAGATCGCCCGGACCGAGTTCCCGCACCTCGCCATCGATGCGGCTCAGTTCCACGCGCCCCGAAATGATGTGGCAGATCTCCGACGAGTCCGAACGATCGGCGGTGAAGCGGCCGGGCGTGCATTCCCAGATGCCGACATCGACAGTCCCGTCAGGCGATTGAAAGAACGAGCGCACGGCCTCGACCTGATCGCCTTCAATCGAGCTTGGCTTAGGAGAGAACGCGCCGATCTCGGCCTTGGCGAGATCGTGGAAGGTCGAAAGATCGATCAAGTCTAGCTCCATGGATAAGAGCAATTCCAGGAAAGGGGTCTGCCCCGGAATTGCGTGAGAACAAATGGCTTTAGTGGCCGGTGATGCTGTCGGCCAACGCGGCCAGCTTCGAGGTGCGCGCAAGCCCTGCCGCCTCGCGGCCATCGGCAATGCGATAAAGCTGGTACATCGAATGCACGCCCAGCCAGCGGAAGGGCTCCGGTTCCCATGGCCTGACCTTGCGGTTGACCCAGGGCAGCTTCGTCAGCTCGGTGTTTGCCCCGAGAACAAGGTCAGCCAGCGTGCGCCCCGAAAGGTTGGAGCTGGACACGCCGAGGCCGACATAGCCGCCGGCCCAGCCGATGCGGGTCGCGGGATCGAGGCCGACCGTGGTGCACCAGTCGCGCGGCACGCCGAGCACGCCGCACCAGGCGTGATCGATGCGGCATCCCTTGGTCTGCGGCAAGAGCGTCGTCAGGATCGTGTGCAGCTGGTCGATCGTGGCCTGCTGCGTCTGGCCGTTGACGTCGGTGCGCGAGCCGTAGCGATAAGGCACGCCGCGTCCGCCCATCGTGATGCGTCCCTCACGCGTGCGCTGGGCATAGCAATAGGCATGCGCCGCATTGCCGAGCAGTTCGTGCCCTTCCCAACCGATGTCGCGCCACAGGTCGGGCGGCAGCGGCTCAGTCACGATCTGCGCGCTGTTGAGCGCCAGCCAGGTCCGCTCCTCGCCGGGGATGCCTGATGTAAAACCCTCGGTCGCGCGGATGATCGTCTCCGCCTGCACCGTACCGCGGTCTGTCGTCACGCTGCCCTTGGCGATGCTTGTCACCGTCGTCTTCTCATAGATCGGCACGCCCAGCCGCTCGACGGCATCGGCAAGCCCACGCACCAGCTTGGCCGGCTGCACCCGCGCCTGGCCATGGACGACGAAGCCGCCCATGACGTTACGGATGTTGATGCGCGTGCGCGTTGAGGCGGCGTCCAGCATCTCGACGCGGTTCGGGTCGACATCCCAGGAACGGATCGTCTCGCATTCTTCGCGCACGCGCTCCAACTGCGCTGCGTTGGTGGCCACCGTCAGATTGTCGACGCGGCGAATGTCGGCGTCGATGCCTTCCTCGGTCGCGACCCGGATCACTTCATCAACGCAGCCTGCCATCGCCGCCTGCATCGCCATCACGCCTTGGCGGCTCGATGTCTTGAGATATTTTTCGCGCGACCAGCTGAAGCCGCCCGACAGCCAGCCGCCATTGCGCCCCGAAGCGCCGAAGCCGGCAATTTCGCGCTCGACGATCACGACGCGCAGCGATGGCTTCGCCTTTTTCAGATAGTAGGCGGTCCACAGGCCGGTATAGCCGGCGCCGACAATGGCGACATCGGCCTCGATGTTTCCAGGCAAGGGCGGGCGCGGAACGGGAACCGCCCCCAGATCCGCATACCAGAACGATATGTCGCCGTTGCGCTTGGCTTGCATGGAATGACTTTCAGATGGGATCAGGCCAGATGGGATCAGGTGAGTGTGGTGTCGGCGCTTGCGTCGTCCGCCAGCAGCTTGGCGTCGCTGCCGTCGAAGCAGAGCTCGACCTTGTCGCCGAGGCCAAAACTCTCGCCGGTCACCGGTGAGCGCACGATCGCGGCCGAGCCGTCGGCGAGCTTAACTTCGTATTTCGATTCCGAGCCGAGATAGATGGCTTCCGCGATCGTCCCCGACAGGCGGTTGGCGCCATTGGCAGCACTTTGGCCGGCTCTTTGGATCGCGAGCTTTTCGGGACGCAGCAGCATCACCGGACTGGCTTCTCCCGACAGCTTACGCGGTACCGTCACCGTCTCGCCGGCGATGCTCAGCGCGGTGCTGTTGCCATCGCTGCGCGCCTTGCCGCGCAGCACGGTGGAATCGCCGATGAAGCGGCCGACGAACAGCGTTGCCGGCTCGTCATAGAGCTGACGGCCGGTGCCGACCTGCTCGATGCGCCCGCGGTTGAACACGGCGATGCGGTCGGACAGCACCAGCGCCTCTTCCTGATCATGCGTGACATAGACGAAGGTGGTGCCGAGCTCGCGGTGGATGCGCTTGATCTCGAGCTGCAGCCATTCGCGCAGCTTCTTGTCGAGCGCGCCGAGCGGCTCGTCCATCAAGAGCAGCGGCGGGTCGAAGACGATGGCGCGGGCCAACGCCACGCGCTGCTGCTGGCCTCCCGACAATTCGCTGGGATAGCGATGCGCAAAATCGCCCATCTTGACCATGTCGAGCGCCCTTGCCACGCGTGTCTGCCGCGTCGCCTGGTCGACGCCGCGCAGCGTCAGCGGATAGGCGACGTTGCGGCCGACGCTCATATGCGGGAACAGCGCGTAGTGCTGGAAGACGACGCCGATGTTGCGCTTGTGCGCCGGCACGCCGACGACGCTCTTTTCCCCAACCAAAAGCTTGCCGCTGGTGACGTCGGTAAAACCGGCGATCACGTTGAGCGTCGTCGTCTTGCCCGAACCACTGGGGCCAAGCAGCGTCATGAACTCGCCGGGCTCGATGCGCAGCGACACGCCGTCCAGCGCCTTGAAGCCGCCATAGGCCTTGCTGATCGCTTCGAGATCGATCGAGGCGCCCTTGCTTGTCGGCTTCGGATTCATTGGCGTCCTTTCCGCTCGCGGCCAAGAAGGAGCATGCCGCCGGCGATCAGGATCGTGGTCGCGAAAAGCAGGATCGTGCCGACGGCCGCCACCGTCGGGTCGGCATCGCGCGTAATCGAGGCGAAGATCTGCACCGGCAATGTCTTGAGATAGGGGTTCGTGATGAACAGCGACACGACAATCTCGTCGAACGAGGTGGCGAAGGCGAACAGCAGGCCCGAGAGCACGCCCGGCGCGATCAGCGGCAGCGTCACCGTGCGAAACGTGGTCAGTGCGCCGGCGCCCAGGCTGGCTGCGGCTGTCTCCAGCCGGCGGTCGAACACTTCGAGACTGGCCGAGACCGCGATCAGCACGAAGGGCAGCGCAAGGATGGTGTGGGCCAGCACGAAGCCGAGCAGCGTCCCGACGAGCTGCGTGTCGAGATAGACGGCATAGATGCCGATCGCCAGCACCACGCCCGGCACCACCATCGGCGTCAGCATCAGCATACGCAAAAGGTTCGCCGGCCGCGCCTTCATGCGGTCGAGGCCGAAGGTGGCAAGCGTGCCGAGCACCGTCGCCAGCACCGCCACGATCGAGGCGACCTTCAGCGAATTCAGGAAGCTGTTCGACCAGTCCGGATTGGTGGCGAAATTCTGGTACCACTGCCAGGAAAAGCCTTGCGGCGGAAACGCCAGCGATTTGTTTTCGTTGAACGACATCGGCACCACGACCAGCGTCGGCGCCACCAGCCATATCGCCACCAGCAGGCAGACGAGCCCGAGAAGAACGCGGGTGAGCGGCTTCATCTCCATCAGCGCCGCCCCGCTTCCCGATGCCTGGACCGCATCACAGGTGCTGCCAGCGCCAGCAGCACGAAGGTGGTGACCAGCAGAACGACGCCCATGGCGCCGCCCCTGCCCCATTGCAGCAGGCTCAGCACCTGCGTCTGCACCAGCGTCGACAGCATGGTCGAGCGCGGGCCGCCGAGCAAAGCCGGCGTGATGTAGAAGCCGAGCGACAGGATGAAGACGATGACCGCGCCGGCATAGACGCCGGGCAGCGACAGCGGCAGATAGACGGTGAAGAACGCGCGCGACGGCCGCGCACCGAGGCTTTGCGCCGCACGCATCAGCCTGAGGTCGATGCCTTGCATCACGGAATAGAGCGGCAGGATCATGAACGGCAACAGCACCTGCGCCATGCCGATGACCACGCCGGTCTGGGTGCGGATCAGCTTGACCGCGCCGAACCCGACCGAGCGCAGCAACGAATTGATGACGCCCGAATCCTGCAGCAGGATCACCCATGACAGCGTTCGCACCACACCACTCACCCAGAACGGGATCAGCACGCAAAGCACAAGCACCAGCCGGACGCGCGGCCCGACCGCGGTCATCAGATAGGCATAGGGATAGGCCGCGATGACGCAGACCAGCGTCACCCAGGCCGAAATGACGAAAGTCCGCTGCAGCACTGTCAGGTTGACCGGCGCGCCGAAGAACCAGGCATAGTTCTGCAGCCCCCACTCAGGTTCCGACAGGCTGCGCAGCACGATGGTGAGCAGCGGATACCCGATCACCGCGACGAGCAGGATGAGCGCCGGCGCCGTGAGCGCGAACGGCCGCCATGCCCGACCCGACCGCGCATGGGCGGCGGGTTGGGCGATGGGTTCGGACGCGCTCACGGCCTGGCTCTCACTTGGCTGTTCAGTTGCCGGCCATCAGCGCCGACCACTTCTCCTGCGCCACCGGGAAGTTCTCGACCCAGAACTTGATGTTCTGCTTGTAACCCTGCTTCTGGCGCTCGGGCGTGTTGGTCAGGAAGGCGGCGACCGACGCATCGACCTTGGGCTGCGCGTCATTGTTGATCGGCGTATAGGAGGTCTGCTGCGCCAGGATCTCCTGCGCCCCCTTGCCGAGATAGGCATTGAGCAGCGCATAAGCCGCATCCGTATCCTTGACGCCGACCGGAATGGTCATCTGGTCCATCACCACCAGCCAGTCCTGCCAGGCCGGCGCATATTTGGCGCCGTTCTTCACCGCCGTCATGGCACGTCCGGTCCACATCATCAGCATGTCGGCTTCGCCAAATTCGGCAAGCTGCTGCGATTCAGCGCCGGTCTTCCAATAGATCGTGTCGGGACCGAGCTTGCGGATGACATCGATGGCCTTGTCGATGTCGGCCACCGTCATCGCCTTCGGGTCGCCGCCAGAGGCCTTCAACGCCTGCTCCAGCAGGCCGCCCGTCGGGTCGCCCGAACCGTCGAGCGCGCGCGTGCCGGGGAATTTTGCCGTGTCGAAGAAATCGGCCCAGTTCTTGGGCGGGTTATCCCCATACTTCTCCTTGTTGTACATCAGCACGACGCCGTAGTTCATGGCCGGCACCGAGCATTCGCCGACCTGGCCCTCGGGCACCTTGGAGACGTCGAGCTTGCTGAAATCAAGCTTCTGGAACAGCTTGCCGCAATAGACGTAAGGCGGCAGGTCGGCGGTGTCGACGACGTCCCAGGTGACGTTGCCGGATTCGACCTGCGCCTGCAGCTTGGCGATCTCTGTCGGCCCGTCATTGAGCAGCGTGGCGCCGGACTTTTCGACGAACTCCTTGAGCGCGGCGGCCTGGCCGTCCTGGTAGATGCCGCCATAAGAGACGAGCGTCAGCGTCTTGCCCTTGAGCGAGCCTTCCTTGACCTCACCCGCGACAGGCTTTTCCTGCGCGAACGCTGCGGTTGCCAGAACGCCGAGCGCCAGCACGGCGCCAAGGCCAAGATGTCTTGTTTTCAGCATGATTATTGTTCTCCCATTTGACCCGCATGGATTGAACCTACCTGGCTGCGAGCGGTTTCCAGGCCCTGTATTGATCGAGTTCGGCGCGCACCGAAGTCGGTGGCGCAATGATCCACATCACCTCGGCTCGGCCACTGCCGATGTTCTCTGAGCGATGTGCTGTCGATGTCGCGTATTCGATGCTGTCGCCCTCTTCCAGCACATGCCTGACATCGCCGAGCGAAACCTCGACGATGCCGCGCAGCACGACGAGCATCTCGTGCGCGTCGCCATGGGTGTAGAGCGCTGGGCCGGTCGAGCCGCCGATTTCGAACTCGCCGACATAGACTTCCATGTCGCTTAAAGGGGGACGCGAGAGCAGCATCTTGCGGCAGCCGTCGCTGGGCGGCAGGCTCGGCCGCTCGCTGCGCAGCAAGACCCCGCGCTGCCCGGCGGCACTATCCTCGAACAGCATCGCCACGCTTACACCCAGCGCCGAGGCCATCTGGTTGAGCGAGGCGGTGCTGGCGCCGGTCAGGCCGCGCTCGAGCTGGCTGATGAAGCTGGCGCTGGTCCCGGTCAGCTCGGCGAGTTCGCGCAGCGAAAGCCGCCGGCCGAGACGCAGGCTCTTCAGCCGCTGGCCCAGCATCTGATGGGCATGCGTCGCCGTCGAGGCGACGCCATTCTTGACCGGAGCCTGGTCGGTGCTCATCCCGTCTTTTTCTCCCACTGAACAATTTGTACAGTGACACTGTACACGTGGCAAGCGCCGAGTAGGGACATTTAAGATGCCGGCCGAGGCCTAGTCTTCGCCCGGTCGCGCCGCGCCTTGTCGAGTTCCTCCGCGTAGCGCCGCATCAGATGGCCCTCGGTCAAAAGCCCGACAACGGCCCGGTTGTCGAAATTCTCGACCACCGCCAGTTCCTCGGCGACGGCGCGCTGGATGGTTTCGGCGGTGGACCGGACGTTCATGGTCGGCACCAGCACCGCATGCCGGAATTTGGCCGGCGCCAGCACCGGCGTCTCACCATCGGACGGATCGCTGTGCAGTTCGGCGACGATCAGCACGCCGACATAATGCCGGCTGCTTGCGGCGCCATTCTGGCGCTGAGGCGCAGTCAGGCTTGCCGCCCCGCTTCAATTCCCCGCGAGCGTGTCGAGGTATATGAGCGATCGCTTACGCAATCGACGCAGCTGTGTTATTTTTGGCCGTCTCTATTTCCCTCAAGGAGGAGAAGATGAGTGCGCGGGGATTTTTTTCATTAGCTGTTGGCATGATTTTTTTGAGCTCGTCTGCGGTGAGCAATTCAAGCATGGATATGCCGGTTAGGTCTGTTGTGTCACACCCGATGTCTCTTTTTTTGGCGGGAGGCAATCCGGAAAACCAAAGCCGGCCGGCAAAGGAATTTATCCAGACTGCACAACAAGATGTTTGCTGTCCCGGCGGCTACCCTTGGTATCGCAATTCGACGAACACCTGCTACGGCAGCTATGAAGACTGCCACGATACCGATGGCGGCGGATGGTCCTGCAGACAGGTCAACGCCTGCTAGATTTTCTTGGGCCCACGCCTTCTTGACTGTGCCCGGTCCTCAGATCGGCTTCGGCTCGCCGGCCTCATAGAGCATGAGGTTGCGCTCGCCTATGCCGAGCGATGCCCAGCTCGCCCGCCAATCGGCGATGTGAGGCGAGCGGAAATGCGCGTCGAGCGCGGCCCTGTCGCTCCACACCTCGGTTACATGGATGAGCCCGACGTCGAGCACGTCCTGCGCGTAGGAGTATTCGATGCAGCCGGGCTCCGCACGGCTGCCCAGTATCATGCGCCGCATGGCCGGCCTTGCCTCGTCGAGCAGTTGCGCAGGCAGGCGAATGGTGCCGATGATCACCAGCATGATCTCTCTCCTCAAGGCCTCTGTCGTCCTGGCAAGTAACCAGTCCTCCCACCCTCGCGCAAGCTTGACCGGTTAGGCTCGAAGGGCTGTCGCGTGCTCGGCAGGCTTGTGATTGGGGACGATATGGCCGTCAGCGAAAGCTTAGCGACAGGAACAGTGGCCAAGAACGGCCGCGATGTCTTCTTCGCCATCGGCATCGTCATCATCCTGGCCGTGCTGTTCCTCCCGATCCCGGCCTTCCTCATCGACATCGGCCTCGCCTTCTCGATCGCACTGTCGGTGCTGATCCTGATGGTGGCGCTGTGGATCCAGCGGCCGCTCGATTTCTCGTCCTTCCCGACCGTGCTGCTGATCGCCACCATGCTACGGCTATCGCTCAACATCGCCACCACGCGCATGATCCTGTCGCACGGCAATGAGGGCACGCACGCCGCCGGCTATGTCATCGCCGGCTTCTCCAAACTTGTGATGGCCAGCGATTTCGTCATCGGCCTGATCGTCTTCATGATCCTGATTGTGGTCAACTTCATCGTCATCACCAAAGGCGCCACCCGTATTGCCGAAGTCGGCGCCCGCTTCACCCTCGACGCGATCCCCGGCAAGCAGATGTCGATCGACGCCGACCTGTCCGCCGGCATGATCGACGACAAGACAGCGCAACTGCGCCGCCGCGAGCTGGAAGAGGAATCCTCCTTCTTCGGCTCGATGGACGGCGCCTCGAAATTCGTCCGCGGCGACGCCATTGCCGGCCTCATCATCACCGCCATCAACATCGTCGGCGGCATCGCCATCGGTTACATCAGGCACGGCATGGGCATGGGCGAAGCCGCCGATGTCTTCATCAAACTGTCGGTCGGCGACGGCCTCGTCACCCAGATCCCGGCGCTTATCGTTTCGCTCGCCGCCGGCCTGCTTGTGTCCAAGGGCGGCACGCGCGGCTCGACCAACCAGGCGGTGTTCGGCCAGCTCGGTGCGCATCCGCGCGCGCTCTATGTCGCGGCCTCGCTGCTCGTCCTGCTCGGCCTGATGCCCGGCCTGCCGTTCTTCCCGTTCTTCACGCTAGCCGCCGGCATGGCCGGCCTTGGCTACGTCATCCCGATGCGCGCCAACCGCGAGGCTGCCGCCGCCGAAGCGATCAAGGATCTGGAGAAGGCGAACAAGGTCGAGGAAGAGAAGAACTCGGTCAAGGCTTCGCTGACCACCGCCGAGATCGAGCTTCTGATCGGCAAACAGCTGTCGACGCGGCTGCTGGTGTCGCATCAGGAACTGGTGTTCCGCATGGCCAAGATGCGCAAGAAATTTGCCACGCAATATGGCTTCGTCGTGCCGGAAGTGCGCGTCGCCGACGATTTCGGCATCCCGCCGAAAAGCTACCAGATCAAGGTCCACGGCACCGTCGTCGCCGAATACCAGATGCGCGTCGGCGAGATCATGGTGCTGCTCGGCAACCGGGATTTGCCCGACGTTCCCGGCGAGGAAATCCGCGAGCCGGCCTTCGGCATGCGCGCCTTCTCGGTGCTCGAAACCTTCGCCGAGGATCTGAAGCGCGAGAACTACACCTTTGCCGACAACATGTCGGTGCTGCTCACCCATTTGTCCGAGGTGATCCGCAACAACCTGCCGCAGCTTCTGTCCTACAAGGACATGAAGGCGCTGCTCGAGCGCCAGGATCCGGAATACCGCAAGCTCGCCGACGAGATCTGCACCTCGCACATCTCCTATCCCGGCCTGCAGGCGGTGCTGAAATTGCTGCTGGCCGAACGCGTATCGATCCGCAACCTGCATTTGATCATCGAGGCCATCGCCGAGATCGCGCCGCATGTGCGCCGCACCGAGCAGATCGTCGAGCATGTCCGCATCCGCATGGCCCAACAGATCTGCGGCGATCTCTCCGAGGGCGGCATGCTCAAGGTGCTGCGCCTCGGCAACCGCTGGGACCTCGCCTTCCACCAGAGCCTCAAGCGCGACGCCAAGGGCGAGGTGCGCGAATTCGACATCGACCCGCGCCAGCTGGAGGAATTCGGCCAGGACGCGACCAAGGCGATCCGCAAGCATCTCGAGGCCGGCGAGCGTTTTGTCCTCGTCACCGCGCCCGATGCGCGGCCTTATGTGCGCATGATCATCGAGCGCCTGTTCACGACGCTTCCCGTTCTCTCCCATGTCGAAATCGCCAAGGGCGTCGAGATCAAGGTGCTCGGGACGATCTCGTGAACATACTGTCGCAAGGCGTCGTCATCGCCGCCTTCCTCGCCTTCTGTCGCATCGGCGCCTGCTTCATGCTGATGCCGGGCCTGTCCAGCGCCCGCGTGCCGATCCAGGTTCGGCTGTTCGCGTCGATCGCCGCAACCGGTGGCCTGCTCGCCTTCCTGTGGGACAAGATCTTTCCCTTCGTCGATGCGCGTCCGCAGGTGCTGGCGCCGATGATCATCTCCGAACTTTTGGTCGGCGGGCTGATCGGCGCGATGACCAGGCTTTACATGGAGGCGCTGCGCTTCATGGGTTCGGCCATCGCCATGCTGATCGGCTATGGCGGCACAGGCGGACCGGCGATCGAGGAGCCGGAACCGCAGGCGGCGCTCGCCGCCATCATCTCGTTTTCGGCGCTGCTGCTGCTCTTCGTTTTCGATTTCGACCACGAGATCATCCGCGCTCTGGTCGCCTCCTACACGGTGGCGCCGGTCAACGTCTTCTTCAATCCGCAGGCCGCCCTGGTCGATCTCACCGACACGGTGTCGGACGCCTTCTTCCTGGTCATCCGGCTCGGCAGCCCGTTCATCGCCTATGCCATCCTGGTCAATTTGACGATCGGCTTCGTCAACAAGCTGACGCCGCAAATCCCGGTCTACTTCATCTCGCTGCCTTTCGTCATCGCCGGCGGCATGATCATCTTCTATTTCGCCATCGGGACCATGCTGTCGCTGTTCGTCGACGGCTTTGTCGACCTGACGCTGGCGAGGTGAGATGAGCACGCGCAAGGAACGGCTGAAGAAACTGGTCAAGGTGCAGGAGCAGCTGAAGGCCCTGCACGAGACGCGCCATGCGGCCTTCCTGGCGGCAGCGGCAACCGCCGAAACCGAGGCCAAGGAACTAGTCCAGCATTTCGACGCCGACCAGTCGATGGCGGTGCTGTTCCCTGACCTCTACCATCGCCGCATCGCGAATGCGCTGGTCCGGCAGGAAGCGAGCTTGGAAAGCGCCAGGCAGGAGGTCACGCTCATCGCCACTGCGACGGCGCGCACCAACATGGTCGAGCGCGCCTACAAGGACGTGCGCCGACAGGACGAACGCGAACGCTCCGACCGCGACCGGCTCGATCTGATCGCGCAGAGGCGAGGGCAGGAATAATCGGAAGTTAGAGCCGGGTCACCTGCGGACGGCGTTCGGTTTCGTTCCGTGCGGCGGGCTGTGTTGGGTGTACGGCGCCGTGTTCGGCCTCTGCGCCTACGCCACCTACGATCTGACCATGGCGACGCCGGCAGCGCCCACCGCAAACGACCAGATCGCATCGACCCAGCCGGAGTTGCCGCTGCTGATAGCAATGCCTAGCATCCGGCGAAGGATTTCGAGCCGGCAAGCCTGCCACAAGCTTGCTGCGGCATGGTCGCTCAGGAAACCCGGCAAAGAGGCGGACTTTCTTGGCGATTTCTCCACCCAGCGACATCGTTCTCGATGTTGCCCGAGCCGTCGACCCGACGGATATCGAGGCTGCCCGTGCCGCGCTGGCCAAGCGGGCCAACGGCGTTGGCGGCGCCTTTTTGGTCGACATGGCGGCTTCGGTGGATACCGGCTCGATCTTGTCGCGTGCCACGGCCGACAAGGCCGCGGCAGGCGCCGATCCCGCGGGAAAATTCAAGAAGTTCGAGGCCATGGTCTTGCAGACCTTCATCCAGAACATGCTGCCCAAGGACACAGAGGGCGTCTACGGCAAGGGGCTGGCCGGCGACATGTGGAAATCGCAGCTTGCCGAGCGTGTCGCCGACGTCATGGCCGAGCGCGGAGGGATCGGCATTGCCAAATCGCTGCTCGCCGACCACTACAAGGACGGCAAGCGCACCGTGCCGATCGGCCCGGTGTCAACCGGGCCGCACAAGACCGAGATCGACCAGCAGGCGCGGCTGTCCACCTCGCTGGTCGAGGAATTGCAGCGCAAGGCCGCACGGTCGATGACCGGCGACGAGACGACCATCAAAACCGAAATCAAGATCTAGACCAGGATTTTCAATGGCCGATTTTTCAAAATACTCTTCCAACCTGCCGGCGCGTACGTCCGAAGCGCCGATCCCGTTTGCACGGCCGGGCAACCTTGCCGCCATCATCGGCCGCATCGAGGAAGCGGTCGAGGAAGAGACGGCCGGTTTGAAGAACGACACCAGCTATGACCTCAAGGCCTCCAACGCCCGCAAGAGCCGCTACCTCTATGAGCTGACCCGCGCCATGAAGGGCGCCAACGAGATCGAATTCCTGGAACAGCATCGCGACAGTCTGGCGCGGCTGCGCCAGAAGCTCGCGAAAAACGAGGCTGCAATCCTCGCCCACCTCAACGCGGTCAACGAAGTCGCCACGCTGTTGAAGAACGCCATTCAGCGCGCCGAAGCCGACGGCACCTATTCGGCCGGTGAATTCGGTTGGGCGAGCTGATGATCTCGGCAACAGGCGGGAACAACCGGTGATCAAATTCATCGCCGCCGCGATCTGGATCTGCGCCGCCACGCTTGGCGCGGTGTTCTATTCGTTCCAGGCGGCCGGTGAGCGCGGCGTCGGCGAGACGCCGAAACCGATGCTGGGTGGCCTCGACTACGTCAAGACCGACATCATCTCGGTGCCGCTGATCCGCGATTCCAAGATCGACGGCTATTTCCTCACCAAGCTCGTCTACACGGTCGAGCCGGCCGAGATAAAGAAGATGTCGATCCCGGCCGAAGCGCTGATGACCGATCAGGTCTATTCCTATCTCTACTCCAATCCTCAGATCGACTTCACCAAGAAGGAAACCATCGATCTCGATGCCTTCCGCAAGGCCATACGCGACACCGTCAACGCCCGCGTCGGCGCCGACCTGGTGCATGAAGTGCTGATAGACCAAGTCAACTTCCTGACCAAGGATGAAATCCGCGACAACGCCATGCGCCGCCGCAAGGATCCGGCCACGCCGACCGAACCGGCCCCGGCGGAATCGGCCCAGGCCGAGGCGGCGAAGCCCGCTGCTGAACACTAACCTTCGTCGCAGGGTGAATGTTCTCTGCCGCATTCCTTCCGACTGAAACGAGATGACGCATCGCGCGTTGACGTTTACGTCAACTCGAAGCTATATGCGCCAAGCGACCAGGATCGCGGCACGCGCGAGACAGCGACTTCGGCGGAGGCCGGTCACTGAAGCGCGGCAAAACGCAACGAGACCAGGAGAACAGTCATGAGCGTTCAGGACATTGCCGAGAAGATGAGGTCGCGCGTGGCGAGCGCCGGGTTCGAACATTCCGTGAAGTTCGATACCGGCAGTGACGGCGTCATCGTCATCGACGGTGCAACCGTCTCGACCACCGACGCGCCGACCGACTGCACCATAAAGCTGTCGCTCGACGATCTGGATTCGCTGATCGCCGGCGACCTCAACCCGACCATGGCGTTCATGTCCGGCAAGATAAAGGTCGAAGGCGATATGTCGGTCGCCATGGCGCTCAGCCAACTGATCGGCTGAGCCCTTCGCAAAAACAAAACGCCGCCCTCGCTGAAATGCAAACGACCGGCGGCGTTTGTTTTTGGACAATCAGGCGGCCAGCGACAGCCTCTGTGCCTTGAGCTTGCGACCTGCAGCCTTCAGCGTGCCATGCGCGCCGTCGAGCGCACCCTCGATCAGCTCCAACGCCAGCAAGCGGCGCCGCTCGTAAGGTCCAGGCATGGCGAGCGCGCCTGTCTTCTCCGCCGAAAAGCCGAAGCGGCCATAGTAAGGCGCATCGCCGACTAGCAGCATCGCGGCATGGCCGAGACGCGCGGCCTCGGCCAAAGCATGGCGCATCAGCGCCGAGCCGATGCCGGCGTTCTTCAGCGCCGGATCGACGGCGAGCGGCCCGAGCAGGAGCGCCGCCGGGCCGCCCTCGCCCAGCCTTACATCCCACAGCCGCACAGTGCCGATCACCGCGCCCGCCGCATCACGCGCCACGAAGGCGAGGCCTTCGGAAGGCCGGCGGCCACGCCGCAGCTTCTCCGACGATTTCTTGCGCCGCATCGGCCCCATGGCGCGATCGAGCAACGCTTCACGCGATGCAATGTCTGCCGCAGTTTCGGCGACGATGGGAATGGCGCCGGCAATCTCCCCCGTCGAGGGGGAGAATCCAATGCCATCAATGTAATTTACAATGTCCATTTCCGCGATCCTTCACGAGCGGAGCTTGTTCCACAGGCGAACCCGAGCGGACGCAAACGTCCACCTGAGGTGATCTGAAGGCCGAAGCCGTCAGATCACGTAGGATCGGAGAGGCTCGAAGCCGTTGAAGGCGACCGCCGAGTAGGTGGTCGTGTAGGCGCCGGTGCCTTCGATCAGCACATCGTCGCCGATGGTCAGCGACAGAGGCAGCGGATACGGCGTCTTCTCGTACATCACGTCGGCCGAATCGCAGGTCGGGCCGGCGAGCACGCAAGGTGCGGTCTCCGAACCGTCATGGCGGGTGACGATCGGATAGCGGATCGCCTCGTCCATCGTCTCGGCCAGACCGCCGAACTTGCCGATGTCGAGGAACACCCAGCGCACATTGTCGTTTTCGGCCTTCTTCGAGATCAGCACGACTTCCGACTTGATGACGCCGGCATTGCCGACCATGCCGCGACCCGGCTCGATGATGGTCTCAGGGATCGCATTGCCGAAATGCTTGCGCAGCGCCGAGAAGATCGCCTGGCCATAGGCCTGGGCCGCCGGCACGTCACGCAGATAGCGCGTCGGGAAACCGCCGCCCATATTGACCATCTTGAGGACGATGCCTTCGTCGGCGAGCGTGGCGAACACCTTCTTGGCGTCGGCCAGCGCACGGTCCCACGCCGTCAGGTCGGTCTGCTGCGAGCCGACATGGAACGACACGCCATAGGCGTCGAGGCCGAGCGTCCTGGCGTGGCGCAGCACATCGACGGCCATCGCCGGCACGCAGCCGAACTTGCGCGACAGCGGCCACTCGGCGCCTTCGCCATCGGTCAAAACGCGGCAAAACACGCGCGCGCCGGGAGCGACGCGGGCGATCTTGTCGACTTCCTCGACGCAGTCGACGGCAAACAGCCGAATGCCGAGCTGGTAGGCGCGTGCAATGTCACGCTCCTTCTTGATAGTGTTGCCGAAGGAGATACGGTCCGCCGGCGCACCGGCGTCCATCGCCATCTCGACCTCGGCAACGGAAGCGGTGTCGAAGGACGAGCCCATCGCAGCAAGCAGGCGCAGGATTTCCGGCGCCGGATTTGCTTTCACCGCATAGTAGATCCGGGAATCGGGCAGCGCCTTTTCGAAGGCGCGAAAATTGTCGCGCACGACATCGAGGTCGACGACGAGGCAGGGGCCGGACGGACGTCGGGTGGCGAGGAAGTCAAGGATGCGCTGGGTGGCCATGGGGTCTCTCCATATACGCCTTGCGGCGCGCAATAAGGCTGCGGACGCGGGGCTTTCGGCCTCGCGACGCGCGGTCAAACAAAGGCGGGACGGAAATTCATGGAACCAGCCGGTGGAGACCCCGGAACCATGAAACGCCGTCTCGCGGCGGTGAACCTTGGCCTTGCCCGGCCTCGGTTCGCTTTGTCTGCCTTGGCTTGGATGGGAGACCCGTCCGCACTGCCGGCAATGAAGGTGTGCCTCTTCAGTAACCCCGGTCTTTGGACGACCGGCAGAACACCAGAAAGGCCCGCACCGTCGTTGCTTCAAGGTGTCCTCGGGCTGGCGGTTGGCCGCTAGACCGACTGGAGGGGTTAGCTCCAGTTACCTTACCGATTTCCCTCACCATTCGAGGATCGGCGGACACCCACAGGCACGTGCGACTTTGGGCAAGCGCGATATAAGATCGAAAGATTTCACAATCAATAAAAATCGTATCCCAGGTTGTAAAATTTCCGGCATCGAACAATGCTGGGCCTACTGTGTACGGATATCGAACGATGCCAGGCACGCACGGCCCGCTCAACGCCTTTCTCGACCTGCGCCGCATGCCGGTCGCCAATGCGGAACTGGGGCCGCTGGCCGGGCTCAGGCTGGCGGTAAAGGACATTTACGACGTCGCCGGCTACCGCACCGGTTGCGGCAATCCGGTGAAGTTCGACGAGGCGCATGCCGCGTCCAGCACGGCACCGGCCGTGCAGATGATTCTCGACGCCGGCGCGCGCTTCATCGGCAAGACGCAGACCGACGAGTTCGCTTTCTCGCTGATGGGCCAGAACGCGCATTTTCCGTTTCCGGTGAACCCGGCCGCTCCCGATCGCGTCACCGGCGGCTCGTCCTCCGGATCGGCGGCGGCGGTGGCCGGCAAGCTTGCCGATATCGCCACCGGCTCCGACACCGGCGGCTCGATCCGTGCCCCGGCGAGCTTTTGCGGGTTGATCGGGCTGCGCACCACGCATGGCCGCATTTCGCTTGAAGGCACGATGAAGCTGGCGCCGAGCTTCGACACATTCGGCTGGTTCGCCGACGACATCGAGACCTATGAGACGATCGGCAAATTGCTGCTCGGCCGCGACCCGCATCCGTATCCGCTCACCCGGCCGCTTTCGATCCGCTGGCTGGACGCTTTCGTGGCCGGCCCCGCCGAGGCAGCCGAATACGCCAGGATGAGAGCGCTGGCCGCCAGTCTTGTCGGTGAGCCGGCGCCGGTGGAGTACAGCTTCGCTTCCTTCCCCGACGAGCTCTACTGGTGCTTTCGCCGCCTCCAGGCCGCCGAGGCCTGGCAGCAGCATGGCGCCTGGATCATTTCTGGCGAGCGCGATCTCGGGCCGGGCGTCGAGGAGCGCTTTGGTTTTGGCCGCACGATCGACGAAAAGACCGCGCGGGCCGAGGCGGTGCGCCGCCTGACCTTCCGCTCCGAGCTAGCCGCGCTGCTCGGCCAGGACGGGTTTCTTGTCCTGCCCACCGTTCCAGGCCCCGCACCTCTGGTCAAAAGCGAGCCGCAGCAGCTCCAGGCCTACCGCGAAAGGGCCTTGCATCTTTTGTGCCTTTCGGGTCTTTCAGGCTTTCCGCAAATCACCCTGCCGCTGGGCTCGGTTGACGGTGCCCCTTTCGGCCTCTCGCTGCTCGGCCCTCCCGGCAGCGACATTGCCCTGATACGGCTCGGCCGGCGAATTCTCGATGCGGCACGAAAGGCCTGATGATGGATACACTGACCCGCATGCGCGCCTTCATCGACGTCGTCGAGGCCGAAGGCTTTTCGGCGGCCGCGCGCAAGATCGGTCGCTCCAAGGCGCTGCTGTCGAAATATGTGCGCGAACTCGAGGACGAACTCGGCGCGCTGCTGCTCAACCGCACCACGCGGCAGTTCTCGTTAACCGAGGCCGGCCATACCTATTACAGCCGCGCTTCGGAAATCGTGCGCGAGGTCGACAGCCTGGCTGACGCCGTGCGCGAATCCTCCGGCGACGTGCGCGGCAGGATCAAGCTGTCGGCGGCGCGCACCTTCGCCGATGCGCCGATTGGCCAGTCGCTCATCGACTTCGCCAAGCAGCATCCCGACATCGTCCTCGACATCCATCTCGACGACCGCTTTGTCGATCTGGTCGAGGAAGGTTTCGATCTTGCCGTGCGCATCTCGCGGCTGGAGAACTCATCGCTGATCGCCCGCCGCCTGGGGCCGTTTTCGATCAAGCTTTGCGCCTCGCCGGAGCTGATCGCCAAGCACGGCAAGCCGACGCGCCCGCAGGATCTCGCCAACTTGCCCTGCATCGTCGACACCAATGGCCGCTCGCTTGCCAACTGGCGCTTCAGGGGCGATGGCGAGGAGTCAGTCAGTGTCAACGTATCGGGTCCGATCGAGGTCAACAGCCCGATGGCCGCGCGAGCCGCCGCCGTGTCCGGTCTGGGCTTCACCATCCTGCCGGATTTCATCGCCGCGCCCGACCTCGCATCCGGGCTGCTGGTGTCGTTGCTCGACGACCGCATCCAGTCGGGCAGCGGCATTTTCGCCGTCTACCCGCACCGCCGCTATCTGCCGGCCAAGGTCCGTGTCTTCGTCGATTTCCTGGTGCAATGGTTCAAGAACCGCGAGAGCGCTTGAGCCGGTCCTGCCGTGCCGCGGTCCCAATTTCGCCCCGTTTCTGGTAACCTCTCGAAATCTCTCCGAGGCCGATGGAACAGCGACCGAGAATGCATCTGAAACGGCACGCAATCATGCTGGCTTCGGCCCTGGCGACGACTTTTGCCTCCGTCGGAGCGGCTGGCGCGCATCCTCATGTCTTCGCCGAGGCCCGCCTCGACGTGATCCTCTCGCCGGATCACCAAAGTGTGAAAGCGCTGCGTCACCTCTGGCGTTTCGATGATCTGTTTTCGAGTACGGTGATGATGGAGTTCGACAAGAACTCCGACCTGAAGCTTGACGACAAGGAGCTGAAGGATGTCGCCGACACCGTTCATGCCTCGCTGGCCGAATTCAACTATTTCCAGCTCGTCACCGTCGACGGCAAGGACGTGCCTATGACGCCGCCACCGCATCTGATGGCCAATTTCGACAACGACCAGTTGATCATCCTGTTCGAATCCGAACCCAAGGTGCCGATCAAGCTCGCCGGCAAGATCGATTTCGGCGTGTACGATCCAACCTTCTACACAGCGATCGACTTCACCGAGGATAGCAACATCACGGTGGAAGGCCTGCCCTCGAACTGCACCAAGAGCGTCATCCGACCGGATCCAGACGAGGCGATCAAGGAAAACCAGAAGACCCTGACGGACGCGTTCTTCAACGACCCGACAGGCACCGACATGAGCAAGATCTTCGCCACCAAGCTCGAACTGAATTGCCCGCCAGAAGGATAGATCCGGTGATGAAAACGTCCCTGCGTTTGGCATTCGGCCTCGTGGCCGCTGCCCTGCTGATGACGCACTTTCTCGGGCAGGCCCATGCCCAGAGTTCACTCGGCATCGGTGTCAATGACGGCATGGCGCCCACCACCGGCCCGTTCGCCCACATCCTGATGTGGATCAATCTGCGCCAGCAGGAATTCTACCGCGCACTGGCCACCGCGATGAAGGCGATGCGCGAGGACGGCAGCAAGATGTGGCTGCTGATCGGCCTGTCCTTCGCCTATGGCATTTTCCACGCCGCAGGCCCCGGCCACGGCAAGGCGGTCATCTCGTCCTACATGGTGGCCAACGAAGTGGCGCTCAGGCGCGGTATCCTGCTGTCCTTCGTCTCGGCGCTGCTGCAGGGCCTGACCGCGATCCTGGTGATGCTGCTTGCCTATTTCGTCCTGCGCGGCACCGCCATCTCGATGACCGACGCAGCCTGGTTCATGGAGATCATGAGCTATGTCTTCGTCACTTTGTTCGGCGCCTGGCTGCTGTGGCGCAAGCTTGGGCCCACGGTCCAGCGCTGGTTCGGCAGGGCGCCCGCCTACAGCCTGTCGGCAGCCCACGCCGGTCATTCCCATAGCGGCCATTCGCATGCCGGTCACAGCCACGCGGCGCAGGCGCATTCGCACGCCTTGCATGTGCATCACGACCATTCGCATGATCATCACGCAGCGCACGACGACGACACGCACGATCATTCCCATCACGACCACGCTCATCACGATCACCCAGCCGGCGAGGTCTGCGACACATGCGGCCATTCGCATGCGCCCGATCCGGCGCTGCTGTCGGGCGATCGCTTCGACTGGCGCACGGCCTGGTCGGCAGTAGCCGCCGTCGGCATCCGTCCCTGCTCCGGCGCGCTGATTGTGCTCAGCTTCGCGCTGCTCAACGGCCTGTGGCTCGGCGGCCTGCTCTCGGTGCTGGCGATGTCGATCGGCACCGCCATCACAGTCTCGGCGCTGGCGACGATCGCGGTGACAGCCAAGAACTGGGCGGTCTATTTCGCCGGCGATGGCCGCATGGGCAACCGCATCCACACAGTCGTCGAAATCGGCGGCGCCGCCTTCGTCTTCCTGTTCGGGCTGTTGCTGTTGTCGGCGAGCCTGTCCGGAGCTGTGTGACCTCGGCGGGTCAGGCCTGACCCGCGATCATTCCGCCCAGCTCATCCTCGATATGAGCGCGGATGATTTCATCGAAACTGTTTTCGGCGCTGAAGCCGAGGTCCCTTGCACGGCGCGCCTCGAAGCGCGTCGGCCAACCCTTGACGATCGCCCAAATCGTTTCGTCGGGCTCCTCACGGATCAGGCTCGCCACCTCGGCGCCTGCAATGCGTTCCAGCGCCTCGATCTGCTCGCCGACGGTGACGGCAACGCCGGGCATTGTGAGGTTGCGGCGCGGCCCGACAGCGGCACCGTCGAGCCCGGCGGCATGGATCAGGAAACCGACCGCCGAGCGCGGACTGGCATGGGTGTGTAGCACCGAGCGAGGCACCGGCAGGATCGCCTCCTGCCCGGCGAGCGGCTCGCGGATGATGCCGGAGAAAAAGCCCGAAGCCGCCTTGTTCGGCTTGCCCGGCCGCACACAGATGGTCGGCAGCCTTATGCCGATGCCGTCGAAGAAGCCGCGCCTGGAATAGTCGGCCAGCAGCGCCTCGCTCATCTGCTTCTGGGTGCCGTAGGAGGTCAGCGGCGTCGGGTGGAAATCGTCCGGGATCACATCCGGGAACGGCGCGCCGAACACCGCAATCGACGAGGTGAAGACCAGACGCGGCGCAAAGCCTGCCAGCCGCACCGCGTCGAACAGCGCTCGTGTGCCGTCGAGATTGACGCGGTAGCCGAGATCGAAATTGGCTTCCGCCTCACCCGACACGATGCCGGCGAGATGGAACATGACATCAGGGCGTGAGGCGACCAGGCTCTCGGCAGCACCGGCGTCGGCAAGGTCGCCGGTATGCGTGGCGATGCTGACGCCGTCCATCGCCGGCGCCTGCGGCGGCACGATGTCGTGCAGGTCGAGCCCGGTGATCTTGCGGCCGTTGAGCGTGCCGTCCTTAGCCAGCCGATCGACAAGTTTGCGGCCGACCATGCCGGCGGCGCCAGTAATCAGGATGCGCATTTCAAAGCCTCTTATTTGCCCTTGTTCTGGCTGCGACCCCGCAACCAGAACACCAGAAAGAATGCCAGCACGAAGGCGATGCCGACGATGCCGGCAAGTACGGTCGAGACATTGCCGACGGCCAGCATCACGGTCGGCAGATAGAACGCCGCGATGCCGAACAGCAGCATGATCCAGGCTGCGGCAATCAGCGCGTTTCGCGTGTCGCGGTCCATCATGCCGTCCCACCACAGCGGGAACTCGTCAACTCGGATGCCAATGCCATGAAATTCCCTGTCAGTGATAATGGCCGTGATGCGGTGGCGCACCATGGTCGTGGTCATGATCGTGCTCGTCACGGCTGTCGGCGCACTGGCCGAATTCCGGTTCAACCGTGGCGTGGCTGATGCCGTGTTCGGCGGCGAGCCGCTTCTTGATGGCGCTGACCGCCTGGTGCGGATCGACGCCATCGTTGAGGCAGGCATGCAGCGTCGCCATGTTGCTGGACCCGTCGAGCGACCAGACATGCATGTGATGCACTTCGCGCACGCCGTTGACGGTGCCGGCAATGTCCTTGGCGATGAGGTCGCGGTCGAGGCTTGCCGGTACGCCTTCGAGAAGGACGTGGGCGGCTTCGCGCATCAACGACCATGCGGTGGACAGGATCAGCACCGAGACCAGCACCGACAGAATCGGGTCGATCGGCGTCCAGCCGGTGGCCAGGATGACCAGCGCCGCCACGATCGCCGCCGCCGAACCGAGCAGGTCGCCCAGCACATGCAGGATGGCGCCGCGCATGTTGAGGCTGTCGTGGTCGCCGCCATGCAGCACGAAGAACGAGGCGAAGTTTACCAGAAGGCCGGCGATCGCCACCACCAGCATCGGCCCGCCCAGCACCGGCGCCGGCGTCATCAGCCGGCCCCAGGCTTCGTAGACGATCCACAAAGCAATGGCGAAGATGGCGATGCCGTTGGTGTAGGCGACCAGCGTCTTGACCCGGCCGAAACCATAGGTCAGGCGCACTGTCGCCGGCCGTCCGCCAAGATGGAAGGCGTACCAGGCAAGGCCAAGCGCGATCGAGTCGGCGAGCATGTGGCCGGCGTCGGCCAGCAGCGCCAGTGATCCCGTCAAAAGGCCGCCAAGCACTTCGGCCACCATGAAGCCGGCGGTCAGGCAGGCTGCGATCAGCACACGCTTCTTGTCGGTCGAGCCATGCACGTGGCCGGCGCCATGCCCAGCATGCGAACCATGATCATGGCTGTGCGCCATCGGAAAAAACTCCTGTTACGCGCCGAACTCGGCGCGGAAATCCTCGAGCCGCCGCTTCTGCCGGCCTTCGCCATCGAAATTGGCGGGATCGAGCCATGCCTCATAGGCTTTGCGCAGCGCCGGCCATTCCTTGTCGATGATCGAGTACCATGCGGTATCGCGGTTTTCACCCTTGACCACAAGATGCTGGCGGAAAATGCCCTCGAACTTGAAGCCGAACCGTTCCGCCGCGCGCTTTGACGGCTCGTTGCGGTTGTTGCATTTCCACTCGTAGCGGCGATAGCCGAGCCCGTCGAAAATGTACTTCATGAACAGGAACTGCGCCTCGGTCGCTGCCGGCTTGCGCGAGATCAGCGGCCCCCAATAGATGTTGCCGATCTCGATGACGCCATAGGTGGGATCGATGCGCATCAGCGTCTGTCGCCCGGCGACCTTGCCGCTGGCCTTGTCGATGACGGTGAAGAACAGCGGATCCTCGCTCGCCTCGACCTTGTCCAGCCATGGCTGGAAATCGGCGCGGGTTTGCGGCGGGTAGTCGGGCAGCCAGGCAAAGCGTCCATCGATGTCGGGCACGGACGACGCCTCGTACAACCCATCGCCGTGCTTTTCGGCGCTCAGCGGTTCGAGCCGGACATAGCGGCCGTCAATGGGCTTGCGCTCGGGCCGCGGACGCGCTTGCCAATCTTTGAGATTTTCCGACACGCAAAACTCCAATCCGTTTGACTTTTGTGAGCAGACGCTCACAAAAACGCGACCTAACAGCAAGAACCACACGGACGGGAAAAATGCTCCACACGATTTCGGCCTTCGACCGTCTCGGCGAGGAAAACGCCTTTGCCGTGCTGGCGCGGGCGACCGCACTGGCTCAACAGGGCCGCGACATCGTCAATCTCGGCATCGGCCAGCCCGACTTCAAAACGCCGCAGCACATTGTCGAGGCCGCGATCAAGGCGCTGCGCGACGGCCACCATGGCTACACCCCGGCCAATGGCCTGCTGGCGACGCGCGAAGCGGTGGTGCGGCGCACGCTGACCACCACCGGCGTCGAGGTCTCGCCCGAGAATGTAGTGATCCTGCCCGGCGGCAAGCCGACCATGTTCGCGGCCATCTTGATGTTCGGCGAACCCGGCGCCGAGATCCTCTATCCAGACCCAGGCTTTCCGATCTACCGCTCGATGATCGAGTTCACCGGCGCCGCGCCCATTCCGGTGCCGATCCGCGAGGAGAACGGCTTTGCCTTCTCGGCAGAAGAGACGCTGGCGCTGATCACGTCGAAGACCAGACTGCTAATCCTCAACTCACCGGCCAACCCGACCGGCGGCGTCACGCCGCGCGCCGAGATCGAGAAGCTGGTGAAGGGACTGCAAGCGCATCCGCAGGTCGCTATCCTCTCCGACGAAATCTACGACGTCATGACCTATGACGGCGAGACGCATTTTTCGCTGCTCAATTTTCCGGAAATTCGCGACCGGCTGATCGTGCTCAACGGCTGGTCGAAGACATGGGCGATGACCGGCTGGCGCATGGGCTGGTCGATCTGGCCGAATGGCGACAAGGGCGGGCATCTCTACGACAAGGTCCGCAAGCTGGCGGTCAATTGCTGGTCCTGCGTCAACGCGCCGAGCCAGTTCGCCGGCATCGCCGCCATCGACGGCCCGCAGGACGATGTCGACAAGATGATGCGCGCCTTCGACAACCGCAGGAAGATCGTGGTCGAGGGGCTGAACGCGCTGCCCGGCGTCTCCTGCATTACGCCCAAGGGCGCATTCTATGCCTTCCCGAATGTTTCGAAGACCGGCTGGAAGGCCAAGAAGCTCGCCTCGGCACTGCTCGAGGAGGCCGGCGTGGCGCTGATCGGCGGCCCCGATTTCGGCATTCTCGGCGAAGGCTACATCAGGCTTTCCTACGCCAATTCCGAAGAGAACATCTTGCACGCGCTGGAGCGGATCGAGGCGTTTTTGAAGAAGTAGGCCTTCGGCTGTTCACCCACGCCCCACGAACGGCATCTTGGTCGCCATCACCGTCATGAACAGCACGTTGGCGTCGAGCGGCAGGCTGGCCATGTGGACGACGGCGTCGGCGACGCGCTGGACGTCCATCACCGCCTCGGCGGCGATGGTGCCATTGGCCTGCGGCACGCCGACCGTCATGGCATGCGCCATATCGGTCAGCGCGTTGCCTATGTCGATCTGGCCGCAGGCGATATCATAGGGCCGGCCGTCGAGCGCCAGCGTCTTGGTCAGCCCCGATATGGCGTGCTTGGTCGCGGTATAGGGCACCGAGCCCGGCCGCGGCGCATAGGCCGAGACCGAACCGTTGTTGATGATGCGGCCGCCCATCGGCTTTTGCTTGCGCATGGCGCCGAAGGCGGCGCGGGCGCACAGGAAGGATCCGGTGAGATTGACGCCGACAATATCGTTCCAAACCTCGACCGGTATCTCGTCAATCGGCGTCGACTTGTAGCTCATGCCGGCATTGTTGAAGAGCAGGTCGACGCGGCCGAAGGCTGCGGCCACCGTCTCGAACAGGTCATCGACTTCGCCGGCCTTGCTGATGTCGCAGGCAACTGCCAGCGCCTTGGCGTCCGCTTTCCCGGCTTCGGTAATGGCGCCGTCGAGCACCGCTTTGCGGCGGCCGCAAAACACCGTGTTCCAGCCCGCCTTGAGCAGCGCCGTGGCGACGCTCTTGCCGATGCCGGTGCCGGCGCCGGTGACGATGGCGGTTTTCTCTGTGAGGGCTGTCATGGATTTTGCTCCTGCGCGCCGCGCATCCCCGGCACAGATCGGGGTGCATCCGAATGCACCGACCCATCGCAAATGAGGGCGATCATGGCAAGCCGGACACTAATGCATGTCGCTCAAAAGTGGCCCCGGTTCTGAGAGAACGACATGCATCCGGACAAAAACATGAAGCGCCACGCGCTTTATGTGATCGGTCCGACAAAAAGGGCGGTCATTGGCGACCGCCCCCTGATCTGAACCGGGCTTGGGAGGAGGAAAAGCCGATCCGACTAACTAAAATCATGCGCTTCCTCGGTAAACGAGAAGTTAACGCTCTTCCCGCCGCGGCTGCGTTGTCTACCAGCGCGGGTTCGGCGCCGTGCCTGACGGAACCGGCACCTTGGCCGCCGACACCGTCGCCTCGACATGATCGACGAGCGCATCCGGCAGGCCGAGCCGGCCGGCGAGCAGGTCGAGATAGCCGCGTTCGGCGCGCGTATCGGGGTCGATCGTCAGTCGGGACGCCGTGTAGAGCTCGAGCCTCTGCTCATCGGTCTTGGCGCCTGCGACCAGCGTATCGAGGTCGAGCGGGCTGTCCAGCTCGGCCATCAGAAACTTTTCCGCTTCCGTGCCGATGCCGGCCAGACTGAGCTTGCCGGCGATCTTTTGGCGTTCCGCGTCATCGACATGGCCATCGGCCTTGGCCGCCGAGATCATCGCCCGCACCAGGGTCAGCGTGAACTCGTCCTCCCCCTGTGGCGCCTGTGAAGGATGAAAGCCGGTGTCGGCGGGCGGCGGCAGCAATTCCGGCTGGCCGGCCGCCGGCGCCTGCTCGGGTGCATTGCCGGCCTTGTAATTCTGGTAGGCCTTGTAGGCGAGACCGCCGATCGCAGCCAGTCCGCCGAGCTTCACGGCCGTGCCGGTGACCTGCCGTCCCGTGCCGGTTCCAAGCAGCACCGCGGCCAGCGCACCGGCGGCCAGCGGATTGTCCTTGGCCATCTGCAC
Organism: Mesorhizobium sp. P170090; assembly: GCF_057786115.1. Lineage (NCBI taxonomy): Bacteria > Pseudomonadati > Pseudomonadota > Alphaproteobacteria > Hyphomicrobiales > Phyllobacteriaceae > Mesorhizobium > Mesorhizobium sp. P170090. The sequence goes on from NZ_JBYNWH010000001.1 coordinate 5,995,940, forward strand.
AGCCTGCCCGGCCTTGTCGCGAACGGTGCCGGTTGTGCCGGGAACTTGCGAGCCGAGCAGATCGTCGAGAAGCTTCTTGGGGTCGAACATGGTGCCTCCAGAAAAGGGCCCGCGCCAACGTGGACGGGCAGGTTTTGGACGTTGCAGACGTAGGTCCCGATTGTTGACATTACAATGACGGACCGGCGCTTTGCTATCGGCGCCGGCAATGCCGCAAATCAAATTCGATGTGTCGAAACCCGCCTCGGCTTCGGTTAGTGTCGCCGCAACGTCGGCGAGGGAGGAGTTTTGCCGTGACCGATCAGCCAGACCGCGACCAAGCACGAGATCCCCAGGATCTGGAGCGCCTGCTAATTGATCGGCAATGGGCGGGAGACATTGAGGGCATGGTAGCGCTGTTCGAACCCGATGCCGTCATCGACACCGGAGCAGCCGAATTGACGCGTGGCCATGAGGCGATCCGCGCTTTGTTCGAAGCCTTTGCCGCGAGCTGGCGAAAATTCCAGCGCGGCGAGCAGCGCCCGGCGGCCATTAACGGCGAACTCGCGTTGACGTCGACCAGGCTTGCCGACGGCTCGATAACCTCAGAGGTCGCGCGCCGGCAGGCCGACGGCACATGGCTGTGGGTGATCGACCGCTATTCTGTCGTGTGGTGATTCAGTCAGGGCGTCGGCGGCACTTAACTGCCGATATGTCCCCTGCCCTGCGCCTGCGCAAGTTCGACCTGGCGCTGGCGCTCGGCATAGCGGGTGCGATCCTCATCCGAGCGTGCCTCGTAGCAATGCGGGCATGACACGCCGGTGGAAAAATGCGGCGACAGCCGGTTCTCCGGCGTCAGCGGATGCCGGCAGGCGCGGCAGAGTTCGGCCTCGCCTTCGGTCAACCCATGCGACACCGAGACCCGCTCGTCGAAGACGAAACACTCGCCCTGCCACAGGCTGTCTTCGGCCGGCACCTCTTCGAGATATCTGAGGATGCCGCCCTTGAGATGGAACACATCCTCCAAGCCGAGCGACTTCACATAGGCCGTCGCCTTTTCGCAGCGGATGCCGCCGGTGCAGAACATCGCAACCTTGCGGCCGTCGAGTTGGTCGCGGTGTTTTTCCACCCAGGCCGGGAATTCGCGAAAGCTCGACGTGCGCGGGTCCACCGCGCCCTCGAACGTGCCGATCGACACTTCGTACGCGTTGCGTGTGTCGATGACGATGGTGCCGGGGTCCGAGATCAGCGCGTTCCAGTCGGCCGGCGCGACATAGGTCCCCGCACCCGTCGCCGGGTCGAGGTCTTCGACGCCCATGGTGACGATCTCGCGCTTCAGCCGCACCTTCATGCGATGGAACGGCATTTCGGCGGCAGTGCTGTATTTGACCTCGAGATCGGCAAGACCCTCGATGGCCTCGAGATAAGCGATCAGGTCGGCTATGTCGGTTTCGCTGCCGGCGACCGTGCCGTTAATGCCCTCCTGCGCCAGAAGCAGCGTGCCCTTGATGCCGCGCCCGCAGCAGAAGGCGGCAAGCGGCGTGCGCAAGACCCGCAGCGCGTCGAAGTCGCCCAGCCTCGCAAATTTGTAGAGCGCGGCGACGCGCACGGGTTCATGGTTGGTCATCGCCAAGCCACTAGACCGTGGTCAAAGCGGATTCAAGGCAGAGCTAAAGACACTTCGTCGGTATTCGCCCGCAGGCTCGTTGGCCGACATGTGACATCGCGGCAGGCCGAGTTTCGTGGACTCGGAATCGGCCTTCTGCTAATCGGTTGAAATCACCCAGGGAGAGAAAAGCCAATGCCCAGCAAGACCGAAAAGCTCCTGTCGCTGCTCAATGGCCAGCCGGTCATTCCGGTGCTGAAGATCGCCAATGTCGCGGACGCCGTCCCGCTCGCCCGGGCGCTGGCCGCCGGCGGCCTGCCGGCGATCGAGATCACGTTGAGAACCGCCGATGCGCTGGAAGCGATCCGCCGCGTGGCCGGTGAGGTCGAGGGCGCCATTGTCGGCGCCGGCACAATTCTCGATGCCAAGCAGTTCGACCAGGCAGCGGCGGCTGGCTCGAAGTTCATCGTCAGCCCCGGCATCACGCGCGAGTTGCTGGCGGCGGCCAAGGACAGCGACGTTCCCTTGCTGCCCGGCGCCATCACGCCCGGCGAGATCATGGCTGCCCGCGAGGCCGGCCTGCGGTTCCTGAAATTCTTCCCGGCCGAACAATCCGGCGGCATCGCCTCGCTGAAGGCCTTTGCCTCGCCGCTGGCCGACGTGAAATTCTGCCCGACCGGCGGCATCTCGGCCAAGAACGCCGCCGACTATCTCAGCCTGTCCAACGTTATCTGCGTCGGCGGCTCGTGGGTGGCGCCGGACGAGTTGGTCAAGGCCGGCAAGTGGGATGAGATCGAGGCGCTCGCACAGACCGCGAGCAAGCTCGGAAAATAACCTCCGCTACTTTATCTTTGCGCAATCCCAAGGGAAGCGCTCCGCGCTTTCCCGGGAAAATCACAGTGTTCCCGGAATTGCACTCGGCACAAAAACCCGCCAGCTGCGCCGACCGGGTTTGCTACGCGTTGAGATTTTGGTTCCCGCTCAAGGGCTCGAACCTCGATTCACGCCTTCAAAGGGCGCTGTCCTACCATTAGACGAAGCGGGAATGCAGCTTGGTGGTTAGCATTCTGTGGCGATGGAAGCCAGTGCTCGAGATCTCGCTAAAAACAAAAGCCGCACGGGTTGCCCAGCGCGGCTTCGAGTCGATAACGCCCCGGTCACGCCCTTACTTCGTCTGGAAGCGGGCGACCGAAAGGAATTTTACGGCATTGCCGGTGAAGCGGTTGGCATCGGCCATCTGGTTGTCCGCCTGGAAGCCTGCGGTGTAGACCTCGCTCGGCGGCGTATGCACGATGTTGTAGGCATAGCGCGGCGCAGTCGTCGGGCTGGAAACGGTGGCGATGTTGTCGCCGCTGCTCAGCGCCCAGCGCGTCGCCTGCGGTTCGGCCGCCACCACCACTGCCTTCGGTCCTGGCTTCAGGTCGCGAGCCGAAGCCCTTGCTTCCTTGCGTGTCGTCTTGACGCCGGCGCCGATCACCGAGGCTGGATCGGTACCGGCGGGACGGGCAGCAATAGCACCGCGCGGCGATGCGGCATCGACACCTGACGGATCGTTGAACGCCGAGCGAGGCTCGAGCGACGCAACCTGATAGTCGTCGGTAGCACCGGCTGTATCGGCGGCGCTGGCCTGTTCGAGAACCGCCTTGACCTCGTCCGGACGCTGCGACGGCAGCACCGAGAACGCGTCGGTTGCGGTCTGCTTGTGGGCAGCCGTATCGGCCAGCGCCAGCAGAACGCCCTTGTCCTGCGGCGCAAGCTCAGCCGGCGGCGAAGAGCGGTCGGGACGCCAGGTCGGCAACGGGACGTTGACCGCGACCTGCGCCGGAGCGGCAGCTTGATCGGCCCCCTGGTCGGCATTGCTCGCATCGGCCGTGCCGAACGGCACATTGGCCGGCGCCTGCGCCGTCGCCACCGTCTGTTCGGTGGTGGCATCGGCCACGCCGAACGGCACGGTCTCAGGTTGTTGCGCGCCGACATCGGCCTTCGGCCGCGGTGCGAAAGCGGGCAGCGGCACTTCCTTGGCGGGCAGCGCGGCGATGATCGTCTCCGGCGTGTCCTGCGGCTCCGAATCGTCAGCGCTGTCGTCGGCAAGCTGCGGAATGTTGGCGCGCTTGGCGTTCTGCGGCGACACGATCGCGATGCCAGGCAGATTGCTGTTGTTGTTGCTCGTGGCAGCCAGCACCGGCTTCACGCTTCTCGGCGGCGGCGCGGCGGTAGCGACATCGGCGCTGTCGTCGGCTTCGTCTTCACCGCCACCGCCAAAGAACGCGGACAGGAAGCCACCGGATTTCTTGGTGCTGCCGCCTGCGCTGGCCATCATGATGGCAGGAGAACCGGCGCCCTTGCGCGCCTTGTAGGAGGCGAGCGCTTGGTCATAACCCGGCAACGGCCTGCCGTCGCTCGGCACATGCAGCGTCTTGCCATTGGGGAACAGGCTGACCAGTTCCTGGCGGCTGATGCCTGGCCAATGCCGCACATTGCCGACGTCCATGTGGACGAAGGGCGAACCCGACGACGGATAGTAGCCGACGCCGCCGCCCTGCATCTTCAGGCCGATGTTGCGCAGCTTTTTCAGCGGCACACCCGGAATGTAGAAGTCCATCGCCTTGCCCAGCATATGCTGGCTTTCCTTGGCGACACCGCGGCTGCGGCTGCGCAGCATCGAATTGGTCGACGGCGAGCGATAGCCGCAAACGACCTGGATGTAGTCGGTGGCGCCGGCCTGCCGGTAAGCTTCCCACACCAGATCGAGCAGGCGCGGATCCATCTTGGTTGGTTCGTTGCGACGCCAGTCGCGCAGGATGATGTTGATCTTCCTGAGGCCTGCCGGATCGTAGCGGCCATTGCGCTTGTAGACGATCTCGGCCTTTTCGTGCGTGTGGAGGTGATAGAGCTTGAGCGAGCGCGTTTCAGCGCTGGCGCCGGCAGCAGTTGCGGCGAGGAAAGCGAACGCAACGATCAACGCTGCCAGCCATCTCGGCCAGACGCCCATGTGATCGCGCCGCCCGTTTCTGTGTCGTTCGACTTTGTTCAAATCAAAAGGCCTTGCAGGCTGCCGTTTGTCCCCGGATTTGTCCAAACGGATGCGTGGTTCTCACATCCGAATATCGATCCTAATGGTTAATCATCGCTTATTGAAGCCGAAATGCGGTAACACCGTGGCGATATCCCGTCAAAAATAATACACAGGATTTCTTGGTAAACTGCTGGTTTAGATCAAGATTTAGCCTTTTCCCGCTACACGATCTGTTACCGCTGGCCTTAATGCGTGAACAACGCTGTCCGCATCAGCCATATTCCCGCCCCAACCCTTATGCAGCGCCGGATGTGGCATGGCAAGCTGGTCCCGGCCTTGCGTTGGCAAGCTGTGGAATTCGGCGTTCAGGAGGCAAGGCGGTCGAGGCGGCCGGTTTCCGGGTCGATGCCGTATTCCTTGAGCTTGCGGTAGAGCGTCGAGCGGCCGATGCCGAGACGCCGTGCGACCTCGCTCATCTGGCCGTTGTAATGGTCGATGGCGAGCTTGATCATTTCGAGTTCGACATCGGCCAGCGCACGCACATTGCCACGCTCGTCCAGCGCCCTCAATGTGCCGAAACGCTGAAGCAACCTGGCCGGAGGGGCGAGCTCGGCAGCTGCAGTACCGGCATCATCAGTCTGCGCGCCATCGCCTTGCGATCCGGTGCTCAAGGCCATGCCGGGGTCCGACAAGGACGCATCGGCGTCGAGATTGACGGTGCCGTCGACCTGCGCCCGGATCTGCGGAAATTCGTCAGTCGTGAGCACATCGCCTTCGGCAAGCACCGAGGCCCTGAACACGGCGTTTTCCAGCTGCCTGATGTTTCCCGGCCAATCATAGGCCTGCAGCATGGCCAGTGCGGCATCCGAGATGCCGTGCAGGCGATTGCCCGCCGGCGCCACCTTGTCCATGAAATGCTTGACCAGATAGGGGATGTCGTCGCGGCGGTCGCGCAGCGGCGGCACGACGATCGGGTAAACGTTGAGCCGGTAGAACAGGTCCTCGCGAAACTTGCCGTCCTTGACCTGCTGCAGAAGGTTGCGGTGCGTGGCCGAGATCAGCCTGATGTCGACCCTGACGGTGGAACGGCCGCCGACCGGATCGACCTCGCCATCCTGCACGGCGCGCAACAGCTTGACCTGCACGTCGAGCGGCAGGTCGCCGATCTCATCCAGGAACAGGGTGCCCGAATGCGCCTCGACGAACTTGCCGGTGTGCTTTTCGGTGGCGCCGGTGAACGAACCTTTTTCGTGACCGAACAGGATCGATTCGACCAGATTGTCGGGGATGGCGCCGCAATTGACGGTGACGAACGGCTTTGTGCGGCGTTCGCCGCTGCCCTGGATGGCGCGCGCCACCAATTCCTTGCCGACGCCCGATTCGCCCTCGATCAGGATCGGGATGTTGGAGGCCGCAGCCTTCTGGCCGAGGCGGATAACCCGGTCCATCGCCGGGCTGTGCGTAATCATGTCCTTGAATGTCAGGTGGCCGCCGCGACGCCGCGACGTGCGCTTGACCTCGTCCTCGACGGCCTCGACCTTGAGCGCGTTGCCGATCGCGGTCTGCAGCCGGTCGGGAGACGCCGGCTTGACGACAAAATCGAAAGCGCCGTGGCGCATCGCCGAAACCACCGTTTCGATGCCGCCCTGCGCAGTCTGCACGATGACGGGAACAGTGATGCCGCGCTCGCGCATCGCCTTCAGCACGCCGATGCCGTCGAGGCCCGGCATGACAAGGTCGAGGATGACTGCCGAAATATCCCTCGCATTGGGTCCGTCAAGCGCGCTCAGACCGGCCTCGCCGCCATCGGCAACGATGGCGCTGTGGCCGAATTTCGTCACCGCCGCCTCGAGCAGCCGGCGCTGCACGGGATCGTCATCGACTATAAGAATGGAACCTGTCATGACTGATTTGAGTTGCCCGCCTGGGAAATTCCCATGGATCATCTTGGCACAGGGTTCTAAACAAGGTTTCAAAAAACCCGGTGAACGAATTCCTTAGGATTTGACCGGCTTGTCCTTTCCCCTTGATTCCAGAAGGTAATTGTTGATGAGCAGGATTCTCGGTCGGCAGCTTGCGGCGGTAGCGTCCGGTCAGGGCGCGGCGGAACTCGGCGACCTGCCGGAATGGAATCTCGCCGACCTCTATTCCGGCATGGAAGCACCCGAACTGAAGCGCGACCTTGCCAAGGCGGCGGCCGATGCCGTCGCCTTCGAGAACCGCTGGAAGGGCACGCTGGCTGCGGAGGCCGAGCGCGGCAGCGCCGGCAGGCTTGGCGAGGCGCTGACAGCCTATGAGGCGCTGGAGGAACTGATCGGCCGCATCGTCTCCTATGCCGGCCTGATCTATGCCGGCAACACCGCCGATCCGCAGCGCGCAAAGCTCTATGGCGACATCCAGGAGAAGATGACCGACGCCAGCGCGCATCTTTTGTTCTTCGCGCTGGAGCTGAACCTGATCGACGACAAGGCGCTCGAAGCAGCCCTCGCCGCCGACGCCGGCTTTGCCCATTACCGCCCCTGGGTGCTCGACCTCAGAATGGACAAGCCCTACCAGCTCGAGGACCGGGTCGAGCAGCTGTTCCATGAGAAATCGATCACCGGACGCGGTGCCTGGAACCGGCTGTTCGACGAGACGATGACCGATCTGCGCTTCGACATAGACGGCGAGGAACTGACGCTGGAGCCGGCGCTGAACCGCCTGCAGGACGCCGATGGGGAGGTCCGCCGCCGCGCCTCCGAAGCGCTGGCCGCAACCTTCCGCAAGAGCCTGCGCACCTTCACGCTGATCACCAACACGCTGGCCAAGGACAAGGAGATTTCCGACCGCTGGCGCGGCTTCGAGGACATCGCCGATTTACGCCATCTCGCCAACCGCGTCGAGCGCAGCGTGGTCGATGCGCTGGCGTCGGCCGTGCGCGAAGCCTATCCGCGCCTGTCGCATCGCTACTACGCGATGAAGGCGCGCTGGCTCGGCATGGAGGTGATGAACCACTGGGACCGCAACGCCCCCTTGCCCGAGACGCCGCAGGCCGTGATCCCTTGGGACGACGCCAGGAACACCGTGCTGTCGGCCTATCAGCGCTTTTCCCCCGATATGGCGGAGATCGCCCGCGTCTTCTTCGACCGCAACTGGATCGACGCGCCGGTCAGGCCCGGCAAGTCGCCCGGCGCCTTCGCGCATCCGACCGTGCCTTCGGCGCACCCTTACGTGCTGCTAAACTACATGGGAAAGCCGCGCGACGTGATGACGCTGGCGCATGAACTCGGCCACGGCGTGCATCAGGTGCTGGCCGGCGGCCAGGGCGCCCTGATGGCTTCGACGCCGCTGACGTTGGCCGAGACGGCCTCGGTATTCGGCGAGATGCTGACCTTCCGTTCGCTGCTCGACCAGACCACCGACAAGCGCGAGCGCAAGGCGATGCTCGCCCAGAAGGTCGAGGACATGATCAACACGGTCGTGCGCCAGATCGCCTTCTACGAGTTCGAGCGCAAGGTGCATGCAGAGCGCAAGAACGGCGAACTGACCTCCGACAAGCTCGGCCAGTTCTGGCTCGAGGTGCAGGCAGAAAGCCTGGGGCCGGCGATCAAGCTGCGCGAGGGCTATGAGGTCTTCTGGACCTACATCCCGCACTTCGTCCACTCCCCCTTCTACGTCTACGCCTATGCCTTTGGCGACTGCCTGGTGAACTCGCTCTACGCGGTCTACCAGAACGCCGAGCATGGCTTCCAGGACAAGTATTTCGAGATGTTGCGCGCCGGCGGCACCAAGCATCACTCGGAGCTTCTCGCCCCCTTCGGCCTCGACGCCACCGACCCCGCCTTCTGGCAGATCGGGCTTGGCGTGATCGGCGGCCTGATCGACGAGTTGGAAGCGCTCGACAGTTAATGCGCGCACCCATTGGACCGATGGCGCAGAGTGACAGGTTCAGGAGCGGCCTCGACTTTGCGGAATTGCAGAACAGTTTAGCCGGAATGCATGTGACGGCAGCGCTGTTGTTGTTCTAAATACCTGTTCTTGAATAACTCTCCGGCGAAATTTCCGTTAGCTTTCCCGAAGCCGTATGATAGCTTTCCGATCGAAGCTCAGCCGGGCGCGCGGCTTAAGGCCGGACAGCATCCCGGCCCATGGCAGCGGTCTGACGAATGCGACAGCGACGGTTGGCAATGGGCGGCAAAGCCGAACGCCGACACTCGACGACAGACCGGCTGTTCCCTGAGCCGCCGAACCACATTGGATGATCCGATCTGCCAAGGTCATGACTTGGGACGGCGGCGGACGGATCCGACTGGAGAGAGACGATGACCTTCTTTTACATTGTCCTGGCGTTCCTTGTAGGTGTGTTGGTTGGCTGGTTTATCTGGGGCCGGCTGCGCGGCGAACTTGACAGCCTGCGCGGCGATCTCGACCGCACCCGCAGCGAGCGGGACAGACTGCGCGCCGACGCCGATCGTCTGACTGGCGAACTCGACGCCTGCGGCAAGACCCGCGCCGATCTCGAACGCCGGCTGCGTGAAACATCGGCTCCATCCGCCAAGCCTTCCAGTTCGGCGCCGGCGGCGCTGGTATCGACAGCGGCAAAGGCCAAGTCCGCCCCGGCCGCGAAACCGGCCCCCGCCAAACCCGCCGCGGCCAAACCAGCTGCGGCCAAATCCGCGGCCGCAAAACCAGCGGCCAGCAAACCTGCCGCCGCCAAGGCCGCGCCCAAAGCCGCTGCTTCAAAGCCCGCTGCCGTCCCGAAGAAGGCCGCCCCGGCAGCTGGGAAGGCCGATAATCTGCGCCGCCTGATCGGTATCGGCCCGGTCAACGACAAACTGCTCAAGGGCCTTGGCGTCACGACCTACGCGCAGATCGCCGGCTGGACCGCGGCCGACGTCAAGCGCATCGAGGACACGCTGAATTTCGACGGCCGCATCGCCCGCGAAAAGTGGGTCGAGCAGGCCAAGCTGCTTGCCACCGGCGACGAAAAGGAGTTCGCACGCCAATTCCCGAGCGCCGGGACCGCCAACAACAGCTGATCCGTCATCGGCAACATAACCAGAAGGCGGCGCTTTCGGGCGCCGTCTTTGTTTTTGCATTCGCCACTGTCTTTGCGCCCTGCGACGCCGCTCCCTCGATTGCACGCCGCCCGGCCCCCATATAGAGCGGTTCTGGCGTCATCGACCGCAGTACCCGAGCCCCATGCCCCTGCCCTCTGCCATTTTCCGCAACGATGAAAGCGGCCGTCAGTTGGTCTTCGACCACCCGGCCGACATCATCATTGCCTATGATGCCAAGGATTTTCTGCCGGCGCTCGCGGCCGCGCAGGCGGCGAGCGATGCCGGCAAATGGCTGGCCGGCTATTTCTCCTACGAAGCGGGCTATCTGCTCGAACCGAAACTCGTGCCGCTGTTGCCTGAAGGCCGGCGCGCGCCACTGGTTTGTCTGGGTGTCTTCGATGCTCCGGCCGAAGAGGCCGTGCCGCGCAACGATGCGCCGGCCACCAATGGCCCCATCTTCGACGCCAAGGCCAGTTGGTCCGCTCAGGACTACGCCAAACGCTTCGCGCGCCTTCACGACCACATCCGCAAGGGCGATTGCTACCAAGGCAACCTGACCTTTCCGGTCCGTGCCCAATGGTCGGGCGATCCGCTTGCTGCCTTCGACGCACTGACAGGACGCCAGCCGGTTAAGTATGGCGCGCTGATTTCGCTCGGCGATCCCATCGTCTTGTCGCGTTCGCCCGAGCTGTTCTTCGAGATCAATGCCGAAGGCATGATCGAAACCCATCCGATGAAGGGTACCGCACCGCGCGGCGCGACCAAGGCCGAGGACGCGCGGTTGAAGTCCTTCTTGCGCAGCGACGAAAAGAACCAGGCCGAGAACCGAATGATCGTCGATCTCCTGCGCAATGACATCTCGCTGATCAGCGAGGTCGGCACGCTGGAAGTGCCGGAACTGTTCCGCATCGAGAGCTACCCGACCGTCCATCAGATGGTGAGCCGTGTGCGGGCGAAGCTTCTGCCTGATCTCGGCATCCGCCAAATCTTTGGCGCGCTGTTTCCCTGCGGCTCGATCACCGGTGCGCCGAAAATCCGCGCGATGGAAATCCTGCACGAGCTGGAAGACACACCGCGCGACGTCTATTGCGGCGCCATCGGCTGGATCGCGCCTGGCGGCATGATGCGCTTTTCGGTGGCGATCCGCACTATATCGCTCTTTTCCAGTGGCGAGGCCGTTTACAATGTCGGCGGCGGCGTCGTCTTCGATTCGACGGCGCAAGGGGAGTATCAGGAGTGTCTGCTGAAGGCGCGCTTCGCGACGGGGACACCGCCGATTTCGAGCTGATCGAGACGATGCGCTGGGAGCCCGGCCAGGGCTTTCTGCGCTTCGAACGCCATCTCGCACGCCTTTACGGCTCGGCGGAAGAACTCGGCTTTGCCTGCGATCCGCAGCGGATCGGCGAGGTGCTGGCGAATACTATCGGGGCGCAGCAGACGGCGCTGCGCACCCGGCTCGTCCTGCAGCGCAATGGCGAAGTCACCGCCTCGGTCCAGCCCTATGAGCCGTTCGCCGCCGACAAGGTCTGGCGGCTGCAGCTGGCACGGGTGCGGCTCTCCTCCACCGACACGCTGCTGCGCCACAAGACCGGCCGGCGGCAAGTCTACACTCACGCCCGCTCCGAATATCTGATCACCCAGGCCGACGAAGTGTTGCTCGCAAATGAGCGCAGTGAAATCTGCGAAGGCACCATCACCAACGTCTTCGCCGATTTCGGTGATGGCATGCTGATGACACCCAGGCTCGACTGCGGCCTGCTGCCTGGCGTATTGCGGGCCGAGCTGCTGGACGAAGGCCGCGCCCAGGAGGCGATCTACAGCTATGACGAGTTGAAATCCGCCAAAACACTGTTCGTCGGCAATTCTCTGCGCGGCTTGATCCCGGCAACATTGGCCTGATACGAAGCGGCTGCGAGAATAACCGCCGGCATTGGACACTTTCTAGCGAAGCATGAATTCTCGTCAGCCCACGCACACGCCCTATGATGGCTCCTCAAAGCTCTTCACCATCGGGCTGAAGCCGCTCGAGCTCGACAAGTGGATCGAGGTCGACCGGTATCTCTTCGACCATCTCGCCGAAAAGCGCCGGCTCTATGCCGAAATTCCCGACAAGGTGTTTGTCGAGGAAGACGGCACGCGCGACACCCAGCGTGAAGTGCGCGGCCTCATCGAAGCACATCTGCTGTCGACATTTCCCGGGATGTACCGGCGCACCAATGCCGGGGTTGAGGTCATTGGCGCCAAAGCCGACTCTGACGCCACCTTCCCCGATGCCCCGCTGGTCGCAGCGTCGCTGCTCGTCCAGGAAGACCTGATCCTGATGCGCCGTGACGACACCGGCTGGCGACTCGCCGCCGGCTCGCTGTGCTTCCCGTCATCCTGGTCGCTGGTCGAAAAATTCGGCCGGCCGCTGCAGCAGATCCACGCACCGGTGCCGGGCTTCGGTCCGGGCACCAGGCCGGCCGAGCTCATCAACCGCATGTTCGACGGCCTGCAGGGTCAGGCTGTCGAACGCTTCAACTGGTCGATCCAGGCCGGCGACGCGCTCTATCACCCGCTCTCCAATGTCGAGCGCATCGACCGCGCCACCAGGCGCCCCTCGCGATTTCCCGACGGCGACGTCAACACCCACGCCTTCATCCGCGTGGAGCGCCAGACGCTGCGCAAACTGCCTCTGTCGCGCGACATCCTGTTCACCATCCGCATCCATCTCGACCCGCTGAAAGTGCTGGCGCGGCATCCCGACCGGGCAACGCTTGCCGCCTCTTTCGCGGCGCAATTGCAGGCGCTGGATGAGGCTCAACTCGACTATAAGGGGATGACATCAGACCGTGACCGGCTGGTGCAACGCCTGCAAACCATGGCTCAGGAGTGACGATGATCCGACATGTTCTGAAGCTAGCCGTCCTGCTCGGTGCATTGCTGGCGTTGCCGGCAACAGCGCATGCGGAACCGGTGACCTATGCGGGGAAGCTCGGCAACATCGACATCGTCGTCGAGTTTACCGGTGATCCGGCGACGGCTGGAGAGGCACTGGCGGGCCGCTATTTTTACCGCTCCAAGGGCGTCGATATTCCTCTGCAGGCGAAGTCGAGCAAGGGCGCCACCTTTCAATTGGCCGAGGAAGAAGCCTGCGATGCCAAGAAGTGCGGCGACGGCCAGGCTCCACCCATCGGCGCCGTCTGGCGGTTGAGTTCCGCCGACAAGGGCAAGACGCTGGAAGGCACCTGGACGGCCAAAAAGACCCTGCCGCTGAAGCTGACAAGGATCGCCAGCCGTGCCCAGACGGAGACGCCGGCGACGACGCCACGCGATCTCTATGATTTCACCGACATGACATTCTCGGGTGACGATGCGCCGATCACCATGGCGGCATCGCCCTACGACTATCTCAAGCTGGATTTCGCGCCCAAGGCAGACGCCAAGGAAGGTTGGCCGGATGCAGCCTACAACTATGTCACCGATCCGCGCACCAAATTCGCCAGGCCGCGCATCGTCGATCTCGCCTGCAGTGCGCCGATCGAAGCCGCCAATGCCTTGCTGCAGAACCGCCATTGGCATGACAGCCTCAGCGCCTTGACGTGCGCGGCGCTGCAATATGCCGGTTTCCACGACGGGCCGCCGATGGAGGGCATGGACGACGATTCGCTTGGCGGCTATGAAGACACGACGTCCAAAGTTACGTCATTGACGCCGAAGCTGATGAGCTGGTCGGAATCCGGCAGCCTCTATTGCGGCGGTGCGCATCCGAACAACTATTCCGACGCCTATGTCATGGACGTGCGCCGTGGCGCCTTGCTTACCCTTCAGGACATGTTTTCCGATACGGTCGACGGCAAGCCAGGCCCCTCGCTGGCCACCTTCGTCAAGGAGAAGCGCAAGAAGCCAAGCGACCAGACCGAGGTGGATTACGAGGCCGAATGCGGCATCGACGATTTGATCGGCGACTATCTCGGCGCCAGCCTGAAGCGCGATGGCGACAGGCAGGTTCTGGTCTTCGGCCTGCAAGGTTTGCCCAACGTCATCCAGGCTTGCGGCGGCGATCTCGTTGAAATCCCGGACTCCGAAGCACAAGCGCTGCTCACGCCGGAATTCGCGAAACTGCTCGAACCGTAGGCGCATCTGCGCCGTCGGGAACTAACCTTATCCCTGCTTTTCGCTTTATTGTGACAATGATCTATGGTTTGTCGCGCGGCGGTCGAACGGCCGTTTTGGCGCGTTGCTTGAAGGAGTGCTCGATAAAATGGCGAATGAAAACTGGCCCGTTTACGGTGAAATCACCGGCCCTGTCGTGATGATCGGCTTTGGTTCGATCGGACGGGGAACGCTGCCTCTGATCGAGCGCCATTTCAAATTCGACAAGTCGCGCATGACGGTCATCGACCCGCTCGACACCGACCGCAAGCTGCTCGACGAGCGCGGCATCGCCTTCGTCCAGGAGCACGTGACCGAGAAAAACTACAAGAAACTGCTGACGCCGCTTTTGACCAATGGCGGCGGCCAGGGCTTTTGCATCAATCTGTCGGTCGATACCGGCTCGGTCGACCTGATGCGGCTCTGCCGCAAGCTCGGCGTGCTCTACATCGACACCGTCGTCGAGCCGTGGCTCGGCTTCTATTTCGACGCCAGGGCCGACAATGCCAGCCGCACCAACTACGCGCTGCGCGAAGCCTTGATCAAGGAGAAGCACGACAAGCCCGGCGGCGCTACCGCGGTTTCGACCTGTGGCGCCAATCCGGGCATGGTCTCGTGGCTCGTCAAGCAGGCGCTGCTGAACCTTGCCGGCGACCTCGGCCTCGAGTTTTCCGAATCCGCGCAGGACGACCGTGACGGCTGGGCCAAGCTGATGAAAAAGGCCGGCGTCAAGGGCATCCACATCGCCGAGCGCGACACCCAGCGCACCAAGAAGCCGAAGCCGATGAACGTGTTCTGGAACACCTGGTCGGTCGAGGGTTTCATCTCGGAAGGGCTGCAGCCGGCCGAGCTCGGCTGGGGCACGCATGAGAGATGGATGCCGAAGAACGGCAAGGAGCACAAGCATGGCTCCAAGGCTGCGATCTATCTCGAACAGCCCGGCGCCAACACCCGCGTGCGCTCCTGGTGCCCGACGCCGGGCGCGCAATACGGTTTCCTGGTGACGCACAATGAGGCGATCTCGATCGCCGACTTCTTCACCGTGCGCGGTAAGAAGGGCAAGGTGCAATACCGCCCGACCTGCCACTATGCCTATCACCCCTGCAACGACGCCGTGCTGTCGCTGCACGAAATGTTCGGCGCTGCCGGCAAGCCGCAGCCGGTCCACCATGTGCTTGACGAAAACGAACTGGTCGACGGCGTCGACGAGCTTGGCGTGCTGCTCTACGGCCATGCCAAGAACGCCTACTGGTACGGTTCGCAGCTGTCGCTGGCCGAAGCCCGCAAGCTGGCGCCCTACCAGAACGCTACCGGCATGCAGGTCACCTCGGCCGTGCTCGCCGGCATGGTCTGGGCGCTGGAAAACCCGGAAGCCGGCATCGTCGAGGCCGACGAGATGGACTACAAGCGCTGCCTGGAAGTGCAGTCCCAGTATCTCGGACCAGTCAAGGGCTACTACACCGACTGGACGCCGCTCGATAACCGTCCGGGCCTGTTTCCCGAGGACCTCGACAAAAGCGACCCGTGGCAATTCCGCAACATCCTCGTTCGATAGCGGTTCCATACCCCTGCCTCACTGCCTTGCAATCGCCCGGAAATCGGGCGATTGAAGGGATGCGGACGAGAGCAGTGTGCATCCATTTGGACGCACGAGGGACGGCTCTGGAAACTCGAGGCCACGCACATCGTGTTCTCCAAAACGTCGTTTGACGATTGGGCCGATGCGTCAGGAGAGGATTTGATATGACGATTGCGCGCAAAATTCTTTCTGCGGGCGCGGCGGGCGCTCTTGCGACGATGCTTGCCGCCTGCACCACCGGCGGCTCCGACGGGCCACCGATCTCATCGCAGGCGCGAGGCGTCGAAGGCTCATGGCTGAACGCCGAAGGCAAGGCGGTCTCGACATTGAACGGCGGCGTCTTCACCACCGTTTCGGCGGAGACCGGTGAGAAATTCGCTGACGGCAGCTACACCAAGACCGGCGCCACCTCGGTCGAGATCAACGGAACCTCGCTTATCCGGCAGCAGCCAATCGCTTTCAACTGCCTGCTGGTGTCCATAAACCAGCTGAATTGCACCAGCTCCGCCGGGCAGAACTTCGTGCTGACCAGGCGCGGCTGAACCTTTCCCATGCGGCTTTGCGGATGGCGGCGGCGCGATGCCGCCGCCTTTTTTATGCCGGCAAACCGATGCCGGTTATCCGCCCTGATTCTTCTTGCATCGCCACAACCGCGATGTGAACATACCCGAAATGCTGGCTGTTATCCTGCAGTCGGGCAAGAGCGTTAAACGCCTTTGATCATATCCGGGAGACGAAGATGAAGAAGCTCGCCGCCATTGCCGCCCTCTCTGCCTCGACACTCGGCCTGTCGGCCGCACCATCCTTTGCCGACTACACGTTGAACATCCTGCATTTCAACGATTGGCACAGCCGCATCGAAGGCAACAACAAATACGAGTCGACCTGCTCGGCCGAGGAAGAGACCAAGGGTGAGTGCATCGGCGGCGCCGGCCGGCTGGTCACCGCGATCGCACAGGAGCGCAAGAAGCTCGAAGGCCAGAACGTGCTGCTGCTCAATGCCGGCGACAGCTTTCAGGGATCGCTGTTCTACATCACCTACAAGGGCACGGCGGAGGAGGAATTCCTCAATCAGATCAAGCCCGACGCGGTGACGCTCGGCAACCACGAATTCGACGATGGCGAGAGCGCGCTGGTGCCTTATCTCGACAAGGCGAAGTTCCCGATCGTCAGCGCCAATGTCGTGCCCAACGACAAGTCCGGCGCCGCAGGCAAGATCAAGCCGTCGATTGTGCTTGAGGTCGGCGGCCAGAAGATCGGCATTGTCGGCGCCGTGACCAACGACACGCCGGAACTCGCCTCTCCCGGCCCCAACATCACCATCGCCGACGACGTCAAGTCGATCACCGCCGAGGTCGAGAAGCTGAAGGCGCAAGGCGTCAACAAGATCATTGCCGTCACCCATATCGGCTACAGGCGCGAGCGCGATGTCATCGCCAAGATCCCGGGCATCGATGTGGTGGTCGGCGGCCACAGCCATTCGCTTCTGTCCAACACCGACCCGAAGGCGGAAGGCCCCTATCCGACGATGGTCGACAACCCCGACGGCTCCAAGGTGCCTGTCGTGCAGGCCGCGTCCTATTCGAAATATCTCGGCGAATTCAAGGTCGTGTTCGACGACAATGGCAACGTCAAGGAAGCCAGCGGCGACCCGATCTTCCTCGACAAGTCGATCACTCCCGATCCGGCCGTTCTTGCCCGCATCAAGGAACTCGGTGCGCCGATCGAGGCGCTGAAGAACAAGGAAGTGGCCGAGACCACCGAGGCCATTGACGGCAGCCGCGAAAGCTGCCGCACCAAGGAATGCGCGATGGGCAACCTCGTCTCCGACGCCATCCTCGACCGCGTCAAGGGACAGGGCGTCGAGATCGTCGTCTCGAATGGCGGCGGCTTGCGTGCTTCGATCGACAAGGGCACCGTGACCATGGGCGAGGTGCTGACCGTGCTGCCGTTCCAGAACACGCTGGCGACCTTCCAGATTTCCGGCAAGGATCTGGTTGCCGGGCTGGAAAACGGCGTCAGCCAGGTCGAGGACGGCGGCGGCCGCTTCCCGCAGGTGGCAGGTCTCAAATACTCCTTCGACAAGTCGGTCGCGCCCAATGCCGGCCGAGTCAAGTCGGTCGAGGTGATGCAGAACGGTGCCTGGGCGCCGATCAATCCGGACAAGGACTATCTGGTCGCCACCAACAATTACGTCCGCCAGGGCGGCGACGGCTACAAGGTCTTCGCCGAGAAGGCCAAGAACGCCTATGATTACGGCCCGGGCCTCGAACAGGTGGTCGCCGACTATCTCGCCGCGCACCGGCCCTACACGCCCAAGCTCGACGGCCGCATCACCGAGGTTGCCGCAACCGTAGCGGCTGCCCCGGCCGCCGAGCCGGCAAAACCAGCCGAACCGGCACCTGCTCCAGCCGAACCGGCAAAACCGGCCGAGGCTGCACCGGCGGAGCCGGCGATGCCCGCATTGCCGGCAGGCTCCGGCGACATCACCACCACGCCGCCGACTGTCCCGGCGGAAACCGCCCCGGCAACGCCGGCACCGGCCGAACCGGCAAAACCGGCCGAAGCCGCACCTGCTCCGGCAAAGCCGGCTGACGCCGCCCGGGCCGAAGCCAGCCATGTCATCGTCGCCGGCGATACCTATTGGGATCTCGCCAAGAAGGCCTATGGCGACGGCGCCAAGTGGAAGGTGATCTCCGAGGCCAACAAAGGCTACGAGCCACGCCGGCTTCCGGTCGGCGCGACCTTGACCATTCCGGCGAAGTAACCTCGCTTCGCACTCACGACCAGCAAAACCCGTCCGGGTAACCGGACGGGTTTTTGGCTTCAAGGTAAGGTGCGGCCAGACGCAGCATTGAAAACTCGCGCCACATCGCTAGGTTCGCCCGACATCGTCGGTTTCGCGGTGTCGGGAGACCTTCATGACGCTTTCCACGCCTGTCGACCCCAAAGCTGCGAAAGCGCTCGACCCGCTACCGGCCCGACATCCGCCGGTAAAGGCAGGCAAGATCGGCGTCATGCTGGTCAATCTCGGCACGCCCGACGGTACCGATTTCAAGCCGATGTGGCGCTATCTCCGCGAATTCCTGTCCGATCCGCGCGTCATCGAACTCAACAAGGCGATCTGGTATCCGATCCTCTACGGCTTGGTGCTGACCACCAGACCGAAGAAGTCCGGCGCCAATTACGCCAGGATATGGAACCGCGAGAGGAACGAGTCGCCGCTGCGCACCTACACCCGCGCGCAGGGCGAAAAGCTGGCCGCAGCGCTCATCGACCTACCCGATGTCGTGGTCGACTGGGCGATGCGCTACGGCAACCCCTCGACCGCGAGCGTCGCTCAAAGGCTGGTCGAACAAGGCTGCGACCGCATCCTGTCGTTCCCACTCTACCCGCAATACTCCGCGACCACCACCGCGACCGCCAACGACCAGCTGTTTCGCGCCTTGATGAAGATGCGCCGCGCGCCTGCCGTGCGCAGTGTTCCGCCCTACTATGACGAGCCGGTCTACATCGAGGCGCTCGCCCGTTCGATCGAACGGCATCTGGCAACGCTAGACTTCGAGCCCGAGGTGGTCATCACCTCCTATCACGGCATCCCGAAGCCCTATTTCGAGAAGGGCGATCCCTATCACTGCCACTGCCAGAAGACGACACGGCTGTTGCGTGAACGACTGGGGTGGGATGAAAAGAAGGTGATCATCACCTTCCAGTCGCGCTTCGGCGCCCAGGAATGGCTGCAGCCCTACACCGACAAGACGGTCGAGAAACTGGCGAAGGACGGCGTGCAATCGATCGCCATCGTCAACCCAGGCTTTTCCGTCGACTGCATCGAGACGCTGGACGAAATCGGCCGCGAGGCGGCCGAGACCTTCCATCACGCCGGCGGCGAGAAATTCGCCCACATCCCGTGCCTCAACGACAGTGCAGAAGGCATGGCGGTGATCGAGGCGATGGTGCGGCGCGAACTGTCGGGCTGGGTCTGAGGCCGCCACGTTGCGGCGATCGATCGCGCAGTTGCGCTATTCCATGCACTAATAATCAACGATCACCTGATTGTAACATTATTGAAACACACCTAAGTGTTTGGTGAAGTCGGTTGCATGGAATCAACGCCATGGCCGGCATCTGAGGGAGATACAAATGGACTTCAGTGGTTTCGGTATTGCGATTGGTGCGCTTGCCTTTCTGGTGTTGGTGCTTCTTATCAAAGGCATCCGGACAATCCCGCAAGGCTATAATTATACGGTGGAGCGCTTTGGTCGTTACACCAAAACACTAAGCCCCGGCCTCAACCTCATCGTGCCGTTCGTCGACCGAATCGGCGCCAAGATGAACATGATGGAGCAGGTGCTCGACGTTCCGAGCCAGGAAATCATCACGCGCGACAACGCCATTGTGGGCGTCGACGGCATCGCCTTCTACCAGATCCTCAATGCGGCCCAGGCCGCCTACCAGGTCGCCGGCCTGGAGAACGCCATCCTCAATTTGACGATGACCAACATCCGTACCGTCATGGGTTCGATGGACCTCGACGAACTGCTGTCGAACCGCGACGCCATTAACGAACGGCTGCTGCGCGTCGTCGACGAAGCGGCGCATCCGTGGGGCATCAAGATCACCCGCGTCGAGATCAAGGACATCAATCCGCCGGCCAACCTCATCGAATCGATGGGCCGTCAGATGACCGCCGAACGCAACAAGCGTGCGCAGATCCTCGCCGCCGAAGGCCTCAAGCAGTCGCAGATCCTCGAGGCCGAGGGCCGCAAGGAAGCCGCCTTCCGCGACGCCGAGGCGCGCGAACGCTCGGCCGAAGCCGAAGCGCGAGCCACCCAGGTTGTATCGGAAGCCATCTCCAAGGGCGACGTGCAGGCACTCAACTACTTCGTGGCGCTGAAATACACTGAAGCGATGGGCAAGATCGGCACCGCCAACAACAGCAAGGTCGTGCTGATGCCGATGGAAGCCTCGGCGCTGATCGGCACGCTCGGTGGCATAAGCGAGATCGCCAGGGAGGTGTTCCGCAGCGAAGGCACTGCCGGCGCCGCCAGGCAGGCCGCCCGCCCTCCGGTGGTTCGCCCAAGCGAGAATTGAGGCTAGCTGAGAACTGAGATCATAGGAGCGCACTCCCATGTTCGACCGCATCATTTCCGAACTTGGTCCGTGGAATTGGATGGTTCTGGGCTTCGTCCTCCTGGTGATGGAGGTCATCGCGCCAGGAATATTCATGCTGTGGATCGGCATCGCCGCATTGGTGATCGGTGTGATTTCCCTGCTCGTCTGGGACGCAAGCTTCTGGGCCTGGGAAGTCCAGGTCCTCGCCTTCCTGGCCCTGTCGCTGGTCTCGGCCTTTGCCGGAAAGAAGCTGGTTGGTGGGCGTAATACCCCTAGCGACCAGCCGCTGCTCAACCGGCGCGGCGCGCAGTTGGTCGGCAGGATGGCAACGCTGGCCGAGCCGATCAAGGACGGTCGCGGCCGCATCAAACTCGGCGACACACTGTGGCGCGTCTCCGGTCCCGACCTGCCGGCCGGCACGCAGGTGCGCGTCGTCAGTTCGGCCGACACGGATCTGGAACTGACCGTCGAGGCTGTTTGACATTTCGAAAGCGCATGGCGCTTTCGATCCGGAAAATCAGGCCGCGTCGTCTAGGGCTTCCCGAACGCGACGCGTCCTTTGATTTTTTCAGGCGGCGCCGATGCGCAGCAGGTCGTGCAGATGAACCAGTCCCACGAGCCGCCTGCCTTCGACCACCATCAGGCTCGTAATGGCCGAATTGTTGATAATCTGCAGCGCCGTCGCCACCAGCGTGTCCGGTGTGGCCGTCTTCGGCTTTTTCGTCATCACCTGATCGACGCTCATTTCCATGAGATTGCTGCCGATGTGACGCCTGATGTCGCCATCGGTGATGATGCCCACCAACGCGCCATCCGCCGTCGCGATCGCCACGCAGCCGAAGCCCTTGTTCGACAATTCGAGGATCGCCTCGCGCATGCCCGTGCCGGAAGCCACCAGCGGCAGCCTTTCGCCGACATGCATGATCTCGTGGATCTGCGTGAGATTGGCGCCGAGCTGGCCGCCGGGGTGGAACGTGCGGAAATGGTCGGGCGTGAAGCCGCGCGCTTCGAGCAGCGCTATGGCCAGCGCATCGCCGACCACCAGTTGCAGCAGGGTCGATGTCGTCGGCGCCAGACCGTGCGGGCAGGCTTCCGGCGCGGACGGCAGGAGCACCACCACGTCGGCCGCGCGCGCCAGCGCCGAGGCCGCGCCCGCGGTAATCGCAATCAGCGGGATCGAGAAGCGCCTGGAATAGGCGACGATGCCCATCAATTCTTTGCTCTCGCCGGACCATGACATGGCGATGATGGCATCGTCTCTGGCGATCATGCCAAGGTCGCCATGATTGGCCTCCGCCGGATGGACGAAGAAGGCAGGCGTGCCGGTCGAAGCCAGACTAGCCGCGATCTTAGTGCCGATATGGCCGCTTTTGCCGACGCCGGTGACTATGACGCGGCCATTGATGCGCGACACCATGTCGACGGCGCGGGCGAAAGGTTCGGCCAGTTCGTTCTCCAGCGCGGCGGCCAATGCCGCCACGCCGGCCTGTTCCGTGGCTACCGTTCTCAGCGCCGAGGCGATCGAAGCCTCCAAAGGCTTCTTTTCTTGGGATCCCGCATGCATGGCTGATGCGATTAGCGCTTTGCCGTTCGCCTGTCCAACAGAATTGCCGTCCAGCCATGTCCGACAGGCCGCCCTTCAACCCTCCGTTAACCATCCCCGTTTACGGTTCGGTAAGTATGGCGCGCTTGCGCCGCGCAAGCAGTGGTGACGATGTCGCGGGCCCAGCCTCAAGAGAAAAAAGGTCGAACGGGCAGAGCCTTTTGCGCTCTGCTTCTGGCGACGAGCGTGCTCGCTTTGCTGCGGCCAACTGCGCTTCATGCCCAGGAGACGGAGCTGCGGGGTGAAGTTTCGGAATCGGCGATCCTGTCCGACCAGCAGCGCCGGGCCAGGCAATTGAGCAAGGCCAACACGCAGGTCAAGCCCGCCCCTGCCGACACCGCCCCCACGGGAAACACGCCAACCGCCTATGTGCCGGCCAGCGATGGCGCCTTGCCTGACGACACCGACCCGTCACAGGCCGGCGCAAACAGCATTTTCGACCCGCCGGCGACCATCGACAATTCGTTCGCCGACAAGCCGCCAACCGTCCAGCCACGCCGTCCGTCGACGGCAAAGCAACGCGCCGCCGCGGATGCAGACAAGGCCAAGGACAAAACCAAGGCTGCCGACAAGAAGAAGCCTGGCAAAGCCACGGACCAGACCACCACCGGAACGACCCCGGACGGCACTGCGGCAGGCGACGCCGATCAGGACACAGCTAACCGCCGTGTCCTCACCGTCGACGGCGTCGACCGACGAAAGCTCGACCCCGGCGCCGAGCGCACCAACGCCATCGAGGGCCAGAAGAAGAAGCTCGAGGACGACCCGTACGCGGCAACCGGCATCAAGGTCGGCTCGTTCCTGCTGCGGCCGACGCTCGAGCAGGGCGTTGCCGTCACGTCGAACGCCGATTCCAGCGCTGGCGGCAAGTCGGCGGTGCTGTCCGAAACGGCGCTGCGTTTCTCCGCCGCCTCCGATTGGCGCGAGAATTCGGCGGTCATCGACGGCTACGGCAATTTCCGCAACACCATTTCGGGCCAGAAGATCAATGAGGCACGCGGCCGTATCCAAGGCACGTACAATGTCGACCTCGACAATGAACTGCGCGCCATCGCCAAGCTCGGCTACGAGATTGCGCCGGAATCGGCCTCCGCGCCCGACGCCATTGCCGGCGTCAAATCGCAGCCGATCCGCCAGACGGTCGACGGCAGCCTCGGCGTCGAGAAGGACGTTGGCAAGATGCGCTTTGCGCTGACCGGCGCAGTCACCCACGACATCTATGGCGATGCCGAACTTACCGATGGCACCTCGCTGTCGCAGAAGGACCAGGACAACACGCTCTATACCGCAACGTTGCGGACCGGCTATGAAATTTCCCCGGCTCTGACGCCCTTTGCCGAGATTGAGCTCGGCCGCCGGGTATATGACCAACGGATCGACAACAAGGGCTTCGAGCGCTCTTCGACCCGGCTTGGCGCACGCGCCGGTATCGAAGTCGACATGGGCGAGAAGCTCAAAGGTGAGTTCTCGGCCGGCTGGCTGCGGGAAGCGATCGACGACAAGAACCTGGAGGCGATTTCGGGAGCCACCATCAATGCCGACCTCAAATGGTCGCCCGAGCGCGGCACCATCATCGGCCTCACCGGGCGAACCACGGTCGAAGGCACAACGAATGCCGGTGAGAGCGGCGACATCCTCTATTCCGGCCGCCTCACCGGCGAGCGGCAGATCCGCGCCGACCTGACCGGCAACGCAGCCCTTGGGCTCGACTGGCGCAATTACACCGGCTCCGACGGCCATGACATGACACTGAGTGCAGAGGCCGGGCTGACCTGGTGGCTGAACCGTTACGTCGGTCTCACCAGCCGCGCCCGCACCGAAAAGCTGACCAGCAATCTGCCCGGGCGCAACTACACCGCCAACAGCATCTATTTGGGGCTGAAGCTGCAGCGGTAGCTAAAAAGCAGCGCCGCGACGCTCGGACGGCTTCATCTCATCGAGCAGCGTGCGGATGACGCCGGCCATGTTCTCGTTCATGTCGCTGCGCCACAGCGCGAAGGCGACATTGGCCTCGACGAACCCTTCCGGCGAGCCGCAATCGAAGGTGCGGCCCTGAAAGTGGTAGCCAAAGAAGGGCTGCTGCTTTTCCAGCTTCAGCATCGCGTCGGTGAGCTGGATCTCGTTGCCGGCGCCCTTTTCCTGGCTTTCCAGGATCTTGAAAATCTCGGGCTGCAGGATGTAGCGGCCGTTGATGTAGAGATTGGACGGTGCGGTGCCGGTCTTCGGCTTTTCGACCATCTCGGTGATGCGGAAGCCGTGATGCGTGTCCTCGCCCCGGCCGACAATGCCATATTTGTGGGTCTCGGCCGGATCGCATTCCTGCACGGCGATGATGTTGTTGCCCGTCTCCTCGTAGAGCTCGACCATGGCCTTCGTGCAGCTCTTCTCCGACTGCATGATCATGTCGGGCAGCAACAGCGCGAAGGGTTCGTCGCCGACCAGTTCACGGGCGCACCAGACGGCATGGCCAAGCCCCATCGGCACCTGCTGGCGGGTGAAGGAGGTCTGCCCAGGCGCCGGCTGCAGCCGCTGCAGGCGGGCCAACTGCTCGTCCTTGCCGCGCTGTGCCAGCGTATCATAGAGCTCGAACTGGATATCGAAATGGTCTTCTATGACCGCCTTGTTGCGGCCGGTGACAAAGATGAAATGTTCGATGCCGGCCTCGCGCGCCTCATCAACGACATACTGGATGACGGGCCGGTCGACGACGGTCAGCATCTCCTTGGGGATGGCCTTTGTGGCCGGGAGAAACCGTGTGCCGAGACCGGCGACCGGGAAAACTGCCTTGCGAACTCGCTTCATGCGTCAATTATCCGTTTGAGGGCGTGCCCGGCAATCCCGCCTCGCGACATTTTCGCGCCGGAATTGTGGATTATCGGGCCATTGAGGGAAACATCAACCGGTAAAGCATCCAGGTGTCTTTTCGTTCCAGGCGCCGCCTATGGTAAACCAATTGCTAACCCGGTTCGGCGATGAATGGTCTTTCCTGAGATAAAGAAAGGGGAAAATATGTCCGTTCGCAGTGCCGCAAAACTCTTTACCAGCGTGCTGACGGCGGCCAGCCTCTCGCTCGCCTTGCTGATGCCGGCCGGACCGGCCTTCGCCGATGCCGGGTTTCGGCAATGGGTCGCCGGCTTCCGCGCCACCGCCGTGGCGGGCGGCGTTTCCGGCGCGGTCTACGACCGGGCGTTCCGGGGCATCAATGAACCCGACCCGGTGGTGCTGGAAAAGGCACGCACCCAGCCCGAATTCACCGCACCTGCCTGGGACTATTTCGACAACCGCGTCCACGACCAGTCCGTTGCCGTCGGCCAGCAGATGGCCAGGAAATGGAAGCCGTGGCTGGAACGGATCGAGGCGAGGTTCGGCGTCGACCGCTACATCCTGCTCGCCATCTGGTCGATGGAATCGAATTATGGCGAGATCCTCAAGCGCGACGACATCATGCGCAATGTCATCCGCTCGCTGGCAACCCTCGCCTATGGCGACCCGAAGCGTTCGAAATTCGCCCGCACCCAATTGGTCGCCGCGCTGAAAATCCTGCAGACCGGCGACATCGACGAAAGCCACCTGATGGGCTCCTGGGCCGGCGCCATGGGCCAGACCCAGTTCATCCCGACCAGCTACCAGCATTATGCCGTCGACATGGACGGCAACGGCAAGCGCGACATCTGGAATTCGATCCCCGATGCGTTGGCGACATCAGCCAATCTGCTGAAGAAGAATGGCTGGCAGGGCGGCAAGACCTGGGGCTACGAGGTCACCATTCCGGCGGGCAAACTGCCGGCCGGCTCGAAGACATTGGCGCAGTGGCAGGCGCTCGGCGTCGCCAGGGCCAATGGCAAGCCGTTCAAGAACGCAACCGACAAGGCGACGCTGAAAGTGCCGGACGGCCGCGGCGGACCGGCCTTCCTGATGATCAAGAACTTCTCCGTCATCAAGGCCTACAACAACGCCGACAAATATGCCCTGGCCGTCGGCCTTCTTGCCGACGAAATCGCCGGCTCTAATGGTCTGGTGCAGGACTGGAAGCGGCCTTTCACCAAACTGTCCTTCGAGGAAAGGCAGGAGTTGCAGAAGCGGCTTTCGCAGCACGGACTTTACGACGGCAAGTTCGACGGCAAGATCGGTGACGGCACGAAAACCGCCATCATGACCTATCAGGCAACGGTCGGCTTGACCCAGGACGGGTATCCGAGCATGGAAGTGCTCAAATGGCTCAGAAAGAAATAGAGCCATCGGCAGCGCCGCGCATTGCGGCGCACAAGGGATGCCGTAGCATTGATGTGTGCACGATCCTCTGCGAGGGCCATGCACCAAGGGATGGAGAGGGTGCTTGGTTTCGGCAGCGCGTATCCGTGTGATCGTTTTCCGCTTGCCGATCCTCGTTCTGGCCATCGTTGTCCTGGCGACGGGGGTCGCCGGCAGTTTCCACACACCGGCTTTGGCGCAGGAACAACCGCAGAACCGCGGCTGGTCGCTGCGCGACCTTCTGTTCCCGCGCCGCAGCGAACGCATCGAGCCGCCGCTCGACGTCCGCAAGGCAAAGCCGAAGGTCAAGAAGAAGCCCCGTGCACCCCTTGAACCTTCCGCTCCGATTGTCGAGAAGACACCGGATGCCCGCGTCGTTCTGGTGATCGGCGATTTCATGGCCAACGGCCTGGCCGAAGGCCTCGAAACAGCCTTTGCCGACAATGCCAACGTCAGGATCGTCGAGCGCGCCAACGGTTCTTCGGGTTTCGTGCGCGATGATGTCTACAATTGGCCCGAACAGGTCAAATCGCTGGTCGAGACCGAAAAACCCTCCGTGGTCGTCGTCATGCTCGGCTCCAACGACCGCCAGCAGATGCGCGTCAACGATGTGCGCGAGCAGCCGCGCTCCGAGAACTGGACCAAGGAATACGAACGCCGGACCGAAGCCTTGGGAAAGGCACTGGCGGCGACCAAGGTGCCTTATCTGTGGGTCGGCATGCCAGCCTTCAAGACGCCGAAGATGACCTCCGACATGCTCGCCTTCAACGACATCTACCACTCTGCTGCCGAGAAGAACGGCGGCGAATTCGTCGATGTCTGGGATGGGTTCGTCGACGAGAACGGCGCCTTTGTCTCGACCGGCCCCGACATTAACGGCCAGGCCGTGCGGCTGCGCTCCGACGACGGCATCAACGTCTCGAAAGCCGGCAAGCGAAAGCTCGCCTTCTACACCGAAAAGCCGCTGGCCAAGATCCTCGGCCTGGCAGCGCCAGGAAGCGTGGTGACGGCTGCCGCACCGGCCGGCGCCCCGGTCGAGGCGCCGTCGCTGCCCGCCGCCCCGATCGTGGTCGACCGCACCGTTCCGATGCTGCTCAACGATCCGGCGCTCGACGGCGGGACCGAGCTTCTCGGTGCGGCGGCGGCGCCGAAAGCCAATCCGGATCTGCCCGGCGAAAAACTAATCCTCGAAGGCAAGGCGCCCGAGGCCTCGCCCGGTCGCGCCGACGACTTCTCCTGGCCGCCCAAGGCCGCTGCCGCGACGGATACGACGACGGCGATCAACCGTTAACGGGGGAGTACCGTCGACCCCATCAGCGCTTCATCGATCGAGCGCGCGGCCTGGCGGCCTTCGCGGATCGCCCACACAACCAGCGACTGGCCGCGGCGCACATCACCTGCGGCGTAGAGCTTGTCGACGCTGGTCTTGTAGTCGCGATCGTTGGCTTCGACATTGCGGGAACGGCGGCTGTCGGTGGTGATTTTCATCTCACCGTCCAACTCTTTCGCCACGCCGGCGGCAGCCGGTCCGGCAAAGCCGATGGCGATGAAGGCGAGGTCTGCACGGATGACGAATTCGGTGCCGGCGATCGGCTTGCGCTTCTCGTCGACTTCGCAGCATTTGACGCCGGTCAGCTGGCCGTCCTCGCCGATGAATTCGAGCGTCGCCACCTGGAATTCGCGCTCCGCACCTTCGGCCTGTGAGGACGAGGTGCGCATCTTGGTCGCCCAGTAGGGCCAGACTGAAAGCTTGTCTTCCTTCTCCGGCGGCTGCGGGCGGATGTCGAGCTGGGTGACGCGCACCGCGCCCTGGCGGAAGGCGGTGCCGACGCAGTCGGACGCGGTATCGCCGCCGCCGACGACGACGACATGCTGGCCGCCGGCGATGATCGGATGCGACGGCCAGGCCACCGACTGGATCGGCTCGCCGCCGACGCGACGGTTCTGCTGCACCAGATAGGGCATGGCGTCATAGACGCCGCCGAGATCGTCGCCCGGAATGTTGGCCGGACGCGGCGATTCCGAACCGCCGCAATAGAGCACCGCATCGTATCCGGCGAGCAACTCTGCCACCGGCTTGTCGACGCCGACATTGACGCCGCAATGGAAGGTCACGCCCTCGCCCTGCATCTGCTCGATGCGGCGGTCGATATAGTGCTTCTCGATCTTGAAGTCGGGAATGCCGTAGCGCATCAGCCCGCCGGGACGGCTCTCACGCTCATAGACGCTGACCTCGTGGCCGGCGCGGCCAAGCTGCTGCGCCGCCGCCATCCCTGCCGGGCCGGAGCCGATGACAGCGACCCGCTTGCCCGTCTTCTTCTCCGGCGGATAAGGCCGGATATGGCCGGTTTCATAAGCCTTGTCGGCGATTGCCTGTTCAACGGTCTTGATGGCAACCGGAATGTCCTCGAGGTTCAGCGTGCAGGCTTCCTCGCAGGGCGCGGGGCAGATGCGGCCGGTGAACTCGGGGAAATTGTTGGTCGAATGCAGGTTGCGGATCGCATTGTCCCAGTCGCCATTGTAGACGAGGTCGTTCCAGTCCGGGATCTGGTTGTGGATCGGGCACCCGGTCGGCCCGTGGCAGAACGGGATGCCGCAATCCATGCAGCGCGCGGCCTGTTTCTCGACCTCCTTGTCCGACATCGGCAGCGTGAATTCGCGGAAATGCCGGATGCGGTCGGAGGCCGGCTGGTACTTGTGCACCTGCCGGTCGATTTCGAGAAAGCCTGTTACCTTGCCCATAGTCCAGTTCCTGCTGTCCAGATGGTGCGGTTTTCGCACCCGTTAACCCCTTGAGGCAGCCATGGCAACCTTGCATCCGAGGTCAAACTGTCGCTGAAAGTTCCGCCGGGAAGCCTGCGCCTCCCGGCAAGTCGAAAAACCTATTCCGCCGCCACGCCCATGCGCATGCGTTCCATCTCGATCAGCGCGCGGCGGTATTCGACCGGCATGATCTTGCGGAATTTCGGCCTGAAGATCGTCCAGTCGTCGAGTATCTCGCGGCCGCGTACCGAACCGGTGAAATGGACGTGGTTCGAGATAAGCTGGTAAAGCCGTTCCTCGTCATGGGTGGTCATGTCGCCCGAGACGTCGACGCGACCCTTGTGGTCGAGGTCACCGCCATGATGCAGCAGCCTTTCCATCAGATCGTCTTCTTCCGGAACCGGCTCCAGCTCGACCATCGCCATGTTGCAGCGCGCGGCGAAATCGCCGGCCTCATCCAGAACATAGGCCACGCCGCCCGACATGCCGGCAGCGAAGTTGCGACCGGTCTGGCCGATGACGACGACGATGCCGCCGGTCATGTATTCGCAGCCATGATCGCCGACGCCTTCCACGACGGCGGCGACGCCCGAATTGCGCACCGCGAAGCGCTCGCCGGCGACACCGGCGAAATAGGCCTCGCCCTCGGTCGCGCCATAGAGGACGGTGTTGCCGACGATGATCAATTCCGCCGCGACGATCCTGGACTCCTCCGGCGGCCGGATGACGATGCGTCCGCCCGACAGGCCCTTGCCGACATAGTCGTTGGCCGCACCCACGAGTTCGAACGAGATGCCGCGCGCCAGGAAGGCGCCGAACGACTGGCCGGCTGTGCCGGTCAGCTTCACCTGGATCGTGTCCTCGCGCAGGCCCTTGTGCCTGAAGCGCTTGGCGACTTCGCCCGACAGCATGGCGCCCGTGGAGCGATCGACATTGCGGATGTCGACCTCGATCTTGACCGGCTGCTTGCTTTCGAGCGCGGGCTTCGCCAGTTCGATCAGCTTGCGATCGAGTACATCGTCGATCGGGTGTTTCTGCCGTTCGGTCCAGTGCACCGCCTCATGCGGCGCGTCCGGCTTGAAGAACATCTTGCCGAAATCGAGCCCACGCGCCTTCCAATGCTGGATCATCTCGCGCTTTTCCAGCAGGTCGCTGTCGCCGATGATCTGGTCGATATGGGTGTAGCCCATCTCGGCCAGCAGCCCCCTCACCTCTTCCGCAACATAGAAGAAGAAGTTGATGACATGCTCGGGCGTGCCCTTGAAACGCTTGCGCAGAACCGGGTCCTGCGTCGCGACGCCGACCGGGCAGGTGTTCAAGTGGCACTTGCGCATCATGATGCAGCCGGCCGCGATCAGCGGCGCGGTCGAGAAGCCGAACTCGTCGGCACCGAGCAGCGCACCGATGATGACGTCGCGCCCCGTGCGCAAGCCACCATCGACCTGCAGCGCAACGCGCGAGCGCAGCCCGTTCAGCACCAGCGTCTGGTGCGTCTCGGCTAGGCCCATTTCCCACGGGCTGCCGGCATGCTTGAGCGAGGTCAGCGGCGACGCGCCGGTGCCGCCATCATAGCCCGATATGGTGATGTGGTCGGCGCGTGCCTTGGCGACGCCGGCCGCAACCGTACCGACACCGACTTCCGACACCAGCTTGACCGATACGTCGGCCGCCGGGTTGACGTTCTTCAGATCATAGATCAGCTGCGCCAGATCCTCGATCGAATAGATGTCGTGATGCGGCGGCGGCGAGATCAGGCCGACGCCAGGCGTCGAGTGCCGGACCTTGGCGATGGTGGCGTCGACCTTGTGGCCGGGCAGCTGGCCGCCCTCACCGGGCTTGGCGCCCTGCGCGACCTTGATCTGCATGACATCGGAATTGACGAGATACTCGGCGGTGACGCCAAACCGCCCCGAGGCGACCTGCTTGATCGCCGAACGTTCGGGATTCTTGCTGCCGCCGGGCAGCGGCAGATAGCGGTCGGCCTCTTCGCCGCCCTCGCCGGTGTTCGACTTGCCGCCGATCTGGTTCATGGCGCGCGCCAGCGTCGTGTGTGCCTCGCGCGAGATCGAGCCGAACGACATCGCCCCGGTCGAGAAGCGCTTGACGATATCGGCCGCCGACATCACGTCCTCTATCGCCACCTTCTTGCGGCCGGTCTCTTCCGCAAGCTTGATCCTGAACAGGCCGCGTATGGTCTGAGCACGGGCCGTCTCGCTGTCGATCTGCGCGGAATACTCCTTGAACGTCTCCCACGAGCCCTGACGCACGGCGTGCTGCAAGGTGGCGACGGCGTCGGGCGACCACATATGGGCTTCGCCGCGCATGCGGTACATGTACTCGCCGCCGACCTCGAGGCTGTTGCGCAGCACCGGATCGTTGCCGAAACCGTCGGTGTGGCGGCTGAGCGTCTCGGCCGCGACCTCGTCCAGGCCGACACCTTCGATCAGCGTCGCTGTGCCGGTGAAGTACTTCTCGACGAAATCCGACTTCAGCCCGATGGCGTCGAATATCTGCGCGCCGCAATAGGACTGATAGGTGGAGATGCCCATCTTCGACATCACCTTGAGGATGCCCTTGCCGATCGACTTGATGTAGCGCGAGACCACCTCGTAGGCGTCAACCTCAGCCGGCAGTTCGCCACGCTTGTGCATGTCGAGCAGCGTATCGAAGGCAAGGTAGGGGTTGATCGCCTCGGCGCCGTAGCCGGCGAGACAGCAGAAATGATGCACTTCGCGTGGCTCGCCGGATTCCACGACCAGGCCGACCGCGGTGCGCAGACCCTTGCGGATCAGATGGTGGTGCACGGCAGCCGTCGCCAGCAGTGCCGGAATGGCGATACGGTCGGGACCGACCTGGCGGTCGGACAGGATGATGATGTTGTAGCCGCCGGCGACAGCGGCTTCCGCCCGCTCGCACAGACGCTCGACGGCGCCCTGCATGCCGGCCGCGCCCTCGCTCGACCCGTAGGTGATGTCGATGGTCTTGGTGTCGAAACGGTCCTCGGTGTGGCCGATCGAGCGGATCTTTTCCAGATCGCCATTGGTCAGGATCGGCTGGCGCACTTCGAGCCGCTTGCGGCGCGAATTGCCGACCAGGTCGAAGATGTTGGGCCGCGGCCCGATGAACGAGACAAGGCTCATCACCAGCTCCTCGCGGATCGGGTCGATCGGCGGGTTGGTGACCTGGGCGAAATTCTGTTTGAAATAGGTGTAGAGCAGCTTCGACTTGTCCGACATCGCCGAGATCGGCGTGTCGGTGCCCATCGAACCCACGGCTTCCTGGCCGGTGGTCGCCATCGGCGACATCAACAGCTTGGTGTCTTCCTGCGTGTAGCCGAAAGCCTGCTGGCGATCGAGCAGGCTGACATCCTTGCGCAGCGCGCGCGGCTCGACCGGCTTCAGATCCTCGAGGATCAGCTGCGTGTTGTTGAGCCAGGTCTTGTAGGGATGCCTGGTGGCGATCTCCGACTTGATCTCCTCGTCGGAAATGATGCGGCCCTTGGCGAGGTCGATCAGAAGCATGCGGCCGGGCTGCAGCCGCCACTTCTTGACGATCCTCTCCTCCGGCACCGGCAGCACGCCGGCCTCTGACGCCATGATGACGCGGTCGTCGTCGGTGACGATGTAGCGCGCCGGGCGCAGCCCGTTGCGGTCGAGCGTGGCGCCGATCTGGCGGCCGTCGGTGAAGGCGACCGCGGCCGGCCCGTCCCACGGCTCCATAAGCGCTGCATGGTATTCGTAGAAAGCCTTGCGATCGGCATCCATCAGCTTGTTGCCGGCCCAGGCTTCCGGGATCAGCATCATCATGGCGTGGCTGAGGCTGTAGCCGCCCTGGAACAGGAATTCGAGCGCATTGTCGAAGCACGCCGTGTCGGACTGGCCGTCATAGGAGATCGGCCACAGCTTGGAGATGTTGTTGCCGAACAGTTCGGAATCGACCGAGGCTTGGCGCGCCGCCATCCAGTTGTTGTTGCCGCGCACCGTGTTGATCTCGCCATTATGCGCGACCATGCGGTAGGGGTGCGCGAGCTTCCATGACGGGAAGGTGTTGGTCGAGAAGCGCTGGTGGACGAGGATCAGCGCGGTCTCGAAACGCGGATCCGACAAATCCTTGTAATAGGCGCCGACCTGGTAGGCCAGGAACATGCCCTTGTAGACAATGGTACGCGCCGATAGCGACACACAGTAGGCGCCGATATCCTTGTTGTTGTTCTCGGCGTAGATACGGCCGGAAATCACCTTGCGCAGCAGGTACAGCCTGGCCTCGTATTCCTCGTCATCTGGAATGTCCGATGTGCGGCCGATGAAGACCTGGCGATGGAACGGTTCGGAGGCCGCAATATCGGGCGCCTTCGACAGCGATGAATTGTCGACTGGCACGTCGCGAAAGCCGAGCAGCGGCAGCCCTTCTGACTGCGCCGATTCGGCGATGATCTCTTCGATATGGGCGCGCAGTGCCGCATCCTGCGGCATGAACCAGTGGCCGACGCCGTATTGGCCTGCCGCCGGCAGTTCGACGCCCTGGGCCGCCATCTCTTCGCGGAAGAAATGATCGGGAACCTGCACCAGCACGCCGGCGCCGTCGCCCATCAGCGGATCGGCGCCGACAGCGCCGCGATGCGTCAGGTTTTCGAGCACGAAGAGCCCGTCCTTGACGATCTGGTGCGACTTCACGTTCTTCATGTTGACGATGAAGCCGACGCCGCACGCGTCATGCTCGTTGCGCGGATCATAGAGACCCTGCGCGGCCATGCCATTGGTGGTCAGGCCGTTGGTGGTCTGGCCTTCTTTGGTCAGAACGGTATTTTTAACGGCTGCCGCTTTCGTCTGCGCGGCCTGGCCGATAATCGCAGAGGGCGTCAGTTCCGTCATCGTCCTGTCCTCCGATCCGGCCCCTTGCACGTCTAGCATTTGGGGCGCTGGTCTACCTTGGGAAGCGACTGGCTTCCGCTCTCATTCTTGCGGCACGTCTTTTCGAAATCCTTGGCGGACCGTGCGGTGCACCGCCGGTTCGTATCCGGTATCGTACAGGCCACAGCCGAGCCGTCTACCCGTCGCTCGCGGCAACGGCCGGAGTGGCCCAAATGATACGCCAATCCAGCCTGACTTGTGCGACAAAATAAGACAGCACTACTGTCCTAAATTTTTATGGCAGAAATCCTGGGCGCACACAAGACCGATTCACCAATTCTTGGACGTTTGGCGACAGAAAATTACGTCAGGCGCTGTTGAAACGAAATTTCGGTCCCGGCGCTCCTTCGTGATCGCCTTTGGCTTTACCGCTTTTTCAGCCCTTGGCCCTTGCGCGTCAAACCCCGAAACGGCCATGGTCGCGCTCTTGTCGCAACCAGACTTTCTCAACCAGACAGGGACTTTCCTGATGTTCTTTGCATCCGACAACTGGGCGGGCGTCCATTCCAACATTGCCGCCGGGCTGTCAGCCAATGCCGGCGGCTTTTCGACCGCCTATGGCGATGGCGATCTCGACCGCGCCGTCTACCAGCGTTTCAGCGAGATCTTCGAACGCGAGGTCGCGGTGTTCTTCGTCGCTACCGGCACGGCGGCCAACTCGCTGTCCCTGGCCGCTTACAACAAGCCCGGCGGCATTTCCTTTGCGCACCGCGAATCGCACATCATCGAGGACGAATGCGGCGCGCCGGAATATTTCAGCGGCGGCTCGCGTCTCCATGCTGTCGACGGCGCCCTGGGCAAGATCGATCCGCACAATCTTGAACGCGCCGTCGCCCGTTTCGCACCCGAAATCGTCCATTGGGGACGCCCGACGGCCGTCTCGATCACCCAATCGACCGAAGTCGGCACAGTGTACGGGCTCGACGACATTTCCACCATTTCGGAGATCGCCAAACGCTTTTCCCTGCCGCTGCATATGGACGGCGCCCGTTTTGCCAACGCATTGGTCGCGCTTGAGACGACGCCGGCCGAAATGACCTGGAAGCGCGGCGTCGACATCGTCTCGTTCGGCGGCACCAAGAACGGCTGCTGGTGCGCCGAAGCGGTGGTGCTGTTCGATCTAGACCGCGCCAAGGAGTTGTCCTTCCTGCGCAAGCGCGCCGCACAGCTGTTCTCCAAGTCGCGCTTCATCGCAGCGCAGTTCGACGCCTACTTCACAGACGGCCTGTGGCTGGACACGGCCCGTCATGCCAATGCCATGGCCGCGCGCCTGGCGGCTGCGATCGAGGATTCGGCAACGGCGAAGCTCGCCTGGTTGCCGCAGGCCAACGAGGTGTTCGCGGTGATGAAAAAGGCGGAAGCCGAAAGGCTGCAATCCGTCGGCGCAGCCTTTTACGACTGGCACAGGCCGCACGGCTTCGACGGCCATGTCGGCGAGGACGAGTTGCTCTATCGCTTCGTCACCAGCTTTGCCACGACTTCAGATGAGGTCGATCGCTTCGGCCAGATGATCGCCTGAACCCGCGAGACCGCGCCAATGACAAAGCCACCTCTCGGCTCAACCATGCGGCTGGTTCGCCCGGCGCCAAACGTGCTCGGCTTCTACGATGGCCGCGTTGACGGCGTTCGCGCCTGGTCGGACGAGCCGAACTGGCTGGACGACGGCGCCTATGCCCTCGGCATCTGCACCTATGCGATCGTCGATGGTTCGCAGGCGCTTGTCTACGACACGCATATTTCGCTGCCTCACGCGCGCTTCATCAGGCAGACGCTCGAAGACATGGGCGCAACATCGATCCGGGTCGTGCTCAGCCACTGGCATGACGATCATATTGCCGGCAATGAGGTGTTTCAGGATTGCGAGATTATCGCCAACACGCTCACCGCCTCGGCGCTCGCGAACAACCGGGCTGAGATCGAAAGCGGTGTTCCACCGATCAAGCCTCTCGTGCTGCCGAACAGGACCTTCGCAGGCAGTCTTGACCTCGCCGTTGGATCGATCGCCGTCGAACTGCGTCAGGTCGAAATCCACAGCCATGACGGCACGGTGCTGTTCATGCCCGAAACCGGCCTGCTCCTGGCGGGCGACACGCTCGAGGATCCGATCACCTATGTCAGCGAGGCGGATCGGCTGGCGCAACATCTGGTCGATCTCGAACGCATGGCCGGCTGGTCGATAGACCGCATCTTGCCCAATCACGGCTCGCTCGAAGCGATTGAGCGAGGCGGCTACGACAAAGGCCTCATCGCCGCGACGCAAGCCTACGTTCAAAAACTGCTTCGCTGCCGGCGTGAGCCTGATCTTGCGAAGCAGGATCTGAAAACCTGCGGCGCCGACATATTCGCCACGGGCGCGGTCGAGTACTTCGCGCTGTACGAGCCCGTCCACCGGCAAAACGTCGAGGCCGTTCTCGCAACCGGCACCGATCGCTAAGCAAGGAAAGGCCGCGCCAAAAGCTCGAGGCCAAGCAAGATCAGGAAAACAAGAAACCAGCGCCGGAAGGTCGCCGGGCTGATCCGCTGCCGGAGCAACTGTCCGAGCCACATGCCGAGCAAGGCCGGCGCAACCGCCAGCGACGACATGGCGACATGCCCGACCTGGAACGCGCCGTGCGAGGCAAGGCCGGCAGCGAGCGCGATCGTCGACACGGTGAAGGACAGGCCGAGCGCCTGGATCAGATCGTCACGGCTCAAGCCCAGCGCCTGAATGTAAGGTACAGCGGGCACGACGAACACGCCGGTGCCGCCGGTGACGATGCCGGTAAGGAAACCGACGATGGGCGACGACCAGCGCTCGGCTGACGCGGGAACCGTCAACTGCCGCGCCAGCAGCGTATAGACGGCATAGACGATCAGCGCCGCCCCGAGGCCGGCCGTCGTCCATTTGACATTGTCGCTGGCCAGCAGCCATGAGCCGGCCAGCGTGCCGGCGACGATGCCGACCATCATCAGCCACAGCCGCCTGAGGATCCATCCGAAGCTCGGGCCGGCAAACAGCTGCCAGATATTGGTGACGAAGGACGGCACGATCAGCAGCGAAGCCGCGGCGACCGGCGGCATGATTGTGCCCAGCAGCCCCATCGCCAACGTCGGCAGTCCCATACCGGTAACGCCCTTGACGATGCCGGCCAGCAGGAAGGTCACCGCAATGGTTGCCGTTAGGGCCAGGGAAAAATCAGCCGAAAGATCAGACATCGCCCTTCATGGGAAGACGGCGCCCGCCGCAAAAGAGCCAGAACTCTTCGGTTGGGGTGACAGAGGCTGCGGCGAAAAAAAGCGGCGCCTCGCGGCGCCGCTTTCGTCTCGGGAGGAGACGCTTTCAACCTTGGGCGTTGTGACGCCGCCGTCTTGATCACGCGGCGTTCTTGGCCTCGATCTGCTTGGCGTTGGCCGAAGAGGCGGTAATCGCGATCTTGCGCGGCTTCAGCTCCTCGGGGATGTTGCGCTTAAGGTCGACGAAAAGCAGGCCGTTCTTCAGGGTGGCGCCGACGACCTCGACATGGTCGGCAAGCTGGAAGCGGCGCTCGAACGAACGCGAGGCAATGCCGCGGTAGAGCAGCTCGGAGCCTTCGCCATTGCCCTCTTCCTTGCGCTCACCCTTGACGGTCAGCACGTTGCGGTGGGCTTCGATCGAAATCTCTTCGTCCGAGAAGCCGGCAACCGCCATCGAGATGCGATAGGCGTCCTCGCCGGTGCGCTCGATGTTGTAGGGCGGATAGGTCTGCGCGCCATCGGGCTGGGCCAGCGAGTCGAGCATGGTGAACAGGCGGTCGAAGCCGACGGTCGAGCGATAGAGCGGGGAAAAATCAACGTGACGCATGAGGTGTTCTCCTGTTGAGCAACATGTTTGCGTGTGGCCGGTGCGAAACCCTGGAAAGGCGTTTCGGGTGGACCAGCAGCCCCGACATCGGCGGCTGCATCCGACATTTGGGGAGCGCAAAAGCGCATTTCAAGGATTTTTGAAGAGCGCCAATCGAGGCGTCGATGAACGGCAGATGAACCGCTGCTTCGGCGCCCGTTCAGCCGGCCGGCGCTAGAGTGCCCCCAGGATAAAGAACCAGGCGGCGCCGGATGAAAGCGCCGCGACGAGGCCGACCGGGTGTAACGTCCCTTCCTCCCGGATCGACAGAGGCCGGAAGCACGCCGCCGCAGGCTGCTTCCGGCCTTGCTTGTCGTTCGTCCGCCCCCTTGGCGTCCTCCCTTTGCTTTTCATCCATTGGCGTCTATCACCATGCCGACGCCCTGCCGGGTGAGACACCACGAAGACGCAAGCGCCTAATGACGGATCTCTTCCATCCCACGCCAGGCAATCCGCCGCCGCAAAATGTCGCCGGCGGCTTTTTCACCACGCGCGACGGCAAGAAGATCCGCTACGGCCTGTTTGCCGCGGTCACCCGGCCGCTGAAAGGCACCGTCGTGCTGCTGCCCGGCCGCAACGAGTGCATCGAGAAGTATTTCGAAACCATCCGCAACCTGACCGACCGCGGCCTCGGCGTCGCCACGCTCGACTGGCGCGGCCAGGGCGATTCCGACCGGCTGATCGCCGATCCGCAACGCGGCTATGTCCGCTCTTTCTACGATTACACCGGCGACCTCGAACAGTTCTTCGAGGATATCGTGCTGCCCGACTGCCGCGGCCCGTATTACATCCTCGCCCATTCGATGGGCGCCGTGATCGCGCTGCTCGCGGCGCCGTCGATGGTCAACCGGGTGCGTCGAATGGTGCTGATTGCGCCTTTCCTGACGGTGCCCGACTCGCCCGTGTCGGCAAAAACGGCGCGCCGCGTCTGCTCGGTATTGTGCTTTCTCGGCCTCGGTCGGCTCTACGCCGCCTGGGGTCCGCGTCCCAGGGAAACCCTGCCCTTTGCCCTCAACAAGGTGACATCGGACCCCGGGCGCTATCAGCGCAACACGAAAATCTACGAGCACTATCCGCAACTGGCGCTCGGCGGGCCGACGATCCGCTGGCTGCAGGCGGCAATCAAGGCAGGCGAAGCCATCAGCGAGCCCGACTTCATGGCCAGGATCCAGGTGCCGCTGCTGATGATCGCCGCCGGCGCCGATCAGGTCGTCTCGACCAAGGCCGTGGAAGCCTACGCCAGGCGTCTGCGCCTCGGCTCGCTGCTGATGATCGATGGCTCGAAACACGAGATCCTGCAGGAGGCCGATGTCTATCGCGAGCAGTTGCTCGCCGCCTTCGACGCCTTCATCCCCGGCAACGACGACCCCACAGCCTGATGCCGCCGGCGCTGCATGTTGCGGCGCCTTGAGCTTGCGCCTGCTGACAGCCTTCTGTCAGGAGCAGCGCCGGCAGCGCACAAACAGCTAAAGATTCTGACAGCCGGTGCCGCCCCGGAATGCTCATCTCTCCGCGTACTGAACGCCAAGGAGATGACATCATGACCGAGAAAACCTGCGCTGCCTGCGATTGCCAGCTGGACGCCAACCCGATCCGCGTCAAGGTCGGCGGCAAGACCGTCGAGGTCTGCTGCGAGGAATGCGCGATTGCGCTGAACGAAGCCGGCGCCTCAGTGGCCGGCGCATCAGTGGCCGGCAACGGGGAAGCCTGAGCGATGCGCCCCGATCATGCAGCGGCGGCGCAATGCCTCGCACATCAGCCGACAACTCAAACCGCGACGTTCCGGCGGTCCTTGCGGACACAAGGCATCGCGGCGGCCAACTGGATCGGCCGTCAACTGGAAAGGCGCCGAAGCCGCCTTGCCTTGCTCGAAATGACCGACGAACAGCTCAAGGACATCGGCCTGTCGCGCAGCCAAGCTCACCGCGAATACATGCGCCGTTTGTGGGAGTGAGCCATGGCCGTTACGAAGGGCCCGACAGGTGAAGTCTCCTGACAGGTTTGGACAGGCCAATCGCCTAATGTGCCGGAGCAGCTTTCGGTGCAAGGGTAGAATGCCACGGCCATGTCTCAGCTCACCATGTCGCAGTTCACGGTACAGACGCTTCTGGACACCGGCACCGTCATGGTGAGGGATGTCCTCTGCAGCGGCGAATGCCGGCACAAGAGCGAAGAAGAGTGCACCGCTGCCACGCATCTTGTGTTTCCCTATCGCGGCGTCTTCGTGCGCCATGTCGGCCGCAACGATGCGGTCGCCGAAGCCAACCAGTTGTTGTTCTTCAACAACGCCGAAGGCTACCGGATCAGCCATCCCGTCGAGGGTGGCGATTCCTGCCTCGATCTCGTTGTCGAGGAGGCGCAACTGCAGGAGCTGACGCCGAAGGAGAAGTTGTGCTCGGGCAGCGCTGTGGCGTTTCGTCGTCAGCGCCGCCGCATCGACCCGCGGGCTCAGGCGCTGGTGGCGGTGCTGCGCCACAGCCTGAGCCGCAACATTGCCGAAACGCTGGAGGCCGAAACCCTGGCGCTGACGCTAGTGCGGCGCTCCCTCGGCGAGCGCACCTCGCATGCCGCCGGCGCCAGCGCTGGCCGGCAGAAGCTGGTCGATCGCGCCAAGCTCGTCCTGTCCTCGGATCTTTCGCGGCGCTGGACGCTGGCCGAGATCGCCGCTGAAGTCGGGGTATCACCGGTTTATCTCACGCAGGTTTTCCAGCACGTCGAGGCGATGCCGCTCTATCGCTACCATCTGCGCCTGCGGCTGGCGCGCGCGCTGGACCTGCTTGGCTGCTACGACAATCTGACCACGCTCGGCCTGGACCTCGGCTTCTCCAGCCACAGTCATTTCAGCTCAGCGTTCAGGCAGGTCTACGGGCGAACGCCGGCGGAATTCCAACGCTCGATCAAGCCGCGCTGATCGGGTCGACTATCAGCCGCGCAAGGCTGCCATTGCAGCCGCGTGAAGCTCCGGCGTTGCGGCGGCCAGGATGTCGCCGCCCTTTTCCGCCGGACCGCCCTCGAATGTGGTGACGACGCCGCCGGCCTTTTCGATGATCGGGATCAGCGCCACGATGTCGTAGGGTTTCAATCCGGGATCGGCGACGATGTCGACGCTGCCGGACGCGATCATGGCAAAGGCGTAGCAATCGGCTCCGTAGCGGGCGAGCTGGATCTGTTTCTCGAACGCGTCGTAGCGGGTGCGCGCCTCGCCCTTGAAAAGCGCCGGCGTGGTGGTGAACAAGGTCGCCTCGTCAAGCTTCGTCCTCTTGCGGGTCGACAGCTTCCGCGGCCCACCGGGGCCTTCGTAGTGGGAGCCGGAAGCGTTGGCGTAGAACAGCTCGCCGGTGAACGGCTGCGCCATCATACCGGCGACGGCGTCACCGTCGACCGTCAATCCGACCAGCGTTCCCCACACCGGCAGGCCTGAGATGAAGGCGCGGGTACCATCGATCGGATCGATCACCCAGACATGCCTTGAGGAGATGTTTTCGCTGCCATGTTCTTCGCCAAGGATACCGTGATCGGGATACTCAGCCGAGATCAGCGCCCGGATGGCGCGCTCGGCCTCGCGGTCGGCCTCGGTGACCGGGTCGAAACTGCCTTTTTCCTTGTTGGCCACCGCGCCCTGTGCGCGGAAACGCGGCAAGGTTTCAGCCGCCGCCGCTTGCGCGATCCGGCGCATGAAATCGATGCTGATGTCCACGTGATTCTCCCGCATTGCAGAGTGCCAACCCGGTCTGCAGGCACTTTCCCGCCAAAACAAGCCGGTTTATCGATTTTAGAGACATCAGCGTTGCCGAAATGTCACACATCGGCGCCATCGAAACGCATTTTCACATCAGAGTGAATTAAAAAAGCGTGGGATCGATTGACATTTGTGCATCGCACAATAAATTTGTTCTCGGACAGGTTTTCCTGTCCATGCCCTCCTTGGGCGTTTCCTCCCTAGACTTCGACCGTGTCGTGCAAACGATGCGGTCTTTTTTTACGCTGCGGGATGGCCAGCGCGGGATCTCATGAACAGCCGCCGCTCCGTGTCATTCGGCGGCCAGCGGCAGGTCTATGAAGTGGTGGTCGGGCATCGCCATCAGGTCGGCCGAAAAGCGCGCCATATCGTCGGCCAGCGCATCGAAGCCGGCCGATTTCTGGAACGTCCGCTCATTCATGTAGAGGCCGCGATTGACCTCGATCTGCAGCGCATGCAGATGGCGCGCCGGCCGGCCGTAATGCTCGGTGATGAAGCCGCCTGCATAGGGTTTGTTGTGGGCGACGGTGTAGCCCATGCCGATGAGCAGGCCGATCGCCGTCTCGGTCAGGGCCGCCGTGGCCGAGATGCCGAAACGGTCGCCGACGATGAAATCCGGCCGCAGGCCGCTGTCGCCCACCCTGATGCTCGCCGGCATCGAATGGCAGTCGATCAGCACGGCATAGCCGAACCTGGCATGGGTTCTGGTCAAAAGCCGCTTCAGCGTCTCGTGATAGGGTTTGTAGACCACCTCTATGCGCTGGACGGCCTCCGCCAGCGGCAGACGGCCGGAATAGATGTCGAGCCCCTCGCCCACCAGCTTGGGCACGGTGCCGAGCCCGCCGGCGACGCGCGCCGAGCGGATGTTGCAGAAGGACGGCACCGGCTCGGCGAACATGCGCGGGTCGAGTTCCCAGGGTTCGCGATTGACGTCGAGGTAGGCGCGCGGAAAATTCGCCGCCAGCATCGGCGCGCCCAGCACCACCGCGCTGCCGAACAGCTCGTCGACATAGCAATCCTCGGAGCGGCGGATGGCGTTCCGGTCGAGCCGCGCCATGGCCAGGAAGCGGTCTGGATAATAGCGGCCGCTATGCGGTGAG
Organism: Mesorhizobium sp. P170090; assembly: GCF_057786115.1. NCBI lineage: Bacteria > Pseudomonadati > Pseudomonadota > Alphaproteobacteria > Hyphomicrobiales > Phyllobacteriaceae > Mesorhizobium > Mesorhizobium sp. P170090. Next base: position 6,038,633 of record NZ_JBYNWH010000001.1, read on the forward strand.
TTGAAGACGAAGGGAACGCGCTGCTCGGCGCCCGATCGGATTTCGAAGGGTGGAACGACCGAAAAATCTTCGGCTGCCGTCGTCAATTTGAACGAACCCGGAAACAGCAATGCATCATGATGGGAAACTGCCACCTCATCGGCCGCATGTCCAGCATTTCGGCATGTCAGGAACCCCGTCAAATCAGGATTAATCCCGCCAACGTTCACTTGATGTTTACCGTCAGCTCCTCATATACAGGATGGTTAACGGGCTTGCCGGACGGCAGGCTTGGCTGGGGTGATTCGGACGGGACAAGATGGCACGCATTCTGCTGGCGGAAGACGACGACGACATGCGCCGGTTCCTGGTCAAGGCACTGGAGCGGGCCGGCTACCACGTCAGCGATTTCGACAATGGCGCCAGCGCCTACGAGCGGCTGCGCGAAGAACCTTTCTCCCTGCTGCTGACCGATATCGTCATGCCGGAGATGGACGGCATCGAACTCGCCCGCCGCGCCACCGAGATCGATCCCGACCTGAAGGTGATGTTCATCACCGGTTTCGCGGCCGTCGCGCTCAACCCCGATTCCAAGGCGCCGAAAGACGCCAAGGTGCTGTCCAAGCCCTTCCACCTGCGCGATCTCGTCAACGAGGTCGAAAAAATGCTGCAGGCCGCCTGAAGCACGCGCACTGTGTGATCTCGCCGGTTCTTCGGCGGCGCGACAAAACGAGCCTTTCTTTCCCCTTCCTGCTATTGACGCGCTGGACCAAAAATGGTGTATGCGCGGCTTCGGATGGGCGTGTAGCTCAGCGGGAGAGCACTGCATTGACATTGCAGGGGTCACAGGTTCAATCCCTGTCACGCCCACCATCCTTTCAATAACTTAGCCAAGCCCGTTTTTGGCGCACCCCTTCGACGACTTAGCCGATAAGGCGGCCACCGCTTGTGGCAGCCGCCTCGTGTTTGTGGACATTCTAATGCATGGCGCTCAAAAGTGGTCCCGGTTTGAGACAACGACATGCATAAAAACAAAGACCTATAGCGCGTCGCCTGAGTCCGTTCAAACGCGACGCGCTTTAGACGTGGTGCGGGCTTAGCGTCCTTGAAGGCGCAGGCTCGATGCCGTCCTCCATAAGAATATCCTTCTTGCGAGCGAACGCGACGAAGACGCCTCGTGCTGTCTCGGGTTCCACATCACCAATCAGAGCGGCTTTGCAAGCGCGAATAGCAGCTCTCTGCTCCGGGCTGTTGCCACACCATTCGGCTGCGAATTGATAGGCATCCGCGACCGTGTTGAGTTGGCGGGGAAAGCCCAATCCCACCCACACCCGGACCGGCTTTTCAAAAGGTTTCGATAGCATCATGACCTCCTTTCCTAATGCATGTCACCCAGAAGTGTGCCGCGGGTCTGGGACAACGGCATGCATCAAAACAAAGACTTAAAGCGTGTCGCATGAATCGGTTTCAGCGCGACGCGCTTTAGGCAGTCACTCCTCCGCCTTCGCCACCTCTGCCCATCATCCACGGCATTGTCGTGGATGCTTCTTCAAGGATTCTGGCTGCTTTCGCAAAACCGCTGAACGCGTCTCTGGCTGCGGACAGCGGATAATCGCTATCGAAAGCTCGCTGGCAGGCCCGCAATGCGGTTTGGTGAATGGGGCCGCGCCTGTCCTTCGGCCATTCATAGAGGAACTCCAGAGCGTCCTCGAGACACGTGATTTCCTGAACAAGGTTGTCGCCGCTTTTCACGAAAACGGCGCTGTCAAACATCCGATCGTTCATATGATCCTCCAAATCGAACCAACCATTGAGTTTATGGTTTGCGCGGTCCAGGCCAACTGCGGGCGCGCGACAGATGCGCGCCAGTACGTCCTGCAGTGATCATCTTCGTTTCTCCGCAATCACAGCCTCCCGGCCGAAACCGGGAGGCGGACCCGCAGTTCAAAGTGACAGATGACAGGATTACGCGGCTTTACGCGCGCGGTCCGTGTCTTGCGTGATCTGAGTGGCGGCCGTCGGCGTGTCGCCCACGCCGATGCTGATGCGGCGCGGCTTCAGCTCTTCGGGAATCTCGCGGACAATGTCGATCGAGAGGAGGCCATTCTCCAGTTTGGCTGCCTTGATCTTCATGTGGTCGGCAAGCTTGAACGTCTGCCTGAAACTGCGGTAAGCGATGCCCTGGTGCAGCAGCTGGCGTCCGCTCTGATCATCAGCTTTCTGGCCTACCACGACCAGTTCGGGTCCATGCTGGGTAAGCTCGACCTCATCCTGGCTGAAGCCTGCGATGGCCATCGAGATACGGTAATCGTTCTCGTCGATCTTCTCGATGTTATAGGGCGGCCAGTCTGGACGCGTGCCGCTGTCGAGCATGTCGAAAAGCCGGTCGAAACCGACGGTGGTCCGATAGAGGGTATCAAAGGTTCTCATAGCCACATCCTCCTTGAAGCAACATGGGTACAAGGACGCCGCCCCGTGCGGCGCCGCCATTTTTTGCCGAGCCTTATGGCCTTGGCGGAAATCGAATTAGGAGGCGCCCCAAATGAGTTCAAGAGCATCTCGAATTTTTTTTAGTAGCATCCTTCGCATCGACGGAAAGCGAAATCTGAGTTTCTACGGGACCTTCCCTTCGAACAGTCGAACAGCCCCTTGAAGTACAGATCCGGCGGGAAGTTTTCGCGCGATCTGCGCGACCGCATCGTCTACTGCCCCCGCCGTCCCGTTTCGTATTCAAATGCCGGCCAGCAAGGAACCGGGTAGCGGCCTTCCGATCCGTAAATCCGCCCTATCGGGGGCGAAACGTCCCGGCACGTGCCGGGACGTTTCTGGCTCGCGGATCACTGTGGCCGCGGATCGGGCCTGTCGGGCTTGTCATGAGGGGTGTTGTTGCCTTCACGGCACGGTGTGCCGATGCCGCAGCATTTGCCGTTGTAGGTGACACCGGGCTTGGTCTTCTCGCATTCCCTCGGCGGTGCCGTCTGACACCCTGCCAGCACCGAAACCGCGATGGCGGCGAGAAATGCGTTTCTTGAAGTGATAAACATTGACGTTCTCCTTGATGGACCGTGTTTGCTACACACCGCTTGGTCGCGGGCGGCAGCGAAATGGTTCAAGGAAAATTGGAATCAGGCCGCGCCGAGGCGGACATCACCCTTCTCAATATGGTTGAGAAACCACGCATATGTCTGTTCCAATCCATCGCGAAGCGCGTAGCGCGGGCGCCATCCCGTCGCAAACAGCCGCGAAACATCCATCAACTTGCGCGGCGTGCCATCTGGCTTGGTCGTATCGAAGGCGATATTAGCCTCGACGCCGGCGACCGATGCGACGGTCTGGGCAAGCTCGGCAATGGTGACATCCTCGCCCGAACCGACATTGACGTGGCTGTCGCGGGCATAATTCTTCAACAGCCAGACCAAGGCATCGGCGGCGTCGTCGACATGCAGGAATTCACGCCGTGGCGTGCCCGAGCCCCAGACCTCGAGGCTGTTGCCGCCGCTCAGCGCCAGCGCATGCGCCTTTCGCATCAGGGCCGGCACGACATGGCTGGACTGGAGATCGAAATTGTCGCCAGGACCGTAAAGGTTGGCCGGCATCGCCGAGATGTAGTCGACGCCATGCTGGCGCCGATAGGCCTGGCACAGTTTGAGCCCGGCGATCTTGGCGATCGCATACCATTCATTGGTGGGTTCGAGCGGACCGGTCAGCAGCGCGTCTTCCCTGATCGGCTGCGGCGCGAGCTTTGGATAGATGCAGGACGAGCCGAGAAACAAAAGCTTGCCGACCTCGCTGCGAAAGGCGCCGTCAATGACATTGCCCTGCATAACCAGGTTTTGCTGCAGGAAATCGACAGGGAACCGGTCATTGGCCAGGATACCGCCGACTTTGGCGGCCGCCATCACCACCGCATCCGGCCTGTGCTCGGCCATCCAGCGCCGCACCCCTGCCTGGTCGAGCAGGTCGAGCCTGTCGCGCGATACGGTGAGTATCTCGCAGTCCTCGCTCGCCAGCCGGCGCACGACGGCCGAACCGACCATGCCGCGATGCCCGGCGACGAAGACACGCTTGCCCTTCAGCTCAAATGTCGCGTCCATGAACCTGCCTCACGCAGAGCGGCTGTTCTGCCGCGTGCCGCCGGCCGCGCGCGCCAGATCGGCCTGCACCATTTCCGTCACCAGATCCCTGAAGCCGGTCGTGTGCGACCAGCCAAGTCTTGCCTTGGCCTTGGCCGGGTCACCGAGCAGCAGGTCGACCTCGGTCGGCCGGAAATAGCGCGGATCGACGCGCACCACGACAGCGCCCGAACCGGCATCGACACCGACCTCGTCGACACCTTCGCCTTGCCAGCGAATGCTGCGGCCGGTCTCGGCAAACGCCAGTTCGACGAATTCACGTACCGAATGCGCCTCGCCGGTTGCCAGCACGAAATCGTCGGCTTCGCTGTGCTGCAGAATGCGCCACATGCCCTCCACATAGTCGCGCGCATGGCCCCAATCACGCCTGGCGTCGAGATTGCCGAGATAGAGCGTGTCCTGCAGGCCATGATGGATCGAGGCGACGGCCCGCGTGATCTTGCGGGTGACGAAGGTCTCGCCGCGTGTCGGGCTTTCGTGGTTGAACAGGATGCCGTTGGCGGCGAACATGCCGTAAGCCTCGCGGTAGTTGACCGTGATCCAGTAGGCGTAAAGCTTGGCCGCTGCATAGGGCGAGCGCGGATGGAAGGGCGTCTCCTCGCTTTGCGGGACCTCGCGCGCCTTGCCATAAAGCTCCGACGTCGATGCCTGGTAGAAGCGCACCGACTTCTCCAGGCGCAGAATGCGGATTGCCTCGAGCAGCCTGAGTGTTCCCAGCGCATCGGCATTGCCGGTGTATTCCGGGGTCTCGAAACTCACCTGGACATGGCTCTGGGCGCCGAGATTGTAGATCTCGCTGGGCTGTGTCTCCTGCACCAGGCGAATGAGGTTGGTTGCGTCGGTCAGATCGCCATAATGCAGGAAGAAACGCGCACCGCGCTCGTGCGGATCGACATAGATGTCGTCAACGCGCTCGGTGTTGAACGAGGACGAGCGGCGTTTGACGCCATGGACAATATAGCCCTTCTGCAGAAGCAATTCTGCGAGATAGGCCCCGTCCTGCCCGGTTACACCGGTGATGAGCGCCACTTTTTCCGTCATTGCCGCTCCGTCCGCATCCAATCCCGGCAACCGAATACAGATTTGGCGCGAGAACGCAAATCCCCCATACCGGGGACAGGTTTCAGCCAGCGATTGTGTCGTTCTCAGGCACCTGCAACCGCGCAGAAATGCTTCATCCTGGCCAGTGCAAGCTCGGGATCGGCGAGCAACCCTGCCTGGTCGGCAAGGCGGAAGATGTCGGCATAGTGCAGGATGCCGCGCGCCGACTGCATGCCGCCGACCATGGCGAAATGGTCCTGATGGCCGTTGAGCCAGGCAATGAAGACGATGCCGGCCTTGTAATACTCCGTCGGCGCCTCGAAGATCTTGCGCGACAACGGCACTGTCGGCGCCATCAGCGCGTCAAAGCCGGCGCGGTCGCCGTCAGCCAGTTTCGCGAGCGCCGCACTGGCGACCGGCGCGATGGCGTCGAATATGCCGAGCAAGGCGTGCGAGTGCCGCTTCCCGTCGCCGGCAATCAGTTCGGGATAGTTGAAATCGTCGCCGGTGAACATGACGACGCCTTCCGGCAACCGGTTGCGCAAGGCAACTTCCTTGCCGGCATCGAGCAGGGAAATCTTTATCCCCTCGACCTTGCCGGCATGGCGCTCGATGATGGCGACGACGGTGTCGAGCGCGGCCTCGAAATTGCCGCTGCCCCAATAACCTTTCAGTGCAGGATCGAACATGTCGCCCAGCCAGTGCAGGATGACCTTGCCGGATGCCTGGCTGAGGATGCGATCGTAGACCCTGATATAGTCGTCCGGACCCTTTGCGACCGCTGCCAGCGCCCGGCTGGCCATCATGATCGCCTTGCCGCCCTCGCCTTCAATGAAAGCGAACTGCTCCTCATAGGCGGCGATCACATCTTCGAGTGATCTCGAATTGGCCGGCGCCAGATGATCGGTGCCGGCGCCCGAGGCGAGGTCTGCGCCTTCGACGCTGTGCGCCTCGGCGATCGAGCGCCGGATCAATTCCTGCGCATTCGCCCAGTCGAAACCCATGCCGCGCTGCGAGGTGTCCATCGCCTCGGCGATGCGGAAGCCAAGCCGCCACAAATGATGCCGAAACGCCATCGTCTTGTCCCAGTCGACCGCAGGCTTCGACCAGGGGTCGGTCATCGCGAAAGGGTCGGCGACGACATGGGCCGCGGCATAGGCGATGCGCGGGAAAACTGCACCGATTACGGGCTCGACCGGACTGCCCGCGAGCTTGTAGCTGACGCGGCCGCCATTCTGCGTAGGCAGGGTGATATCCATGGCAACCTCCGTTTTCGGCACCCTATAAATGGAACGTTCCAATAAATCAAGGAACTTTATGATTCCGGCGATTGAACTGGGCCAAACGTTGAAGAAGGCTAAGAGTCCTTGCTAGGAACCACATTCATCACCTTTTCGATCTCCGCAAGAATCCCGATTGACTCTCGTTTGGCAGAGGGATTAGAACGTTCCAATAGATTTTCTCATTCAGGCGGAGGAAACCACCGACATGGCCAGCCGGGCCAAGGCAACGATCCTGGACATCGCCCGCGAGGCTGGTGTGTCCAAATCGACGGTGTCGCTTGTGCTGCAAGGCTCAGGGCTGATCCGGCCTGAAACCGCGGTCAAGGTTCGCAAGGCGATCGAGGATGTCGGATATGTCTACAACCGCGGCGCCGCCAATCTGCGCAAAGCCCATTCCAACGTCATCGGCATGGTCATCAACGATCTCACCAACCCCTTTTTCGCCGAGCTGGCGGTCGGCATGGAGCGCGTCTTCCAGTCGGCCGGCATCGTGCCCTTCATCGCCAACACGGCGGAGAACCCGGTGCGCCAGGAAGAAGTGCTGAAGTCGCTGATGGAACAGGGCGTCGCAGGCCTGATCGTGTCACCGGCACGCGGCACCACGCCGGGCGCCTTCCGTCGCCTCGAGATGGCGGGCGTGCCGGTCGTCTTCGCCATGCGCCGCCTGCCGGACAGCCGCATCCCGGTGATCGCTCCTGACAACCATCGCGGCGCGTATCTCGCCGCCGCCCATCTGATCGGCAAGGGCCATCGCCGGCTGGCCTTCTTCGGCGGCACCTCCGACCTGGTCGTCTATCAGGAGCGCCTGGGCGGTTTTCGTGAAGCTTGCGAAACATTGGGCATTGCCAGGCGCGACGTGCTTGTCGTCGAAGGCGAGACCAGCCGCAGGGGCGGCATCGCGTGCCTGGAAACCGCCCTTGCCATGGCCGAGCCGCCGACGGCGGCACTGTGCTTCAACGATGCCGTCGCCTTCGGCGTCATGCTGGCGCTGCGCAAGCGCGGGCTGGAGCCCGGCGCGGACTTTGCCGTCGTCGGCTTCGACGACGTGGTCGAGGCCGAGCATTATATGCCGGCGCTGACCAGCGTCTCGGTCGATACACCCGGCCTCGGTGAACGCGCCGCCCACGTCATGCTGAAGATGATCCAGTCGCGCACCACGCATGCCGAGGACCATATCGGCGCCGTCAATCTGGTCGTCAGGGACAGCTGCGGTCCCGGTCGCCGCGCCCAGAACACATCAGCAGGAATGGGAGACGCGGCATGAGCGTCAGATGGGGACTGATCGGCGCCAGCACGATCGCCAAACAGTTCATGATCAACGCCATCCGCGCACAAAAGGATGGCGAGATATCAGCGGTGATGAGCTCCAACCCGGAGCGCGCCAAGACCTATGCCGCAGAAAACAACATTCCTCTCGCCGTCTCGACGCTTGACGATTTGCTCGGCGCCGACATCGACGTCGTCTACATCTCGACCACCAATGAACTGCATCTCGAACAGGCGCTGGCCGCGATAAAGGCGGGAAAGCATGTTCTGTGCGAAAAGCCGCTGGCGCTGAACAGCACTGATGCGCGCACGATGGTCGCCGCCGCCAAGGAAGCCGGCGTGGTGCTTGGCACCAACCATCATCTGCGCAATGCCGGCGCCCACCACGCCATGCGCGACGCCATATCAGCCGGCCGCATCGGCAAGCCGATTGCCGCGCGTGTTTTCCATGCCGTCTATTTGCCGGAGAACCTGCAGGGCTGGCGCATCACCAGACCGGAAGCCGGCGGCGGCGTGGTGCTCGACATCACCGTGCACGATGCCGACACGCTGCGCTTCGTGCTCGGCGACGACCCGATCGAGATTTCGGCCTTCACCCAGTCGGCCGGCATGGCCGGCAGCGGGCTGGAAGACGGTGCCATGTGCATCTGGCGCTTCAGGTCCGGTTTGATTGCCCAGTCGCATGAAGGCTTCACAACCAAGTTCGCCGATACCGGCTTTGAGGTGCATGGTTCCGAAGGTTCGCTGATCGCAAAAAATGTGATGACGCAGAAGCCAGTCGGCTCGGTGCTGCTACGCACCGCCAAAGGCGAGGAAGAACTGAGCTTCGACCGAGAAGACCTCTACGCCAGGTCGCTGCGCCAGTTCCATGCCGCTATTAGCGGCGCGGGCCAGCCCTCCGCAACCGGCGAGGACGGCGTCTGGTCACTAGCCTGCGCCGAAGCAGCGTTGCTGTCCGGGAAATCCGGCAAGGCGGTTGCCATCGAGCCGAAACTCGGGAGCGCCAAGTGAGCAAGCTCGTCTCCGCTCAGCGGGCCGCCAGCCTCATCAAGGACGGCATGACCGTCTCCGTCTCGTCATCGAGCGGCCTCGGCTGCCCGGATGCCGTGCTGGCTGCCATCGGCGAGCGCTTCGACGCTGAAGGCCATCCGAAAGACATCACCACGCTGCATCCGATCGCCGCCGGCGACATGTATGGCATCAAGGGCATCGACCATCTGGCCAAGCCCGGCTTGTTGAAGCGCACGCTCTGCGGCTCCTATCCCTCGGGCCCCTCCTCGTCCGAGCCGCCGCAGATATGGAAGATGATCGGCGACAATACGGTCGCCGCCTACAATGTGCCGTCCGGCATCCTGTTCGACATGCACCGCGAGGCCGCCGCCAAGCGGCCGGGCGTGCTGACCAAGGTCGGCCTCGACACTTTTGCCGACCCGCGCCACCAGGGCTGCGCCATGAACGCGGCGGCAAGCGAGCCGATCGTCTCGGTGCAGCAGTTCGACGGCGAGGAATGGCTCTATTTCCGCTCGATCGTGCCCAACGTTTCGATCATCCGCGCCACCACCGCCGACGAGCGCGGCAACCTCACTTACGAGCATGAAGGCGCCTATTTGGGCGGCCTCGAACAGGCGCTCGCCGCCCGCAACAATGGCGGCATCGTCATTGCGCAGGTCAAGCGCGTCGTCGAGAACGGCACGCTGAAGCCGCATGACGTGCGCGTGCCCGGCGTCCTGGTCGACCACATCGTGGTGGCGCCGGACCAATTGCAGACGACGTTGACGCCTTACGACCCGGCGATTTCGGGCGAGATCTTCCGGCCGTTGTCCAGCTTCCGCAACGCTGAGATGAACGTCCAGAAAGTAATCGCGCGCCGCGTCGCCATGGAATTGCGCGACGGCATGGCGGTCAACATCGGCTTCGGCATCTCGGCCAACGTGCCGCGTATCCTTCTCGAGGAAGGCCAGCACGGCAAGGTCACCTGGGTGATCGAGCAGGGCGCCGTCGGCGGCGTGCCGCTGCTCGACTTCAAGTTCGGCTGCGCTTCCAATGCCGATGCGATCATGCCCTCGCCGCACCAGTTCATCTATTTCCAGGCCGGCGGCTTCGATGCCTCGCTGCTCTCCTTCTTGCAGATCGACCGCCATGGCTCCGTCAACGTGTCGAAACTCTCGGCCCGGCCACATGTCACCGCCGGGGCCGGCGGCTTTGTCGACATCACGGCACGGGCGAAAAAGATCGTCTTCTCCGGCTTCTTCAATGCCGGCGCAAAACTGTCGCTCGCCGATGGCGGCATCCGCATCGACGCGGAAGGCAAGGTCAAGAAGGTGGTCAACGAGGTCGAACACATCTCCTTCTCCGGCAAGCGCGCCGTCGCGCAAGGGCAGGACATCACCTACGTCACCGAGCGCTGCGTGATGAAGCTGACGCCGGACGGCCTGATGGTGACGGAACTTGCGCCGGGCGTCGACCTCGAGCGCGATGTGTTGGCTCAGTCCGAAACACCGCTCGGCGTCGCCAACGACCTCAAGGTGACACCGGCGGCGCTGTACCAGGATCGGCCGATCGGCCTGTCGCTCAATGGCGGCGCTTCGCTCGGAGGCGCGCATGGCTGAGCGCCTCGTCACCTTCGAACAGGACGGCGCCATCGGCATCGTCACGCTGCGCCGGGCGGAAAAGTTCAATGCGTTGGACATTCCGATGCTGCGCGCGCTCGAGGCAACGCTCGACGAGGCCGAAATGGCTGAAGACGTGCGCGTCGTGCTGATCCGTGGCGAAGGCAAAGGCTTTTGCGCCGGCGGCGATGTCGAGGCCTGGGGCGAGATGAGCGCTGCAGACTTTCAGGTGCATTGGGTGCGTTATGGCCACCGCGTCTTCGACCGACTGGCGCGGCTGCGGCAACCGACCATCGCGGCGCTTTCCGGCCATGCGCTGGGTGGCGGGCTGGAACTGGCGGTCGCCTGCGACTTCCGCATCGCCGAAACGCAGGTCAAACTCGGCTTCCCCGAAACCTCGATCGGCGTCGTGCCGGGCTGGTCCGGCACGCAGCGCGCCGTGCGCCGCTTTGGGGCCCAGATCGTGCGCCGCATGGCGCTCGGTGGCGAGGTCTTTGCCGCCCCCGACGCGCTCGCCCTCGGCATTGTCGATCGTGTGGTCGAGACCGGCCAGGCGCTGGCCGAGGCGAAGGCGTGGGGAGAAAAGATCGCCGAACGGGGGCCGCTCGCAACTGAAGCCGCCAAGCTGATGATTGCGGTCGCCGAAGGCGAGGAAAGCGCCGCCGCCACCGAGGCGCTCGCCAGCGGCTTCATTGCGCTGACCGGCGACCTCAAAGCCGGCGTGAGCGCCTTCAAGGCCAAGCAGAAGCCGGCCTTTTCGAGATCCTAGAGAAAGCATGATGAACGCACCGCTCAACATTTCCATGCCGGCCGAGGCGTCCAAGGCGCCGAAGGCTTACAAGCTCCTGATCGACGGCAAGCATGTCGATGCCCGTGACGGCCGCACGATTGCGCGCAACAGCCCCGGCCATGGCTTCACCGTTTCGCGCTATGCGCAGGCCGGCGAGGCCGAGGTGGAGGCGGCCATGCAGGCCGCGCACAAGGCATTCGAGACCGGCCCGTGGCCGCGCACGAAGGCGGCCGAGCGCGCCGCCATCCTGCTCAAGACGGCCGACCTGATCGAGGCCCAGCTCGAAGACATCGCCCGACTCGATGCGCTGGAATCCGGCAAGCCGATCGCCCAGGCGCGCGGCGAGATCGGCGGCGCCATCGACATCTGGCGCTATGCCGCCTCGCTCGCCCGCACGCTGCACGGCGAAAGCTACGCCAATCTCGGCGACGCCATGCTGGGCGTGGTCCTGCGCGAGCCGATCGGCGTCGTCTCGATCATCACCCCGTGGAATTTCCCGTTCCTGATCGTCAGCCAGAAACTGCCCTTCGCGCTCGCCGCCGGCTGCACCGCGGTGGTCAAGCCGAGCGAAATGACCTCGGCCTCGACCTTCGTGCTCGGCGACATCCTGATGCAGGCCGGCCTGCCCGCGGGCGTCGTCAACATCCTGGCCGGCCTCGGCGCCGATGTCGGGGGGCCGATGGTCAGCCATCCGCTGGTCGAGATGGTGTCGTTCACCGGCTCTACCCGCGTCGGCAAGATGACCATGGCTTCCGCCGCGCAGTCGCTGAAGAAAGTCTCGATGGAGCTCGGCGGCAAGAACGGCCAGATCGTCTTCCCCGATGCCGATCTCGAGGCGGCCGCTGACGCAGCAGTGTTCGGCGGCTTCTTCAACGCCGGCGAATGCTGCAATGCCGGCAGTCGGCTGATCGTGCATGAAGCCATCGCCGACGATTTCCTCGCCACTGTCAAGGCCCTGACCGCCAAGGTAACGGTCGGCGACCCACTCGACGACCGAACCAAGGTTGGCGCGATGATTTCCGCCGACCATCTGACCAAGGTCGCAGATTACGTTGCGGCAGCAGCAAAAGACGGCAGCAATGTCTATAGCGGTGGCGGCCAATTGGCGTCCAATGCCGGCCACTACCTCGATCCGACCATCATCCGCGGCGTTACCGAAGACATGGCTATTGCGCGCGAGGAAGTGTTCGGCCCGGTGCTCTCCGTGCTGACTTTTGGATCGATTGAAAAGGCGTTGCACATCGCCAACAACACGCCCTATGGTCTGTCGGCAGGGGTGTGGAGCGCCAGCATCGACACTTGTATGTCGGTGGCGCGTGGTGTGCGTTCGGGGACCGTTTGGGTGAACACATTCATGGAAGGCTTTCCCGAGTTGCCATTCGGGGGCTACAAGCAGTCCGGCATCGGACGCGAACTCGGCAAACGCGCTGTCGAGGATTATACCGAGGAAAAGACAATCCAGTTTCATCGCGGCCAGCGCACCGGTTGGTGGGTCGGCTGAGTTTGGAAGAACCCGGTGGGCTTCCACCGGTCATGTAATGCAACAAGGGAGGTAGAACATGTTGCGCAAACTGCTTATCGGAACGGCTCTGGCGACGGCCTTTGCTTTCTCGGCCCATGCCGAGGACGTCAAGGAAGTGCAGATGCTGCATTGGTGGACGTCGGGCGGCGAAGCGGCTGCTCTCAACGTCCTCAAGGGCGACCTTGCCAAGGAAGGCTATGCCTGGAAGGACGTGCCGGTGGCCGGTGGTGGCGGCGACGCCGCCATGACTGCGCTGAAGGCGATGGTCGCGGCCGGCAATTACCCGACCGCGTCGCAGATGCTCGGCTACACCGTGCTCGACTATGCGGCGGCCGGCGTCATGGGCGACCTGACCGAGACGGCGAAGAAGGAAGGCTGGGACAAGTCGGTTCCGGCAGCCCTGCAGAAGTTCTCCGTCTATGACGGCAAGTGGGTCGCTGCTCCAGTCAACGTCCACTCCGTCAACTGGCTGTGGATCAACAAGGCGGTGATGGACAAGATCGGCGGCACCGAGCCAAAGACCTTCGACGACTTCGTCGCCCTGCTCGACAAAGCCAAGGCGGCTGGCGTCATTCCGCTCGCCCTTGGCGGCCAGAACTGGCAGGAAGCCACCATGTTCGACTCGGTTGTGCTGTCGACCGGCGGACCTGAGTTCTACAAGAAGGCCTTCAACGACCTCGACGACGAGTCCCTCAAGTCGGACACGATGAAGAAGTCGTTCGACAACCTCGCCAAGCTCGTCACCTATGTCGACCCGAACTTCTCGGGCCGCGACTGGAACCTTGCCACCGCCATGGTCATCAAGGGCGATGCCCTGGTGCAGGTGATGGGTGACTGGGCCAAGGGCGAGTTCAACGCCGCCAAGAAAACGCCGGGCACCGACTTCCTGTGCTATCGCTTCCCGGGCACGGAAGGCTCGGTGGTCTACAACTCCGACATGTTCGGCATGTTCAACGTTCCGGACGACCGCAAGGCCGCCCAGGTCGCGTTGGCCACCGCCACCCTGTCGAAGAGCTTCCAGTCGGCCTTCAACGTCGTCAAGGGTTCGGTTCCCGCCCGTACCGACGTTCCGGACACCGACTTCGACGCGTGCGGCAAGAAGGGCATCGCCGACCTAAAGGCTGCCAACGAAGGCGGCACACTGTTCGGCTCGCTTGCCCAGGGCTATGGCGCGCCTCCGGCGGTCGCCAATGCCTACAAGGACGTCGTTTCGAAGTTCGTCCACGGTCAGATCAAGACCTCGGACGAAGCCGTGACCGAACTGGTCAAGGCAATCGACGACGCCAAGTAAGCGCTGGCCAGAAACACACCTTCCCCGCTTCGGCGGGGAAGGTGTCACCTAAGGATTGGCCAGCTGGCGCAATTCCAGGAAAAGTGTGAGCGGTTTTCCGGCCGGAATTGCGTAAAAGAAAGAGTTAGAGAGGTTCGCCGTTTCCGTGAAACGGTGAAAGCGCTCTTGAACACCATGCCGACCAGAGACCCGTATGCACGGGGCCGCCTTGCCTCCTGACGGCAGAGCACGGACGACCCTAACGGGAGGAGCCTCATGAGCAGTGTAGCGACAACCCAGATCAAGCTGACACCCGAGCGGTCTCGCCCCTCCGTGCGCGCGCGACTGCAGGACGCGCTGCCGAAGATCGTGCTGGCGCCGAGCTTCGCCATCACCATCGTCTTCGTCTATGGCTTTATCCTGTGGACGGTCTATCTGTCCTTCACCAATTCCAAGACCTTCCCGTCCTATGTCATTACCGGACCACGCGCGTATCTACGGCTATGGGGCTGGACGTTCGACTCCGACCCGCCATCGAGCTGGTACACGTCGATCGTCAATATGGGCATTTTCGGTTTTCTCTACATCGCCATCTGCCTGGCGCTCGGCCTGTTCCTGGCCATCCTGCTCGACCAGAAGATCCGCGGCGAAGGCGTGCTGCGGCCGATCTATCTCTACCCGATGGCGCTGTCCTTCATCGTCACCGGCGTTGCCTGGAAATGGTTCCTCGACCCGGGCCTCGGTCTTGAGCAGACCTTGCATCAGTGGGGCTGGACGAGCTTCCATTTCGACTGGATCAAGAACAAGGATTTCGTCATCTACACGGTGGTCATTGCCGGCGTCTGGCAGGCCTCCGGCTTCATCATGGCGATGTTCCTGGCCGGCCTGCGCGGCATCGACGGCGAGATCATGAAGGCGGCGCAGATCGACGGTGCCACCACCTTCCAGCTCTATCGCCGCATCGTCATTCCGCTGCTGCGGCCAATCTTCCTGTCGGCCTTCATCGTGCTCGCCCACCTCGCCATCAAGTCGTACGATCTGGTGGTGGCGCTGACCAGCGGCGGCCCCGGTGGCTCGGCCTGGCTGCCGTCCAACTTCATGTATGAGTACACCTTCAAGCGCAACGAAATGGCTGTCGGCTCGGCCAGTGCCGTGATCATGCTGATGACCATCGTTGCCATCATCGTGCCTTATCTCTATTCGGAACTCAGGGAGAAGCCGCGATGAGCGCTGTCGCCACCCCTGCCCGCCCCGCTGCTTCCCAAAAGGCCTCCGGCGGCATGAGCACCAAGACCCTAAACCGCATCGTCATCTACGGGCTTCTGGCGCTGTTTGCGCTGTTTTATCTGATGCCGCTGTTCGTCATGCTGGTGACCTCGTTCAAGACCATGGACGAGATCCAGAACGGCAACATGCTGGCGTTGCCCACGGCGCCGACCTTCGACCCGTGGCTGAAGGCCTGGGGCGAGACCTGCGTCGGCCTCACCTGCGCCGGCATCAAGGGCTATTTCTGGAACTCGATCAAGATGGTGGTTCCAGCCGTACTGATCTCGACCATGCTCGGCGCGCTCAACGGCTACGTCTTGACCAAATGGCGTTTTCGCGGCGCCACGCTGGTGTTCGGGCTGATGCTGTTTGCCTGCTTCATTCCGTTCCAGTCGGTGCTGCTGCCGATGGCGACCATCCTCGGCAGCCTGGGACGTTTCGGCGTGAAGCTGCAGAATGCGACGGGTACGAGTTTCGGTCTCGGCAATCCGACGGTCAACCTGGTCTTCGTCCATGTCGTCTACGGCATCGGCTTCACCACACTGTTTTTCCGCAACTATTACGAGGCATTCCCGAACGAGCTGATCAAGGCCGCACAGGTCGACGGCGCCTCCTTCTTCCAGATCTTCCGCCGCATCATGCTGCCGAACTCGATGCCGATCTTCGTCGTCACCGTCATCTACCAGTTCACCAACATCTGGAACGACTTCCTGTTCGCTTCGGCTTACGCCGGCACAGGCGACTCCATGCCGATGACGGTGGCGCTCAACAACGTCGTCAACACCTCGACCGGCGTCGTCGAATACAACGTCAACATGGCGGCCGCGATGATCGCGGCTCTGCCCACCCTGATCGTCTATGTCGTCGCCGGCCGCTATTTCGTGCGCGGGCTGATGGCTGGCGCGGTCAAGGGCTGATCAATTCGGAAGGAACGACCATGGCTTTTCTGGAAATTGATGGGCTGAAGAAGCGCTTCGGGAATGTCGAGATCCTGAAGGGGATCGATGTCGAGCTCGAAAAGGGCGGCTTCCTGGTGCTGGTCGGCCCGTCCGGCTGCGGCAAGTCCACCTTGCTCAACACGATTGCCGGCCTGGAGCAGATCACCGAGGGCGAAATCCGCGTCGACGGCCGCGCCATCAACGATCTGCACCCATCCAAGCGCGACATCGCCATGGTGTTCCAGAGCTATGCGCTCTATCCGAACATGACGGTGGCCGGAAACATCTCCTTCGGCATGGAGATGCGCGGCGTGCCGGCCGACGAACGCCAAAAGGCGATCGACAAGGTGGCCAAGGTCCTGCAGATCGGCCACCTCCTGCAGCGCAAGCCGAGCCAGCTTTCCGGCGGCCAGCGCCAGCGCGTCGCCATGGGCCGCGCGCTGGTGCGCGACCCCAAGCTGTTCCTGTTCGACGAGCCTTTGTCCAACCTCGACGCCAAATTGCGCGTCGATATGCGCATCGAGATCAAGCGCCTGCATGCCACCACCGGCACAACCATCGTCTACGTCACCCACGACCAGATCGAGGCGATGACGCTGGCGACCAAGATCGCCGTCATGCGCGACGGCGAGGTGCAGCAGTTCGGCACCCCGGCCGAGATCTACAACAACCCGACCAATTTGTTCGTCGCCGACTTCATGGGTTCGCCAGCGATGAACCTGATCCCGGCGACCATTGCCACGTCGGGCAATGCGCTGTCCGTCGTGTTGGAGCGCGAGGCGCGCGAGCCGATCACGCTGCCGATGGCCAACGCGCCGGCGGGTCTTTCGGCATTCCAGGGCAAGCCGATCATCTTCGGCGTGCGCCCGGAAGCGCTGACCGATCCGGAAGGTGCGGAACGCAACGCCTCCAACATTGCCACTGCCGACCTGCACATCGAAGTGGTCGAGCCGGCAGGGTCCGACACGTTCGCGGTGACCAACCTCGGCGGCAAGGGCGTGGTGGCGCGGTTGCGGGCCGACGCCAACATCCAGCCGGGCACCAGCACGCCGCTCGCCTTCAACCTGACCAAGGCCGTGTTCTTCGATCCGGCGACCGAACACCGCATCCGCTGATCGAGATGGTCAGCCCCGATATCGTCATCATCGGCTCCGGCATCGGCGGCGCTACGATCGCTTCCGGCCTGGCCGGCAGCGGCGCCTCGGTCCTGATGCTGGAGCGCGGCGAGCCCTTGCCGGCAACGCCGCATGCCCGCGACACGCGCTCGATCTTCGTCGATGGCCACTACCGTCCGAAGGAGATGTGGCGCGAGCCCGGCGGCGGCGCCTTCAACCCCGGCAATTACTACTGTGTCGGCGGCAATTCGAAATTCTACGGCGCGGTGCTGATCCGCTACCGCAAAGAGGATTTCGCCGCCATGGAGCACTTCGGTGGCGTCTCGCCGGCATGGCCGTTTTCCTACGATGAATTCGAGCCTTGGTATTCGAAAGCCGAGCAGCTGTTTCGCGTCCGCGGCTCGCTCGGCGAGGACCCGACCGAACCGTTCCACTCCATCCCCTATGCTTTCAAGCCGGTGCCCGACGAAGCGCCGATTGCGCGCGCCCGCGCCGAGCTGAAGGGACTGGGCCTGCACCCCGCTTCGCTGCCGCTCGGCGTCGACATCGACACCTGGCTGAAAGAGGGCAAGACCGGCTGGGACGCATTCCCCAACACCGCCCAGGGCAAGGTTGATGCGCAGACCGGACCGCTGACGGCTGCACTCAAGGACAGCAATATCCGACTCGAAACCGGCTGCCATGTCGAATATCTCGAAGCGTCGTCCGACGGCAAAAGCATCGCTGCCGTTCACTACCGTCAGAATGGCGAGCTGAAGAAAGTCGCGCCGAAGCTGGTCATCCTGTCCGCCGGCGCGGTCAATTCCGCCGTCATCCTGCTGCGCTCGCCTTCACCAGATGGCAAAGGCCTCGCCAACCGCTCCGACCAGGTCGGCCGCAATTTCATGAACCATAATTCGAGCGCCATGCTGGCGATCGATCCGCGCCGCAGGAACGACAGCGTCTACCAGAAGACGCTGATGCTGAATGACTACTATCTCTCCGACGGCAAAGGCGGCAAGCCGCTCGGCAACGTCCAGCTGCTCGGCAAGATCGACGGCAACATGTTGAAGGCCAACGTCAAACGCGTGCCGAAATTCGCGCTCGATTACATGGCCGGTCACGCCGTCGACTGGTATCTGATGTGCGAGGATCTACCCGATCCGGAAAGCCGCATCATGGTCGACGGCAAGGACATCGTCATGCAATGGCAGCGCTCCAACATGCAGTCGCTGGACGGGCTGACCAAGGTGATGCGTGAGAACTTCCGCGCCTGCGGTTATCCCATCGTGCTGTCGCGTCCCTTCGACAAGCGCACGCCCTCGCACCAGTGCGGCACGGTGAAAATGGGCGATGACCCGGCGACGTCGCCGCTCGACCCCTTCTGCCGCGCCTTCGACCACCCGAACCTGTTCGTTGTCGACGCCAGTTTTTTGCCGAACTCGGCCGCCGTGAATCCGGCGCTGTCGATTGCGGCACAGGCGCTGCGCGTGGCCGAGCATATTCGCCGAACGGACCTCGCGGCATGACCCGCCCCGCAGCAATCGTCACCGGCGGTGCGCGCGGCATTGGGCTCGCCTGCGCCGAGGCGCTGGCCGGGGACGGCTTCGACATTTTGATCGCCGACCTTGCCGAACAAGCGCCGGACGAACTGGCCGCCAACATCACCGCACGGGGTGCGGAGTTCGCCTATGTCCGTTGTGATATCGCCAACCTCGAGGATCACACGGCCCTCGTCGACGCCGCCATACGTGCCTTCAGCCGAATCGACTGCCTCGTCAACAATGCCGGCGTCGGCGCCATGGTGCGCGGCGATCTGCTGGAGCTGAAGCCCGAAAACTTCGACCGTGCGCTCGCCATCAATCTGCGCGGCACAGTCTTCCTTAGCCAGGCCGTCGCCAAGGCGATGCTGGCGGCTCCCAGCAATCATCCGCGCTCGATCATCACCATCACCTCGGTCAGCGCCGATATGGCCTCGCCGGAACGCGCCGACTACTGCATCTCGAAAGCCGGCCTTTCGATGTGGGTGAAGAACCTGGCGCTACGGCTTGCACCGGAAAACATCGGCGTGTTCGAACTGCGGCCGGGCATCATTCGCACCGACATGACCGCGAGCGTATCAGCCAAATACGACGCGCTTATCGACAGCGGCCTGGTGCCGGCAAAACGCTGGGGCGAAGCATCGGACATCGGCGCCGCGGTGGCGACGCTTGCCGCCGGCAAGCTCGGCTTTTCCACAGGCTCGATTATCAATGTCGACGGCGCGCTCTCCGTGCCTCGACTGTAGGTGGGTAGAGTTATGACCGACTACATCATCGTAGGTGCCGGCCCGGCCGGCTGCGTTCTGGCCAACCGGCTGAGCGAGGATCCAGCGAATTCCGTGCTGCTGCTCGAGGCCGGCGGCAAGGACTGGCACCCCTACATCCACATGCCGGCGGGCTTTGCCAAGATGACCAAGGGCATCGCTTCCTGGGGCTGGTCGACTGTGCCGCAGAGGCACATGCAGGACCGCGTCTTCTGGTATACGCAGGCGAAGGTGGTCGGCGGCGGCTCGTCCATCAATGCCCAGATATACACGCGCGGCAACGCTCGCGACTACGACGCATGGGAGAAGGAAGAGGGCCTCGCGGGCTGGGGCTATCGCGACGTGCTGCCCTATTTCAAGCGCGCCGAGAACAACCAGCGCTTCGCCAACGATTTTCACGGCGACCAGGGGCCGCTCGGCGTGTCGAACCCGATTTCGCCGCTGCCGATTTGCGAGGCCTATTTCCGCGCCGGCCAAGAGATGGGCATCCCCTTCAACCCGGATTTCAACGGCGCTAGCCAGGAAGGCGTCGGCTACTACCAGCTGACCCAGAAGGACGCCCGGCGCTCATCCGCTTCGGTCGCCTATTTGAAGCCCATCCGCGCCCGCAAGAACCTGACAGTCCGAACCGATGTGCTGGTCACCCGCATCGTGGTCGAGAAAGGCCGCGCCATCGGCGTCGAGATCGTCGACAAACCCGGCGGCGAGAAGACCATCATGCGCGCCGAGCGCGAAGTGATCGTCTCGTCCGGCGCCATCGGTTCGCCGAAGCTGTTGATGCAGTCGGGCATCGGCCCGGCTGATCACCTGAAATCGGTCGGCGTGACGCCGGTGCATGATCTGCCCGGTGTCGGCTCCAACATGCAGGACCATCTCGATTTGTTCGTCATCGCCGAATGCACCGGCGACCACACCTATGACAACTACGCCAAGCTGCACCGCACCGCGTGGGCCGGCTTGCAGTATCTGCTGCTGAAGAAAGGGCCGGTCGCCTCCAGCCTGTTCGAGACCGGCGGCTTCTGGTACGCCGATCCGACCGCCGCCTCGCCCGACATCCAGTTCCATCTGGGACTGGGCTCCGGCATCGAGGCCGGCGTCGAGAGGTTGAAGAACCCCGGCGTGACCTTGAACTCGGCCTTCCTGCGCCCGCGCTCGCGCGGCACGGTGCGGCTGAGCAGCGCCGACCCGGCCGACCACCCGCTGATCGATCCCAACTATTGGTCGGACCCTTATGACCGCGCCATGTCGATCAAGGGCCTCAGGCTTGCGCGCGAGATCATGCGGCAGAAGGCGCTTGCGCCTTACGTGTTGCGCGAGGTGCTGCCCGGACCATCGCTCGCCAGCGATGACGAGCTGATCGACTATGCCTGCCGCACCGCCAAGACCGACCATCACCCCGTGGGTACCTGCCGCATGGGCCATGACGATATGGCGGTGGTCACACCGGACCTGCGTCTGCGCGGCATCGAGGGCCTGCGCGTCTGCGATGCCTCGGTGATGCCGCGCGTGCCTTCCTCCAACACCAATGCGCCGACCATCATGGTCGGCGAAAAAGGCGCCGACATCATCCTCGGCCGCGAGCCGCTTCCGCCGGCGGTGTTCTCCGGCAATCGGGCCGCATAGCCACTTAGGAGAACGAACCAATGATCAGACACTGCGTCTTCGTACGCTTCCGCAGCGATGTGCCCGCCACCGAGCGCACGGCAATCCACGCCGATCTCGAAGCACTGCGCTCCGTTGTCGACGGCATGGACACGGTCCATTTCAGCACCAATGTCAGCCCGGAGCCGTTCGCGCGCGGCTTCAGCCATGCCTTCACCATCGACTTCCGCGATGCCGCCGCCCGCGACGCCTATCTCGTGCATGAAGCGCATCAGCGCGCCGGCGCCCGATTGGTCGCAGCGCTCGAAGGCGGCACCGACGGGCTGATGGTGTTCGATCTCGACATTACGAAAAAGTGACCGCGCTTCTTTCGAAAGCCGGCTGACGCCTGTTCTCTTTTGCGCCCCAAGGAACATATCGTTCCCCGGGGGCGTTTAGGAGGAACGTCGTGGCTCTCACCGCGCAGCAGAAGAAAACCGTCCTTGCCTCCTTCCTCGGCTGGACGCTCGACGCTTTTGATTTCTTCCTTCTGACCTTCCTGCTCACCGATATCGCAACCGATTTCAACACTGACGTCCCGGCAGTCTCCAAAGCGTTGTTCCTGACGCTGGCGACACGCTTCATCGGCGCCTTCTTCTTCGGCAGGCTGGCCGACAAATATGGCCGCAAGCCCATTCTGATGCTCAACATCGTCAGCTATTCGGTGATCGGCGCGCTGGCTGCCTTCTCGCCCAATCTCGGCATTTTCCTCGCGCTGCGCGCTCTGTTCGGCATCGCCATGGGCGGCGAATGGGGGTTGGGCAGTTCGCTCGCCATGGAGTCCATTCCGCCCAGTGCCCGCGGCATGGTCTCGGGCATCCTGCAATGCGGCTATCCCACCGGCTACCTTCTGGCGGCCGTGGTTTACGGCGTGCTCTACCAGCAGACGATCGGTGGTTACACGATCGGCTGGCGCGCCATGTTCCTGCTCTCCTTCCTGCCGGCACTGATCGTGCTCTTCATCCGCTCGCATGTGCCGGAATCGCCGGCCTTCGTCGAGGCGCAGAAATCCGTCAGACCTGGCCTTCTTGAAACGCTGCAGGAGCACTGGGGCGTCGCCGTCTATGCGGTCGTGCTGATGATGTTCTTCAATTTCTTCAGCCACGGCACGCAGGACCTCTACCCGACCTTCCTCAAGAAGCAGCATGGCTTCGACCCGCACACGGTGAGCTGGATCACCATCGTCGCCAATATCGGCGCCATCGTCGGCGGGTTGGCGTTCGGCGCACTGTCGGAGAAGATCGGCCGCGTCAACGCGATAACGCTCGCCTGCCTGATTGCCTTGCCCTCGATTCCGCTCTGGGCCTTCAGCTCGACACCGTTCATGCTGGCCATCGGCGCCTTCGTCATGCAGGTCGCGGTGCAGGGCGCCTGGGGAGTCATCCCGGTGCATCTTAACGAGCTGTCGCCCGGCGCCGTGCGGGCAACCTTGCCCGGCTTCATCTACCAGGCCGGCAATCTCGCGGCGTCCTATGGCGGTCCCTACCAGGCCGGCATCGCCGAGGCGTCTGGAGGCAGCTATGGCTACGCGCTGGCGCTGTTTGCCGGCGTGGTCGCCGTCTGCATCATCCTCGTCATCCGCTTCAGTCCGGAACGGCGCGGACAGGTGATGACGGTGCTCGGCTGAAGTATCAGAATCTCAGCCCAGCCTGAGGGCCACGACACCGGCGACGATGCTGAGCGCGGCGGCGCCGCGCCAGCCTGTCATCTTCTCGCCGAGCGCGAAAACCGAGATCATCATGGCAAACAGGATCGACGTCTCGCGCAACGACGCCACCGAGGCGATCGGCGCCTTGGTCATCGCCCACATGACGATCCAGTAGGCCGCGCCGCTGAGCACGCCGGTGAACAGGCCTGCCTTCCAGTCACGCGCCAGCACGGGCAGCGCCTTGGGCCCGCGAAAGATGAGGCACAGCACCAGCGCCCACGTGGCATCGCAGATGAACAGCCATGCGGCATAGCTCGTTGCCGTTGCGGCCAGCCGCGCGCCGCTGCCGTCGGAGAGCGTATAGCTGGATATGAAGATCGAAGTGCCGAGCGCAAAGCCGACCGCCCGCACATTGATCCGCTCCAGATGCGCGCCGCCGCGAAACGACATCACCAGCGTGCCGGCCGACAGCAGCAGGATGCCGAGGATGGCGAACGGCGCCGGCATCTCCTGCACCACGACAACGCCGCCGAGGGCGGTCAAAAGCGGCGCCGTGCCGCGCGCCAGCGGATAGGTCTGGGCGAAATCGCCGGCCTTGTAGGCGCCGATCAGGAAGGTCCGGTAGCCCATGTGAAAGAGCACCGAGGCGATGATAAAGGGCCATACCGCGGCCTTTGGAAACTCGACGAAGGGCAGCACGAACAGTGCGGCAAAACCCATGCCCAGCGTCATCAGCGTGATCGACAGGAAGCGATCGAGATGCACCTTGACCAGCGCGTTCCAGATCGCGTGCATGGCGGCGGCGGCAAGCACCGCGAAAAAGACGAAAAGCGTCATCGAGGGCTCACCGATCTCCCGAGCTCAAAGGCGTTTCGAGATCGATATCGATCCGGACCGGAAAATGGTCTGAAGCGATCTCGCCTATATCGGCACTGACCGAGCGCACACGGTCCGCGAACATACCGCCGACGAAGCAATGGTCGAGCCGGCGTTTTGCCACTTTCCCGTCGATCGTTTTCACATGGGTGTGGAAATCGGCAGCCGGCTCGCTAGCGACGGCAGCGGCATCAACAAAGCCGTCGAGATAAGCTGCCCCGCGATGATAGGGCGTGCTGCCGACGATGCGGCTGTATTCGGCGCTGCCCGGCTCCATGTTGAAATCGCCCATCCAGATCGCAGCTGTCGGGTTTTCCGGCTCTGCCTCGCCACTGGTCCAGTTGCGCGAAGGCTCATTGTCCGCGCCGCTCCACGGGCCGCCCTCGGACGGCGCGCGGCGATGCTCGGCCAAGAGATAGTCGATCTGCTCCAGACGCTCCTCCGCCGCGATATGGGCGAGATGCAGCGACACGACCCTTACCGGTCCGGCCGGCGTGCGGATCATGCATTCGAGCGCGGCGTTGCGCGTGTTGAGCGGCCGCAGCGTGCGGCGCATCGGCAGCGCGTGCAGCCGCGACCAGGCGATCGGCAATTTCGACAGAAGCATTGTGCCAAACTGCCGGCGGCGGTTGACGAGCCGGCCGTCGCGGCGCTCGCTGGCATCCATGTCGAAGGCCGGGCCATAGACCCAGTGGTAACCGGGTAGCAGGCGGGAAAGCAGCTCCGGCTGGTCGTCCTCATTGGTGCGCTGCCAATGCCGCTCGACCTCCTGCAGCGCGATGATATCGGCGCCGTCGACCAGCTTGGTGCAGCGCGAAAGATCGTAACGGCCATCGCCGCCAAACCCGTACTGGATGTTGTAGCTGACCAGCTTCATTGCTTATCCGGCTCAATTTGGCTTTGGCAGTAGCGGTTCGGCAGATGGGTTGCAATGTACCGGCACGACGGCGGAACTGGGCCAGCGTCTATGATGTGGTCAGCGGCTGGAACCGGCCCGCCGGCGACGCCGCCAGTTCGGCCCAGTCGATCTCTTCCTCCAGCCGGTGATAGGCTTCGTCGCCGATCGTGCCGTTGCTGCGCAACTCCTCGAGCGTGTCGCGCTGGCGGTTGATGGCATAGAGGCGCAGCCGGTCGTATTCGGTCGCGGCCTGAGCATCATCCGGGTTTTCCGCAATCAGGCGCTGCGCCTCATACTGCTCGCGCACGACAGCCGCCGCCGCAGATGTCTTGCGGCTCAGCACGTCCAGTGCTGCCTGCATGATGGCGACGCGCGCCTGCGCCACCTCCTTGTCGACGGTTCTATCGGGGTCGAAGTTGATCCAGCGCAGCAGCGGCTTCAGCGTCATGCCTTGCAGCACCAGCGTGCCCAGCACCACCGCGAAGGCGGCAAGCACGATCGGGTCGCGGCCGGGAAAATCGGCCGGCAGCGCAATGGCCACCACCAGCGTCACCAATCCACGCATGCCGCACCAGCCCACAATGACGGCGCCGCCGAATGTCGGCAATTCCCGCCTTGCCTCTTGGCTGGCGAAGCGGGCAAGCCACCGGATGATCGCGACGTAACTCGCCACCCAGACAAGGCGCGCGACGATAACGACGACCAGCACCGTTGCGGCGAAAAGGAATGCTTCGCCTTGCCCGTCGCCGGCCAGCCTGCCGACGATCGTGCGTGCCTGCAGGCCCATCAGCACGAAAGCCAGCACGTTGAGCACGAACACCGCCGACTCCCAGACCGAATAGGTACTGACTCGGCGTCTCGCCGACGACTGGCGCGGCGCCCTGCGCGCAATGGTCATGGCATAGACGACGATGGTGATGATGGCGGAAAGGCCGAGCCTGTCGGCGATGATCCACACGGCGAAGGTTCCGGCAAACTGCACCACCGTGCTGCTCGCCGCATCCTCGATGCGGCCGAGCGCCAGCAGCGAGACGCGGCCAAACAGATAGCCCGCGATCACACTGCCGATCGTTGCCAGCAGGATCACCGGAACGGCGTTGCTGAGCATGATGGTGCCAAGCGCGGCCGAAACCGCCAACCGGTAGATCAGCAGCGCCGTGGCATCGTTGAGCAGGCTCTCGCCCTGCAGGATGGCGGTGATGCGGTGCGGTACCTTGAACTGGCTGAGCACGGCGGATGCGGCCACCGCATCCGGCGGCGCGACGATGGCGCCAAGCGCGATTGCCGCCGCGATCGGCAGGCCGGCCATCTTCCAGCCGACGAAGGCAACCACCACGGTGGTGAAGACCACCGCGCCCAGCGCCAGCAGCGCGAGCGACAGCCGGTAGCGCTTGAGGTCGCGCAGCGACGTGTCATAGGCGGCGTCGAGAAGCACCGGCGCGATGAACAGGGCAAGCGCCAGTTCCGGATCGATCTCGATTGTCGGCGCACCGGGTACGAAGGCAATCGCGACGCCGGCCAGAGCCAGCAGGGAGGGATAGGGAATTTCCAGCCGCCGCGACAGCGCCGTCAGCGCGACGGCTGCCAGGAGCAGGATGAGGGTAAGTTCGAATAGCGCCATGGCCTATCGTAGCGGCGAAGCGGCATCGTGGGCAGTGGCTGGATGACAAGATGCTGTTGATTGTCCAGCGCTCGGGTCCGGCAATGATACGGCCGTTCATCGCGCCAGCTTGAATCGACCGCCTCGGTCGCCCCAGGATGCTGCTTTGCTAGTGCAGCACCAGCATATCGCTTGATGAGAACGATATGTCGGCCTTCTCGCCGACAGCCGGCGGTGGCGTTGCCGGGCTGTTGAAGGTGTCGAGCGACACCGTGTTGCCGCCGATGCCGACGCGAACGCGAATGACCGAGCCGAGGAAGTGCACTTCAGAGATTTCGCCCGACAGGCTTGAATCGCGACCGGGCTGGCGTCCGAGCGAGATCGCCTCAGGACGCAGCGCCAGCGACAGCGTGTCGCCCGACTTCGAGCCGTTGAGCTTGCCCTTGAGCGAGACTTCCTGCGTGTTGACTTGCACCGTGCCGGCCGCGGCGTCAGTGACCTTGCCTTCGAGCACGTTCAGCGTGCCGACGAAATTGGCGACGAACTTGGTCGCCGGCCGGTTGTAGATCTCGAACGGCGTGCCGACCTGCTCGGCCTTGCCGCCATACATCACCGCGATGCGGTCGGAGATCGACAGCGCCTCTTCCTGGTCATGGGTGACGAAGATGGTGGTGATGCCGAGCTTCTTCTGGATCGAGCGGATTTCCTCGCGCAACGACACACGTACTTTGGCATCGAGCGCCGACAGCGGCTCGTCGAGAAGAAGCAGCTTCGGCTTCGGCGCGATGGCACGCGCCAGCGCGATACGCTGCTGCTGGCCGCCCGAGAGCTGATAGGGATAGCGGTCTGCCATCTGCGGCAGCTTGATGATATCGAGCATCTCGGCCACGCGTCTGTCGATGTCCGCCTTGGGCATGCCGGCGACCTTCAGGCCAAAGCCGATGTTTTGCGCCACCGTCAGGTTGGGGAACAGCGCATAGGCTTGGAACACCATGCCGACATTGCGCTGGTTGGGCTTTAGCCTCGTGATGTCCTTGCCTGCGACGACGATCTTGCCCGCCGACGGCTCTTCGAAACCGGCGACCATGCGCAGCACGGTGGTCTTGCCGCAACCCGATGGCCCAAGGAACGAAACGAACTCGCCCGGCTCGACATCAAGATTGAAATCTTCGACCACGGTGGTGGCGCCGAAGGATTTTCGCACATGCTGGATGGAGAGGAATGGTTCGGCCATGGCTTTTTCTTTCGATCAGTACTTTGTCGATCAGTTCGGGCGGTTCGCCGATCTCGGCGCGAAACGGGACAGGATCTGGATCAGCGACATGCAGCCCCAGGTGATGGCGAAGGCGATGATGGCAAGCGCTGCGGGCTCATAGGCGCGGTTGGCGCCAACGTTTTGCAGATAGGGACCGAAGGCGGGCCGGTTGAGCAAGCTGGCCATGGTGAATTCGCCAATGACGATGGCGAAGGTAAGGAAGGCGCCCGAGAGCACGGCGATCAGCACATTGGGCAGGATCACACGACCAATGATCGTGCCCCAACCGGCGCCAAGGATCTGCGCCGCTTCGGTCAGCGTCCTGACGTCGATGGTGCGCAGTCCGGTATCGACCGCGCGATACATGTAGGGCAGCGCCAGCATTGCATAGCCGATGACCAGCAAGGCATTTGTGCCCATGTCGGTCGCCAGGAACGGCAGCGGCGAATTCGAACCGTACATCCTGATATAGCCGAAGACGATGACGATGGCGGGAATGACCAGCGGCAGCAGCGTGATGAACTCTACGATCGGCCGCAGTTGCGGCAGGCGCAGTCGAATCCAGTAGGCGGCGGGGACCACGATCAACACGCCCAGAATGATGGTGAAGATGGCGGCAAGCACTGAGTAGCCAAAGGTCGCCTGAAAACGAGGGTCGCCAAGCACGATCTGATAGGCGTCGAAGGAATAAGCGCCGCGCCGCATGCGCAAGGAAAATTCCACCGTCGCGATCAGCGGAATGAAGAAATAGGCCGCGCCCAGCCCGAAGACGACCCAGGCCCAGAATTTTCCGGACTTCATTTCAGCCACCTCTCCGAGCGCGTCCGGAACCAGATGTAGAAGACATTGGCCAGCCCGGTGATGACGATCATGCCGAAGGCGATCGCATAGCCGAGATGGGCATTGTGCAGCACGTCACCGCGTATCTGCGCATAGAGCAGGATCGGCACGATGTTGAGTGAAGAGCCGGTCAGCGCATAGGCGGTGGCGATGGCGCCGAAGGCATTGGCGAAGAGCAGGATGACCGTGCCGAGGAAACTCGGCCAGATCACCGGGATGACCACCATGCGCCAGTATTGCGTCTGGGTGGCGCCAAGCGTCGCCGCAGCCTCGCCCCACTCCTTCTTCAAGCCGTCGATCGCCGGCGTGATGATGACCACCATTAGGGGAATCTGGAAATAGACATAGGTCAGCGTCAGGCCCCAGAACGATAGGATGTTGAAGCCGTGCGCATAAATGTTGAGGCCGAACACGGTGTTGAGCAGCACCGTGGCGAGACCGAGGCGTCCGAGCGTGGCGATGAAGGCGAAGGCCAGCGGTACGCCGGCGAAATTGGAAGCCACGCCGGAGAATGTCAGCGTCGCCGAACGTATCCACTCCGGCAGGCCGCCGCGCACGATGGCGATGGCGATGCCGAGACCTGCGAAGGCGCCGATCAGCGACGAGGAAAGGCTGACCTTGAGCGAGATCCAGTAGGCGGCGACAATCGATGGCTGCGCCAGTGCTGCTATGTTTTCGAACGTGAATTCGCCGGCATCGTTCTGGAATGCACCCAGCATCAGATAGAGCGTGGGTAGGATCAGGAACATGATGGCGAAGATGAAGAATGGCGCAACGCCGAGCCATTGCGTCGGCAGTCGCATTGCACGCGCCTCGCTGGGGGGCGCGGTCTTCCCGGCAACTGCTTGATCGGAAAGCGAGATATCTGTCATGCGCCGGCTGCCGTCTCCGAGGAACACCGGGCGGCCGCGAGGCCGCCCGGTTGGTTTCAAGCCTTACTTGACGTTGGCGCCGACGACGGCATCCCAGTTCTTGGTGACGGCTTCCTTTGCCTTGCCCTGCTCGTCCAGCGTCGGGAACACCGCGGCAGCGTAAGCCTCGGCCGGCGGCAGCTTGGCCATCACGTCCGCCGGGAGCTTGCCGTTCTTGGCAAGATCGTTGAAGCGGATCGGGTGGCAATAGCCCTTCAGCCAGCCGATCTGGCCTTCGTCGGAGTAGAGATACTCCAGCCAGAGCTTGGCAGCGTTCGGATGCGGTGCGAAAGCACTGATCGCCTGCACATAGACGCCGGCAACCACACCGGTCTTCGGCACGACGACGTCGACGGGCGGATTGCCCTTCAGCGTGTCGCGACCGGCAAGTGCATTGTAATCCCAGGTCACCAGGATCGGCGTCTGGCCTTGTGCCAGGGTCGCCGGTTTGCCGATGACCGGCACGAAATTGCCGGCGGCGTTAAGCTTCTTGAAGAAGTCGAGACCAGCAGTGCCAGCAGCTTCGCCGGCAGCCGCACCACCGGAAATGCCGGCCGCGTAGACGGCCTGGATGGCCTGGTTCGAGGCGCGCGGGTCTCCGGCAAGCGCCACGGTGTTGGCGAATTCCGGCTTCAGCAGGTCAGCCCAGTCAGCCGGCGCTTCCTTGACGAGGTCCTTGTTCACCAGGAAGGATAGTACGCCATAGTAGTCGCCGGTCCAGTAACCATCGGCATCCTTGGCGCTGTCGGGGATCGAGTCCCAGGTCGACACTTTGTAGGGCTGGATCAGGCCGTCAGCCTTGGCGGTCGGGCCGAAGGACAGGCCAACGTCGATGACGTCGGGCGCCTGCGGGCCCTTGTTGTCCTTGTTGGCCTTGATCGCCTCGACCTCGTCGCCGGAGCCGGCATCGGGGTTGAGTTCGTTGATGGTGATCTCAGGATACTTTGCCTTGAAGCCGTCGATGACGGCGCCGTAGCCGCACCAGTCATGCGGCAGCGCGATGGTCGTGAGCTGGCCTTCCTTCTTCGCAGCGGCAACCAGTTCATCCATGGACTGGGCCGACGAGATAGCAGAGGTCGCCATGAGGGCGACGGCCGAAAGGGAAAGCACTTTCCCTGTGAACTTGAACATGTGTTCTCTCCGTTGAACTGGCGTCCTGGACGCCTGCGATGCGGTATCGGTTTCATATGACAGCCAGATGAAAGCTTTTTGAAACTGGCCCCCGGCGGTACGAAAAGTTAACTCTTTTTAACCGGCTGTAGCAATTAGCCTCGACTTAATTTCCCGGCTAATGGTTTATTGCCTTGCTTTTTGCCCCCTTGCCCTTCCTTTCCCTTCGTTTTTAGATCACGTCCGGCGCAGAAACCGCCTCAGACAGTGCCGGCGATAGTGTTCTCGAGCAGCGTCAGCGCCGCCTTTTTGGTCAGCCTGACCGGGTTGCCGCCGGCGGTCGGATCGACCACCGCCATGTCGGCGATCAGCCCTTTGCGCTTCTTGTCCATGTCGAGCCCCTTGATCAGATCGGGCAGCGCATGCGGCACCTTCAATTCCTTGCGCAGCTTGATGATCGCTTTGGCAAAGCCGTCGAAGCCACCCTTGATGCCGCAATAGGCAGCGAGCCGGGCAATCCGCTCCTCGATGGAGTCGCGATTGAAGGCCAAGACATAGGGCATGAACACCGCATTCGTCATGCCGTGATGGGTGTCGTAGAGCGCGCCGATCGGATGCGACAGCGAGTGGATGGCGCCAAGACCCTTCTGGAAGGCGGCAGCACCCATGGCGGCCGCACTCATCATGTGGGCGCGCGCGACAAGGTCCTTGCCGTTGGCGTAGGCCTTGGGCAGGTTCTCGAACACCAGGCGCACACCTTCCACCGCAATGCCGTCGGCCATCGGGTGATAGCCCGGCGCGCAATAGGCTTCGAGGCAGTGCGCCAGCGCATCCATGCCGGTGCCGGCGGTGATGAAGCCGGGCATGCCGACCGACAGTTCCGGATCGGCAATGACGATTGCCGGCAAAAGCTTCGGATGGAAGATCACCTTCTTAGTGTGCGTCGCCTCATTGGTGATGACGCCGGCACGCCCGACTTCCGAGCCTGTGCCGGCAGTGGTCGGCACGGCTATGATCGGCGCGATGGCATCCGAATTGGCGCGCGTCCACCAGTCGCCGACATCCTCAAAGTCCCAGATCGGCCGCGTCTGGCCAGCCTGGAACGCGATCAGCTTGCCGAGATCGAGCGCTGAACCGCCGCCGAAGGCGATGACGCCGTCATGCTTGCCCTTCTTGAACACGGCGATCCCGGCGGTGAGGTTAGAATCGACCGGGTTCGGCTTCACCTCGGAGAACACGCCATAGGATACCTTGGCGTCGTCGAGGATTTTCAGCGTCGAAGCGACGACCGGCAGTTTCGCCAACCCCGGATCGGTGACGAATAGCGGCCGCTTAATGCCGGTGGCAGCGAGCACCTCAGGCAGTTCCTTGATGCGCCCGGCGCCGAAGCGGACGGTGGTCGGGTAGTTCCATTTGGAGATCAGCTTGGACATGTCTTGTCTTTCAAAAAATCAGATGGCTTCGCGCAGATGGAAGGATTTCGGCCGGGTCAGATTGTCGTAGCCGAGCGCCGAAAGGGCGACGCCTTTGCCGGTGTCCTTGACGCCGGTCCAGACCAGCGCCGGATCGAGGTAGTCGCAGCGGTTCATGAACACGGTGCCGGTCTCGACGCGGTCGCCGATCGCCACCGCATGCTCGATATCGCCGGTCCAGATCGAAGCGGTCAGCCCGTAGGGGCTGTCGTTCATCAGCGCGATCGCCTCCTCGTCGTTACGCACCTTCATGATGCCGACGATCGGGCCAAAACTTTCCTCGCGCATGACGCTCATCTGGTGGTCGACGCCGGTCAGCACTTCCGGCGCCAGATAGGGCGAGCCGGCCTTGTCGTTAGCCACCTTCATATTGATGTGTGCGATTGCACCCTTGCGCAGCGCCTCGGCCTTCTGCTCGCGGATCAGGTCGGCAAAGCGCGCCTGAGCCATCGGCCCCATTGTCGTCGCCTGTTCCAGCGGATTGCCGACGGCATAATTCTTCGTCTCGGCGATGAAACCTTCGACGAACTGGTCGTAGACCTTCTCATGCACATAGACGCGCTCGATGCCGCAGCAGCACTGGCCGGAATTGTAGAAGGCGCCGTCGACCAGATTGGCCACCGCATGGTCGAGCTTGGCGTCGGGCAGCACATAGGCCGGGTCCTTGCCGCCGAGTTCGAGCCCGAGCGTCATGAAGGTGCCGGCCGCCGCCCTCTCGATGGCGCGGCCGCCGCCGACCGAACCGGTAAAATTGACATGGTCGATCTTGCCCGAGCCGAGCAGCTTCTCGGTCTGGGCATGGTTCAGCACGACATTCTGGAACACGCCCTTGGGCAGCCCAATTTTGTCGAACGCCTGCTGGAACCGTTCGCCGACCAGCAGCGTCTGCGCCGCATGTTTGAGGATAACGGTATTGCCGGCCATCAGTGCCGGCACGATGGTGTTGACGGCGGTCAGATAGGGATAGTTCCACGGCGCGATCACCATGACGACGCCGAGCGGATCCTTCTTCACATAGCGTCGGAAGCCGTCCTTCGGGTTGGATGCCGGCACGGATTTCAGCGCGGCTTCAGCGATCTCGACCATGTAATTGGTGCGTTCCCTGACGCCGCCGAACTCGCCGCCATAGCGCACCGGTCGCCCCATCTGCCAGGCGATCTCCGGCACGATCTCGTCGGTCATCGCGACCAGCACTTCGAGCATCGCCCGCATAAATTTGCCGCGCTCGACGATCGGCGTCAGCGCCCACTTCTCCCGCGCCGCCTTGGCGCGCTCGACCGCGGCATTGATCGCCTGGTCGGTCGCGATCGGCCGCTCGGCGTAAATCGAACCATCGATGGGCGATTTGAGTTTTACGGTTTCCAAAGGATACTCCAGTTTAGCAGGCTAGGGTGCGCAGATGGCCATTGCGGCCATAGCGAAGGATGGGCTCGTCACGCGTCACCAGAACCATGTCCAACGCTCTCGCACTTGCCATCAGTATCCGATCCATGGGATCACCATGAGGCGGACCGGGCAGGTTGGATGACGCAATCAGAATGGCTGGTGAGATAGCGCTGAGCTTTGCCGACATTCGCTCGATGAATTGCTCCACGAAGTCGAGTGGCGCCAATGGCAGATTGAGCCGGCCCTTGGCTACGCCAATTCCGATCTCCCATGCCGACATCGGCGAAAGATACAGACGGCCGTCATAGGCCGCTTCCGAAATCTCCCGGCTTGCGTGCGGTTCCATCAGACTATCGTTGGCGACAAAGATCATCGCACATGTATCCAGAAGCAGGTTTGGCCCTTCGCTCATTTACGCACCGCAAGTTTGCCGTCACGCGCGTCAGCCTCACCGCCCAGATAGCCTCGGTCCCATGGCTCGTCATCGAAAGGTTTGGTGATATCAAATCCGGCTTCGATTGTTATCAGGCCCTTCATGAAACCAAAACCGGGGTGGCGATCCGCGCGCGCCTCCTTTGGCGCGGCAGGCACGCTACCACTGGGCGGCGTCGAAATGGGCACTTTGCGAACGCGGCGAAATACCAGTTTCCCACTCCCTATATTGACGGATTCGGTCTCGAACCCAGCCTCAAGCCACTCCCTTGTCATGGGATTGTTGCTCGGATTGTTGCTCCACCATGCAGGGTATTGCTTCGATGCGGGCAGCGGCAGATTGAGCACTCTCTCGATTTCGGCGAATGACATCGGAACGCGATCGACATTTTGGGCAATGAGAAAGTCCTTGAGCGGCGCATATTTGGACATTGCAAACTCCTCAATGTAGCGCACTGCAGTTTACAGGTACCATATGGTACTAACTTCACCACAGTGTCAACATTAAAGCTGTATAAAGTTTAATACCGCTCGAACCCCCTGTGCAGTTCCCAATCCGTAATGCGGCGGTCGTATTCGAATTGCTCCCACTTTGCGGTGTGGACATAATGTTCGAGCACATCGTCGCCGAGCGCCTGCTTCAGCATCTTCGACTTGGCCAGCGTCTCGGTGGCGTCGCGCAGCGTCTTCGGGATCTCCGGCAGGCGCGAGGCCTGGTAGGCATCGCCGACGAACGGCTTCTGCAGTTCGAGCTTCTCGTCGATGCCGGCAAGGCCGGCGGCGATCAGCGCCGCGAAAGCGAGATAGGGGTTCAGGTCGGCGCCGCCGATGCGGCATTCCATGCGGATGCCCTTGGTGCCCTCGCCGCACAGGCGGAAGCCGGCGGTGCGGTTGTCCTCGCTCCACATGATCTTGGTCGGTGCGAAGGTGCCGGCCTGGAAGCGCTTGTAGGAGTTGATGTAGGGCGCCAGGAACCAGGTAAACTCCCTGGCGTATTTGAGCTGCCCAGCCGCCCATTGCTGGCCAAGCGTGGACAAAGTCCAGTCCGCCTTCTTGTCGAAAAACAATGGCGTCTTGCCGTCGGCGCTCCACAGCGAATTGTGGATGTGGCTGGAATTACCGGCGAGCCCGTAATTGTATTTCGACATGAAGGAAATCGACTTGCCTTCGGACTCGGCAATCTCCTTGGCGCCGTTCTTCAGGATGACGTGGCGGTCCGCCATGTCGAGCGCCTCGGCATAGCGCACATTGATCTCTTCCTGGCCCGGGCCCCATTCGCCCTTGGAGTTTTCGATCGGAATGCCCGCCGCTTCCATCTCGTTGCGAAGCCGGCGCATGACGCCTTCTTCCTTGGTGGTGATGCCGATCTGGTAGTCGCCGATATAGGGCGACGCGGTGTCGAGCCCCTGCCAGTGCTTCTTGCGGGCGGAATCGTAGGTCTCGTTGAACAGGTAGAATTCGAGCTCGGAGGCGAAGTAGCCGATATAGCCGCGTTCGGTGAGCCGCTTGACCTGCTTTTTCAGCATCGCGCGCGGCGAATGCGGAAGGTCGTCATGGGTGTGGTGGTCGAGCACGTCGCAGATCACCAGCGCGGTCTTTTCCAGCCACGGAATCCGCCGCAGCGTGGCAAGGTCCGGCTTCATGACGAAGTCGCCATAGCCCTTCGACCAGCTTGCCGCCTTGTAGCCCGGCACCGGCTCCATATCGATGTCGGCGGCGAGCAGATAGTTGCAGCCATGCGTCTCGTCATGAGCAGAATCCACAAAGTACTGCGCCAGGAAACGCTTTCCCGCGAGCCGCCCCTGCATGTCGACGATGCAGGCCAGCACCGTGTCGATCTCGCCATTGGAGACCGCTTTCTTCAACTGATCGAACGAGAAATTTCCGGCCATTCCTTTGGCACTCCAGCTAGCCGCTTTGGGCTTGTCACTTTGAAAGGGAAAAAGCCGTGGCTATCGAACTCGCCACGGCTTTGATTGTTGCTCAGGCAGATTCGCCGACAGCCTTTTCAGCGGCTGCAATGATCGCCTTGCGCTTGGCGATTGCCGCCTCGCCGATTGGCGGACCCTGGAAACGCCGGTTTTCAATGGCGAACCAAAGAATTGCCAGGATGATGGCGAAGCCAACCGAATAGTACCACAGGCCCGGCACGAAGCTTGTGGCGGCAACCGGCGGATTGGCGGCAGCGTCGCCCGGTGTGCCGGGGATCGACACGACGAAGGCATGACCACCGATCGTGACCAGGACGGTTCCGATCATGACAATGACCGCGAAGACTTTTGACAAACCGCCCAGACGGAAGCTGCCAAAGGTGGTCCAGGTTTTTCCTTCGGCAAAGAAACCCGCAACAATCGGCATTGCATATGAAATGTAGAGATACATAGCGCAGCCGGTCGAGAGCGCGGCAAAGGCATTGAGTGGCGTCGTCACGGCGGTCAACACGACCGCCATGATGGCGGAGAACCAGATCGCCGCCACCGGCGTGCGATATGTCGGGCTGACCGAGCTCAGCAGGCCCGAGAATGGCAAGCCACCATCACGCGCAAACGCATAGATCATCCGTGATGTGGACGTCACGGCGGCTAATGCGCAGAGGAAGTTGGAAATGATCACACCGATCAGCATCAACTTGCCGATAAACGACGTCATGATGGCTGCGATGAAGAGATTGTTGAAGGAACTCCAGCCGGAGGCGGCGGCGGCATTCAGATCCGGAATGGCCATGATCATGACAAGGATCAGCACAAAACCGAACACGCCGGACCAGAAGACTGAATGCAGCATGCCCTTGTGCACCGTGTCGCGCGCATTGACTGTTTCTTCCGCCGTGTGTGCGGACGCGTCAAAGCCGGTAATGGTGAACAGCGGATAGAGAAGGCCGATGATGATCGCCATCAATGGACCGGTTTGCGGGGAAACGCCACCACCAGAAGCCCCGGTGTTGTTTACGAAGGTGAACGCCTTGCCGATGTCCAGGCTTGGCGCCGCCATCAGAAACATGATGATAAGGATGACGGTGACCCCGAGGATCAGGTAGCC
Source organism: Mesorhizobium sp. P170090 (assembly GCF_057786115.1). NCBI lineage: Bacteria > Pseudomonadati > Pseudomonadota > Alphaproteobacteria > Hyphomicrobiales > Phyllobacteriaceae > Mesorhizobium > Mesorhizobium sp. P170090. The sequence goes on from NZ_JBYNWH010000001.1 coordinate 6,075,237, forward strand.
GGAGAAATCCGTCAGTATGGTCGTCAGCCTGATGCCGAAATGGTTCAGCAGGGCTTGCGCCGCGGTGATGACGGCGACCGATAGAATTTGCGTCCCCATCCCCCAGCCGGAGACGTCCCAGCCGAGTACCGAACCGAAGAACAGGTCACGCGTGATGAGATAGAGAAACACATTCACGGCCGGGATGACGAACAGCAGTCCCAGCAGATTGACGTAGGCCGTTGCCCAACCCCAGAACCGGCCGCCCAGGATTGACGACCAGTGATACAGGCTGCCTGCCGTCGGGTAGGCTGACGCGATCTGGCCAAGACAGGCCGCAACGACAAGCGCATACGCGCTGCCGATGATCCAGCCGATGGTCAGTGAGAATGGACCGCCCGTCGAAAGCGCGATCGGGAATGATCCAAACCCGCCGGACAGGATGCAGATGATCGAAAACGAGATCGCAAAGCTTTGGAATGCTCCCATGCGCCGCGATAGTTCCTGGGCGTAGCCCATGCTGTGAAGGACCTTCACGTCCTCCGATGTGTCCGTGTGTATCGGTGCTGCCATTTGAAGTCCCCTTTTTAACGTTCTTAGCTGGCCGATTGAACTGACTTTCCCATTGCTTGTCGCCGGGAACCCTTGGCCTCCTCGGGTTCCAGGTCAGAAAAAATGCCTGTGAGCAGATCCGCCCATTTCCGCTGCCCGGTCTCGCCGGAAATCTCGTCGTTGCGGATTTCGATCATTGCGCAGGCAAGGCCGCGCGAGCGTGCATGGCGCTCCAAAGTGAAATAGACGCGGTCGGCCGGCGAATAGGGCTCGTTGATGCCGACACTGACGCCGGAGAGCCGCTGCAGCGCCGCTATCAGCGGCGACGCCAGCCGGCGGTCGTCATCGTGGATGATGCCGATATGCCAGGGCCGGTTCTTGCCCTTGTAGACCGGGGTGAAGGAATGCACCGACACCAGCCGGGTCTCCTGCCCACGCGCCTGCCGGTCGTCGATGATCGATGCGATCGTGTCGTGGAACGGCCGCCACGACAAAGCGATGCGCTCGGCGCGCTCACTGTCCGACAGGCCGGCATTGCCCGGAATGGCCGTCGTCTCGCTTACCGGCGGCACCAGGTCCGGTGCCTCGAGCGGACGGTTGCAGTCGATTATCAGGCGCGAGATGCGGGTTTCGATGAGCGTCGCATCGAGGGCGGTCGCGATGCGGCGGGCCACCGGCAGCGCGCCGGGGTCCCAGGCGATGTGGCGGGAGAGATCTTCGGCCGGCAGGCCAAGCGTGCCGAATTCGGATGGCAGGAAGTTGGAAGCGTGGTCGCAGGTCAGCACGAAAGGGCTGGACCCGCCGGGGTTCGTCACCCCTACGGTATCAGACGATGCAAGGCTGGCGGGCCGTGCTCTCTCCATAGTCTGCCGTCCCCTGGGGAGCGCTGTATCTTATGTTACGTATTTTGCGTCATTGCGTCCCTGTGGATGATTTCATACAGTTTGTCCGGCTTTGTCAAACGCGATTTCGGGGAAGCGGTCTGGACGGGCTCAGGGGTGGGGAAAACGATGATTTCCAGCATTGCCGAACTGATTTCGGACCGCATCGGCACGATGCCGGCCGGCGAGCGCCGCGCCGCGCAAACGCTGATTGCCAACTATCCGCTGATCGGGCTGAAGACGGTCGCCGAGTTCTCGACCGCCGCCGGCGTATCGTCGCCGACCATCCTGCGCTTTGTCTCCAGGCTGGGGTTCCAGAACTATCCCGAATTCCAGTCGGCGCTGCAGGACGAACTGGCGGCGCAATTGCAGTCGCCGGCATCGCGCACGCTCAATCCGGCCTCACCGGGCAGCAGTGCCGTGTCGCCAATGCTGGAGGCGACGCTGGACAATATGCGCGAGACCTTCAGGCATCTGTCCGACAGGCAGCTTGCCGACATCGCCGAAAGGCTCGCCGAACGGCGCGGCAAGACATTCCTGATCGGCGGCCGCTTCACCGATCCGTTGGCGCGCTACATGGCCGCCCACCTCGCCATCATCCAGCCCGACGTTTATCACCTCGCCGGTCAGGAGAGCATCTGGCGCGACCGGCTGATCGACATGGGCAAGCGCGACGTGCTGGTGATCTTCGACATCAGGCGCTACCAGGACAGTCTGGTACGCTTTGCCGAGACCGCGCATCAGCGCGGCGTACAGATCGTGCTGTTCACCGACCAGTGGCTATCGCCGATCGCCCGCTTCGCCCGCCATGTCATTGCAGGACGCACCGCCGTGCCTTCGGCGTGGGACTCTTCCGCCGCTCTGTTCGTTGTCGCCGAGACGCTGATCGGCGCTGTCACCAGGCAGCTCGAGGCCGACAGCGCCAAGCGCATCCGCGACCTGGAAAGCCTGCGCTGACACGCTCAATCCCGGCCGCAGGTGCGCAAAATTACGCAGATTTAATGTGCATGGAAGTGGCAGAATTGCCATAAAGCCATGATATTGCGGCGGCTTCGCACATACCGGGTGCGTCGCTGCGCGTTTTTTTGCTTGGTGAAACCGGTAGACGTTTTGCCAACCGGAGTGTCGATGGTCGCCTGGAAACAGATCGTTTTTGCGCTTGTGATCCTGGTCGCGGCTGTCCTCGCCTGGGCGCGATTCTTCCCGGGCGCGCCGGAGGTTCTGGCACGCTGGGGTATCGACTGGACCTATGCTTCGGCGCCCGCCACAACCGGTGCGGTCGACACGACAAAACAGGCAGGCGGTCGCAACGCTGCCGGCCGCCCGGCAAATGTCGTCGCCTTGCCTGCGGCCACCGCCACCATCAACGATCGCCTGCAGGCGATCGGCACCGGCCGCGCCAACGCCTCGGTGACGGTCAACCCGTACAGCTCCGGCCGGCTGGTTGAATTCCTCGTTCAGTCCGGCACCCGCGTCGACAAGGGGCAGATCATCGCTGTTCTCGATTCCGAGACCGAGGTGATCTCGCAGGATCGTGCCAAGCTCGCCTTGCAGGATGCCCAGGACAAGCTCGAGCGGGTGAAATCATTGAGGGCCTCCAACGCCGCGACCCCGGTCGCCGTCGCCGATGCCCAAGTGGTGCTGGCCGGCGCCAAACTGGCGCTGCAGGATGCCGAACTCGCCTTGCAGCGTCGTTCGATCGTCGCCCCTATCGCCGGCACGGTCGGCATCCTGCCGATATCGGCCGGCAATTACGTCACCAGCCAGTCGGCGATCGCCACGCTTGACGACCGCTCCTCCATCCTGGTCGATTTCCTGGTGCCCGAGCGCTTTGCCGCCGCCGTCAAGGTCGGCGCGCAACTGTCGGCGACGCCGATCGCCAATCCGAGCAAGGCCTATACCGGCACCGTGTCGGCCATCGACAACCACATCGACGAAAAGAGCCGCACTCTGCTGGTCAAGGCTGCAATCGCCAATCCGGCGGATTCGCTGCGCGCCGGCATGTCGTTCGGCATCACCATGCGCTTCCCCGGCGACACCTACCCGGCCGTCAGCCCCCTGGCGATCCTGTGGGGTTCCGACGGCGCCTATGTCTGGCAGGTCGAGGACGGCAAGGCCAGGCGCGTTCCCGTGCGCATCATCCAGCGCAACACCGAGACGGTGCTGATCGACGCTGAGATCGAGGATGGCGACATGGTGGTGACCGAAGGCACCCAGAGCGTCAGCGAAGGCGGCGCGGTCCGCATCGCCGGCCAGGATCAGCGCGCCGCGGACGCGGCCGAAGGCTCATGACCGCGCCTGTCAGCACCGCCAGCGAAACCGGCTTCACCGCTCTCTTCATCCGCAGGCCGGTCATGGCCTTCGTGCTGAACACGCTGATCGCAGTGGCCGGCCTTGCCGCTTTCTACGGCGTCGAAATCCGCGAACTGCCCGATGTCGACCGCGCCGTGGTCACCGTGTCGACGGCTTTCGAGGGTGCCGCCGCCGAAACCGTCGACCGTGAACTGACCGACACCATCGAGGGTGCGGTCGCGCGCGTATCCGGCGTCAAGTCGATCTCGTCGACCTCGTCCTTCGGCCAGAGCCGCGTCACCATCGAGTTCAACGACGGCGTCGATTTGAACGTCGCCGCTTCCGACGTGCGCGACGCGGTCGGCCGTGTCGCCAACATGATACCGGAGACCTCCGATCCGCCGCGCATCGTCAAGGCCGATGCCAATTCCGATGCCGTGATGCGACTGGCCGTCACCTCCGACACCATGTCGGTGCAGGACATGACGGTGATTGTCCAGGACCAGATCGAGGACGAACTGGCTGCCGTGCCTGGCGTCGCCGACGTTCAGGTCTATGGCGACCGCGACAAGATCTTCCGCATCGATGTCGACCAGAACAAGCTCGCCAGCCTCGGCTTCACTGTCGCCGATCTGAGGGCAGCGCTTGCCTCGGTCGCTTTCGATTCACCAGCCGGTTCGATCACCACCACCAACCAGGATCTCATCGTCCGCACCACGGCCGATGTGACGACGCCGGAAGAATTCGAAAACATCATCATCGGCGGCACGACGCGCATCCGCGACGTCGCCACCGTCACGCTCGGTCCCGACATCGGCCAGACCTCGTTGCGCTCCGACGGCAAGACCGGCATTGGCCTTGGCATCATCCGTCAGGCGGAATCGAACACGCTGGATATTTCCACCGGAGTGAAAGCAGCCGTCGCCAAGCTGCAGGAAAACCTGCCCAAGGGCATGTCGATCAAGATCACCAGCGACGACGCAGTCTTCGTCAACGGCGCCGTGCACGAGGTCGAGATCGCGCTCGGCCTGTCGATCTCCATGGTGCTGATCGTCATCTACATCTTCCTGCTCGACTGGCGCGCGACGCTGATCCCTGGTCTGTCAATGCCGGTCGCCATGATCGGCACCATCGCCGCCATCTATCTCGCAGGCTTCTCCATCAACATTCTGACGCTTCTGGCGCTGGTGCTGGCGACCGGCCTTGTCGTCGACGACGCCATCGTCGTTTTGGAAAACATCGTGCGACGGCGCAACGAAGGCATGGGGCCTCGTGCCGCCGCCGTGCTCGGCGCCCAAGAAGTGTTCTTCGCAGTCATCGCCACGACGCTGACGCTCGTTGCCGTTTTCGTGCCGATCTCCTTCCTGCCGGGACAGACCGGCGGCCTGTTTCGCGAATTCGGCTTCGTCCTCGCCATGTCGGTGCTGCTCTCCTGCGTGGTGGCGCTGACGCTGTGCCCGATGCTGGCCTCGCGCATGTTGACCGGCGCATCGCTCCACCATGAAGGCGGTCACGGCATTGGCGCGCGCGTCGGTGGCGCGCTGAACGCGGCCTACAAGCGCGCCTTGCATGCCTGCCTCGGCGCGCCGTGGATCGTGCTGCTGGTTGCGGTGCTGTTTGCGGGCGTCGCCTTCAGCCTGTTCGGCACCATCCGCCAGGAACTGACGCCGAGCGAGGACCGCGCCGTCGTGCTGTTGCGCATCAACGCGCCGCAAGGCGTCAGCCTCGATTACACCACGCAGCAGATGCAGAAGATCGAGCGGCTGATCCAGCCGCTGCGCGATTCCGGCGAGATCGTCTCGACCTTCGAAAACGCCGGCCAGAACGGCGCCTACAATTCCGGCTTCATGGTGATGACGCTGGCGCCGTGGGACGAGCGCACGCGCAGCCAGCAGGAGATCATGGCGCAGATAAGCCAGCTGACCCGGCAGGTGCCATCCGTGCGCATCTTCCCGGTGCAGGCCAATAGCCTCGGCATTCGCGGCGCCGGCAACGGCCTGCAATTCGCGCTGGTCGGCAACGACCGCAAGGCGCTCGGCGACGCGGCGGTGAAGATCATCGCCCGGATGCAGGCCGATCCGCGCTTCCAGACGCCGCGGCTTTCCATCGACCCGACGCAGCCGCAGCTGGCGGTGGCCATAGACCGCGAGCGCGCCTCCGATCTCGGCATCGACATATCAGGGCTCGCCAACACCTTGCAGGCGATGCTCGACGGCAACGATGTCGTCGATGTCTACATCGCCGACCGCAGCTATGGCGTGAAGCTGGTCTCGACCACCAACCCGATCAATGATCCGACCGATCTGGAAAACATCTTCCTGAAGACCGCCGACGGCCGCTTCGTGCCAATGTCGACCATCGCCACGCTGACCGAGCGCGCCGTGCCGCCGTCGCTGACCCGCGAACAGCAGCAGCCTTCGGTGGCGATCACCTCGAACCTGAACGGCAATTTCGCACTGGGTGACGCGCTCGGCGTTGCCGAGCAGATCGCCGCCCCGCTGCTGCCGCCGGGCAGCCGCGTCCTGCCGCTGGCCGAAGCCGCGACGCTCGGCGAGACCAACAGCGCCATGATCACCATTTTCGGCTTCGCGCTGGTCATCATCCTCCTGGTGCTTGCCGCCCAGTTCGAAAGCTTCGTCAGCGCCGTCATCATCATGGCGACGGTCCCGCTCGGCCTTGCCTGCGCAATCTTTGCGCTGCTTTTGTCAGGCACCAGCCTCAATGCCTACAGCCAGATCGGCCTCGTGCTTCTGGTCGGCGTCATGGCCAAGAACGGCATCCTCATCGTCGAATTCGCCAACCAGCTGCGCGACCGCGGCCTCGGCGTGCGCGAGGCGATCGAGCAGGCCTCGATCATCCGCCTGCGGCCGGTGATGATGACGATGATCTGCACCATCCTCGGCGGGGTCCCGCTGGTGCTGGCCGCCGGCGCCGGTGCCGAAGCGCGCATCGCGCTCGGCTGGGTCATCGTCGGCGGGCTGGGTCTCGCCACCGTCTCGACGCTTTTCCTGACCCCGGTCGCCTACCTCCTGCTCGGCCGCTTCGTCACGCCGAAGTCGCATGAGGAAGCGAGGCTGAAGCGGGAGCTTGAGGAAGCGGCGTACGCCAATGTCGAGCCGGCGGAGTAGCTGGCTCCAGTGGCTGTAGATATAGGGAGGGGGCGGTCGTCAAGCACTGAAAACCGTTCGTGCGCCTCCACTATTTGCCAGTGAATTCTGGCAGTTGGATGTACGGGTTGGCCGGGTCGTACCGGTACCTCGGCTCACCTTTCCCCGGTGATATCGCACCCGCGATCAGTGCTCCTTTCGGCCCGAATTGATAGTCTATCCCGGCACAGAGGTGAGCGAGATCTTGGTAGTCAAAGCCGCGCAGCGCAACGCGGGTTTCAAACGCCGCTGCCTTGAGGGCGTCAGGCGAAAGCGCGCCGAGCGTGCTGTCGCGATATGCTTTGAGCTTGGCTTTATTGAGCTTGGACGACTGACACTCCGAGCCGACTTCTCGCGCCAGCACGATGTTTCTGACTGCGGTCGCAGCAGGATTGTCCAGGGCGGCCGAATACTTCTTGAGGAAGAAGTTGGTGCTGGGGTCATTGGTCATCGACTTGCGCCAGGAAGGCGGGAACTTGTCAGCAGCCTCGGCAGAAATCGAGCCTGTCATCCCCGTGAGGACGACTGCAACGAACCACAGTTGCTTCATGGGAGAACCTCGAACTCTTCTGCTCTACGGCCTAATAAACACCTTCCCGTTCGGCTTGGCCAGCTCCGCCGGGGCCTTCGCCATCGCCTCATCCAGCGGTAGCACCGCCGTCACGTCGGTTGACCAGCGCCCATCCGAAAAGCGCTTCTGTGCTTCCATGATCGCCGGGCCGCGCTTGTCGCGGAAGTGGCGCATCCATTCGACCAGCCAGAAGCCTTCAATGTGCTTGTGTTGGAAGATCATCTGGCCGGGCTCACGGATGACAGTGGTGTCCGGATCGAGCCGCCCATAGATGATCCAGCGCGAGCGCTTCGGCATGGCGTCGAAGATCGCCGAGGCCAGCGGCCCGGTCACGGCATCGAGGAAGATGCGCGGCTGCTCGGCCTTGACCACATCGCGTAGTGCTGCCTTGAAATCCGGCGCCTTCTCGTTGAGCACATGGGCAGCCCCGATCTCCTTCAACAGCGGAATCTGCTCGTCGCGGCGCACGGTGACGATCGGCCGGAACCCAGCCTCCTTGGCGAGACCCGCGATCAGCTTGCAAAGCTGGCTGGCGCCGGCGGTCATGATGAAGGCTTTTTCGCCCGTCTCCTTGACGATGTCGAACATGGCGAGCGCCGTGAGCGGGTTGACGATCATCGCCGCGCCATCCTCGTCGCGGACCGTGTCGAGCAGCGGAATGCAGCCGGCAGCTTCGGCAACTGCATAGTCCGCCCACGCGCCCCAATTGGTGACGCCTGTGGTGAAGGCGATGCGCTTGCCGATCAGGCTTTTCGCATAGGGCTCGTCGCCGCTGGCAACGACCGTGCCGACACCCTCGAAGCCGGCCGGCTGGCCCTTGGCGCGCGGCTGACCGTACTGGCCCTTGATGAACATGACGTCGGACGGGTTGATCGAGGCGAGGCTGACCTTGATCAGAACCTGGCTCGGTCCGGGCGTCGGCACGCCGATGCTGCCAAGCTTGAGATACGGCTCCATCGCCTCCAGCACGCTGCCGGAGGGCGTCCTGGTGTAGCCGTCGCCGGTCAGCAGCAGTGCTCTCATGTCTGAAGGTATCGGCATGGCGGGGCTCCTTAACGTTTGAGGATGAGCTTGCCGGATGCGCCATGGCCAAGCACGCGCGTCACCACGGCGGCGGCATCGGCCAGCGGATAAGTGCCTTCGATGGCCGGCCGAACCTTGCCGGCGAGATGCCAGCCGACCAGCTCCTTCAGATTGTCGGCATGGACGAGCTGGTCGAGCGGCGCGAAATCGCGGGCGATGAGGGTTTTCATCCACTCAGACCCTTTCCTGCGTGTATTTCCTGAGCTCCGTGCGCGCCACCTGCCGGCGGTGCACGGCGTCCGGCCCGTCGGCGAGGCGCAGGGTTCGCAGATGCGTCCATGAGCGTGCCAGCGGCGTGTCCTGGCTGATGCCTTGCGCGCCGAACATCTGCACTGCCTCGTCGGTGACCTTGAGCGCGACGCGCGGTGCGATGACCTTAATCTGGCTGATCCAGGGCGCGGCTGCGCGCGCATCGCCCTGGTCGATCATCCACGCCGCCTTGAGGCAGAGCAGCCGCGCCATCTCGATCTCCATGCGGCACTCGGCGATGATGTCGAAATTGGCGCCGAGCTTGGCCAATGGCTGGCCGAAGGCCTCGCGGCGCACCGAGCGCTGGCACAGCATCTCCAGCGCCATTTCGGCCTGGCCGATGGCGCGCATGCAATGGTGGATGCGCCCGGGGCCAAGCCGCCCCTGGGCGATCTCGAACCCCCTGCCCTCGCCGAGGATCAGGTTTCCGGCCGGCACCCGCACATTGTCGAAGCGAAGATGCATGTGGCCATGCGGCGCGTCGTCGTCGCCATAAACCTGCATCGGCCGCAGCTTGGTCACGCCCTTGGTACCGGACGGCACCAAGATCATCGAATGGCGGCGGTGCTGCGGCTCGGCTTCGCCGCCGGTCCGAACCATGACAATGTAGATGGCGCAGCGCGGGTCCCCGGCCCCCGACGCCCACCATTTCTCGCCGTTGAGTACATAGTCGCCGCCTTTCTTTTCGCAGCGCATGGCGATGTTGGCGGCGTCGGAGGAAGCGACGTCCGGCTCGGTCATCAGATAGGCCGAGCGCATTTTCCCCTCGAGCAGCGGCGCCAGCCATGCCTGCTTGTGATCCTCCGAGCCATAGCGCTCCAGCACCTCCATATTGCCGGTGTCGGGCGCCGAGCAGTTGAAGGTCTCGGCGCCGAGATGCGCCTTGCCCATCTCCTCGGCGAGATAGGCATATTCAACGGTCGAGAGCCCGTAGCCGCGCTCGGACCCGGTCAGCCAGAAATTCCACAGGCCGCGCTCCTTGGCCGTCTTCTTCAACCCTTCGAGGATCTCGGTCTGCCGCGCGGTGTAGACCCAGCGGTCGCCGCCCTTGCCGACCTCGCTCAAAAACTCATGATCGAGCGGCATGATCTCATCGCGCACCATGGTGGCGACGCGGGCGTGGATCGGCTTCAGCCGCTCGGTCACGCCGAGATTCATGTCCGCCATCGGTCTCCAACCCTTTCACGCATCTGGGGCACTTTACCCGTGGCAAGGATGACCGTACTTCGGGTAGCCTTGTCAACGCGAGCCCTTTCGTCCCGGACCGTGAGCAGAAAGGCGCGGAGGAATTGCGATGAGCTATCTGGAAGAACTGTTCTCAGTCGCCGGCAAGACCGCGTTGGTCACCGGAGCGGCGACCGGCATCGGCCGCATGGTGGCGACCGCTTTGGTCCAAGCCGGCGCGACCGTGATGATCGCTTCACGCAAGGGCGAGGATTGCATCAAGGTCGCCGCTGAGTTGAACGGGCTCGGCGGCGCCGGCAGCGCCGAAGGCTTTGCCGGTGACGTCTCCAGCGAAGCAGGCATTGCCGCGCTGGTCGGCGAGGTCAAGGCGCGCACCGAGAAGCTGCATATTCTGGTCAACAATGCCGGCATATCCTGGGGTGCCTCGCTGGAAGATTTTCCCTATAGCGGCTGGGCCAAGGTGTTCGCCGTCAACGTCACCGCCGTCTTCCACCTGACCCGCGAATTGCTGCCGCTGCTGGAAGCCGCCGCCAGCGATGCCGATCCGGCCCGCGTCATCAATCTGGGCTCGGTGATGGGCACGCAGCCGCTGGCCGACGACGCCTATTCCTATACCGCGTCCAAGGGCGCCGTTCACCACCTGACGCGCACGCTGGCGATCGAGCTCGCGGCGCGGCGCATCACCGTCAACGCCTTCGCCCCCGGCCCCTTCCAGAGCCGGATGACCGCCTTTGCCACCGGCACCGAAGAAAAGGCCAGACATGTCGGCAGCCATGTCCCCATCGGCCGTATCGGCGTGGCGGATGACATCGGCGGCGCAACGCTCTATTTGTGCAGCCGTGCCGGTTCCTATGTCACCGGCGCCATCCTGCCGATCGACGGCGGGCAGTCGGTGCAGCATGGGCTGACATTGTTCAAGGAATGAGCCGCGGTCGGCGGCAAGGGGAGGACACCGCAGTGGAACCGATCAGTCTCGATGTGCTTCTGGCCAGCGTCGGCAAGGAAGTCGGCGTCTCGCCATGGCGCGAGGTCACACAGACCATGATCGACCAGTTCGCCGACGCCACCGACGACCACCAGTTCATCCATTGCGACCCCGAGCGGGCCAAAAACGAGACGCCGTTCGGCGGCACCATCGCGCATGGCTTCCTGTCGTTGTCGCTGCTCTCGGCGATGACCTTCGAGACCATGCCGCCGCTGGAAAAGGGCAAGATGGGCGTCAACCACGGTTTCGATTCGTTGCGCTTCCTGGCGCCGGTGAAGACCGGCGCGCGCATCCGCACCCGCTTCGTGCTGGCCGACGTCAAGGTCAGGCCGTCGGGCTGGGTGCAGACGGCGCATGACGTGACCATCGAGATCGAAGGCTCGAAGAAGCCGGCGCTGACGGCGCGCTGGCTGACGCTGACGCTGATCGAGCGTGAGCCGGAGACCGCATGAGCGGCGACGCCAACGCGCTGGACCAGACGGCACTAGCGCCCTATCTCGAGGCGCACATCCCGGGTTTTGCCGGGCTTCATTCCATCGAAAAATTCAAATCCGGCCAGTCGAACCCGACCTATCTGCTGACCGCGGCCAGCGGCCGCTATGTCCTGCGCGCCAAGCCGCCGGGCCAGTTGCTGAAATCGGCGCATCAGGTCGACCGCGAATTCACGGTCATGAAGGCGCTGGCCGGCACCGCCGTGCCGGTGCCGGCGATGCTGCATCTGTCGGCGGAGGCGACGCCGATCGGCCGCATGTTCTACGTCATGGATTTTCTCGACGGCCGCATCTTCTGGGATCCGGCAGTGCCGGAGGCCGCTGGCAACGATGAGCGCGCCGCCCTCTACGATGCTATGAACGCCACGCTGGCGGCCCTGCACGATGTCGATGTCGAGGCGGTCGGGCTCGGCGATTTCGGCAAACCCGGCAATTACTTCGAACGCCAGCTGGCACGCTGGACCAGCCAGTACCGCGCCTCGGAGACCGGCACGGTCGCCGACATGGACCGGCTGATCGCCTGGCTGGAGACGCATATGCCGGCCGATGACGGCCGGATATCCCTCGTGCATGGCGACTACCGGCTGGACAACATGATCTTCGCAGCCAGTGAGCCGAAAGTGCTGGCGGTGCTCGACTGGGAACTGTCGACACTCGGCGATCCCTTCGCCGACATCGCCTATCAATGCATGCAATGGCGCCTGCCGCACGCCTCGGGCTTTCGCGGTCTTGGCGGCGTCGACCGCGCCGCCCTCGGCCTGCCCTTGGAGGAAGCCTATGTCGCGGCGTATTGCCGTCGGCGCGGGCTGGCCGGCATCGACAATTGGAGCTTCTTCCTCGCCTTCTCCTTCTTCCGTTTGGCTGCCATCTGCCAGGGCGTCTACAAGCGGGCGCTGGACGGCAACGCCTCCAACCCCGAAAAGGCCAAGACCTATGGTCAAGCGGTGAAGCTGCTGTCGCACCTTGCCGCCAAGCTGATCGACCGAACCTGACTCGACAATGAGATATTGTGGTCGGCGCGATTTGATGACAGATCGGATCAGTTCCGTTCCCCGACCGGGGAGCAAGCCCATACGGAGGTGGTGGCAACCGGCCTGGAAACAGGACGCAAACCGATCACCGTCTGTAGACAGAGCATGATGCCGAAAAGTGTGAAGCGGTTTTCGGACGACATCATGCTCTATCTATTTGATTTAGAGCCGGATTCAGATTCAGGTCAATTCGACCTGAAATCATCCGGCTCTAGCGCGCATCGCTGGAAATGAACTTCATGTGCCGGCTGACTTGCAGGGCGATGTAGACGACCAGCGAGCATCCGATCGGAAACACGATCTCAATGAGGCCGGTGGCGACAGCCTGCGGCAATGCCAGCGCAATGTCCTTGGCTGCGGCGGTCTCGATCGTCAGCGCCGTGATCCCGCCGCCGAACACCGCGCCGGCCAAGGCACCCGCCAGCATGAAATGCAGCGAGCGAGGTTTTTCCTTGGATGCCAGCGAAGCCAGCATCCAGCCCAGCAAGCCATACTCGATCGCCCGCAACATACCGAGCGTGGTGAGCGACAGGATCACGGGCTTTGCCGATACATCAAGCGCGCTCACCATCACCTTTTGCGTACCTTTGGCGATGCCCATGGCCAGCGGCCCCGAGATCATGGCGATAAGGCCGCCAAGCGAGGCTCGCACCTTGGTGATCGCCGTGCCGAGGCTGACGCCGGCGCAGACGAAGAATGACCAGGTCACGCCTTGCGCCAAGTCTATCAGAACCTGGGTCGGGGCCGGGTGCGAACCTGCCGCAAATCCGGCAGTCAGAATAAGCGCTTCCATGGCGAAGCCGATTGCGATCGCCAGCCATGCGACTATCACGACTCGCCTGAGCGCCAGCCTTGCGCCATGAGAAAGTGGATGTGCGCCCGGCAGCCCGGACGAAAGCTCTATCGCAGCCATAGAGGCCCCCGAAAACCGAAATTTCTTGCAGAGCCGCCAAATAGGCTTTGTTTGTAACAGTCCGATGTTGCCTGCGTGCGCCCAGGTTACACATGCTGTGACATAGATGCCGGCGAAATGGACCAGACGGGCACGACTATTCGAGAGAAAGCTTGAGGTCGCTTTTTGATGTCCCTGACAGCGCCCTTGCCCGTTTCCGTACAGCGTATATATTCAGTCATGCACAACCAACCAAAGGCACCGGATCTTGCCACTGAGCGTTCAGAAACGCCGCGAGAAACAAAAGGCCGAACTGCGTTCCGAACTGCTCGACGCAGCCCACAAGCTCGTCAAGGAAGAGGGCTATGAAGGCCTGACCATCCGCAAGTTGGCCAAGCGGGTCGGCTATGCTCCGATGTCGGTCTATTCCTACTTCGCCGACAAGCAAGACATCCTGTTTGCGCTGGCCGAGGATGCCTTCGAAACACTTGCCCGCCGCATCGAGGAGCATCCTTCCGACGATCCGATCGAGGCCTTGCGTGCGGTGATGACCGAATATGCCGCCTTCGGGCTCGGCAACCCCAACGAATACCGCACCGTGTTCATGACCGAAAAGACCAAGCTGCCGGAAGGCAGAAGCTATGAGGACATGGAAGAGGCCAACCCGGCGATGAAAGCGCTGATATCCAGGGTCGAGGCCTGCGTTGCTGCAGGCAAGCTGCAGGGCGATCCGCGCGCCATCGCCACCATGCTTTGGGCAGTCGGCCACGGCACCATCTCGCTTTTGATCACGTTCCCGTTCTACCCCTTCGGGGATCCGCAGGCTTTCGTGACGCGGATGTGCGATTTCACACTCGCCACGCTCAGCCCTCAGAATGTGCCGCCGCTGACCGAGACCCCGGTCGACTGCTGAGCATCCCCGCCCCTCCAATTCAACGTCCGGCCTGACAGCTTCGGCTGTGTCAGTGCGCCGCAATTTTCGGCATTCAAAAAAATTTTTCGTACGCGTACGCTTTTCGACTTGAAAACCCATCTCGGTGGGCGTATGTGTACGTTGTATCGTACATGTACGAAAAGAATTTAACCGATGGAGACAGACATGAACAAGACCCTTCTCGCTCTCGCCACCGTGCTGGCTCTCTCCGGCTCGGCTTTCGCCGCCAACAACACACACTCGACCAAGCAGGCCCCCGCCGCCACCTGCGTCGACACCACGACCAATGCCAAGCTCGATTGCGCCGTGACCGGCTCGGTCGAAAAGTCCGACGTCAAGGCCAAGAGCCCGCGTCTCGGCATCGAGATCAACCCATGGATCGTGCCGAGCACGTTCTAAGTTGATCGGGCTCGACCACAGCACAACGATTAATTTAAGGGCGGCAGGATAATCCCGGCCGCCCGTTTTTCCTCAGCGCCCCCATTTCCTCAGCGCAAGCCGGCTTTTCCTGAGTTCAAACCTGGCGTAGCCGAACGGGTTATTTCTTGCGCGGTTTGCGACCCGGCACCGTCTTGGCCTTGCCGGGTCTTGCCGGCGCGCCTGGGATGGCGGTCGAGGTGATCGACACCGGATCGCTGGCCGGAAACGTGTCCTCGAGGCCTTCCTCGAGTTCCTCTTCTTCGGCAGTCACCTCGTGATGCTGCTCATGTTCGAGTGAGCGCACGGCGGACGTCTTGCCAGCTGACTTCGGCGGCGCTTTCGACGGCATCGTATGTTCTCCCTGATGGGGGAAGCAGAACGGCTTGACCCGTCAAACGTTCCTACGCCGCCGCGTCGCTGGCTGCTTCCGACAGGAAAGTAAAGACATAGTCCGAGAAGGAACGCCAGCACTCGACCCGGAAAGCGTCGGCTGCCGTGCGCAACAGCAGGATTTCGCACTTGCCGAGAATGGTGCGCGACGCCGCGCCCACCGGAAAAGCCTCGAGCGACAAATCCTGCGGGCAGCCTGCATTGATCGCGGCGGCAGCCGCCGGGCCGGTGACGGCGAAGGCGACGTTGCGGTGCGAGATGCCGACCGCCGAATGCAATGCGGCAACCCCAGCACAATCGTCCAGCGGATCCTTGCCGGCCTCGTCGATGACCAGCCACTCGTCAGGGCCGAGCCACAGCGCCGTGCGGCCAGCCTTGGCCGCCGAAGTTTTCGGCTGCTTCGGCAAGGTCAGGCCGAGCGCCTTCGACAGCGCCGCGACGGAAGCCTCCGGCGCGCGCAGCGACATGCGCTCCGCCGGCGGCAGCACCTCAACCTTGACATCCGTTGCGGAAACGACGCGTCCAGCCAGGGCCGGGCGGCGCTCGATGGACGGCGCTGCAGCTGGGGCCGTCTTCTTTGCAGCAGCCTTAGCCATTGAGGCGCCCTCCCGTCTCGTCGAAGAACACCGTGCCGGTAACCTCCACTTCGATCACCCCGTTCGGCATCGGCACATAGAGCGTGTCGCCCATCCGGTCGCGGCCGCCGGCAACCAGCGCCAGCGCGATCGAGCGACCGCAATTTTCCGACCAGTAGCTGGATGTGACGTGACCGATCATCTTCATCGGGATCGCCTGCTTCGGATCAGCGACGATCTGCGCGCCTTCCTCAAGCACCACTTTCGGGTCCTTGGTCTTCAAGCCGACCAGCTGCTTGCGGCCCTTGGCGACCAGATCGGGCCGCGTCAGGCCGCGGATGCCGACGAAATCGGTCTTCTTCTTGCCGACCGCCCAGTCGAGCCCGGCATCGTTCGGCGTCACCGTGCCATCCGTGTCCTGGCCGACGATGATGTAGCCCTTTTCGGCGCGCAGCACGTGCATGGCCTCGGTGCCGTAGGCAGTAGCGCCATGCTTCTGGCCTTCGGCCCACAGCGCTTCCCAGACCGCCTGGCCGTGATCAGCCGGCACGTTGACTTCAAAACCGCGCTGGCCGGTGAACGACATGCGAAACAGCCTGGTCGGCACGCCGCAGATCTTGCCTTCGCGCACCGACATATGCGGCAGCGCCTCGTCCGACATGTCGATGCCTTCGACCAGCGGTGCAATGATGTCTCGCGACTTCGGCCCCTGCACGGCGATGACCGCCCACTGTTCGGTGATCGAGGTCAGCCAGACATTCAGATGCGGGAACTCGGTCTGGAGATAGTCCTCCATATGGTTCATGACGCGCGGCGCGCCACCCGTCGTGGTCGTCACATGAAAACGGTCCGGCGCCAGCCTGCCGACGACGCCGTCATCATAGATGAAACCGTCCTCGCGCAGCATGATGCCATAGCGGCAGCGGCCGCGTTCCAGCTTCTCCCATGGATTGGTGTAGAGCAGTTCCATGAACCTGGCCGCATCCGGTCCGACCACTTCGATCTTGCCCAGCGTCGAGGCATCGAACAGGCCGGCATTGCTGCGCACAGCGACGCATTCGCGGTCGACCGCCTTGTGCATGTCCTCGCCGGGTTTGGGGAAATACCAGGCGCGCTTCCACTGGCCGACATCCTCGAACACCGCGCCTTGAGCTTCCGCCCAGGGATGGATCGCGGTCTTGCGTGTCGGGTCGAACAGCGGACCGCGCGAATGGCTGACGATCGCGCCGAAAGTGACAGGCGTATAGGGTGCGCGGAACGTGGTCAGCCCGACCTCTGGGATCGGCTTGCCCAGCGTCTCGGCGGCAATCGCCAGGCCGTGCATGTTGGAGGTCTTGCCCTGGTCGGTCGCCATGCCGTTGGTGGTGAAGCGCTTGACGTGCTCGATCGAGCGCATGCCTTCATGCACCGCCTGGCGGATGTCCTTGGCGGTGACGTCGTTCTGGAAATCGACGAAGGCCTTGACCGTCTTGTCCGGCCCGGCGCCGGGCGCCGCGCCCAGCATGCCGCGCGACCAGCTTTCCGACGCGTCGACCTTCGGCTTAACGCCCTTGGCCACTTTGCCGCCCGCATCCTTCGCCGCCTTGGCGCCGGCCGCATAGGCTTCGTCGATCGACGCCGAGAGCCCATCCGTACCGTTGCAGGCGCCGACCGAAACGCAGTCCTGCGCATAGATGCCCGGCACGAAGCGCTTGGTCTCGTCATTGAAGGCGACCTTGCCGCGCGACTGTGAGAACAGATGCACCGACGGCGTCCAGCCGGCCGACATCAGGATGGCGTCGACCGGAATGGTGCGCTCGCCGCCCCCATTCTTCGGCTGCACCGTCATCGAGGTCACGCGCAACTTGCCGCCGGCGCGGATCACCGCGCGGCCGAAATTGACCTCGATCCCGAGCGCCCTCGCCTCGTCGATCACAGGTCCGGTCGGATGGTCGCGCAGGTCGACGATCGCCGCCACGTTGACGCCGGCCTTCTTCAGGTCGATCGCGGCGGAGTAGGCCGAGTCATTTGCGGTGTAGACGCCGACATTTTTGCCGACCGCGACACCGTACTGGTTGAGATAAGTCCGCGCCGCCGAGGCCAGCATGATGCCGGGCCGGTCATTGTCGGCAAACACCATATGGCGTTCGATGGCGCCGGTCGCCAGCACCACGCGCTTGGCGCGTACCTGCCACAGCCTTTCGCGCGGCAGATCGCGGCCGGGGTTCTGCAGATGGTCGCTGACCCGCTCGACCAGGCCGACGAAGTTCTGCGCGTAGTAGCCGAACGCCGTCGTCCGCGACAAAACGCGGACATTGTCCATGGCGGTGAGCTTGGCCACCGCGCCTTGCGCCCAGGCATAACCGTCCTGGCCGTCGATCTTCGCCCCGCTCTCGAAGCGCAGGCTGCCGCCGAAGCTGGCCTGTTCATCGGCGAGGATGACACGCGCGCCGGTTTCGGCAGCGGCGAGCGCTGCCGCAATGCCGGCCGCACCGCCGCCTAGCACCAGTACGTCGCAATGCGCATAGCGCGACGAATAATGGTCGGGATCTGGCTTGTCAGGCGAAACGCCGAGGCCGGCCGCGGCGCGGATCTTCGGCTCGTAGAGGCTCTTCCAGGCTGCCTTCGGCCACATGAAGGTCTTGTAGTAAAAGCCGGCCGAAAACAGCGGCGATGCAATGTCGTTGACCGCGCGGACGTCGAAGGCGAGCGACGGCCAGCGGTTTTGCGAGTTGGCGACGAGCCCGTCATAGAGCTCCTGCACCGTGGCGCGGATGTTGGGCGCCTTGCGTGCCGCGTCGCGCTTGACCTCGACCAGCGCGTTGGGCTCTTCCGCTCCGGCCGACAGGAAGCCGCGCGGACGGTGATACTTGAACGAACGTCCCACCAAATGCACGCCATTGGCAAGCAGCGCCGAGGCCAGCGTGTCGCCTTCGATGCCGGTGTAAGACTGGCCGTCGAAAGAGAACCGCGCGGTCTTGGCCTGGCTGAGACGGCCGGCGCTCGGAATGCGGAACGCGCCGCTCATTTGGAAGCCATTTCGTTGGAGTTTTTGGGCAGCTTGGACGGTTTCGGCTCGCCGGCTTTGTAAGTCATGACGAACTTGTCGGTGACGGTGTCGCGCACCGCGTTGAAGAAGCGCGCGCAGCCATGGATGTGGCGCCAGCGCTCATAGATGATGCCCTTCGGGTTCGAGCGGATGAAGAAGAACTTTTCAAAATCGTCGTCGCTCTCGCCCGCCATGTTGGCCGAGCGCGCAATATGCGCCTCGCCGGCGTTACGGAACTCGAGCTCCGGGCGCTCTTCCTCGCAATAGGGGCAGCGGATGAGAAGCATTATCGTTCGTTCCTACAATTCGCCGTGGCCGACATGCGCGCCGGCCGGTTGGTTGCAAAGCCTCTGGCCCATCGCCGCAAAAGGCGCGACGAGCCGAATGCGCCCCTCCACGCTTGCGGCGGGGCGAAACAGCTCGCGATACGCCATGTTGCCGATCGTGAGCTGAAACGGATCGGTCGTCACGATGACGCTGCGCGGCTCGAATGTGTCGTCCTCGCCGAGATCGGAGGGCCTGTTCTCCATGAAGATGACCACCTTCTGGCCACCACTCCACACGCATGCCAGAATGCCGGCGTCGATCGAAAACGGCCAATTGGCTTCGTTGCCGGCGCGGCTGATCGGCTGCGTCCGCACCTCGTCCGGTGACGGAAAATGGAACAGGTCCTGCTCCCCCGCCAGCACCAGCGGCACCGCTACAGCCAACTCCACCATCATCAGTGCGCCACCGCCGCCGCCGCTGCCTCGTCGATGAGGCGGCCGGTACGGAAGCGCTCGATGGTGAAGGGCGCGTTGATAGGATGCGGATCGTCCTTGGCAATCGTGTGGGCAAAGACATGGCCTGAGCCGGGCGTTGCCTTGAAGCCGCCCGTGCCCCAGCCGCAATTGACGTAGAGGCCTGATACCGGCGTCTTGGCCAGGATCGGCGAACGGTCGGGCGTCACGTCGACGATGCCGCCCCACGAGCGCAGCATCTTCATGCGGGTGAAGATCGGGAACATCTCGCAGATGGCGTCGAGCGTGTGCTGCAGGATATGCAGGCCGCCGGTCTGCGAATAGGAGACATACTGGTCGGTGCCGGCGCCGATCACCAGCTCGCCCTTGTCGGACTGCGAGATATAAGCGTGCACCGTGTTCGACATAACCACGCACGGCACCACCGGCTTGACCGGCTCCGACACCAGCGCCTGCAGCGGATAGCTTTCCAGCGGCATGCGCACGCCGGCCATGTTCATGATCACCGAGGAGTGGCCTGCAGCCACCACGCCGACCTTCTTGGCGCCGATGAAGCCGCGCGTCGTGTCGACGCCCATGACCGCGCCATTGGCCGCCCGCTTGACGCCGGTGACCTCGCAATTCTGGATGATGTGCACGCCGCGCGCCGAAGCGCCGCGCGCATAGCCCCAGGCCACCGCATCGTGACGCGCCGTGCCGCCTCGCCGCTGCAAGGCGGCGCCGACGACGGGATAGCGCGCCTGCCTGGAAATGTTGAGCGGCGGGCAGAATTCCTTCGCCTGCTCAGGCGTCAGCCATTCATTGTCGATGCCGTTGAGACGGTTGGCATGGACATGGCGCTTCAGCACCTGGATGTCGTGCACATTGTGCGCCAGCATCATGACGCCGCGCGCCGAATACATGACGTTGTAGTTGAGTTCCTGGGAGAGCCCATCCCACAGCTTCAGTGCATGGTCGTAAATGCCGGCGCTCTCGTCGTAAAGGTAGTTGGAGCGGATGATGGTGGTGTTGCGCCCGGTGTTGCCGCCGCCTAGCCAGCCCTTTTCCAGCACCGCGACATTGGTGATGCCGTGCACGGTGGCGAGATAGTAGGCGGTGGCCAGGCCATGACCGCCGGCGCCGACGATGATGACGTCATATTCCTTCTTCGGCTCCGGCGAGGACCATTGTTCCTCCCAGCCCTTGTGGCCGCGCATGGCCTCGCGGGCGATGGCGAATACCGAATATTTTTTCAACGTTCCAGCCTCGCAAATGGCGATGGGGTATTTTACGCAGCCCCGGCGCGCGAGGTGTATCACTAGCGAAACGGCGCTTCCACCCTTGCGCTGTTTGCGACGGCGCTTGCCGTTTTGCGCCGCGGTGGAAAAGACCTGCCCGGGCTGGCAGGCATGGCTGCGTTCGGACACACTGGCGATCGCGAGACTCTGGAGGACGAATATGGGCAACGCCTGGTGGAATCTGACGTTGCGTTTCCTGCTGGAACTTGCCGCCTTGCTTGGCCTCGGCTTTGCCGGCTGGAGCCTCTCCGGCGGATGGTGGCGCTGGCTCTTCGCCTTGGCCTTGCCGTTCATTGCAGCTGCGCTGTGGGGAACCTTCGCGGTGCGCGGCGATCCGAGCCGGTCCGGACGCGCGCCGGTTCCTGTACCAGGCGCAGTCAGGCTGGTGCTTGAACTGGCCATCCTGTTTGGCGGTGCAGCCGGATTCTATGCCGCCGGTCACACGACTACGAGCGTTGTCATCACGCTGCTCATCGCCATCAGCTACGCATTTTCGCTCGATCGCCTCGGCTGGCTGCTGAAGCAATAGTCCGGCGCGCGGCGCTTGTGCCGCTGCGAAGCCATTCAGCAAGTCGAGCACGTATCGGGTGGCTAGCACCGTCCCGAACTGCGATCAACATCCCGGTTGCCGGCACAGCCGGCGCGATGAAAGGATGTAAAAAAATGTTCGCACTCACCAATAAAATAGCGATCGTCACCGGCGCCAGTTCCGGCATCGGCCGCGCCACCGCAAAACTCTTCGCCGAAGAAGGCGCCAAGGTCGTCATCGCCGCCCGCCGCCAGGCCGAACTCGATGCGCTGGTCGTCGAAATCGAGGACGCCGACGGCACGGCAGTCGCGCTTGCCGGCGATGTCCGCGACGAAGCCTATGCAAAAGCCCTCGTCGATCTCGCCGTCGAAAAATTCGGCGGGCTCGATATCGCCTTCAACAATGTCGGCTCCGTCGGAACGATGGGTCCGATTTCGGAACTGTCGCTGGACGGATGGCGCGAGACGCTCGACGCCAATCTGACCAGCGCCTTTCTCGGCGCGAAATACCAGGTGCCGGCGATGGTCGAACGCGGCGGCGGATCGCTGATCTTCACCTCGACCTTCGTCGGTCACACAGTCGGCATGCCGGGCATGACCAGCTATGCCGCGAGCAAGGCCGGACTGATCGGCCTGACGCAGGTCCTGGCCGCCGAATACGGCCCCAGGGGCGTGCGGGTCAACGCGCTGATGCCGGGTGGCACCGACACCCCGTCGGCAACATTCAAGACGCCGGAATCACGCGCTTTCGTGGAAAACCTGCATGCCTTGAAACGTGTCGCTGTGCCTGAAGAGATCGCCCGCGCTGCGCTCTTCCTGGCATCGGATGCGTCGAGCTTCACCACAGGATCGGCGCTGTTTGCCGATGGCGGCGTCTCGATCACCCGGACGTGAAGCATTTCGCGGGTCATCGCCCGCGCCGATCAGCCATAGAACCCGAAACCGGACTTGCTTTTTCCACGCGATTTGGCGATTCGGTTTCGGGTGAGGAGGACGGACATGCTGCTGATCAGGACCTATGTCGCCCAGAGCGCAATCGAAGGCGTCGGCGTGTTCGCCGCCGAGCCGATCAGGAAGGGCGCCTCGATATGGCGGCTCGATCCGGATTTCGACCGGCTGATCCCGATGGACAAATACGAGGCGGCGCCGCCGCACCTCAAGGAATTGCTCGACCGCTATGCCTATCCGAGCCCCGACCGTCCCGGCTTCATGGTCTATGAAGTCGATAATGGCCGCTTCATGAACCACGCCGAGCGGCCGAACACGGATTTTTCGCAATATGGCGGCGCCACCGCCACTCGAGATATATCAGCCGGCGAGGAAATTACCTGCGATTACGGCGAATTCTTCGAGGATTTCGCACGGCTCCATCTGGCCAGCGCCTAGTTGGCGCCCTATCTCGGGGCTGCCGTGGCAAATTGGCGGTTGTCCTTCATTTCCAGTGTGGACAGCGCGGCCTGATTCTGCTATCAGCCGCCACAATTCGTGGTGTAAAGCGCCGCGGAGGCATGTGGCTATGGCCACTTGCCTGTTGATATCAAACCCGAAAGACAGGATTGCCCGTGCAGGTACTCGTCCGCGACAATAACGTTGATCAGGCGCTTCGCGCTCTCAAGAAGAAGATGCAGCGCGAAGGCATTTTCCGCGAAATGAAGATGCGCGGCCATTACGAGAAGCCTTCCGAGAAGCGCGCCCGTGAAAAGGCCGAAGCCGTTCGCCGCGCCCGCAAGCTGGCCCGCAAGCGCGCCCAGCGCGAAGGCCTGCTGCCGATGACGCCGCGCCCGGTTGCTGCCGGCGCCGCCGGTGGTCCTGGTGGTGCTCCGCGTCCGCCGCGGTTCTGACGCCAATTTTTCGTCCTTTTCGAAGGATACTCAGAGGTGGCGCGATGCGGAATCGCCGCCACCTTTTTGTTTGGAGCGCCGCCATTCTGTTGGAGGCCGTTCCCTTGAACGCGCAAACGGCGTTCTAGATTTTGTTACGAGAATCTGTGACCCGGCCCGGAGGGGGACCTGGACGGCGAGGCTGAAGTGAGGACAGGGCAGACATGAACGCAATCGGCGTAGAGCGCAGAACCACAATGCGCGGTTTGGCCCTGGCGGCAGCCCTGATGTCCGGCCTGGTGCTTGCCAGTTGCCAGAGCGTTCCGACCGGCGAATTCAACAACATCGACAAGGCGCAAGGCTCGAGCGAGAACATCTCCTCGCTGTCGGCGGTGATCCAGCGCAATCCGCAGGATCCGGAAGGCTACAATGTGCGCGGCTCGGCCTATGGCCGTGGCGGCCAGTATCAGGCGGCGCTGAAGGATTTCGACACCGCCATCCAGCTCAACCCGAATTTCTACCAGGCCTATTCGAACCGGGCGCTGATCCAGCGCTTCCTCGGCAACCAGGCGGCCGCCCTTGCCGACTACAACCGCTCGATCCAGATCAATGCAAATTATGACGCCGCCTATATCGGCCGCGGCAACCTCTATCGCAAGGCCGGCCAGACCCAGCAGGCCTTCAACGATTTCCAGAAGGCGATCCAGCTCGACACCACGGATGCCCGTGCCTACCACAATCGCGGCCTGATCTATCAGAGCCAAGGCCAGCACAAGTTTGCCATCGAGGATTTCTCGACCGCCATCTCGCTGGCGCCGGACGCCGCCGAACCCTACAACGGCCGCGGCCTCTCCTATCTCGCCATGAATGACGAGGACAACGCCTTCTCCGACTTCAACATGGCCATCAAGCTCGACGGCAAGAACGCCGAAGCCTGGTCCAACCAGGCGCTGATCTACGAGCGCCGCGGCGACAAGGTCAAGGCCTCGAAGGCCTACCGCGAAGCCGTCCATCTCGACCCGACCTACCAGCCGGCCAAGGACGGCCTGTCGCGCACATCGGGCGCCACGGCCGGCTGAGATGCGGCCGGCGCGCCGCCATCGTCGGCCTTTTATACAACGTTCCATTCCTGATGCAGTGCGCCGCGTGAGCGGTTTCTCCCAAGGGAAAGCGCAGAGCCCTTCCCCTAGGGATTGCGTATCCAGAAAACCCCACTATCACCCAATCTTAACCACCGGGGGCAAAGCGCTAACCCCTGCCTTGATCGCGCCAAGTTTTCAGCGGAACGCTCCGGGCCATTCAACCGTTGTTGAAGGCATTTTCGAAAGGACTGACCCATGATCAAGAAAATCATCTGTGCCGCGGCACTTGCCACGACGCTGCTTGCCGTTCCCGCCAGCGCCGGCAAGCTTCAGCTCGGCACGCTCGATTGCACCATCGACGGCGGCGTCGGTTACGTCATCACGTCGAACAAGGGCGTCGACTGCACGTTCCGCCCTTATCACCATGGGCCGTCCGAGAAATACACGGGGATGATCTCCAAGCTCGGGGTCGATCTCGGCCAGACGCATCAGGGCCAGCTGGTGTGGGCGGTTCTGGCCGCCACCCGCGGCCATGACGAGGGCGACCTTGCCGGCCATTATTACGGCGTCAACGCCGAGGCGAGCGTGGTGACCGGCGGCGGCGCCAATCTGCTGGTCGGCGGGCTCGACGGCGCCTTTGTGCTGGAGCCGCTCAGCGTCCAGGCGCAGACCGGCGTCAATGTAGCGGTCGCCGTGACCTCCCTGGAGCTGATCCACTCGTTCAAATAAGCATCGGCAAATAAGTATCGACTGATCCCTCTACGCGCGGCGCGGAACAGGTTACTGTTTCGCGCCGCATGCTTTTTGGGGGATCCGCCGTGCTGAAACCAGCCATCGCCGCCGCTATCACCATCATCTGTACCGCCCAGGCCCAAGCGCAAGACCAGGGCATCGAACTCGGTGTGCTCGATTGCGCCATCGGCGGCGGCACCGGCTTCATCTTCGGCTCCAGCAAGGATCTGAGCTGCACCTTCACGCCGGCCGACAAGAGCTTTTCGCCGGAAGCCTATTTCGGCGCCGTCAACAAATACGGGCTCGACATCGGCACCACCAAGCAGACCGTCATGCAATGGCTGGTGCTGACGCCGCTGAGGAACATCTATGCGCCCGGCGCGTTGGCCGGCGACTATATCGGGGCCAGCGCCGAAGTGACGGCGGCGGTCGGCGCCGGCGCCAATCTCCTGGTCGGCGGCTCCTCGCAGGCCTTCACCCTGCAGCCGCTCAGCCTGCAGACGCAGACCGGTATCAACATTGCCATCGGCGTCAGCCAGTTTCAGCTGCGCAGCATTGAGAACTGACCGGCGCATCAAGCGGAGAGGCTTCCGGCCAATCTCGACCGTTTGCACTTCGATAAAAAGCCACTTGAGCTCAACTGCGCTTGAGGTTTTACAACTCGCCTGACTGAAACAGCGCGCATGGCCCCGCCGGAAAGCCCGACTGGCTTCTGGCGCCATGCGCCGGCATCGAGATATGCAAAGGCAGGGTAAAAGAATGACTGAAATCACCAGCAACAAGGTCGACTGGCGGGCATTGTGGGCAAGCGGCGACCTCGCGCGCTTCTGCTTCATCAGCCTCGGCATCCTGCTGCACGCCACCAACGAGACGATGGTGGCGACGGTCATGCCGGCCATGGTCGGAGACCTCGCCGGTGTGCAGTTCGTCGGCTGGTCGCTGGCCGTCTACGAGCTCGGCGCCATTGTCGCCGGCGCTGCGGCGGGGCGGCTGGTCAGCTATGTCGCTCTACGCTCCAACGTCACGGTCGCCGCCCTGCTCTATGCCGTGGGCGCCCTGATCTGCGCCACCGCGCCGTCCATGCCGGTGTTTCTTGCCGGCCGTCTGGTCGAGGGGCTCGGCGGCGGTGCGCTGGTGTCGCTGGCCTTCGTCTCGGTCGAGCGGCTGTTTAACCGCAACATCTGGCCACAGCTGTTCGGCATAATGTCGGCGATCTGGGGCGTCGCCGCGTTCAGCGGCCCGATGCTCGGCGCGATCATGGTCGAGCTCCTGTCCTGGCGCTGGGCCTTCGGCGTCTTCGTGCTGGGTGGCATTGCCATGGCATCGGCAAGCTTCATCGTCCTGAACACGCCGGAAGCGGCGAAGCCGCAGGCCGCCGCCGGCACATCGCCGCCCTTCCCCTATGCAGCACTTGGCTGCCTCGCCATCGCCGTCGTGCTGATCGCCACCGCAGGCGTCGACGTCGCCTTGCTGCGCTCGTCGCTGCTGCTGGCCCTCGGCCTCGCCGGCCTGGCGCTGTTCGTTTTCGTCGACGCCATGAAGCCGCAATCGCGACTGTTCCCGTCGGGCCTGTTCTCATGGCGCTCGCCGGTCGGCAGCGGCATGACCATGGTTGCCGCCTTCTCGGTGGCGACAGTCTCTTTTTCCATCTACGGGCCGCTTCTGCTTACCACGCTGCACGGCATCCCGATCCTGACCACAGGCTACATCATCGCCGCCGAATCGATCGCCTGGTCGATCCTGTCGATCGCCGTCGCCAATGCGCCGCTGCACCGCGAACGGCAGATCCTCGTCATCGGCGCGCTGATGATTGCAGCCGGCCTCGCGGGTTTCGCCTATGCCATCCCCGCCGGCTCGATCCCGATGATCCTGCTCTGCGCTTTGTTGCAAGGCGGTGGCTTCGGCGTGTCATGGCCCTTCCTGACCCGCATCATCGTCGCCTCGGCCCGCGACGGCGAGCAGACGATCGCCTCGGCCGCCGTGCCGACCATGCAGCGCATCGGCTACGCCGTGGGCGCCGCCATGGCCGGCATCATCGCCAATGCCAGCGGCTTTTCGGACGGGCTGAACCGCGAGGCAGCAGCGCACGTCGCCGGCTGGCTGTACCTGGCCTTCGTGCCGCTCGGCATTGTCGGTTGCCTGGCGGTGTTGAAGATGGCTTTGGCGGCACGCCGGCCGCAATTGGCGACAGGCTGAGGGCACGGCGGATGGAGAATTTGGCGACAGCATTCCGCCGGCGCTGTCGGCGTCAAATGCCCTCGACCACAAGGCTGCTTGCAAGACCATGGCCTGCCCGATTGCGGAACCGGCGGCCGCTCAGGCTTGCAAACGCTCGGCGATGAGCGCGGCGAGCCGCGCCGCCACCTCGTCCTTGCCCATCTCAGGCCATTCCTCGACGCCGTCCTTCGAGACGATGCGCACCTTGTTGCGGTCGCCGCCCATGACGCCGGTGGGGCCGACACCGCTTTCATGCGAGACATCGTTGGCGACAATGAAATCAGCGCCCTTCTTCTTCAGCTTGGCCTCGGCATTGGCAATCAGGTCCTGCGTCTCGGCGGCGAAGCCGACAACCAGCCCCGGGCGTTGCCCGTGATGACCGACGCCGGCGAGAATGTCGGGGTTTTCGACCATTTGCAGCGCCGGTGGGCCCTGGCCCGCCACCTTCTTGATCTTCTCGCCGGCCGTGCCAGCGGTGCGCCAGTCGGCGACGGCAGCTACGAAGACCGCGGCGTCCGCCGGCAACAACTGTTCGACGGCCGCTTTCATCTCGGCCGCGGTCTCCACATGCGTCGTCACAACGCCGGCCGGATCGGCAATGCCGACCGGACCGGAGACCAGGCGTACATCCGCGCCCAGTCTTGCCAGCGCTGCCGCAATCGCATGACCCTGCTTGCCCGAAGAGCGGTTGGCGATGTAGCGCACCGGGTCGATCGGCTCATGCGTCGGCCCCGAGGTGACGATGATCCTGCGGCCGGCCAGCGGCTTCGGCCTGCTGTCGAGCAGTGCCTCGATCACTGCCACGATGTCCAGCGGCTCGGCCATGCGGCCTTCGCCCACCTCATTGCTCTCGGCCATCTCGCCCCTGGCCGGGCCGACAAAGGCGATGCCGTCCTTGGCGAGCGTCGCCCGGTTGCGGCGCGTCGCGGCATGCGACCACATTTTCGGGTTCATCGCCGGCGCCATCAGCACCTTCTTGTCGGTGGCGAGCAGCACCGTCGAGGCCAGATCGTTGGCATGGCCGTTGGCGAGCTTGGCCATCAGATCGGCAGTGGCCGGCGCCACTACCAGAAGGTCGGCCTCGCGCGACAGGCGGATATGGCCGACATCGTGCTCGTCATTGCGGTCGAACAATTCGCTGAAGACATGGTCGGCCGAAAGCGCGCCGACCGAAAGCGTGGTGACGAACTCCTGCGCCGCCGATGTCATCACGACGCGCACCGCCGCACCGCGCTCGCGCAGCCGGCGGATCAGGTCCAGCGCCTTGTGGGCGGCGATGCCGCCGCCGATGATCAGCAGGATGCGCTTGCCGTCGAGGGTTTTGTGCGTTTTTGTGGATTGACCTCGCTCGGGCAGATCGATGTCAAAACCTCCATGAGGCTCAACCAAGCGGCGGATTGTTGCATAGAGGGTTTCGCTCTCGGGCATGCCGGCTTCCGCCGACAGCACGCTTTTGGCAAGCGCATCACGCGCCTCTTCCTCCATCGACACCCCGCGCGCCGCAGCGCGCTCACGCAATTTCTGCTTCACGTCGTCAGCTAGATTGCGGACAGTAATGGTGCCCATGACTTGCTCCGCGACATCAATAGCGCGACTGCAACGCTAGCACCACAGTTGCTAGCGTTGCAAGCGATCAAAGCAGCTTCCACGCGATATACACCAGCGTCAGCGCGATGACCCACAGCGCCATGCGGCCGGAGCGGGTGTAGCGCGCTTCGGCCTTACCGATGGCGCGCGATGTCGCTTCGTCGAAGCGCAGGCCGTGTTCGGCCATAAAATCGATCTCGCGCGACAGCCGTTCGGTGCGGGCGGCAAGATCGGGCGCTTGGCGGGCCAGCGCCAGCAGCGCCTTGGCGCCGTCGCGCGCGTCCATCAGCAGGCCGCTCGGGCCGAGATTGCCGGCGATCCACTGGCCGACCACCGGCTCGGCCGTCTTCCACATGTTGAAAGCCGGGTCGAGCGTGCGCGCGACGCCTTCGACCACCACCATGGTCTTCTGCAACAGGATCAGTTCCGACCGCGTGGCCATATCGAACAGTTCGGTGACCTCGAAGAGCAGCGTCAGAAGCTTCGCCATCGAGATGGTTTCAGCCGGCTGGCCATGGATCGGCTCGCCGATGGCGCGAATGGCCTGCGCGAAAGCCGCGACATTGTGCCGACGCGGCACGTAGCCGGCCTCGAAATGCACCTCGGCGACGCGCAGATAGTCGCGCGTGATGAAGCCGTAGAGGATTTCGGCGAGGAACCGGCGCTCCTTCTTGCCGAGCCGTCCGGCAATGCCGAGATCGACGGCGACGATATTGCCATTGGCCTCGACGAACAGATTGCCTGGATGCATGTCGGCATGGAAGAAGCCGTCGCGCAGCGTGTGACGCAGGAACGACTGGATCAGGTTGGTGGCGATCGCCTTCAGATCGTGCCCCGCCGCCGCGAGGCCGGCGATGTCGTTCATCTTGACGCCGTCGACCCATTCCATGGTCAGCACATCGCGCCCGGTGCGCTCCCAGTCGACCGACGGCACGCGGAAGCCCGGATCGTCCTTGGTGTTTTCGCCCAGTTCCGAAAGTGCGGCCGCCTCGAGGCGAAGATCCATCTCGATCTTGGTGGTCTGCGCCAGCGTCTCGGTCACCTCGACCGGCCGCAGCCGGCGCGACGACGGGATGTATTTCTCCTGCAGCCGAGCGGCGAGGAAATAGCTTTCGAGATCCTGGAAGAAGCGGCGGCGCACGCCAGGCCGGATCACCTTCACCGCCACCTTGGTATCGACACCGTCATGCATTGCTTGCGCGGGATGAACCTGGGCGATGGAGGCCGCCGCGACCGGCCCGCCGAACTGCGTATAGAGTTCGCCGATCTTGCGCCCGAGCGAGCCCTCGATCGCCGCCACCGCTTCCGCCTGCGAAAAAGTGTGCATCTTGTCCTGCAGCATGGCGAGGTCGAGCGCCATGTCGTTGCCGACGACATCAGGCCGCGTCGCCAGGAACTGGCCGAGCTTGACGTAGGAGGGTCCGAGCCGGACCACCGCCTTGGCCAGCCGGTCGCTGCGCTCATAAGCGAGCGCGCGGCGGCGGGTAAACAGCCGCGCCATGCGCCAGCCGAATTTCGGCAGGCCGCTGAGTTCGTCGCCCGGCAGTGCTGCGATCACGCCCTCGCGGACCAACACCCAGCCGGCCCGTGCGAGCCGAAAGGCGGCGCCGACGCTGCTCATCGTCTACCCTGCTGCTGCAAATTGTCCGGCCTCAAAGCTTCCAGCCCGAATGAAGCGCTGCGATGCCGCCGGAATAGTTGCGGAACGACACGCGCTCGAAGCCCGCGCGGGTGATCATGGCAGCAAAGTTCTGCTGATTGGGAAATTTGCGGATCGATTCGACCAGGTAGGAATAGGGTTCGCCCTCGCCCGTCACCATCTTGCCGATCTGCGGAATGGCGTTGAACGACCAGGCTTCGTAGACCTTGTCCAGCAGCGGCATCTCGACCTCGGAAAACTCCAGGCACAGGAACCGTCCGCCGGGCTTCAGCACGCGAAAGGCTTCCGTCAGCGCGACATCGATGCGCGGCACGTTGCGGATGCCGAATGCGATGGTGTAGGCGTCAAAGGTGCTATCGGTGAAAGGCAGTTCCTCGGCATTGGCCTCGACGAAATCGGTGTTGCCGGACAGGCCCTTTTTCTCCGCGCGGTCACGGCCGACGCTAAGCATCGAGCCGTTGATGTCGAGCACCGTGGCATGCGTGTTGCCATGGCTGGCGTCTACAATGCGGAAGGCGATGTCGCCGGTGCCGCCCGCCACGTCAAGCACTTTCCAGCCCGGACGTTTCGGCGGATTGAGCCATGTCACCATGGCATCCTTCCACAGCCGGTGCAGCCCGGCCGACATCAGGTCGTTCATCAGGTCGTAGCGGTTCGCCACCTTGTGGAAAACCTCATTGACCAGAGGCTGCTTGTCGCCTGGCCCTACCTTCTTGAAACCATAGGAGGTTTCCATGCCGCCCGCGGCCGTGGTTCTCTCAACTGACATTATTTTGATCCGTCATAAAACCGGCGGGACCATAGCCGATCGATGGTGCGGGCGCTATTGTTTAAGGCGCGGTGTTCGGCCGCGCTTCCAGGTGGTGGGCTTACGGCCTGGACTGATGAGACGGGATAACTGCATGCCTTTGAAAGCGGAACTGCACTGCCACATCGAGGGGGCAGCGGCGCCCGAACTCGTCGTCCGCCAGGCGCAGAAATACGGCAAGGACACCTCGCCCTATATCCAGAACGGCTCGTTCGTCTGGCACGACTTCACCTCTTTCCTCGCGGCTTACGACTTTTCCGCCGACCTGTTCCGCTCCGAGGAGGATTATGCCCGCCTCGCCGACCATTATCTGACCAGCCTTGCCCGCGACGGCGCCATCTATTCCGAAGTCTTCACCTCGCCCGACCATGCCGTCAGGGCCGGCCTGTCGCCCAAGGCCTACACCGATGCGCTCGGCGAAGGCATGCTGCGCGCCAAAGCCAAGACCGGCATAGAGGGCCGCATGATCGTCACCGGCGTACGCCATGTCGGCGTCGAATCGATCGAGCAGGCGGCGCGTTTTGCGGCGCGCTGCGGAAATCCGCTGGTCACCGGCTTCGGCGTCGCCGGCGATGAACGCATGGGCGAGATGGAGGATTATGTCAGGGCCTTCGAGATCGCCCGTGAAGCGGGTCTTGGCATCACCATCCATGCCGGCGAGTTGACCGGCTGGGAGACGGTGCAGGCCGCACTCGACCACATCCGCCCCTCGCGCATCGGCCATGGCGTGCGCGCCATCGAAAATCCCGACCTGGTGCGCCGCATCGCCGATGAGGGCATCGTGCTCGAATGCTGCCCCGGCTCCAACATCGCGCTCAAAGTCTACGACAGTTTCGCCGATCACCCTTTGCCTGCCCTGCAGGCGGCCGGCTGCAAGGTGACGCTGAACTCCGACGACCCACCCTATTTCTGGACCTCGCTGAAGCGCGAATACGACATCGCCGCCGAGCATTTCTCCATGAATGAAAAAGCTTTGACCGCCGTCACCAGGACGGCGATCGAAGCGGCTTTCGTCGACAGGAAGACGAAAAGCGCGCTGCTTGCCCGGCTCGATGCGAAGAGGTGACTGGTGACTGGTGACTGGTTTGCCGGCGGTTCGGCCTGTCAACGGCAATGATCGATCCATCGGGACTCGCAAACCTGCTCACTATTCACTATTCACTATTCACCATTCACTGGAGCAACCCATGCAGGGCGTCACCGTCGTCGACCACCCGCTTGTCCAGCACAAGCTCACCATCATGCGCAAGAAGGAGACGTCGACCGCTGGTTTCCGGCGGCTGCTGCGCGAGATCTCGCTCCTGCTCGGCTACGAGGTCACCCGCAACCTCGAACTGACGACGACGACCATCGAAACGCCGATGGAAACCATGGAAGCGCCGACGCTGGAGGGCAAGAAGCTGGTCTTCGCCTCGGTGCTGCGCGCCGGCAATGGCCTGCTCGAAGGCCTGCTCGACCTGGTCCCGGCGGCCCGCGTCGCGCATGTCGGCCTCTACCGCGATCACGAAACGCTGGAGGCGGTGGAATATTTCTTCAAGGCGCCGAGCGATCTCGCCGACCGGCTGGTGATCGTCGTCGATCCGATGCTGGCGACCGCGAACTCGGCCATCGCGGCCATCGACAAGCTGAAGGAGCGCGGAGCCACCAACATCCGTTTCCTTTGCCTGCTGGCGGCGCCAGAAGGCATCGAGCGCTTCACCAAGGCGCATCCGGATGTCCCGGTCTTTACCGCTTCCATCGACCGCCAGCTCAACGAGAAGGGCTACATCATGCCCGGCCTCGGCGATGCCGGCGACCGCATGTACGGAACCAAATGACGGCGGCTGGCAAGGCCAGCTGACATCCAGTCGTTTACCGCCCGTTTACGCAAAGCCGCGGTTTGGGGTTGGCGTTAAAGCGGCAAACACCACGTGCGCACGAGAATGGGCCTTCACGAAGGTCCGTTCATGCTGCGCAAGCTTCTCATTCTGGGCGTGTTCGCCGGAACGTCGGCATCGATCCCGATCGTCTATCAGTCGAACCCGCAGATTCTCGACAACCTGTTGAAGTCGACCGTCGCCGGCAAGCCGCAACCGCAGCCCGAGCTGAGCCTCGCCTCGGTTCCCGACAAGCCGGCCGCACCGCTGCCCACCGGTCGCAAGGTCCTGGTGGCGGCCGACGAGCGCGGCCATTTCACCTCCGCCTTCAAGCTCAACGGCCGCCAGGTCGACGGCATGATCGACACCGGCGCCACGTTGGTCGCCATCAACACCTCGACGGCGCGCCGCATCGGCATCTCGCTCAACCCGTCGGATTTCAGCCATCAGGTCAACACCGCCAATGGCGCGATCAGGGCCGCTGTGGTCAACATCGACCGCCTGCAGATCGGCAAGATCAGCGTCGACAACATCCAGGCCGTGGTCCTCGACGACAAGGCGCTGCGCACCAACCTGATCGGCATGAGCTTTTTGCAGCGGCTGGCAAAATACCAGGTCGAAAACGGCACACTGTTGCTGGTGCAGTAGCGCCTTCCGCTACCCGCGCGGCAGCACGCGCCGGATGACAGTCTTGTCGGCGGCTGGTTTCGACGCCCCGATCGTATAGGCCGAAAGCACGGCGGCTGCGGCCGCTTCGGCCTCCACTTGCGTGCGGGCGTGGACCAGCGCCAGCGGCTCGCCGGCCCGCACCTCGGCGCCGAGCGGCAGTAGCCTGGTGATGCCGACCGCATGGTCGATCCTGTCGTCCGGCCGCGTGCGCCCGCCACCGAGCCCGACCACAGCAAGGCCGATATCGCGAGTGGCAATACCGGTGGCAAAACCGTTGCCTGTCGCCTTGACCGCAAACTCCACCGCCGCTTTCGGCAGGTATTTTTCCGGCTTCTCGACGAAATCGGCGGGACCGCCAAGCGCTGTCACCATACGCGCGAAGGCGGCTGCCGCGCGGCCGCCGGCCAGCGTCTCGGCCGCGCGCCTGAGACCGTCCTGATTGGACGACGCCAGCCCTGCCGATTGCAGCATCTCGGCGGCCAGCGCCAGCGTCACATCCTCCAGTCGCTTGTCGCGGAGCCTCCCGGTGAGGAAATCGACGGCGTTGCGCACCTCGACCGCGTTGCCGGCCGCCGACGCCAGCGGCTCGTTCATGCCGGTGACCAGCGCCGAGGCCTTCAGGCCGGCGCCGTTGGCGATCTCGACCAGGCTGTTGGCCAGTGCTGTCGCGTCGCGCGACTTCTCCATGAAGGCGCCATTGCCGACCTTGACGTCGAGCACCAGCGACTGCAGGCCAGCCGCGAGTTTCTTCGACAGGATAGAAGCAGTGATCAGCGGCACCGATTCCACCGTTCCGGTCACATCGCGGATCGCATAGAGCCGACGGTCGGCGGGCGCGAGATCGGCGGTCTGGCCGATGATGGCACAGCCGGTCTCGAGCACCGTCTTGCGGAAGCGCGCGATATCCGGCTGGCTGATATAGCCTGGGATGGCATCCATCTTGTCCAGCGTGCCGCCGGTATGCCCAAGGCCCCTGCCGGAGATCATCGGCACATAGGCGCCGCAAGCGGCGACGATCGGCGCCAGCATCAGCGAGACATTGTCGCCGACGCCGCCGGTCGAATGTTTGTCGGTGACCGGACCCGGCAGATCCGACCAGTCGAGCACATCGCCGGAATCGCGCATCGCCAGTGTCAGCGCCACCGCCTCGTCGCGGTTCATGCCGTTGAAGAACACCGCCATGGCAAAGGCGCCGACCTGACCGTCCGAGACGCTGCCCGAAGTTACGCCGGCGACAAAGGCCGAAATCTCCTGCGCCGACAGTTTCTGGCCGTCGCGCTTGCGGCGGATGATTTCCTGGGGAAGCATCAGGTGCCCTTTGGCTCCGGCAACCCATCCTGGAACACATGCGCAAGGATCGTCGCCAACCGTGCGCCGCCGATCGGCGCCATGTCCTTGGTCTCTTGGTGCGACAGTTCCGCCCCGGTCATCCCGGCGGCGAGATTGGTGATCACCGAACAGGCGGCTACCCGAAGCCCAAGGAAGCGGGCGAGAATGACCTCCGGTACGGTCGACATCCCTACCGCATTGGCGCCCATGACGCGCGCCATGCGGATTTCAGCAGGGGTTTCGAAACACGGACCGGAAAACCACATATAGACGCCCTTGTGCAGCGCCGTCCCTGTCGCCTTCGCCGCCCGTTCGATCGCCGCGCGCAAGCCGGCATCATAGGCTTCGGTCAGGCCGACGAAGCGGCGGTCGCTCGGTTCGCCGATCAGCAGGTTGGAGCCGGAGAAATTGATGTGATCGGTGATCAGCATCACCGATCCTGGCAGCATGTCGGGATCGACCGAGCCGGCGGCATTGGTAAGGATCAGCTTGGTGATGCCGATGCCGGCAAGCACCTCCAGCGCCGGCCGCATTGCAGCAGCAACGCCGTGCTCGTAGTAATGGGCGCGGCCGGACAGCATCAGCACCGGCGTGCCGGCGAAAAGCCCCGCGACCACCTCGCCGGCATGGCCAGTCACCCCGCTGCGGGGGAAACCCGGCAGGTCGGCATAAGAGATGCGCACGGCATTCTCGACCTGGTCGACAAGCCCGCCAAGGCCCGACCCCAGCACCATCGCCGTTGTCGGCGCTAACCCGTCCAGCCTTTCGACGAGGTGGTCCAGAGCTTCCTTCATATCAGCCAACTCTCACTTCAAAATGTCGCCACGAAACCCGTAGGGCAGCATGTCGCCCATCGTCACGGTCTCGACCACGCCGGTGTTGTCGCAAAGATAGAGCTTCGTGTCCGGCCGGCAGAACTCCGCCAGCCTTTGCCGGCAGCCGCCACAGGGCGAGCATTTGGCCATGCGCGAGGCAATGACGGCGATCTCGACGATCTTGCCGCCGCCGCCCATGATGTAATGGCCGAGCGCCGTGGTCTCGGCGCACCAGCCTTCCGGATAGGACGCGACCTCGATGTTGGCGCCGGTGAAGACACGGCCGTCCTCGGTGCGCAACGCCGCACCCACCGGAAACTTCGAATAGGGCGCGTAGGCCTTGGCCATGGCCTCCTGCGCGGCTTCGAACAGATCATGCGACATTCAGGTGTTCTCTCCGACGATCGTGGTCAAAACCCGGCCATTTGCGTTTTGCTGGCGCCTTTCGAGCACCAGCCGCATGTTCGGCTCAGTGCTCCTGGGCGCCCGGATCAACGTTCCTTGACATAAGGCACGCCGCCGGCGCGCGGCGGGATCGCCTTGCCGATGAAGCCGGCAAGCAGGATCACGGTCAGCACATAGGGCAGCGCCTGCATGAACTGCACCGGCACCTTGCCGATCAACGGCAGCGGCGAACCCTGCAGGCGGATCGCCGCCGCGTCGAGGAAGCCGAACAGAAGGCATGCGAACATAGCGTTGACCGGTCGCCATTTGGCAAAGATCAGCGCCGCCAGTGCGATGTAGCCCTTGCCCGCGGTCATGTCCTTCACGAAGCCGCCATTCTGCACCATCGAGAGGTAGGCGCCGGCAATGCCGGTCAGCACACCGGTGCAGATCAGCGCCCGGTAGCGCAGCCAGGCGACCGAGATGCCGGCGGTGTCGACGGCGGCCGGGTTCTCGCCGACGGCGCGCAGGCGCAGGCCGAAGCGGGTGCGAAACAACACCCACCAGGTGAACGGCACCATGGCGAAAGCGAGATAGACCAGAATCGAATGGCCGGACAAAAGCTCGGAATAGATCGGCCCTATAATCGGCACGTCGTGGATGGCGGCAGCACCTGGCAGAGTGATGGCCTCGAAACGCTCGCCCGGCTGCAGCGCCGGCGTTCGCCCGCCCTGCTGGAACCAGGCCTGGCCCAGAATGATGGTCGAGCCGGCGGCAACGAAGTTGATTGCCACACCGGAGACGATCTGGTTGCCCCGATGGGTGATCGAGGCGAAGCCGTGCACCAGGGCAAAGGCGACCGACATCACGATCGCCATGCCGAGACCGAGGAAGGCCGAATGGAAGACCGAAGCGGCGGCCGCACCTGCAAAGGCGCCGACCAGCATCTTGCCTTCCAGCCCGATGTCGAAAACGCCTGCGCGTTCCGAATAGAGGCCGGCGAGGCAAGCGAGCAGCAGCGGCACCGACAGGCGTATGGTCGAGTCCAGGATCTGCACGATGGCGATGAAGACGTCCATCTCAGGCGCCCTTCCCTTTGACCGCTTCGATGCCGACCGACCTTGGACTGAACGAGGCGAACAGCGCCTGGACATAGGGCCGGAACATGTGCTCCAGCGCGCCGGCAAACAGGATGACCAGGCCCTGGATGATGACGATCATGTCGCGGGAAATCGCCGGCATCTCGAAGGCAAGTTCGGCGCCGCCCTGGTAGAGCATGCCAAACAGGATCGCCGCCAGCACGATGCCGACCGGATGCAGGCGGCCCATCAGCGCCACGGCAATGCCGACGAAGCCGGCGCCGGAGACGAAATCGATCGCCACATTGTGCTGGTCGCCCATTACCGGGTTGAGTGTCATCATGCCGGCCAGCGCGCCCGAGATCATCATCGCGATGATGATGATGCGGGTCTCCGAAATGCCGGCATAGCGCGCCGCCTTCGGGCTGTGCCCATAGGTACGCATCTCGTAGCCGAGCTTGGTGCGCCAGATCAGCAGCCAGACCAGGAATGCCATGAGCAGCGCCAGCATGAAGCAGATGTTGAACGGCGCCGAGCGGATCTTGGCGCCGAACAGTTCGATGATCCAGTTGAGTTTGGGCAGTTCGGCGCCGGCGAGGAAGTTGCGCGTCTGCGGCGCCTGCGACGCTGCCGGCTTCAACGGCCCGACCAGGAGGTAGACCATGATCGAGGCCGCGATGAAGTTGAACATGATGGTGGTGATGACGATGTGCGACCCGCGCTTGGCCTGCAGATAGGCCGGGATCAGCGCCCACAGCGCACCGACGGCGGCTCCGGCGACGATCGCCAGCGGAAAGGTCAGCCACCACGGCAGCACAGTGTCGAAGGCGAGGCAGACCACGCCCACGCCAAGGCCGGCAATATAGGCCTGGCCCTCGGTCCCGATGTTGAACAGGCCGCAATGCGCGGCCACCGCCACAGACAGGCCGGTGAAGATGAAGGTGGTGGCATAGAACAGCGTGAAGGCAATGCCGGTTCCCTTGCCGAAAGCGCCCTCGACCAGGATGACGGCGGCACGAAGCGGGTTTTCGCCGACCAGCATGACGACGAAACCGGCAACGATGAAGGCCACGGACAGATTGATCAGCGGGATCAGCCCATAATCGGCCCAGGCCGGCAGTTTGGCGTAAGGCGTGCTCACTCTGCCGCCTCCTGGCGATCGATGCCTGCCATCAGCAGGCCAAGCTCGCCCTCGGTCGCCTCAGGGCCACGTTCGCCGACGATGCGCCCGGCAAACATCACCAGGATGCGGTCGGACAGCGAACGGATCTCGTCGAGCTCGACCGACACCACCAGCACCGCCTTGCCCTGGTCGCGCATGGCAATCAGCCGCTTGTGGATGAATTCTATGGCGCCGACATCGACGCCGCGCGTCGGCTGGCCGACGATCAGAACACCGGGGTCCTGCTCCATTTCCCGCGCCAGCACGATCTTCTGCTGGTTGCCGCCGGAGAAATTCGCCGTCTTCAGACGCGGATTGCCGGGACGGATGTCGTACTTCTCTATCTTGTCCTTGGCATCGGTCATGATGGCGTCGATGTTGAGGAACGGCCCATTGAGGTAGCGCGGGTCGTCATGGTAGCCGAGGATCGAATTCTCGTTCTCCTCGAAGGCCAGCACCAGGCCGACATGATGGCGGTCCTCCGGCACATGGGCGAGCCCACGGTCGCGCAACTCGCCGGGATCGGCGGCCCCGGTCAGGTCGATCGGCTTGCCATCGAGCATCACCGAGCCGGAAACCGCGCGCCTGATGCCGGAAATCGCCTCGAGCAGTTCGGACTGGCCGTTGCCGGCGACACCGGCAATGCCGACGATCTCGCCGGCGCGGATATCGAAGGAGATGTCGTCGACCATGGTGACGCCGCGCTGGTCTTTCACCGTCAGGTTCTTGACTGCGAGCTTGACCGCACCGGCCTCCGTCTCGCCCTTTTCGACCCGCAGCAGCACGCGCCGCCCGACCATCAGTTCGGCCAGTTCGCCGACTGTCGTCTTGCTGGTCTCGCGCGTCGCCACCATCGTGCCCTGGCGCATGACCGAGACATTGTCGGTGATGGCCATGATCTCGCGCAGCTTGTGGGTGATCAGCACCACCGTTTTGCCCTGGTCCTTCAATTGCCTGAGGATGCGAAACAGATGGTCGGCCTCGGCCGGCGTCAACACGCCCGTCGGCTCGTCGAGAATCAGGATCTCGGCGCCGCGATAAAGCGCCTTCAGGATTTCGACACGCTGCTGCAGGCCGACCGGCAATTCCTCGATGATGGCGTCGGGATCGACTTCCAGCCCGTATTCGCGCTCGAGCCGCTCCAGTTCGGAGCGCGCCTTGGCGATGCTCTTTTTCAACAGCGCATCGCTTTCGGCGCCGAGGATGATGTTTTCCAGCACGGTGAAATTGTCGACCAGCATGAAGTGCTGGTGCACCATGCCGATGCCGAGCGCGATGGCGTCGTTGGAGGTCTTGATCGACGCCGGCTTGCCGCCGACACGGATCTCGCCGCTGTCGGCCTGGTAGAAGCCGTAGAGGATCGACATCAGCGTCGACTTGCCGGCGCCGTTCTCGCCGACGATGCCGTGGATGGTGCCGCGTGCGATCTCCAGATTGATGTCGCGATTGGCGCGAACGGCGCCAAAACTCTTGTTGATGCCGATCAGTTCGATTGCGGCTTGCGCCATGCAGCCTGTCCCACTCTTATTTTTTTATCGCTTGGTCAAAACGCCTAGCATGATGCCCCACCCGTGCCAATTGGCGGCGCAGTGGCCACTCTCGACAAATCCCGGTGCGCTTGTCAATTTCGAACGTGGCCGCAGACCTTCACATTCACTAATATGCAAGGGTCAACAGTCGCATCATCATGCTGCAACTGCGTGCACCAAGACCTAGGGAGTTTCGAATGATCATGCCTGTCGACCGGCTGACGACGCTGGAAATCCGCGCCGCTGAACAGGAAAAGACCATCGAGGAACTGTCGGGCCAGATCGCCGAACAGTGGACGGCGATCGAACGCATGCAGCGCAAGCTCGATGCGCTGACCGGGCGCTTCATGGCGCTGGAGGAACAGTCGGCCCCCGACGTGCCGATAACCAAACCGCCGCACTGGTAGCAAGGAGAAGCCGATGGCCGGTGAAAGCGATCGCGTTGCGCGGGCGGGCGACTATGTGCTTGGCCTGATGAACGATCGCGACCGCGAGCGTGCCGAGCGCGACCTGGAGATCGATCCCGCCTTCCGCGACACGGTGATGCGGCTGGCCGAGCGTATGCATGTCTTCGATCGCACGGGGCGGCCATCGGGCGGCAGCGATCGCTGGCAGCTGATCTCGCAACGCATCGCCGAACTGCCGCAGATGCGTGTAGTCGGCCAGGACGAGGTAAAGCCGGTGATCGGCAGACTGGAGCGGAAGCCCTATGGCGTCGGCGTGCATTCGCTCGGCGGCCGGCGTGGCGCCGTCATCGCCATCGCGCTGATCGTGGTGTTTGCGGTGGGTTATCTCGTCGGTCTGTTGTCGACAGGAAGTGCGCTTCTGCCCTGACCTACGGCCAACCGCATACGGCGCTCCCCTCTCCGTCTCAGCTTCGCCGAGCCCGCAACGCCGGAACTGCCGATCTCCCCCCTTGCGGGGGAGATGGCCGGCAGGCCAGAGGGGGGTGTGAAGGATCGCCAACCTTAATGGCTTCCGTTGGGAATGAACGGTGAATTGGCTGTTAGGCCGAGGGACAGCACCCCCCTCTGCCTTGCCAGGCATCTCCCCCGCAAGGGGGGAGATCGGACGTCGCCGAGATCTTCGCCAATCTTCAACGTCCTTCCAACCCTCCAAAAACAAAACCGCCGGGCTTTCACCCGGCGGTTCGAAACCTAAAGCAATTTCAGGAAAAGTGTGAAGCGGTTTTCCGTCCGGAATTGCGTCAAAACAAAGAAATAACTTGCCGATCAATACGGGCAGGCGTTGTCGGCGGTGTAGTCGTGCACCTGGATCGTGCCGGCGATGATGTCGGCTTTCGCCTTTTCGACCGCCGCCTTCATCTCGTCGGTGACCAGCGCCTTGTTGTTGTCGTCCATGGCGTAGTCGACTCCGCCTTCCTTGAGGCCGAGATTTTGCAGGCCGCCTTTGAAGGTGCCGTTCTTGCCGTCCATGAAGGCGGTGTAGACGGCCACGTCGACACGCTTCAGCATCGAGGTCAGCACCTTGCCGGGCTGCAGGCCGTTCTGGTTGGAATCGACGCCGATGCCGAGCTTGCCGGCATCCGCCGCCGCCTGCAGCACGCCGACGCCGGTGCCGCCGGCCGCGGCATAGACCACGTCGGAGCCCTGGTCGATCTGTGTCTTGGCGATCTCGCCGCCCTTGGCCGGATCGTTCCACGCCGCGGGCGTGTCGCCGGTCATGTTCTGGATGACGTCGGTCGCACCGGCCGCCTTGGCGCCGCCGACATAGCCGCATTCGAACTTGCGGATCAGCGGAATGTCCATGCCGCCGATGAAGGAGACCTTCTTGGACTTCGAGGCCATCGCCGCCATGATGCCGACGAGATAGGAGCCTTCGTTTTCCTTGAACACAAGCGAACGGACATTGGGCATATCGACGGCATCGTCGATGATGGCGAAGTTGAGATCGGGATATTCCTTCGCGACCACCTTCAGCGCATCCTCCCAGGCAAAGCCGGCCATGACGATCGGGTTGCGGCCGTCCTCGGCGAAGCGGCGCAGCGCCTGCTCGCGTTGCGAGGCGTTCGACACTTCGAACTCGACATAGGCGGTGCCGGCCTCGGTCTTGAACTTTTCGGCGCCGTGATAGGCAGCCTCGTTGAAGGATTTGTCGAACTTGCCGCCGAGATCGTAGAGGATGGCCGGCTGGACATCCGCGGCGAAAGCCGGAAGAACCATTGCGGTTGCGGCCAGGAGGCCGAGAACGATACGTTTCATGTGATCCACACCCTGTCGGTTATTTTTTTCCGTTACGCGCCGCCCGCCTGCCCGGTTCTCCGGCAGGCATGCGGCATCAGCCAGGAGTGTACTCCCCTCCCGCTCAAGGCAATCTGGCACGGCCCGAAACAAAATTCACGCGGAATTTTGACCTTTTGGAAAAGCATGCCCCCCGTTGGAAAAACATGCCCAATGCGGTGACAGCTGTGGACGATTGCCGCGTTGTCGTCGCAAGTCCGCTGGGACAACCCATCAGCCCGGCGCGAATTCTCCGCCGCGCCGCCGGCGCCGGTAGCCGATCGCATAGAGGATGAAGGCAAGCACCGCGAACACGGCAAACCCCGGCTGGGCAAGCACCCAGGCGATGCCGCCATCCCATATCGTCGGATTGACCTTGGCGCGCACGAAGGTCTCGAAGGCCGCGCGGGTGTCGGGCGAAACCGCCAGCCAGCTCGAATTCAGCGGCGTCATGACCAATGTGGAAGCCGCCACCGAGCGCGTCGCGTCGAGCACGGCCATGATGACGGCGACCGAGAGTGCGATCATGGCCGCGAGGCGAAACAAAAAACGCAACATCGAAATCTTCCCCGGTCCTCAAGTTCCTCCCGAGGACCTTCCGGTCAAAGGCGAGGAATAGAATGCGCACGCCCCGCGTGCAATCGCCATACGCGAATTTGAAGCCTATCGCCCGCCTATATGGCCACCTTTCGGCTCCGCCGATGGACGAGCCAGACGCCGAGGACGCCGCCGCCAATGGCCCCGACCACCAGCCCGGCAAGGCCGATGAACACCGCGAAGTAGCCGCAGCCGCCTTCGAAACAGCTGATGTCGGTGGCTTCGGCGATCCCCGCGCCAAGCGCGAAGCCGGCGACGGCGCCGACGACGGCGCCGAGGGTGATGCCGGCCAGCGCGGCGACGATCGAACTAAAGGCTGACGGTGCCTGCGCTTCCGGCCTTGCATAAAAGGCCTTGGCCTCGTCGCCGCGGCGCAGCAGGTAAATGCAAAACAGGCCGATGACGATTTCGGTGGCGGCGATCGCAAGCTCCCTGGCGGAGACGGTGAAATCGGGCACGGTCAGCGCATAGACCTGCTCGGCCAGCCGCCAGGCGATAGTGGTGATCTGCCAGATGGTGAAATGACGCGGAAAGCGCGCGGAACGGCTTAAGGCGAGGCCGAGCAGATAAAGCCCCCACACGATGGTGACGATGTCGAAGGCCAGTCCGCCAAGCACGAAATAGAAGACCCTGTCCGGCAGGCCGGAACTCT
Organism: Mesorhizobium sp. P170090; assembly: GCF_057786115.1. NCBI lineage: Bacteria > Pseudomonadati > Pseudomonadota > Alphaproteobacteria > Hyphomicrobiales > Phyllobacteriaceae > Mesorhizobium > Mesorhizobium sp. P170090. Next base: position 6,118,684 of record NZ_JBYNWH010000001.1, read on the forward strand.
CGAACAGCCACCGCGCCGAGACCAGCCAGTAGACCGACCATGCCATGACGAAGAGGAGCCAGACCACGGGCACGAAGGACAGCCCGCTGTCCGGAGGCCCTGCGGGCGTCAGCCCGCCTGGCATGCCTCCGGCCGGCGTTCCGCTGGCCGGCTGTTCATTGCTCGATGTCATGTCTGGACGTTGCCCCCGCAAAGCCTCCGCCGCACTCGACAGGTGGCGAGGGGCGAAGTCAAGCGCGGCCGGCCCTGCCGCCTTGCCCGTGCACACCATTCAGAACCGAAGCGCCTTAGAAGCGGAGCCGTTCAAAGCCCCGCGAAACGATGCATGGCCGGCAAAGCGAATAGACTGCCGTTATGGCTTGGCATTCGGCGCCGGATCGACTAGATGAGCCCCGCGCCTGTTTGATTGACGGGCGCCGGGAAGGGCATCCGCTGGTTGGCGGTGTCCATCAAGCGGGTCTTCCCGCAAATCCCAAAGGGATGCATCTCCCCAACCCGCGTGGCAAAACCGGCCGGCGCGAATGCAAGGACGGAGAGGTGGCCGAGTGGTTGAAGGCGCACGCCTGGAAAGTGTGTTTACGGGAGACCGTAACGCGGGTTCGAATCCCGCTCTCTCCGCCATTATCAAGCCAATGAAACCGCCTGCGATTTCCCACCCAGCGGGTGCGGCTGACTTTACTTCACATGCTCGCCCTGGGTTCATGGCGGATTGCCGGCTTGCTCGCCAAGCCAGGCTCAGAAATGCCGCGGAGCGATCCGGCGGTCGCCGTCACCTGTTCAACCGCCAGAGTTTCAAAGGCGTAGCCGGACCTCTGTCTTCACTCTTCGTGCCCCATCTGTCACCGTCGCAACCAACGCGTTAGTGCCGCCTGGTGCGGTCTCAGGTCGCAGATGAGGTAATTCCATGAATTATAACGATATCGACCTCAATCTATTGCGGGTCTTTGACGTGATGATGCGGGAAAGGAGCGTGACGCGGGCGGCTACCGAATTGGGCAGAACACAATCAGCTGTAAGCCACTCCCTGTCGAAGCTTCGGTATCTATTGCAGGATGAATTGTTCACCAGAGATGGCGGCGAGATGCGGCCAACTCCCCGGGCAGTTGAGCTGCTGTCGAATATTTCCGCCGCACTCGCAACGATCCGCGCATCGATCGACCGGCATCAGATCTTCAATCCAGCAACGACGCGACGCAACTTTCGCGTTGGACTTACAGATTATCATGCCATGGTTTTCATCCCGGGCCTCATTCGAGAATTTTCCAGGCAAGCTCCTGGCGCGACGCTGAACGTCATTCCCGCAAACGGACCCGAAATCGGTTCATCGGTCTATCTGAGACAAGTTGACTGCGCGCTGACGGGAGCAGCGATACGCGACGACCCAGGTCTCTTGAAGGTGGAGCTTGGTCAGGACCGATTGTTTTGCGCAGTGTGGAGCGGAAGCAAGATCGCCAGAAGCGCAATGACGCTGGAAACCTATCTGGCCAGTTCCCACCTCCAGATTTCCGCAGATGGCCTGGCGGAAGGCCTCGCGGATGCCGCCCTCAAACAGATGGGTCTTCGCCGCAATGTCGTTGCGACCATCTCGAACTATCCGGTGCTGCCCTGGGCGCTTCGCGGCACTGAACTGATTACCCATTGCGGTGATGCCATCCTGCAAATGCTGGATGAGAGGAGTGAGGTGACGTTGGTCCCGCCACCCCTTCCGATAGCGAATGTGAATGCCTGGCTTATTGTTCACCGCCAGATGGCGAATGACCCGGGAACCAGGTGGCTCCGGGAAATCATCGTGGGAATCTACAACGAATCGCGGAGCAAGAGACACCAAGGCACCCTCGGAGCACCGGGGTCGGCCGTAAAATAGGTCGCGGGCGCTGCTTCACCACTCAACCGCTTTTCAGCTGGGAGTGCTTCGCAACTATGAGCAGCGCTCATTTTCACAATGAGAACAATCGATTTGACGAATACTTGGGCTGGAGAGCACATTCCCTTCAACAATAACAGGGGAATGCCGAAATGAGATCAACGTTCAAGGGCCTACTTGCCCTCGCCATCGCGTGCACCGCCTCCTCGGCGTGGTCCGCAACCCTCGACAATGTCAAGAAAAATGGCGTGCTGACCTGTGGCACGAATTCGGCCACGGCTGGCTTCAGCCTTCCCGACAATGAAGGCAAATGGACCGGATTTGTCGTCGATTATTGTCGCGCCGTGGCCGCTGCCGTGCTCGGGGACGCGCAAAAGGTCAAGTTCATCCCATTGACGCCAAAGGATCGCTTCACCGCCTTGCAGTCGGGAGAGATCGACATTCTCGCCCACAACGCAACCTGGACATCGTCCCGCGATACGTCGCTAGGCATACTGTTTGCCGGCACGTATTTCTATGACGGCCAGGGGTTCATGGTGCGCAAGGCGGACAATATCACGTCAGCCAAGGGACTTGACGGCGCATCGATATGCGTCACCCAGGGCACCACGACCGAGTTGAACCTTGCCGACTATTTTCGCTCGCAGTCGATCAAGTACACGACGGTTGGTTTCGCAGACGAGGAAGCTGTCGTGAAGGCTTATGAGGAGGGACGTTGCGACGTCTTGTCCGCAGACACCTCCACCTTGAACGCGTCGCGGCTTCGCATGGCCAAGCCGGACGACAGCATTGTTCTTCCCGAGCTGATCTCCAAGGAGCCGCTTGGCCCGGCGGTGCGGCAGGGTGACGACCAGTGGTTCAATGTGGCGAAGTGGACGCTCTACGTCATGGTGGCCGCGGAGGAATACGGGGTCACCTCCAAGAACGTCGATGCCATGAAATCGTCTGACAATCCCAGCATCCGCCGCCTGCTTGGCGTGGAAGGCAGCATAGGCAAGGACATCGGGCTCGGCGATAACTGGCCGGTCGAGGTGATCAAGCAGGTCGGCAATTACGGCGAAGTGTTCGAACGCAATGTCGGCAAGGATTCGCCGCTGAAAATGGAGCGTGGCATGAACGCGCTCTGGAACCAAGGCGGCGTTCAGTACGCTCCGCCGATCCGCTAATGCATGTCGCTCAAAAATGGCCCCGGTTTTGAGACAACGACATGCATAACGAAGACCCTAAAGCGCGTCGCCTGAGTCCGTTCAAACCCGACGCGCTTTAGGCAAAGGCATGGTTGCAAGGCGCTGGCGTGTTACCGTCAGCGCCTTGCACAGACCCGATAGGAACAGCCCATGTCCCATTTGTCGCTTCCCGCGCCGTCGCGCAGGAGGTTGTCGCTGCACGATACGAAGGTGCGGGGCATCCTCTACCAGCTCTTGCTCGCCGGCTGCCTGCTGGCCTTGGCGCTGGGCATCGGCATGCAGACTGCATCGAATATGCGGGTCCGGGGGATTCCGCTCTCATTCGACTTTTGGAATGAGTTTGCCGGCTTCGACATCAATCAAACCCTGATACCGTACGATGCATTGTCCAGCTACGGTCAGGCGTTCTGGGTGGGAGTGGTCAACACCCTCTACGTCAGTCTCCTCGCAATCCTGTTTGCGACGTTGCTTGGCTTCGTCATCGGCGTTGCCCGCCTGTCGCCGAACTGGATCGTTTCGAAGGTGGCGACCGCCTATGTCGAGCTTGTGCGCAATGTTCCGTTATTGCTGCAGCTGCTGTTCTGGTACAACGCCGTCCTCAAGCCGTTGCCCTCGCCGAAGGCGTCCATCGCCATTCCCGGCGGCATCTACCTCAACAATCGCGGCCTCATCGTTCCGGAGATTCATTTGCATCCGGGAGCGGGTCTGGTGGGCCTGGCATTCGTTGCGGCCATTTCCTGCTGCGTTGCGTTCTGGTTTCGCGCCAGGAGCATCCAGAGACGGACGGGCAGGCAGCTGCCGGTGCTTCTGGTCAGTCTGGCGACCTTGATAGGATTTCCGCTGGTCGTGTTCCTGGCGGCTGGCGAGCCGGTCTCGTTCGTCGCTCCGCAGCTGCGGGGTTTCAATTTTCAAGGCGGGCATCAGCTCTATCCGGAGTTTGCCGCTCTCCTGATCGGTCTGTCGGTCTACACCGGTTCATACATCGCCGAGATCGTGCGAGGTGGAATTCAGGCAGTGCCAAAGGGCCAGACCGAGGCTGCGCATGCGCTGGGGCTGGCGCCGGGCAAGACGCTTCGTCTGGTCGTCGTTCCCCAGGCGCTGCGCATCATCATTCCCCCTTTGACAAGCCAGTATCTCAACCTCATCAAGAACTCGTCGCTTGCCGTGTTCATCGGCTATCCCGACCTCGTTCAGATCTTTGCCGGCACGGTGCTCAACCAGACCGGAGCCGCCGTCCAGGTCATGGCGATTACCCTGTCGGTCTATCTCGTCATCTCCCTTGCCACGTCGTTGGTCATGAACGCGTGTAACCGACATTTTGCAATTGTTGAAAGGTGACGGATGAGCGATCAGTCCATGCGTTCGCCAGTTGACATCAGCGCGCTCATACCAGCCATGGCGCCTCCCGCGGACGTTCGACCGGGTCCAGTGAGCTGGATGAAAAAGAACCTGTTTTCGACGCCGTCCTCAGGCGCGCTGACAATATGCTTTGTCCTCCTCGCCGCGTGGCTGCTGCATCACTTCCTGAGCTTTGCGATCTTCAACGCGGTCTGGAGCGGCGGCCACGAAGCTTGCCGTACGAACAGCCAGGGGGCTTGCTGGCCTTTCATCGCCGAGAAGTTCGACTACCTGCGATACGGCGCGTATCCGGTTTCCGAGCGGTGGCGGGTGGACCTTGCGCAGGCGATCGGCGCCATCCTCATCGTTTGGCTCCTGTGGACGAAGGCTCCGCGGCGCAAAGTGGCGGCGTTGCTGTTCTTCCTCGTCTACCCCGTGGCCGCGTTCGTTCTCGTGCGCGGCGTTGCCTGGCTTCATTTGCCTGTCATCGATACGACGCTCTGGGGCGGTCTCTTGATCACGTTGCTGATGTCGATCGTGGGTATCGTCTTCTCGCTACCGATCGGGGTTATCCTGGCGCTTGGACGCAGGTCGGAACTCCCTTTCGTCAAGACGGTTTGCGTCACGTTCATCGAAGTCGTCCGCGGCGTGCCGTTTATCACAGTGTTGTTCATGGCGAACTTCATGATGCCGCTCTTCGTCCCGGATTATCTGACGCCTGATCGACTGTTGCGCCCGCTCATCGCGATAGCGTTGTTCTCGTCCGTCTATATGGCCGAGGTCGTGAGAGCCGGCCTTCAGGCGATCCCGAAGGGCCAACACGAAGCGGCCAAGGCGCTCGGGATCGGCTACTTCGACATGATGCGCCTGATCGTCCTCCCTCAGGCGTTGACGATCGTCATACCGAGCATCGTCTCGACCTTCATCGGTCTGTTCAAAGACACGACTCTGGTCGCCATCGTCGGCATCGCGGATTTCCTGAAGGCCGTTGAAACGGCGCGCGTCGATCCGAACTGGGCAGGCCCGACGATCTCATCAACCGGCTACCTCTTTGCGGGGTTGGTCTACTGGAGCTTTTGCTTCGGCATGTCGCGTTACTCGCAATCTATGGAGCGCCAATTGGCGCGTGGCCACAAATCCTAGGAGGCGCTGATGATGCCACAAGCAATGCCCGCGGCAAGGTGACCATCAAATGGCTTGTGCAGACACGCCCGCATCGGCGCTTGGGCAACGACATATCGCGGGAATAGATTTCGACCAGATCCACGACCGTCAGCAGTTCGGATCTGTCAAATGGGCCAACCAGTGGGACGAGTTCTCTCCCCAGGTCGAGGGCCAGGACCTGCTGTCGCTGTGGACGGCGGATATGGACTTCCGCGCTCCGGAAACCGTCATCGCGCGACTGCGCGAGGCCGCGGAGCATGGCATTTACGGCTACACACGCCGCGATCCGCGCCACTATGAGATCGTGCAATCGTGGTTCGCGCACCGGCACAACTGGTCGCCGAAACTGGAGACCTTGCTTCCCGCGCCGGCGATCATGCCGTCCGTGGCTGCGATACTGCGAACCTTCACCAAGCCCGGTGACGGCGTCATTGTGCAGTCGCCCGTGTACTCGCCCTATTTCGAAGTTGTTCAGGGAAACGGGCGGGTTCTGCTTACGAACCGGCTGAGGCTGCAGAACAACAGATATGAACTCGATCTGGAGGATTTCGAGAAACTGGCGGCCGGCGGTGCCAAGGCATTCCTGCTGTGCAATCCTCACAACCCTGCCGGAATGGCCTGGACCCTCGAAGAATTGGCGGCGTTCAACGACATCTGCGAGCGCCATGGCATCCTGGTCATATCCGACGACATTCACTGCGACATAAGGTTGTCGGATCGCCCCCACATCGTCTTCTCCTCCATCTCGGAAGATGCTGCGGAGAAATCGTTCATCTGCACCGCTCCAACGAAGACTTTCAATCTTGCCGGGGTTCCTTCGGCAACCATTTCGGTAGCCAGCAAAAAGCGCCGCGAGGCGCTTCTTGCCGCAATGCAGGCGTCATTCATGGTGAATGCGAACTTTTTCGGCCGCCTGGCCCTGGAGGTTGCTTACAGCAGCGGCGCGCCGTGGCTCGACCAACTCACGCGCTACATCGCCGGCAACATCGATCTGGTTTGCGAGTTCGCCGGTGAACACCTTCCAGGCATCACGCCCATGCGGCCCGACGCATCGTTTCTGGTGTGGTTGGATGCGTGCGCGCTCGATCGCCGAGTGGGTGGAATTCAGAAATTCTTTGTCGATCGGGCCGGGGTTAATCTCTATGACGGCCGCGTCTATGGGCCTGGCGGCGAAGGCTTCATTCGCCTGAATGTCGGCTGCCCGCGTCCTCTGTTGCGCCAAGGACTGGAGCGCATGTCCAGCGCGCTGGCATCCCTGTGATCGACCGCCAGGGTGCTTCGGATGCGAGCCTGGTACTTGATGCCGGCAGCCGGTAAGGAAACGTCCGAGGGCGACGAGCCGGGTGGCCCGCAAGTCCGGATCCATAGCCGTGCCGGACACGACCCTCAAGCCAAAGTCGACATGTCCAGCTTGATCGCCGCTACCATTTCACAGCGAACCCGAGCTTGGCGCCCAGGGCGTGGCTATCGCCAAAATCCTTGAGGCTTGTCCGCGCTGTCCCTTCTCCGAAGACGGCGTAGCGACCGTCCGCCCAGCTCAGCGAGCCACCAAGGCCGACACCGCCCCACAGCGCCTGATTTTCGCTGACCAGTTTCGTGCCAGACACATCGACATCATTTCCGTCGAGGAAGTCGTAGTAAAGGTTGCCGAGCCCGTAGATGTGCGTACGGCTTACTTGCCCCGCATCGTCCACCCACTGGTCTTCATAGTCCGCGGAGAGGCCGAGCCGGCCAACGAGGCTGTTGCTGCTGCCGGGCGACACGACGGCGCCAAACGGGTCGGTGAACGCGTCGAAGTCGACCGAGGAATAGGCAAGCTGGGCCTGCGGCGTCAGCGACCAGTTGCCGTTGAGGGCGATCTTCTGTCCGGTCTCCACGCTCAGCCCGTAGCCGAAACCGTTGTTGCCGTCCGCAAGCGTGGTGCCCAGCGTGGCCGACCGGATGTCACTGTCATACCATGTCGCCTCGGCCTGCGCGTCGACGTAGAAGCCACCGCTGCCGAACCAGGTGAGCGTGCTGCCGACGCCGTAGCCGGTGGCAGCGATCGACCCTGCCCCGAAGATCGAGGAGACGTCCGACGACGCGGTTCCGTAGTGGGCCGTAATCCCTCCGATCAGGGTACCGGCGTCGCTTTCGTGCAGCAGGCCATCGACGCCGGCCTGCAGCTTCCAGGTGGTCACGTCATAGTTCGTGCCGGAGGTCGACGTCTCCGGCTTGATCTCGGCATGGGCAGCTTCGATGCGCGCCCATATCGCCTTGCCGTCGACCGAGCCCTGGCCTGGCAGGTCCGCACCTTGCGGCGTAGCACCCTCGCCCCACGAGCGATTGCCAATGCGTTGCTGCATGGTGCCCAGTTCATTGAAGGCCTGCAGCACCCCTTCATAGGCCTCGTACAAAGGCACGCCGGGCGAATAGAGCGGCTGCGGATCGGGATCGCCATTGACCAGGGCCGAGCGCAGATACCAATCGCCGTCGGCCGGTGTGCTGACGCCGCCTTGGTAAAGCCTGTAGGCATAGGCGCCCGCGACGACCGCTGCATCGCCTTCGAAGGTATAATTGCCGTCGAGCGAGAAGCTGCCGTTCGAGACGCCGCCGACGTCGACGATCTTGATGCCTCCGACCGTTTGGGCGCCGGACCCGCCGAAATTGACGACCTGAAGGGTACCCGTCCCTGACGTGTTGCCGGCGATCACCAGCATATTGGTCGGCGAACCGTCACCACCGAGCGCCGTGTTGAGGATGACGTTGCCGCCATTGCCGATATAGTCGCCGCTGACGGTAAGTGTGTCGCCTGGGACGCCACCCGCGATGCGCACCGTTCCGGCGTTGCTCAGCCCCGCAATCGTCTGGGACGTGCCGGCAAGATCGAGCGTGGCGCCCGAGGCGACGGAAAACTGCGAGGAGGAACTGAACGCGTTCGCAGCGCCCGCGGCAAGCGTGCCGCCGCTGACCGTAGTGGCGCCGGTAAAGCCTGAGTTGTCCAACGCAAGCAGCAGCGTGCCTTGGCCGTCCTTGATGAACGTACCGGCGCCCGAGAGCACGCCGGCATAGCTGGCGGAGGCGACTTGGTCGAATGTGAAGGAGGCGCCGGCGCCGATCGCGACATCGCCACCGAAGCGCTCGGCTGCCGAGACGAGGCCGCCTTGATTGACGGTCCAGTCCAGCAGCGACGTGCCTGACAGCGTCAGCACGCCGGCGCCATCCTTCATCATTGCGCCGGTGCCGGAGATATCGCCGGCGAAGCTGGCGTCCGCCGCCTGGTCGAACACGACAGTGCCGGAATTGCCGATGTCGCCACGAATCGAGGTTGCATCGCCGACCAGCGTGCCAGCGCTGACCAACGTGTTGCCGCCATAGCTGTTCGTTCCCGTAAGCGTCAGCGTGCCGGCGCCGGCCTTGGCAAGACTGCCGGCCCCCGAGATCACGCCGGACAAAGTGAGGTCAGCCATCGTGTCGAAGGTGCCGCCGGCCGCCAAAAGTGTGATATCGCGCGCCGAGGAGAAGACGGCGGTGTTGCGCAGCGTACCGCCGGAGAACGTCAGCTCGCCGGCAGCAACGCCGAGATTGTTATCGGCCGAAACCGAAAGCACGCCGCCCGAGACGGTCGTACCTCCCGTGTAGGTGTTGGCGCCTTCGAGCACCAGCGTGCCTGCATCAGTCTTGGTAAGGCTGCTTGCCCCGGTCAGCACGGAGGCGATGGTGGCTATATAGCCCGCTGCGGCCGGGGAGCCGTCGCCGACCCGGATGATGCTCTCGCCACCGGCGTCGGCGAGCGTGACGGAGTCGCCCTCGATGCGGTAGCCATCGGCAGCGAACTGCATGCCGGTAACCTCCAGCGCGCCGGCGCTGTCGTCGGTGGTGACGGTGCCGCCAAGCGTCTGGAAGATGGCGAAACCGGGTTGCGGCTTCATCGCGCCGGTCACCAGGCCGGTGCTCATCGTCCACGTCGGGCTTGCCGCAGTCCAAGTGCCGTTGCCGCCATCGACCAGATTGTTGTTGGCATTCCCGGCCGCGTCACCGTCCCAGAACAACAGGTCGTTACCGACACTGCTGATAAGATTGACCTGGTTGGCGACAGAAGTCTGCACCGTCAAATCGGCCGCCGTGACGCCGGCCGGCAGATTGCCGAGTTCGAGACCATTGTCGGTGAGGGCGCCGCCATAATTGATGAGCCGGTAGACGCCAGGGCCAAAGCCGCCTACATCGGTGATGTTGAGGCTGCCGTCCAGCGTCAGCGCTCCGGTCACCTCGATCAGGTCGTTGACACCGCCGCCGATAATTCCTGCCTGGCCGAGCTCGTAGTCGAGCATAGAACCGGAGCTCAGGCTGAGCGATCCGACCGTAAGCGTACCCGGACTGGAGCCGGGGGCCAGCACGCCACCATCGGCGACGATCACCGCGCCGCCTATCGAGCCGGAGCCGCCCAGCGTGCCGCCGCTGTTGACCGTCGTTTCGGTATTCCCAAGCGAACCTTCGACGACGAGCTTGCCCCCGTCGACCGTGGTACGGCCGGAATAGGTGCTGTCGCCGTTGAGCACCAGGGTGCCGGCGCCCTCCTTGTAGACGCCGCCCACGCCGCTCAGCTCGCCATTCGCGGTCAGCGTCGTACCCGCCGCCGCGCGGAAGTAGCCATAGGCGGAAGTGAGCTTGACATCGCGGCTCATGGCGAAGCTTGCTGTCGTGCCGAGTTCGCCGCCGTCGAGTGTCAGCAGGCCCGTAGCGGCACCCAGATTCTGGTCCGACGCGACCGAGATGCTTTTGCCGGTCCCGACCTTGGTGCCGCCGCTGTGGGTGTTGGCACCGGTCAGCGTCAGCGTGCCGAAGCCTTCGATGTCGACGCTGCCCGAGCCGGAGATATTTCCGCCGAAGGTGTGGGGGCCGAGGTCGAGAAACGAGACAGCGCCGTTGTCCAGGATGTCGCCACGGATCGCCACGGTGTCGCCGGCAAGCGTTCCTGCATTGACGATGTTGCCACCCGTATAGCTGTTGGACAAATTGGTGACGTTGAGGGTGCCGGCGCCGCTCTTGACCAGTGTGCCGGTGCCGGTCACCTGGCCTGACACGTCCAACTGCGTGCCTGCCACCGTGTCGAACCCGCCGGTCAAATTGATCAGGACATTGCGATTGGTGGCGAAGCTGGTGGTCGTGCGCAACGTGCCGCCGTCGAACGTCAAGCCGCCCGAGAGGGCGCCCAGATTGTTGTCACTCGAAATTTGCAGGGTCCCGCCGGACAAGGTCCAAGGCGTGACGGCAGTTGTCGTCCCCGTTAGGGTCCAGGTGCTGTTTCCGGTTTTCTCGTAGAACCCAAACCCGTCATATTTGGCGCCAGCGCCGATCTGCGACACACCGAAACTGGCGCTGATATCGCCACCCAGCTTGAATGTATCCGCGGCGCTGAAAGCGACCACATTGCCTGTGATGGTGGAGCCGGCCTGAATCTCCAGCGAATTGACGCCGCCGGTGAACTGGATGGCTTTGCCGGCTGCCGGCGTTCCGCCACCGGTGCCGACGGCACCGCCGCTGATCGTACCCGCATTGATGACCGCGATGTTGGCGCCCTTGATCCCTGCGGCGCCATCGCCGCCTGCCAAGGAGCCCTGACCGCCACTGCCGCCAACGATCGTCGCACCTAGCTTGTTGATGACGGTTCCACCTGAAAGCAGCAGAACAGCGGCGCCACCGTCCCCACCGCCGCCGAGAACTGTTCTTCCACCGGCACCCCCGAGCAGATTCCCGCTGTTCTGGATTGTCCTGCCGCCCATCAGGACGATGGCAGCTGCGCCGCCGCCACCACCTGCTTGGACCCCAATTGTGGAGAGACTCGTGCCGCCGGTAACGCTGCCGCCCGCCTCTACAAACACGTTTGCGGACGAGAATATGCCGACGCCGCCACCACCGCTGCCGCTGTTGCCATTGGTCCCACCTCGGCCGCCAGTGCCACCACTCACCGATCCTGTGCCAGTGACTGTAACGTCGGCCGTGGCACTGACGCCCACACCGCCACCGCCACCGCCGCCGCTCCTGACGACGCCATTCGTGCCAGGGGAGCCCAAAGCGCCGGCTCCGCCGCTGATGCTGGTTGCAATGGTCCCGTCTGTCGAGATGACCAGACCCGTAGCACCAGTGGCACCGGCAACGCCATTTGGGTTGTTGGCTGTCCCACTTACCGCTCCCGATCCTCCTGGCGCCCCGTCACCCGTCGTGAGGTCAATGCCACCACCACCGCCACCAGCGGTCGCGCCATTGGCGGCATTCTGACCCGTGGCACTCGCGAGCGCGCCGTCAACGCCACCTTGTCCAGCGCCTGCGCTGCTACCATTGCCGCCATCGGCCCGAGCCGGCGCGGCGCTCAGCGCAAGGGCAACAGTTAGGATCGTCAAGGCGGAAGTGCCGGAGCGAAGCGACACGACTTGCGGCAAGCGCGCGAGATGCAAAACCCAAAACCCATCACGCGCAATCCGCTCCGCCATGCCTAAGCTCCCTGATTCCTGAGTGCGCGAAAGCAGCATGAAAGCTATTCGCCCGCAAGAAGTTTATAGTCGTGAGAGCTACCAAGAAGCTAACGGTGATCAGTAAAATGAAGTCTGCGACTTTTGAGCGACAGAAAATAGTCAATATTAGATATAGCTTATTAAACAGAGACCTTACGGAATCGCGAGAACAATCTCGCTGCATGAATTTATGCGGAAACGTTCGGACCTCCTGGGCCCAGCCGATCCCATCGGGCGGAGGTGAGTTTCGCCTCTACGGGGGCGATGAGGCGCTAGGCTGCCCCTTGGGCGACCCTCACTATCCTGCAAGAAGTGATTCTGTAATCGACTCCCACTCTGCGTCTAGCTTGCCAGTTGCCACAGGCTGCCCGGCGCGGCGGTACCAGTAGGCTGCATTAGAAAGGTCGCCTTCTTTGCGGTGCAGATAGGCATGAACCCATACAGAGGCCGGATCAGATTCGTTGGCCTGCACACACTCATGCGCCCGCTCCCAATCGCCCTGTCTATCCCACCATAGAGCGTGGAGCGCCATCCCAAGATTCGCCGGGGGCTCTACACCCTGAAGGGTCGCACGGAACTCGTCGATGTCCATAGTTACCTCGCCTCTGGCTACGCCGGTCCTGTCCCGTTCCGTGCAACGAAATGCGCCCTCTGCCGGTGATTTGCTCTGTCGACTTTAGCAATGGCTCTGGCGATCTTTAGCGGAAACGGGGTTTTCGCTCGGCAAAGGCCGCATCAAGGGCTTCCAATTGACGAATGCTCGTTGCAGGGCTGCTTCCTGCTTCTAAGCTTCATGGACGGCAGAAGCTGCCACGGAAGCCAAAGGCGCTTCCAGGCTCCATGTTATGCCATGCGGACCGTGTTCGAGAATTCCCTGCCCACTGACCGCTGCGGGCGCAACCCGCTTCAGCACAACGGTTCCAAAGCCACCTTGTCCGACAGTCTGAACCTGCGGACCATCGGATTCGGCCCAGGTGAGGTGAAAGAGCCTCGAAGCACCGGAACCGGTGATGCCCCATGTGACCGAAATCCGGCCCTTGTCCCCTGAGAGCACGCCGTATTTGGCCGAGTTGGTCGCCAGTTCGTGGAAGGCAATCCCGAGATACTGAACTGCGTTGGGACTGAGCACCAATGATGGGCCCGACATTTCGATCACATCCCCCCGCGGGAAAGGCTCGACCTGGGCCGCCAAGAGGTCGCTGATCGTGGCACCCTTCCAATCCGCCGAAACAAGCAGGTCGTGAGATCGCGACAACGCCATGATGCGCTCGCGCACCTGGGTTTCAAAGTGTTTTGGCGTCTCCGATCGCTTGTTGGTCTCCCGGATCATCGACAGGATGACCGAATACTGGTTTTTCACCCGGTGGTTGACCTCGCGCATCAGCATGCGGATGCGGTATTCATTCTCCTTCGCCGACGTGATGTCTCGCGCTATCTTCGATGCGCCGGTGATCTGCCCAGTTGCGTTACGCACGGGCGATATCGTCAGCGAAACCGGAACCAGGCTGCCATCCTTGCGCAGGCGGGTCGTTTCGAATGGTTCGACGCGCTCGCCGCGGCGAATGCGTTGGAGGATGCGGGGTTCCTCGTCCTGATGGTCTTCGGGGATCAGCATGGTCACCGACCGGCCAATCGCTTCGTCGGCGGTATAGCCGAAAAGCCGTTCGGCGCCGTGGTTCCAGCTTTTTATGATGGTGTTGAGATCCTTGCTGACGATAGCGTCAAATGAGGATTCCACGATCGCTGACAGGTGCTGCCTGGTTTCTTCGGCACGCTGGCGGTCCGTCAGGTCCAGCAGCATGTTGACGGCGCCAATCAGAGCGCCGTGCTCGTCCCGCAGCGGTGTCGGGTAGGGCAGGAACGGAAAAAACGATCCATCGGGACGCTGCGCAACAGCTTGCTGATTGCGGACCGGCCTGTTCTCCTTGAGCGCGATGGCCATCGGGCATTCATCGTGCGGCAATTCCTTGCCGTCGGCACTGAACAGCTTGAACGTCACACACCATTTATCCTTGCCGACCTCAGGCTCCCTGCCTGCCAGATCGGCCGCGGCGCGGTTGTAGTAGGTGATCGTCCCATCCTGATCGGTCGTGTAGATGGCGACGGGTAGGCCGTCGAGTATCTGGTGATAGGTACTGTCATGCTGCCTGAGCTCCGAGCGGGTGTGCACCAAGTCGGTTACATCGACCGTGAAGCACCGGGTGTTGATCAGCTTGCCGTCCCGGAAATGTCCGCTTGAGGTGACTTCGACGTGCTTGATCGATCCATCGCTGGCCCTCAATCGCGCCGGATATCTTACGATCTTCTCGCCATTGGCAAGGCGACCCAAAATGTCCTCTATGACGTCCCGGTCGGGATAGAACTCGGCGATGTGGCAACCGAGGTAGTCCTCTGCGGGATAGCCGAGAAGGTCGAGCTCAGCCTGGTTGGCATGCACGATTACGCCGTCTGCGTTCACCAGATGGAGGGCAACGGCGCCGTTTTCGAAGAAATCCTTGTAATCGAAATCCAGACCGTCATTGCTGGACACCCCCGGGTTTTCGAAGGCGACAACATTCGCCTGTGTTGCTTCATGCATCCCAAACACCTTGTCCAGTCCAACCAAATATAATGCGGCTTGGATCAGTTGGTTCCCATTGCTCGCGGTCTCGACCCGCTGCGTACGGGAACCGGACCCTAAAAGGGTCGTAGCCTCGACTCGTCTTCCATCTACAAACGTGCGATCATCCGCGCATGGGCAAACCCTTGGTCCTTGTCGTCGACGACGAAGCCTTGATAGCACTGGATATGGAGTCCACTCTTTCGGAGGCGGGCTTTGCCGTGGCATTGGCGGCGACATGTTCCCAGGCGAAACGTTTTCTTGCGGACCATACCCCCGCCGCAGCGATCCTGGACGTCAGGCTGTCGGACGGCGAGGCTGTTGACGCGGCAAAAACCTTGGCAGGGCGGGCGGTTCCTTTCATCGTCTATTCCGGCCTGGGGCTCGAGGAAACCCCCGAAGCGTTCTCGTCCGGCGTAAGAGTGATGAAACCCGCCGGACCTGCAGAGGTGGTCCGGGCTCTCAAAGCGATGACCGCCGGGCAGCAGAAGGCGACGGGATAGCCGTGCTCTGAGCACCTTCGGTCTAAACTAGCCAGGCGCTGCCGGAGCAGCTGCCGCGCCTCACGGAGCAGCGAATTGCGGCCGGTGCCGATCAGGCGAACAAGGTCGCGCCCGTGATCCTCGGTGATGCCGGTCTCCCTGGCAATTGACAGCACCAGTGCTTCTTCCCTTCCACTTTCTTAGGGTCGTGCCTTGCCCGTGCTGATCATGCCTTCTCCATCGGCTCAACGCCAGGATCTGAGACTCATTCTTCGACGCACGGTCAACCTCGCTGTGCCGCGTTTGAGCGACAGAGATAGCGGCTCAATTATTGCGTTGCCAGAAACGATCCTGGCAACAGCCAAGTGGCCGGGTCCGTTCGTACGATAAAGCGCCCCGCGCAGGGACGGCGCCAGCATGGGCCAGATCGACCAGACAGATTGACCGGTCCTATGCCTCTCCGAAATCGGTTTCGTTTCTTGACGTCGGTTGCCGCTCGTAGTCAACGGGCGGCGGCAGGAGCATGATTTCGGTCTCCTTGCGGCCGAACTCTCGGCCGATCTGGAACGCCGCATAGATCGCGCCGAGGCGGATAAGGAATCTAAGCATGGGGGTTCTCCTTCGATGTTAGGAACCGCAAGGCCGCGAGATTGTTCCATGGTTTGCGAGTGGGGACGATCTTGCCGTCGCACCAGGCATTCCAGCGCCGGCGCGGCAATCTGAGACATGGCGGTGCGGCTAGGCTGTTGCGGCCGTTGCCTGGGCCGGGATCCGTTTTCGAGGGGCCGGACGGCGTCGATCGCGGCGTTTCGAAACGACTTTGAGGGGAACGGCCGGCGCTGGAGAAAGTGCGCCAAGCACAGCGTTGACCATGCCGTGCGCTACGAAATCGGCGCTGATGTCGGCGGCCAAAGCTTGCCTTTCTTGCCCGACATCGCCCTGCTCCGCGTCTGACCAGAACACAATCCCAATTCTCAAACCTGCCTTGGCGCGCTTCAGTCTCCGGACCAGAAAGCGGGCATGCTTGAGCGAATCCCGGTTCAGGAAACCGACCACGACGGTGTCGATCGCCTCTAGTTCGAGACGACGAATACCTGCCGGCTCCATATCGACAAAACTGGCCTTCGCCACCGTAGCACCTTGCACCTCCAGCACCTGAGCGAGCATGGCGGCAGCGGCATCGTCGAGTTCGCCGCGACCGCCGGCACAAAGCACCGACATGTCCTTGCCGTCGGGCAACTCGATCTCTTCCTCTTCGACGCCATCTGTTTCCCTGCTCGCGCTCCCTTCCGCGGTGGTTGCCGGCGCATCTTCCTCGCTTGCCTCTTCCTGTGCATCGTCGGCAAGATTTGCCACAAGAATTTGGGCGCTCGCCGCCACCTGCCTTCGCTGTTGATCGCCCATCACGCCACGCATGCGGTCCTGCTCGCCCAACAGGAGAGCAGGAATGGCGACAGTGTCGTAGAAATCGATCAGGTACTTCTCCTCGAGGATCTCCTCGGCATGGTCAGTTGCCTCGTCGGGATCGCCGGCCAGGAGCCGTTGATAGAGCCGGGCGTGAGCTTCAAGGACGGGCTCGTTGCCAAACAGGACGTCGAGAAATTCGAACTGCGGAACATGTCGCCCGAGGACGACGAGGCAAACTGTCAGCGGCGTCGAAAGGACCAGGCCGAGTGGCCCCCACAACCATGTCCAGAAAATTGCCGCAACGATGATTGCCAAAGGAGAAAGTCCCGTGCGCGAGCCATAGAGCCACGGTTCGATGACGTTGCCGGTTACCAATTCCATCACGACAAACAGTGCGGCGGTCCACAGCACCAGCGACCAGCCGGGCGCAACCGCCAAGGCCAGAAACAAGGGCAGCAGCATGCCGATAACAGGGCCGATATAGGGAACGAAGCGCAGCGCCAGTGCCAGCAACCCCCACAGCAGCGCGTTGGGAATGCCGAGCACCCAAAGGCCAATCGCGATTGGTATCGCGTAGACGATGTTCACCACCAATTGCATGATCAGATAACGGCCAACCCGTTTGCCGGCATCCTGCAATGCCTGCGTTGTGCGATGGAGGTCGCCATAGCCGACGAGGCGGATAAACCGGTCGCGCAGATCCTCGCGCTCAAGCAACATGAAGATGACGACGATGATGATCAGGCCAGCTGATGCCAGCGGGCTGATCAACGGTCCGATGATGTTCTGCAATACCTCCAGAGGTCTCTCGCGGGCGACGATCTCGACGGGAACAGGCTCGCGCCGGGGCTTGTCGGCCGCAGGCGGCGCCACATCCTGCTTGTCGATCTCCTGACCGACGCGCTCGATCACCCCGCTCAGCCTGGCAATTATGCCGCCACCAACGCCCGTCTCCTTGAGGGAACGCACCTTGGTCAGAATGTTTGTCTGGTAGACGGAAATGTTCTGAGCAAGCTCGCTTACCTGGGTCGCAACAATGAAGCTGAACAGGCCCAGGGCCGCGAATGCGCCAATCACGCTCAGAAGCACTGCAGGCAGCCGAGGCAAGCCGACACGCTTCAGTGCGGAGACCATCGGCACCAGCGCAAAGGTCAAAAGCAGCGCGATGGCAATGGGAAGGAACACCTCACGACCGAAATACAGCGCAGCTACTGTCGTGACGATGGTTGCCACGGTAGGCAGAGCTGTGCGCGGATGGGCATTGCCTGCCGCAAGAATCCGTCCTAGCCCCCGCTCGGACGATGAGATGTCGTTTCGACGATTGGCAGCCACGTGATTCCCCCCGTTTCCTAGCGATAGTTAGACCCATTCGCCTGCCGGGCAATGTTTAGCAGGGCCGAATACATACGTTTTGCGGTTTTGCGCCCTGGGCGCTGTGCTCCGACGGTTCAGTCGATATCGTCGGAGCCGCAAATCTGTGGTAAAGCCGCCGCCCAACCAACCAAAGGACGACATCTGTGAGCGAACCGACTGTGGCCGAAGCGACCGAAAGTATCTATGCCTCGCTGCGGGCGGACAATGCCGACATCGACGCCCATATCGCGACGCTCAAGGCTGCGCTGACACGAGAGGGCGCAAAACAGGCGGTGTTCGATCCGGCCAAATTGGCCCAGAACAACCGCTCGGGCCGTAAGTTGATGCAGGCTTATTTTCGCCAGCGCGGCGTGAGCGTGAAGTTTTCGGACCAGTAGCGCGCGGCAGCTTCGGAGAAACCGCGTCTCGACGGACGGTCCGTATCTCGCCCGCTCCGCCCTGCGGTGGGCTTTCGTCAATCCTAGGCGAATGGCCGCCTTGCCCTGCCCAGGTCGGTGTCACCCCCTGCCCCTGCAGCTCTTGACGGAAACCGGTGCCTCCTGTTTGAGGGTGACCAGGACGTTTGCTGTATAGGGAGATGGGCAAGGGTGGGCAAACAGTGAAGCGCGTTCTTCGGATGCTTGCCGCGGCGATCATCGCGTCCGGGGCGACCGGCTGCACGAGCATTTCCTACTACGCACAGTCGTTGCAGGGTCACGCGCAGATCATGGCCGCCCGCAAAAATATTGGAAAACTCATCCGTGATCCTTCGACGCCTGAGGCATTGCGCGCGAAATTGGCGTCGGCCAGCGCGATAAGACGGTTTGCGACGGATGAACTGGCATTGCCCGAGAACAGCAGCTACCGCAGCTATGTCGACATCCATCGCGACGCCGTGACCTGGGCCGTTTTTGCCGCGCCGCAATTCTCGCTGGCGCCACGAACATGGTGCTTTCCGGTTTTCGGCTGCGTTCCATACCGGGGTTATTTCTCCCGGAAATCCGCGGCTGAAAGCGCTGTCGAGCTTCAAAGACAAGGCCTCGACGTCTATGTCTCGGGCGTCACCGCCTATTCCACGCTTGGCTGGTCGAGTGACCCGCTGCTGAGCACCATGCTGCGTCAGGACGACACCTATCTCGCAAGCCTTGTTTTTCATGAACTGGCGCATCAGCGGCTTTATGTGGATGGCGATTCCGCATTCAACGAGGCATTCGCCGTTGCCGTCGAAACCAGCGGCGTCAGGAAATGGCTGCGCGCCGCCGGCGACTGGGCCGGATTGCGCCGATACGAAGCCGACCGCAAACGCAGCGCCGATTTTCTCGGACTGGTGGCGAGGACGCGCGACGAGTTAAGGCAGGTCTATGGTAGTCCCCGTACCCCAGAGCAGATGGCGACTGCCAAGGCAGCCGCGATCGAGAGGATGCGGGCGCGCTATCGGCGGATGCGCGACAGGCACTGGGCGGGATACCGGGGATACGACGCCTGGTTCGCTGCCCCGATCAACAACGCCAAGCTCGCCGCAACTTCTGTCTACGGTGAACAGGTTCCGGCCTTTCTTCGCTTGTTCGACCTGTGTTCCGGCGACTATCCGAGGTTTTACGCTTCTGTCCGGCGGATCGCGGATTTGCCCAAATCGTCCCGCGCCGAAGCGCTCAAGGCTGCCGACACGTGCAATTGACTTGAACAAGCACAGGCAGGTCCTGACGATCACCCCAGCGACAGTTCCTTCGTCTGGTGTCTCAAAACGAGGCCGACCGCGCCCAGCAAGGCATCGTTCTCGGTGTGCTTGCCAACGATGATGCGCGTGCGCAGGGCGGGAGCGATATCGCGGGACTTGATCAGCGTATGGCGTTCATAGGACGCGATCAGCGGCGTCAACAGAATGTCCCCTGCCAAAGCCATGTGGCCGCCGATGATGATAAGCGGCGGATTGAGCACCGAGCCGATCAGGCCGAGACCCCGGCCGGCGATCTCGGCGGTATCCTCGATCATCCGCAACGCCCTGACGTCGCCCTGCTCGGCCATGGCGATGACATCGTCCATGGTGACTTGCCGCCCAACGACACGCGAAATCTGTTCCAGCGGCCGGGTAAAACTCGCGTAGAGCTCCAGGCATCCGCGATTGCCGCAGCGGCAAAGGTCGCCGCCGGGATCGATGCTGATGTGCCCGAATTCGCCGGCGCCGCCGGCGACGCCCGTCACCAGCCGGCCATGCTGGACAATGGCGCCGCCGACACCCAGATCGATCTTGAACAGCACGAAATCGTCCTGGCCGACGGCCGCACCCCACATCAGCTCGGCAATGGCCGCGCAGTTGCTCTCATTGTCGGCGAAGATCGGCTGTTCCAGGACGGGTCCGAACACATCTCGTATGTTGACGCCGGCCCATGTTGGAACCATGCTTGCGCGCAGCACCACTCCATCGCGGCTGACAGGGCCGGAGACGGAGACACCAACCCCCAGGAGCCCCGCCATCGGCAGACCATTTTCCCTGTAGGATTGGGCAATCGCCGATTTGACCGCCTGGGCCGCCTGTTGCGGCTGGTAGTCCAGCGCCATTGGAATATTTTGTTCGGCAATGACGGAATGCGAGACATCGGCGACGATGAGCCGTATCTGCTGAAGAGCCAGGTGAATGCCGACGCAGGTGCCCGCTGTCGGATTGAGCGTCACCGCCGCGGCTGGCCTGCCGATGCCTCTGATGCCGTCGCGGCTGGTCGGGGCTTCGATCACCATTCCAGACCTTTTCAAGCCGTTAAGCGCGGTTGACACCGTCGAGCGCGCCAGACCGGTGGCGCGTGCGATCTGCAACGCGGAGAGTGCGCCGCGCTCGCTCAGGCAGCGCACGATCATGCTCTCCGGCGACGCGGAGGGTCTGTCGATCAGCCAGGTTCTAAGCGAAGGTTTTGTCATGGCTCAACATAAACATCGTTGACTGATAGCTCCAATATGTCATCTTGGAAAGAACTCGAGATTGACGCATCTCGCCGGCGGCGGCTTCAAACCGCGGCCATAAGCGGTCGAGACGAACCGTGCAACACGATATGGGAGTGAAACGATGAAGTCCGTCATGACCGCGCTTGCGGCCGCTGCTGCGTGCACATTTTTCGCCGGGGCAGCCTTCGCCGAACCCAAGACGAACCTTTTGCACCAGTGGGCGACCGGATCGGACGCCCAGGCGATCGCCAAGCTCGGCGAGATGTTCACCGCCAAGGGCGGCAAATGGGAACAGACCTCGATCGCCGGCCACACCGCCAATACGCTGGCCAAGCTGCGCGCCGACGTGATCGCCGGCAATGCCCCGCCTGCCGTGCAGCTCAAGGGCCCTGAGATCGCCGAATGGAACGAGACCGGCATGACCGCCGATCTCGACGAGTTGGCGGCCTCGGAAGGGTGGGAGAAAGTGGTGGCGCCGGAATTGCTTCCGGTGATGAAGCCGACCGGCAAATGGGTCGCCGCGCCCATGAACATCCACCGCATCAACTGGCTCTGGGCCTCGCCCAAGGTCATGCAGGCGGCCGGCGTGGCGGAAATGCCGAAGACCTGGGCCGAGTTCAATGCGGCCTGCGACAAGATCGTCGCCACAGGCAAGATCTGCATCTCGCATTCGACCGCCGACTGGACGGATTCGACGGTGTTCGAGGTCGTGCTCTACGGCCAGGACATCGATCTCTACCGCAAGGCCTTCGTCGAAGGCGATGTCGAGTCCATGCGCAGCCCGGGGATGGTCAAGGCCTTCACGCAGATGCGCCTGATGACGAGCAGGTACATGGATCCGGGCATGGTCGGCCGCGACTGGGATTCGATGTCGGCGCTCGTCGGCAAGGGCGACGCGGCGTTCCACATCATGGGCGACTGGACGATCGGCCTTTTGACCGCCGCCGGCTTCAAGGAAGGCACCGACTATGTCTGCGCCCAGGCGCCGACCGATTGGGGCAAACCCGGCTTCATCCTCAACTCGGACTCGGTCGTGTTCTTCAAGCAGAAGGACCAGGATTACATCGACGGCCAGAAGCTGCTGGCCAGCCTGATCCTGTCGCCCGACTTCCAGACGGTCTTCAACCAGGCCAAGGGCTCGATCCCCGCACGCCTGGATATCGATCTGTCGAAGGGCTTCAATCCGTGCCAGCAGCTCTCGCAGAAGGATCTGCAGGCTTCGATCAAGGAGGGCACGCTGGTCCGCTCGATGGCGCACAATATGACCATCCCGCAGAAGATGCGCGGCGCGATCATGGACTCCATTACCGAGTTCGTGGCGACGCCGGACATGTCGCCCGAGGATGGCGCCAATGCGATGGCCGACGCGGCGGAAGCACAGAAATAGACGGGAATGGCCGGGCGCGATGCCTATCCGCCCGGCCGTCCTCCCTTTCAGTCCCGTGCTCTGCCAATGCTGTACTCTGAATGTCAAATCACGACCTGATCCTGTCGGTACCGACGCCCGCCCGCCCCTGGCGCGAGCGGCTGGGCTCCGCGATGCCCTTGCTCGTGCTCGGCCCCTCACTTGTGGCGAGCTTCGTCTACGTCTTCGTGTTCACCGGCTGGACGCTCTATATCTCGCTGTCCAACTCCTCGCTGCTGCCGACCTACGGCTTCGTCGGCCTCGAGAACTACGCGTCGCTGTGGGCGAACCGGCGCTGGAACATCGCCTACAACAACCTGTTTTTCTTCAGCGCTTTCTACATCGTCGGCTCGATGGCGGTGGGACTGCTGCTGGCGATCCTGATCGACCAGCGCGTGCGCGGCGAAGCGGCCTGGCGCACGATCTTCCTCTATCCGCTGGCCGTCTCCTTCATCGTCACCGGCACGGTCTGGAGCTGGCTCTACAATCCGACCGACGGCATCCAGGCCATGGTGCGCGGTTTCGGCTGGGCGAGCTTCAGTTTCGCACTCGCCAGCGACCGGCACTATGCGATCTACGCGGTGATCATCACCGGTGTCTGGCAGGCCTCGGGCTTTGCCATGGCGCTGTTCCTGGCCGGCCTGCGCTCGGTGGATCAGGACCTCGTCAAGGCCGCGCAGATCGACGGCGCATCGACGTTCCGCATCTATCGCAAGGTGCTTCTGCCAACCATTGCGCCGATCTTCCTGGCGGTCGCCGTCATCCAGATCCAGTTCGCCATCAAGACCTTCGACCTCGTGGCGGCCCTGACCAAAGGCGGCCCGGGGATCTCGACCACCTTCCCCGCCATCTACGTCTATGACCTGATGTTCCAACGCGGCCAGATCGGCGAAGGTGCGGCCGCCGCCATCATGATGCTTGCCGCTGTTGCCGTGGTGCTGGTGCCCTATTCATTCTGGGTGGTCTGGCGCCGGCGCAAGGAAGCCGGCCATGGCTGACGTCTCCCTGGACCAGTCGCTCGACCGTCGCGCTGCCGCAGTCGCGTCGCGCCGGCATTTTCTCACCCGCTTCGCCATCTATGGGCTGCTGGTCGTCTTCGCGGCGATCTACCTGGTCCCGTTGCTGGTGGTGGTGCTGAATTCATTCCGCGACCAGCAGGAGATCGCGCGCAACGGGTTGATCTCGCTGCCGCGCAGCTTCCGCCTCGATGCCTGGGGCCAGGCCTGGAGCACCTATTGCATCGGCGGCACCTGCGAGGGCATGCAGCGCAACTTCTACAACTCCCTGAAGATGACGATCCCGGCCACGATCATCTCGACGGCGGTCGGCGCGATGAACGGTTACATCCTGTCGAAATGGCGCTTCAGAGGTTCGGAAGCTTTGTTCACCTGCATGCTGCTCGGCGTCTTCATTCCGGGCCAGATTTCGTTGATGCCGTGGGCGTTCATCCTCGGCAATCTCGGCCTCAGCAATTCGGTCTACGGGCTCGTCCTCATCCACGTCATCCAGGGCATTTCGTTCACCACTTTGTTCTGTCGCAACTACTACGTCAGCATCCCCGACGACCTGATCAAGGCGGCGCGCATCGACGGCGCCGGCTTCTGGCGCATCTTCCGCAAGATCATTCTGCCTCTCTCCTCACCGATCCTGATCGTCACGGTGATCTGGCAGTTCACCGGCATCTGGAACGAATATCTGTTCGGCGTCGTCTTCACCTCCGGGCAGCAACAGCCGATCACGGCAGCGCTCGTCGCGCTGACGGCAAGCGGCACCAATGTGCGCGCCTACGATGTCATGAGCGCCGCCGTGCTGATCGGCGCGCTGCCGCCGCTGCTGATCTATCTCTTCGGCGGCAAGTATTTTGTTCGCGGCCTGACGCAAGGTGCCATCAAATGAGGCGCGATCAAGTGAAGGGCATTGCATGTCGACATTGATCATCCGATCGCTGCGCAAGAACTTCGGCGCGGTCGAGGTGCTGAAGGGCATCGATCTCGAAGCGCGGAACGGCGAGTTCATCGCGCTGGTCGGACCGTCCGGCTGCGGCAAGTCCACTCTGCTGGCGATGATCGCCGGGCTCGAATCCGTTACCTCCGGCGAGATCCGCATCGACGGGCGGCTGGTCAATTCGGTGGCGCCGAAGGACCGCGACATCGCCATGGTGTTCCAGTCCTATGCCCTGTACCCGACGATGACGGTGCGCGAGAACATCACCTTCGGCATGGAAAGCCGCCGCGTCCCGAAGCCGCAGCAGGACGAGGCCGTCAAGCGGGTTGCCGCCTTCCTGCAGATCGAACCGCTGCTAGGGCGCAAGCCCGGACAGCTTTCGGGCGGCCAGCGCCAGCGCGTCGCCATGGGCCGGGCGCTGGTGCGCGATCCCAAACTGTTCCTGTTCGACGAGCCGCTCTCCAATCTCGATGCCAAGCTGCGCGTCGACATGCGCACCGAAATCAAGAAGCTGCATCACCGCGTCGGCAAGACCACGGTCTACGTCACCCACGACCAGGTCGAGGCGATGACGCTGGCATCGCGCATCGCCGTGATGCACCAGGGCGAGGTCCAGCAATTCGACGATCCCGCCACGATCTACAACCGTCCGGCCAACATGTTCGTCGCCGGCTTCATGGGGTCGCCGGCGATGAATTTTCTGCCAGCCGAACTGAGCCAGGAAGGCGGTCGCGCCACTGTTGTGTTGCAGACCGCCGACGGCAAGACGGCCAGCCTGCCGATGGTCCAGGCGCTCCCATCCGACACGCCGCGACAGCTCGTGCTCGGCATCCGTCCCGAGCACATCTACCGCTTCGATCCCGACCTTGCGCGCCGCAAGCCGGGCATCGCGCAGATCAATGCAGTGGTCGAACTGGTCGAGCCGACAGGCGCGGAGACCATGGCCGTCCTGCGCCTGGGCGGCAAGGAGATCACCGGCCGTTTCGACCCCGACGGCACGCCGCTTATGGGCGAGACGGTGACGCTCGGTATCGACATGGCGCGTGCCTGCCTGTTCGACCCGACGACCCAACGCCTGATCTGATCTGACCCGATCTGACCGAAGCTTGATCTGAAAAGAGTTCCGCCTTGTCCTTCGCCACCTATCCGAGCCTGTCCGAGCGTGTCGTGCTGATCACCGGCGGTGCGTCGGGCATCGGCGCCGACACGGTCCGCGCCTTCGCCGCCAATGGCGCACGAGTGGCGTTTCTTGATCTGCAGCAGGAGGCCGGCGAGGCGCTCGCGCGGGAACTCGCCGCCGCGGCAGCGCACGCGCCCCTGTTCCTGCGCTGCGATGTGACCGATATCCCCGCCCTCCAGGCCGCGATCGGCACGGTGCGCGACCGCCTAGGGCCTGTCGCGGTGCTGGTCAACAACGCCGCCGATGACAATCGCCAGCCGGTCGCCGACGTGACCCAGGCGACATGGGACCATGCCCAGGATGTGAACCTCAGGCACCACTTCTTTGCCGCCCAGGCCGTGCATCCGCACATGAAGGAAGTGGGCTTTGGTTCGATCGTCAATTTTTCCTCGATCGCCTGGCGTTTCGGCGCCTCAGAGATGGCGCCCTATGCGGCGGCCAAGGCTGCGGTGGTCGGGCTGACCTTCGCGCTGGCGCGGGCGTTTGGCCCCGACAACATCCGCGTCAACGCCATCGAGCCGGGCGCCGTCATCACCGACCGGCAGCGGGAGCTTTGGTACAAGACCCAAGGTTCGGTCGATCAGGTCGTGCAGCGCCAGGTGATCCGCAAGGTTCTGCTCGGCGAGGAGATCGCGCGCACGGTGCTGTTCCTCGCCGCCGATGACAGCCGCATGATCACCAAGCAGTCGATCACCGTGGATGCCGGCCTGAGATGACCACACCTGACTCAAAGGATCGCTTCATGCTCGAGGTCGGCCTGAACCCCTACGGCCTGACCTATCATCTCGGCCTCCAGGGCCGCGGCACGCCACGCGCCAATCCGCAGCCAGCGGGGCTCGAAGGTTTCATCGCGCTCGCGACCGATCTCGGCGCGCGCGTGCTGGAGATCTGGGTGCCATGGCTGACCGAGCTTTCCGACGACGCGGTGATCGCGCTGCGCGAACGGCTCGCCGGTATTGGCATCACGCCGGTCGTCAGCGGCGGCCTGCTGGTGGGCGAACCGCTCGACGATGCGTTTCGGGCCGCGCGCCTGCTCAAGGCCAAAATCATCCGGACGGCGCTGACGCCCATTCTCTGCGGCGACCGCAACGCCGCCGGCGAAAAATGGAGCGAGTACGTCGGCATCATTCGAGAGCGATTGGTGGAATGGGGTCCCCGCGCGAATACCGAAGGGTATGTCCTTGCGATCGAAAACCACCAGGACTTTACCAGCCGGGAACTCGTCGATTTCTGCGCCGTCGGTGGTGACAGTGTGGGCGTCACCTTCGACACCGGCAACACATTTCCGGTCGGCGAAGCGCCGCTCGATTTCACGAAGGTGATCGCCCCATATGTCCGCCATGTCCACCTCAAGGATTACCGCGTGCAGTTCACGACCGAAGGCTACCGGCTGATCCGTTGTGCCATCGGCGACGGTGCGGTGCCGTTTGCCGAGCTGTTCGCCATTCTTGGCCAGCACCACGATCGCATGACCGCCGTTCTCGAACCGGGCGCCCTGGAGGCGCGGCATGTCCGCTATCTCAGTGACGACTGGTGGCAGGGATATCCCCCGAAGACGGCGCGCGAGTTTGCCGCCTGCCTGGCGGCAGCCCAGCGCAACCGGCTGCCCGACGATGCCGACACAAGCACCCCCTGGGAGCGCGAAGCCGATGCTTCCCTGGTTTCCTATGAGCTCGACATGATCCGGCGCAGCGCCGCCAACATGCGCAAATTTGTTTTGATGGAGAAGATCCGATGACGGCACGTGAACTCGATGGACTGACCGCCTTCGTAACCGGCTCCGGCCGTGGCCTCGGCCGCGTGATGGCCGAGCGCCTGGCCGAACTCGGCGCCAATGTCGCAATCCACGACATGGACGAGGAAGCGCCGGCCAAATATGGCGAGTTCGCCAATCTCGGCGAAGTGGTCGAACGCCTGAAGCGGCACGGCACGAAGGTCACGTCGGTAACCGGCAACATTGGTGACCAGAAGGCGGTGGCCGAGATGAAGCGCAAGATCGAGGCCGATCTCGGCGACGTGCATGTGCTGGTCAATTGCGCCGGCGGCGACATCGGCGCCAAGGGCGGCAAGCCGAACCCCAACAACGCCCTCGACATCGAACTGGACGACATCCGCGTGCTCACCGAGAACAATCTGATCGGCACGATGCTGGTCTGCCAGGCCTTCGTGCCGCCGATGAAACGGCGCGGCGGCGGCTCCGTCATCAACATCGCGTCGGCGGCGGCACATCTCGGCTGCTCGCCCGAGGTCGTCTACTCCACCTTGAAGGCCGCGGTCGTGCATTACACGCGCTGTCTCGCCAAGGAACTGATCGACGACGGCGTGCGCATCAACGCGGTCAGCCCAGGCGCCACGAAGACGGCACGCTTCCAGGCGACCCGCACGGTCGATCCGGAGCGCATGGATTCGAGCAAGAAGTCGCTGAACCGCTATGCCGAGCCGGAGGAGATTGCCGAGGCGGTGGCCTTTCTAGCCGGCCCCCGCGCACGATTTATCAATGGGCAGGTGCTCCGCGTCGATGGCGGGTTTACGATCTTTCCGGGGTGATGGCGGGGTGCCTCGGATTTCAATTTCGGGGCCGAAAGCGGAAGGTCCGTTTTCGGGATTCCTGGGTTAAATTGCCCCCTCACGCCTCGAGCTTTTCGCAGCGTCAAAACGGCTGTGGAGGGATTGGCAGGCTATACCGCTGACGAAGCGCACATGTGACGCACCAGAGGTCCACTAAGCAATGGTGAACGTCATTTCTGAAGTCGCAAGCAACTCGGCCGCCCTACTCCATTGAGGTCAGCCATGCCTTCGCGGAGCCGACGCAATCTCTGCTGGAGCCTGCATGCTTCTTCAGGCGCGAGCGCTGTGTCTCAGTGCGGCATGAATCCTTTTCTCAGCCAAGCCAATATCTTGCTCCCATTGAGGACCCTGCGGACACGCCCGGCGGCCCAGCCAGCCTGCATGGTGGCGCCGGTGTGGCAACTGCAGACGATCTCATGCAACTGCCAATCGGAGAGTTCGAAGAAGCGTCTGGCTTCCCCGTAGGTATCCGATTGCATGCCCGATGCACGCAGCAGTGGATCGTCAAAGGCGACACTGATCGCCGATCCGACCGCGCGCGCTTCTCCGCGGACAGAGGGATGCAGATGCTCAGTCCCGGTGAGAGCCACAAGGGAGCGCGTCGGATTTCGATAGAGCAGTTCCGCCCACCGCTCTATCCGTTGCGTCCTTGTAGCCAGCAGAGCCGGCGATAGTGGACTGATGTCCGCGACTGACTGGAGTTGATCGAGTGTCTGGTGCTTCATGACTGCCTCCTGTTGGTCGTTCCAATCCCAAGGCCTTTGCTGCAGGATTGGCTCACACGCTAAGCCGCCTCGTAAAGGAGCGGCGGCCGATCAGGTGTTGCCACCAATCGCCCACAGGCACCACGCGGCGGCATCTGCAGCGACACCAACTGCATTCCTTCGCCAATGTTCCAGCGGGATGAAAAAAACTGTGCGGCCGGCCGACCCGACGGACCCGGCTGGCGCACGCAGGATCCTGAACTGCTGGACGATGATGACGCAGGCCCGGAAAGGCGGCTACGTTGGACCTTGCTTTTCAGGCTTGACCATGATGTTTCACTACCCGCTCGGTCATCGCGGGAAGGCCAGGAGCAGAGCCGCTGGCGGCAACGATGAGTTGCGGACGAGGTCGGGCGGTGGAGGACGACGCCCTTGGGCCGCCAGGTCACTGAAGGACCAACCCAAGCGGCGCTTCGGGCGTAAAAGCGATGTCCTTGTAGGTCTGCAATGTCTGCTTATGGAGGAACGGCGGCAAGGCCTCTTTGACCGGCATGGGGCGCATTGCTGACCGGCAGATTTTGGGCCGACAGCAGACCCTCTGCTGCTTGGGTACCCAGCACGCAAGCTGACATGTGAGACCTCGGCGCGAAGGCCGGGACCAGGCCCTCTCCAGGTTCGCATGTTGGCGCTGAAGCGCCTTATCGTTCAGCCTCGCGGCACATAGATCATATGAACCGTATCGTCATCGATCAATGTGCTCGACACCAGTTGCAGCGCAGGCCTTGCCTCGTGGAAGAAAGGCTTGCCTTTGCCGAGCACGAACGGCCTCACGTGCAGGTGATACTCCTCGATCAGCCCCAGCCTGGTCATAAGGCCGGCCAGTTCCGGACCGGAAACGCTCAGGGTACCCTCCGTGCGGGCCGCGATCTCGCGAATCTGCGCTTCAATATCGCCGGAGATGAGGGTGGCGTTTGGGCCTACCCGTGAAAGTGTGCGCGAAACGACCCATTTGGGCAGCTTGCGCCAGAGTGTCGCGAACTGGCGAAGCGGAGCGTCCCATTCCGCGTGATCATCGTCCCAATAGCGCATGACCTCGTACATCCGGCGGCCATACACAGCGCCGGTATGGTTGCGAATCGTCTCGATCCAGTACTCGAAGTGCTTCTGGCTTGGTGCGCCCATGACCAGATTTCCGGCAAGGTCATCGACATAGCCATCGATGGAAACGTTCATTCCCAAGATAAGTTTGGCCATAAGCAGCGCCTTCACATAGTCGGTTCACGGATTAACCGCTTGTAATTTGCAAGCAGTCAGACGCTATCGCAACTGATTGCAAATCGCAAGCAGCATGGAAAGAAGCGTTCGTGCCGCAAACGAGCCCTGCCTTGTCCCATCAACCCTGCACTTGAACAGCTGGGTGATCCGTCCCGGCTACCGCCATCTACGCCTGCCGTCCCGAATCGAGTTGCACCCCAAGTCGCTCGTTCCGTCTCCACCGCACCACGGCGCGATAGCTGGTATGATCGACCGGCACGTGAAGCACGAAACGGTCGGGGATTGCGATATCGGCCTTCACCCGCAGCTCCGCACCGTGGGCGTGCTGGTTACAAACCAGACAATTGATACTGGCGTCGCCAACGCGGATTGTCGCTTCCTTCAGAACAAGATCACGGATATGCGACCGTCGCTCTATCGGTGGGTCAGCCGGCATTGCCTTATCCCTCTGATTTGACGACCTGAAACTCTTCTGAACCCGGAATGGAAAGCGCACTACCGGCCCAGCGGTTGCCTCGAAAGACTGACGAGCTCGGCTTCGTCGACCACGCCGGCCATATAGTTCGCGATAATCCGGGATGCGATGGCGTCGCGTGCTTCGGGCGACTGACCGTCGCGCTTAAGCTGCTCGAATACACGGCCCAACAGCTCGAGTTCGGATGGCTGCAAAACGCCGGCCTCGGTGGCTTTGCGTCGAATGGGCATTTGTGATCCTCCACTACGGTCAACAACATACGACCGCGGCAGGGAAACTCAACTCACCTGTCGAGGGCGCCGCGCGGGCGGCGCCGACCACAAATCCCGTTTCGAACGATCGGCGCCTCAGCCGGCGGCCTCAGCCGCCTTGCGCCGCGCGTCGCTCACCGTCAGCCAGGCTGCCGAGACCAGGAAGTAAAAGGCGCCGAACGCGGCATAGGGCGCGACATCGGTGATGCCGACCGTCGCAGCGCTGCCAGCCATCCTCACAAAAAAGATGCCGGCCAGCGCCGACTGGGCGCCACTCAGCACCATTGCCCACTGCGCGCCGGACTTCCAGCGCCGGACTGCGGTTGCCAACTGAAAAAGGCCCGACAGGACCGCCCAGACGCCGAACACCGCGAGCACCGCATTCATGCTTTTGCCCAGAGCAATGGCGACCGCCGCCGTGGTGATGATGCTGATGACCAAATTCAGCAGCTGCGTCTTGTTGCGGCTTAGCCCGCCGCTGCGCTGGGCGTCGACGAAATTGGCCAGCGCATCCCAGGCGGGATAGGCGACCAACATGATGGCTGCCAGGGACGGCATTGTCCTGGAGGCAGTAAAGGCCAGCAGCACCCAGGCCGCCGCCACGGCAAAGCGTATGAAATAGTAGCTCTTGAGCCACGAGGATTGGTTGGCTTCATTCGTCTTGACAAGCATTTTCGGATTTTCCTTTTTTGTGTTTACCTACTAGAAGGTAGGTACGATGGATGCGTCGAAGAGAATTCGGCGGAGGGGCTCGCCGCCCCTGTCGCGCAAATTCCCTGTTAGTGAACCTTCCGAGACAGACGCTGAACGGTCGGCGTCAGAATGGCGCCGAAGATGGCGGGGTTGCCATAGGCGCGCGCGGACAGCATGGCGCCATGAACGGTCGCCATGAAGGTCTCTGCCTCCAGCTCCGCCGAGCCTGCAAATCCGAGAACCCCCTGCTCGGCGCCGCGCTCCATGACCCTGGTCAACCAGGACGACAGAAACCTGAAGTAAGCCCGCACTTCGACGGCAATTTCAGCCGGGAGCGCCGGGAGTTCGCTGGCAAGCAGCGCGCAGACGCAAAACGGAACGCTCGCATCCTCGATGCATTTTGCCCAGTAGTCGGCATAGGTCTGAAGCAGTGCAAGCGGGTCTGGGAGTTTACTTTCCAGATCTGCCATGCCGGCCTCGGTACGCTCGCGATGGCGCGCCACAAGCGTGCGGACAAGATCGACCTTGCTGGGGAAATGATGGTGGATGCTCGCCTTGCGGATCCCCACCTCGCCGGCGATATCGGCATAGCTGAATCCGTTGTAGCCGCCGGCCACGATGAAGTTTCGCGCGGACGCCAGAATCTGATCGGAGGTCGCCACAAGGTTGCTCATGGCGTTTACCTACCTACTAGTAGGACTAGCCGTCAACGCCGAATTTCGGAGCGGGGAGCTTTTCACTCAAGCGATACTGATCTGGCGTCCATAAATACAAGGCCCGCCGGCAAAGCCGGCGGGCGCAATAGGTCGTAAGATACCTCGCTAGAACCAGCCTCGGTCGCGTTCCTGGCTTTGCCCGAGCAGCATGCCGATCAACAACCCGGCAATGCCACCAAGCACGAAAGCGCTGCTGATGGTGCCGGGATTTTGCTGGACGGCTTCGGACACCGTCTGCGCCTGCGATCTCAGCTGCTGCGTTGCCCGTGCCGCGCGCTCGGTCGCGCTGCCGTACCAGCCGCCGGCTTCGCCGACGGCATCTTCTGCGCGGTCGGCAAGCGTCCGGTTGATCTTGCTGATCTCGCGCCTCAGCGATGCGACCTGCTTCTCCAGGGCCTCCTGGGCCTCTCGGGCGGAAATCTTCGGGGTGTCCTTGGGGGTGTCCTTCGCGGTGTCCTTCGGGGTGTCGTTGTCGGCCATGGCTGTTCCTTTCGTTGAGGCAGGGGGAACGGCCAACGGACAAGGATGGTTCCGCTGCCTGCGTCACAGTCATTCGCCCGGCCGGCCGCTAACTTTGGGAACACTCTCCCGATCCAACGGTTGTGGCTGATGGAGGGCACGCATTTGTCGAATTGATCGAGCCATGCTGAAACGCTGCGGACGGTCTCCGACCTGCTCCACCGCGCCCGCCGTGTCATTCGCGACGGCGGCCATGCGGCGGCGATGTTCGAAATAGACACGCTGCTGCAGGTCGCACAAACAGAGGTTGCGCGCCGCCTCGAACGCAACGATCGCTGAACCTCGATAGGTCACCGCGGGCGGTGTTCACTTGCCGGCGGCGAAGGGCCTCGTTTCCCTTTTTGATCGACTTGCAAGGCGCCCATCGAGCGGGTCGCCGTCCTCAGCGTCGGCATGGCAAAGGCGCAAAAAGCCGCTGACGAGGGGCCATCATCGCGGCATCGACCCTCCCGGCTATAACGCTTTGGCGGCGGAACAAAGCTTGGCCGCACTGGTTAGGCTCACAGCACGATGTGTGCCCCAACGAGGATTTCTGTCCATGAAAACACGTGTTCTTCTAGCTTCGCTGGCCACCGCCACAGCCATGGTCTTCGCCCTGCCCGCCTTCGCCGCCGACAGTGCTCAGGACTTTGTCGACAAGGCTGCCATCGGCGGCCTGTTCGAAGTGGATTCCAGCAAGATCGCAGAAGGCAAGGCCCAGGATCAAGGCGTTAAGGATTTCGCCAAGAAGATGATCGACGATCACGGCGCCGCCAACGCCAAGCTTGCGACCATCGCCGGCGAACAGAAGCTGAAAGTGCCGACGGAGCTGGACGCCAAGCACAAGGCCGATCTGGAGGCTCTGCAGAATGCCAACGATGCCGTCGACAAGCCCTATGTCCAGATGCAGCGCGATGCGCATTCGGAGGCGGTCACGCTGTTCGAGAGCTATGCCAAGGACGGCGACAACGCGCAACTGAAGACCTTCGCCTCCGAGACCTTGCCGACGCTCAAAATGCATCAGGAAATGGTCGAGAAGATCGCTTCCGCCGACAATGCATCGTCGACCACCAGCTCCACCACCCCGGCCGTGAGCACGACCGACACCACCAATCCGGCCGCCCCGGTCCCGGGTGCCAACAGCTTCACCGAGGATCAGGCGAAGAGCCGCATTCAGGATGCCGGCTTCTCCGGCGTGTCCAAGCTGACCAAAGACGACCAGGGCATCTGGCGCGGTCAGGCCACCAAGGATGGCAAGACCACGACCGTGGCGCTCGATTATCAGGGCAACGTCGTTGCCGGCGCCAACTGAACCTCTGAACCAGATCGAGGAGATCAAGACCATGAAAACCGTAACAGGACTTTTCGACAACTACGATGATGCCTCCGATGCCGTCGGCGAACTGGAGGCAATCGGCGTGCCGCAGGCCGACATCAGCATCGTCGCCAACAATTCGGACGACTGGTACGACGATGGCGACACCTCCAACGCCGCCGAGGATGCAGCCGGCGGCGCCGGTCTCGGAGCCGTCATTGGCGGCGCCGGCGGGCTTCTGACAGGGCTCGGCATCATGGCCATTCCGGGCGTCGGTCCGGTCGTGGCCGCAGGATGGCTGGCTGCCACCGCGGTCGGCGCCGTTGGCGGCGCGGTCGTCGGTGGCGCTGCCGGCGGCATCGTCGGGGCGCTGACCGAGTCAGGCGTCCCCGAAAGGGATGCGCATGTCTATGCGGAGGGCGTTCGCCGCGGTGGCACGATGGTGACCGCCAGGGTCAGCGACGAACTCGCCGATGAGGCCGAGCGTATTCTTGGCGAATCCAACTCGGTCGATCTGCAAGACCGCCGACGCGCCTATGAAGCCGGTGGCTGGACCGGCTTCGATGCCAATGCCGACCCCTACACCGACATCGAGGCCGAGCGCGACAGAACGCGCAACGCCAGCCCACTCTGATCATCGAGCCCCGTCGCCGTACGGCGGCGGGGCCGAAGGTGCTGTCGGCGCACTGCAAGCGACGTTCAGATTCGGCCATAAGGGGCGGGTTCTATTCGGACCTGCCCCTTTTCGCTGTTGCCTTGGCTTGACCGGCTCTTGCCGTGTTAGCATCGAACCAACGAAACCAGCCCAGGAAAGCATGTGCCCGTCCCCGCAACTGATTGCCGAATGGCCGTTGTCGCCGTCAGCGACACTCGGGTCCGCCGTGCGCTCCAAGGGGATCGAACGTGAAGTCAGAGCCCGACTGCCATGGGCAGTCAGGAAGCACGTCAAGGCCGAGACGGGCCGCATCGCATTGCGAATGTCGAGATCCGAAGCGGAAGCGTTCAAGGCCGCCTCTGCCAATATCTCCAAAACACTGGAGGGAGTGGAAGCGCTGCCTGTGCTTCCACGCGAGGTCGAGGATATCCTTACGATCTCTTCGCGCGAGCGCCACAAATGGCTCAAGGACGGTCGGCTGCAAAGCACCGGCACACGCACCGTCAAGATGCGTGGGCGATCAAAGTCTGTCACCTTCCACGTTTTCGACCCGCGCCACATCGAAGACGTCCTGGACCGCGATCTGGCAACCGTGTGGAGAGAGCAGGATGTCCAGGAGGTCGCCGAGAACAGGCGGCGCGGCGCGGGCAAGGCCGCGTTGACGCGCGCGGTAAAAGGCACCGGGCAGGCACGCACTGCGAGGAAGGCCCGGAACACGGACGGCCCGCCGCCCGGATTGAAGGGCTGGGATGCGTTCGAGGACGAAGGCCTGCTGCGATAATGATGCTGGTGCTTGCCCTTGTCTTTTGGGCGTGTGCGGGGGCGAGCCTCCGCCTCAGCGCATCAATCCCGCTGCCCTGAGCGCGTCCTCGATGACCTTGGTAATCCCGCCCGCCGGACCGCCTGGCGGATTGACAGGCTCCGGGGGCGGATCGACACGGACGGCTCGCGGTTTTTCCTTCGGCGAGAAAGGCTGCAATGCAGTGCCTGAAGCGGCCTCGGCTTTCGCCGCGCGTCGTACGTCTGGCTTCGTCAGCCCCCAGAAACGGGCGATGTGGCGCGTCGAGGAAATCCCGACATCCAGCATGAACGGCCCTTCTTTGCCGAGAGCATTGTCGCCGCTCGCCTGCAATGGCGTGCCATGGCCCATGCCGGCAATGCTGTATGCCTCGACCACGTCGCGGCCTTTGCCATCGCACCAGACTTTTCGGCTCTGACCGTCGACCTTTTCCGTGCGTGTCGGCGCTTGAGCGAGGCCGTGCACGCCCTGCCATTGCGCCAGCACCGCGTCGGCATTGGAAGGCACCACGGTCGTATCGGCCGAGCCCTGCCAGACCGAAATCCTCGGCCACGGCCCCTTGTGCGGCGAAGCTTCCCGCAACAGACGCTGCAGGTCGCTTCTGGACGGTCCGCCATGGCCACGCATGCGGTCGAAGGCTTCGGGGATGGTCGAGGCGCTGCCATAGGCAAGCCCGGCAATGATCGCGCCACCGGCAAACACGTCCGGGTAGGTCGCCAGCATCACCGCCGCCATGGCGCCGCCGGCGGAAAGACCGGTGACGAATATCCGCTTGCGGTCGAGACCGTGGGTGACCACCGCCGCCTCGATCATCTGGCGGATGGACAGTGCCTCGCCGCTGTCGCGGCTTACATCGCCCGGCACGAACCAGTTGAAGCAAAGATTGGCGTTGTTGGCGCGCTGCTGCTCGGGGAGAAGCACGGCAAAACCCTGCTCGGCAGCAAGTTCGGTCCAGCCGGAACCATGAT
This sequence comes from Mesorhizobium sp. P170090, assembly GCF_057786115.1. Lineage (NCBI taxonomy): Bacteria > Pseudomonadati > Pseudomonadota > Alphaproteobacteria > Hyphomicrobiales > Phyllobacteriaceae > Mesorhizobium > Mesorhizobium sp. P170090. The sequence continues at coordinate 6,154,952 of NZ_JBYNWH010000001.1, forward strand.
CGTAAGCGGCTGCATTCTGGGTACAGCCATGCAGCACCACGACCAGCGCTGCCTGCTTCGGCAGGTTTTCAGGGAGATAAAACCGCGCGCGCAAGGCGCCGGGATTGGACCCGAACCCTGTCATCTCGGACAGGTGATCGTCCTTGCTCTGTCCTGCACCGGCTGGCCGGCCGCGCATCGCGCTCAGCCGGGCGATCGTATCGGATATGTCTCGCAAATCGGTATCCTTGCGCGCCGGAATGGGCAGACTCGTGCACACAACGCACACGCAGGAATATCGTTGCTGCACTGCACAATAACAAGCGGCGCGGCCGATTAAATGACCCCGGTGGATCACAGGATCCGCTGCACGGCTTGTGACGGACCAGCGCAATTTGGCCCGGCTGACCTCTTGTCAGTTAGCCGGTCGAGGCCGGCAGGCGCCGGGTTACCAGCGCTGATGCACGTAGGGCTTGATGTTCTCATCATAGACCGCCTTCACCTTGGCCATCAACTCGGAGGACAACGGCGCAAGCTCCGCCGCTTCCGCATTGGAAACCGCCTGCGCCGGATTGCGGGCGCCGGGGATGACGACCGTCACAGCGTCGAACATCAGGATCCAGCGCAGAGCGAATTTCGCCATGGTGGTGTCGCCTGACACCAGCGGCCGCACCTTCTCGACCGCCGCCAGGCCGACCTCATAGGGCACGCCCGAAAACGTCTCGCCGACATCGAAGGCTTCGCCATTCCTGTTGAACAGGCGATGATCGGTGCTCTCGAACTTGGTGTCCGTCCTGAACTTGCCGGACAGCAGGCCGCTGGCCAGCGGCACGCGGGCGATCACGGCGACATCGTTCTTTTTCGCCTCAGCGAAGAACAGCTCGGCCGGGCGCTGGCGGAAGGCGTTGAAGATGATCTGCACGCTGACGACGCCGGGATATTGCATCGCCTTCAGCGCCTCTTCGACACGCTCGACGCTGACGCCGTAATTGCGGATCTTGCCCTGCTCGGTGAGCTTGTCGAGACGCTCGAACACTTCCGGGTGGTAATAGAGATCGGTCGGCGGGCAATGCAGCTGCACCAGGTCGAGCGTGTCGGTCTCGAGGTATTTCAGGCTGCGGTCGATCCAGCCGATGAGGTTCTCGACGCTGTAGCCCTCGACCGTCTGCTTCGGCAGCCGCCGTCCGGCCTTGGTGGCGATGAACGGGCGCGCGCCACCGCGTTCCTTCATCACCCGTGCGATCAGCTTTTCCGAACGGCCGTCGCCATAGACGTCGGCGGTGTCGAGGAAGCTGACGCCGGCATCAAGCGCGGTATGCAGGGCGGCGACCGCATCGTCGTCATTGACCTCGCCCCAGGCGGCGCCGATCGCCCAGGCGCCGAAGCCGATCTCGCTGACTGATCTGCCGGTACGGCCAAACTTCCGTGACTGCATTTTGCTTCCTGACTTGCGGCTTTGATGACGGTTCTGATTTCGGGAGCCTCATACCGCATGGCAACGCGATTGACATCCCTCTTCCTGGGATTTACCAGACTACAGGGTTGTATGACAACCCGGCAAGATTGCAACAATTTGGAGCCGGGAGGAACATGTCGTCGATGCGCGAACTTTATCTCGGCGGGGTCGCCGGATGAGCAGTCCGTCAACCGTGGTCGGCTCCTAATCGTGAACAGCCTTGTCGCGCAGATCCTCGAAGCGGGCATAGCTTTTGGTCAGATGGCTGCGCATGGCGCGGCGCGCGGCGTTGACGTCCCTGGCTTCGATGGCCCCGAGAATGGCGCGGTGCTCGCGCTGCATGCGGTCGAGATATTTTTCCCGCTCGGCCTCCGTCATCCGGTCGAGCCGCGTCCAATGGCGCGGGACCATGGCGCTGCCGAACGTGTCGAACAGCCGGGTGAAATTCGGGTTCTGCGTCGCGGCGAGAATGGCGCGGTGGAAGCCGAAATCCTCTTCCGAGCCGGAGCCGCCGGCACGCACCGCCGCCTCCAGCGCGTCGAGCCGAGCGCTCATCTGTTGAAGCGCCGCCTCGCTGCGGCGTTCGGCGGCGAGACCGGTCGCCTCCACCTCGATGCCCATGCGCAGTTCGAGCACGCGCAGCACCTCGTCGATCGATTCGAGATCGTCGGGCAGCACGGAAAAAATCTTCGGCGGCGGATCCTTGGCGACGAAGGCGCCGAGCCCCTGGCGCGTGGTAATCAGCCCGCGCGCACGCAGCGCCGCCAGCGCCTCGCGCACCACGGTGCGGCTGACGCCTGTGGCAGCAACAATCTCCTGCTCGGTCGGCAGCCGCTGCCCCGGTGCAAGGTCACCGGATTCGATCTGCGCAATCAGCGTGTTGACCAGACCCGTCCGCAGGTTGGGCGCCTGCGGAATGGCGTCGAAAGTCATGGGGTCCGCCATCGGTGGCACTCCGGTTCGATTCTTGTTCGAAGGCCGAATCTTATTCAAAGAATTGCATCGACGGGTGCCCGCCGCAAGGTGACGAAAGTTCGGCCCGCTGGCACGAGCCATGGGAGGATTGCATGAAAGAACGCATCGGCTTCATCGGCCTGGGCAGCATGGGCGCCGGCATGGCCGACAATCTGCTGCGCAAGGGCTGGCCGCTGACGGTGCATGTCCACCGCAGCCGCACGGCCGCCGACCGGCTGATCGCCGCCGGCGCCACCGAAGCGCCAAGCCCGCGCGCGCTCGCCACCGCGAGCGACATCGTCATCCTGTGCGTCACCGGCTCGCACGAGGTCGAAGCGCTGGTCAAAGGCCAGGATGGCCTTGCTGCGGCAGCTAAGCCGTTGCTGATCATCGACTGCTCGACCTCCAACCCGTCATCGACGACAGCGCTTGCCGCCGACCTCGCGGAGCAGGGCATGACGCTGATTGACGCGCCGCTGGCGCGCACGCCCAAGGAAGCCACCGAGGGCAAGCTCGACGTCATGGTCGGCGGTGCGGCCGAAATCGTCGCCCGCGCCCGGCCGGTGCTCGAGGCCTTCGCCGCGCGAATCGTCCACACCGGCCCGACCGGCAGCGGCCACACCATGAAGCTGCTCAACAATTTCATCTCGATGGGCTATTCCGCGATCTATTCGGAAGCGCTGAGCCTCGGCGCCAAGGCCGGCCTGACGCCGCAGGTCTTCAACAGTGTCATCTCCGGCAGCCGCATGGATTGCGGCTTCTACCAGGCCTTCTTCGATTTCGTCCTCAACCGCAACGAAAACGCCCAGCGCTTCGCCATCGCCAATGCGCTGAAGGACATGACCTACCTCGCCTCCTTCGCCCAGGCCGCCGGCATCGCCAACCCGATCGGCGCCGCCGTGCGCAACGGGTTCGCTACGGCCGTCACAACAGGCCATGGCGAGAAATTCGTGCCGGCGCTGTCGGATATCGTTGCGGGGTTGAACGGGGTGTCGCTAGTGGAGGCGGCGGAGTGATAGCGAAGCATGGGCAGGCCTCGCCTTCTGCACATCACAAGTCATTCGCCCTCAGCGTTTGGCCGAAGCGCTCAGCGTCAGTGGACAGTTGCAGCTTCGTTGCCAACAACGACACGGGCTATTCGTTGGATCGTGTCAATAGGGCCGCTCTTATATCGCGGTGCCGCGTCAAGGCGGTTGTCCGCCTGTAGACGTACTTTCTGACTCACGGACGTTTCGGTTTCCAAGACTGCAACTACCGACAATGGTAGGTGTCGCTCGCTATCCGCGATCACTCGCAATAACATTGCTTGCCATAGCTTTGAATCATTCGTCGCTATAAACAAAGCCACAGGATCGCGATCTTCCGGATAAAAAACCATATCTGGTGTGACATCTGTCAAGTCCGGAGAAACTGGTTGGCCCTCGACATAGCGGACATGGCGCTTATCCATCTCGTCTCTAATCGCGGCCCTCACATCGTCCTCGAATGCATTCTTTACACGTTCGACAGTCAAAAGAATCAAATCGTTCAGACGTAGGAGCAAAGCTGAAAATTCGAGAACAGCCTTGGGTAGATCGGCTTCTGTTATGCCGTCTATGAATATTTCTCCCATTTCCTCGTCATAGGCCGCACCGTGTTGCACCAAGATTTGGGACAATGCCTCTCTGCGACTGGCAGCATCCATAGTGGCACCCTCCGCTTCCAGGAACGCAATCGTGAGGGCGTTGTCGACAAGACGGTACAGGCCACTCTTAGGACCAAGCGCGTATATGCCTATTAGGTCTCCAGAAATGAAGTTTTTATAGGGCGTGCAAATAGCCACACCACCGCTGAAGGCAGTCATTTGGACGTTCTCGCAGAACGCCCTACATATTTGTTCCTTCAAGCCCATGGCATCGCGTCTATCACAAACATATCGTGTTGGTGGTCTATGCCGACAAGGCTGCACGCGATCGCCGTAGCGACCCCATCACTCATAGCATGTCCATCGTTAAGCATTTTCATGTGGCGATGGTAGGACTTCGGATCAGGAATGCGCTTGGTTCCTGACGGTTTTATGATGCCTACTGACAAGTTATCAGTGTCCCCGCAAGCTGTGTGCACATGCCAGCCACCATGGGTCGCGTGAAACTCCCACCTCGCCAAAATTCGGAAATCCCCGCCGACTTCTTCGCCCAAGGTGGCGATAAACTCTGGAACAAGTGTGTGATAAGCAACCAGCACTCTGTAGTTACGCCCCTTTGTGGCAAAGCTTATGGTTTGCCATCGATAGCGGCGCGTAAGAGGATAGGCTTTCCCTCTCTTCTTGCTGAGAGGGAAGTCCTTTGTTTTCAGCTTCTCGTCGCTCCATAGAGAGAATACGACGTTTGCTTTTTTCCGGTCCAATTACCCCTGCTACCCTCATAACTTTGTATTCTATGCGGATTCTCAGCCGGTCACGCAATGGTGCGCCTGTGGCGTCGGCCATACAAATTGATAAATTCGCATAACCAGATGGCGACCGGCCAGTACTTCGATCTGTCAGCGCCTAGTAGAGGCAGCCGGCACGTTAAAATCGACTTAGGTAACCACTATCCCGCGTCCTAGCTGCGCATACCTCCTCTTTGGCCATGTCAAACCGCAAGATCGGTCGAGCGCGACATGCCCCGGAGCGCCTATCTGGTGTCGCCACGCAGGACGAGACGTTTGATGACGCCACTTGAAAACTACCAAGCCCGGATGCAGCGGGTGCTGGACCACATAGACCAGCATCTGGACGACGATCTGGGCCTGGAAGCGTTGAGCGGCGTCGCGGCGTTCTCGAAATACCATTTCCACCGGCAGTTCACGTCAACCTTCGGCTTGTCCGTGCATCGCTATGTCCAGCTCGCCCGCCTGAAGCGCGCTTCGTACCGGCTTGCCGAGAGCGTCGCCCAAAGCGTCACCGACATAGCGATGGATGCCGGTTACGACGCACCGGATGCCTTCGCCCGCGCCTTTCGGCAACGGTTCGGACAATCGCCTTCGTCGTTCCGGAAGTCTCCCGACTGGGGGGCGTGGCTCATGGCCTTCGGGCCGCTCGAAAAAGCAAGGACCACGCTCATGCAGATAATCTTCGAACCCGCCGACGTAACGATCCGCGATGTGCCGCCGACGCCGGTAGCTGTTATGGAGCATCGCGGCGACCGGGCGACGCTCCAGGACACCATCCAGCGGTTCATCGCCTGGCGCAAGGCAGTCGGCCTGTCGCCCGAGACCAGCCCGACCTTCAACATCTTCCGTTCCGAAAGGGAGCCGGCGAACCCGGCCGATTACAGCATGGATATTTGTGCCGGAACCGACCTGCCGGTAGAAGGCGGGCCGATCGAGGCCGCGCAGATGAAGGCCGGCGTGATCCCCGGCGGACGCTGCGCGGTGCTGCGATATCCCGGCAACACCAACAATCTCGAGCCGGCAGCGCTTTACCTGTACCGCGAATGGCTTCCGGCCAGCGGCGAGGAGGCGCGCAACTTTCCGATCTATTGCCAACGGCACTTTTCGTCGAACGGACCGGTGCGCGAAGTGGTGCTTGAGCTGTTTCTGCCGCTGAAATAGCGCGGTGGGGTGGCGGCCTATCTCCGGCCCTGAGCTGGTTGAGCCGACGACCGTGTGAAATCTGATATGGCGCTCCCCCACTCCGTCTCGGCTTCGCCGAGCCACCTCTACCCCCACATTCGTAGGGGAGAGGAAACCAAAGCTTTTGAAGGGCTGCGATCTCGGAGATTGGCATTTCCTCATCCCCCATGAAATGGGGGGTCCGAAGGACGGGCGAGACCCGTGGCTCGCCCCGGCAAGGTGGCTCGGCGAAGCCGAGACGGAGTGGGGGTCAGCGCCGCCATAGGCGATTGGCCCAGCGCGCGGACAAGGCAAGGCTATCCCTAAGCCTGCCCGCGCACAGCCTTCCGCAACCGCGAATGCCGTACCGGAGACGCTGCCTCAGGCCCCGGCGCTATCTCCGCAGCTTCCCCCTCATGCAACCCCACCCGCAGCGCCGCGCCCGCCAGATGGTCGCGCATCGCGGCTTGCGCCCCTTCGGCGTCGCCGGCACGGATCGCTCTCAGGATGCGCTCATGTTCGCCGAGCGTGATGCGGGCCATGTCGTCCGACTTTTGCTGGTTGCCGGCGGCGAGAATGCTTTCGCGCACCCGCTCGGACACGAAGACCAGGAATTGGCCCATGTAGGAATTGCGCGTCGCCTCGGCGACGGTGCGGTGGAATTCGAGGTCGCTGCGCAGCCAGGCGACGCTGCCATAGGGGGCGGCGCGCATGCCGGACAGCGCATCGCCCATGGCTTTGAGATCGGCGTCGCTGCGCCGTTTTGCGGCAAGGGCCGCCGCCTGCACTTCGAGGATGCCACGCAGTTCGAACAGATTGCGAAACGAGTCGGCGCGCTGCAGCGTCTCATGGTCGATGGTCAGCACCGTCGGGTTGTTGCTCTCGACCACGAAGGCGCCGCGCCCCTGCTGCGACCAGATTCGGCCTTCCGAGCGCAGCCGCGCGATCGCCTCGCGCACCACGTTGCGGCTGACCCCGAAAGTGGTTGCCAGCGCCGCCTCGGTCGGCAGCTGGTCACCCGGCTTCAGCCGCCCTTGCGCGATCTCGCGCGAGATGGAACTGGCCACCAGAGTGGAGAGGTGTGGGCCGCGATTGACCTTGTCGAGTTTCAGCGTCATCGCTCACCTATAGTCGACGGCGGGTGCCGGCGCCAGAATGCGGCCGTTGCTGAGAATGTGGCGCGGGTCGAATGCGTCCTTGATGCCGGCGGCGAGGTCGAGCGTCACCGGATCGATGCGGTCGAGGAATGCCTTCTGCTTGACCCGGCCAATGCCGTGCTCGGCGCTGATCGAGCCGCCATAGCGGTCGACGACAGTGAAGATCTCGGCTTCCGCCTGCTCGAACAGATGTTCCATCGCCTCGGTGCCCATGCCTTCCGGCGGCACGACGTTGAGGTGGATGTTGCCGTCGCCGACATGGCCGTAGGTGACAGCCAGGGCGTCGGGCCGGGCTTTCTCCAAGGCGGCCAGCGCATCGGTGACGAAATCGGCAAGCCTGGAGATCGGCACCGACACATCGGTGCGCAGGTAGCGGCCTCCCCTGCCCTGCCGCTCGACCATGATCTCGCGATAAAGCCACAGCCGCTCGCCCTGCGCCCTGGTCGAAGCGATGACGCCGTCCTCGACGATGTCCTCGACGCTGCCGAGAAAATCCAGAAGCATATTGGAGAGGTCGATCAGCCCGCCCGACGACACCTCGATCAGCACGTAGACGGGATAGGGCTGGCTGAGCGGATCGAGAAAATCCTTGCCCTCGCGCATGGTGATCTCGATGCCGCCGCGCAGGATCAGCTCGAAGGCGGTGAGCAAATCGCTGCAATCGCGCCGCGCCCTTGCATAGAGTGCCATCGCGTCCTCGACGGAGCGCAAGCCGACCAGCGCGGTTTCGATCTGCGTCGGCTTGGGGAACAGCTTCAGCGCCGCCGCGGTGACGATGCCGAGCGTGCCCTCCGAGCCGATGAAGATCTGCTTCAGATCATAGCCGCGATTGTCCTTGCGCAGCACTTTCAGCCCGTTCCAGATGCGGCCGTCGGCCAGCACCACTTCCAGGCCAAGCACCAGGTCGCGCGTCATGCCGTAGCGCAGCACGTTGAAGCCGCCGGCATTGGTGGCGACATTGCCGCCGATGCGGCAGCTGCCCTGCGCGCCGAAGGTGATCGGCAGCAGGCAGTCGCTCGCTTCGGCCGCGCGCTTGGCGTCCTCGAGGATGCAGCCGGCCTCGACCACCATGGCAAAGTCGATCGGGCTGATCGAACGGATACGGTTCATGCGCTCCAGCGAGATGACGATCTCGCCGCCATCCGCCGCCACTGCGGCGCCCACGAGCCCGGTCAGGCCGCCTTGCGGCACCACCGGAATGCGCTCGGCATGGCAGAACCGCATCAGCGCCGACATCTCCTCCACCGAAGAGGGCCGCGCCACGGCCAGCGGCCGGCCGAAATGATCGCCCGACCAATCGCGGCTGAAGCGCGCCAGATCCGCTTCATCGGTCAGCAGCCCACCGTTCGGCAGCAGGCCGGCGAGGGCTGCGATCTGCGATGCGGAGGGCGCGGCATTCATGGATTGGCTCTGGGCCCCTTGGCAAAACGACTGGACAAATACCTGCGTTGTCGTGTTATCATACAACCCTGATTTAGAACATCAAGCGAGGCCATTTGCCGTCAAGCGTTCGATGTGGATGATCAGACCCGCAAATCACAGAATTCGGAGGACTCCCCCAATGAGCGACGCCCCGGGCTTTCGCTATATGCACACCATGATCAGGGTGCTCGACCTCGACAAGTCGATCGCCTTCTACACCGAGGTGCTTGGCATGACCCTGCTGCGCCGCGACGACTACCCCGGCGGCAAGTTCACCAACGCCTTTGTCGGCTACGGCCCCGAGGAAAAGGAAGCCGTCGTCGAGCTGACGCTGAACTGGGGCCGCGAGGAGCCCTACGAGATCGGCACCGGCTTCGGCCATCTGGCGCTCGGCGTCAACGACATCTACGCCGTCTGCGCCGAACTGGAAAAGCGCGGCGCCAAGATCCAGCGCAAGCCCGGCCCGATGCAGCACGGCACCACCCACATCGCTTTCGTCGAAGACCCCGACGGCTACAAGATCGAGCTGATCGGCCTCGACACGATGTGATCCGATCGGGCCGGACCGCATCGGCCTCGCGCCGATGCGGTCCCGTCCTGTCCGCGCTTGCCTGGGAGGCGGGATCACTTGATGACCGCGATCTTGCTGCGGTCGATGGTAATGGCGACGGCAGCGATCAGCACCGCGCCGAACACCATATTTTCCAGGAAAATGTTGACGCCGACAAAGGTCATGCCGATGCGCACGATCGAGATGATCAGCGCGCCGACCGCCGTGCGCGCAACGCCGCCGAGCCCGCCGGTGATCGCCGTGCCGCCGACGATGACGGCGGCGATGGCCGGCAGCAGCAGCTGGTTGGCCAGCACTGGCGAGCCGCTCGACAGCCTGGCCGCCAGCACGACGCCGGCGATGGCCGCGAGCATACCCGACGCGGCAAAGGCGATGATCTTGGTGCGGTCGACATTGATGCCCGCCGCCCACGCCGCCGGCTCGCCGGCGCCGACCGCGATCGCCTGGCGGCCGAAGCGCGTGTAGCGCAGCGCCAGAAAGGCGGCGATGCCGATCACCGCCGAAATCAGCACCACCACGGGAATGCCAGCGACAGTGGCGTTGATCCAGGCGGTGTTTTCGCGACCAGCCTCCTCGATGGTGATGGCGCGGCCATTGGAGACCCAGAGCGCCAGGCCGGTGACCACGCCGCCGGTGGCGAGCGTCGCGACGAAGGACGGCACGCGTAGCTTGACGTGAACGACGCCGCTCAACACGCCGAAGGCGAGCCCCGACAGGATCGCCACCGGAAAGGCGGCAAGGCCGAGCGAAGGCAGCAGTTGCGCCAGGATGACGCTGGCCAGCGATGCCACCGCCTGGATCGACAAATCGATGCCGCCGAGCAGAATGGCGAAGGTGACGCCGGTCGCCAGGATGAACAGCACGGCGGTGTTGGCAAACAAAAGCGCCACGGTTTCGCCGGTGAGGAAGCCGGGCGCGGCGATCTCGATGATCAGCAGCAGGCCGACCAGCAGCACCAGCGGAATGGCGCCTTGCGTCCACTTGCCCTCGAAAACCCGCCTGATGGAGAACGCTTCATTCATCGGCTCACACCATTGCCCTGAGAAGATCGACCTGGTTCGGCTTGTTGCCCGGGCTGGCATCGAAGCGCGCGGTGATTGCACCATCGCGCATTACCAGCACCTGGTGCGACAGGCCGATCGTTTCCTCCAGCGTGTCGGAAATCAAAAGGATCGCCACGCCTTGCGCGGAGAGGTCGCGCACCAATTCGTAGACCTCTTCCTTGGCGCCGACATCGAGCCCGCGTGTGGGATGGTCGAGCACCAGGATGCGCGAGCCCGCCGTCATCCAGCGCGCCAGCACCACCTTCTGCTGGTTGCCGCCGCTGAGCTTGCGGCAGGCGGCATCGGGGCCGGGCGCCTTGATGCGCAGCCGCTTGATCCAGTCGGCGGCAAGCCGGCGCTCCTTGCCATAATCGATGGCGCCATGGCGCATGACGCTGGAGAGATCGGCCAGCGAAATGTTCTCCGCGATCGACAGGAACATCACCAGCCCTTCGAGCCGGCGCTCGCGCGGGACATAGCCGACGCCCTTGCGCACCGCCGGCTCCGGCGAGGAGAAGCGCACGGCATCGCCGGCGATTTTCATCTCGCCGGCATCATGCTGGACGAAGCCGCCAACGGTGCGCGTCACCTCCTCGCGGCCGGAGCCGACAACGCCGGCAATGCCGACGATCTCGCCGGCCCGGATCGAGAGATCGACGCCGTGATAGAAACCGTTGGCGCTAAGGCCCTTGGCCTCGACCATCACGGTACCGCGCGGCGCCAGCTGGCGGGCCTCGCGATAATACTCCGCCTGCAGGCCGCGCCCGACCATGATCTCGTGCAGCTCAGGCGCGGTGACTTCGGCTGCACGATGTTCGGCAACGACGGCGCCATCCTTCATCGTGTAGACGCGGTCGGAGATATTGAGCACCTCGTCGAGGCGGTGCGAGACGAAGACGAAGCTGGCGCGGGATTTGAGCGAGCGCACCCGCGCGAACAGCACCTCGATGTCGGCGGCGTTGAGCACCGAGGTCGGCTCGTCGAGCAGGATCAGCAACTGCCGCTCGACCACTTCCTCCAGGGTCAGCGCCTTGGCGAGCTCGACCATCTGGCGCGCCGCGAAGGTGAGTTCGGAGGTGCGCGCGGTGACGTCGATGTCGATGCCGATCTTGGCCAGTTGCCGCCGCGCCGCCGCGTTCATGGCGCGCCAATTGACGAGGCCGAAGCGGGTGAAGCGGTCCTCTCCGCCGAGATAGATGTTTTCGGCAACCGTCAGGTTCAGCACCAGCGACTGCTCCTGGAACACCATGCCGATGCCATGCCTGGCCGCATCACGGGCGTTGCGCATGCGCAGCTGTTCGCCATCCAGCGTGAGCGAGCCGCCATCCGGCCGGTAGCCGCCGGCCAGCACCCGCATCAGCGTCGACTTGCCGGCGCCGTTCTCGCCGATCAGCCCGACAACTTCATTGGGCCGCACCTCGATGGAGACGTCGCGCAGCGCCTGGACGCCGGGGAAATTCTTGATGATGTTGGACGCCTGCAGCATGGCGTTCACTTGACGATTTTCAGGCGGACACGGTCGAGCGACAGCGCCACCGCGGCGATGATCATCAGACCCTGCACCGTCTGCTGGATGTAGGGCGAGATGCCGAGCAGGATCATGCCATTGGCAAGCACGGTGACGATCAGCACACCGATCAGCGTGTTGACGACGCCGCCCTCGCCGCCGGTCAAAGCGGTGCCGCCGACGACCACTGCGGTGACCGCTGCAAACAGCCTGCCGTCGCCGATGACGGCGTGCGACTGGCCGAGCTGTGCGGCGGCAAGCACACCGGCAATGCCGAAGAAGAAACCGGCCAGCGCAAAAGCGGTGATGCGCACGCGCACGACATTGACGCCCGAGAGCTTGGCGACATCCTCGTCGCCGCCGATCGCCAATATGTGGCGGCCGAGCTTGGTGTGATACTGGATGACGGTGGCGAGCAGGAACGCGCCGAACGCAACCCAGACCGCCACCGGCAGGCCGAGGAAACGGTGCAAGGCCAGGTCGCGGATCGAGGCGTCGTTCAGCTTGATCGCCGTGCCGCCCAGCATATAGACCGACAGGCCGAGGCCGATGAACCACATGCCGAGCGTGCCCATGAAGGACGGGATGCGCAGCATGGCCTGGACGAGACCGCTGACGAAGCCCATGGCGGTGCCGGCGGCGATGGCAGCGAGCACCGCCCACCAGCCATAGTCGTTGCCGTTGCCGTCATTGGCGGCGAGCAGCACAAGCACCATCGCCGCCACCGAAAGCGTGCCTTCGACTGCGAGGTCGATGCTGCCCATCAGGATGATGAAGGTCAGCCCCATCGCCAGCGTCAGCGGCACGGCGGCGGAATTCGCAAGCCGCACCAGATTGCGCAGCTCGATGAAATTGGGGTTGGCAATGGCGATGAGTACGCAGAGTACAATCAGCACCGCCAGCGGCGCCAGGCTGCGCCAGCGCCTGCCGCCCAGGAATGTCGCGATGCGGCCGGGGAACGGTGTCATGGGCGTCGTCCGCTCGATGTCCGAAACGGACTTCAGGGGTTCTGTATGGATTGTCAAGAAACCGCTTCCCGTCTGCTGGTGACAGCCGTCGCGACAAGGGGATCGCGACGGCTGCGGGAGGAAGCGGGCCGCCAGGGAGTTGCAGCCCACTCCGATGGATCAGGTGCGGATTGCTCCGGTGACCCGGCCCCACAGATCGTTCCAGTCGATCTCGGGCTTCGCATCGACATTGGTCTTGTAATATTCCTCGACATTGTCGTGCGAGATCAGCACCGCCTTGCCGTAGAACTCGCGGTGCTCCGGGGGCTCCTTGGTCGGGTCGAACTTGCCGATCTTGGCGTTGTAGCCGATGGCTAGACCCATGCCGCCCTGCCAGAACGGATCCGAAGTGACCGTGCAGGCGAATTCGCCGGTGCGCACCGCATCGACCGCCGTCTTGATGCCGTCGACGCCGACGATCGGCACCTTGCCGGCGAGATTTTCGGCACGCAACGCTTCCAGAGCGCCCGAGCCCATATCGTCATTGGCCGCCCAGATGCCCTTGATGTCGTCGCCGAAGCGGGTGAGCAGATTGCCCATCAGGTCGAAGGCTTCGGTCGACTTCCAGTTGGCGACCTGGAAGTCGAGCAGCTTGATGTCTGGGTTGGCAGCAAGGGCTGCGTCGAGGCCCTTCTTGCGCTCGATCGCCGCCGTGGTCGAGATCAGGCCGCCGAGCGCTACGATGCCGCCCTTGCCGCCAATGGTCTTGAACAGGATCTCGGCGATGGTCTTGCCGCTGTCGATGCCGTCGAACTCGATATGCGAGACATAGTTCGGGTTGAAATCCTTCGGGTGCAGATCCCCAGGCTTGTTCCACTGCGTCACCACATAGGCGCCGGCCTTGGCGCAGGCCTCGACGATCGGGCGCGCATCGGGCGTGTCGTTGGGATCGGAATTCAGCACCATGTTGCCGCCGGTCTTGGCCAGCATCGCCTTGATGTCGGCAATGCCCTTCTCGCTGTTGCCTTCCGAAACCAGCGTGACGTGTTCCAGCCCGGCCCATTTGGCATACGCTTCCGCGCCGGTCTTCCACACCGCGTGATAGGGGTTGGACAGCGAGCGGATCGACGTCACCAGCGTCGGCTTTTCCTGCGCGCGCAGCACGCTCGGCATCGCGAGTGCCGCCACGCCGGCGGTGGCGCCCATCATCAGCGTGCGCCGGTTGACCGCAAAATTCTTCGTGTCGTTCATACCTCGAAACCTCCCGATTGAATTCTGTTCCGCCCGGCATCTTGCGCAGGGAGCGCGGCCGGGACCTCCTGGTGAGGATCGTCAAGCTCCTCCACTTGTACGACAACCCTTCAACACGATAACCATACCCTTTCTCTTGACGTGGCACAAGCGACTTGAGATCGTCGCGCGCAAGAGGAAGGGGCGGTGATTTTCATCGCCCGCCGGAGCATGATCCCTAGAAGTGGGAACCGGTTTTCTCGGACAAATCGGGAAACCGTTTTGTCCGGAGATCATGCTCCAACAAAGAGAACCCGGGAGTGGAAATGACGGATTACATCATTGTCGGCGGCGGTTCGGCTGGCTGCATTCTGGCCGCCCGGCTGAGCGAGGACCCGGACGTGTCCGTCGTGCTGCTCGAGGCCGGTCCGCCCGACACCGACCGCTACATCCATTTGCCGGTCGGCTTCTTCAAGATGACGTCGGGGCCGCTGATCTGGGGTTATGACACCGCGCCCGGCAAGGAGATCGACGGCCGCACCATGGTCTATCCGCAGGCCCGCGTGCTGGGCGGCGGCTCCTCGATCAACGCCCAGGTGTTCACCCGCGGTTGCCCTGAGGATTATGACGGCTGGGCGACTGAGAATGGCTGTGCCGGCTGGAGCTATGCCGACGTGCTGCCCTACTTCGTCCGCTCCGAGGGCAACGACACTTTTGCCGATGCGCAGCACGGCACTGACGGCCCGCTCGGCGTCTCCAGCGGCGCGCCGCATCCGCTGACCCGCATCTTCGTCAAGGCGGCGCAGCAGGCGGGCCTTCCTTTCCGCGCCGACTTCAACGCCGGTAAGCAGGCGGGCGCCGGCTTCTACCAGACGACGACGCGTCGGGGGAAACGCTCGAGCACGGCGGTCACCTATCTGAAGCCGGCGCTCGGCCGCAAGAATCTGACGCTACGCACCGACGCCTCGGTCAGCCGCATCGTGGTCGAGAACGGCCGCGCCATCGGTGTAGAGATCATCGTCAATGGCCGCACCGAACTGCTCCGCGCCGAGCGCGAAGTCATCGTCGCCGCCGGCGCCATCGGCTCGCCGAAATTGCTGATGCTGTCCGGCATCGGCCCGGCCGTGCATCTCGGCCAGCACGGCATCGAGGTGGTCCACGATTCCAAAAACGTCGGCCAGAATCTGCACGATCACATGGACGTCGATGTCGTCGCCGAGCTCAACGGACCGCACGGCATCGACCGTTACAAGAAGAAGCGCTGGCAAGCGGTCGCCGGTCTTGAATATGCGCTGTTCGGCAAGGGGCCGGTGGCCTCCAACATCGTCGAGGCCGGCGGCTTCTGGTGGGGCGACCGCGCGGAGAAGACGCCGGACATCCAGTTCCATTTCCTGCCCGGCGCCGGCGTTGAGGAAGGCATCGGCTCGGTTCCCGGCGGCAATGGCTGCACGCTGAACTCCTACCATGTGCGCCCGCGTTCGCGCGGCAGCGTCACGCTCAAGTCCGCGGACCTGCGCGATGCGCCCATCATCGACCCCAACCCGTTCGCCGAGCGCTATGATCTCGAACGCGCCATCGACGGCATCGAGATCAGCCGCGAAATCCTGTCGCAGCCAGCCTTCGCCAGATACATCAGCCGCGAGCATCTGCCCGGCAAGGCGATGCAGGGGCGCTCAGCACTCGAAGCCTTCGCCCGAGAACATGGCCGCAGCGCCTATCACCCAGTCGGCACCTGCCGGATGGGCGGCGATGCCGACAGCGTCGTCGACCTCGAGCTTCGCGTGCGCGGGCTGCAAGGCCTGCGCGTCTGCGACAGCTCGGTCATGCCGAGCATCGTGTCGTCGAACACCAACGCCGCCGTGGTCATGATTGCGGAGAAGGCGGCGGATCTGATTGCGGGGCGAACGCTGCCGGTGGCGTAAGCAGGACAATCGCATGTGGTGGCGCCATGCGATTGCCCTGCCTTGAGCACCTGTCGCTGAGCGCATAGCACTCGAACCGCACTAAAAACGACAGCCTCCCGCAGCGCCTTCAACCGACGCTTGCGCAACCCACCAACCGACCGGAAACCCCCGGTTGCGGGCTCGTTGCCGACGCCTGCGCGGGGATGTGAAAGCGCTTTTGCGCCAGTCCGCGATCACACCATATGAACCGATCCAACCTCTGCTAGCTTGTGGGCGTGGGACTTGTCCCGCTTTGGCCGGTGCTTCAGGCAACCCCATCCCAACCCCCCGCCCCCTGCGGTACCGGCCATCCCCTCCCCCTTTTGGCGGGCTTCTCGACCTGCCATCCTCAGCCGTCCCTGCCAACTTCGAGGTCGACGAAGAGGCTTGATGCGTTGCATGCAAATCCAAACCATCGGGCAGCGTATCGAGGAATTTCACATCGGCTGTCTGGACGACATCCTGGAGAGCGACAGATCGGGGTCGAGCCGCCTCAGCTCCCGGTTGATGGCCGCCAGGCGCTCCGGTTCGCCTTCCGTGTTGCAGACATTGAGAGTAACGACGCGTAAGCGCATCAACGAACCACCGCCGCCATGCGTTCCAACGTGGTGCGCGAAACGGCTCGGCCATCGGCGCGGTTCGGCTTGCCAAATTCCGCCATGCCGCCCATACACGGCTTGAACAACCGCCCCGAGGGTCCGCGCCCATTTTGCCAAAGGATACTCTCCGATGTCTGTGACGCCGTCCCCCTGGTCAAAGCCGTGACGGCCTCCCTCGCAAGCCTGGGCTGGACGGATTTCTTCGGCGACCAGCTTGAAGCCGATGAGGCAGACCTCGTGCCGACGCGCATCGCCTCGGTGCACCGCGACCGCCTGGCCGGCCTGTCCCGGGCAGGGCCAGTGGATCTGACGCTGCCGGCCAATGCCAACACCGGCGACTATGCCGTCGGCGACTGGGTGCTGGTCGAGCCGCATACGCATCTGCTGCGCCGCCGCCTGACCCGCAAGACGGTGCTGGAGCGCCGCACACAGGGCGGCAGGGTGCCGCAGCTGGCCGCGGCCAATGTCGACACGCTGTTTATCGTGACGTCCTGCAATGCCGATTTCAACATCGCCCGGCTCGAGCGCTATCTGGCGCTGGCCAACGAGGCCGGAACGACGCCGGTGATCCTGCTGACCAAGGCCGACACCGCTGACGATGCCGAGGCTTACCAAAGCCAGGCCGCCGCCCTGCAGCGTGGACTGGCCGTGGTGATGCTGAACCCGCGCGTCGCCGATGCCGCAGCGGCGCTTGCTCCCTGGTGTGGCGCAGGGCAGACGGTGGCGCTGGTCGGCTCCTCCGGGGTCGGCAAATCGACGCTGGTCAACACGCTGGCCGGAGCGGCGCAGCAATCGCCGCAACAGACGGCGGGCATCCGCGAACACGATGCCAAGGGTCGCCACACCACCACGGCGCGGTCGCTGCACCCCATTGCCGGTGGCGGCTGGGTAATCGACACGCCGGGCATGCGCACGCTGCATGTCAGCGACGTCGCCTCCGGCATCGACACGCTGTTTGCCGAAATCACCGAGCTCGCACCGCTGTGCAAATTCCGCGACTGCACCCATGTCCACGAACCGGGCTGCGCGGTGCAGGCTGCGTTGAAGGCGGGTACGCTCGACCCTGAGCGCCTTGCCCGCTGGCGCAAGCTGTCGGAGGAAAACCAGGGCAACACGCCGGTTCAGAGCGGCCCGCGCGGCAACAAATCTCCCGCGAGCCGCCCGAAGCGGCGTTGAACATCCGGAAAATTCCAGCGAGAGAAATTGGAGGCCTGGCCATGTGCCGGGCCTCCGTGCTTTCACTCTCCCCGCATCGTCGCCTGGAAGGTCGGCAGGTGCTTCTGCTGCGCCTCCAGCATGCGCTCGCGGTAGACGCCGTAGATGACGTCGGTGTCGTGCAGCGTCACGCCGGCAATGGTCGGCGAGGCGAAGACCGGCAGTTCGATGCCGCGCTTGGCGAGCTGCTCGGCCGTGCGCGCGATCAGCTCATGCGCCAGGATCATGGCAAGCACCGTCGATGAGCCCGACACCGGCCGGCTCCAGCCCTCGACCGGCACGATGGCGTCCTCGATCGGCGAGCAGGTGTCGATGACGAGGTCGGCGGCATCCGCCAGCCGCTTGCCGGACGAGTGCGTCGCCGGTTTGTCCAGATTGTTCTTGCTGGTGACAGCGACGACGAAGATGCCGCGCTTCCTGGCGTAGAGCGCGGTGTCGATGCCCGACGAGTTGCGGCCGCTATGGCCGAAGATGATGATCGAATCGCCCTTGTTGAGCGGCTGGTGGTCGAGGAATTTTTCGGCGTATTTTTCAGTTCGCTCCAGCCACAAAAGCTCGCGCACGCCGCCGGCGCCGAGCACATTGTGCCACATCACGCGCGGGTCGGTCAGCGGGTTGAAACCGACATAGCTGCCATAGCGCGGAAACACTTCCTGCACCGGCAGCACCGAATGGCCGGAGCCATAGAGATGCACCAGCCCGCCGCCCTCGAGGGAGTCGGCAAAGCGGCTGGCGGCCTGGCCAAAGGCCTCTTCATTGGCTTTCGCAGCCTGGTCGATGAGGGCGGCGAGACGGTGGATGTAGAGATCGGACACGTGGGTACTCCTGTTTGCTGTGTCGGTCTGGAATGGATCAGCTTCTCGGGTTCAGCGGCACGCGTCCGGCGCGCAGCGTCGAGCGGATTTCGTAGCGGTCGCCGCGCATGATCGAGACCGTGAATTCGAACGGGCCGCGCTCGTCGGTGGTGATGCGTTCGACGACGAAGGCCGGGCTGCCGGCAGCGAGGTCGAGCAGTTCGGCCTCCGCCGCGCCGACCGCGCCGACCCGGTAGTTCTCCCGCGCCGCTACCGGCACGATGCCGTAATGGCGCTCCAGCGCCTCGTAGAGCGAGCCCTGCAGCAGGCCGGCATCGAGGAAGCCCGGCACGCGCACCGCCGACAGCTGCGCCGTCTGGATGCCGATCGGCTCGTTGTTGCCGAGCCGCAGCCTGCGAATGCGCACCACCGGATCGCCCTCCTCGATCTCCAGCGCGCCGGCAGCCGCCGCATTGGCGGTGGTCAGGCTGCAGTCGAGCAGGCGCGAGCCCGCGACCACGCCCATATTGCCCATCTCCTGGGTAAAGCTGGTCAGCTCGCGCGTGCCGGCGACCAGCGTGGTCGAGCGCACGAACGTGCCGCGGCCATGTTCGCGCCTGAGCAGTCCTGCCTCCTCGAGATTGCGCAAGGCGTGGCGCAGCGTGATGCGGCTGACGCCGAACAGGGCGCACAGCCTGTCCTCCGCCGGGATCTGGTCGCCCGTTGCCCATTCGCCGCTCTTGACGATGGCGCGGATCGCCTCTTCGACCTGATACCAGAGCGGCTCCGGCCGTCTGCGGTCCGGCTGCTGAAAGCTTGCTTCGCTCATCGCACCTGCCTCCACCCTTGCCCAACGGCGCCGGCCAGCGCCGCGCCGACGAGGCCGGCGCGGGGACCGAATTTTCCCGGCTTGACGTCGATGCCGCGCAGATGCGGCGGCAGTTGGCGTCGCAGCGCTGCAAGCAGCGGCGGCCGGATCACATCCAGCGCCTCCGCCAAACCACCCGAAATCAGAACCGCTTGCGGATCGAGCAGCGCGACAGCGCCTGCAAGCGCGGTGCCGAGCTGTCGCGCCGGCAGTTCAAGCAAGGTGAGTGCGGCCAGTTCGCCGGCCTGGGCAGCGGCGATCAGCTGGCGGCCGTCGGCAAGGCCGATCTGTCCGGCAAGGGCATCAAGCGCCCGGCCCGACGCGACGCGCTCCAGCCAGCCGCTGCGCTCCTCGCCATGATCTTTGACGTCGGCGCAGGCCCAGCCGAACGAGCAGGCGCCGCCATGCGCGCCGGCAACGATGCGGCCATTGGCCAGCACCGCCGAACCGATGCCGGTGCCGATGGCGAGCAGGATCGCATCCGACATGTTTTTCGCACTGCCTTCGACAGCCTCCGCCAGCAGCGCAATCTGCGCGTCATTGCCGAGCGCTACGCGCAGTTTGGGAAACAGCGGCTGGATATCGACGCCGTCGAGGAACGGCAAGTTGGGGATCCAGCGGCAGATTGAGCCCTCGACCAGACCCGGCACCGCGATACCAAGCGCTGAGACCGACCCGGCCTCAGCGCACAGCGCGTCGATGCGCGCAATGAAGGCACCAAGGGTTGCCGGCGCCGGCTCGCTGCCCCGCGTCTCCAACGCACCGACATCGCCCGTAGATACGCCGGCGCGCAGATTGGTGGCGCCGAGATCGATGGCGAGTACCCGCGTCATCGACCGGACCCTTTGCCGAAGGGGAGCGAGAACAGGCCGCTGCCGGCATTCCACGAATGCGATGCCGCCGCGAAGGCCTGCGCATGGCGCGTGCCGCGCAGGCAGCCGCGCAACCGGTAGAGCGAACTGTAATAGTCGACATAGGGGAAGCTGCTCAGGCCGCGCGCCAGCTCATACTCCATGACCGCGTCGCGCCAGGCCTCGAACCCGTCGCTGACATCGACGAGATGCTCGGGCCGGAAGCCGTCATCGTCCTCCCAGTTCTCGCCGAACAGCAGCAGTTGCGGCGTGTGCGCCGGATGGTCGCTGGCAACGGTCGGCAGTCCGGCGAAGAAGATACCGGTCTTCGTCAAATGCGCGGCGGCGCGATGGTCCTTGTGCCAGCTGCCATGCCAATGGGTGATGACGATCTCGGGTTTCAGCTCGCGAATGATGTCGCCCACTTCGAGCGCCGTCTGATCGTCTGTGGGCAGGAAGCCGTCGCGCAGGCCAAAGCCACGCATGGTGACGCCGAGCCGCTCCGCCGCGCTGCCCGCTTCCTCTTCCTTCTGCACGCAATAATGCGCGGGAACCAGGTACGGATGGCCCTGCTCACCCATGGTCAGATGCAGGAAAGTCACCGTGGCGCCGCGCTTGACGGCAGCGGCCGCCAGCGGCCCGGCCATCACCTCGGCATCGAAGGCGTGCGCGCCGACCACCAGGATCGATTTCGCCGCATAAATTCTGTCTTCGATCATTTCATGCCCCCTCCGGTGCCCACGCCTTCGCGAATCTGGCGCGCCAGCAGACAATACATGATCAGGATGGGCGCCATGGATATCGCCAGCGAGGCGAACACCAAGCCCCAGTCGGTGCGGAACTGGCCGACGAAGACGCTAATCGCCAGCGGCACCGTCTTGTAGCGGTCGTCGAAGATGAAGATCAGCGGGAAGAAGAAATCGTTCCACACCGCGATCGCTGTGAAGATGGCCACGATCGACACCGCCGGCTTGACCATCGGCAGGATGATCTGGAACAGGATGCGCACCTCGCCGGCGCCGTCCATGCGCGCGGCCTCGTCCAACTCGGAGGGTAAGACGCGCATGAAATTGGCGAAGATGAAGACGGCGAAGGGAATGCGGACCGCCGAATAGACCAGGATCAGCCCGGTCAGCGAATCCATCAGGCCGAGATTGCGCATCAGCGTGAACAGTTCGACCGAGGCGAGCCGGATCGGCAGCATGATGCCTGACAGGAACAGGCCGAGCATGATGGCATTCCAGCCGAGTCTGTATCGGCTGAGCGGATAGGCGGCCATCGCCGAGACGACGATGGTGAGGATGACCGCGCCGCCGGTGACGATCAGGCTGTTGATGAAATTCTGGCCGAGATCGGCGCGCGTCCAGGCGTTGACGAAATTATCGAAGGCAAAGCTTTGCGGCAGGCCGAGCCTGTTGTCGTAGATCTCGGCCGTGGTCTTGAAACAGGAGACGATGAGGATGTAGAGCGGCAACAGCACAGCCGCCGTCCATACGATCAGCACCGTCCAGCCGGGCAGCCGCGCCAGCTGCCGAGAGATGGCCGGTCTTTGCGAAATCGCCAGCGCGCTCATAGCTGCACCGTGCGGCGGTCGAAGAAGCGCAGCATCATGAGCGTGCCGATGCTGAGGATCAAGAACAGCACGGTGCCGAGCGCCAAAGCCAGACCGATATCGGTGATGCCGACAGCGCCTTCCGCGCCGAAGGCCAGCCGGTAGAAGTAGGTCACCAGCGTGTCGGTCGAATAGCTCGGATTGCCCTGCACGCCCTGCATGACATAGACGATGTCGAACTGGTTGAAGGTGTTGATGAACGACAGCGTCGTCAGCGTGCCCAGCGCCGGCATCAGCAGCGGCAGCGCGATCGAGAACAGCATGCGCGCATTGCCGGCGCCGTCAAGTTTTGCCGCCTCGAAAATCTGGCCGGAAATCTGCCGCAGACCTGCCGTGTAGATCAGCACCGGCAGGCCCATCCAGTTCCACGCATCGACGGCGATCAGCATGGCGAGCGCGGTGTGGCTGTTGCCGAGCACGGTCAGGCTGCCCTGGTGCAGGCCAAGCCCGTTCAGCGCCCATTCGACGACGCCGCCCGGTGCCAAAAGCAACCGCCACAGCGCGCCGACGATGACCGGGCTCAGCACCGCCGGAAAGAAGAACACCGACTGGAAGAACGCAGCACCCCTGTCGCGCAGGAACAGCAGCCAGGCGAACAAAAGCCCGATTCCGTTCTGGAACAGCATGATGCCGAAGAACCAGGCGGTGTTGTGCCACAGCGCGCCGTAGAGCCGCGCGCCGCTGGGGAAAACGAACAGCCTTGAGAAATTCGACAGGCCGGCGAACTCGACCATGCGCAGCCCCTTCCAGACGAAGAAGCTGCCCCAGAGCGACATCCCCAGGGGATAGAGGACGAACAGCGCATAGACCGCCAGCGCCGGCAGGGTGAACAGCACGGCCATGCGCTGCTGCGTGCGGCGAAGGCTGCTGGTGCGGCGAAGGGTGCTCATGCGCTTTTCTGGTCCGTGAGAGGCCGGCCGCTTTGCGACCGTCCGCGCCTACTGCTTCGGCTTGAACCAGGTGGCGACTGCGGCCTGCATGTCGGCCGCCAGCTTCTCCGGCGCGATGTTGCCTTCGACCATGTCGATGATCTCCGACTGCAGCACCGAAGACGCCGTCGGCGACTGCCAGCGGAAGCCGACCAGCGTCAGATAGGGCGTCGAATTCTTCGCCATCTCCATCATCGAGGCCAGCACTGGATCCTTCACCGTCACATCCGTGCGGGCCGGCGGCCAGCCGAGCTCGTCGGCGAACATCTGCGCGAACTCTGCCGAAGCGATGAAGCCCAGCACCTTGGTCGCGGCCTCCTTGTTTTGGCTCTCAGAGACCAGGCCATAGGAGCCGTCGGAGAAGGCCGAGGTGTAGAGTTTTGCACCGGCATCGTCGGCGGGGAACGGGAAGATCGAGAATTTCAGCTTCGGGTTCTGCGCCTTGAAGCTGCCGTTCTCGAACGAACCGCCGAGGAACATCGCCGCCTTGCCGCCGATGAACTGCTGCGTGGCGGTGGTGTAGTCGATGCCGGCGAAGCCGTCGGGGAAATACGGCTTCAGCTCGGCGAAGCGCTTCAGCGCCGCCACATAGCGCGGATCCTCGAAGGTCGCCTTGCCGCTCATCATCTCGTCGTAGAATTCAGGACCATAGACGGTCGGGCCGACGACGCCGACGGCGATCTCCAGTTCCCAGGCCGAGCCGTTGGCGCCGCCGGTGGCGATCGGCGTGATGCCGGCCGCCTTCAGCTTCTCGCAGACAGCGGTGAAATCCTTGTAGGTCTTGGGGATCTCGATGCCCTGGGCGGCGAAAATATCCTGGTTGTAGAAGACGCCCATCATCGGCACCGAATAGGGCACGCCATAGAGCTTGCCGTCGCTGCGGCCGCGCGCGCCGCCAAGCGCCGCGTCCTCCATATTCTTCAGCTCCGGCACGCTGTCGTCCAGCGCGTCGAGATAGCCGGCCTCGACGAAGGGCTGCAATTCGCCATAGGCCTTGAGCTGCGCGATGTCGGGCCCGCGCCCGCCGCGCAGCGCCGTGCTCAGCCGGTTCTGGTAGTCGGCATCGGGCGTGAACTGGATGGCGACCTTGATGCCGGGATTCTTCGCCTCGAAGGCATCGAAGATGCGGCGCATCGCGGCCTCGTCCTCGGTGCGCCAGCTCCACAGCGTCACCGTGCTGTCGGCGGCTCGCGCCGGCAATGAGGCGAAGACGCCGGCGCAGGCGGCGGCAAGGCCGCCGATCAGCCCAAGTGCTGCGCGCCGGTCAAGTGAAAGCATGCTCATTGCCAGTCTCCCATTGTTCTCTGTCCTTGGCGTCCCGCGGCGTTTCCGTGCCGTGAGAAGTCATTGGTTAGGCAAAAGTCATTATAACGACATAGCGGTATTCGCAAGAGGTCTGCTGCGCCTCAGGAATGGCGGCGTTTGGCCCCCTCGCGACATTGCAGTACCCGCAACTGTTTGTTACGTAACGACAAATACCACATTCCAGCGCCGCAAAGAAATCTGTGACCGTACCATGTGAGACTTTTTCGCCAGCAAGCCCTTGCGTCGCCGCGCTGACTTGTCATAACCTCATGCGAACCAATAGGGAGGATGAGGAATGTCGTTTGCCTGGACGTCGAAACTGGCACTGGCCGCAGGCCTCGCCATCCTGCCCGCCACGGCCTGGGCGCAGTCGGTCGACATCTCCTATCTCACCCACTGGTCGCCGGAGACGGTGGCGCTGCTGGAAGCGGCGGCCAAGGATTATGCCAAGACCAATCCGGATGTCAGCGTCACCGTGCGTGCCGTCCCCTTTGGCGACCTCCTGACCACGCTGCGCTCGCAAGGCGGCGGCGCGGACGGCCCGACGATCGGCGGCATCTACGATCTCTGGTTGCCGGAACTGGCGCGCGACAAGCTGGTCGCGCCCGCTCCCGATGCGGTGGCCAGCGAGGTCATGGCCGCCTGGCCGGCGGGCGTCACCAGCGCCGCCTCGGTCGGCGGCACGCTCTACGGCATCCCCAACGAGATCGATGTCTATGCGCTGAACTATAACAAGGCGCTGTTCAAGCAGGCCGGCATCGCGGCGCCACCCAAGACCTGGGACGAATTCAAGGATGCGGCCAAGAAGCTGACCAACAAGGATGCGGGACAGCAAGGCTTCGGCATGATCAATTCATGGGCCGCCGGCGTCGTCCACCCCTTCGCCTCGCTGCTGGTGTCCAATGGCGGCGACCTGGTCAAGGACGGCAAGCCGGTGCTGGACAGCCCGCAGGCGACCGAGACCTTCCAGTTCTATGAGGACCTGATCAAGTCGGGCGCCAGCGTGCCGGCGATGGCGACCGCAGACGCCAACACCACCGGCCCCTTCCTCGACAATTTCGTCTCCGGCAAGACCGGCATGATCATCATGGCCAATTGGTGGGAGAGCGCACTGAAGGCCGGCATGGGCGACAAGTTCGCCGACATTGCAACGGCGCCGATTCCCGTCGGCCCGAGCGGCGACAAGCCGCATTCGATCTCCTACTCCTGGATGACCGTGGTCAACGCCAATGCAGGTGCCGCCGAGCAGAAGGCGGCGTGGGACTTCCTCGCCTGGCTGAACAATCCAAAGTCCGGCAAGAACGGCGCTTCCGCGATGTCGGATATCCTGATGTCGATGGGCATCCTGCCCTCACGCCTCTCCGACATCGAGGCGCACAAGGACAAGCTCGGCTCGGAATTCCTCTCCGGCTATGTCAGCGTGCTCACCGACGCCAAGCCGTTCCCTGTCGTGCCCGGCGGCCAGGAATTCTCGGAATCGCTGCAGCAGACGCTCGAGGCGTTGCAGTATGGCCAGGTCTCGGCCAAGGATGCGCAGGCGACGGCGCAGGCCGACGCCATTTCGATCCTGGAGCGCGCCGCCAAATAATGATTCAGAGGTACCGTGCCTCGGCGGGCATCATGCTGGCGCCCGCCGTGACGCTGATCGGCATCTTCGTCCTGTTGCCGATGCTGCTCACCGTCTGGCTGTCGTTCCAGGACTGGTCGACGCAGACACCGTTTTCCAGCGCCAGCTTCATCGGCCTCGACAATTTCCGCGAGATTTTCGGGGCCACCTCGGTCGGCCGCGATTTCAAGGCCGCGCTCGTCAACACAGCCGTCTACACCGCGCTCTCCGTCATCCTCATCCTGCCGCTGTCGGTGGCCTTTGGGCTGATGGTCTACCAGCGCGATGTCGCCGGCGGCACGGCGCTGCGCACGGTGCTGTTTGCCACCTACATGGTGCCGATGATCGCCGTGGCGCTGGTGTGGTCGAAACTCTATTCGCCGAGCGAAGGCCCTCTCAACCAGATGCTCGGCCTTATCGGCATCGGCCCGCAGCCTTTCCTGTCGTCGCCGCGCTCGGCGCTGATCTCGATCGTCTTCCTCAATGTCTGGCAGCAGGTCGGCTATTTCACCGTGCTGGCGATCGCCGGACTGACGCAAATCCCCGGCAGCCTGTATGAAGCAGCAAAGCTCGACGGCGCCAACCGTTTCGAGCAGTTCCGCTTCATCACGCTGCCGCTGATGCGGCGCACGCTGTTGTTCAGCGCCGTCATCGCCATCATCAACGCCGTGCAGGTGTTCGAGCCGGTTGCCCTGATCACGCAGGGCGGGCCGGTCGGCTCGACCAATGTGCTGACCTACCACATCCGCCGCGTCGGCATCGAGCGTGCGCAGGGTGGACTGGGTTCGGCCATGGCGGTGATGCTGATGCTTTCGCTGATTGTCGTCGTCTGCGCGCTGTTTGCCTTCGCCAACCGGAAGAACGACGAATGAGCGCGGGATCGTCGAGCCGGCTGTCGCGCCGGCGCCCGTCCGGCCGCAAGGCGCTGCTGGCGACGCTGATGCTGCTGGTCGCCGTCGCCTCGGCCTTCCCGCTGGTCTGGATGGCGCTGTCGAGCCTCAAGACGCCGGCCGAGAGCATGCAGGTGCCGCCGGTGTGGATCCCCCTTACGCCGAGCCTCGACGCCTATGAGAAGGTGTCGGGCGTGATCAATGTCGGCCGCTCGATGTGGAATTCTCTGGTCATCGCCTCGATCACCACCGCCGGCATCCTGCTGACCAGCATGATGGCCGGCTACGCCTTCGCCAAATACCACTTCCCCGGGAAGTCGCTGCTGTTTTCTCTGCTGATCGCCACCATGTTCCTGCCGCCGATCGTGACGTTGATCCCGCTCTATCGCCTGGTCGGCTCGATCGGCCTCAACGCCAGCCTCGCCGGCATCATCGTGCCCAATCTCGCCAATGCTTTCGGCATCTTCCTGATGCGCCAGTTCATCTCCGGCGTGCCCGACGAGCTCATCGACGCCGCGCGCATGGACGGCGCCTCGGAGTTCTTGATCCTCTACAAGATCGTCGCGCCGAGCGTCGCCCCCGCAATCGCGGCTCTGGCCCTCTTCGCCTTCGTCTATCACTGGAACAGCTATCTGTGGCCGCTGACCGTGCTGCAGGGCAATGCCGACGCCTATCCGATCGTCGTCAGCCTGAGCCGGTTGCTGAGCTACAACAGGGGCGCGGTCAACACCGGCCTGGTGATGGCCGGCGCCACGCTGGCCGTGCTGCCGCCGCTCATCCTGTTCGTCTTCCTGCAGCGCTTCTTCGTCGATTCCATCGTCGGCTCGGCCATCAAGGGATAGCTCGCCTCACCCGAACCGTGCCGCCGTCCAAGCCCCACCCGCAGCATTCGACTCCACCGCCGCCGCCACAAACTTCACCCCGCGCGCGCCATCGACGACATCGGGCACCTGTGCCGCGCGCGCCGGATCAACCGACCCGCCCGAACGGTGCGCGCGAATGATGTCGGCGGCGTCGCGGTAGAAATTGGCGAAGGCCTCGATATATCCCTCCGGATGCGCCGCCGGCATGCGCGACACGCGCTGGCTCTCAGTGGTCGAGCCATGGCCGCCGCGCACCAGCGTGCGGGTCTCCTCGCCGTAGATGGAGAAGCGCAGTTCTTCCGGCCGGCCGCCCGACCATTCGAGCCCGGCTTTGTCGCCATAGATGCGCACCGAGAGATCATTGTAGTGGCCGGGCGAGGTCTGGCTGGCGAGGATCGTGCCGCGCGCCCCGCCCGTCCAGTGCACCAGCACATGCGCATTGTCGTCGAGCCGGCGTCTGGGGACGGCGGTGAACAGATCGGCCGACACCGCCTCGGCCTCACAGCCGGAGATATAGCTTGCCAGGTTGAAGGCATGCACGCCGATATCGGCCAGCACCGCCGACTGCCCGGCGCGCGCCGGATCGGTGCGCCACTCCGCCTGCTTCTGGCCCTCGGCGTCGATCGGCTTGGTCAGCCAGTCCTGGATGTAGGCGCCATGCACGGACACGATGCGGCCAAGCGCGCCCGCCGCCACCATCTCGCGCGCCTGGCGGACCATGGCGTAGCCGGTGTTGTTGAGCGTGACGACGAAGCGTCGCTTTTTCTCCCGCGCCAGCGCCACCAATGCTTCTGCGTCGGCCAGCGTCGTCGACAGCGGCTTGTCGCAGATCACGTCGATGCCGGCCTCGAGAAAGGCCGTGGCGATCGGCGCGTGCAGATGGTTGGGCGTGACGATGACCACCGCCTCGATGCCGTCCGGCCGCGCCGCTTCGGCTCGTGCCATGGCGCGATAATCGGCATAGCTGCGCTCGGGCGCGATGCCGATCACGGCGGCCGATGCGGCGGCGTTTTCCGGGTCCGACGACAGCGCGCCGGCGACCAGCACGATCTGGTCGTCGAGGCGCATGGCGAGCCGATGCACCGCGCCGATGAAAGCGTTGCGGCCGCCGCCGACCATGCCGACCCGCAGCCGCTTGCCCGCCGATCCGTCCGATGTTGCGTAGACCATTTTCAAGCTCCTCCCG
This sequence comes from Mesorhizobium sp. P170090, assembly GCF_057786115.1. Classification (NCBI taxonomy): domain Bacteria; kingdom Pseudomonadati; phylum Pseudomonadota; class Alphaproteobacteria; order Hyphomicrobiales; family Phyllobacteriaceae; genus Mesorhizobium; species Mesorhizobium sp. P170090. The sequence continues at coordinate 6,183,452 of NZ_JBYNWH010000001.1, forward strand.
GCACACCGCTTTCGAATACGATTTCCAATTTTCATATTGTAAAACGATCGTATCGCGCTAGCCTGAAATCATGAGTGGGGCAAGCAAGGCATCCGGACGGTCCAGCACCGACGAGGCGGCGACGCGCAAACGCGGACGCTCGCTGGCCGCGCTTGGCTACATCCAGCCGCAGACCTATGAGGAGCTACGCGCGGTGCTGTCGTCGGGCACGGTGCATTTCCCCAAGCGGCTGCGCCAGGTGGCAATCTTCCTGTGGCAGCATCCGAGCGACGTCGCGCTCGGCACCATCGCGCAGGTTGCGGCACAGGCCGGCGTGCAGCCCTCGACGCTGGTGCGCTTTGCCCAGATCTTCGGCTATTCCGGCTTTTCCGACTTCCAGGGCCTGTTCAAGGAGCACATCAAGGGCTCATGGCCGGAAGGGCGCGGCGAACCGCGCACCGAGACCGAGCCGAATCTGCATTTCCTGCACGGCATGGTCGGCGCATCGCAGGCCTCGCTTGGCCGCATCGAGGCCGGCTTCGACGTCGAGAGTTTCGACAAGATGGTGGCGCTGCTGGCGGCGGCCGAGTTGATCTATGTCATCGGCTCCAAGCGCGCCTTTCCCGTCACCGCCTATCTCTCGCTGACGCTCTCGCAGCAAGGCGTGCGCAACGTGCTGGTCGACAATGTCGGGTCCTCCGCACTCGACCAGATCGGCTGCATCGGCGGCCGGGATGCCGTGCTCGCTGTCTCCTTCAGCCCCTACAATTCGATCACGCCCGATCTCGTTGCGGTGGCGCATGAGCGCAAGGCGCGTATCGTCACCGTCACCGACAGCACCTTCAGCCCGCTGATCCCGCTCTCGGACAGCTGGTTGGAAGTGGTGGAATCCGACTTTGCCGGCTTCCGCTCACTGGCGGCCTCGCTCGCCGTTGGGATGGCGCTGGTCCATGGCGTGGCGGCGCGGCGCGGCGAATGAGGCGTCACTGGTCCAATTGACTATCGGGAATTGCCGTTCCATATTTCTCAAAATAGAAACTTTATTCCCGGGAGGAGGAATGGAGATCCGGCTTGACGGCAAGGTGGCTCTGGTCACCGGGTCGACGCAAGGCATTGGCCGCGCCATTGCCGAGACGCTGGCGCGTTCCGGTGCCGCCGGGCTGCTGGTCACCGGGCGCGAGAGGGCGCGTGGCGAGGCCGTGGCGGCCGAGCTTTCGCAATTGGGCACGCCGACCATCTTCGTCGCCGCCGACCTTGCCGATCCTGACGCCCCCACCCTTCTGGCGCAGGCCTGCATCGAGCGCTTCGGCCGCATCGATGCGCTGGTCAACGCCGCCGGCCTGACCGATCGCGCCTCTTTCCTCGACGCCAGCCTCGACGACTGGGCGTCACTGTTTGCCGTCAATGCGCGCGCGCCGTTCTTCCTGATGCAGGCGGCGATTGCCGACATGAAGCAGCGCGGCCAAGGTGGCGCCATTCTCAACATTCTGTCGATCAACGCCCATTGCGGCTCGCCGGAGCTTGCCGTCTATTCCGCCACCAAGGGCGCGCTGGCGACGCTGACCAAGAACGCCGCCAACGCCCACCGTTTCGACCGCATCCGCGTCAACGGCATCAATGTCGGTTGGACGGACACGCCGGCCGAACGCATCATGCAGGCGGAGACTTTGGGCAACGGCCCTGGCTGGCTCGAGAAGGCCAACGCCGCGCAGCCTTTCGGCCGGTTGCTGACGCCGGACGACATCGCCAGCCTCGCCGTCTTCCTGCTGTCCGACGCCGCCGGCCCGATGACCGGCGCGGTCATCGACCAGGAGCAGGCGGTGATCGGGGCGAACCGGTGAGCGCTTCCGCCGAAACGCTTGGGCCGGCGCTGCTCGACCGCTTGCCGGCATCGGTGCAGACACCGTCCTATGACCGTACGCTCCTGGCGCCCGGCATGGCGCATCTCGGCGTCGGCGCTTTCCATCGCTGCCATCAGGCCGAATACACCGACGATCTCATCTCGCTGCGCTTCGACCGTTGGGGCCTCGTCGGCATCAACATCCGTCCGCCCCGCCTTGCCGACACGCTGGGACGGCAGGGCGGGCTCTACACAAGGCTGATCCGCGAGAACAGCCACATCGAGGCGCGCGTCATCGGCAGCATCGTCCGGGTGGTCGACAGCCAGGAGAGTGCGGCACCGGCGCTGGGTGTGCTGATCTCACCCGATATCGAGTTGGTGACGATGACGGTGACCGAAAAAGGCTATTGCCACGTCCCGTCCAGCGGCGAACTCGACCTTGGCCATCCCGACATCGTCCATGACCTCGCCAACCCCGAGACGCCACGCAGCGTTCCCGGCCTGTTGGTGCGGGCGCTGGAGCAGCGCAGGGCCACAAATGGGCGGCCGCTGACACTGCTGTCCTGCGACAACATTCCGGCCAATGGCGTTATCCTAGCCAATGTCGTGCAGACCTTCGCCAGGCAGCGCGGCAATGGCTTGGCCGCATGGATCGCAGCCAATTCCGCCTTCCCTTCGTCAATGGTCGACCGCATCGCGCCGGCGGTAACGCAAGATGACCTCGACAGTGTCGAGCAATGGTTCGGCTACCACGATGCCGCCGTCGCTGTCGGTGAGCCGTTCCGGCAGTGGGTGATCGAGGAAAAATTCGCCGGCCGCATGCCGCGCTGGGATCTGGTCGGCGCCACCTTCGTCGACGACGTCACGCCGTTTGAGCATCTCAAGATGCGGGTGCTGAATGGCGCCCAGACGGCACTCGCCACGCTCGGCGTTCTGGCTGGTCTCGAGCACACATCGGATGCCATGGCCGACCCGCTGCTGTCGGACTTCATCAGGCGCATGCTGGTCGAGGAGACTGTGCCGACGCTGATGCCGGTATCCGGCGTCCTGCCGCTTGCCTATGTCGAGCAGAGCCTTGCCCGGCTGAAGAACACCGCGATCCGCCACCGCAACCACCAGGTCGCCACCGACGGTTCGCAGAAGATCGTCCAGCGCCTGCTCAACCCGATCCGCGACCGGCTCGCGATGGGCCAGAGCATCGGCCTGCTGTCGGTGCCGGTCGCCGGCTGGATGGCCTATCTGATCCAGGCCTCGGAACGTTTCGGCAGACGCTGGCCGGTGTCGGATCCCTATGCCGGCAAGGTCGCCGCAATCGCCGACGCGACGGGTCCCGATGCCAGCGCGCTGGTGTCCGCCATCCTTGCCATCGACGGGATATTCGACCCCGGCCTTGCCGTTGACGGGACGTTCCGCGCGGCCGTCACATCGGCGCTGGGCGACCTGCTGTCGGACGATCCGATGGCGGCTGTCCGGCACAGTCTCGAACAAGATGAGGTCGCGAGGTTGAAGCGATCCAAACAATCGGCATTATAGTCGTCGGGTCTAGGGAGGCAGAATGAAACTAGGAGTGCTTACAGCACCTTTTGCGGAGACGCCGCTTGGCGAGGTTGCCGACTGGGCGCACTCGGCCGGCTTCGAGGCGCTGGAAATCGCCTGCTGGCCGAAGACCTCCGGCGCGACGCGGCGCTATGCCGGCACCAGCCATATCGATGCCGCTTCCACCTCGCCCGCGCAGGCCAAGGAGATCGTCGCTTCGCTGACGGAGAAGAAGCTGACGGTCTCCGGCCTCGGCTACTATCCCAACCCACTGCATCCGGACCCTGCCCATCGCGAGGCCGTCATCGGCCATCTGAAGAAGGTCATCGTGCTGGCCGCCAATATGGGCGTGCCGGTCGTCAACACCTTCTGCGGTGGCGATGCCTCGAAGACCGTCGACGTCAACTGGCAGGACGCGCTGAAAGTCTGGCCCGAGACCGTCGCCTATGCGCGCGGCCACGGGGTAAAACTCGCCTTCGAGAACTGCCCGATGATCTTCAGCTATGACGAATGGCCGGGCGGGCACAACATCGCCTATTCGCCGCTGGTCTGGCGGCGCATCCTCGAAACCTGGGGCGGCGAGGTCGGCATGAATTTCGACCCCTCGCACCTGGTCTGGCAAATGATCGACCAGGGCCGCTTCATCAAGGAGTTCGGCCCCTACATGCTGCATGTCCACGCCAAGGATTTGATGATCGATCATGATGGTTTGTATGAGCGCGGAATCCTTTCCGCCGGGATAGGCTGGCAGGTGCCGCGCATGCCGGGATTGGGCGATGTCGACTGGAGCGGCTTCTTCTCCGGCCTCTACCGCGCCGGCTATGACGGCTCGGTCATCATCGAACATGAGGACAGGCGGTTTGAAGGCAGCGACGATGCGGTGAAGCGGGGCTTCCTGCTCGCCCGCGACGTGCTGCGCCCCTTCGTCAAATGACGAGGTGAATGACTTGGTCCGATCCTGCCGAAGGGTCTGGCCCTGAGACGAAAAACAACAATGTGGAGGAGTACTGACATGAAGAAAATACTGACCATGGTCCCGTTGCTTGCGGGCGCTGCCTTGCTGGCATCGATGGGCGTGTCGTCGGCCGAAGCCAAATATACGATCGGCATTTCCAACACCGTGCAGGGCAATGGCTGGCGCGAGGAAATGGTCTGCGCCATGAAGGCGCAGGCGCTGGCTTCGGGCGAAGTGACGAAGCTCAACATCGCCCACCGCAACACCGATGCCGCCGGCCAGCTCGAAGACATCCGCAATCTGATAAGCGCCAAGGTCGACGCCATCGTCGTCAACCCCGCTGATCCCGCCGGCATCAAGGCGGGCCTGGAAGAAGCCACCAAGGCCGGCATCGTCGTCGTTGCCGTCGACCAGGCGGTGACCGAACCGTCGGCCTACATCATCTCCAACAACCAGGAACAGTATGCCTATCTCGGCGCCAAATGGCTGTTCCAGCAGATGGGCGGCAAGGGCGAAGTGTTCTACATGCGCGGCGCCGCCGGCGCCTCGGCCGATAGCGATCGCGACAAAGGCTTCAAGAAGGCGCTGGCCGAAAACCCCGGCGTGAAGGTGGCGCAGGAAGTCTTCACCGGCTGGCAGCAGGATCAGGCCAAGCAGCAGATGCTGTCGTTCCTGGCCACCGGCACGCCGTTCAACGGCGTGTGGACGTCGGGCATCGACAACGTCATCGTCGACGCGCTGGTCGAATCGCAGGCGCCGCTGGTGCCGGTGGTCGGCGCCGACAATGCCGGCTTCGTCGGCCAGCTGAGCTCGGTGAAAGGTCTCGTCGGTGCAGCCGTCACCAACCCCGGCTCGATCGGCGGCGCGGGCGTGACGCTGGCGCTGCAGATCCTCGACGGCAAGAAGCCGGCGCAGCAGACCGTGCTGGTCGACCCGCAGCTTTGGGACAACGCCACCGACGAAGGCAAGGCCAAGCTGAAGGCAGCCGCCGACCCGTCGCTCAGCCCGGAATGGCCGGTCTCGATCTCGATCCCGGAGTGGACGACCTACACGAAGGAGCAGATCGTGGCCTGCAAGGGGCCGGGGGAGTAAGCCTGGTTTGAATGAACTGGCGAGGACGGCGAACGGCCGTCCTCGCCACACAGACTAGCGCTCTACGGCGCCCCCCTCTGTCCTGCCGGACATCTCCCCCACAGGTGGGGAGATTGGCTGTCGTCTCGGCTTTCGCTAATTTTCTACGTCGCAAGACGAGGGGCGGCGCCGGAACTGCCAATCTCTCCCCTTGTGGGGGAGATGTCCGGCAGGACAGAGGGGGGCGCCGTAGAGCGCCGACATTAGTTTCTGGAACCATCAATTTTGACAACAAACCATTTGACCACCAGCCCCCTCCTCGACGCCACCGGCGTCGCCAAGAACTACGGTGCGGTTGCAGCACTTCGCAACGCGTCGCTCTCCGTGCTGCCGGGCGAGGTCCACGCGCTGATGGGCGCCAACGGCGCCGGCAAGTCGACGCTGGTGAAGATCCTCACCGGCGCCATTCCCGCCAATGCCGGCCGCATCCTGATCCGCGGCGAAGCGCGCGACATTCGCTCGCCCGCCGCCGCGCGCCGCGCCGGGCTGCTGCCGGTCTACCAGGAGCCGTCGCTAATCCCCGATCTCGACGTTCTCTCCAATCTCAGGCTCACCGGCACGCCGGTCGAGCCGTTCCGCGCCTGGGTGCGCGAGCTCGGCATTACCGACCTCGATCTGCGCGACACCGCGCGCGACATTCCGCTGGCCGTGCTGCGCGTGCTCGACCTCGCGCGGGCGCTCGCCGTCGAGCCCTACGTGCTGCTGCTTGACGAGATGACGGCGGCCCTGCCCGCCAACCTCGCCGAAAAAGTGCTGGAAGTGGTGCGCCGCCAGGGCGATGCCGGCCGCGCCGTGATCTTCATCTCGCACCGCTTCGTCGAAATCTCGGCACTGTGCGACCGCGCTACCGTGCTGCGCGATGGCGAGACCGTCGGCGTCGTCGACGTCGTGCCGGGCGTGGAAGAAAAGATCGTCGAGCTGATGCTCGGCACCCGTATCGTCAAAACCCATGTCGCGGCCCGCAGTGCCGCCGAGAAGGCCGCGCCCGCAGCTGCCCGGCCGCGCATCTCCGTGCGCAATCTCCGCGTCGGTGCCAAGCTCAGTGACGTCTCCTTCGATCTTGCCGACGGCGAAGTCGCCGGCGTCGTCGCGCTCGAAGGCCAGGGCCAGGACGAGTTGTTCGCCGCCCTTGCCGGCTCGATCCGGCCCTCCGGCGGCACGATCGAAGTCGATGGCCAGCCAGTGAAATTCGCCCACCCGATCGACGCCATCCGCGCCGGCCTAGCCTATGTGCCGGGCGACCGCTCCGAGGCGCTCGCCATGCAGCGCTCGGTGCGCGAAAACATCGCGCTGCCTTTCAGCGCTGCCTTGCGCAACTGGGGGCCGATCAACATGCGCCGCGAGCGCGCGACCGTGCTCAGCGCCATCGAGCGGCTGCAGATCGACACCCGGGCGCAAGGCGAAGTGCAGCGCCTGTCGGGCGGCAACCAGCAGAAGGTGACCATCGCCCGCTGGATCGCGGCGGATGCCCGCACCATCCTGTGCTTCGACCCGACGCGCGGCATCGATGTCGGCACCAAGCAGGAGATCTACAAACTGCTGCGCGAGCTCGCCGGCAACGGCAAGTCGGTGCTGTTCTACACCTCGGAACTCGAAGAGGTGCAGCGCGTCTGCGACCGCGTCATTGTCATCTTCGGCGGCCGCCTCGTCGACATTTTTCCGGTCGAGGAGGCCGACGAGCCGGCGCTGATGCGCGCCGCCTACGGCCTGCCGCGCGGCGCCAAGGCCGATATCGGCATATTGGCTGATCCGACCGCGAACACTTCGGCTTCGCCGGAGGCCGCGCCATGAGCCATTTCCTGCGCCGCCAAGGCTGGGTCGTCGGCCTGTTCGCCCTGCTCATCGTCCTGTTCATCGCCACCAGGATCATCCAGCCGGCCTATGGCAGCAATGATTTCGGCTCGCTCGCCCGAGCCGTTCTGCCCTATGCCTTCGCAGTCGCCGCGCAGACCGTCGTCGTCATCGCCGGCGGCATTGACCTGTCGGTCGCCGCCATGATGGCGCTGACCAGCGTCACCGCGGCGTCGATGATGAATGGCGCGAGCGAGGAATACGCGCTGTTCGTGGTGCCCTTCGTGCTGGCCATGGGTTTCGTGCTCGGCGCACTCAACGGCCTGCTCATCGTCGTCACCCGCGTGCCCGACATTGTCGTGACGCTGGCCATGCTGTTCGTGCTGCAGGGTGCAGCCCTGCTGGTACTCGACGCGCCGGGCGGCGGCATCGCCGAATGGCTGAAGGCGCTGATCTCTGGCACCGTACCGATCCCCGGCCTGCCCGACGCCATAGACGCCTGGCTGCCCAAGGCGCTGCTGGTGCTGATCGTGTGCCTCTGCGTCATCTGGATACCGCTGCGGCGCTCGCGCCTCGGCCTCTCCATCTACGCCATCGGCTCTAGCGAACTGGCGGCGTTCCGCTCCGGCGTGCCGGTCAAGCGCACTCGCATCATCGCCTATGCGCTGTCCGGCCTGTTCGCCGCCTTTGGCGGCCTGGCGCTGACCATGAGCACCGGCATCGGCGCCCCCATCCCCGGCCCCTATCTGCTCGCCAGCGTCGCCGCCGTGGTGCTGGGCGGCGTCGCGCTCGGCGGCGGCAAGGGCGGCCTGCTCGGCCCGATCGTCGCCGTCTTCGTGTTGCGCCTGGTGCGCACGGATTTGACGCTGCTTGCCATCGACCCGAATGTCACCGCCATCATCGAGGGGCTGATCATGGTGGCGGTGGTGATGTTCGGGGCGTTTATCACGATGCGGGGGCGGCAATGATGGGTGTGCTGTCGCAGAGAGACGTCGGCGTTCCTTCGCGCCCCCCTCTGTCCTGCCGGACATCTCCCCCACAAGGGGGGAGATTGGATGTCGCGACGACCTTCGCCAATCTCCAACCTTGCAAGAATGAGCGAGGCGCTGAAGCTGCCAATCTCCCCACAAGTGGGGGAGATGGCCGGCAGGCCAGAGGGGGGCGCCGTAGAGCACTGTCCTCGCCAACTTGCCGCACCTTGCAAACCTCATCGCGAGCAAGAGCCGCCCCATGAGCACCACCGCCATCACCCCGGTCCCCTTCGGCCGCCGCATAAAGCGCTTCATGGCCGATCGCCCGCTCATCCCGCTGATCGTCCTGCTCGCCATCCTGGTTATAATCCTGCAGGTCCTGCGCCCCGGCATCGTCAACGAGCGCTGGATCGCCAACACCATCAAATTCGCCATCCCGCTGGCGATCCTCGCGGGATGCCAGACCATGACCATGCTGACCGGCGGCATCGACCTGTCGGTCGGCACGGTGGCAACGATGAGCGCCTTCATCATGGCGACGCAAGTGGTCAACCAGGACCCGGCGGTGGCGTTCCTGCTGGCGATGATGCCGGCGGTGCTGATCGGCCTCGTCAACGGCATCGGCGTCGGTGTCTTCCGCGTCCACCCGCTGATCATGACGCTGGGCACCAGCCTGATCGGCACCGGCTGCCTGCAGGTCTACCAGCGCACGGTGATCGCGTCGGGCGCAAAAATCCCCGACTTCTTGGCTTGGCTCGGCACCGGCGTGACATGGGGCTTCCCCAACGCGCTGCTTTTGTTCGTGCCGCTCGCCGCCCTCATCGTCTTCACGCTCGCCCGGACCGGCTTCGGCCGCCTGCTCTACGCCGTCGGCGACAATGAGCGCGCGACCCGCCTGTCGGGCGTGCAATACTGGCAGGTCATCACCGCGCTCTACGTCACCTCCAGCGCGCTCGCCGGCATCACCGGCCTGCTCTATATCGGCCTGATCAAGGCGCCGTCGCTGTCGCTCGCCGAACCGCTGGTGCTGCCCTCGGTCGCCGCCGCCGTCATCGGCGGCACCTCCATCTTCGGCGGCCGCGGCGGCTACACCGGCACCATCATCGGCGCGCTGATCCTGACCGTGCTGACAACACTGCTGACCATCCTGCAGATGCCGGAGGGGGCACGGCGGATCTTGTTCGGGCTGATCGTGCTGTTCGTGACGGCGGCGTATTTGCGGATTGTGGAGGAGCGGTAGGGGCTGGCGCCCGACGCTGCATTGGGCGAAGCTTCCCCATCCAAGGTTCAGGCCAAGCGCACGGGAGCAAGTTCCCCCTCACCCGGATTGCCAACCGAATTGCGAAGGGCAATTCGGGGCAATCCGACCTCTCCCCGAGGGGAGAGGAGGGCGCCAGCGTCAACGCCAGCCTCTTCTCCCCAGCGGGGAGAAGGTGGCCGCGAAGCGGCCGGATGAGGGGGCTGGCGCAGCCATAGGCGATTATCATCGCCCCAGACGAGCTTACCCCACCGAGAACGCGAGGGAGCGCCCCCCTACTTCAACGAAATCGCCATCCCGCTCAAATCCGCATTCACCTGCAGGCCCACCTGCCGGCCCGTAAGCTCGAGCTGGGCGCCCTTGTCGTTGGTCATGACGATCACCTGCGCCCCCTTGCCGAGCGCGCCGCCACCGCCGGCCGCGCCATAAACCCCGGTCGCATCCCGCACCCTGCGGATATGGCGCACGGTGCCCCGGAAATAGGTCTTGGAAACCCCGAAGGCGAAGCCGCCCGAAACGCCGCCGATCGTGATGGGATAGGAGCGGCCGTGGAAGGTCAGCGTCCCCTCGCCGCCGGAACCGCCGACGAAGAAGGCCGCCTTGTAGACGGCAAAGCGGATCGTGCCGCTATCGGCATGCGCGGCGCTGGCAGCGCTGACGGACACAGTTGTGATGGCCGCAACCGCGAGCGAACGAAAGCTGGACGAGATGGTCATGGTGGGAGCTCCTCAAGTGCGCCGCTCACCCAACCGGCAGGGCTCGTCGGCGTCGTAACCAACTTGAACAATCTAGCCCGTGATTTGGTTCCAGGCAGGCTGTGACAAGATCCGACGAAACGTGACGTGGTGTACTTTCGGGTTGCGGAGGAGGCGGCGGCTATTTCCTCTTCCTGAGCACTTTTCGCAGCGTTAACTTCAACCGCCTCATCTGGTAATGGCGCCGCAACTTGGCCAGCGCCGACTGGTGGGCGGTGTCGATTGCAGCCAGCGAGTCCGCCTCGGTAGCCTGCGGCAGCGCGAGCAGCGCGTCGGCCTGAAGATCGGCAAAGGGCTTGGGGTCATAGATGGCGAACGGCGTCGGCGGGTCGCTGAGCACGGTGGGGTTGCTGTTGATCTCGAACACTACAAGCCTGCCGTCCACGAAAGTGTAGTCGATGCGGCCATACTGCATGCGGGCTTTTTCGAAGACCTGCATGACCGCATTGGCGTCAGGATTCGTATCGACATAGGTCCTGATTTCTTCGATATGCGCCGGCAGCAATTGCTCGGGCGAATTCTTGACGAACCACGATTTCGACATGGCGCAATGCTGGCCGTAGATCGTATCGCCGACCCGAAACGCCGCGTACTTCCTGAAATAACCGTCCATTCCGGGGGTGCCGATCATCTCCACCACCATCGGCCGCACCAGATCGCTACCGTCCAGCCGGGCGATCGCGGCGTCCAGCGCCGGCCGGTCTTGCAGCAGCGGCGGCTCCCTGTAGAGTGCGCCCGTCTCGTCGCGGATGAAAACGGGATAGCGTATCGCCTCTTCCAGCTCGTCCGGCCTGAACACACGAAAAGCGTTGCTGCCGTCGGCATGAAGCAGGCGCAGCAGGTCGAAGCGCTGCAGGCTGGCGGTCGGGTGATTGAGCTGCGTCAGGCCGGTGTTGTCAGCCAGTTCGGCGCTGATGCCGGCCGCGCGGCTCAATTCGTCCGATGTCAGCCGGTCCATGTCGGACCAGATGACCACCCCGGCGCGAACGCCGCGCAGCAGCCCGGCATCCTCGTAGCGCACCAGCCGGAACCACGCCTCCAGGTCAGTCCGGTGATACAGAAGCACCACCGCCTGCGTGTAGGCGTGCTCCCGGTGCGCGACGTAAAATATCATGCGTTTCCGTTGTCCGTATGTAATTGCAAAGGGGAACCATGATAATTAGACAGGCTTGTGAAAGCCGTGAAATGGTTCTCGATCCGGCATGCGTCAAACAGGAGATAGAACAGGTTGACGTTTCCGTGAAGCTGCAAACCGCATTGGCAAGAAACTGCCATGCGCCATCAACGCGTTGGAAGTCGAGGCAGCCGACACATGAATTTAGACGATGTTGCGATACCCATCCGCCGGTTAGACCTGGAAGACCTCCCTTTGCTGATGGAGCTTGAGGCTGCCGCCTGGGCCGCACCGCTGCAGGCGAGCGAAACGACCATCCGCCACCGGCTGGCACTCGGACACACCATGTTCGGCGCGATCGATGGCGATCTGCTTGCTGGCACCATCTGCTTTACCGAGACCAGCCAGGATCCGCTGGTGCGCGCCGATTTCCCCAGGAATTTCGATGCCTATGCATCGCTGCCGCGCAGCGAGCCGGTTTACGCACTTTACGCCTACAATCTCTGCGTCCGGCCGAGCCATCGCGGCTCCAATACGGCGGTGCGGCTCTTGAAGGAGATGGAGAGCCACGGCCGCCGCCTGGGCGCCAGCTGGCTGATCGGCGATGGCCGCTGCTCGTCCTATGCCGGCTCCTCGGGCGAAGAGTATGATCATGTCAAGGCCGATGCGCGGTTCCGCGCCACCATCGACCGCTGGAACCAGACCGGCACAAGACCGCCGCTGGAAGAGATCATCCGCGATCCGCTGCTGCGCATGCACTACCGCGTCTACGGATGCGAGTTCCTCTACGTCATGCCGGACTTCTTCCCGCAGGACGCCACGTCAGGCGGCTTCAGGGTCATTTCAGCCAAGAATCTCAAGGCATGAGATTCGAGCCGTCATGACAGCTCCGCATTTCGATCCGTTCGCGCTCGGCGACGACCCGTTTCCGCATTTCGCCCGCATGCGCGCCGCCGGCGGCATTGCGCGCGGCGTCGCGCCCTATCCCGAGCTGGCCGACGCGCATTATGTGTTCAGCCATGAGCTGGTGTCGGGCGCGCTGAAGCATCCCGCTCTTCTTCAGGCGCCGCCGGGTACATATGAAGAGGTCCGCCGCAAGCTCGTCGACCATGCGCCCATGGCTCTGCTCAGCCGCTCGGTGCTGCTCGCCGATCCGCCTCAGCATGGCGCCTTGCGCCGGCCGGTCGCTGGCTTTTTCTCACGGCCGGCCATCGAAGCGCTGACGCAAGGTCTTCGCGCGCTGAGCCACGAGCTGGTCGAGCGTGCGCTGGCGGATGGCCGCGTCGACGCCGTCGCCGGGCTCGCCGTGCCAGTGTCCTTCTGGCTGCTGCAGGAAATCCTCGGCATCGAGATCGAGGACCCTTGGGCGTTGAAATCGGTGACCCGCCGCATGGCCAGCGCATTCGACCTGCGAAGAGCGCAGCCGCCGGCAGCAAGCGCCGAGGCCTATCGCGAATGCCAGGCTTTTGTCGAGGAGCGGCTGGCTCGACAGGCCTACCGGCCGGACGGAATGGTTGCCGGCATGGTGCGGGAGGTTGCGCAAGGCCGCTGGTCGCGCGAGGACATGGTGGCCAACATCGTCTTCATGCTGTTTGCCGGACAGGAGACTGTCGTCGACGCTCTCGGCAACGCAATTGTTGCGCTGGATCGCTTTCCCGAACAGCGCGCGCTGCTCGAGCGCGGCGCTGTCGACTGGAGCAGCGCGGCGGCCGAACTGCTGCGCTATGGCGCCTCGGTGCAATACGCCGTCGCCCGCATCGCGGCGCAGGACATCGACCTCGGCGACGTCAGGATTGCGGCTGGCGAAGCGGTCGTGCCGGTGCTCGGCAGCGGCAATCGCGACGATGCCGTCTTCGTCGATGGCGACCGGCTGGACCTCACGCGCCCGCCAACCATGTCGATGACCTTCGGCACCGGCCTGCATGTCTGCCTCGGGCAGCATGTCGCCCGTATCGAGATCGCGGCGATGATAGAAGCCCTGTTCACCCGTGCGCCCGGATGGCGGCTCGATGCCGCAAATGCCGAGCGCCGCGCCTCGATGTCGTTTCACGGCATGGCTACCGCGCCGCTGATCCTCAACCCCGCTGCGTGAAAAGCGGCCGCGTCTGGGGGATGACCGCCGGGTCGAGCGACCTGACGATTTCCGAAACCTTTGCCCGCAAGGCGCCCACCGTCGCATCGTCGAGCGGATCGAGAATATCGTTCTGATCTCTCGATACCCGGTACTCGTCCAGCGACGGCGCCTCGCTCGACGGCGTGAAGCCGCCGCCGCGGGCATGCTTGTCGGCCAGTTCCTGCCTCGATTTCACGGCATAGTGGCGGATCCAGCCGATCTTCCATTCCATCGGCATGGCCGCCGGGTGCTTGTCGAGCGTCATGCCGTCGACCAGCGTCCTGCGCAGCGAGATGCGGAAACCGTGCGGGTGCGGCATGAACTGCCCGGGATCCCGCAGCGCCTTGCGCAGCACCGAGGACACGCGGGCAAACGACTTCTTCCAGCGCGCGGTCGGGGCGTCATGCGTGCCGCGCCTTTGAAACCGCACCGTCACCAGTTCGTCGTCATAGGCCTCTTTGCCGTCGCTGCCGAAATTCACCCAGCGAAAGGCGACGCTGCGCACGCCCGGGCGGCTCAAAAGCGAGCGGACCAGTTCGGCTCCGCTCCAGGGCGGCGCGTCGAGCGGCTCGAGGAACTCGTCGGCGTCCATGAAGCCCAGATAGCGATAGCCGTGGAGCAATGCCTGCCAGTAAAGATAGGAATAGGCCCGCCGCTGCGGCAGCACCGTGTCGTGTCGCCAGTCGACCAGCCGGATCCAGCCGGCATCGCGCAACGCCTGGAGCACCGCCGTCTGCGGTCCGGCGCTGCAGTTGTCGGCGATCATCAGGTCGAAGCCATGCAGCTTGTGCCAGGCGACCCACTCGATCACATAGGGCTGCTCCAGCTTCATGATCGCGCAGATCACCGGCCTGTTGACGGAAAACGGAATTCTCATCGCAACGCTTTCCCCGCGCCACCCGCTGCTGCTTGAGGCTCGACCTGCCGGAACGGGATCGCATCGCCATAAAATGCCGCAAGCTGCTCCGAAGAGCCCGTCCAGTCGCCCATGTCGAACTGGTGGAACCGATAGCGTGGGTCGTCAAGGGGCAGCAGGTCGATATCCGGCCTGATGCACCGGTCGAATATGCCGGCCACCGGCAGATGGATCGTCCGCGCCGAAGACAACCAACCGGCCAGCCAGGAGAAGCTGCTCACCCCCGTGACGAGATGGCTCGCCCGGCGCAGCGTCTCGAAATCGGTCAATGGCGACGCCTTCGGCGCGAAGACAGCATCGGGAAAACGCTGACGCAGGCGCCGGCAATAATCGTTGTCCTCATGGGTCTGGCCGACGAAGACCGGCTTGCGGCCGCTATCCTTGATGAGCGTCTCGAAGAAGCCGAATGGCATCGGGCAATAGTTGCGGTGGAAGCCGTCGAGGATGTCGCCGGCCCGCACATGGATGACGAGAAAATCGTCGCCATGGGTCGGCGCGGCGACGGCACGCCCGTCGAACAGCCCGGAGACCTCGTCCCGGTCATAATAACCCAGCCGCTGCGCGAAGCCCTTGAAGCGGATGCTCCGCGCCCGCCTGTCGCGGAACGCGGCTATGATCCCGTCGAGGTCGTAGCGGTGATAGCCGTCGACCCGAAGCAGCCGGTATTTCCACAACAAAGGCGGCCGCACCCTGGCAATGGACCATTCCGGCAGGTCGGCGTCGCAGACATAGCCACCGGGGATACGCTTCGCCAGCACATGGCAAAACATGTACTGGAACATCTTGTTCGCCATGCCGCCAAACGGCTGCATCACGATGGGCACTTGCCGCATTGGACCCCTTTCGCCAAAGACGGTCATTGTTACCCGAGCTGCGCGGGCCGGTCGACTGGCCTCTGACGCCAAGGGCGCATCATGATCGCCGCCGGCAAGCCACCCTCAGGGGTAATGCGTCGGCTTTGGCGCGTAGATCTTTGGATCGAAGTCCAGATCCCTCGGCAAGGGCAGGCTTGAGCACTGCAAATGCACCTCGCGTGCGAGCAGCCTTCGCTGCTTCTGCTCGTTCTCCTTGATGGCCGCCACGAGGCCCATGCTGTAGGGCCCCAGCACGACGCCGGCGGCCCATCCCGGATGCTCCTTCTCGCGCGCGTCGTAATTCATGGCATCGGTGCGGGCCTGCTGGCATTCCGGCGTCGCCCATTTCGGGTCTTGGGTCGAGAGCGAGGCTCCATACTGGACCGGAGACGATACGCACCCTGCCACTGTCGCAGTCAACGCGACGACCATTGCAATTCTCATCCGCAAGCCCCTCCTAATGTAGGAGGCGACTACAAGACGATTCCAGCGGGAAAAAGGCAGCTCCAGGATGCGGATTTTGCAGGGCCGCTCACCCCAGCAGGTTGCGCGCCGTGCGCATGAAGATCTTCGAACCGATCGGGATCAGATCGTCGGGAAAATCATAATCGGGATTGTGCAATGACGGGGTGCGCTCGCCCGCGCCGAGGAAGAACATCGCCGACCTCGCCTTGTGGCCGAAGATGCCAAAATCTTCCGAAGCGCGCATCGGCAAGGCTTCCTCGCTGCGCGCGACGCCCTCTTCGTCCAGCGCGCGGTTGAGATGTTCCACCGCGTCTGGAGCGTTGACGCTGGCGACGAAGATCTCGTGATAGTCGCAGCGCACGGAAAGGTGGTGCTCGGCCGCGATCCTGGTGGCCAACGCTTCCGCCGCCGCGACCAGTTCCGCCATGCGCTCGTCGCGCCTTGTACGCAGCGTCGCCCACACCTCGGCGTAGCCGGGCGCGATGCCGAACACGGCCTCGCCCATCGTCGCATGGGTGACGGTGACCATGCTGAAATCATCGTCGGCAAAGGTACCGCGCCCCAGTGCCGGAAGCGTCGGCATCAGCTGGCTGATCGCCGGCATCGGCGACACGCCGGTTTCGGGCATGGAGGAATGCGCGGTCTTGCCCTCCAGCACGATGCGGATGCCGCGCGAGGCGCAGTTGACCACGCCGGGCTTGAGCCGCACCTCGCCGAACGGCACGCCCGGCAGATTGTGCAGCGAGAAGGCGAAGTCCGGCGCGATCTCGCCAAAGCGTGGATCGGCGACGACGCCGGCGGCACCATTGCCGGTCTCCTCCGCCGGCTGGAACATCAAGACGACGCGGCCGCGCGCCGGCCGTTCTCGTCCGAGCTGACGGCCAAGTGCGGCCAGGATCGCGGTGTGGCCGTCATGGCCGCACATATGCGATTTTCCCGGCACCTGCGAGGCATGCTCGACGCCCGAAAGCTCCTCGATCGGCAGCGCATCGATCTCCGAGCGGAACAGCACCGTCGGTCCCGCCTGGCCGCTGTCATAGACCGCCGCCACGCCATGACCGCCGAGGCCGGTCAGTACCTTGTCCGGCCCTGTATCGGCGAGGAAGCTGACGACTTCCTTGGCGGTCTGTTCTTCCTCGTTGGAGATTTCCGGGTTTTGGTGCAGCTTGCGGCGCCATGCCGTCAGCTCGATGATATCGCGATTGGTGAGGGTCATGGCTTGGGCTCCGCTTTGGTGCTGCAGGTTACACAAACACGATAGGGTTTTTCTCACGCCGTGCCATGCTGATCAATTCCACTGGTCCATCTGCCTGTCTTGTGTGAGCGTAGATGACGACATCCCATGACCACCACACAACCCAGAGAATTTCCAGCTCCGCACTGAGGCCGTCGATCTCATCTCCGACATCCGGTGGCTTCTCCTGAAAAGCGCCGCGTGCTCGCCTGTGCGACATCTTTGCTTCCATCCACCCGAAGGAACGTTTCGGAGCAACAATGGCCAGGCGGTTTGCGTTTCTCTTGGTTCGCGACTTCACGCTGTCGCCGCTGTCGCTGTTCATCGACACGCTGCGGCTGGCCGGCGATGAAGGCGACCGCAGCCGCCGGATCGAGTTCGACTGGGAGATCGTCGGCGAGCGTGGCCTGCCGATCCGCGCGAGTTGCGGTGTCGAGTTGCTGCCGACCAAGGCGATCGGCAATCCGCAGGAGTTCGACAATGTCGTCGTGGTCGGCGGTCTGCTCGACACCAACCGCAGCCTCAGCTCCGAAAAGGAGGCCTTCCTGTTGCGGGCGGCCGAAAAGTGCGTGCCGCTGACGGCACTCTGCACCGGCAGCTTCGTGCTCGCGCGCTACGGCCTGCTCGATGGCTACAGTGCCGCCGTCAGCTGGTTCCATATCAAGGATTTCCGCAGCCAATTCCCTGACGTGAACGCCCATGCCGACAGCCTGTTTTCCGTCGATAGGGGCCGCTCGACCTGCGCCGGCGGCACGGGTGCGGCCGACCTTGCCGGCCATTTCGTGTCGCAGTTCATCGGCCGCAAGGCTGCGGAAAAAGCCGCCAAGATCCTCGTGCTCGACCGCATCCGCTCGAGCCTGGATGTGCAGCCCGTCGGCGATCTCTTTCCGGCCGCGTCGAGCCGAGCGGTGAAACGGGCGCTGCTTCTGATGGAAAGCAATCTCCAGGAGACGCTGTCGGTCGCCGAGATCGCGGGCCGGTTGCATTTATCCCGGCGCCAGCTTGAGCGGCTGTTCTGCGCCGAGCTCGGCATCGGCCCGATGGCCGCCTATCTTGCGCTGCGCGTACATCAGGCCAAGTCGCTGCTGGAGGGGAGCGACTTGGCAATCGGCGACATCGCCTACCGCTGCGGTTTTCCCAATGCCGGCCATTTCAGCCGTGTCTTCCGCCATCAGACCGGTATCACGCCGACCCATCTCAGGCATCCGAACCGAATGTCCGGTGTCTTTGCCGACGGCAAGGGGAGCGGTCCCTAAGCCTATATTGGGGCGTGCGATCTCGCCGTTGGTATGATAATATCATACCAACCTGATAGGAGGGATCCATGTCCGCCACCGAAAAACGCACCTTCAGCCTGCCGGCCGAGCAGGCTGCTTTCATCGACCAGCTCGTTCGGTCCGGCACATACGCGACCAGCAGTGAAGTGATCCGCGCCGGTCTTCGCGCATTGCAGGAACGCGACGCCGCTGTGGAGCGCTGGCTGCGTGAGGAGGTCGCGCCGACCTATGATAGGTGGAAGGCAGACCCCTCCCAGGCCATCCCGGCCGACAAGTCTTTTGAAAGCATTCGCGCACATCACGCAGCTCGCCTCAAGGGGAACGTGTGAAGCGCCGGCATGTTGTCCTTTTGCCGGAAGCCCAGACGGACCTGTTATGGATATACGATACGGTCGCTCACGCATCCGGCAACCTCACCGCCCTTCGCTACATCGAGCGGATCGAGCGATTTTGCCTGGGTCTCGACTATGCCTCGGAACGCGGAACCCTAAGGGATGATGTGCGGCCGGGGCTTTGCATCGTTGGCTTCGAGCGCCGCCTGACTGTGGCCTTCACCGTAGAAGGCGACCAGGTGGTGATTCTCAGGGTGTTCTACGGCGGCGTCAACTGGGAGGACGAGTTGGCGCCTATCGCTCCGTGAACGCCCGCGCGAACGAGTCCAGCATCGGCCGCGCCAGATATTCGAGGAAGGTTCGGTCGCCGGTGCTGATAAACGCCTCGACCGGCGTTCCCGGGTAAAGCTGCTCGGCTTTCACGCCCTGCGGCAGCGTGTCGGTGATCTTCAGCCTGGCGCGGAAATACGCCTCATGCGTGGTTTCATCGATCAGCCGGTCGGCGGAAATTTGCGTCACCGTAGCCGGGACCTCAGGGGTGAGGCGCGCGTTCAGGGCGGACAGCCTGAGCTTCGCCGGCTGGCCGACGCGAACCAGGTCCACGTCTTTCGGCCGCAGCTTCGCGTCGACGATGAGGCCCGACGCGGTCGGCAGGATCTCCATGATCTTCTGCCCCGGCGCAATCACGCTGCCTTTGGAGTTGTAGATCGAGGATACCACGATGCCGGCTGCCGGCGCCTTGATCGTCGTGCGCCCCAGCACCGCCTCGGCTGCGGTGATCTGTTCGCCGATGTCGGCCAGGCTGGTGCGAACCTCGTCGAGCTTGGTCAGCGCGTCCTCGACGCGCTGCGTGGTCGCGCGCTCGACCTGCGCCTGGGCTTCGACGATCTGCGTCTTGGTCGCTGCGATATCCGCCTCCAGCGCGCCGGCCTGGCCGACCAGATCGGCCTCGCTGCGCAGAAGCTGCGAATATTCGCTGCGGTTGGTGAGACCCTTGTCGAGCAGGCCGGTCTTGATGCCGAGTTCCTTCTTCACGATCTCGGCCTGTTGCTGGATGGCGAGTTTCTGCGCCTCCAGTCCCAGCGCCGACTCACGATGCATGGCGACGCGCTGCGCCAGGATCGACTGCTCGGAGCGGAACCGGGCGAGCCTGGCCTCGAACTCCTTCTGCTGTTCGTGCACCAGATTGTCGAAATCGCGCTGGAACGGCGCGGGTGCTGCTTCGGCGATCGGCGCCAGCCTGTCCGATCCGTCGCGCTCGGCCTCAAGTCGCGCGGCACTTGCCCTGAGCGCGATCGTCTGTCTGGTCAGCCGGTTGAGGTCGGTCTGAGCCGCCCTGCGGTCGAGCAGGACCAGCGGTTCGCCTTGTTGCACGCGGTCGCCTTCATGCACCAGCAACTGCTCGATGATGCCGCCCTCGGGGTGCTGGATGAGGATGTTGCCGCCCGTCGCCGAGATCGTGCCGGAGGTGATCACCGCGCCGGAGAGCGGCGCGTTCGCCGCCCAATAGCCGAAGCAGCCGACGAAGAGCGCTATGGCCACGTAGCCGACGACGGCCATGCGGCGGAAGTCGGTGCGCGGTCGACCTTCGAAGGCGAGGCTCTGCTGCATCATCGTCTATGACCCGAAGCGGACGCTGTGCGGGCGCACGGTCGGCACGAACGAGCCTGTCACCACCGCGCTCCCGGCCTTGCCGGCCGCCGGTTGCCTCAGCACCTCGCTCGCAGGGCCGAAAGCTTCGACCATGCCGTTGCGCAGGACCATGACGCGGTCGCAGGCCGCGGCGATCGAAGGGCGATGCGTGATGACGACTGTCGTGACGCTTACACTTCGCGCGGCCGAAAGCATCCCTTCGAGCGCCGCCTCCCCACTGCCGTCGAGATGGGCGTTGGGCTCGTCCAGCACCAGCATGCGTGGCTTGCCGTAGAAGGCGCGCGCCAGCCCTATCCGCTGGCGCTCGCCGCCCGACAGCACGGTATGCGACGGGCCTATCATGGTCTGATAGCCGTCGCGCAGCGTGAGAATCAGCTCATGCGCCTCGGCGCGCCTGGCCGCTTCGACGATCGCGGCGTCATCGGCGTCGGGTTCGAAGCGGGCGACATTTTGCGCGATCGATCCCGGGAAAAGCTCCACCTCCTGCGCGAGATAGCCGATATGCCTGCCAAGCTGGGTTTCGTCCCAGCTCCTCAGGTCGGCGCCGTCGACCCTGACCGCGCCGCCGGTCGGCTGCAGCGCGCCCACAAGCAATTTCGCCAGCGTCGATTTGCCGGCCCCGCTCGGGCCGACGATCGCCACCGCTTCGCCGGCGCCGATGGCAAAATTCAACCGCTTGAGGATGGGCTCCGTGCCGAAAGCCGCAGTCGGCGCGATGAAGAACAGATCCTGCACCGAAATCGCGCCCAATGGATCGGGCAGTGCGAGCTTGCGCCCCTGCGCTGGTTGCGCCGCAAGGGCGGTGTCCAGCCGCTTCCAGCATCGCTTGGCGTCGACGATCTGCCGCCAGGATCCGATCAGCTGGTCGAGCGGCTGCAGCGCGCGCGACGACACCAGCGACGAAGCGAAGATCATGCCGGCGGTCATCTGCCCTTGTAGCACCAGCCACGCGCCGGCGCCGAGGATCGCCAGTTGCAGCATCATGCGCAGCGCCCGCGACGTCGCGCTGAAGATCGCATTGGCGCTTCCGGAACGGTCATGCAGGGTCAGCGCCTCAGCAACGTGTTGTCCCCAGACCGCGGCGGCATTTTGCACCATGCCCATGGCGCGCAGCGTGTCGGTGTTGCGGGCGAAGGCCTGTTCCGCCTGGCTGGCCACCGCCGAGCGTTCCGCCGACATGGCATCGTTCCTGCCGATGGCAAGCTGGTTGGCCACGACCAAGAGAAACAGCAGCACGGCGCCGGCGAGCGTCAGCCAGAACAGGACGGGATGGATGAAATAGAGCAAGGCCAGGAAGACGGGCGCAAACGGCAGGTCGAACAACACCGCCACGCCGCGCGACCTGATGAAGGCGCAAGCAGTGGCAAGGTCGTTCAGCGGCGACAGCCCGCTGCCGGCATGTCTGGCGCCAAGCGAGGCGGCGAACGTCCGCGCGCCCAGTTTCTGGTCGACGGTGGCCGCAACACGCTGCGCGTAGATGGCGCGGACCGCGTCCAGCAGGCCGAGGAAGGCGAGCGCGACCACCGCCATGACGGAGAGATAAAGCAGAGTCTCGACGCTGGAGGACGGCAACACCCGGTCATAGACCTGCAGCAAATAGAGCGGGATCACCAGGAGAAGGATGTTGATCAGCAACGAAAAGATGCCGATATCGGCGATGCCGCGCAGGAAAACCGGGCGCAGGCCGATGGCCGCATCCCTGAGTGGCGCGCGGTCCCGTGACATCTAGACGGCGTGCTCGGCTGTCGTGCTCAGATGGCTCTGCTGCAAATCGTTCAGCGTATAGGCGTGGATATAGTCGATCTTCATTTGCGCGGGCGTCGCCAGATGGTCGGGCGGCGCGCCGGCTTGACCGCCGACCGCAAGGTCGACCAGCATATACATGGGCTTGTTCATATCGGACGGCGTCGCCGCTTCCGCGACCTGGACGCCATCATAGGTCCAGACCAGCTTGTCCGGCGTCCACAACAGGCCATAGGTGTGATAGCCGTCGGTGTTGGAGACATTCACCGTCGACCCGACCGTGGTGTGGGTTCCCGTCTCATTTGTGTGCGCGGTCATGAGAAGCGCATTCGGGTTCTGCCCATACATTTCGATCACGTCGAGTTCCGGTGGCCATGAACCGTCTTCGGGCAGAAGCCAGAAGGCCGGCCACGCGCCGGCGTTTTCCGGGAGATCGGCCCGCATTTCGAAATAGCCATAGGTCTGCGAGAAGGTGTCGTGCGTCGTCAGTATGCCGGAAGTGTATTCGTAATTGTTGATCAGCGGCTTGATGTCGTCGGGCGTATGCGCCGCGGTTATGGTGAGCACGCCGCTTGCGACGCTGAACGGATGGACCGAGCTGGTCGGCGCATAATTGGCGTCGATATACCATTGCAGCTCGCCGTTCTGGGGCTGCGAGCTGCCGTTCTGCGCCCCCCACCAGAAATTGGAATCCCAGATGCCGCTCTGGCCGTTCCACAGGCTCAGCGTGTTGAAATCGTCGTTGAAAGACAGCGTCATGCCGGTCTTGTCGATCGGCAGCTCGAACTGGCCGGGCTGAAACTTGTCGATCGTGGTGTTGTGGAACACCAGCACCTCGCTCGAGCCGAGGTTCAGCTGCACGTTCGATCCCACCTGGACCATATTGGCGTGGACGGCCTCGAACGAGGTGAAGGCATAGCCGTTGAGGCGCACCGTGTCGGTCGCGCCGAAATCGGAGATAAGGTCGCTGCCATTGCCCTTGGTGATGATGAAGGTGTCGGCGCCGGCGCCGCCGATCAGCACGTCATTGCCCTTGCCGCCGTCCAGCGTCTGGCTGCCAGCGCCGCCCGTTATGATGTTGTCCTGACCATTGCCGAAGGCATAGTGGCCGTCGCCGGTGACGACGAGGTTCTCGAAATTCGCGGGCAGCTTGTAGCTCATCCAGGTATCGATCGTGTCGACGCCCGCGCCGTAGTTCTCGACCGCTTTGTTGATCGTCGAATAGAGATGGTAATAGTCGTCGCCCGCGCCGCCATACATGGTGACCTTGACGTTGGTGTCGCCCCAGAAGGAATCGTTGCCCGAGGTGCCGTAGCGGTAAGGCGCGCCTCCAGTCGCCGAGAACCAATGGGTGGAAGCGCCGGTATACGGAAGTGGAATGCCTTTGGCGTTGAGGACTGTGGTCATTCCGACACTCCTTGCGCGTGCTGCCTTGGTCGTTCGACAACCTTCGAGCGACCATTTCGGATCAACTCTTAAATTGATCCGTCGTTCCAGGGAATCATTCTATAGTACACCAAGGAGATCGTCGCCCATCATTTAATAGATAATGCCGAAGGTGTTAAGCTGATCCTAATACAACTTTGTAGGAGAGACTTAAAATTTTAATAAATTGTGAGATCCGCGCCGAAAAGTTAGGCAACCTGTCAATGATGCATGCAATTTGACGCGACACGACCGCCTGCCTGAGGCGGCGGTCGAAGTCGCGGGCGGATGGCCGCGGGCAAAGGGCTCAAGAAAATTTGACAGGCTATGTCGGACCGGGTGAGGTTCACCCGTCCTTGGGGCATCGGACAACGAAACCACAAAGGATACCGAAGAGATGCCAAGCACCGTACGTTTGCACCGCGTTCTGACGACCAGCCCGGAGAAGGTCTACCGCGCATTCACAGAAGCCGACGCGCTGGCGAAATGGCTTCCGCCGAACGGCTTCACTTGCACGGTACACAGCTTCGACGCGAAAGTCGGTGGCGCCTTCAAGATGTCGTTCCGAAACTTCACGACGGGCGGCAGCCATTCCTTCGGCGGCGAATATCTCGAACTCGTTCCCGGCGAGCGCCTGCGCTACACCGACAGGTTCGACGACCCCAATTTGCCCGGCCAGATCGAAGTGACCGTGCTCCTGAAGAAAGTGTCGGTCGGCACGGAACTCGACATCACGCAGGCCGGCATTCCGGACGTTATTCCGGCCGAAGCCTGCTATCTCGGCTGGCAGGAGTCGCTGCGCAATCTGGCAAAGCTCGTCGAACCCGAGATCAATCAGTAGAGCCCATCGGATCGGCGGCGCCGCCCAGCCAGTCCGCGCCGCCGACAATGCCGAGCCGAGGACTCATCCCTCACGGCCCGGTGCAGATCGGCAACGGTTGTGGCGGCGGTGGCGGGTTGTCCTTGGCGTATTGCGCGATGATCGGCTCAAGGCTCTTTCGCGGCCAGAATTTCGGCTTGCCGATCTCCTTCAGGCAGGACGCATTCCAATAGGCGCCCGATTTACCAACGGCGGTGATGTCGCGCGATTCCGGGTAGATATAGAGCGTCGTCGGATTGCCCTTCACCATCGAAATGATCTGGTCGGCGTCGGACGGCGACCAGCTGGTGCAGCCATTGCTGCGGCCGCCGGCATAATCCACCAGCTTGCCGTATGGCACGAAGCCGTCATGGTCGGCATAGGAGCTGTTCGGGTTCTTGCGCAGGCACATGCCGCGCAACAGCCGCGCCGCGTGGCCACCGATCACCCGCTGCCTGGCATTCGCCGTCTCCCCCTCACCGTCGAACTGGATGAAGGTGCGCAGCAGCGCCTGGTCCTTTTTTGCGCCGATGCGGTAAAAACCCTTGAATGAGGTCTTTGCCTCGCCGGTCATATAGGCGCCACCGGTCGTCAAGGACGAGTCCAGGGCATTGCCGAAGTTTTTCGCGCAGCGTTTGCCGTTGGAGAAATCGACCACGCCTTTCAAATTGCGGCCGCCGCCATGGCCCGACGAGATCGCCCTGAACGACTGCTTGGCCTCGCAAATGACGTAGTAGCGCCGCCCTAGCACGCCATTGCCGAGATCGCCGGGGCGCGTCGCATCCATGGCGAAATAGCAGCCATTGTGGACCGCGCCTTGCGCGACCTTTTTCAGGTAAAGCGCGCGCGCCCGCTCCAGCACCACTTGCGAAATCTCGCCGTCGTCATTGCCGACGTGGGCCTGCAGCCAGGCCGGTATATCGGAGGACGCGGCAAAAGACCGGGCAGACATCGTCAAGGCGATGCCGGCGACGGCGAGGAGGCCAAAGACAAAGACAGCCAGAGATTTCAACCGCACCGGACAACCCTCCCGCCCGAACCGTTCTGCGATTCTCGGAAACCCATCATAAATCGTCGCGCGCCGATCGGCGAAACACATCTTGTTCAGAACCGCGCAAGCAAGTCAGGTAGCTGCCTGTTCGCCTTTCAGAGCGCCAGGCTGCCCTGTTCCGCCTCCGCGGCATTGGGGTCGCCCGGCGCCGTCGCCCAGGCGAGCTCGACCAGCGTCACCGTGCGGCGGCCGGTGCCGTCGAGCTGGCAGACGATGAGGCCCTGCTCCTCGATATAGGTGAGCAGCCGCCGGGCGCGGCGCAGCGAATGCGAGCCGTAGGCGCGCGCGATCGCCGCGTCGCTCGGGCACGGCCAGCCCTCCTTGGCGGCGCGGGCGATCATCATGAACACGCCCTGCATGTCCTCGGGCAGCAGCGAGGCGCGCACGGAAACGTCCTGCCAGGCGTCATCGCCTGCCATGTCGGCGCCGAGCCCGGCGCGGGCACGCGTCAGCATGCGACGGAATTCTGAGAGGTCCGGCACCACCGAAGCGAGGCCTTCGATGCGGCAGCGGACGACGAACTCCTGATAAAGCACGCCGATGACGCGGAAACCCGCATCGGGCTGCGCCAGGATGGCGCGCAGGACACGGTCCACCCGCTCTCGCCGCTCGGCCATATCCTCGGCGCTTACCGCCGGTTCCGCAGGTTCCGGGCGGATCTCCATCGCCGCCGATTTGGCCGCCATCAGCTGGTCGAGCAGCTCCGGCGACGCCATCCGGCGCGGCGCGCGCATCGTCTCGGGCGGCGGCGCCGCCAGGATGATGGCGCGCGCGTCTTCAAGCGCTGTTTCCGGCATTGCCATCAGCCGCGGCGTACCGTTGCGCGGGCTGGTCTCGGTCTGGCCGATGCGCACGCCCAGCGGACGGCGCGACAGCGCTGGGCCCAACGCCATGAAGTGCCCGCGCTCCAGGTCTCGAAACGCCTCGGCCTGACGCCGTTCCATGCCCAGAAGGTCGGCGGCGCGCGCCATGTCGATATCGAGGAAGGTACGGCCCATGAGGAAATTGGACGCCTCCGCCGCGACATTCTTGGCGAGCTTTGCCAGCCGCTGCGTGGCGATGATGCCGGCAAGGCCGCGCTTGCGGCCGCGGCACATCAAATTGGTCATGGCGCCGAGCGAGAGCTTTCGCGCCTCGTCGGACACTTCGCCGGCCACGGCGGGCGCGAACAGCTGCGCTTCGTCGACCACCACCAGCATCGGATACCAATGCTCGCGGGCAACCTCGAACAACCCGCCGAGAAAGGCAGCGGCGCGCCGCATCTGGTTCTCGGCATCGAGCCCTTCGAGATTGAGCACCGTGGAGACGCGGTGGATGCGCGCCCGCTCGCCGGCTGCTTGCAGGCCACGCTCCGTATGCTCCTCGGCATCGATGACCAGATGGCCGTAATGGTCGCCCAGCGAGACGAAATCGCCTTCCGGGTCGATGATGGTCTGCTGCACCCAGGGCGCGCTCTGCTCCAGGAGCCGGCGCAAAAGGTGCGATTTGCCGGAGCCGGAATTGCCTTGCACCAGAAGCCGGGTCGCCAGCAGCTCCTCAAGGTCGAGCGCCGCCGGCGCACCCGCCGTCGTCTGTCCCATCTCGATGGCTACGGTCATGTCACGACTCTCCTTGCGGACAGGGCTTATCAACCCGGCCGCGAGCCGTCGAGCGCGCCATGGCAACTCGCCCGCTGTTCCACACCTATGCTGCCAAAGCGCCACACATCAGCCCATCTGCCCAAAGGGAAGCACATCAAGCGGAGTTGACCGGCGGCAGAAGCGGCGCGTCCAGCCCGTCGAAGGGATCGCGCCAGGCATCGATGGCTTCGAGCCGGCGATACCAACCCAGAACAGAGGGATAGTCCGCCAGCGGCAGGCCGGCTGCATCGTTGAACGGCAAAAACGTCGCCATGCGGAAATCGGCATAGGAAAGCGACTTGCCCACAAGCCATGGCCGCTTGGCGAGCTCCGCCTCGAGAATCGCTGCCGCGATGCGGAACTCCGCCAGCCCCTCCTCGACCTTGCCCTGGTCGACAGGCCCAATCCCGTAGCGCTGCTTGGTTCCGCGCTCGAAATGCACGATGTCGCAGGCCCGGACGAAATTCTCCTTGCCCCAGCTCAGCCAGCGGATCATGTCGGGTTGGTCATCGCCGCCGCGCCAGAAATCCGAACCCGCTTCGCGCGACAGAAGGCAGGCTATGGCGTCTGCTTCCCACAGGCTGCCGCCCGGCCATGCCAATATCGGCAGGGTAAGATTGGGATTGAGCTGACGAAACCGCTCAGCCTGCCCGGGCGCCATGGGTGCCGCAAACTCACACTCGACCTTGGCCTGCAGATGACGTGCAGTTGCAACCGCGAGGCGCGGATTGGGATTGCGGCTGAAGTACAGTTTCATGTCCCGTCCTGGACGCTGTGGGCTCGATCCTATCAAACACGCAAACGTGCCCTCCAGGCAATCTGGTCGGACCACGATTCCGCTGGCACACGCCGTCGTTCGGCGTATTATTTCCTTCGGGAGAGGGTTCTTGGCAGGAGGAAGCCATGAACGTAGTGCCGAGCGTACCTGTCATCGACGTGACAACCCAGAACCTTGTTTCCTCTGCGCTTTCCAGATTCCGCGCCGGCGATACCGTCTCGACCAGGGCGGCGCTCGACGCCATCCGCCGCATGGATCCAACCTGTGTCGACAGCGACGACGATCTCGTCGAACTCGTCGTCATGGCGGCAATTGGTAAGACCATGGCGGTTGTGTTCGACCACCGCTCCCGCTAGCCCTGTTGGACGAACCTGTCCCGTTCAACTCGCTTGAGCTCGAGTGGGTTCGGTTGGCGAGCTTTTACAGCTGCAGCCCGGAAGCGGACGTCTTCGTGCGCGAAGGCCGGCAATAGCATAAGCGGGTAAACCTCAGATCCCCAAGGGATGTGGCATGTAGCCGACGAAGCCGCCGATCTTCCAGTGGCCCGCCACCTTCCTGCAAAAATACAGCGTCTGCCATTTCAGCTTGTCGACGCTGCCATCGGCCTTGGCCACCGAGCCGTTGAACTTCTTGTGCAGCACGGCGCGGTCGCCATCGACATCGATGTCGCGCATGTTGGTGACGCGAAACAGCGCCTCGCGCAGCGGCTCGGCGAATCTGGCCGCCGCCGTCTCCTTGGCCTGGCGCAGCCATTCGTCGCGATAGACGGCAAGGCTCGGGAATTGCAGACGCCAGGCGTCGGCATCGCTGAGGAAATGCGCATGCATGCCGAAGAAGCTGTCGGCGAGGAAATCATCCTCGACCATCGACCAGTCCTGACCGATAAAGGCGTCGATGTCGCGCCGCACCAACATTTCCCAGAGCGCGTGGCGATCGGCATCGCCCTCTGGAAACGGGTTCTTGTCGAAGGTCATTGAAATCTCCTGTCGGGAAAATGCGACGCGCAAGATGCTGGCGAGCCTGCGATAAAGCAACACGCGTTTGGAAAAATGCTGCTTTCCAAAAAGCCCCCTATGAGGATCACCGGGACAGGCGTAGAGCGGTCGCCGAAAACGGGGCGCGGCCCGCCATTCTGAACAGGAGTTTCCTTTGCCTAAAGAGTGTTTTGGAACATCCCACGTGCCGCTGTCGCCGGCCGTGCGCGCCGGGGATTTCGTCTACATCTCAGGCCAGGTGCCGGTCGACAGCGACCGCATCGTGGTCAAGGGCGGCATCACCGAGCAGACCGAGCAGGTGCTGCAGAATGTGAAGGCGGCACTCGCGCTGGCCGGTTGCACCATGGACGATGTCGTCAAGACCACGGTCTGGCTCGAGGACGCGCGCGACTTCGGCGCCTTCAATGCCGTCTACGCCAAGCACTTCCCGAAGAATCCGCCGGCCCGCACCACGGTCGAATCGCGGCTGATGATCGACATCAAGATCGAGGTCGAAGCCGTCGCCTACCGGCCGGTTTGACCAGCCGGGGCATGATCCCGAAAAGTGGAGACGGGGTTTTCTCGGACAAACGGAAACCGTTTTGTCCAGAGATCATGCCCCAAAACGAAGAGAGGCAGGCGCCGATGCAGTTCGATCTCCTGATCAAGGGCGGCCGCCTGATCGATCCGGCCTCGGGCCTGGACGCGCCGCGCGATGTCGCCGTTGCGGGCGGACGCATCGTGGCCATCGAGGCGGCGATCGATGCCAAGCACGCCACCAAGATAGTCGACGCTCGTGATTGCATCGTCACGCCCGGCCTCATCGATTTGCATAGCCATGTCTATTGGGGCGGCACCTCGCTGGGCGTAGACGCCGACCGGCTGGCGGCCAAGAGCGGCACCACGACCTTCATCGATGCCGGCAGCGCCGGCGCCGGCAATTTTCTGGGCTTTCGCCGCCATGTCATCGAGCGCTCGAAGGTGCGCATCCTGGCCTATGTCAACATCTCCTTTGCCGGCATATTCGGCTTCTCGCAAAGCGTCTCGGTCGGCGAATGCAGCGATCTCAGGCTCTGCGAGCCACGCGAGACGGTGGCCGCGGTGCGCGAGCACGCCGATGTCGTCGTTGGGGTAAAAGTGCGCTCCGGCAAGCATGCCGGCGGCGCCAGCGGCATCGCCCCGGTCGATCTTGCGCTGGAAGCCGCCGACCAGGTCGGTCTGCCGCTGATGGCGCATATAGACGAGCCGCCGCCCGGCCGTTCCGAGGTGCTGCCACGGCTGCGCCGCGGCGACATCCTCACCCATTGTTTTCGGCCATTCCCCAACGCGCCGGTGTTCGCTTCCGGCGCGGTGCGGCCGGACATGCGGCTGGCCCGCGAACGCGGTGTCATCTTCGACATCGGCCACGGCATGGGATCGTTCGACTTCGCCGTGGCGAAAGCGATGCTGGCCGAGGGCCTCGCGCCCGACGTCATCTCCAGCGACGTGCATCTCTACTGCGTCGACGGTCCGGCCTTCGACATACTGGTCTGCATGTCGAAGCTGATGGCGCTGGGCATGCCGCTGGTCGAGGTGCTGCGCGCCGCCACGCAAAGGCCAGCCGAGGCGATCGCCAGGCCGGAGCTTGGGACGCTGAAAGTTGGCGGTGTCGGCGATGTCGCGGTGCTGAGACTGCGCCCCGGGCGCTTTACCTTCGTCGATGCGGTCGGTGCGGCGCTGATCGCGGATCAGCGGCTGGTCTCAGAAGGCATTGTTATCGGCGGTGTCTGGTGGCCGAACGAGGCGCCCGACCACAACGAGACCGAGCGCTTCGAGCCGCATGCGGCACATACGCATGTCGAGGTCGCGGCACGGCATTTCGGGCGTGGATAATCTCCCTCCTTGAGGGGGAGATGGCCGGCAGGCCAGAGGGGGTCGGTTCGACCGGACGCAAGCTCCGCGCGGCAGCTGGAGGTCAGCGCTCCACGCGCGGCGACCCCCTCTGTCGCCTTCGGCGACATCTCCCCCTCGAGGGGGGAGGAGATCGCTAGCGCCCTGCGTTACTCACCGCCCCAAACACCGGCGTCGCAATCCCTTCCATCCGCGCCTTGATCTGCAGCGCCACATATTTCGAGTAAAACCGCGACAGCGCCAGATTGCCGCCGTGGAACCACAGCGCGTCCTGCGCCGTCGGCTTCCACATGTTGCGCAGCTCGCCTTGCCAAGGACCGGGATCGCCCTTGACGCCGGAGCCGAGGCCCCAGCATGGCCCGACCTTGTCGGCGACCTCGCGCGAGACGATGGCCGCCACGGTCTCGTTCATCGACTGGTAGCCGGTACAGGCGACGATCGCATCGACGGCCAGCTCGCTGCGGTCGTCGAACAGGATGCCGGTCGGCGTCAATGAACTGATGCCGACGCCGCTCTTCACTTTGATCTCGCCATTGATGATCAGTTCGCAGGCGCCGACATCGATGTAGTAGCCGGAGCCGGTGCGGTAGGCCTTCATCAACAGCCCGGTCTCGTCCTCCCCGAAATCGATGGCGAAGCCGGCGGCGCGTAGCTGGTCGTAGAAGTCTGCGTCGCGTGCCTTGATCACCTCGTAAAGATCCCGCTGGCCCTTGGGTACAAGCGCGAACGGCGTGGACGCGACGATCAGGTCGGCCTTGTCGGTGCTGATGCCGCGCGCCAAAGCCTTTTCCGAGAAGATCTCGAAGCCGACTTCCATCAGAGTGTCGGATTTCACCACTGTCGTCGGCGACCGCTGGATCATGGTGACGTCTGCGCCGCTCTCCCAGAGGTCGACGCTGACATCGTGCCCCGAGCTTGCCGCGCCGATGACAGCGACACGTCTGCCGCGGAATTTCTCGCCGCTTGCATACTGGCTGGAATGCAGGAGTTCGCCCTTGAAGGTCTCGGCGCCGGGCAGCGCGATCTGGCGTGGCGGGCCATAGGCGCCGGTGGCAAAGACAATGTGCTTCGGCTTCAGCGTGATCTGCCGGCCGACGCGGTCGACCACCACAGTCCACACCTTCTCGGCCTCGTCATAGCTGGCGCTGAGGCATTTGGTGGCGACCCAGTAGTTGAGCTCCATCACCCTGACATACATCTCCAGCCAGTCGCCCATCTTGTCCTTGGGCGTGAACACCGGCCAGTTCTCCGGGAACGGAATGTAGGGCAGATGGTCGTACCAGACCGGATCGTGGAGCACGAGCGAGCGATAACGGTTGCGCCAGGAATCGCCGGGGCGCGCATTTTTCTCGATGATGATGGTGGGCACACCGAGCTGCCTCAGCCGCGCGCCGAGCATGATGCCGCCCTGCCCGCCGCCGATCACCAGGCAATAGGGCTGCTCGGTGGCGCCGAGGTCGCGCGTCTCGCGCGCCCGCGCCTCCGCCCAGGTTTCGCGCTTCGGATCGGCCTTGTGACGGATACCAAGCGGCCGCGCCGGTCCCTTTTGTTCCTCGAACCCCTTGAGCTCACGCACCGCCGTGAACAAGGTCCGGCAGCGGCCGTCCGTAAGGCGCACAATCCCTTCGCCCCGCGCGACCGCCGTTTCGAACGTGAACCAGGCCTCGACGGTGCCCTCATCCGAGGTCGCCTCGCCGGACAGCGTCCAGTGTGAGGGCTTCGTTTCCGCCAGCGTCGCTTGCAGCATGTCGCGGATCTCATCGCGGCCTTCCATCGTGGTGATGTTCCAGGTGAAAGCCAGCAGATCGCGCCAGTAGCAATCCTCGACGAACAGGTTGGCGGCCGCCTCGGCGTCATCAGCTTCCAGCGCCCGTGCAAGCGCGCAAAGCCATGTCGCCGCCTGTTTCGATGGTGCCATGTCGAGCATCTGTTTTTCCCTCACTTTGCGTTCCCATTGTTTCGAAAGACGGAGCCGCCGCAAGAGGGGTCGCGATATCATGGCGTCGGTTTCTAGCGGCCCGGAACGGAGCCATCTCCCGGAAATCTTTATAGGAATTTTATATCTTTCCTCCCGGCCCCGTCTCGAACCTTTATGGCGATCGGGTCCATATTCCATCTCGAGCAAAACGCTGCGGACGCCGTGACCCCAGAGTTACGGCGGGCCGTTCTCATGGAATTTCTGGCTCGCCAGTCGCTGGCGCCAAATACAAGCAGAAGCAAGGACCAACACAAATGGACATCGTCGTCATCGGGATCGAGGTTTTGTTCTTCGGTCTTTCCCTCGCCTACATCAAAGCTTGCGACGCTCTTTAAGCGGAAGGATCGCACCATGCTTGTCGATTACATCCTCGGTGGCGGCGTGACCTTGTTCCTGCTCGTCTACCTGACATACGCCCTCGTTCGCCCAGAACGCTTCTGAAGCAAGGCACGGAAACCCATGACACTCAACGGATGGATACAGATCCTGGTTTATTGCGGGATCGTCGTTTTGCTGGTGAAGCCGCTCGGCGGCTACATGTACCGCGTCTTCAATGGCGATCGCACCTTTCTCTCGCCCATACTCGGGCCCGTTGAGCGCGGCCTCTACCGCATTTCGGGAACCAGCGAGCGCGAGGAGCAGCACTGGACGACCTACGCGGCAGGAATCATCTTCTTCAGCCTTGCCAGCTTCCTGGTGCTGTACTTTCTGCAACGCCTGCAGGGCGTCCTGCCTTACAATCCGGCCGGGATGGCATCGGTCGAACCCAATCTCGCCTTCAACACTGCCGTCAGCTTCGTCACCAACACCAACTGGCAGAATTACGGCGGCGAAAGCACGTTGTCCTACCTCGTGCAGATGGCCGGCCTGACTGTTCAGAACTTCATGTCCGCCGCCGTCGGCATTGCCATTGCGGTGGCGCTGATCCGCGGCTTCGCCCGCGCCTCGGCCAAATCGATCGGCAATTTCTGGGTCGATATGACCCGCTGCACGCTCTACATCCTGCTGCCGCTCAGCATCGTGCTCACCCTTGTCTATGTCTGGCTCGGCATGCCGCAGACGCTCGGGCCTTATGTCGACGCCACCACGCTGGAGGGCGCCAAGCAGACGCTCGCCCTTGGGCCGGTCGCCTCGCAGGTCGCCATCAAGATGCTCGGCACCAATGGCGGCGGCTTCTTCAACGCCAATGCCGCGCATCCTTTCGAAAACCCCGACGCCATCTCCAACATGATCCAGATGGTGACGATCTTCGCGCTGGGTGCTGCACTCACCAACGTCTTCGGCCGCATGGTCGGCAACCAGCGCCAGGGCTGGGCGATCCTGGCCACGATGGGTGTGCTGTTCATCGCTGGCGTCGTTATCTGCTACTGGGCGGAAGCCGCGGGCAATCCGCTGGTCCATGCGTTGGGCGTCGACGGCGCCAACATGGAAGGCAAGGAGAGCCGCTTCGGCATTGCCGCTTCGGCACTATTCGCCGTCATCACCACGGCTGCGAGCTGCGGTGCGGTGAACGCCATGCATGACTCGTTCACAGCACTTGGCGGCCTGATCCCGATGCTCAACATGCAGCTCGGCGAAGTCATCGTCGGCGGCGTCGGCGCCGGCTTCTACGGCATCGTCATGTTCATCGTCATCACCGTGTTCGTCGCCGGCCTGATGGTTGGCCGCACGCCCGAATATCTCGGCAAGAAGATCGAGGCCAAGGAGGTCAAGATGGCAATGCTCGCCATCCTCGCTCTGCCGTTGGTCATGCTGGTCTTCACGGCAATAGCGGTCGTGCTGCCAAGCGCCGTCGCCTCGATGGCCAATGGCGGTCCGCATGGCTTCTCCGAGGTTCTTTATGCCTACACTTCGGCGGCGGCCAACAACGGCTCGGCCTTTGGCGGCCTTTCCGGCAACACGCCCTGGTACAACATCACGCTCGGCATCTCCATGTGGGTGGGTCGCTTCTTCGTCATCATTCCAGCGCTTGCCATTGCCGGCTCGCTAGCGACGAAGAAGACGGTTCCGGCTTCCGCCGGCACCTTCCCGACCGACGGCCCGCTGTTCGTCGGCCTGCTCGTCGGCGTCATCCTGATCGTCGTCGGCCTGACCTTCTTCCCGGCACTGGCGATCGGACCGATCGTCGAGCACCTGGCTGCCATCAACGGCCAGACATTCTGAGGCTTGTCATGTCCTGGTTCTACCCAAAACGCATGAAGGCCCGGCCGCGAGCCGGCCCACGAGCCGGCAATGAGGGGGAGGAAACGCCCCCTCCCTTCCCCAGCGTATCTACCTTCCTCGGCCTCGCGGCAGTCATGATCGTGATCTGGCTGCTGGCCTATGGTCCGCCGCCCCTCTTTTCGGCATCCGATCGGTCGGTGCCGGCCAACAGTTCAGATACTGGAGCCACCAAATGAGCCAGTCCAAATCCGCGAGCATCATGGATGCCCGCATCCTGTGGCCGGCCATCGGCGGCGCCTTCAGGAAACTCGACCCCCGCACGCTGGTCAGGAACCCGGTGATGTTCGTCGTCGCCATCGTCTCGCTTCTTACCACGGTCCTGTTCGTCAAGGATCTCGCCACCGGCGGCGGCGATTTCGGCTTTACGCTGCAGATCATCATCTGGCTGTGGTTCACCGTGCTGTTCGCCAACTTCGCCGAGGCCGTCGCCGAAGGCCGCGGCAAGGCGCAGGCCGATTCGCTGCGCAAGGCGCGCACCGAAACCCAGGCCAAGCTGCTTGCCGGCGAAGACCGCTCCAGGTTCAAGCTGGTGCCCGGCACCAGCCTGAAGGTTGGCGACATCGTGCTGGTCGAAGCCGGCGACATCATCCCGTCCGACGGTGAAGTGATCGAAGGCGTGGCCTCGGTCAACGAGGCGGCAATCACCGGCGAGTCCGCACCCGTCATTCGCGAATCCGGCGGCGACCGTTCGGCGGTCACCGGCGGCACGCAGGTTCTGTCCGACTGGATTCGCGTGCGCATATCAGCCGCCTCCGGCCACACCTTCCTCGACCGCATGATCTCGCTGGTCGAGGGTGCCTCGCGCCAGAAGACGCCCAACGAGATCGCGCTCAACATCCTGCTCGTCGGCATGACGCTGATCTTCGTGCTGGCCACCGCCACGATCCCGAGCTTTGCCTCCTATTCCGGCGGCTATATCCCGGTGACGGTGCTGGTCGCGCTGTTCGTCACCTTGATCCCGACCACCATCGGCGCCCTGCTGTCGGCCATCGGCATTGCCGGCATGGACCGCCTGGTGCGCTTCAACGTGCTGGCCATGTCCGGCCGTGCCGTCGAAGCGGCGGGCGACGTCGATACGCTTTTGCTCGACAAGACCGGCACCATCACGCTCGGCAACCGCCAGGCCACCGAATTCCGCCCGGTCAAGGGCGTCACCGAACAGGAACTGGCCGATGCCGCGCAGCTCGCCTCGCTCGCCGACGAGACGCCTGAGGGACGCTCGATCGTCGTGCTGGCCAAGGAGAAATACGCCATCCGCGCCCGTGACATGGCAACCTTGCATGCCAGCTTCGTGCCCTTCACCGCGCAGACCCGGATGAGCGGCGTCGACATCGATGGCTCGTCGGTGCGCAAGGGCGCCGTCGATTCGGTTCTCGCCTATGTCAGCCAGTCGTCATCGGCCACTCACGGCACGCGCCCCGGCAGCGACACCGTCAAGGATCTCCAGGCGATCGCCGACGAGATCGCCAAGTCGGGCGGCACGCCGCTGGCCGTCGAGCGTGACGGCCGCCTGCTCGGCGTCGTCCACCTCAAGGACATCGTCAAGGGTGGTATCCGCGAGCGCTTTGCCGAACTGCGCAAAATGGGCATCCGCACCGTGATGATCACCGGCGACAATCCGATGACTGCGGCGGCGATCGCAGCCGAAGCCGGCGTCGACGATTTCCTCGCCCAGGCCACGCCCGAGGACAAGCTGAAGCTGATCCGCGACGAACAGGCCAAGGGCAAGCTGGTCGCCATGTGCGGTGACGGCACCAACGACGCGCCGGCCTTGGCGCAGGCCGATGTCGGCGTCGCCATGAACACCGGCACGGTTGCCGCCCGCGAGGCCGGCAACATGATCGACCTCGATAGTGACCCGACCAAGCTGATCGAGATCGTCGAGATCGGCAAGGCGCTGCTGATGACGCGCGGCTCGCTGACGACCTTCTCGATCGCCAACGACGTCGCCAAATACTTCGCCATCATCCCGGCCATGTTTGCCGTCTTCTACGTTGCGCCGGGACATACAATCGGCCCCCTGCAAGCGCTCAACATCATGCATCTGGCGACGCCGCAGAGCGCCATCCTGTCGGCCATCATCTTCAACGCGCTGATCATCATCGCTCTGATCCCGCTGTCGCTTAAAGGCGTCAAATACCGCGCCATCGGCGCCGGCGCGCTGCTCAGCCGCAACCTGCTGGTCTACGGCCTCGGCGGCATCATCGTTCCCTTCGTCGGCATCAAGGCGATCGACATGATCGTCACCGGCCTCGGCCTCGCTTAAGGAAATACGTCCATGCTCACTCAGATAAGACCCGCTGTTATCATGATCGTCTTTTTCACCGTTTTGACCGGCCTGATCTATCCCCTGGGCATGACCGGCATCGCCCAGGCGCTGTTTCCGCACCAGGCCAATGGCAGCTTGATCGAGAAAAACGGCACGGTCATCGGCTCCGAACTGATCGGCCAGGGCTTTGCCGACGACAAGTATTTCCATGGCCGCCCCTCGGCTGCCGGCGACGGATACAACGCCGCAGCGTCCAGCGGCTCCAATCTCGGTCCAACCAACCCCAAGCTGATCGACCGCATCAAGGCCGACGCCGAAAAGCTGAAGGCGGAGAACCCGAACCAGCCGGTGCCGATGGATCTGGTGACGACGTCCGGCAGCGGCCTCGACCCCGCCATCAGCCCGGACGCCGCCTATTTCCAGGTCGCTCGGGTGGCCAAGGCCAGGGGCTTCGACGAAGCCAAGGTCAAGGCGCTTGTCGACAGCCATGTCGAAGGCCGCGAACTCGGCTTCCTCGGCGAGCCGGTCGTCAATGTGCTGGCGCTCAACCTGGCACTGGACGATACCAAGCAGTGAGAGACAATCTCTGAAGCCAGGGGCCAGGGATCGACACGATCCTCGGCGCCGTTCATGATCGAGCCTGATGCCGGACGCCAGAAGCAACTATACCAGACCCTCTCCGGACGCGCTGCTCGAGCATGCGGAACGGGAAGAGCGCGGCCGCCTGCGGATATTTCTGGGTGCTGCACCCGGTGTCGGCAAGACCTACGAAATGCTGATGGCCGGCCGCGCCATGCTTGCCGACGGCATCGACGTGGTCATCGGCATCGTCGAAACCCACGGCCGCAAGGAAACCCTGGCGCTGGTCCAAGGCTACGAGGTCATCCCGCGCCAGAAGGTCGACTACAGAGGCCGCGTGCTGGACGAGATGGACATCGATGCCATTCTCGCCCGCCGGCCGGCGCTGGTGCTCGTCGACGAACTCGCCCACACCAATGCGCCAGGCAGCCGCCACCCCAAGCGCTATCTCGACGTCCAGGAAATCCTGACGCGCGGCATCGATGTCTACACCACGCTCAACATCCAGCATGTCGAGAGCCTGAATGACGTGGTGGCGCAGATCACCCGGGTCAGGGTGCGCGAAACGGTCCCGGACTCCATCATCGACCAGGCCGATGACATCGAGATCATCGACCTCACGCCCGACGACCTGATCAAGCGGCTGAAAGAGGGCAAGGTCTATTTCCCCAACACTGCCCAGCGCGCAGTCGAAAACTATTTCTCGCCGGGCAATCTGACCGCGCTTCGGGAATTGGCGCTGCGCCGCACCGCCCAGCGCGTCGACGAGCAGTTGCTCAACCACATGCAGTCGCACGCGATTCCCGGCCCTTGGGCGGCGGGCGAAAGGGTGCTCGTCTGCGTCGATGCGCGTCCGGGCGGAGCGTCTCGTGTCCGCTATGCGCGCCGGCTGGCCGACCGGCTGCGCGCACCGTGGACGGCGCTGCATGTCGACACGCCGCGTTCGGCCGCCATGTCGGAGGAAGACAAGGACCGGCTGGCCACACTGTTGCGCCTGGCCGAGCAGCTCGGCGCCGAGGTGACGACCATTCCGGGCCAGAACGTCGCCCAGGACATCGTCCGCCACGCCATGGCCAACAACTTCACCCATATCGTCGTCGGCAGGCCGACCCGCTCGCGCTGGCGCGAACTGATCGAGGGTTCGCTCACCTACGATCTGATCCGCAATGCCGGCGATATCAGCGTCCATGTCATTTCAGGAACGGAGCGCGACAACGAGGCCACGTCGAGGGTCAAGGCGGCGGCCGAGCAGACGCCATTTCAAATCTGGCCTTATCTTTTCTCGACCGTCTATGTCGCCGGCGCGCTTGCCGTCAGCGCCGTCCTCGATCAGTTCCTCGACGTTCGCAACCTTGCCAGCGTGCTGCTGCTGGCGGTGCTGACATCGGCAGTGACCTTTGGCCTGTGGCCGGCGCTGTACGCCTGTTTCCTCAGCGCCATTGCCTTCAACTTCTTCTTTCTCGAGCCGCGCTACACGATGACGATCCGCGATCCGGAGAGCATCGTTGCCTTCGCCGTCTTCCTCGTCGTTGCCGTCATCGCCAGCAATCTGACGGCGCGTGTGCAGCGTCAGGCAGCCGCCGCCCGTTCACGCGCCCGGGCCACCGAGGACATCTACCTCTTTTCAAAGAAGCTCGCCGGCGCCGGCACGCTCGACGACGTTTTGTGGGCCACAGCCTTCCAGATCGCCTCGATGCTGAAGCTGCGCGTGGTGCTGCTTTTGCCGGAAGAAGGCACGATCACCGTCAAGGCCGGTTATCCCCCCGATGACACGCTGGCCGAGGCCGACATAGCGGCTGCACGCTGGGCTTGGGAACACAACCGGGCTGCCGGCCGTGGCGCCGATACCCTGCCCGGGGCAAAACGCCTCTACCTCCCCTTGCGCACCGCACGCGCGGCCGTCGGCGTCGTCGGCCTCGACAATGACAAGCAGGGGCCGCTGTTGACGCCCGAGCAACAGCGCCTGCTCGACGCGCTGGCCGATCAGGCGGCGGTTGCCATCGAGCGCATCCAGTTGGTCGCCGATGTCGATCGCGCGAGGCTGGCGGCCGAGGCCGACCGCTTGCGCTCGGCACTGCTGACGTCGATCTCGCATGATCTGAAGACGCCGCTCGCGGCCATCATGGGCGCGGCCGGCACGCTCAGGGAATTTGCGCCGGCACTGCCCGAGAACGATCGGGCCGAGCTGCTGACCACCGTGCTCGACGAGTCCGAACGGCTGAACCGCTTCATCGCCAATCTGCTCGACATGACCAAGATTGAATCGGGCGCCATGGAACCGAATTTCGCCCTGCACTATGTCGGCGATGTCGTGGGCTCGGCCTTGCAGCGGGCACGCAAGATCACTGCCGGGCACAAGACCGAGGTTGATATTCCGGCCGACCTGCCGATGCTGAAGCTCGATCCGGTGCTGTTCGAGCAGGTGCTGTTCAATCTGTTCGACAATGCCGCGAAATACGCGCCACCGGGATCGACAATCCGGCTGCAGGGCTGGGCCGACAATGGCTCCGTCGTGCTGCAGATCATGGATGAGGGACCGGGCATTCCGCCCGCCGACCTGGAGCGCGTCTTCGACAGCTTTTACCGGGTGCGCAAGCGCGATCAGGTCCAGGCCGGCACCGGGCTCGGCCTGTCGATCTGCCGGGGCTTCATCGAGGCGATGGGCGGCACGATCATGGCGGCGAACCGCAGCGATCGCCAAGGCGCGGTCTTCACCATCCGCATGCCGAAGCCGGCACGATCGCCCGGCCTGGACGAACGGAACGCGGACGGGCAAAACTCTGGTGATCCGGCATGACAAATTCCAACGTCAGCATACTGGTCGTCGACGACGAGCCGCCGATCCGCAAACTGCTGCGCGTCGGCCTCGGCAGCCAGGGTTATGCGGTCAGCGAAGCGCCCAACGCCAACGCTGCGATCGAACTCGTCGATGCACAAAAGCCGGATCTGATCCTGCTCGACCTCGGCCTGCCCGGCATGGGTGGCCTCGATCTCCTGCGCAAATGGCGCGACGACGGCCTCGACGTGCCCGTGGTCATCCTGTCCAGCCGCACCGATGAAGCCGGCATCGTCGCGGCGCTCGAACTCGGCGCTGACGACTACATCACCAAGCCGTTCGGCATGAACGAGCTGGTCGCCCGCATCCGCGTCGCGCTGCGCCACAAATTCCAGCAGCATGGCGAAAAGCCGGTGTTCCACACCGGCGATCTCAGCGTCGACCTGGTCAAGCGCATCGTCAAGGTCGAAGGCAAGGAGATAAAGCTCTCCCCCAAGGAATACGACATATTGCGTATTATGGTGCAGCATGCCGGCAAGGTGCTGACCCACCATTTCCTTCTGAAGCAGGTGTGGGGCGATTCGACCGACGTGCAGTATCTCAGGGTCTATGTCCGCCAGCTCCGGCAGAAGATCGAAAAGTCGCCCGACCAGCCGCGCTACATCACCACCGAAACCGGGGTGGGGTACCGGCTACGCGAGGTTGAGTGACCGCGCGCTCGCTGCTCAGTCGACCGACAATTCCGCCGTCCGTGCCAGTGCGCCGCCGAAGCCGTTGAGCGGGATGGTGAAACTCACCGCTTGACCGGTGTCGGCCGCGAAGGCGTCGATCTTCAGCGTGGTGGCTGCCTTGAGCAGCGGCGTCACGCTGGCATCGAACGCCACCGGCACCAGGCAGCCGACGGCCTGGCAGGTGTTGAACGGCAAGCTGCCTTCCAGCTTCTGGTCGTCGATGGTCAGGCTGACTCCTTTGGCGAGCGCCAGGCCGAACGGCAGCGCCAGCGTTCCGGCGGCATCCTCGCCGCTCTTGCTCGACAGCTCGATCGCCAGCAGGCGCTGGTTGGACTGCTTGTTGAACTGCTGATGCGACAGGCTGCAAACCTTGG
Organism: Mesorhizobium sp. P170090; assembly: GCF_057786115.1. NCBI lineage: Bacteria > Pseudomonadati > Pseudomonadota > Alphaproteobacteria > Hyphomicrobiales > Phyllobacteriaceae > Mesorhizobium > Mesorhizobium sp. P170090. Next base: position 6,224,895 of record NZ_JBYNWH010000001.1, read on the forward strand.
CCGTGCCGGTTACCTGGCAATTGACCGTCCAGTCGCCATGTGTCTCGGACAGCGCCGAGGCGCCGCCAGGCAATGTCGGGCCGGCAGCAGGGGCGGGCGCTGCGGCGGCAGGCGCCGCCTTGTCGGTCTTGGTTTGCGCCGCGACTGCCACCGGGCCAAGAATACAGATGCTGCCCAGTAGCGCCGCGAAATATACTTGCCTGCTTTTCATCGATATGCTCCCGATTGTGCCTCGAGTCAGCCGCGATTGAGCCCGAGATCCGCGCCCGATAGAGCGGTCAATCGATCTTTTCTGTCAAGTGCGGCAGGCCGCATCCTCAGGGATTTCGCCTACCCGTGGCAGATCGGCCAATGGCAGACCTGCCCATGGCAGATCGAGACGAACGCCCTATATAGAGAGGAGGTTATATCTGTACGGGAATGAACTGATGTCGACGCTTCGCCTATCGACAGTTCTCATGTCGGCAATGCTGGCGGCGGCAACGCTCGCCGGCATCATGCAATCTGCTGCGGCTCAGTCCGTCAATCCCAGCGCCAACCGGCTGATCCAGCAGAACCAGCTGCAGCAATTGCGCAACAGCCTGCAGCGGCAGCAGTTCCAGCAACAGCAGCAGCAATATCGCGAGCAGGACCGTCGGATCGTGCCGCAGCCGCGCCCCGAAGTGCCCGTCGTCCGGCAAGCTTGTCCGATTCAGATCGTCAACAACCAGATTGTGCGTGTTTGCCGTTGATATCGGTCGCCTGCGATTTACTTAGTCGACTTATTTACTAAAGATGCTCATTGCCTCGCGGGCATATCAGGGGTTTGCAGGCGGCGTGCGGCTGTGCGCCCGCCCACCGGATTTCAGCACATGGCGACGACTAAGAAAAAGGCGGTACGCAAGGCAAGGCGAGGCGAACACATTCGCCAGGTCGCCGCCATTCCCTTTCGCCTGGACGTTTCAGGCAATTTCGAAGTGATGCTGGTGACGTCGCGAGCGACGAAGCGCTTTATCGTGCCCAAGGGCTGGCCGATGAAAGGAAAGAGCGGGCGCAAGGCCGCCACCATCGAGGCGCGCGAAGAAGCCGGCGTGCTCGGCAAGACCCGCAAGGCGCCGGCCGGCAGCTATTCCTACTGGAAACGGCTGGAGCACAATTTCGTGCGTGTCGACGTCGTCGTGTATCTGTTGGAGGTTTCCGAGGAACTGGCCAACTGGCAGGAGGCCAAGAGCCGCCAGCGGGCCTGGCTCAAGCCGCAGGACGCGGCGTTGCTCATCGATGAGCCGGATCTCTCGACGCTGATGGCCAACCTGGCGCCGCCTCAGCCTGCGGTGCCAGACCCGACCTGACCAACCTCACTTGCCCTCGTCCCCTTCAGCGGGACCCTGGTCCCCTGGAAATGGCCGCAGCGGCGTGCCCGTATAGGCCCACAGCCATTCGCGCGGCAGCGGCCCTTTGTTGCGCTCGCTTTGCTGCGACTGTTCCCATGCATGCGCCAGGATGCCGACCGAGCGCGAGAGCACGAACAGGCCGCGCGTCAACGGCGGCGGAAAGCCGAGCTCGCCATAGATGACGGCGGTGGCGCCGTCGATGTTGAGCGGTATTTTCTTCCCCTTGCGGCGCGCGACCTCCGCCTCGACGGCCTCGGCGATGTCGGCAAAGCGTCCGCTGACGACGCCGCGCGCGGCAAATTCGCGCGTAACTGCGATCAGGCGCGGCGCGCGCGGATCGACCGGGTGGAAGCGATGGCCGAAGCCCGGCACATAGCCTTTTTCCTCGGCGAAGAAACGGTCGAGCCGTGCGGCTACGGCTTGGTCCAGCGCAACACCCTGGTCAAGTGCCACGGCAATGTCGCCATAGAAGGACAGCGCCTGTTCGCCGGCGCCGCCATGCACGTCACCCAGCACGTTGACGGCGGACGCCATGGCGCTGTTGATGCCGACGCCGCAGGTGATGGCCATGCGGGCAATGGCGATCGACGGCGCCTGCGGCCCGTGGTCGACGGCCGCCCCCAGCGCAATGCCGAGCAGCGCCGCCTGCTCCTCGCTCGGCAATTCGCCGCGCAGCATCAGCCAGATCGTGGCCGGAAAGCTGACGCGGCCGATCAGCTCCTGGATTTCATAGCCGCGCAGCCGGATGATGCCGGGGCTCATCTCGATGATGCCGGTCTGCCACCATTCCTCGCCGCGTTCGCGGCCGGTTTTTCTCTCGCTCACGCGCTTCTCCTGGCGCGCGGCGGCAGGGTGGAAAAAACCTCGTCCATATGCTCGCCCAGCACAGGCGGCGGCAGGACCGGCAAGGGTGCCGCGCCATCGACCATGAAGCCGCCGCGCACCACGGTCAGCGGCTGCGCCATGCCGGGCAGACCCTGGAAACGCGTGGTCATGTCGCGCTCGACCACCTGGCGCTCGCCAAGCACCTGCGGGATCGTCAGCACCCGGCCCGCCGGAACGCCGGCGCGGTTGAACTTTTCTTCCCAGGCAGCCGCCGAGGCGCTCGCAAGCGCTGTCTCGATTAGCCCTTTCAAGGAGGCGCGGTTCTGCTTGCGCGTCTCGCGCTCGGCAAAGCGCGGATCGTCGGCCAGTTCCGGCTGGCCGATCAGCCGGCAAAGCGTGACGAACTGCTCCTGCTTGTTGGCGGCGATGTTGAGCAGGCCGTCGCCGGTGCGAAACGCGCCGGAGGGCGCAGCCGTCATGTTCTCATTGCCCATCGGCTGCGGCTCGACACCGGCGGTCAGATAGTTGGACACCGGCCAGCCCAGCGCCGACAGCGTGCATTCCAGCATCGAGACATCGAGAAACGCGCCCTCGCCCGAGGTCTTCTGCTTGACCAGCGCCGCGGCGATGGCGAAGGCCCCGACCAGCCCGCCCAGCGTGTCGGCGACGGGATAGCCGACCCGCAAGGGTGCTGTCTCCGGCGTGCCGGTGATGCTCATGATACCGGACAGCCCCTGGATGATCTGGTCGTAGGCCGGATTGTCGCGCATCGGCCCGCTCTGGCCGAAACCGGATATGGCGCAATGGACGAGACCGGGGCGGACCGCTTTCAGCACCTCATAGCCGAGACCCAGCCGCCCCATCACGCCCGGTCGAAAATTCTCGACCAGCGCGTCGGCCGAGGCGACGAGATCGAGGAAGCGTTCGCGGTCGGCTTCGCTTTTGAGATCCAGCACCACCGATCGCTTGCCGGCATTCTGCGCCAGGAACGACGCGCCCATCCCCGCCTCGTTGAGCGCCGGCGAGGCGCCGAGCTGGCGCGCCAGATCGCCGCCTTGCGGCGTCTCGACCTTGATGACATCGGCGCCGAGCAGCGCCAGCTGGTAGGCACAATAAGGGCCCGCCAGCACATTGGTCAGGTCGAGAATGCGGATGCCGGCAAGCAGATCGGTCATGATGCTCCAGGTCGCTCAGGCATCGCCCGGCACATGCTCGGGTCCGCGCCGGCGCCGATGCTCGATGAAGGCCCAGATATGCGGACCGGCGAGCCCGATGAAGGCAAGGATCAGCAGCACCAGCGACAGCTTGTGGGTGTAGAACACCGACCAGTCGCCGTTCGAGATCGTCATCGCCCGGCGGAACTGCGTTTCGGCAAGCGGCCCCAGGATCATGCCGATGATGACCGGCGCGGTCGGGAAATCGAAGCGCCGCATCAGGAAGCCGGCGGCCCCCAGGAGATAGAGGATGACGAGGTCGATCGGCGATTGCGAGATGCCGTAGGTGCCGACGGTGGCGAACACCAGGATGCCGGCATAGAGCTGCGGCGCCGGGATTTTCAACAGCCGTACCCACAGCCCGATCAGCGGCAGGTTGAGAACGACCAGGATGACGTTGGCGATGAACAGGCTGGCGATCAGGCCCCAGACCAGATCGGCCTGCGTCGTCAACAGCAGCGGTCCCGGATTGATGCCGTAGCTCTGGAAGGCCGACAGCATGATTGCGGCGGTCGCCGAGGTCGGCAGGCCAAGGGTGAGCATCGGCACCAGCACGCCGGCGGCAGACGCATTGTTGGCGGCTTCCGGTCCGGCAACGCCCTCGATGGCGCCGACCGTGCCGAACTCCTCCTTGTGCTTCGACAGCTTCTTTTCGATGGCGTAGGACAGGAAGGTCGGGATCTCGGCGCCTCCGGCAGGCATCGCGCCGATCGGGAAGCCGATGAAAGCGCCGCGCAGCCATGGCTTCCACGAGCGCCCCCATTCGGCCGCGGTCATGTAGAGCGAGCCCTTGAGCGGCACGATCTCGTCCTTGCCGGCATAGCGGCGCGAGGCCATGTAGAGCGTCTCGCCGACGGCAAACAGGCCGACCGCGGCAATGATGACATCGACGCCATCGAGCAGTTCGTTCATGCCGAAGGTGAAGCGCGGCTGTCCCGTCTGCAGGTCGACGCCAATCATGCCGATGACGAAACCGATGAACAGGCTGGTGAGGCCGCGCACGGAGGACGAGCCGAGCACCGCCGAAACCGTGATGAAGGCGAGCACCATCAGCGAGAAATATTCGGCCGGCCCGAAGGCCAGCGCGAACTTCACCACCACCGGCGCCAGGAAGGCGACGCCCATCGTGCCGATGGTGCCGGCGACGAAGGAGCCGATCGCCGAGGTCGCCAGTGCCGCGCCGCCGCGACCCGAGCGGGCCATCCTGTTGCCTTCCAGCGCGGTGACGATGGTGGCGCTTTCGCCCGGCGTGTTGAGCAGGATCGAGGTCGTCGAGCCGCCATACATGGCGCCGTAATAGATGCCGGCGAACAGGATGAAGGAAGCCTCCGGCGCCACCTGGTAGGTGATCGGCAGCAGCAGCGCGATGGTCAGCGCCGGCCCGAGACCGGGCAGCACGCCGATGGCGGTGCCGAGCGTGGTGCCGACCAGGCACCACAGCAGGTTCATCGGCGAGAAAGCGACGGAAAATCCGTGGGCGAGATGGCCGAGCGTCTCCATGGCGTCAGCCCCTCACAGTGGCGATGATCGCGTCGATCACCGTGTTCAGCTGGTTTTCGATGAAGCCGGCGCCAATGTTGACGCCGAGCGCCCTGGCAAAGCCGAAATAGGCGGCAAGCGCCAGGATCAGGCCGGTCAGCGCATCGCGCAGCGTGTGCTTGCTGCCGAAGCCATAACAGACGAGCACGAACATGATGACCGAGGCGGCGGTGAAGCCGAGCGGCTGGATCAGCACCAGATTGGCGACCAGGCCGGCAACGACGATGCCCATGGCCTTCCAGTCGGTCGGCGTTTCCTTTTCCTCCTGCGGCTGCCAGCCGCCGCGCAACGCGGCGACGATGAGCAGCAGCGAAAGCACGATCATGCCTGTCATGGTGATGTAGGGGAAGACGGTCGGCCCGACCTTGGAATAGAGCGGCGAAACCGGGATCGCCAGGGTCTGCCACGCCACGGCCGCGGCACAGGCGAGAAGCCCGATGCCGATCAACAATTCGGGCATGGCAAGGCGCGGGGGCGCCGGCTGCTGGTCGCTGGTGCTCATCGATGTCCTCCCGAGATGGCCGGCATCCTCCCGCCGGCCGCATCCGCAGTTTCACTCCCAGCGCATGATATGTCCATGCCGCAGGCTAATGTCGGAAGGGGCGGCCGTGGCCGCCCCTGAAGACATCAGGCGAGGCCGAGATCCTTGAGGATCGCGGTGATGCGGGCGGTGTCGTCGACGAGGAATTTCGCATAATCGTCGCCGGTCAGAAGGATGGGGGTCCAGTTGCGGTTCTTGCATTCGGCTGCCCAGGCATCGCTCTTGGCCATGGTCTCGATCATCGTGACCATCGCCGCCTTGTCGGCGTCGGAGACGCCTGGCGGTGCGAATACGCCGCGCCAGTTGAACAGTTCGACGTCGATGCCGGCTTCCTTCATCGTCGGTGCGTCGATGCCGTCCTGGCGCTTGTCGGCGGAGATCGCCAACAGCCGAAGCGCGCCCGCCTTGACCTGCTCGGAGAACTCGCCGAAGCCGGAAATGCCGGCCGCCACCTGGTTGCCGAGCAGCGCCGACAGCGCCTCGCCGCCGCCGGCGAAAGGCACATAGGAGAGGTTGGTTGCCGGAACGCCGACCGTCTTGGCGATCAGCCCGAACAGGATGTGGTCGGAGCCACCGGCCGAGCCGCCGGCCACCGGAACCTTGGTCGGATCCGCTTTGAGCGCGGCGACGAAATCGCCGGCCGTCTTGAACGGCGAATCCGCCGGCACCACCAGCGCCTCGAACTCGCCGGTGAGGCGAGCGATGGGCGTCACTTCGGAGAGGTTGTTGGCCGATTTGTTGGCGATGATGGCGCCGACCATGACCATGCCGGCCACCATCAGCGAATTGCCCTTGCCCTTCCACTGGCTGATGAACTGCGGCAGGCCGACAGTACCGCCGGCGCCGCCGACATTGGTGATCTGCGAGCCGGAGATCAGTTTTTCACTGCGCAGCACCTGGTCGATGGTGCGCCCCGTCTGGTCCCAGCCGCCGCCGGGCGCGGCCGGCACGAAGATCTGGATCTGCGGTGCATCCTGACCGAGGGCGGGCGTCAAATGCGTTGCAACGAATCCGGCAGCGCCTGCGGCCGCGGTGCTCATCAAAAATCTGCGTCTGTTCAGCATGGGATTCCTCCAAATCACGACACCTCCTCCGGTGCCTGCCAGAAACGTAGCCTGAAAACAGACCCGCTCGGCAAAAATTCATGCCGATTTCGGTACGTTCTGTCAACAGGAACGCTGTTCTACTAGACAGAACCATGGATGTGCGGCACAATCGCTTCGGCCGGCCTTTGTCCGAGCAGGTAAACTGGAATGAAACTGTTCGTGAGATGACCGAAGCGCGATCCCAGCCGTTGCCGGCCGATGGTGTTGCCGCGCTCGACCGCGCGATCGCCATTCTCGACGCGTTCGCGACCGCCGACCGCTCGCTCAGCCTGGCCGAGATCGCGGCGCGCACCGGGCTCTACAAAAGCACCATTTTGAGGCTGGCGAACTCATTGCTGCGCGGGCAGTTGCTGGAGCGGCTCGACGATGGCCGCTACCGCATCGGACCCGCCACCTTTCGGCTTGGCGCGCTTTACCAGCGCTCGGTCGTGGCGGTCGACATCCTGCTGCCGATCATGCGTGATCTTGCCGAACGCAGTTGGGAAAGCGTGGCGTTCTATGTCCGCTCGGGCGACGCCCGCACCTGTCTCTACCGCGTCGAATCCAAGCATCCTATCCGCTACACGATCCGGGAAGGCGACCTGCTGCCGTTGCTCACCGGCTCGGGCGGCCGCGTGCTGGCAGCGTTTTCAGGCCAGCCGGGCGAACCATACGAGACCATCCGCAAGGCCTGCCACTATCTGTCGATCGGCGACCGCGACCCTGAGACGGCGGGCGTCTCGGTGCCGGTGTTCGGACCGGGCCGCGTTCTGCTCGGCGCCTTGACGCTCGCCGGCCCGTCGACACGCGTCGATACGGCGTTCCTGCGCCGCATGACACCGGACCTGCTGGAGGCCGCCGCTCGCGCCACCCGCGCCTTCGGCGAGGATGCCTCGATGCTGGAGCAGGCAGCGCGCCTAGCCGGCGCTGAAACCGTGATCGGCCTCAGTTCGCCTTGACCAGCACCACGCGGCGGTTCTTGGCGCGGCCGGTTTCGTCATCATTGCTGGCGACAGGCGCCATCATGCCGGCGCCGGCGGCGGTCAGCCGGCCGCCATCGATGCCGTATTTCGAGACCAGCGCCGCCTTTACCGACTGCGCCCGCCGCGACGACAGATCGATATTGTAGTCGAAGGCGCCCTGGTTGTCGGTATGACCGACGACGATCACCGCCATGCCGGGCTCGTTGGTCAGAAGCGTCGAGATCTCCTTCAGCGTCGGTTCCGATTCCGGCTTGATGTCGGCCTTGTCGGTGTCGAAGAAGATGCCGTAGAGCGAGATGGAGCCGGTGGCCGACAGCGATTCCGCCATCTTGGCCGCTTCGACCACCACCATCTTCTTGTCGCGCGCCTTGGGCTCCAGCACCTGAACGACGGCGATGGTGCGGCCGTTGAGTTCCTTGCAGTAGAGGTCGTCGATCAGCGAATAGGCCTGAACCGTGACATAGGCGTCGCCGCCATCCTGCGGCACCTTGGCAGCGAAGAAGCGCTGGTCGTTGATACCGGTGGTTACCGCACAGGCGCCATTGGAAAAGGCCGCGTCCTTGACGTCGCTTTCATGGAAGAAATACATCATCAGGCTCATGTCGCCGCCGCCACCGCTCGACGACCGGTCGGCGGCGCCGCCGCACTCTTCCTTCTTGCATTCGAACAGGACTTCGCCGCCGGCGGCCGCGATCACATCCTGGTAGTTGCGCAGCACTTCGAGCGGGGAGCGCTCGGCCGGCAGCACATAGACGATGCGGGTCAGCGCGCCTTCGACCTCGGCCTTCTTGTCCGGCGCGAACACACGGTTGTTCATCGTGTCACGGGCATTCGGATCGGCGCTCGGCTTCAGCGGCGACAGCGGCACTGTAAAATCGGTATAGGCGAATTTTTCGTAGGAGACGATGAACGACCCCTCATAGCGCTTGGCCAGATGATTGTCGGCACCGCCCTCGATGTCGGCGGTCGGCACCGTCGCATCGGCGCCCGCCAGTTGCACGGCCGCCAGGAGCAGCAGCCCCGCCCAGAAAAGCTTCAGAAATATCGCATTGATCGCACGCATGGTCGGCTCCCCCAAAGAGCAATTCCAGGAAAAGTGTGAGCGGTTTTCCCACAGGAATTGCGTAGCTAGATTAGAATAGCCAACCCTAGCAGAACGTGGAAATTGCGTCGATGAAGCGCTTCACACCCGCCGTTCGAGCAGGATCGTCGGCCCATCGTGATAAGTGGTTTCCAGGACCTTGGTGTAGCCGCACTTTGCCGCGACGTTCAACGAGCCGGTGTTTTCCGGATCGATGATGCAGACGGTTCTCGCGCCGGCAAAGGTTTCGTCGCCCCAGGCCAGGGCCCTTCTGACGACTTCGCTGGCAAGACCCTTGCCATGCGCTTGCGGCGCCAGCGCCCAGCCGGCTTCCGGAATGCCCTCGAGCGACGGCTCGATGTCGCGCTTCAGATCGTGGAATCCGGCCTCGCCGATGAAGCGACCGCTGGCCTTGTCCTCGACCGCCCAGAAGCCGTAGCCAAGCAGCGACCACAGGCCGGCATGCCGCAGGAACCGCATCCAGCTTTCCTCCCGCGTCCGCGGCTTGCCGCCGATGAAACGGGTGGTGACGGGGTCGGCCCACATGACAGCATAGTTGTCGAAGTCTTCGATCCGGTGCGCCCGCATGATGGTCCGTTCCGTTTCGAGAACCGGGACGCCGGCTGTTTTTGGACTGCCCATGAAACTCTGCCTCCGTTGACGGTCAGCGCTTAGCAAACCAGCGCGCCCGGACAAGGGCCAAGCCGGATCATCATTCAGCCAGGGAAGCTTCCGAACGGCCTGGCGCGACCAGGCGGTCGAAGCGAACAGCGTCGGCTTACTTTCAGCCGTGCCAGACCATCTTCATGTAGAGCCCACCGCGCCGCAATTCGTCCAGCATCTGGTCGAGCCGCTTCTGCCTGGTGTCGCTGCGTTTGGCGCGGGCGACCCAGCCGAGATAATCGTTCTTCTGGTAGTCCGGCCGCGCCTCGTAGGCCGCTGTCAGTCCTTTTTCGGTCAGGGCGATGCGGATGTCGTCCGGCATCGGGTACAGGGCGCGCTTCAGTCCGGTCATTTCAGAAAACCCCAGCTGTCAGGATGGCGACGCCGATGGTCCAACCCAGATCCCCCTCTGGGAATTCTGCCGAACGATGCTACCTTTCCCAACCGGTCCGGCAAGGGCCGGTCTCGATACCGCCAATGGGAGGAGAACGCCATGGACACCACCGATCTCGTGCTTGCCATTTTCCATCATCTGCTGGTGTTCTCGCTGGCCGGCATCATTGGCGCCGAATTTGTCCTGATCCGCGGCGACCTCTCCGCCGCCACGCTGAAGCGGCTTGCCGGCATCGACCGCCACTACGGCATCCTCGCGATGTCGATCATCATCGTCGGCATCGGCCGCGTCGTCTACGGCCTGAAGGGCTGGAAGTTCTATGTCTACAACTGGGTGTTTTGGACCAAGATGGCGGCATTCGGCATCGTTGGCCTGCTGTCGATCATCCCGACCATCCGCTTCATCTCCTGGAACCGGCAAGCCAGTGCAAATCCCGGCTTTCAGGTGCCGGTTGCGGAACTCGCCTCGGTGAAGACCTATGTGCGCGCCGAAGCCTTCATCTTCCTGCTGATCCCGATCTTCGCGGCGGCGATGGCGCGCGGCTACGATTATTGAAGCAACGCCAACACCAAACCCATCTCCTCCGGGCATACTCCCCACTGATCGCCATGGTTGCGCACGACTGTATTTTGCAGTTTGCGTCAGGCGACAATCTGTTAGCTTGCCTTTGTTGCACCCTCGCTGCCTGACCTGCACAGCGATCGGAGATTGATATCCTGGGAGGAGAATTACGATGAGGAAAATTGTAGCCGCCCTGGCCGCCGCCGCGGCCGTCACGCTTTATTCGTTCACCGCCAGCGCACAGACCTATCCCGAGCGCACCATCACCGTCGTCGTGCCGTTTGCGGCCGGCGGTCCGACCGACACGGTCACGCGGCTCGTCGCCGAAGCCATGTCGAAGGATCTCGGCCAGCAGATCATCGTCGAAAATGTCGGCGGCGCCGGCGGCACGCTGGGCGCCGGCCGCGTCGCCAACGCCGACCCGGATGGCTACACGCTGCTCCTCCATCACATCGGCATGGCGACCAGCGCGACCCTCTACAGGAAACTCGCCTACGACACGCTGAACGCCTTCGAGTATGTCGGCCTCGTCACCGAGGTGCCGATGGCGATCGTCGCCCGCAAGGACCTTGAGCCGGTCGACCTGAAAGGGCTGGTCGAATACGCCAAGACCAACAAGGACACCATCACCGTCGCCAACGCCGGCATCGGCGCTGCCTCGCATCTGTGCGGCATGCTGTTCATGAGCGCCATCGGCACGCCGCTGGTCACCGTGCCCTACAAGGGCACCGGCCCGGCCATGACCGACCTTCTCGGCGGCCAGGTCGACATTATGTGCGACCAGACCACCAACACCACCAAGCAGATCCAGGGCGGCACGATCAAGGCCTATGCCGTCACCACGCCGGAACGCCTCGACGTGCTGAAGGACGTGCCGACGACCATCGAAGCCGGCCTGCCCGCGGTGCAGGTCGGCATCTGGCACGGCCTCTATGCGCCGAAGGGCACGCCGGCCGAGATCACCGGCCGACTGTCGAAATCGCTCCAGGTCGCACTGAAGGACCCCAACGTCATCGCCCGCTTCGCCGAACTCGGCACCAAGCCGTCGTCCGAGGCCGACGCGACGCCGGCAGCGCTGAAGGCCAAGCTGGAAGGCGAGATCACGCGCTGGAAGCCGATCATCGAAGCCGCCGGCCAATACGCCGACTGAGGCTTGAACGGGGCGCTGCCGGCGCCCCGTTTTCGCTTCGACGTCCGTTTTCACATTTGCAACGGCAAGCCCGTTGCAAGGGTCAGGGGAGGACCGCCATGAAACCTTTCGCCATCGACAGGACAAACGGCCTGTGCGCCGCGCTGTTCATCTTTTTCGGCGCCTTTTTCGCGATACAATCGCTCGGCCTCGAAATCGGCACCGCCTTTCGCATGGGACCGGGCTATTTCCCGCTGGTGCTGGCGATCGTGCTGATCGTGCTCGGCGCCATCATCCTCGTCCAGGCGGTGCGCGTCGAGGGCGAGCCGATCGGCCCCATTGCGTGGCGCGGCATGCTGTTGATCCTGCCGGCGCCGATCTTTTTCGGCATGACCGTGCGCGGCCTCGGCTTCGTCCCGTCGATCTTCCTGACGGCGTTGATCGCCTCTTTTGCCAGCGCCCGCATGAAGCCGCTGACGGCACTTCTGCTGTCGGCCGGCCTGACGCTGTTTTCGGTGCTGGTCTTCAGCTACGCGCTCGGGCTGCCATTCCAGCGCTTCGGCCCCTGGTTGCCCCAATGGCTGGCATTGTGAGGCGCTGAGATGGACCTCCTCAGGAACCTCGAACTCGGCTTTTCGACGGCCACCACGCCGGCAAATCTCGGTTTCTGCCTGATCGGCGTCCTGCTCGGCACGCTGATCGGCGTCCTGCCCGGCATCGGCGCCACCGCAACCATCGCCATGCTGTTGCCGATCACCTTCCAGATCGGCGACCCGGTCTCGTCCCTCATCATGCTGGCCGGCATCTACTACGGCGCCCAGTATGGCGGTTCGACCACCGCCATTCTCATCAACATGCCCGGCGAATCCTCCTCGGCCGTGACCGCCATCGACGGCTACCAGATGGCCAGGAACGGTCGCGCCGGGGCGGCTCTGGCGATCGCCGCGATCGGCTCGTTCTTCGCCGGCACGGTGTCGACCTTCCTCGTCGCCGTCTTTGCCCCGCCGCTGACGGCAATAGCCCTGCAATTCGGCGCGGCCGAATATTTTTCGCTGATGATCGTCGGCCTCGTCTCGTCCATCGCGCTCGCCCACGGCTCGATCGTCAAGGCGCTGGCGATGGTCGTGCTCGGCCTGCTGCTCGGCATTGTCGGCACCGACATCTACACCGGCACGCCGCGCTTCACGCTCGGCATCCGCGAATATGCCGACGGGCTGAACTTCGTCGCGGTGGCGGTCGGCGTCTTCGGCGTTGCCGAGATCCTGCGCAATCTCGAAAACGAGCACGAGCGCTCGGTGATGATCAAAAAGGTCTCCGGCCTGATGCCGACCCGCGACGACTTCAAGGCGATGGCCGCGCCCATCGTGCGCGGCACGATCATTGGTTCGGCGCTCGGCATCCTGCCCGGCGGCGGCGCGGTGCTTGCGGCCTTTGCCTCCTACACGGTCGAAAAGCGCGTGTCGAAACACCCGGAGGAGTTCGGCAAGGGCGCCATCGCCGGCGTCGCCGGACCGGAATCGGCCAACAATGCCGGCGCCCAGACCTCCTTCATTCCGATGCTGACGCTGGGCATTCCGGCCAATCCGGTCATGGCGCTGATGATCGGCGCCATGATCATCCAGGGCATCGTGCCCGGCCCCAATGTCGCGATCGAGCAGCCGGCGCTGTTCTGGGGCATCATCGCCTCGATGTGGATCGGCAATCTGATGCTGATCGTGCTGAACCTGCCGCTGATCGGGCTGTGGGTGAAGCTGCTGACGATCCCCTATTATGTGCTCTTCCCGATCATCATGGCGTTCTGCTCGATCGGCGTTTACAGCGTCAACACCAACGCCTTCGATCTCTACGCGGTCGCATTCTTCGGCCTGCTCGGCTACATCCTGACCAAGCTGCGCTGCGAACCCGCACCCCTGCTGCTCGGCTTCGTGCTCGGCCCGCTGCTCGAGGAAAACCTGCGCCGCGCCATGATCCTGTCGCGCGGCGACCCCTCGACCTTCGTGACGCGGCCGATCAGCGCCGGCCTGCTGCTCGTCGCACTGGCCGTGCTCGTCGTCGTCTTCCTGCCGTCGGTCAAGAAGAAGCGCGAAGAGGTGTTCGTGGAGGAAAGCTAGTTGTCGGGACGCCGGGCGCCGCGATTTCCACCAGCGGCGCCGGCACGTCGGTTGTCTTCACCTCGGCCTTGCAGAGATCGGCAATGACGCAGGCCGGGCAATCGGGCTTGCGCGCCTTGCAGACATAGCGGCCATGCAGGATCAGCCAGTGATGCGCATGGCGCATATACTCGTCCGGGATGATCCGCAGCAGCCCTTGCTCGACCTGTTCGGGCGTCTTGCCTGGCGCCAGGCCGAGGCGGTTGCCGATGCGGAAAATATGGGTGTCGACCGCCATCGTGTGCTGGCCGAACGCCATGTTGAGCACGACATTGGCGGTCTTGCGCCCGACCCCCGGCAGCTTGACCAACTCATCGCGCTCGCTGGGCACCTCGCCGCCGTAATCGCGTATCAGCGCCTCCGAGAGCGCCACGACATTCTTGGCCTTGTTGCGCCAGAGTCCGATGGTGCGGATGTACTCGCCGACCCTGGCTCCGCCCAGCGCCAGCATCTTTTCAGGTGTGTCGGCGACCTTGAACAACGCCCGCGTCGCCTTGTTGACGCCGGCATCGGTCGCCTGCGCCGACAGCACCACGGCCACCAGCAGCGTGAAGGCGTTGACGTGCTCGAGCTCGCCCTTCGGCTCGGGCCGCTGCACCGAAAACCGCCGGAAGATCTCATGCACCTCGGCGGCGCTGTAGAGCGAACGGAGCCGCGCCGGCCGCGGTCGCGGCTTGGCATTCGAGCCGTCGCGCCGCCCGGGCGGCAGTTCACTTTTGGATAGGGAAAGATTTTTGGACTTGGGGCTGGCCATTTCCCTCCTATAATATCCTGGGATGAGCGACACAAACGCCTCGTTTCAGGCCGACGAGCCATTCTTCCAGGCGCTGCTGACACCGCACCGCTCGCTGGGCCGCACCGGCTTTGCCGTGCTGATGGGCGCGCTGCTGTTCGGCTGGGTGGTGACCGGGGCGTTTTTCCTGTCGCGCGGCGCTTGGCCGGTGTTCGGCTTCTTCGGCCTCGACGTCATCGCCGTCTACATCGCCTTCCGCGCCAACTATCGTGCCGCCCGTGCCCGCGAGGAAGTGTCGGTGTCGCGCACCAGCCTCGACATCCGCAAGACGGCGCCCTCGGGAAAGTCGGAAGCGCATCGCTTCAACCCGTTCTGGGCGCGCTTTTCCGTCGCTCGCCATGCCGAGATCGGCATCACCAGGATGACGGTGGAAGCACAAGGACAGAATGTGCCGATCGGGTCATTCCTGGACCCTGACTCCCGCGAGAGTTTTGCCACTGCATTTTCACGTGCTCTGACAAAAGCCAGGACGCGTTAGAGTCGGCGCGTCAGAACCGGTAGCGTAAAATCCTGCCGACCTTGCGCAATGCGGGAATGTGTCTCCAGAGCCCGATGAACAGTTTTGCGGACCAGCTCATATGCGCTGTGCGTTCCGCGCTGTAGGCCGAGATATCGTCGACAAAGCGCAGCTTCGGAACGGCACGCTCCAGTACCTGCGGGTCGTCGATCGCCCAGTGAACCTCGGCGCCCGTCGCCCTGATGGTCGGATTGAGGCGCAGCATCTTCAGGCCGAAGTGGCTGTAGGCGTCGAACATCAGCTCGCCGCCGGCAAGATGCGCGACAAGGCGTGACAGCAGCCGTGGCCCCTCCTCTACCGGGAGATAAGGCGTCAACCCCTCCATCACCACGACGGCCGGACGATTGCTCGGCACTTCTGCCAGCCAGTCTGGGTCGGTTACCGAAGAGCCGACGAGGTGGTAGTGGTCCCGGGACGGGTAAAGCTTGCGCCGGAGCGCGATGACATCCGGAAAATCGACATCGAACCACTCCACGCCTTCGGGTGGATCGACACGGAAAATGCGCGTATCGAGCCCGCAGCCGAGATGCAGCACGATGGCGCCGGGATTTCTGGCGATGAAGTCCTGAACGCGGACATCATACGTCTTGGCCCGGATCGCCAGGCCGATGCCGAGATTGGTGTCGACCTTGAGGCGCGAGAAATCATAGTCGATCTTGCGCACGGCCTCGTCGGCGAAGCGATCCCCGAGCAGCGAATGCGGCAGCCGGCTTTCCAGTGCCTTGCCATAAAGCGTCATCAGCAAGGTCTCCCTTGCTCCGCTCAGATTCACCCTTTCGCCGGCCATTGGCATCTCCCGGGGCGCAATCCAGTATTTATCTGGGAACAGGCGGCAACAAGGCAAGTTTCGGGTGGTTGCAAGGGGCGGAAAGACCGATATTCGCGGTCAAGGAGATATTGCCATGAACGCCCAGATGACCATGAATACGCAGATGAAACCGACAGCGATCCTGCAGCACGACATCACCCCCAACGGCAGCGACTACGAGGTCGTGCGCCGCGCCATCGAGAAGATCAGCCTCGACTATCGCGACCAGCCCTCGCTGGAAGCCTTGGCAGCCGATGTCGGCGAGACACCCACGGGCCTGCAAAAGCTGTTCACCCGCTGGGCCGGCCTGTCGCCAAAAGCCTTCCTGCAGGCGGTCACCCTCGACCATGCCCGCAAACTGCTCGATTCCGGCATGCCGCTCCTCGAAACATCGTTCGAACTCGGCATGTCCGGCCCCGGCCGGCTGCACGATTTGTTCGTCACCCACGAGGCGATGTCGCCGGGCGACTACAAGACGCGCGGCGCTGGCCTGACCATCCGCTACGGCTACCACATCTCGCCCTTCGGCATCGCCCTGATCATGGTCACCGACCGTGGCCTTGCGGGGCTCGCCTTCAACGATCCGGGCGGCGAGCGGGCGGCTTTCGCCGACATGTCGGGCCGCTGGCCGAACGCCACCTATGTCGAGGACATGAGCGCCACCCAGCCCTATGCGGCGCGCATCTTCGATCCGACATTGTGGCGCGCCGACCAGCCGCTGCGCGTGGTGATGATCGGCTCCGACTTCCAGCTGCGCGTCTGGGACGCGCTGCTCAGGATCCCGATGGGCAAGGCCTGCACTTATTCCTCGATCGCCTCCAGGATCGGCGCGCCAAACGCCAGCCGGGCGGTGGGGGCGGCGGTCGGTGCCAACCCATTGTCATTCGTCGTCCCTTGCCATCGGGCGCTGGGCAAGTCCGGCGCACTCACCGGCTACCACTGGGGCCTGACCCGCAAACGCGCCATCCTCGGTTGGGAAGCGGGCCAGACCGCGTCCTGAAGCTGCCCGCATCAAACAACACCGGCGAAATCCCCTCGCCGGTGTTGTTCTTTTTGCGAGCTCCCGGCGCAAAACATCCGCACGCTCTGGCAAGCCGCCGGCTTACAGGTTAGCTTCCCGCGCATTCCGCAGGAGGCTTTCTTGATCATCGTTGTCGGCTCGATCAACCTCGACCTTATCGCCAATGTCGACCGCCTGCCTTCGCCGGGCGAGACGGTCCGCGGCTCCGGCTTCGCCACCGCGCCCGGCGGCAAGGGCGCCAACCAAGCGCTGGCTGCGGCGCGCGCCGGCGCCAAGGTGCGCATGGTCGGCGCCGTCGGCAAGGACAATTTCGCAACCGAAGCCCTGGCTTTGCTCGTGGCCGGCAAGGTCGATCTCTCCGGCGTCGGCCAGAGCTTCGCCTCCACCGGCACGGCGCTGATCCTCGTCGGCGCCGATGGCGAGAATGTCATCGCCGTCGTGCCGGGCGCCAATGATTCGGTGCTGCCCGGCGATCTCGCCAAGGCTTTCCTTGCGAAGGGCGACGTCGTCCTGCTGCAGCACGAGATCCCGCTGCAGACCGTCGATGCAGCGCTTGACGCCGCACGCGCCGCCGGCGCCGTAACCGTGCTCAACACCGCGCCGTTCCGTAGCGAGGCGGCAGCGTTGCTCGGCAAGGCCGATTACGCCGTCGCCAACGAAACCGAATTCGACCTTTACGGCGAGGCGCTGTCGCTGAAAGGCCGCGACCGCCCGGCGCGCATGCGCGACTTCGCCGGCAAAACCGGCCGCACCATCGTCGTCACGCTCGGCGGCGACGGCGTGCTGGCGGCGACCCCGGAGGATTTCCTGACCGTGCCGGCGCTGAAAATCACGCCGGTCGACACGGTCGGGGCCGGCGATACTTTTTGCGGTTATCTCGCTGCCGGGCTGGCGTCCAACCTGCCGCTGGAGCAGGCTCTCACCCGCGCCGCAGCCGCCGGCTCACTCGCCTGCCTGAAGCCCGGCGCCCAGCCGGCCATCCCGCTGGCCGCGGATGTGGACACCGCCCTGCGCAACAACGCCGGATGACTGCCCTGCGCCCTACAACGAAGCACGCCGTGCCCCCCGCCGGCGACATCTGCCGGATGTCCGCTGTCGACCTGGCCGAGGCGATCCGGCTGCGCCGCCTGTCCGTGCGCGAGTTGGTCGCCGCATTCCTCGACCGCATCGACGCGGTAAACCCGCTGGTCAACGCCATCGTCTCGTTGCGCGAGCGCTCCGACATCCTGCGCGAGGCCGACGCGGCGGACGCGCATCTAGCGCAAGGCGGGCCGGCCGGCTCGCTGTTCGGCCTGCCGATGGCGATAAAAGACCTCGCCATGACGAGCGGCTTGAGGACCAGTTTCGGCTCGCCGATCTTCGCCGATTTCGTGCCGCAGGAGGATGATTTCTTCGTCGAGCGCATCCGCAAGGCCGGCGCCATCATCATCGGCAAGACCAATGTTCCCGAATTCGGGCTGGGATCCAACACCTACAACAACGTGTTCGGCCCGACGCTGAACGCCTTCGATCCGGCGCTCACCGCAGGCGGGTCGAGCGGCGGCGCTGCGGTCGCCCTTGCACTCGACATGGTTCCGGTCGCCGACGGCAGCGATTTCGGCGGCTCGCTGCGCAATCCGGCGGCGTGGAACAATGTCTATGGCTTCCGCCCGTCGCAGGGCCTTGTCCCCGGAGGGCCGGACCTGGAAGTCTTTCATGCTCAGATGGGCATAGACGGGCCGATGGGCCGCAGCATCAGCGACATGGCGCTGCTGCTCGACGTGCAGGCGGGCTACCATCCGCATGCGCCCTTGTCCTGGGAAAAGCCTGGTTCATTCCTCGAAGGGCTGGCAACGCCGGCAAGCGGCGGCCGCGTCGGCTGGCTCGGTGATCTCGGCGGTCACCTGCCGGTGGAGCCTGGCATCCTCGATCTGTGCGAGGCCGCACTCGGCCGCTTCGCGGAGGCATCCTTCCTGACCGAGCCCTTGCTGCCGGATTTCGATTTCGAGGCACTGTGGCAAGCCTTCGTGACGCTGCGGCAGGCGAGCAGCGGCTCGGCGCTGAAAGTCCATTATGACGACCCGCACAAGCGCGCCCTGCTGAAGCCGGAAGCCGTCTGGGAGGTGGAGAACGCCATGCGGCTGACGGCGCCGCAGATCCGCGCGGCCTCGGTCATCCGCACCTCCTGGCACCGGACGCTGCTGTCGCTGTTCGAGCACTTCGATCTCATCGCGCTGCCGACGGCGCAGGTCTTTCCTTTCGAAGTCGGCACGCATTGGCCAAGTGAGGTCGCCGGACGGACGATGGACAGCTACCATCGCTGGATGCAGGTTTCGGCCTTCGCCACGCTCGGCGGCTGTCCGGCGCTCAACGTGCCCGTCGGCTTCGACGACAAAGGCCGCCCCTTGGGCATGCAACTGATCGGCCGGCCGCGCGGCGACCTCGCCGTGCTCAGGGCCGGAGCGGCCTATGAGGCGACCTTGCCTTGGCAGGCTGGGGCGTCCTGACGCGAGGGGCGGCCGGTCTGCGACCGGCTTGCACCAGCTCCGCCGCCATGCATTGATTGCAGCCAGCCGCCTAAGCGCATCCTCGAGGAAATCCCCATGTCGCTGGAACTCTACGCCGCCTATGTCCTTGCCTGCATCGTCATCATCCTGGTGCCCGGTCCGACTGTGACGCTGATCATCGCCAACAGCATCCGCCATGGCTACCGCGCCGGGCTTGCCAATGTCGCCGGCACGCAGGCCGGGCTTGCCATCATGATCGCCATCGTCGGCATCGGCCTCAACACGCTGATCGCGGGCATGGGCCACTGGTTCGAATGGGTGCGTCTGATCGGCGCCGCCTATCTGATCTGGATGGGCGTGCAGATGTTCCGCGCCAAGGGCACGCTGAACGGCGACGGCACGGCGAGAAAGCCGCGTGGCGGCTTCTTCCTGCAGGGTCTGCTGGTGGCGCTCAGCAACCCCAAGACCCTGGTGTTCTTCGGCGCCTTCTTCCCGCAATTTATCGCCCCGCAGGGCAATTACACGCTACAGATCGTCGTCATGGGCCTCACCGCGATGATCTTTGCCGCCGTCTCGGATTCCACCTATGCGCTCGCCGCCAGCCGCGCCGGACGCCTGCTCTCGGCCAGCCGCATCAAGCTGATGTCCAGGATCAGCGGCAGCTTTCTGGTCGGCGGCGGCCTGTGGCTGGCGTTTTCCAAGGCGAAGTGACGACCGCCAACGGTCGTTCCCAACGGAGCCGGTACGTGAAGCCTGATTGAAAGTCAGCTTTCGCGCCACCACATGAATCCGCGTTAGGGGATTCACGTCGATGTCATGGACTTACGCTGGCATAAAAAGGAACGCGCCCGGCGTGATTCTGACCGCCGCCCTGTTCGCGGTGATGGTTCCTTCGGCTCTCTACAAATGGACGAATGATGCGAGCGCTATCCGGTCAGTCGAGCCAATCGACGCAACAGTCAAAAGCGCCCATTCGGACCACGACCGCACCCTTTATCTGGTTGCTCTCGAAACCGGTTCGTCCATTCTTGTCGATGACGATCGTCCGCATCTGATCGGTGCGCCGGCAAAGTTGGAGCGCGTCACGCGTGATAATGGCTTCGTCTTCTACCGGTTTCCAGAATGACCCGCCTTGCACAAGCACGCTTGGCTCTCGCCTTGCCAATTCTGCGAGAAAACGTCTGGGGCATCGCTTTTGCTGCCGTGCTGCTTGGCGCGTGCATTTTTGCAATCATGAGGCCTGCCGCCGGACACAGCAGCCCGATCATCAGCCTGGGACGGGCGACAGGCACGGTTGTCAGTGTTCTCGATGCCTCGCCGAACCCAAAGGGCTGGATCAACGGTGGGTTTCGTTACCTGTATGGTATCCGTCTCAGCGAAAACGACCTGATTTTCGTATACGGCCATGCGGAAACACCACGAGCCATGGGTTCGCAAGTTCCGGTCGAGCAACAGCATAGGCAGGATGGCAGCGAAACCTATCGGCTGCTCGACGAGTAAGCAGCCGATATCGCCCAGAGGCGCTAGGCCCTGGGCGAACGATCTGCGTCAAGGCAGGCTTAAAGCCGCCCCAGCCTCTCCACCAGCAGCGCAAAAAAGGCGTCATGGTCGATGTCGCGCATCACCATGGCGTTCTTCGGCCGCTTGGTCACGCCCCACCAGTCGATGACGGTCATGCCCATGGTGAGCTCGGAGGTGGTTTCCACGGTGACGTTGCAGTTGCGGCCCTTGAACAGCTCCGGCTTCAACAGATAGGCGATGACGCACGGGTCGTGCAGCGGGCCGCCATCGGTGCCGTATTTCTCCTCGTCGAAGCGCTCGAAGAACTCCAGCATCTCGGCCGTCGCGGTGCCGACCCGGGTGCCGAGCTGGCGGATGGCCTGCGTGCGCTTGGCCGTGGTCAGCGCCTTGTGGGTGACGTCGAGCGGCATCATGACGATCGGAATGCCGGATTTGAACACCAGGTCGGCGGCTTGCGGATCGACATAGATGTTGAATTCTGCGGTCGGCGTGACATTGCCGCCTTCGAAGAAACCGCCGCCCATCAGTACGATTTCCTTGATGCGCGGCGCGATCTTCGGCTCACGGATCAGCGCCAGCGCGACATTGGTGAGCGGGCCGAGCGCGCACAGCGTGATCGTGCCGGCCTCTTCCTTCATCAGCGTCTCGACGATGAAGTCGACCGCATACTGGCCCTGCAGCTTCATCTTCGGATCGGGCAGTTGCGGGCCGTTGAGGCCGGTCTTGCCATGCACTTCCTCGGCGGTGACCAGCTCGCGCGCCAACGGGCGGATGGCGCCTGCATAGACCTTGATGTCGGGCCGGCCGGCCAGTTCGCAGATTTTCCTGGCGTTCTTTTCGGTCAATTTCAGCGGCACGTTGCCGGCAACAGCAGAGATGCCGACGATCTCCAGCTCGGCGCTGCCGAGCGCCAGCAATATGGCGACGGCATCGTCCTGGCCGGGATCCGTGTCGATGATGATCTTGCGGGTCTGGGGCATTTCATTTCCTTATGCGGGGGAGTCTTTTTGGCGGGGGTGTTCGGCGGCTTGAACTTGGCCGCGGCGCGGACCATATCAAGACCATCGGGAAAAATGCCATCCGGGTTTTTCCAGTTTATGTCGCTCCAAAGAGGACAGTGTAACATGAGCCGAATGACGCCCTTCTCCAGCCCGCTTCTCCTTGGTTTCGATGCCATGGAAAAGACCCTGGAACGACTGGCGAAATCCGGTGACAGTTATCCTCCCTACAACATCGAGCGCCTCAGCGGTGCTGACGGCAAGGCCGAAAGGCTGCGCATTACGCTGGCTGTCGCGGGTTTCGCCGAAAGCGATCTCGATGTCACCACGGAGGAAAACCAGTTGGTCGTGCGCGGCCGTCAAACCGACGACACCGAGCGCGAATTCCTCCACCGCGGCATCGCCGCGCGCCAGTTCCAGCGCTGTTTCGTGCTGGCAGACGGCATGCGGGTGATCGCAGCGGAACTGAAGAACGGCCTTTTGTCGATCGATCTCGATCGGCCGGATACCGAACGGCTGGTACGGAAAATAAATATATCGGTGAAAGACTGATCTTTACCGATGGCTCTCATGCGGGATGGCCTTGAGCGGCGTCCTCGCGCCAAGGAGGCTTGAAATGACCAGAACTGACGAAACCATCACCATGACCAGCGGCGAATTCGCCCATCTCGGCGAAGGCTCGGTCGCTTATCTCCGCAAGGTCTCGAGCGACGAGCTGCTCGGGCGCTTCCCCAACCTCGGCGAAATAGCGCCTGGTATGGTCCTGTGGGCCCTGTTTGCCGCCAACGGCCAGCCGATCCTGCTTTCGGATGCGAAAGACCGGGCTTTGGCCGGCGCCATGGAAAACGACCTGACCACTGTCGCCATTCACTAAGGCGACTGCTGGCGGTTGAAATGGAGAGGGCCGCCTTCGGCGGCCCCTGGAAGACTTAAATCCGAAGAACTTCAGGCGGCGTGCGAGGCCTGCGTGTCCGAAAGCAGCGCGTGGATGGCGACCGCGTCGCGCGTGCCTCTGATCTTGGCCACCGTGTCGGCGTCGCGCAAAACCCTGGCGATGCGCGACAGTGCCTTGAGGTGATCGGCGCCGGCGCCTTCCGGGGCCAGCAGCAAAAACACCAGATCGACCGGCTGGTCATCCAAGGCCTCGAAATCGACCGGCGTCTCCAGACGGGCAAAGACGCCGGCGATGCGCTTCACCCCGGCGAGCTTGCCGTGCGGAATGGCGATGCCGTTGCCGACGCCGGTGGAGCCCAGCCGTTCGCGCTGCAGGATGGTGTCGAACACTTCGCGCTCCGGAATGCCGGAAATCGCCGCCGCTCTCTCGGACAGCAACTGCAGAAGCTGCTTTTTGGAGTTCGCCTTCAACGCCGGCAAGATCGCCGGAACGTTGAGAAGATCGCTCAGATCCATATTTGAAATCCCTTATTCGCCTGCCGTCGCCAGTCCTCGCCCCTCGCGCGGCTGGCTATTATCCCTGTGCGACCATTGTCGTCACCTGTGCGACCATTGTCGTTGTCGTCACGCCTGTGCGACTTTGGTCGTCGACGGGTCGATCCAGCCGATATTTCCGTCCGGCCGCCGATAGACGATGTTGAGGTGGTCGTTTCCGGCGTTGCGGAAGACGAAAACCGGGCTGTCCTTGGTGTCGAGTTCGATGACCGCCGACGCCACCGACATGGTCTGCAGCGTCATGGTTGATTCGGCGACGATGGCCGGGGCGTAGTCCTCCGGAATGTCCTCATCGTCATCGGTCAGCGGCGCCATCACCGTATAGGCGATGTCGGTGATTTCGCCATTTCCATTGCCTGAATTGTGCGATTTCAGACGGCGTTTGTAGCGCCGCAACCTGGTTTCGAGGCGGTCCGCGGCCGCCTCGAAGGCAAGTGTCGGATCCTGGGAATCGCCGGTTGCCTGCAGCGAAGCGCCGGAATCCAGCCTGATCATGCAATCGGCCGAGTAACGCGACCCCGATTTGATGACCGTGACGTGCCCTGAAAAACCGCGATCGAAATATTTTCCAATCGCCTCGCCGACACGATCGGTAATGCGCGTACGCAGCGCATCGCCGATATCCATGTGTTTACCCGATATGCGCAATTTCATCTGAAAACTGACCTTCCTTGCTCAGGCTTCAAACTGGCCAGAGTTTATACTCGTGATCCGTGCGCACAAGCTTTGCGGCGTCAACTCGCGCCGATTTTAGATCCGAACTTTCCGGTTGATCACAATCCGCCTTATTGGCCGTCCCGTGGCCTTCATCGTGACGGACCATCCGCATGCGGGCCGCGAGCCCGTCTCATGCGGGCGGGCTTCTAGACACTTCATTGCAGCTTGTCAATTAATGCATGTCGCCCAGAAGTGCGCTGCGGTTCTGGGACAACGACATGCATCAAAACAAAGACTTAAAGCGCGTCGTATGAATCCGTTTCAGCGCGATGTCGCTTTAAGGTCGGAAAGTTGTGGAATCCAGCCATAGCAAAAGCCTTGCCGGGCAAGCAGACCTAGCGCCCCGCGCTCGCCAGAGCGCGCTTTTCACGCCGCCGCTGCACCGACGAGGGAATATTCATACCCTCCCGGTACTTGGCCACCGTGCGCCGGGCAATATCGACGCCGCTTTCCTTCAACATGTCGACGATTGCGTCATCGGACAGCACATCGGCGGGCTTTTCCTCGTCGATCAGCTGCTTGATGCGGTCGCGCACCGCTTCCGAGGAATGCGCATCACCGCCGCCCGACGCCGCGATCGAAGCCGTGAAGAAATAACGCAGCTCGAACACGCCACGCGGCGTCAGCATGTATTTGTTGGCCGTCACCCGGCTGACGGTCGATTCATGCATGCCGATGGCATCGGCCACCGTGCGCAGGTTGAGCGGCCTGAGCTGACGCACGCCATGGACGAGAAAAGCGTCCTGCTGGCGCACGATTTCCGACGCCACTTTCAGGATCGTCTTTGCCCGCTGGTCGAGACTGCGCGTCAGCCAGTTGGCATTCTGCAGGCATTCGGCCAGGAAATCCTTCTCCGCCTGATTCTTCGCATGCGGCGAGACCTGGGCGAAATAGATGTGATCGACAAGCACGCGCGGCAGCGTCTCGGCATTGAGCTCGACCGTCCAGCTGCCGTCATTGGCGGCGCGGACTTCGACATCGGCGACGATGGCGTCGCTGGCGCCGCCCGAAAACGCCATGCCCGGGCGCGGGTCGAGCGCGCGGATTTCGGCCAGCATGTCGAGGAGATCCTCCTCATCGACCCCGCAAAGCCGCTTCAGCGTCTGGAAATCGCGCCGCGCCAACAGTTCGAGGTTGCCGACCAGCATCTTCATCGCCGGATCGAGACGATCGCGCATGGCAAGCTGCAGCGACAGGCATTCGGCAAGGTCGCGCGCAAACAGGCCGACCGGCTCGAATGTGTGGCAGGCTGCCAGCACGTTGGCCACCGTCGCCTGATCGGCGCCGAGCCGTTTGGCGATCTCGGCGGGATCGGCGCGCAGATAGCCGGCCTCGTCCAGGCCGTCGGCCAGTTCGGCTGCGAGCAGCCTTGCGGCCGGATCGGCAAAGGCAAGCGCGATCTGCTCGCCGACATGCTGGCGCAGCGTGATCGCCGCGGCGGCCATGTCGCCGACGTCGAAGCCTTCGGAAGAACCGGACGAACTATTGCCGGTGGCCGACTTCCACTGCGCCGTCAGGTCCGGACCGAGCCGCTCGCTGGTGCCGGGATCGTCGGGGAACAGATTTTCCAGCGAGCTGTCGAGCTTGTCGGAGATCGCTTCGGCGCTCCACGCCGTCTCGTTTTCGAACCAGTCGCCATCGGCGGCAGGCTCAGGAGCGGCATCGCCCTTCTGCACCTGGTCGCTTGCGGCGTCATCCTGGGGCTCGGCGCGCTCCAGCAGCGGATTGCGCTCGATCTCGTCGTCGATGAAGTGGTCGAGCTCGACATGGGTGAGCTGCAACAGCCTGATCGACTGCATCAGCTGCGGCGTCATCACCAGCGACTGGGATTGTCGTAGCTGTAGTTTCGCCGCCAACGCCATGGTTCGGTTTCAAACGCCCTTCTGCACCCGGAAGCCTACACATCAGAAGCTGCCGGAAAATGAATTTTTCCGACCTTCCATAGAAACTGGCCCGGCTTTTGCTTGTCAAGGCGAACGATGGCAAAAGGCCCCTACCGAAGCATTATCTCACGCAAAATCGGAGAAAAAAGCCCGGCGGGGCGGCAAAAATCACGTCAGGAAACAAATTTCACGCTCAGAGCGTGAAACCTTCGCCGAGGTAGAGCCGGCGCACATCGGGGTTCGCCACCACCTCGTCGGCACGGCCATGAGTCAGCACCTGGCCGGCATGGATGATGTAGGCGCGGTCGATGAGGCCGAGCGTTTCGCGCACATTGTGGTCGGTAATCAGCACGCCGATGCCGCGCGCCGTTAGATGACGAACCAGCTGCTGGATGTCGGCGACGGCAATCGGGTCGATGCCGGCGAACGGCTCGTCGAGCAGCATGTAGGCCGGGCGCGTCGCCAAAGCTCGGGCGATCTCAAGACGCCGCCGCTCGCCACCCGACAGCGACATGGACGGCGACTTCCGCAGATGGCTGATGTGAAATTCCTCGAGCAGTTCGTCGAGATTGCGCTCGCGCACCTTGCGGTCCTTCTCAACCACTTCGAGCACGGCGCGGATGTTCTGCTCGACATTCAGGCCGCGGAAGATCGAGGCTTCCTGCGGCAAAT
Source organism: Mesorhizobium sp. P170090 (assembly GCF_057786115.1). NCBI lineage: Bacteria > Pseudomonadati > Pseudomonadota > Alphaproteobacteria > Hyphomicrobiales > Phyllobacteriaceae > Mesorhizobium > Mesorhizobium sp. P170090. The sequence continues at coordinate 6,251,295 of NZ_JBYNWH010000001.1, forward strand.
AGCCGATGCCGAGGCGGGCGCGGCGGTACATCGGCATCGAGGTGACGTCGAAACCGTCGATCTCGATCGTGCCCTCATCGACCGGTACCAAGCCGGTGACCATGTAGAAACAGGTGGTCTTGCCGGCGCCGTTCGGCCCGAGCAGCCCGACAGCCTCGCCGGCGCGCACGCCGATGGTGACACCGCTGACCACCTTGCGGCCCTTGTAGCTCTTGGTCAGACCCTTGGCGATCAGGGTGCCCTTGAACTTCGAGGAATCAACGGTGACTGTGGCCGGTGCTGCAAGTTTACTGGCCGCCCGTCCCGGAAGGCGGGTCAGCAGCGAAGACACGCCAGTCATTCGGGCTTCGGGGCCTCGGATTTCGGTGGCGGCGTCATCGACATGATGACGCGCCCGCCGCAGCCATCGACCTGAGCAAGGCCGCTTTTCATCTGCACGGTGAGCTTGCAGCCCTTGAGGACGTTGGGTCCTTGGGACAAGACGACCTCCTTGCCCGACAGAACAAGCACCTGCGTCTTCATGTCGAACGTGGCGTTGTCGCCGGTGGCGATCTGGTCATTCGACTTGATGTAGACTTTGTTCTTGACCACCAGATGGTCGATATTGGCCGAACCGGTCATCGCCGAAGCGCCGGCGGCAGCACCTTTGGCGGCGTTGGGGTCCTTGACGTAGTAGACCTCCATGCTGCCGGCCTTGAGCAGCGTTGGCCCTTGCGTGACGGTGACGTTGCCGCTGAACAGCGCCATGCTGTCGGCCTGGCGGACCTCAAGTTTGTCGCTCTCGATCTGGATCGGCTGGTCGCCCGACAGTTTGAGCCCGGACTGGCTGCTGGCGCTGGACTGAGCCCAGGACGGCGCCATACCCAGCAACAGCAAGGCCGAAGCTGCGGCGACAAGCCGTGCCGAATTACTGGGACGCATTCGTTTCTCCGCTCTTTGCCTCTGCCGCCTTCATAGTGGCCGGATCGATGTGAACGCTTACCTTTTTCTCGAAAACGATGACCTTGCCATTGTCTTCGACCGACATTGAACCCGCGGTGATCCGCGAGCCGTTACGGCTGACATCGACCGCATCACCTGTCTTCATAGAGCCTTTGCCCATATCGAGGAAGACCGATTTGAAGATGGCAGCGACGCCGTCGGTGGTGGTGACGGTAACGTCGCTGGTCATGTCCATCGTGTTGGCGTTTCTGTTGTAGATCCCGCGCTTGGCGTCGACGGTCGCCACATTGTCGGCCGTCAGCGGCAATTTGGCATGGATGCCTTCGAGTTCGATGATGTCCTGCTTGCCGACATCCTGGATGGCGCGCAAGGCCGTCAGCGAATAGGGCAGCTTGTCCTTGGTGAAGCCGTTGAGCTTCGGATTGGCCATCACCAGCTTGCCATCCGCGAAAGCGGTGCCGTCTGCCTGTATCGAAATGTTGATCGGCGCCGCCAGATAGGAATAGACCGGAAACGCAACCGCGATCCCGGCGGCAAGCACCGGCACGGCAAACTTAAGCACGCGCACGCGGCGCGAGTGGCGCTGGGCGCGGTCGAAGGCGTCGCCGCGCGTGCCCGCTGGCGCCGTGGGCGCCAAGGCCGCATCGGCATTGGTCGGTTCGTTCGATCGCGCAAGCATGACTGACTTCTAATAAACCCTTGTCCGCCAAAACACCTGCTATAGGTGGGTTGCCGGCCCCCGCAAGCAAGCACAAGCGGAGGAAAACCGCAAAAATGTGACGGCCGCTGTTTTACAGACGGAACTCAGGCGACACAATTTCGTCACTTCATAGCAGAAACGAACGCGCCGCGTCATTTTTTCCTGAAATGCCTCCGTCGTGAAGGTCGCTTCGTCGCAGGCTCTTGAGGAAGAGGTAGCCGGGCGCGGACGCTTGCTTTAAAAGCATCGCTTCCCACCGACTGTGAGGCAGACCATGGCACTGAGAGCCGACGACCTGATCGACCGCCGCCGCTTGCGGCGCAAGCTGACCTTCTGGCGCGGTGCCGCCATTGCCATCGTGGCCCTTGGGGTGATTGCGCTTGCAAGCTGGTTCTATGGGGGCGACCTCGGCGGTTCTTCCGTCGACCACATCGCCAAGGTCAGGATCGAAGGCACCATCACCGAGGACGAGGAACTGATCAAGCGGCTGGAAACCATCCGCACATCCTCGCAGGTCAAGGGCGTCATCCTGGCGATCGATTCGCCCGGCGGCACCACGGTCGGCGGCGAATCGATCTACGAGGAGGTGCGCAAGCTTGCCGCCGACAAGCCGGTGGTGGCCGAGGTCGGCACGCTGGCCGCATCGGCCGGCTACATGATCGCCAGTGCCAGCGACCATATCGTTGCCCGCAAGACGTCGATCGTCGGCTCGATCGGTGTGCTCATCCAGTATCCCGATGTCAGCGGTCTGATGGACAAGGTCGGCATCAAGCTCGAGGAAGTGAAATCCTCGCCGCTGAAGGCATCGCCCTCGCCCTTCAAGCCGACCAATGAAGACGAGCGAGCCATGGTCCGCAAGCTCATCCTCGACAGCTATGACTGGTTCGTCGGCATCGTCGCCGAGCGCCGCAAAATGACCCGCGATCAGGCACTGGCCCTTGCCGACGGCTCGATCTTCACCGGCCGCCAGGGCCTTGCCAACGGTCTGATCGACGCTGTCGGCGGCGAGAGCGTGGCGATCGACTGGCTGGCGACCAAGGGTGTCGACGCCAAGCTCAAGGTGGTGGAATGGAAGGACACCGAGCGGCGTGGCGGCTTCCTGTTCTCGAAAGCAATAGCGCGCAGCGTCGGCAGCGCGCTCGGCATGTCGGAGGCCGGCGGCGACGTGCTTCACGAAATTGGCGCGGATCGCTTGTTTCTTGACGGTCTCGTTTCCGTCTGGCACCCTTGATCTGCCGGTTGGGGCGAGTAAAAAAGCAAATAAAATCATCCTGATAATTTGACCGCAGCGCTTTCACGGGGACCTTTCTGATGATCAAATCCGAGCTTGTGCAGATCATTGCCACGCGCAACCCGCATCTTTTCCTGCGCGACGTCGAAAACATCGTGGGAGCGATCTTCGACGAGATCACCGATGCCCTAGCGGAAGGCAATCGGGTCGAGTTGCGCGGCTTCGGCGCTTTTTCGGTGAAGAATCGCCCTGCCCGCACCGGCCGCAACCCGCGCACCGGCGAATCCGTCGAGGTCGAGGAGAAGTGGGTGCCGTTCTTCAAGACCGGAAAGGAATTGCGTGAAAGGCTGAATGGCGGCAAGTAGGCGCGGACCACGCGCCGACCTTATCAAGGCCTGCCTTCTCCAGGGAATTTCTATGTTGAACCGCTTCATACTTATCGTGGTCTTCGTGCCGCTCGCCGTCATCCTGATTGCGCTGGCCGTCGCCAACCGCGAGCTGGTCGCCTTCACGCTCGACCCGTTCAACCCCGGCAATCCGAAACTGACGCTGACCTTGCCGCTGTTCATCTTCCTGTTCGTGGCGCTCGCCATCGGCATGGTCGTCGGCAGCCTGGCGACCTGGGTCAAGCAGGGCCGCTACCGCAAGCTGGCGCGCCAGCGCGGGGTCGAGGCCGAGAATTTGCGCCAGGCGGTCAGCCGTATACCCGCCGTGCAGCAGGGCGCGGCCGCCGGGCCGGCGCTGCCGAAGTCAACGGCCTGAAGCCGGCGCTTTTACCTTCGCGGAGTTTTGCATGCTGACCATTTCGGCCGACGCTGTCGACCAGGCGCTGACCTTTCCCGGGCTGGTCGAGACATTGCGCGCGGCCTTCCGCGAGGGTGCTGTGCAACCCGTCCGCCATCATCACGGGGTCGAGCGGCCCGACGGTGCCACATCCACGCTGCTTTTGATGCCGGCGTGGACCGACTTCCATGCGGCCGGCACATCGGTCGGGGGTCATATCGGCGTCAAGATCGTCACCGTATCGCCCGACAACAACGCCATCGGCAAACCGGCGGTGATGGGGCTCTACCTCCTGCTCAACGGCTCCACCGGCGAGCCCGAAGCGCTGATCGACGGCCAACGGCTGACACAGTGGCGCACCGCTTGCGCCTCGGCGCTGGCGGCCTCCTATCTCGCCTGCGAGGACGCATCGCGGCTTCTGGTGGTCGGCGCCGGCGCGCTGTCGCCGTTCCTCGCCAAGGCGCACTCCGCGGTGCGGCCGATCAAGACCATCCGCATCTGGAACCGCACGCCCGCCAATGCCGAAAAGGTCGCGGCTGATTTGCGCGCGGACGGTTTCAACGCCGAGGCCGCAAGCGATCTCGACGCCGAACTCGCCGAGGCCGACATCGTCTCATCGGCGACGATCACGACGACGCCGCTGGTCAAGGGTGCGCTGCTCAAGCCGGGCGCGCATGTCGATCTGGTCGGCGGCTTCACGCCGACCATGCGCGAGAGCGACGACGACGCGATCGCGCGCGCCCGCGTCTATGTCGACACCCGCGCCGGCGCCACCAAGGAAGCCGGCGACATCGTCCAGCCGCTCGCCTCCGGCGTGCTGAAGCCGGAAGCGATCGTCGCCGATCTGCATGAGCTGGCGCGCGGGGAAAAACAGGGCCGGCAGAGCCCCACTGAGGTCACGCTGTTCAAGTCGGTCGGCGCCGCGCTTGAGGACCTTGCCGCCGGCATTGCCGTCTACAACGCGCTCAAGCAGTAGCGTCTGCGCCGGTTCTGCGATCGAACTTCCTGATCGCTTCCGCGCTGACCGGGGTGAAGAAGTTCACCAGATTGCCATCGGGATCGCGCAGCAGCAGCGACCGGTTACCCCATGGCATCGTCGTCGGCGTCTGTACGAAATCGCCGATGATTTTCGCCAGCCTGCTGTGCTCAGCATCAACATCGGCGACGCGAAACTCGATGATCGCTGAGCGATTGGCGGCCGGCTGCGCCACATCAGTTCCGAACAGGGCCAGCGTGCGGGTGCTGCCGATCGCCAGTGTGCAGGACGGCGTTGCCAGTTCGGCGAAATCGTCTGTGAACCAGGTTGCGGTAAGCCCGGTGATCGTCTCGTAGAATGCCACCAAGGGCTTGATCTGGTCGGTAATGATGCGGATCGAGACGAAGTCCATCTTATTCTCCTGGGGCAAGCGCGACGCTATCTGAAGACAATCGCTTGTCGCACAAGGCTGCTGACAACTTGGTGTCAGCAGCCTTGTCACGGTGTGCCTTGCCCATCCGGCGGCTGGATGCTTCAGCCTGCCTTCATGGCCGCGCCATCGCCTCGGCGATCAGCGCGAAATCATGCGCGGTAATTTCGAACAGGCCAAAGCGCAGCTGGTAACCCCAGTTCGATTTGCCCGCGGTGAAGTCGAGCTGCTCGAGCAGCGGCTTGATCGGCGCTTCCTCGGCCTTGGCCCATTCGACATCCCTGCGGAACGGCGTGAAGCCACCGCCCATGTGGCCCTGATAGGGCTCGCCTTCTCGCACGGTGCCGATTGCCGTGAAGGCCTGCAGGCCGTCCTTCTCGCGCAGAATTGTGGTCGGCGAGTAGTAGATGATGCCGTCGCCGGGCTTGATGCGGCGCAAAGGTGCCGCCTTGCCGTGGTTGACCTGCATGAAGCCGGCCTCGCGGCCGCGCCGGACATGTTCGGCGGAAGCGACCGCGATCCAGTGCGCACTCATTTCTGTTCTCCATTGGCCTGTTCCCCATTGGCCTGTTCTCCGTCGTTCAGCCAGTAGACGCGCAGCCGGTGCTTGTCGGGATCGAGCGCAACGAAGGTGCGGCCGAAGTCCATGTCGGTCGGCGTCTGCAGAACGGTCAAGCCGCGTCCTGCCCAGTCCGTGTAGGCGGCGTCCACCGCATCAGGCCGGTCCAACGCGAAGACGAGCTCCGCACCGCCGCCCGCGGCCGCGGCCGACGGCTCCACCGTGTGGCGCGACCACAGGCCGAGCTTGAAGCCATTGTCGAGCACGAACAGCACGAAGGTCGGCGACGTCTCCACCGGCTGGCGTCCCAGCAGCGCACCGTAGAAGGCGCCGCTCCGCTCCGGGCTGTCGACATAAAGGATGACGAAATTGGGGGTGTTCATGTCTGCTCTCCAGGTTTCGATTGGAGGAGCATAGGTGACCCCACTGTCAGATTCTGGCAGCAGCGTCTTGTGGGCGCGTGGAAAGGAGCATTAAGCGCCAGGCTGGCGCTCCGGTGCGTCCAGCGTCGCGCGCCATTCCTTCAGCAGCGCCTGCCGACGACGCGGATAGCGGATATCCGTGGTGTTGAGCCCCGACATCCGGTCGGCGCGAAAATGTCTGAAATCCTGCCGCGTCTCGCACCAGGCCACCACCACCCGCACCTTGTCGAAAAAGCCGAGCGCGAATGGCCAGATCAAGCGCTCGGAGGCGGCGCCGCCGGCATCGCGGTAAAGAAAGCCGAGTTTTCTCTCGTTGCGGATCGCCTGGCGCACCAGGCCAAGGTCGATGCTTTCGACAGCATCGCCGTGCGGCCCGACCAAAAGCGCGGTCGCATCGAGGTCCTCGCGCAGATCATCCGGCAGCACAGCGGCGATCTTGGCCAGCGCGTCGGTGGCGGCGGCCGACAGCCGCTTGTCCGGTTGTCTGGCAACCCAACGCGATCCCAGAACGATGGCCTCGATCTCCTCGTCGGTGAACATCAGTGGCGGCAGCATGAAGCCGGGTTTCAGCACATAGCCCAGCCCAGCCTCGCCCTCGATCGGCGCGCCTTGCCCCTGCAGCGTGGCAATGTCGCGGTAGAGCGTTCGGATCGAAACGTCCATCTCGCCGGCAAGCGTGCGACCGCTCACCGGCCGGCGATGCCGGCGCAGGATCTGGATCAGGTCGAGCAGGCGTTCGGAACGGGACATGATTCGAGATTTGCCTGTTTCCTCAGCGAGGTCCACCACCTCAGACATTCGCACGCTCGACCATTTTGTTTGCGCAGCCGGTGACCCTATGCCAAAAGCGGCCTGCCGCCTCCGGAGACGCTCCTGCTTGAAGTCTTTTCGCGACAAACGCCGCGACAACCGTCCGCCCGCAAAAGGCAGGACCGAACATGCGCGGCCACAGCCGGAGACCGTACCAATCCGACCCGAAGCCAGACAGCAACGCCACGAAACAAAACCGAACGACCGGTCTGATCCGAAGCCCGCCCCCCGTATCCTGGCGCGTCGCGAAGGCATCCTGCCCACTGAGCGCCTGCCGGTGATCCTCGAAGTGGCGCCCAATCAGGATTATGCACTGCTCGACAGCGGTGCCGGCGAGAAGCTCGAACAATACGGCCCCTACCGCATCGTGCGGCCCGAGGGACAGGCGATCTGGCAAAAGGCCTTACCGGCCAGGGACTGGGACCGCGCCGACGCCATCTTCACCGGCGACACCGACGAGGAAGGCATCGGCCGCTGGCGGTTCCCGAAGGTACCGCTGGGCGAGACCTGGCCGATGAAGCATGACGGCATCGACTATCTCGGCCGCTTCACCTCGTTTCGCCATGTCGGCGTCTTCCCCGAGCAGGCTTCGCACTGGGACCATATGGCCAGCCTGATCGCGGCGGCCAAGCGCCCGATCAAGGTGCTGAACCTGTTCGGCTATACCGGGCTCGCGTCTCTGGTGGCCGCCCGCGCCGGCGCCGAGGTCACCCATGTCGATGCCTCCAAGAAGGCGGTCGGCTGGGCGCGCGAAAACCAGGAAATGGCCGGTCTCGGCAGCAAGCCGATCCGCTGGATCGTCGACGATGCAGTGAAATTCGCCGAGCGCGAAGAGCGCCGCGGCAGCCGCTACGACATCATCCTGTTCGACCCGCCTGCCTATGGCCGCGGACCCAAGGGCGAGGTCTGGCAGTTGTTCGAGGACCTGCCCGGCCTGACCGACCTTTGCCGCGCGATCCTGACGCCGAAACCGGTCGCCATAGTGCTGACCGCCTATTCCATCCGCGCCTCCTTCTTCGCCATCCATGCCTTGATGCGCGACACCTTTGCCGGCATGGGCGGCACTGTTGAATCAGGCGAACTGATCATCCGCGAGCAATCTGCCGGCCGGGCGCTGTCGACATCGCTGTTTTCGCGCTGGGTGGCCTGAATGCCCCGGAGACCTGAATGCCCGGGAGTCCCGAATGAATGAGCGGCACGCAGGTGCGCCCGGGCAGGTCAAGGAAGTCACCAGCCTTGCCAATCCGCTGATCAAGGACATCAAGGCGCTCGCCCAGAAGAAATTCCGCGACCAGCACAACGCCTTCATGGCCGAAGGGCTGAAGCTGGTCATCGACGCCCTCGACCTCGGCTGGTCGATCAGGACGCTGGTTTTCGCCAAGGCCGGACGCGGCAATGCGGCGGTCGAAAAGGTGGCGGCGCGCACGGTTGCCGCCGGCGGCACCGTGCTCGAAGTGTCCGAAAAAGTGCTGGTCGCCATCACCCGCCGTGACAATCCGCAAATGGTGGTCGGCGTCTTCCGGCAAAAACTGCTGCCGCTAAGAGACATCCGCGCTCACGACGGCGACGTCTGGGTGGCGCTCGACCGGGTGCGCGATCCCGGCAATCTCGGCACCGTCATCCGCACCGTCGATGCCGTCGGCGCCAAGGGCGTCATCCTGGTCGGCGAGACTACCGATCCTTTTTCTGTCGAGACCGTGCGCGCCACCATGGGCTCGATCTTCGCCGTGCCGGTGACCAAGGCGACGCCGGAAGCATTTCTGGCTTGGCGAAACAGCTTCTCGGGCCTGGTGGTCGGCACCCATCTGAAGGGTGCGGTCGACTACCGCTCGGTCGATTTCTCCCGAGGACCGGTGCTCTTGATGATGGGCAATGAGCAGCAGGGCCTGCCCGACAATCTGGCGGAAAGCTGCGACCGGCTGCTGCGGATTCCGCAGGCCGGCCGCGCCGATTCACTCAATTTGGCGGTCGCCACCGGAATCATGCTGTTCGAGATCCGGCGCGGCGCGCTGAAACTTGCCCCCGAGGACGCCACATCGTGAAATCATGGTCTCCCTATGCGCTGCTGGTGGTGGTGGCAATCGCGCTCGACCAGTGGATAAAGCATCTGATCGAGACCGGCCTCGTCTTCCAGGAAAAGCTCGACCTGGTGCCATTCCTGGCGCTGTTTCGCACCTACAATACCGGCATCGCCTTCTCGATGTTCTCGTCCTTCGGCGACACCGGCCTGGTCGTCATCGCGGTCGTGGTCGTTGCCTTCGTGCTTTATCTGGCGACGCGCACGCCCTCCGGCCATGTGCTGGCCCGCATCGGCTTTGCCCTGATCATCGGCGGCGCGATCGGCAATCTGATCGACCGCGCCGTCTACGGCCACGTCATCGACTATATATTGTTCCACACGCCGGTATGGTCCTTCGCCGTCTTCAACCTTGCCGATGCCTTCATTTCGGTCGGCGCGGCGCTGGTCGTCTTCGACGAGTTCATCGGCTGGCGGCGCGAGGCCAAGCCGCAAGGCCCAGAAGCCTGACGGCCCGACTCTTTTGACCAATTGACCTCGCCGGACGGTCGCCGCACAGTTCGGCCAGAGCCAGCCAATGCCGACCGCCAGCCTTTGCGAAGCCGAGGAGAAGAGATGCCTGAAACCTTCAAAGCCATCCTCGTTTCGCGCGACGCCGAAAAGAAGCAATCGGTCGAGATCGTCGATTTCAGCGAAGCCGATCTGATGGAAGGCGACGTAACTGTCGCGGTCGAGGCGACGACGGTCAACTACAAGGACGGGCTGGCCATCACTGGGAAAGCGCCAGTGATCCGCCGCTGGCCGCTGGTGCCGGGCATTGATTTCGCCGGAACCGTCCTCTCCTCATCGCATGCCGACTGGCGCAAGGGCGACAAGGTCATCCTCAATGGCTGGGGCGTCGGCGAGACGCATTTCGGCGCCTATGCCGGGCGCGCGCGCGTCAACGGCGACTGGCTGGTGCCGTTGCCCGACGGCATCAGCGCGCACGATGCGATGGCGGTCGGCACCGCCGGCTATACGGCCATGCTCAGCGTCATGGCGCTGGAGCGGCACGGCATCCTGCCGGATCGCGGCCCGGTGGTGGTGACGGGTGCAGCCGGCGGCGTTGGGTCGGTCGCGGTCTCGATCCTGTCCAGCCTTGGCTATCACGTCATCGCCTCGACCGGCCGCAACGCCGAAAGCTCCTATCTGATCGACCTCGGTGCCGCCGAAGTGATTTCGCGCGAGGAACTCTCCCAGCCGGCCAAGCCGCTGGCCAAGGAGCGCTGGGCCGGCGGCATCGATGCCGTCGGCAGCCACACGCTGGCCAATGTGCTGTCGATGACCGCCTATGGCGGCGCGGTCGCCGCCTGCGGCCTGGCGGGTGGCATGGATCTGCCGTCGAGCGTCGCCCCGTTCATCCTGCGCGGCGTCTCGCTGCTCGGCATCGATTCGGTGATGGCGCCCAAGGCCGTGCGCCTCGAAGCCTGGCGCCGCATCGGCAGCGATCTCGATCTGCAAAAGCTCGCCGGCCTGTCGACGACCATCGGCTTCGACGACATCATCGCCGCCGCCCACGACATCGTCGAGGGCAAGATCAGGGGGCGCATGGTCGTGGATATGTGAGGCCCCGAAGCCGCCAGAACGGGCGGCAAAAATGCATGACCGCTAAAATTCGAACGATCCGCCGCGCTTTTCCATAATCTCTATCTGGCAAGGATTTCCGCATGATCGCGGAGTCCGCCAGGAAAGAGAAGAGCCGCGCCGAAAGCATCGACGGGCCGAACCCGGCGACGCCCAAGCGGCAGCATGTTGCTGCGCCGCCGCTGGCGCCGGATTTTCCGCGCGCCACGCACGAGGGCCTGCTGTTCCTGACGGTCGTCGCCAGCGTCGTGCTGGCGGGCCTGTCTCACCTCACCGGCGCGCCGATCTTCATCACGTTCGGTCTGCTGGCGACCGGCCTTGCCGGCGTCGCCATGCACCTGCGCAGCCGGCGCACCGTCCGCCGCGCGGCGGCCTTGCTCGACGAAACCGCGGCCCGTAGCCGCGCCGAGATCGAGACGCTGGCCGACCGCATGTGGGAGATGCAGGAGAGCGAGGAGCGTTTTCGCGGGCTGATCGATGCGCTCGGCGATCTCGTCGTCCACCGCGACCGCGACGGCCACATCGTCTATGCGAACATGGTTTTCGCCGGCCTCGTCGGAACCGATCAGCGCGACCTTGCCGGCAGGACTCTGGCCGACCTCGGCATCGATGTCGGTATCGTTCCCGACGCCGCCTTTTCCGATCATGAATGCCTGAGTTCCACCGACGTCTCCATACGTACCCCGAACGGTCCGCGCTGGTTCTCGTGGATCGAACTGTCGGTGCGCGACAAGGATAGCGGCGCCGTCTCGCACCGGGCGATTGCCCGTGACATCACCGCCCGCAAGCGCGCCGAATCCTCGTTGATCACCGCGCGTGAGCGCGCCGAATATGCCAGCCAGGCCAAGTCGCGCTTCCTCGCCACCGTCAGCCATGAGATCCGCACGCCGATGAACGGCATCATGGGCATGGCCAAGCTTCTGGCTGACACCAATCTGTCGCCCGAGCAGCGCACCTATGTCGGCGCTGTCTCGACCTCGGCCAGCGCCCTTTTGGCGCTCATCGAGGATTTGCTCGACTATTCCAAGATAGAGGCCGGCCGTTTCGACCCGGAGCCGCAGCCGACATCGCTGCGCGAAATCGCCGACAACATCATCGAACTGATGGCGGCCAAAGCCTTCGCCAAGAACATCGGCCTCGGCTGTCATGTCGAGCCCGACGTGCCACAGATGATCATGGCCGATCCGGGAAGAGTCAGGCAGGTGCTGCTCAACCTGATCGGCAATGCGATCAAGTTCACCGACACCGGCGGCGTGCTGGTTTCGGTTGCACGGGCCCGCACCGAGACCAGCGACCGCATCTGCTTCACCGTCGCCGACACCGGCCCTGGCCTGCGCGAAGACGACATGGAGCGCATCTTCGAGGAATTCGAACAGTCCGACGGCACCTCGACCCGCACCCATGGCGGCGCCGGCCTCGGTCTTGCTATCTCAAGGCGGCTGGTGACCGCCATGGGCGGTGCCATTTCGGTGTCGAGCCGGCTTGGCGAGGGATCGGAATTCGTCTTCGAGATCCCGGCCGCAGGAGCAACCGAAGCACCGCAGAACCGGCAGAACATCCTCGCCGGCCGGCGCGCCGTGATCGTGTCGAAGAACGCCGTCGAGGCGGACGCCATCGCCCGCACCATCCGCGCCCATGGCGGCGCCGTCGACGTCGCCGCAACCGCTTCCCAGGCGACGCCCTTCGCCGAACATTGCGATGTGCTGTTGATCGACGCGGCCCTGGAGGACGGCGACGGCAGACTGCTCAAGCGCCTGCGCCAGAGTGGCTTTGCCGATTGCGAGGCGATCACGCTGATCGCGCCGACCGACCGCGGCATGCTTGGCGAATTCCGCACCAGCGGCTACGCCACCTTCTTGGCGAGGCCGGTGCGCGGCGAAACCCTGCTGCGCGTGCTGCTGACCAGTCATGCCCCTGCCTTGCCGCCGCCCAAGCCGGAAAAGACCGGCGCGTCCTCGCTTCGTGCCCATGGCGGGCGCCAGCAAGGTTTGTCGGTGCTGATCGCCGAAGACAACGACATCAACGCCATGCTTGCCCGCGCCACGCTTTTGAAGGCGGGACATCGCGTGAAAGTGGTCGGCAATGGCAAGGCCGCGGTCGAGGCGGTGACCGAAGCCGGGCTGAAAAATCGCTTCGATGTGGTGCTGATGGATTTGCACATGCCGGTCATGGACGGGCTGGACGCGATCGCCGCCATCCGCCGCCACGAGGAGGAAATGGCTGTGCCGCCGGTTCCGATCATGGTGCTTTCGGCCGACAGCCAGGAAAAGACCCGCCACACCGTGCTCGCCCATGGCGCCAGCGGCTTTGTCACCAAGCCGCTCGATCCCGACGCGCTGGTCCATGCCGTCGAGGGCCAGGTGGCCGCCTGAATTCATGTCGCTCAAAAGTGGCCCCGGTTTTGAGAAGACGACATGCAAAACAAAGACTTGAAGCGCGTCGCGTAAATCGTCCTAGCGCGACGCGCTTCAAGGCGACGCTGGCGCAATCCTCGCGTCACGTAGGTAGCCGAATGAGGGTTTTCGCCAGCCGACGAAGTATTGCCCGTCGCGCCGTATCACGGTACTGTCACAATCCTGTTGCACCTACACCGTATCCCCGTGCCAAGAGGGATGGCTCGAAGGAGAATCACTCGTGCATACAGTTATGCCGGAATGTGACACTCGGCCCAGCGCAGGCGGCGCTTTGCTCGCCGCGCGGAACGCCGATGCCGTCGCAACAGGCGCACCGCTGGGCCGTATCGGCAATCTCGAAGTGCGGCTTGCCCGCAATGAGGCCGAGATCGCCGCCGCGCAGGAAGTGCGCTACCGGGTGTTTTATGACGAGCTTGGCGCCAGGAAGGACCTGTTCCAGGCGCAGGACCGGCGCGACGCCGACCGCTTCGACCCGCTGTGCGACCATCTGCTGGTGCTTGACACCTCGATCTCCGGCCCCGAGCATCGCCGCATCGTCGGCACTTACCGCCTGCTGCGGCAAGAGATTGCGGCGACCGCCGGCGGCTTCTATTCCGAAGGCGAGTTCGAACTGACCAAGCTGATCGCCCGCCATCCTGGCCAGCGCTTCCTTGAGCTCGGCCGCTCCTGCGTGCTGCCGGAATACCGCTCGAAGCGCACCATCGAGGCGCTGTGGCAAGGCATCTGGGCCTACATCAACCACTATGAGATCGGCGTGATGACCGGTTGTGCCTCGTTCCCTGGCACGGTGCCGGCTGCGCATGCCGAGGCGCTCACCTACCTTGCCCATCACTGCCGGACCAACTCCGCCTGGGATGTGCGGGCGGTCTCCGGGCGCTATTGCTCGATGGACCTTATGCCGATCGAGGCGGTCAACGCCAAGGCGGCGATTGCGGCCATGCCGCCGTTGGTCAAGGGCTATCTGCGCGTCGGCGCCCGCATCGGCGACGGCTGCGTCATCGACCGTGAGTTCTCCACCGTCGATGTGTTCGTGGTGATGCCGGTCAAGGAAATCGGCGCCCGCTACGTCAACTATTATGGCGGGGAAGCGCAGCGCTTTGCGGCGTGAGGCAGTAGGCAGTAGGCAGTAGTGAAGGCTGCCGCGAATGCTGACTACCGACTATTCCCTATTCCCTATTCCCTATTCCCTAATCCCTCTCCCTACGGAATATCCTCCGGTCGCCGTCCCGGGCGGCTCTTGTAGGACGGAAAGGTCCAGCCGAATTTCAGCGCGCCGCCGCGCACCAGGAAAGCCGCGACGAAGCCGGCGATATCCGAGGCGAGCGGCGGCAGGCCGGCAAGATCGCCAAGTGTGTAGAGGCCGGCGCCCGCGAGTGCGGCGGTGACGTAGATTTCGGGCCTGAGCAGCACCGATGGCTCGCCGGCCAGCAGATCGCGCAGGATGCCGCCAAATGTGGCGGTCAACACGCCCATAACAACGGAGACGACCGGCGAGCCGGTGATGGCCAGCCCCTTGGCCGCGCCCATTACGGAAAAGGCCGCCAATCCGATGGCGTCGAGCCAGAGCAGCCATTTCCAGCGGGATTCGACGCGGTGGGCGATGAAGAAGACCAGCACCGCAACCGCCGCGCAAACCAGCACATAGCCGGAGTTGGCGACCCAAAAGACGGGCAGGTTGAGGATGACGTCGCGAAGCGTGCCGCCGCCAATGCCGGTGACGCTGGCCAGAAACAGGAAGCCGATAATGTCGAGCTGCTTGCGCGAAGCCGCCAACGCCCCGGTCGCGGCAAAGACGGCGACGCCAGCATAGTCGAGGAGGTCGATGGGTGTCAGGGACATGAGGTAGTAGGGATTGGGAATTAGGGAAAGAATGAATAACACGAAGCCGCGCGATTGATACGCCTGCCTATTCCCTATTCCCTATTCCCTATTCCCTATTCCCTATTCCCTATCCCCTATCCCCTACTGCCTATTCCTACTCACGCATCCTTCTCGGCCTGCTCGTTCACCGGCCCCGGCTCGACCGGCGCTTCGGTGGCCGCGATCTTGGGGCCGCCCTTGGCGACCCCGACCATGGCCGGCCGCAGCACGCGCTCGCCGATCGAATAGCCCGGCTGCACGACCTGGACGACGGTGTTGGCCGGCACATCGGGATTCGGCACTTCGAACATCGCCTGGTGGAAATTCGGGTCGAACTTCTCACCTTCCGGTTCGAGCTTCTTCACCCCATGCCGTTCCAGCGTCGACAGCATGGCGCGCTCGGTGATCTCGACGCCGTCGATCAGCGCCTTGAAGCCGGCATCTCCGGCCGCTTTCGCCTCGGCGGGGATAGCATCGAGCGCGCGGCGCAGATTGTCCGACACCGACAGCATGTCGCGGGCGAAATTGGCCACCGCATAGGCGCGCGCATCATGCACGTCGCGGGCGGTGCGGCGGCGCAGATTCTCCATCTCGGCTGCGACGCGCAGCGCGCGGTCCTTCAGCTCCTCGTTTTCCTTCAGCAGCCGCACCAGCGCTTCATAGTCGCCGTCGATGCCGCCTTGCGTGCGCTCGGCCTCGGCCGTTTCGATATCCTCGGGCGCGCGTTCGTCTTTTGTCTGGTCGCTCATCGCCATTTCCCGTCATTCGAATGGTTTGGATTTGCGCCCGATATCGAGGTTTGGCGGCCAAAAATCAAGGGGCAAGCCCAGGAGGACGCCCCACAGCAGGCAATGTTGCGGGCTGCCCGTCGGACTTGGTGCGGGGCGCAAGGACGTTCAAAATTAATTCAAACTTTACCGTAACGGCAGCCTTTGCTTGCCAATACCCCGCTATGGGGAACCATTCAAAGCTTGGAGGAGTTTTGAAACCGACACAGGATTTGAGACAATGGACCGCAATACTGGCAACAGAAGCGAAGAGCTCGCCGCCGACATCAGGCGCCAGTTCGGCACCGAGGCGACGACGCGCTTCTTGCGCACCTTGCCGGCCTTCCGCACCGAGGCCGACATTCCCGCCCGTTTCCGGGACCTGCTCGACCGGCTGGACGGCATAGAAGCCAGCATGGCCGGCGGCCAACGCCGTCAATAGCGATGCTATCGCGCGACAATTACGCGCAGTAATTTTGCGTGAGCTTTTCCTTGCGGCAGCGGGACGCCCCGCCTATGCTTCCTGATGAACATGATTTCCCCCGAGACGGCCGCCAACAGCAAGCGCGCCTGGTTGAAGATCCTGGCGCGCTACAAGAAGCCCGACCGGCGACGCAGCACTCTTGAACTCGCCATCACCCTTATTCCTTTCGTTACGCTGTGGGCGCTGTCTTCGGCAGCCTATTCCTATGGCCACTGGTGGGGCTTGATCCTGATCCTTCCCGCCGCCGGTTTTCTGGTGCGGATCTTCATGATCCAGCACGATTGCGGCCACGGCTCCTTCTTCGCCAACCGCACTGCCGACGACTGGATCGGCCGCGCGCTCGGCGTGCTGACGCTGACCCCTTACGATTGCTGGCGGCGCGCGCACGCCACCCATCACGCCAGCGCCGGCAATCTTGACGAGCGCGGCATGGGCGATATCAGGACGTTGACGGTTGCTGAATACCGGCAGCTGTCTTGGCGGGGACGCCTTGCCTATCGTCTCTACCGCCATCCCCTGGTGATGTTCGGCCTTGGCCCGATCTGGCTGTTCATCTTTGAGCAGAGGCTGCCCGTCGGCATGATGCGCGGCGGCCTGACGCCCTGGGTGTCGTCGATGACCACCAATCTCGGCATCGCGGTCGCGGCAGCGCTGCTTATCTGGCTGGTCGGCCCCGGCGCTTTCCTGATCGTCCATTTGCCGATCGTGATCCTGGCCGGATCGGCCGGCATCTGGCTGTTCTACGTCCAGCACCAGTTCGAGGAGACGGAATGGGCGAAGGACGAAGAGTGGGAATTCCAGCGTGCCGCCCTGCACGGCTCGTCCTATTATGATTTGCCGCCGGTGCTGAACTGGTTCACCGGCAATATCGGCGTCCATCACGTGCACCATCTCTCGGCCAAGGTGCCGGGCTACCGGCTGCAGGAAGTGCTGCGCGACTATCCCGAACTGCGCGGCATCGGCCGCGTCACGCTCCTCGACAGCCTGCGCTGCGTCAAGCTGGCGTTGTGGGACGAGAACCGCCGCAAGCTGATCTCGTTTCGCGAAGCGCGGGCCTTGGCCTAAAAGCAATTCCAGCAAAGTGTGAGGCGGTTTTCCGGGCTTTCGCTTGGGAATTCCGTAAGACAAAGAAAAAAACCGCCGCACCGAAGGCGCGGCGGCATCTCCCAAAAACCGGCTCAGGCAGCCTTGCGCTCCTCGCGCATCCAGACCTTGCAGCCCTGATCATGTCAGGCGCCTTTTCGGCGATCATGATGGACGGTGCATTGGTGTTGCCGCCGATGAGCGCCGATTCCTCCCTCGCGCCCGGCGGATATTTCCGTCCGGACAGCCAGGAGAAGGCCCGATCACAGTCTTTGTAAAGACAGGCGGAATTACCGTCGCGTCAGCTGTTGCGAACGCGCCGCCAGGAGTATTTCGGCCCATTCGGCTCCGACGCTTCGGTCGGCTGATAGTAAAGGCCCAGCCCGCCTGTGCGGCCTTCTTCGAGGCGCTTCAGCAGAACCGGGTTGGAGATTTCGAACTCGTCGAAGCCGAGGCGCAGCATATGCGGCAGCTGGTCGACGAGCACCTGGCCCGTGGCGCGGACCGCGCCCTCGAAATGGTAGCGGCTGCGCAGCAATTCGCCCTTGGAAAACGAGCGGCCGTCGCTGAAGGCCGGGAAGGCCAGCGCCACCAGCGACAGCTGGTCGAGCAGATCCACAATCTTCTCCAGCTGGTCGCCCGGCAGCAATGCGACGCCCAGCCGCTCCTTGGCCGAGCGCCGCACTTCGGCATTGAGGCCGAGAAATGCCTGCAACGGCAGGATGAAGCGGCCATTGCCCGTCAGTGCATCCGCACTTTCGGCATGTGTCCACTCGTCCTCGCGAAAACCCGTCGGGCTCCAGAGGCGGGTCTCCGCTGTGGTCTGTTCAGTCATAGAAAATTCCTAAAGCCCTAAAAATCGAAAGTCCGCGAAAGCCGGTCCACACGAAACCGGCGGCCTCCGAGCGGAAGCCGCCGTCGCAGGCCAGCCTCACCTGAATATCACCATAGCTTAAAGGGATGCGTCGGTCAGCGACACTTCCAGTCCCGACAGATGGATGCCGCACTCGGTCTTGGCATGACCGGCCCAGCGTCCGCTTCGCGCATCCTCGCCCGGCTGCACCGGCTGCGTGCATGGGAAGCAGCCGATCGACAGATAGCCGTACGCAACCAGCGGATTTTCGCGCAGCGCATGCGCGCGCATGTAGTCAGCCTGGTCGGATGTCGTCCAGTGCGCCAGCGGATTGACGCGTACGCGCGGGCCGACCGCCTCGAACACCGGCAGCGCGGCTCGCGTCGCCGCCTGGAAGCGCTTGCGGCCGGTCAGCCAGGCCCGGAAGGGGGCGACGCCGCGCGCCAGCGGCTCGACCTTGCGCACGTCGCAGCAGGCATCGGTGTTGCTCTGGTGCAGATTGCCGGTCGGATCGACCCGCTCGAGCGCCGCGTCTTCGGGCTTGATCACCCTGATGTTGGTCAGCCCGAAATCGGCGACCAGCGCATCGCGATAGCCCAGCGTCTCTTCGAAATGCTTGCCGGTGTCCAGGAAGATGACCGGCAGCGTGCGGTCGACCTTGGCGATCATATGCAGCAGGACGGCGGAATCCGCGCCGAAGGACGACACGGCGGCGATCTCGTCACGAAACAATTCGCTCGCCGCGCGTTCGATGATGTCGAGCGGGCTCAGATGTCCATACAGCGCGTCGAAGCCCGCCGCTTTGGCGGCGATGCTGTCGTCGACGTCGACGATGCGGTCAAGCGGCCTTGGTTTCGCCAGCATAGAGCGCCTCCTTGAACGGCGCGGGACCGACACGGCGGTAGGCGTCGATAAAACGTTCACTGGGACCGAGCCGAAGGCCGAGATAGGTGTCGACGATCTGCTCGATGGCGTCCGTGATCTCTTCCGAAGAGAAGCCGCGGCCGATGATTTCGCCAACCGAGGTGTTCTCGTCGGCCGATCCGCCAAGCGTCACCTGGTAGAGTTCGGAGCCTTTCTTCTCGACGCCGAGGATACCGATATGGCCGACATGGTGATGTCCGCAGGCATTGATGCAGCCGGAAATCTTCAGCTTCAATTCGCCGATCTCGCGCTGCCGCTCCAGCGAGGCGAAGCGAAGCGAAATCTCCTGCGCGATCGGGATCGAGCGCGCTGTCGCCAGCGCGCAATAATCGAGGCCAGGGCACGCGATGATGTCGCTGATCAGGTTGGAATTGGCCGTCGCGAGGCCAATGTCGACCAATGCGTCGTAGACCGCTTTCAAATCGGCGCGCGCCACATGCGGCAGGATCAGGTTCTGCTCATGGCTGACGCGCAGTTCGTTGAACGCGTATTTCTCGGCGATGTCGGCGACCGCTTCCATCTGGCTGTCGGTGGCATCGCCCGGCACTTCGCCGATACCTTTCAGCGAAATCGTCACCGCGGCATAGTCGGGATGGCGATGCGTCACGACATTCTGGTCGAGCCAATCCGAGAAGCTTTTGGAATCGAGCCGCGCCAGCTTGATCGCCGCGTCGCCTTCCGGCCGGGCGGTCAGTGCCGGCGGCGCGAAATAGGCGTCGATGGCACGGATGTCGGCTTCCGGCAGCTTCAGCTCGGCGTCCTTCAGCTCCTGCCATTCGGCCTCGACCTGGCGGGTGATTTCCTCGACGCCGGTCTCGTGGACGAGGATCTTGATGCGCGCCTTGTACTTGTTGTCGCGGCGGCCATAGAGGTTGTACACGCGCAGGATCGCCGTGCAGTAGGACAGCAGGTCGGCTTCCGGCAGGAAGTCGCGGATCTTGCGCGCCACCATCGGCGTGCGGCCCTGGCCGCCACCGACATAGACGGCAAAGCCGAGCTCGCCGGCGGCGTTCTTCTTCAGATGCAGACCGATATCATGCGTCTGGATGGCGGCGCGGTCGCGCTCGGCCCCGGTCACCGCGATCTTGAACTTGCGCGGCAGGAACGAGAATTCCGGATGCACAGACGACCATTGCCGCAGGATCTCGGCATAGGGGCGCGGATCAGCGACCTCGTCGGCGGCGGCGCCGGCAAAGTGATCGGCGGTGACGTTGCGGATGCAATTGCCGCTGGTCTGGATGGCATGCATCTCGACGCTGGCGAGATCGGCCAGGATCGCCGGAATGTCGGACAGCGCCGGCCAGTTGAACTGGATGTTCTGGCGCGTGGTGAAGTGGCCGTAGCCCTTGTCGTATTTGCGCGCGATGTGGCCGAGCATGCGCAGTTGCGCGCTGTTCAGCGTGCCATAGGGCACCGCGATGCGCAGCATGTAGGCGTGCAGCTGCAGGTAGACGCCGTTCATCAGCCGCAGCGGCCGGAACTGATCCTCGGTGATCTCGCCGGACAGCCGGCGTTCGACCTGGTCGCTGAACTCGGCGACGCGGGCCTGGACAAAATCGTGGTCGAACTCATCGTAGCGGTACATGTTTCGTCTTTCAGGGCGCGTCCGCCCGTATTTTGTTAAGCTGCCCGCGCAGCCTGCTTGCCCAGATCTTCCCGGATGGTCGGGCCGGCGGCGCGGATCTTTTCGCGCAGCCGCACCGGCACGACGACGCCATTGACGACTTCAGCGTCGATCAGATTGACGTCGACAACCTGATTGTTGGCGTTGGCCTTGGCGCCGATTGCTTCCAGCCTGTCCTCTGCCGCTTGGTCATGGGCAAGGTCGGCATGGTCGACCGTCTCGGCCCAACCGCCATCGGCGTACCAGACGACGATGCCGTCGGAGAGGCGGTTTGCGGTCAGTATCTTCATGGCTCGACCTCTGCGTCGGCCGCGTTGGCGGCGCCCTCATAGTTATGTGCCGCAAGCGGCTCGGAACGTTCAAAGTTGGCGCCGGCAACCGCGTCGCCGATGATGGTCATCACAGGACCGGCCAGGTCGGCGCGCTCTTCCAGCGACGGCAAATCGGCCAGCGTGCCGTGGAAACGGCGGCGGTTCTGCAAGCTGGCATTCTCGACCACGGCAACCGCCGTGTCCGGCGACAGGCCGGCCTCGATCAGCCGTCCGGCGACTTCGGCGGCGACCGAGCGGCCCATATAGACGGCAACGGTGGCGCCGGAAATGGCGAGCTTGGCCCAGTCCGGCAGCGAATTGCCCTTCAGATCATGGCCGGTGGTGAACACCATCGACGAGGAGACGCCGCGCAGCGTCAGCGGCAGCTCGAAATCGGCGGCGGCGGCAAAGGCGGCGGTGACCCCGGGAACGACATCATAGGCGATGCCGGCATCGCGCAGTGCGGCCATCTCCTCGCCGGCGCGGCCGAACACCAGCGGGTCGCCCGACTTCAGCCGCACGACGCGCTTGCCCTGCCTGCCGAGATCGACCAGCAGCGCATTGATCTCGGCCTGGCTCTTGGTGTGGCATCCCTTGCGTTTTCCGACCGGCAGCCGCTCGGCGTCGCGGCGGCCCATGGCGACGATCGCCTCCGGCACCAGCGCGTCATAGACGATGACGTCGGCTTCCATCAAAAGCCGATGCGCGCGCAGCGTCAGAAGATCCTCAGCACCTGGCCCGGCGCCAACCAACGCGATATGGCCCGAAGCCGGAGCCTTCGACAGCAACAGATCAGCGGCGGCGTCATGCGCCTGCGAAAGCTCGCCGGCTTCGACGGCGCGCGCCGGTGCACCCTGGAAAAAACTGCTCCAGAACTGGCGGCGGGCGTTGCCTTTCGGCAGCAGCTTTTCGGCGGCACCCCGGAACGAGGCGGCAAGCGCTGCCAGCGGCCCGAGCGACGGCGACAGCATGCGGTCGATGCGGCTGCGCAGCATCTGCGCCAGCACCGGACCCGCGCCTTCCGTGCCGATGGCGATGGCGA
Source organism: Mesorhizobium sp. P170090 (assembly GCF_057786115.1). NCBI lineage: Bacteria > Pseudomonadati > Pseudomonadota > Alphaproteobacteria > Hyphomicrobiales > Phyllobacteriaceae > Mesorhizobium > Mesorhizobium sp. P170090. The sequence continues at coordinate 6,273,150 of NZ_JBYNWH010000001.1, forward strand.
CCGGGGCGCGGTTGACCAGCGCCGGGGTGAAGAAATCGCATAGCTCCGGCCGGTCGACGGCATTGACCGGAATGCCAAGGCGGCGCGCATCGTGGGCGACGCGGCGGTCGAGCGTCTCGTCGCCGCTGGCGGCAAACACCAGGACCGCGCCTTCGAGATGCGCGGCGTCGTAGGGGGCGTCGATACGGATGGCGCCGGTCGTGGCGATGAAGCTCAGCAATTCGGCGTCGGCAACATCGGCAATGATGCGAAGCACAGCACTCGACTGATCAAGTAGCCGTGCCTTGGCCAACGCTTCGCCTCCGCCGCCGACGATGGCCACGGCTTCGCCTTCGACCCGCATGAAGACCGGGAACGCGGTGAGCTTGGGATTGGTGTGCGGCATGACGAACAGATTCCAGGACAATTCGGCAGTTTTAGGCGCGGACGCGAAAAAGCTGAAGGAACCCACTCGCGCATCCCCTGACGGGAGGCAATCGGTTTTCCGCAAGCCAAAGGGCCAAGAGAAAAATATTCCACATCCGCATATCAGGCGGATTCAAGCTGCTGCCGCAGACTTTGTTCTGCGGCTCTTTTATCCGGGAGCCGGCCAAGCTGCAAAATTATTTTTTCTAAATTCTACCAATCTAGTAGATTAAAGCCGTCACCTCGGACATTGCTCCGATAGACGATAGATCGGGCTTGGTATGGCTGCGTGCGATCTCGGCGAACGAAGTGGAACGTTCCCGCTTCGCCACGCGTTCTGCCCCTGCCGTAACAGACAATCGTCGGCTGGATTTGAACCTTCAAACAGGAGCCCGCAAATGAGCAAGATCAACCTGAAACATGGCCTTCTGGTCATGGTGGCCGATGGCGAGAAAGCGCTGTTCCTGAAGAACGAGGGCGACAATCTCTATCCGAACCTGCAGCTCTTCCAGGAGATGAAACAGGACAATCCGGCAACGCGCGAACAAGGCAGCGACAGTCCCGGCCGCTACAATGACGGCCCCTCCGTGCATCGCAGCGCGGTTGAGGAAACCGACTGGCACCGGCAGGGCAAGGAACGCTTTGCCGAAGAGATCGCGGACCGGCTCTACAAGCTCGCCCATCACGGCATCTTCGACGACATCGTGCTGGTCGCGCCGCCGCTGGTGCTCGGCACCATGCGCAAGAAATTGCACAAGGAAGTCACCGACAAGGTGCAGGCGGAGATCCCAAAGACACTGACCAACCGCCCGCTGATCGACATCGAGGCCATGCTGCAGCAGGCAGCCTGACGCTATCTCATAGATCATTCGCGCGCGCAGCGTTTTCGCTGCGCGCGCCTTTCGTTTTTCGGCGCCTCTGGCCACCAATTTACGTCTCGCGGGTTGCGTCGCCCGCACCCCCTCCACCATATTGCAAAGGCGGCGGCTGCGGGCGGCGCACACCCGACATTTCCCGAAAGGCGCTCCATAGACAATGCCGCATGACACGCCCCTTATCGCCACCATCGTCGCCGGTCTGGGGCTGGCATTCATCTTCGGGGCGCTCGCCAACCGTTTTCGCATCCCGCCGCTGGTCGGCTATCTCGTCGCCGGCGTGCTGGTTGGACCGAACACGCCGGGTTTCGTCGCCGATGCCGGTCTTGCCAATGAGCTGGCCGAAATCGGCGTCATCCTGCTCATGTTCGGCGTCGGCCTGCATTTCTCGCTGAAGGATCTTCTCTCCGTCCGCGCCATCGCCGTACCCGGCGCCATCGTCCAGATCGGCTTTGCCACCGCGCTGGGCGCCGGCCTTGCCTGGATGCTCGGCTGGTCGATGGGCGCAGGCCTCGTCTTCGGCCTGGCGCTTTCCGTCGCGTCCACAGTGGTGCTGTTGCGCGCGTTGCAGGAGCGACGGCTGATCGAGACCGAGCGCGGCCGCATCGCCGTCGGCTGGCTGATCGTCGAGGACCTCGCCATGGTGCTGGCGCTGGTGCTTTTGCCGGCGTTGGCCGGCGTGCTCGGCGGCCAGCCGCAGGTCGATGACCATGCGAGCCTTTTGTCGCTGCCGGCCAGCTTCGGCATCTGGGGCGTCGTCGGCCTCACGCTGGCCAAGGTCGTCGCCTTCGTCATCGTCATGCTGGTGGTTGGCCGCCGCGTCATTCCGTGGATCCTGCATTACGTCGCCCATACCGGCTCGCGCGAACTGTTCCGGCTGGCGGTGCTGGCGATCGCGCTCGGCGTCGCCTTCGGCGCCGCCAAACTGTTCGGCGTCTCGCTGGCGCTCGGTGCCTTCTTCGCCGGCATGATCATGAGCGAATCCGAGCTCAGCCACCGCGCGGCGGAGGAATCACTGCCGCTGCGCGACGCCTTCTCGGTGCTGTTCTTCGTCTCGGTCGGCATGCTGTTCGATCCGTTCAGCCTGATGAGCAATGGCTGGCCGATCCTGGCGACGCTGGCCATCATCGTCATCGGCAAGTCGCTGGCCGCCTTCGTTATCGTCATCGCCTTCCGCTATCCGCTGGGAACCGCCTTGATGATCTCGGCCAGCCTCGCGCAGATCGGCGAATTCTCCTTCATCCTGGCGGAGCTCGGCGTCGGGCTGAAGCTGTTGCCTGAACAGGGACGCGACCTGATCCTGGCAGGCGCCATCCTGTCGATCCTGGTCAATCCGCTGATGTTCCTCGCCCTCGACTGGATGAAGCCATGGCTGGACGCGCGCGCCGCCAAGGCAGCACCACCGGAAGAGGCCAAGCCGGTCGGCCCGGCGACGCAGCCCGGACAAGTGGCCTCGGTGGCCGCCGCGGCAAAAGAGAATGGCCCACCGCCACGCACAACGCTTTCGGGCCACACCATCCTGATCGGCTACGGCCGCGTCGGCAGCCTGGTCGGCGCGGCGCTGAAACAGGCATCGCTGCCCTTCCTGGTCATCGAGGACGCCGACAAGACGCTGGCGAGGCTCAGAGACGACGGCGTCGAAATCGTCTCCGGCAATGCGGCCAATGGGGGCGTGTTTGCCGCCGCCAATCCGCAGGGGGCCAAACGCTTGATCCTTGCCATCCCCAACGCGTTCGAGGCCGGGCAGATCGTGCTCAGGGCACGCGCCGCGAATCCCGGCATCAACGTCATAGCGCGGGCCCATTCCGATGCCGAGGTCGAGCACCTGATGGGGCTCGGCGCCGACACCGTCATCATGGGCGAACGCGAGATCGCCCGCGGCATCGTGCAAGAAGTGCTGGAGCAAAAGCCGATGCCGCGCCCCGAAGCCATTGAGCCCTCCCCGGCCTGAGGCTTGCCACAGGCGCATCGATCATCCAACGAAGGCGGAGCCGCCATTGTGCGCGACGCTGGCGAGATACTTTGCCGGCGGCTTGCCAAGCGCCTTCTTGAACATGGTGATGAAGGCGGTGACGGAGCCATAGCCAAGATCGCCTGAAACCTGCTGCACGCTGGCACCCGAGGCCAGCTCCCTTATGGCGACGATCAGGTGCAATTGCTGGCGCCAGCGGCCGAAGCTCAGGCCGGTCTGCTTCACGATGAGACGGGCGAGGCTGCTTTCTGAGAGCGCAACACGGTTGGCCCACTCGGCAAGCGTGCTGCGATCGGCAGGGTTCTGCGCCAACGCTTCGGCGATCCGCCGCAAGCGCGGCTCGGCGGAGATCGGCAGATGCAGCTGCTGGACAGGCATGCGCGGCAGTTCCGAAAGCAGGATCGTGGTCAAGAGCCCGTCCCTCGCCTCATCTTCCTCCACGCGATCGGCCAGCTCGATGATCAGTTCGCGCAACAATGGCGAGATCGACAGCGTGCAGCACCGGTCCGGCAGATCGGCGGCTCCCGGCTCGATATAGACGAAGAAGATCCGCGCATTGGCGGTCGCGATGTTGCTGTGTTCCATACTGCCAGGAATCCACACACCGCAATGCGGCGGCACCATCCACAGGCCGCTCGGGACGCGGCAAGTGACGCCACCGCCGAGCGCGAAGACGAGCTGGCCCTTGCGGTGCCAATGGGCGGCGACTTCCGCTTTGGTTTCGGTGACATCGACGCGCACGGCAATCGCAGGTGCCTGCACATCATCGACATCGAAATTGACCCAGGGGTAGCGGAGCGGCTGCCTCATGATTGATGGCTTTTAGCGACTATTCGCCGTGATAGCTAAATTCTTTGATGCGGGGAGTCGATAGACTCTGGTTCGTGGCTGGCATGTCACAAACCGGCAGGAAGGCTTCCCATGCGCGCGCTTGTCATCTCTCCCGAGAGCATCACCCGGATCAGTCTCGCCGAGGTCGAGGACCCTCGGCCCCTCCCCAACGAAGCGCTTGTCTGCGTCCACGCAACCTCCTTGAACCGCGGTGAATTGCGCCTGCTCACCATACGCCCGGAAGGCTGGATACCTGGCCAGGACGTGGTTGGAGTAATCAAGCGGGCGGCAGCCGATGGCTCCGGGCCTGCCGTCGGCGCCCGGGTTGTGGCTTTGGTCGACGAGGCCGGCTGGGCCGAACAGGTCGCCGTTCCGACCGACCGCCTCGCCGTCATCCCGGACGAGGTCAGCTTCGGGTCCGCCGGCACGCTTCCGGTCGCGGGCACGACGGCTCTCAGGGTCTTGCGCCATGGCGGCGACCTCGCGGGACAGCAGGTGTTGATCACCGGCGCCAGCGGCGCGGTCGGCCGTTTCCAGATCCAGATCGCCCGCGAGCAAGGCGCCGCGGTGATTGCAATCGCCGCCGCCCGGCACGCCGAGGATCTCCGCGGTCTTGGTGCTCACGAGGTCGTCGAGTCGATCGAACTGGCCGAAGGGCCATTCTCTCTGATCACCGAGTCGGTCGGCGGCCAAAGCCTCGCCCATGCCATCGACCGCGTCGCCCCCGGCGGCACCATCGTCATGTTCGGTTCGAGCAGCGGCGAACTCACGCCGGTTGGCTTCAGACAGTTCGTTCCGGGCCATGAGGGAGCGAGGCTTCAGACTTTCGCCTACTACACATCCGGTCCAGCCATTGGCGCGGACATCGCCTCGCTGCTCGCTCTGGTCGCGGCTGGCCGGCTGGAAACCCGTGTGTCCATGACCGTGCCGTGGACAGACATCGCCCAGGCTCTGGACGCCCTGCGACAGCGCAGCTTCAGCGGCAAGGCTGTTCTCACCATCGCCGAATGAGCAGTCTGTCAGTGCTCAGACGTGCTGGCCGCCATTGATGTGGATTTCCGAGCCCGTCACATAGGACGCCTGCTGCGAGCACAGGAAGAAGATGATGTCGGCGACTTCCGAGGTGGCGCCAAGGCGCCTGAGTGGGATCGTCTCGACGATCTTGTCGGTGCCAGGCGACAGGATCGCGGTGTCGATCTCGCCCGGCGCAATCGCATTGACGCGGATGCCGTGCGGGCCGAAATCATGCGCCATCTCGCGCGTCAGCGAGCCGAGCGCCGCCTTCGAGGTCGCATAGGCGGTGCCGGCGAAAGGATGCACGCGCGTGCCGGCGATCGAGGTGACGTTGACGATCGAACCTTTCGCTGCAGCAAGCTCCTTGAAGAGGCCCCGCGCGAGCATGATCGGCGCGAAGAAATTCACCTGGAACACATCGCGCCAGACATGCATCGGCGTGTCGATCGAATCCATGCGGCTGTTGCCGTCCTTGAGCTTCGGCGAAATGCCGGCATTGTTGACCAGCGCGTGCAATTGCCCGCCATGCGCTTCCAGCCGGTGACGGATCTCCGAGACGGCGATGCCGACATCCTCCTGGTCGGCGAGATCGACCTTGATGTGGTCCTCTGGGCCGGCCGGCCACGGGCAATCCTCGGCAAAAGCCTGGCGCGAACAGGTGATGACCCGCCAGCCCTCACGCGAAAAGCGCTTGACCGTGGCATGGCCGATGCCGCGGCTGGCTCCGGTCAGCACGATGGTTTTTCTGGTGTCGGTCTCAGCCATGTCTGTCACTCCGGCCGGAGATGTAGCCGAATGCGGCGGAGGTGGCGAGAGGCCGAATTGTCAACTCAGCTCTCATATGAGGAACGGATTGCCAGCTCGCCATTGGTTTGAAGCCAGAATGACGAGCCGCTCAGCCGCCGCCGAGAATATCCAGGATTGAGGTTTTCCGCTTCTTGGTCGGGCCGCCGACGCTGCCCGGCGGTACCGGATGCTTGATCGAGGCCGTGGTGCCGCCGTCGCCCGGCATGTCGAAACCGTCGGCATCGACGGTTTCGGCCGGACGGCGGACCGGTGCTTGTGCGGGTACAGCAGCAGGTGCCGGCGCGGCAGCAGGCTCAGAACGGCTGACGGCCACGGCAGGCAACGGCGCCGCCTGATTGTTATCGACTGACGGAATATCGTCGGGCACGATGGTGTCGGGCGGCGTCGACTTCCAGGTGCCGGGCAGCGGCCGGACCGGCACACCTTCATGCGCGGCCACCATGAACTCGTGCCAGGCCTGTGCCGGCAGCGCGCCACCGGTGACCTTCTTCATCGGCGTGCCGTCATCATTGCCGAACCACACGCCGGTGGTGAGGTTTGCGGTGTAGCCGACGAACCAGGCGTCGCGCGAATTCTGGCTGGTTCCGGTCTTGCCGGCCGACGGCCAGGCGAAGGCCGCCTTCCTGGCCGTGCCGATCTCGACCGTGCCGGTCATCATCGAGTTCATCATGCCGACAATGTTCTGCTTGACGACGCGCGGCGCGCTGCCGCCATTGTCGTCATAGAGCACCTTGCCTTCGGTCGTGGTGATGCGGCGGATGAAATGGATGTCGGGCTTGTAGCCGCCATTGGCGAACGGCACATAGGCCGATGTCAGCTCCAGCGGCGTCACTTCCGAAGTGCCGAGCGCGATCGAGGTGTTGGCGATCAGATCGGATTGGATGCCCATGCGGTGCGCCGCCTCGACCACCGCGTCGGGGCCGACCTCCATGGTCAGCTGCGCCGCGACGGAATTCAGCGACTTCGCCAAAGCGGTCGCCAACGTCACCTTGCCGAAATACTTGCCGCCGTAATTGTCCGGTGTCCACTTGCCGATCTTGATCGGTGCGTCGTTGCGCACGCTGTCGGGCGTGCGGCCGGCTTCCAGCGCGGCCATATAGACGAACGGCTTGAAAGCCGAGCCCGGCTGGCGGCGTGCTTCGGAGGCGCGGTCGAACTGGCTGGTCGAATAGTCGTAGCCGCCGACCATGGCGCGCACGGCGCCGGAATTGTCGATCGAGACCAGCGCGCCTTGGCTGACATTGAGCTTCTTGCCGCTCTCGTCGATCAGCCGGCGGATCGACTGTTCGGCGAGCTTCTGCAGGTTGAGGTCGACGGTGGTGTCGACGACGATGTCGCTGCGCACGTCACCAATCAAATCGGGCAGCTCTTCCATGATGGTGTCGGCGACATAGTTTTCCGAGCCGGTCCAATAGGATGGCGCGCGCGTTGCCGGCGCGCTCATCGCCGAGGCCAGTTCCTTGGCGCTGATCTTGCCTTCGTCGCGCATGGCGGCCAGCACCAGTTGCGAGCGCTCCTCCGCCGCCTTCGGATCCCGCGCCGGCGACAGTCGCGACGGCGCCTTCAAGAGGCCGGCGAGAAGGGCCGCCTCCGACAGAGTGACATCGCGCGCGCTCTTGCCGAAATAGCGACGCGAGGCCGCCTCGACGCCATAGGCGCCGGAGCCGAAATAAACCCGGTTGAGGTACATTTCGAGGATCTGGTCCTTGGTATGCTTGTGCTCCAGCCAGAGCGACAGCAGCACTTCCTGCACCTTGCGCTCCAGCGTGCGGTCGGGCTTCAGGAACAGGTTCTTGGCCAGCTGCTGGGTCAGCGTCGAGCCGCCCTGCGAGAAACGCCGGCCCAGAACGTTGGTCACCATGGCGCGCGATAGGCCGATCGGGTCGATGCCGAAATGCGAATAAAAGCGGCGATCCTCGATGGCGATGACGGCTTCCGGAATGTAGGGCGACATTTCGTGCAGGCCGACCGCCTCCCCGCCGCTCATGCCGCGGTTGGCAAGCAGTTGCCCGTCGACCGAGACGATCTTGATGTTGGGCGCGCGGTCGGGGATCGACCAGGTGGTGGCCGCCGGCATCTTGGCGCCGTAATAGACGACAATGCCGGCCACGGCGATGCCGCCCCAGATGCAGAGCACGAAGCACCAGTAGAACATCCGCGCCATCACGCCGAACAGCCCGCGCCGGGGTTTGCCGCGCTTGCCGCGTGACGATGATTTTGCCTTGGAGGTTTTGCGCGCCGAAGATGATTTGCGATTGGCCGGCACGACCCGATCCTCCTCGTTCACCGAAAAACCGGCCGCGGATTTCGCCTTTGGCGATCCCTCGAAGCTGGGTTCGATGCGACTGTCTCTGCGGTTCGCCATGCGTTGCGCTGTCTTCCCGGTGTCAATGGCGCTCGGGTTGGAGGGTAGATGCGGCGGTTTAAGGGCGCGTTAAAGCAGGGTTTATGCACCCTTCTGAAATTCCTTAAGAATTTCTAAAATCCGCTGCCGCCAACTGGGTCCGAAAGCCGCATCCTCGCGGCCTGTCTGCCGCAAAAGGCAGAGGCCTTGGCTACCCCGAATATTTCAATTCTGCTGGATCGAAATGCCCTTGTCGTCGATCTTCAGTTCGACGCCCTTGGGCTTGGTCTGTTCGTGATAGACATATGCACCGAGCGCGATGACCACGACAACGAGCGCGCCGACAAGGAGATAGAGAGTGTTCTGTTTCACGGCGCGCTCCTTTGGCAGCAATTCCAGGAAAGCACAGGCTTTCTCCTGAGGAATTGCGTTGAATGAAACTTAGAGCGTCAAGCTCGCTTCAGAACCTTGACCAGCACCAGCAGGATGACGGCGCCGATCGTGGCGTTGATGATGGCAGCCAGAATGCCGCCGCCGATAGCGAAACCGAGCCTTGGAAATAGCCAGCCGGCGATCAGGGCGCCGATAATGCCGACGATGATGTTGCCGATGAGGCCGAAGCCGAAGCCCGAGACGATGAGGCCGGCGAGCCAGCCGGCAATGGCGCCGATTATGATGAAGATGAGAAGGCTTTCGATGCCCATGACGCGTTCCTCCAGGAAGAGAGGCTACGGAGCGGAAGGCCCCGAATCGGCCTCGATATCAACGACTTCAGGCTATGCGAAAGCAGTTGCACCCGCCAGCGGCGCTCATTGATCGTCGTCATCGTCGCTGGAGACTGGCCGCCAGCTGGTCGGGTCGACCTTTTTCTGGGTATCGCTGTCGGTGTAGACCCACCAGGCGCCGTCGCGATATTGCCCGACGGATTCGCTGACGACGCCGGCGCCGTCCTTCCACAGAACAGTGACCTTGGATCCATCCGTCGGGGCGGTCGCTATCGGTTTGCGGTCTGCCACGTCATCCCCCTCATTGAGTCGACAGAACGCCACGACGCGTGTCTGGTTGCAAGGCTGCCGGAAGCGTTATCCGAAGGCCATCAGCTGTGGGCAAAAATATCCTCTTCGTCCCAACCCATCAAATCGAGCTTGGCACGCGTCGGCAGGAAGCGGAAGCAGGCGTCGGCTTCCTTGGTGCGCCCGTCCCGCGCCAGGCGTCCAGCCAGCACCTCGCGCAGACGGTGCAGATAGAGAACGTCGGAAGCGGCATATTCGAGCTGTTCGGGCGACAGGGTCTCGGCCGCCCAGTCCGACGATTGCTGCGCCTTCGACAGGCCGACGCCAAGCAGTTCGAAGCAGATGTCCTTCAAGCCGTGCCGGTCGGTATAGGTGCGGGTCAGCCGCGAGGCGATCTTGGTGCAGAACACCGGCTCCGGCATGACGCCGAAGGCGTTGTAGAGCACGGCGAGGTCGAAACGGCCGTAGTGGAACAGTTTCGATATGCCGCGGTTGCGGAGCAGGCTGACGAGGTTCGGCGCTTTCTTCTGGCCGGGCGCGATCTGGATCACGTCGGCCGAGCCATCGCCGGGCGAGATCTGCACCACGCACAGCCGGTCGCGGTGCGGGTTCAACCCCAGCGTCTCGGTATCGATGGCCACCGCGTCGACATTGTAGTGGGCGAGGTCGGGCAGATCGTTCTTGTGGAAGCGGATGTCGGGCATGGTTTTCTCCGGATCGCGGCGTAACTCGTCCTCGCCGCGATCCGCTGAAAAATCAACAAGAAAACTTCCCAGCCTCCTCAGCGCGTCAGCGCATCGAGAATGCGCGCCCAGGAGCGCTGGCCCTTGTGGAAGGAGGTCAGCTCGTATTTCTCGTTGGGCGAGTGGATGCGGTCGTCGTCGAGCCCGAACCCGACCAGCAGCAATTCCATGCCGAGATAGGTCTGAAAGTCGCCGACCACCGGAATGGAACCACCACCGCCCGTGGTCACAGCGGGCTTCGGCCATTCATCCGACAGCGCATTCTTGGCCTTGGCCAGGAATGGCGAGTCGTAGGAAAGCTGAATTGCCGGCCCGCCGCCATGCGGGTGGAATTCGACCGAACAGTCCCCGGGAATGCGCGCCTCGACGAATTTCCGGAAAGCGGCGCGGATCTTCTCGGGGTCCTGCTTGTGGACGAGGCGGAAGGAGATTTTCGACGACGCTTCCGCCGCGATCACCGTCTTGAACCCCTTGCCGGTATAGCCGCCGATGATGCCGTTGAACTCGGCCGTCGGCCGCGCCCAGGTCAGTTCCATCACCGAGCGGCCTTTTTCGCCCGACGGGATCGAGAGGCCGATCGGTCCGAGGAAGGTTTCGGCGGTCTCGCCCAGAGTTTCCCATGATTTCAGGATCTGCGACGGCGTTTCCTCAACCCCGTCATAGAAGCCGGGAATGGTGATGTGGCCGTTCTCGTCATGGATGTCGGCGAGGATTTTCGCCAGGATGCGGATCGGGTTGGCGGCGGCGCCGCCATAGAGGCCCGAATGCAGGTCGCGATCGGCAGCCTTGACCGTGACCTCCTCGCCGACCATTCCGCGCAACGAAACGCAGATCGACGGCGTTTCGCGGTCCCACATGCCGGTGTCGCAGACCAGAGCGAAATCGGCCTTGAGCTCATCGGCATTGGCCTCGAGGAACGGCTTGAGCGACGGCGAACCGGACTCCTCCTCGCCCTCGAACAGGATGGTGATGCGGCAGGGCAGATTGCCATGCACCTGCTTCCAGGCGCGGCAGGCCTCGACGAAGGTCATCAGCTGCCCCTTGTCGTCGGCCGAGCCACGGCCGGTGATTACCTTGTGACCGGGCTCGATCTCCTTGACCGCCGGCGCAAACGGGTCGTTCTCCCAAAGCTCGATCGGATCGACCGGCTGCACGTCGTAATGGCCGTAAAACAGCACATGCGGCGAACCGGCGGGGCCTTCATGGTGCGCAACCACCATCGGGTGTCCCGGCGTGTCGCGCACCGAAGCGTCGAAGCCGATCAGCTTGAGGTCCGCCACCAGCCAATCGGCGGCCTTGCGGCAGTCGGCGGCATAGTGGGAATCGGTCGAGATCGACTTGATGCGGAGCAGGCCGAACAGGCGCTCCAGGCTCTGGTCGAGATTTTTGTCGAGACGGTCGAGGACGGAGGAAATGGTGGACATTACTGCGGGCCTTTCTTTTCGGTGCCGGGACCGTAAAGGCAGCGCATCAAAACGAAAAGCCCGCGATCGTTGGACCACGGACCGTAAACACTTGTCAGAAGGCAAAAAAGAACCGCCGTGGTGGAGGGGAACCACGGCGGTCTTTTACTCGAAACGATGCGGCAGCCCGGAGAGGGGGGATAGGCTGCCGCAATTGTCCGGGATAGGCGGGGGACGGGCCTTGCTCCGGACTCGGCGAAAACTGCCGATGACCTTTATTTGTGTCTCGGATCGTGGCGTTTCAAGGGCACAAAAATTACACTTTTGTAACATAGCCGTGAGCGCCGAGGCAAACAGCAGCAGGACCTATCGGCAGGCAGGCTCTGTCAGCATGTCGCCGCAACACCTGTTGGAAGCCCGCCTTTGCCATGGACCGCGCCGTCCTGCCGCGCTATCCCTGCCGGCATGAAAAAAGGCGACCATCTCTTCCTTATCGACGGCTCCGGCTACATCTTTCGCGCCTATCATGCGCTGCCGCCGCTGACCCGCAAATCCGATGGGCTGCCGGTCGGCGCGGTCTCCGGCTTCTGCAACATGTTGTGGAAGCTGATGCAGGACGCCCGCAACACCGATGTAGGCATCGTGCCGACGCATTTAGCGGTCATTTTCGATTATTCGTCGAAAACCTTCCGCAATGATCTTTACCCGGAATACAAGGCCAACCGCAACGCACCGCCCGAAGACCTGATCCCGCAATTCGGTCTGATCCGCCAGGCAACCGTGGCCTTCAACCTGCCTTGCATCGAGATCGAAGGCTACGAGGCCGACGACCTCATCGCCACTTATGCCAGGCTGGCGTGCGAGGCCGGCTGCGACACCACTATCATCTCCTCTGACAAGGATCTGATGCAGCTGGTCGGACCCACGGTCGGCATGTACGACCCGATGAAGGACCGCCAGATCGGCATCCCCGAAGTCATCGAGAAATGGGGCGTGCCGCCGGAAAAGATGATAGACCTGCAGGCGCTGACCGGCGACTCCGTCGACAATGTGCCGGGCGTACCCGGCATCGGGCCGAAAACGGCGGCGCAGCTTCTGGAACAGTTCGGCGACCTTGACGGGCTGCTCGCCCGGGCCAGCGAGATCAAGCAGGACAAGAGGCGCGAATCCATCATCGCCAATGCCGACAAGGCGCGCATATCGCGCCAGCTGGTGACGCTGAAGAACGACGTGCCGGTGACCGACGGGCTCGACGATTTCGTGCTGCATGCGCCGGATGGGCCGAAGCTGATCGGCTTTCTCAAAACCATGGAATTCACCTCGCTGACCCGCCGTGTGGCCGAGGCGACCAGCACCGAAGCCGGCGATGTGCAGGCTGTCGCCGTCACCGTCGAGCGCGCCGACACCGCGCACGGCCCCGATGTCGGCTCCGGCACACCGGTGCCTGCGGCAACACAGGATGAAGCCAAATCCGAAACCGCAAGGGCCGGGGACGCGCCTTCGCTGCTTGCCGCACTTCGCCTGGAAACGGCCGCCGCGGCCAAAATCGATCCTGCCGCCTATGTCGCCATCCGCGACACGGCAACGCTCAAGACCTGGCTGGCCCAAGCCAAGGAGACCGGAACCGTCGCCTTCGACACCGAAACCACGTCTTCCGATCCGATGCTGGCCGACCTCATCGGTTTCTCCCTGGCGATCGGCCCCGGCCGCGCCGCCTATGTGCCGCTCGCCCACAAGAGCGGCGCTGGCGACCTGCTCGGCGGCGGCACGCTGGAGAACCAGATTCCGGTCCGCGAGGCGCTGGCGCTGCTGAAGCCGTTGCTGGAAGACAAATCGGTGCTCAAGATCGCCCAGGACGCCAAATACGACATCGTCGTCATGAGCCGCCACGGCATCGATATCGCACCCTTCGACGACACGATGTTGATTTCCTATGTGCTCGACGCCGGCACCGGCCACCACACTTTGTCCTCGCTTGCCGACAAATGGCTCGGCCATGCCACGACGCCGCTCAAGGATCTCGCCGGTTCCGGCAGAAGCTCGGTCGGGTTCGAGCAGGTCGACATCGACCGGGCGACCGCCTACGCCGCCGGCCATGCCGACGTAGCGTTGCGGCTATGGCAGGTGCTGAAGCCGCGACTTGCCGCCAAGGGCCTGGTTTCGGTCTATGAGCGGCTGGAACGGCCGCTGGTGCCGGTGCTGGCGCGGATGGAACAGCGCGGCATCTCAGTCGACCGCCAGATCCTGTCGCGGCTCTCCGGCGAGTTGGCGCAAGGCGCCGCACGGCTGGAAGAGGAAATCTACGGCCTTGTCGGCGAGCGCATCAACATCGGGTCGCCAAAGCAACTCGGCGACATCCTGTTCGGCCGCATGGGCCTGCCCGGCGGCTCCAAGACCAAGACCGGGCAATGGTCGACCTCCGCGCAGCTTCTGGAAGACCTCGCCGCCGAAGGCCACGAACTGCCGCGCAAGATCGTCGACTGGCGTCAGCTGACCAAGCTGAAATCGACCTACACCGACGCGCTGCCCGGCTTCATCCATCCCGACACCAGGCGCGTGCACACATCGTATGCGCTGGCCGCAACGACGACGGGCCGGCTGTCCTCCTCCGATCCCAATCTGCAGAACATCCCGGTGCGCACCGCGGAGGGACGCAAGATCAGGACGGCCTTCATCGCCGACAAGGGCCAGAAACTGGTCTCGGCCGACTACAGCCAGATCGAACTGCGCGTGCTTGCCCACGTCGCCGAGATCCCGCAGTTGAAGCAGGCCTTCGCCGATGGCGCCGACATCCACGCCATCACCGCCTCGGAAATGTTCAACGTGCCGGTCGAAGGCATGCCTTCCGAAGTGCGCCGCCGCGCCAAGGCGATCAATTTCGGCATCATCTACGGCATCTCGGCCTTTGGGCTCGCCAACCAGCTGTCGATCCCGCGCGAGGAGGCCGGCGCCTACATCAAGAAGTATTTCGAGCGTTTCCCCGGCATCCGCGACTATATCGAGGCAACAAAAGCCTATGCCCGCGAGCATGGCTTCGTCGAAACCATCTTCGGCCGCCGCATCCACTATCCTGAGATCCGGTCGTCAAACCCGTCGATCCGTGCCTTCAACGAGCGCGCCTCGATCAACGCCAGGCTGCAAGGCACCGCTGCCGATATCATCCGCCGCGCCATGGTGCATATGGACGAGGCGCTGGAAAAGGCCGGCCTGTCCGCCCGCATGCTCTTGCAGGTGCATGACGAATTGATCTTCGAGACGGTTGAAGCGGAAGTCGAGGCGACGATCCCCGTGGTGCGCAGGGTGATGGAGAACGCGCCGATGCCGGCCATCTCGATGTCGGTGCCGCTGCATGTCGATGCCCGCGCAGCGAACAACTGGGACGAGGCGCATTAGCGCCGGATACGCCGCGATCCTTCACACCCCCCTCTGCCCTGCCGGGCATCTCCCCCGCAAGGGGGGAGATCAGCCGCCACTTCCGGTTTCGCCAATCTCCGACGTTGCTGCAATGGGCGCAGCGCTTGAACTGCCAATCTCCCCCCTTGCGGGGGAGATGTCCGGCAGGACAGAGGGGGGTGCTGTCCCGCCAGCGTCGAAACGTTAGGCAGCCTCAGCCAGGCACTTGGCACACGTCCCTCGAAACTCGATCACCGCCTTCTTCGCAGCAAACCCGGTCGAGCGCACCCATTCGTCCAGCCGATGGTCGACGTCATGGTCGGACATCTCCATCACCTGCCCGCATGTGTCGCAGATAGCGAAGGCTGTCATCGAATGCGTATGGTCGTGCGGTTCGGCGCAGGCGACGAAGGAGTTGAGGCTTTCCAACCGGTGCACGAAGCCTGACTTCACCAGGCTGTCGAGCGCCCGGTAAACCTGTAGCGGCGCGCGGAAACCGCGCTCGCGCAGCTGGTCGAGAAGCGTATAGGCGCTGAGCGGTCCGCTGGCGGCCTCGAGCTTTTCGAGCACGCTCAGCTGATTCTTCGTCAGCACATCCCTTGCCGCCATGATCCCGTTTTCCGATCGTTTAGAGCATGATGCCGAAAAGTGTGGAGCGGTTCTCGGACGACATCATGTTCTATCTGTTTGATCCAGCGCCGCTCGCAAATCATTTCTGCCATGCGACGGTCTCAATTCCCTTGAGATAGCGATGAAGCGGGCTTTTTGCCACTGTTTCCGTTATCGCCATCGACACCATGACCACCACCGCCGATTGACGGCACCGACCACATTCAAAATACTGACAAAATTCGCGACGAAAGGTGCCGCACTTGCAAATTCGATCGGGCTTGGGGAAGCAATTATGATCAAACTGACACGACGGACGCTGCTCGTCGGCACGTCGGCGCTTGTGGCTGCCGGTACGGTCTCGTTCCGCGCCCTCGCCGCCTCGCGCACCTATCACGCGCTGCTGGTTGCCTGCACCGACTATCCGAACCTGCCGCAGAAGAACTGGCTGATCGGGCCGAAGAACGATGCCGGCCTAGTGCGCGACTATCTCCTGAAGAACACGCCCGATCCGGTGAAGTTCTCGGCCGAGAACGTGATCCTGCTCGCCAAGGACGTCGAAGGCGCCAACGGCCCGCCGACGCATGCGGCGATCAAGGCCGCTCTTGCCGACCTCGCCGGCAAGGTGCAACGCGACGATTTCGTCTATCTGCATCTGTCGGGCCACGGCGCCCAGCAGCCGCAAGCCAAGGCCGGTGACGAGACCGACGGCCTCGACGAGATTTTCCTGCCGTCCGATATCGACAAATGGATCAACCGCGAAGAGGGCGTGCCGAACGCGCTGGTCGACAACGAGGTCGGCGCCGCACTCGACGCCATCCGCGACAAGGGCGCCTTTGTCTGGGTGGTGTTCGACTGCTGCCATTCGGGCACCGCGACGCGCGCCGCGGAAGTCGATGACGAACTGGAGCGCAAGGTCGAGTTCGCCGACCTCGTCGGCGGCGACAACGCGGCGAGAGCAGCGGCGGTGAAGGCCTATGACGACATCTCGGCAAGCGCATCGCGCGGTTTCGACGAGAATGGCGGCCGCAAGCCGGCCTTCAACCTGACGCCGACCGGCGCAGAGCCGATCGCCAGGGGCAAGCTGGTCGCCTTCTATGCCGCGCAGACGGTCGAGACGACGCCGGAAATGCCGCTGCCCAAGGGCACGCCCGACGCGCCGCGCTTCGGCCTGTTCACCTTCACCATCCTGTCGAAATTGGCCGAGAACCCCAACGTCACCTATCGCCAGCTCGGCCAGGCCGTGCTGCAGCAATATTCGGCCGACGGCCGCACAAGGCCGACGCCCCTGTTCGAGGGCGAACTGGACGCCCGCGTGTTCGGCACCGACAAGACCGACGCCGTCATGCAATGGCCGATTGCCGTCAAGGACGGCGATGTCGCGATCGGCGCCGGGCTGCTGCAGGGTCTGACCCCCGGCAGCAAGCTCGCCATTTTGCCTTCGGCGCTGTCGAAGCTCTCCGACGCCGTCGGCTATCTCGAAGTGAAATTGGCAAAAAACCTCGAAAGCCAGCTCGCACCGGTCGAATTCGACGGCAAGCCGGCGCTTGCGCCGACGGCGGTGCCCGCCGGCGCCTATGCGCGCGTTGCCGAACTCGCAGTCGACTACAAGCTGCTGGTGGCAAAGCCGGCGCCGACCGCAGGGCTCGATAAAGAAACCGAGCTGGTCAATTCGGTTCTGGACGAATTGGTGGCGAAGCCGAAGTCCGGCTTCCACATCGCGCTGGTCGAGCCCGGCAAGAGCGCCGATCTGCGGCTTGCGGTGCTGCGCGAAAAATCCATGGACGGCGCTGCCGCCAACGCCAGCGACGAACCGGCGCTGTGGTTCCTGCCGGCGTCCGGCGACATCAGCTTGAAGGACGGCAGCAAGCCGCCGCGCATCGTCATCCATCAGGATGGCCGCGACAAGCTTGCGGAAAACACAGCCAAGAACCTGACCACGATCTTCCGCGCCACCGGCCTGTCGCGGCTCGCCGCGGCGTCCGACTACCGGCCGGACGAGGTCAGCGTCCAGTTCCTGATCAAGCGCCAGGACAGCGATGTGCTGGAGCCGATCGAATCCTCGACGGTGCCGCGCGTTTCGCCGGGCGATCAGGTACACATTGCGGCCAAGAACGGGTCCGACGAGTTCGTCGACATCAACGTGCTCTACATCGGCAGCGACTATTCGATCACCCATATCGTCGCCGAGCGGCTGGCGCCGATCAACCAGCAGGCCGATCAGGGCCTGAAGGAAGGGCTGCTCGCCTTCACCGACACCAGCTTCGGCATGGAGCGCATGATTGCCGTGCTGACCGAGGCGCCGCCGCAGAGCGAGAAAGAGGATCTGAGCTTTCTTGCCCAGGAAGGCGTGCGCGCCGTGACGCGTGCCGCATCGGGAACGCCTGGTTTTTCCGACATGCTGGCCGACATCGGCATGGCGCCGGCGACGCGCTCGGTGATGCGGCTTGCCGACAAGAGCGGTCCCAAAGGCGCGGTGATGATCTTCCCGATGGAGACGGTGCCCCGCGCCTGACCTGACATCGCTTCGCCGGCTCTTGCCGGCGTGATATATGAACATTCCCGGCTCGCGACACTTCTATGCGCCGCGGCTGAATGCAACAGATGAGGACATCAGTGACTATCCCCGTGCTCTCCTGGCGTGCAGCGACGGCCGGCCTTGCCGGAAGCCTGTTGCTGGTTGCCAGCGCCTCGGCGGACGAGAATTGCGGCCTGTGCGCCAAGCAGATCGTCACCAACTCCGAGCTCGCCACCTGCTTTCTCGACCAGTACGACCAGATCGCCAAGACCGGCAACACGGCCGTTGTCGTCGATCTCTCCAGCTGCGCCTCGCGCGGCGTGGTCGAGCCCTTGCCGTCACCCAGCAAGGCGGCTGCCGAACCGGACGTGCAGTTCATGATTTCGCGCACGCAGCTCGATTGCCTGAAAAAGAAGCTGGAGACACCCGGCATCGTGCTCGATCCCACCGCCATTATCCGACTGGACAGCTGCGGATGAAAAAGCCGGGGGGCACTGCAACGCAAAAATCGCCAGCCACATCGGCGCCGGCACCGGCCAAGAAGCCGGCGACCTTGCCCGAAACCACCGAAGGCTTTCCGTGGCCGAGCAGTCACGAGATCAAGAAGGAAGCCAACCCGTTCACCGACCGCGACTGGCGCATGCTGATCTATGCCTGGTCGGGTCTCGCCGTGCGCCTGGCGATCGTCTTCACCTTGGGCTTCTCGGTCTTCCAGTTTCTGGCAAACCAGGAACAGAAGCGCGTCGAGCAGACGATGTCGCTGGTCGAGCTTTGGGAAAGCAAGGATTTTCAGCAGGCGCAGCGCGCGCTCAAGGAGCGCCTCTCGTCGCTCAACGCCAAATACGACAATCTGCTCAGCGCCACGCCGTCGCCGACCGAGGAACGGGTCTTCCGGCAACGCATTGGCATTGAGGCGATGACTGCCGGCGGCGGCACCATGCCGATCGCCGATTTCAACGACAATTTTGATCGCATCGTCTATTTCCTCAATCGTCTCTCCATCTGCGTTGAGGGCAAGCTCTGTTCGCGCGATGTCGCCGATGCCTATTTCCGCGACTATGCGGTGTCGTTCTGGAGCTATTTTGCCGGCTACATCGAAAAAGAGCGCAAGGCCGGTTCCGCCAGTTATGCCCAGGCGATCGAGAATTATGTGCGTCACGGGTCGGCGCCGCCCGCCGACTCCAAATAGCGGCGCAACAAGGTGCCGGGCAGCTCCCATCCCTTGCGTGCTATCCGGTGGCTAATCCTGGTCGGTCTTCTGGCGTTAACGTCAACCGCCGGTGCCGAGGACCTCGATTTCCACCTCGATCTCAACACCGGCGGCCACAGCGCCAGGGTCACCGACCTTGCCTTCACGCCGGACGGCGAGGAACTGGTCTCCGCATCTGACGACAAGACCATCCGCATCTGGGACTGGCAGAGCGGGGTGACGCTGCGCACCATTCGCGGCTATCTTGGCAATGGCAATGACGGCAAGGTCTTTGCGATTGCCGTGTCGCCGGATGGCAAGACGATCGCCGCCGGCGGTTATTTCGGCGCCGGCATCGGCGACAAGCCCCCTTATGGCGATATCAGGCTGTTCGATTTCGCCACCGGCAGGATCAAAACCGTGCTCAAGGCCGCCGACTATGCCATCTATGATGTCGCCTTTTCACCCGACGGAAACACGCTCGCCGCCGGCGGTGGCGATGGTTTCGTCTACCTCTGGCGGGCGGACGACAAATCCGCGTCGGGCTGGACGCTGGCGGAAAAATTCGATGCCGATTCCTGGCGTGTGGAAAAGCTCGCCTTCGCCGCTGCGGGAACCCGGCTGGCAGCGACGACCACCGACAATGGCATCCGGCTCTGGGACGTCGCCAAGTCAGAGGAAATCGCTTTGCCCGCCGAGGCCGAACCGCTGCGCGATGTCGGCGTCGCCGCACTCGCCGTGTCATTGGATGGCAGGCTGTTCGCCACCGGCAGCAAGGACGGCGGTGTCCAGCTCTGGCAGACCAGCGACGGCAAGTTCGTTCGCGCCATGCCCAAGCAGGATTTCCAGATCGGCGCGCTGAGCTTCGCCACCGGTTCCCGGCTGGTCGCATCCTGCAGCTATCGCTGCGCCGACAAGCATCGCTCGGTGGTCTGGAACACGGACAGCGGCGATCCGATGCTCGACTATGGCGGCCATGACGGCACGGTGTTTGCCGGCGCCAGCAATGCCGACGGTTCGCTGGTGGCGACAGCCGGCGGCGCCCGCAACGCCATCCAGGTCTGGAACCCCGTGACCGGCGAGCGCAAGGCGCTGCTGCAAGGGGTCGGCGAACCGGTGGCGGCGATCGGGATCGATGCGGCGAGCAGCTCTATTGCCTGGGGTAATGCCAACCCCTGCCCCGAACGCGTGTCCTGTCCTGAACTCCAGGGCACGCTGGACAAGGTGCTGGCGCTACCGACGGCCGAGCGGTTCTTCGAGGACCCGGTGGCGTTTGCGGAACAGGGCGCCTATGCCCGCGCGGCACTCGCAGAGGGTGAGTGGTCGCTCCGTGCTGCCCCCGGCGGCAAGGACGGCCTGGAGAATGCCGTGCTCGAAATCGCGAGCGGCGGAAAGGTGATGCACAGCATCGAGAATGCCGCCACCAATGGCTTCGTCCATTCGGCTTACACGCTGATCGGCAATGGGCTTGGCCTGATCACCGGCGGCAGCGACGGCACGCTGTTGGAATACAAAACCGCGACCGCCGAGCTATCGGGTGAATTCACCGGCCACACCGGCGAGATCAACGCCATGGTTGCCGCCGAGAAGGAAGGGCTGTTGGTCACCGGCAGCGCCGACCAGACCTTGCGGCTGTGGAATTTGAAGACCCACAAACTGATCGTGTCGATGTTCTTTGCCGGCTCCGAATGGATCGCCTGGATGCCGCAGGGCTATTATTATTCCTCGGCCGATGGCGACAAGTTGATAGGCTGGCACGTCAATCAGGGTCGCGACCACGAAGGGCGTTTCATCAGTGCCGGCCAGCTGAAAAAGTATCTCTGGAGCCCGGAAATGGTGCGCCGGGCCATTGTCCTGCGCAGCGCCGAACAGGCCGTCCAGGAAATGCGGCCCGGCGTCGACCGGGAGCTGGAAAAGCTGCTTGAGCGCAAGCCGCCTGAATTCGGCATCAAGCTTGCCGCCGACCAGAGCAATGTCCGCGACGGCTATGTCGCCGTCGAGATCACAGGCGCGCAGGAAGCCGGCGCCGATGTCGCCGGGTTTTCGATCCTGTCGAACAGCCGCAATGTCGGCGATGTCACCGCACGCTCGGCCGATGGCGGCAAGAGCACCATCGTCGAAGTGCCGGTCGAGAATGGCGAGAACACCATCCGCATCACCGGCACCAATGAGTTCGGCTACCTGACCGAGCGCAGCGTCACAGCCTTGGCGCGGAAAACCGAGAAGCCTGCCAACAAGGGCAAGCTCTACGTCGCCGTGATCGGCGTCGATAAATATCCCTTCCTGACCGATGCCTGCGCCGGCCGTGCCTGCGATCTGCGCTACCCCGTCGATGACGCCACCGAATTCCTCAAGGTGATCTCGCAGAAATCCGCGCCCTTGTTTTCGGCGATGGAGACGCTGGTTCTGGTCAACCGCGAAGCGCTGGATGAGGCGCCCGATTCCGGCAAGGACGTGTTCAAGGTCGCCAGCGCCGACACCATCCTGGAACCGGATTCCGACACGATCAACGACCAGCTCGCCGACTTTCTCGACAGACCCGGCGAGAACGACACCACCATCATTTTCGTCGCCGGTCACGGCATCAACATCGACGAAGATTATTATTTCATCCCCACGGACGGCCGCAAACAGGATGCCGACCGCTGGAAGCGCTCCTCGCTGGTCGACTGGGGCGACATCCAGAAATCGGTTGAGCGGGCCAAGGGCATGCGCTTCATGCTGCTCGACACCTGCCACGCCGCCAACGCCTTCAACCCGCGCCTGGAAAAAGACGCGCAGGACGCACGCATCGTCGTCTTCTCGGCCACCGCTGCCAACAACACCGCCGCCGAACTGCCCGAGCTCGGCCATGGCGTCTTCACCTATTCGATCCTCGAAGGCCTGCGCGGCCGGGCCAAGACCTCCGACGGCGGCGTGACGCTGTTCGGCCTCGCCGACTACATCTCGCGCGAAGTGCTGCGGCTGACCGCGTCCAAGCAGAAGCCGTTCTACTATGTCGGCGGCGTGGAGAACATTGTGCTGGCTGAGCCGTGAGAGGTCGGCACCCAGGCACCCGCCTCTGGCCTGCCGGCCATCTCCCCCGCAAGGGGGGAGATCAGTCTCTTCATTGCTGGAGATCTATTTTCAAGGTTGGTGATTGGCGAAAGTCGAGGCGACATCCAATCTCCCCCCTTGCGGGGGAGATGTCCGGCAGGACAGCGGGGGGTGCCTGGGCACGGACCAGCATTCTGATCTTTGCCACCGCCTTGCTTATCCTCTCAGTGCTTCAAGCGTCTGCCGCCCCCATCACCTGCCCGCCCGGCGACACAAACTTCCCGTCCTTCTACTCCGACCCCACACTCTTCACCGACGCCATCGCCGCCGTCGCCAGAATCGAGCCGTCCAACCAACGCCTCACCGGCATCACAGTCCCCCACCACCTGCTCGTCGCAGATCTCGTCGCACTCGGTTTCCACGCCGCGTCCGGCTTCCGCTACAAGCGCATCGTCATCCTGTCGCCGGACCATTTCCATAAGACGCAGAAACTCTTCGCCACCACGACGCGCGGCTTCGACACTGTGCTTGGCCCGGTCCTGGCCGACACGGCAGCCCTGCGCCTTATCCAGGCGAACAGCGAGATGGTCGAGGACTCCTGCCTCTTCGCCAAGGAGCACGGCGTTCAAGCCATGCTGCCCTTCCTGCACCATTATTTTCCCGAGGCAACCATCGTGCCGGTGGCGATGTCGGTCAAGGCGAAGCGCGGCGACTGGGACCGGCTGGCGCAGGCGCTGAAAGCGATCGTCGACAAGGACACGCTGATCGTCGAATCCACCGATTTCTCACATTATCTGCCGCAGCACGAAGCCAGGCGTTTCGACCAGCAGACGCTGAACATGCTCGCCGCCGGTTCGCTCGACGGCATCACGGCGCTGCGCCAGCCGGATCACGCCGATTCGGTCGGTGCGCTCTATATCCAGACCAGGCTGCAGCGCGAACTGTTCGGTGCTGCGCCGCTGGTCGTCGCCAACGAGAACTCGCAGGCGCATTCAAGCGACTATGTCGAGCGCACCACCAGCTATGTCGTGGCGCTGTTCGGCGCCTTCGGCCCCGGCATCAACAATCCTGCCCGTCCCGACGACAAGCTCTACTATTTCGCGGGCGACGTGAATTTCGGCCGCGCCATGAAGAAGATCCTGGTCCGCGACGGTGTTGCCGAGAAGATCGTCGAAAGCGTGCTGGCCCTGACCCGCTCGCGGCCACTGATCGTCAATCTCGAAGGCGTGATCCTGCCCAACGTCCCTGAGGCGATCGACGACATGACGCTGGCCATGCCCGCAGACCTCGCCATCGACATGCTCAAGAAATTGCATGTCGCCGCTGTCAGCCTCGCCAACAATCACGCCTACGACCTCGGCCCGTCAGGCTATGCCGAGACGCTGGCCGCACTCGATGCGGCCGGCATCGCCCATTTCGGCCAGGGCGAGACGCTGGCGCTTGCCGATCTCGACTTGGTCGGGCTGACCGACATCGATACCAACGGCTCCAGGAACACCGACCTTCTGACGCCTGCTTTGCTCGACCGGCTGCTGCACGACAATGCCGAGCGGCCGGTGATTGCCTTCGTCCATTGGGGCCGCGAGTACAAGACGGAGCCGTCGCCGCACGAGGAGATGCTTGCCGACCAGATGCGGCTGCGCGGTGTCACGGCAATCGTCGGCGGTCATCCACATGTATCGAGCGAGGCGATCCTGCCGCTCGGCGGTGGCGATGTTGCGGAGATCTATTCGCTCGGCAATTTCCTGTTCGACCAGAAAGCCGAACGATCGTCCGGGTCGATGCTGGAACTCAGGGTGTTCAGCCAGGGCACGATCTTTGCCCGGCTGATCCCGCTGCCCAATTTTTTCGAGATGGGCTCGAAATGACGCGATTCCCGAAAGGACGTGACAGGACCTCAACAGCCTTGCAGATCTTCCGGCAGATAGCAGACCGCCGGCTTGGTGCTGGTTTCGAACAGCGACTGCTTCGGCCTGAAATAGAAGAACGTGGCCGGCTTGCTCTCGCGTGTGCTGCCATCGGCGAAATGGGCGGCGATGCTGAAGCGATGGATCGACGACATTGACGACCACATTTTCAGCCGTGCCGTGTAGGCGCTGAGATTCTTGTTGCCGCGCACCGGCATGGGGATGCTGTAATCGGTCTTGCCGATCGGAAATTCGATGTTCTGGTAGCGCAGCGCTTCGGGCGACGCGCCGCCGCCATCGCCGCATTCGGCGAGCGATTCTGGGACCTCGATGCTGACCAGCGAGACGATGACGCGAAACGGCTCGCTCTGCTGGTAGACAGCGCCCTGATCGTCCGCCCAGGAATAATCGAGCTTGCCAATCCCGGTCACGCTCATTTTCTCGACGCTGCCGCTGATGTAATCGGCAACGTCGCCGAATTTGACCTTGTTGGCCACCTGGGCGCGGCAGACATCCAGGCTGTCCCTTGACGGGCAAGTGAAGCGCTCGGTCTCGAGCGTGGTTGTGTCGACGCCGGCTTCAATCAGCACGTTCTTGATCGAGACGTCGACGCCGTCGCCGAAAGTGCCGATGTCCTTCGTGAACGTGCGGCTCGGCTCGCCGGTCGCGTTGTCCTCCTCGTCGGTCCTGGTGAACTGGATCGACATCTTCATGTCTTTCACTTCGCCCCAGCCATTGTTGACGATCGAGAAGTCGGGGCGGAAGCCGACGCAGCCATAATGCTCGCTGATCGACAGCATCGGCTTGCGGTAGGCCTCGCTCGCGGCCACCTTCATTTCCAGGCTGTCGATCTTGACCCTCGACTGGTCGGTGGTCTTGAGGTCGACTTCGGCGAAGGCCGGCGCCGTCTCCCAGTCCATGCCTTCATAGACATTGCCGGTACGAATCTCTGCGGTGCCGTTCCAGGCATCATTGTACTGGTCCGACACCGGATAGATCGCGATGTCTTCGTCGCGCACGAGATGCTGGTACTGCATGTCGGCCTGCTGCGTCATGCGCTGGTCGACGGCAATGCCGATCTCGACCTTGTCGGCGGAACCGCCGCCGGTCTGCGCCTTGAGCAACCCGCCCACTCTGGCATCGGCCAGCACATCGGGGCGCGCACCGCCGATCTCCTTGCCCATCGCCCATTGCGACCAGTAGACGGTGCCGCCGGGCAACCGGGTGCGGCCCTTGCCGTCCTTCAGCCCATCGGCAAAAGAGCCGACGAATATCTTGCCTGTCTTCGTCTCCAGCCTGCCCTCGCCATTCGGCACACCGGCCCTGAATTGCCCTTCATAGCGATTGCCGTCGGCATCGACATGGATCGCATGGCCGTCGAGCTGGCCGGCGACCCAACGGCCGTCGAGAATCTCGCCTGAACGCAGCTCCAGCCGGCCTTGTCCTTCGGGGCGGCCATTCCTGATCTCGCCGAAATAGCTGGAATAGATCGTCTTGGGGTCGTAGCTCGCCGAGCCGCGTACGCGCCAGACCAGCCTGCCCTTGCCGTTGACGGTGCCGTCGGCTGCGACGGTGCGGTCCGGCGACACGCCGGCTGCCGGCTCCCAGGTGAAATCAAGACCCAATCCCGGGTGGGAATCCCAGACCCGTACATTCTTGCGCAGCACCGAACGTGTTTCGCTTTGATAGAGGATTTGCACCCGCTCGGCCCAGGTGCCATCGGGTGCGGCACCGCCTTGATCGGCCATAGCGGAAAAGCATGTCAGTGCGGCCAGCGTGGACGCAGCCGCGATCGCTTTGACCCCGAAGATCATTCTTGCCCGCGCCATCTTATTACCCAACCCCTTGGATCGCCTAGCGTAAGCACCGCTGTAACACAGTGCAAGAGAGGTGTTTCGATACAAAAAACCGGCGGCGGGAACGTCCCGCCGCCGGTTTGGTATTGCTGGTTTTCGCCGCTGTTTGCCGGCGAAAGATCGGGCCTTATTTGTACAGGCTGTTGATCCACGCCACGTTGGCAGCGTTCAGGCGCACCGCAGTGTTGGCGTTGGGGCTTTCGGCCACGTTCACGCCGGTGACGACGCGCTGCTTGGCGCCATTGTCATAGGCGTAGACCGAGCTGCCGCTCGACCCCGGATAGGTGTCGCAGTCGTACTGGAAATACTCCGCGCCGACGTTTTCGGCTTTCACTTCGCAGGTCGCCTTCCACATCGTTCCCATCGGCTTGTCGCCGGGGTAGCCAACGATGTTTGCGGTGAAATCGCCGAGGTTCTCATAGTTGGCATAACCCAGCCAGCCGAGATTGGTGCCGACATCCTGCTTCAGCGTGATGATGCCGAGGTCCCACGGAATGACCGAGCCGTAGTAACCCTGATAATTGTCGATGAAGCCCTGCAGGATATAGACGCTCTCGTAGCTGAAAGCGCCAAACGGTGCATCGTCGGCGGTGTTGCCGTTGAGCGACGGCACGAAGATGACGTCGTCGAGCCAGGCCTTGTCTTCATTGCTGTAGAGGCAATGCGCGGCGGTGAGCACCGTGCGCGGACCGATCAGGGTTCCCGAGCAGCTGCCGTAACCGCTCTTGGCTTTGCCTTCGATATAGCCGATCGCGGTGAACGGGTAGGTCTTGGTGTTCTTGATCTGCTCGCGGTCGTCGGCCCCGAACACCTGGCGGCCGGCTTCGTCGCCGCCCGTCAGCCCGGTCTTGTTGGCCGCTGGTGCGTTAGCGGGCGCATTCAGTTCCTTGATGACAAGGTCCTTCAGCGTCTCGCCGGCATCGATCTTGATGTCCTTGCCATCGGCGGAACGTCCGACGATGCCATAGGATTTGACCGCCGTGCCCTCGTCGGTCAGCGGCGCTGCCCGGCTGGCTTCATCTTCGGTCAGTTTCGGCGGAGCGATCGGCTTTGCCCGGCCGGGCTGGTAGTCGCCCGTTCCGAGATCGCGCATGCTTTCGCCATTGCCGGCATTCGCTGAGCCGGGATCGGCGGCGAAGGCAGGCATCGCCCACAGTGCGGTGGATAGCAGTGCGGACGCAATGATAGTGCTTGTCAGTTTCGTCATGGTGAGACTCTCCCAAAAGTCAGCAAGGAGTGGAGCAAAATACAGAAATATTGTCGAGATCGTGGTGGAGTTAAAAAATTAGTTTGGTTACCCGCCCGTATCGGATCATCGGTCCGGGCGGCCTCGTTAAAGCCCTCCGCCAAACGCACCCGCGTCGATATACTGCCTAAAATAATCCAACATTGGCAATGACAAATCGCTTCCACGTAGCCCGTGGGGGGCTATAGGGTTTGGGTGGGCTCTGCCCGATGGGGCACGATTAGCAAAAGTCGTATTTCGGTTTTATGACCGCGCGGATGTCGTTCGTTCTGGCAGAAGGCGATCGAGGTACCGGTACCGCTTCTGTTGGTTATGCGTCATGGCGGCATGGCTCGGCATTTTTCATCTCAGGAGGGTTTCAAGGTGAACATTATCCATCGGTTCAGGCCGCTTGCCGCTGCATCGCTGCTGGGCATCGCGGCCGCTTTCCCCGCTGTCGACGCGCTCTATGCAGCCGACGACGCCGCCAGGCCGGAAGCGGCGGTCTCGCCGATGCAGCGCGTCGCCGAATCCCGGGACAAGGCCAAGGCCGAGAATCCCGACGGGGCCGACCGCGTCTATGGCGGCAAGGAAGCCGACAAAGGGGCCTATCCGTTCCAGGTGGCGCTGCTGACCAGCGCCCGGCTGGACCCCAGCCCGGCCTCGCAGCCGAACGCGCAATTCTGCGGCGGCAGCCTGATTGCTCCGCAATGGGTGCTGACGGCGGCGCACTGCCTCAACGACAAGGGCCGGCCGATTTCGCCCGACACGGTGACCGTGCTGACCGGCGCCACCGATCTTACCGAAGGCAAGCGCTACAAGGTGGTCGAGGTCATCGTCAACGAGGGCTACAGCGAACAGACGCTGGACAATGATCTCGGCCTGCTCCGGCTGGCGGAGCCCGCCGATGCGCCGGTCATCAAGATCACCAATGAGCCGACGCCAGACAGCGGCAAGACCACGGTCATCGGCTGGGGCAAGATGCAGGACGGCACCTTCCCGACCGCGCTGATGGTGGCCGATCTCGATCTCGAGCCGAGCGCTGCCTGCAACAGCGGCATCAAGTCGATCTATGCGCATGACCTAAAGGCGGCACTTGGCGATCTCTCCCACCGGATGCGTTATTCGGAAAAGGGCATCGATGCCGCCGCCAATGCGATCGCCGCCGATATGTCGGATCCGCTGACCAAGAACATGATCTGCGCCGGCACCGACAGCGGCGAACGCGACGCCTGCAACGGCGACAGCGGCGGTCCGCTGTTCA
Source organism: Mesorhizobium sp. P170090 (assembly GCF_057786115.1). Taxonomy (NCBI): domain Bacteria; kingdom Pseudomonadati; phylum Pseudomonadota; class Alphaproteobacteria; order Hyphomicrobiales; family Phyllobacteriaceae; genus Mesorhizobium; species Mesorhizobium sp. P170090. Next base: position 6,301,554 of record NZ_JBYNWH010000001.1, read on the forward strand.
TGACCGGCGCCAACGGTCCGGTCCAGGTCGGCGTCGTCTCCTGGGGCGAAGGTCCGTCCGACGGCACCGCCGCTTGCGGCCACAAGAATGCCTATGGCATCTACACGCGATTGGCCAACTATACGGGTTGGATCGAAGCCAAGATGAAGACCCCGGCTCCGGCAGCCGCGGCGGCGCCCAAGGCCGGTCTCGGCACGGCCAAGAAGCCCTGAACGGGCCCGAAGCTTGATAAACGCAAAACGGCGGGATCTTTCCCGCCGTTTTGATTCATGTCCGGTGCCGGCTGTTCCGCTTACTTCCGCGGCGGGCCTTTGCGCTCGGCCGACGCCGCCCACAGATTGATGTCGGACTCGCGTGCGTAAGTGTCGATTTCGGCGAGCTCGGCATCGCTGAACTCGAGCACCTTGAGCGCGCCGACGCAGTCCTCGACCTGTTCGGGCCGGCTGGCGCCGATCAGCGCCGAGGTGACCCGGCCCTTGCGCAGCACCCAGGTCAGCGCCATCTGCGCCAGCGTCTGGCCACGCTTGCCGGCGATCGCGTTCAGCGCCTGGATGTTAGCGATGGTCTTTTCGTTGATGAAGGCGGGCCGCAGCGACTTGCCTTGGCTGGCGCGGCTACCCTCGGGGATGCCGCCGAGATATTTGTCGGTCAGCATGCCTTGCGCCAGCGGCGAGAACACGATCGATCCGACACCGAGCCCTTCCAGCGTATCGAGCAGTCCGTCCTCTTCGACCCAGCGGTTGAGCATCGAATAGCTCGGCTGATGGATGATGCAGGGCGTACCGAGCTGCTTCAATATGTCGGCCGCCTCGCGCGTGCGCTGCGAATTGTAGGACGAGATGCCGGCATAGAGCGCCTTGCCAGAACGCACCGCATGGTCGAGCGCGCCCATCGTTTCCTCAAGCGGCGTATCCGGATCGAAGCGGTGCGAATAGAAGATGTCGACATAGTCGAGCCCCATCCGCTTCAGGCTCTGGTCGAGGCTCGCCAGCACATATTTGCGGCTGCCCCATTCGCCGTAAGGCCCTGCCCACATCTCATAGCCGGCCTTGGTCGAGATGATCAGCTCGTCGCGATAACTGGCGAAGTCGGTGCGCAATATCTCGCCGAAGGCGATCTCGGCCGAGCCCGGCGGCGGGCCGTAATTGTTGGCAAGATCGAAATGGGTGATGCCGATATCGAAGGCCTTGCGCGCGATCGCCTGCTTGGTCTTGTGTGGCGTGTCGTTGCCGAAATTGTGCCACAGGCCGAGCGAGATCGCCGGCAGTTTCAGGCCGGATCGCCCGCACCTGTTGTAGAGCATTTTCTCATAGCGGTTTTCAGCCGGCTGCCAGCGCATGGGTACAGATCCTGGATTGTAAGGGTGTCGGCGCGAGCGCGCCGACACCCTTCTACCTCATTTCTGCTTCGCCAACAGTCCTTTTGCGTCCTTGACGCCGAGTGCAGCTGGCCGCTCGCAGCTGGTCTGCATGGCGACGAACTTGCCGGTCTCGCCCGACCGCAACAGGCCGGTCATGACGTCGACGGCATGCAGCGCGAGCTCCATCGAGCAACGATGCGGCCGGCCCTCGGCGATCGCCAGCGCCATGTCGGCAAGGCCTGCGGTGCGGTAGTTGGCCATCATGCCCTGGCCGTGCATTTCGTTGGGCACGCCGAACGGATGCTGCCATTTCGGCAGTTTCTTCACCGGTTTTGCCGCCTTGGTTATGCGCACGTCGCCACCGAAGAAATTCGGATCCGGCACGAACACCGTGCCCGTCTCACCATAGAGTTCCATCGGCGCGTGACCATGCGCCCAGACGTCCCAGCTGGTGTTGAGCGTGATCACGGCGCCGTTCTCGAACTCCAGCAGGCCGTGGATCGTTGTCGGCGTGTTGACCGGGATTTTCTCGCCCGCGCGCGGTTTCGACGAGATCGTGCGCTCCTTGGCAGGCGTTGTCGCGAAGGCCGCCACCTGCTTCACCGGCCCGATCAGCTGGATCAGGTTGGTGATGTAGTAGGGCCCGATGTCGAGCACCGGCCCGGCGCCCGGCTGGAAGAAGAAATCGGGATTGGGGTGCCAGTGCTCCATGCCGTGGCCCATCACATGACAGGTGCCGCTGGTGATCTTGCCGAGCGCGCCGGTGTCGATGAGGTTGCGCACCAGCTGGTGCGCGCCGCCGAGGAAAGTGTCCGGAGCCGAACCGATGCGCAGCCCTTTCTTCTCGGCCCGGCTCTTGAGGTCGAGCCCTTCCTTGACCGACAGCACGAACGGCTTTTCCGAATAGACGTGCTTGCCGGCATCGAGGATCTGCTTCGACACCCCGTAGTGCACCGCCGGGATGGTGAGGTTGACGATGATGTCGATCTCGTCATCCTTGAGCAGTTCTTCGACGGTCTCGGCGCGCAGCTTGAACTCCTTCGCCCGTGCCTTTGCCGCGTCCATGTTGATGTCGGCGCAGGCGCGCATCTCGATGCCGCGAAACAGAGGCGCCAGCGAGAAATACGCTTTCGAGATGTTGCCGCAGCCGATGACGCCGATACCCAGTTTCTTTGCCATGATGATTGTTCCTAGTAAGCCTTGACGGATGCGAGCGAGCGGCTGGCGAAGCGCTCGATGTCGTTGGGGTTGTCCTGTTCCATGACGTAATATTTGGCCGCGCTCTTCGCCCGAAGTGTCTTGATCAGGCCGGCCCAGTCGATGGTGCCGTGGCCGACATCCGCCCAGCCGTCCTCGTCAAGGCCTTCGCCTGACTTGGCCATGTCCTTGACATGGACGGCGCTGATGCGCTTGCCGTGCTTTTCGATCCACGGCAGCGGATCAACGCCGCCGCGGACTACCCAGGCGACGTCCATCTCCCAGCCGATGTCGGGCGCAGCCGACAGGATGTGATCCTGCGGCACCGAGCCGTCGGCGAGTGTCTTGAACTCGAAATCATGGTTGTGCCAGGCAAAGCCGTAGCCGGCTTTTTTTGCGATCTCGCCGACCTTGGCCAGACGCTCGCCAAAGCCGCGCCAGCCGGCAGCGTCGGCCGGCCGCTGCTCGGCCAGCAGATAGGGACAGATAACGAGCGTGATGCCGAGTGCGTCGGCTGTTTTGCGTACGCCGTCGAAATCATTCTCCAGCGCATCGATCGAGAAATGTCCGGTCGGCATCGAAAGCCCGTTCTTGTCGAGTTCGGCGCGGAACGCCGTGGGGTCGTCATAGACGCCGCCGAAACCTTCGACTTCCTTGTAGCCGAGCTTGCCGAGCATTTTCAGGATGCCGTCCCACGGCTGGAAATTGCGGGCGCTGTAGAGTTGGAATGACCAGTTCATCGTCTCTGTCCGTTTCTTGGGTGGTTAAGGCTTGGGGATGTTTTCGGGGGATCGTTTCGCGAGATCGTTTTAGGGGGATCGTTCTTGGGAGGATGGTTTGCGGATGATTCTAGAGGGTCACAGGCGATTGCCGGTCGCAGCGTCGAACAGCGAGGCGCGCGCCGGATCGAAACCGAACTGGATCGGATCGCCGCTGCGCAGCGTCCGTTCCGCTTCGACGCGGAAGGAGAAGTTGCGGCCGGCAAGCTTGGTCCACACCAGCGTGTCGGAACCCATCGGCTCAACGATCTCGACCGAACCGCCGGCGGAAAACGGCATCGACTTTGCAGCGTCACCGAAAGCGATGTGTTCAGGCCGTATGCCCAGCACGCAAGCGCCGGCCGGGCGCTCCGTGCCGTCAAAGGTATAGCGGTCGAGCGGCACCGAAACACCGTCGGTCCTGAACGCCGGAGCAGCACCGGCTTCCAGCTCCCCTTCGAGGAAATTCATCGCCGGCGAGCCGAGGAAGCCCGCGACAAAACGGTTGACCGGCCGGTTGTAGATCGTCTGCGGCGCGTCGAGCTGCTGGATGACGCCGCCGCGCATGACCGCGATACGGTCGGCCAGCGTCATCGCCTCGATCTGGTCGTGGGTGACGTAGATCATGGTGTTCTGCAGCTTGCGATGCAGAAGCTTGATTTCGACGCGCAGTTCCGAGCGCAGCTTGGCGTCGAGATTGGATAGTGGCTCGTCGAACAGGAAGACATCGACGTCGCGCACCAGCGCCCGCCCGATCGCCACGCGCTGGCGTTGGCCGCCGGACAAGGCCGCGGGCTTGCGCTGCAAAAGCGGCTCGATCTGCAGGATCTCGGCGGCGCGTGCGATGCGCTTGGCGATCTCATCCCTGGGCACGCCGGCAACGCGCAGGCCGAACGACAGGTTCTTCTCCACCGTCATTTGCGGATAAAGCGCATAGGACTGGAACACCATGCCGATGCCGCGATCCTTGGGCTCCTCCCAGGTGACGTTCTTGCCCTTGATGAAGATGCGGCCTTCGGAAATATCGAGCAGCCCGGCGATGCAGTTGAGCAAGGTCGACTTGCCGCAGCCCGAAGGACCGAGCAGCACGATGAACTCGCCCTCGGCGACCTCGAGATTGAGGGTCTGCAGCACCGATACAGAGCCGAAATTCAGGGACAGGTCCTGGATCGAAACGCTGGTGCCGTTGGCTGCCATCATCGCCATCACCCTTTCACCGCACCGGCGGCGATGCCGCGCACGAAAAGCTTGCCGGAAATGAAGTAGACGATGAGCGGCACGAGCCCGGTCAGGATGGTGGCGGCCATGTTGACGTTGTACTCCTTCACGCCTTGCACCGAATTGACGATGTTGTTGAGCTGCACCGTCATCGGATAGGTGTCGGGGCGGGTGTAGACGACGCCGAACAGGAAGTCGTTCCAGATGCCGGTCACCTGCAGGATGATGGCGACTACGAAGATCGGCAGCGACATCGGCGCCATGATCCGCAGGAAGATGCCCCAGAAGCCGGCGCCGTCGACCCGTGCCGCCCTGAACAGCTCTTCCGGCATCGAGGCAAAATAGTTGCGGAACAAAAGCGTGAGGATCGGCATGCCGAAGATGGAATGGACGATCACCAGGCCGCTGAGGCTGCCGTAGAGGCCGATCTCGCGCAGGATGATGACGATCGGATAGATCATCACCTGATAAGGGATGAAGGCGCCGACGATCAGGATGACGAAGAATGTGTCGGCGCCCTTGAAGCGCCAGTTGGCCAGCGCATAGCCGTTCACCGAGGCGATCGCGATCGACAGCAGCACTGACGGCACAGTGATGCGCACCGAATTCCAGAAGCCGCGCGAAAGCCCGTCGCAATTGAGGCCGGTGCAGGCGGTCGCCCACGCCTTCACCCACGGTTCGAACGTGATTTCGAGCGGCGGCGAGAAGATATTGCCCATCCGTATCTCGGGCATGCCCTTAAGCGAGGTGACCACCATCACGTAGAGCGGCAGCAGATAGTAGACCGCCACCACGATCAGCGTGCCATAGAGGAAGATATTGCGGCGCGAGAAGACATGCCGCGGCTTCGGCCCGCGCGGCCCGGAGGCTTCGCGCTCGGCGGCACCCGCGCTGGCGGGCAAAGGGACGGCCGGGTCAGCCACGCTTCCTGCCTCCAAATTCAAGGTAGGCCCACGGCACGACGACGATCACCACCGAGAGCAGCATCATGGTCGAGGCGGCAAAGCCCTGGCCAAGATTCTGTGCGAAGAACATGTAGTCATAGACATATTTGGCCGGCACTTCGGAGGCGATTCCGGGGCCGCCGCTGGTCTGGGCGACAACGAGGTCGTAGACCTTGACGATGCCCGACGCGATGATGACCAGCGTGGTGATGAAAACCGGCCGCATCATCGGGATGACGATGAACAGATAGGTCTTCCACATCGGGATCCCGTCTACCCGCGCTGCCTTCCAGATGTCCTCGTCGATGCCGCGCAGGCCGGCCAGCATCAGGCACATGATGAGCCCGGTGCCTTGCCACAGCGCCGCAATCGAAATGCCGTAGATGACGATGCTGGAATTGTAGAGCGGGTCGAAGTTGAAGCTCGTCCAGCCGAGGTCCCGCACCACATGCTGGATGCCGAAATCCGGATTGAGCAGCCACTGCCAGACCAGGCCGGTGACGATGAAGGAAAGCGCGAACGGATAGAGGAAGATGGTGCGGAACGTGTCCTCGAAACGGATCTTCTGGTCGAGAAGCGCTGCAAGCAGGAAGCCGATGACCAGTGAGAACACGAGCGAGATCGCGCCGTAGATCAAAAGGTTCTCGATCGAGATCAGCCAGCGCGGCGTCGCCCACAGCCGGTAATACTGGTCGAGCCCGGCGAAATTCAGCCGTGGCAGCAGCTTCGAATTGGTAAAGGAATAGAACACCGTCCAGACGGTGCCGCCGACGAAAACCACCGACGCGGTGAGGATCATCGGGATCGAGGCGACCTTCGCATTGATGTTGCGGAACAGCGGGTTGGGGCGTTCGCTCTTGCTCATCTCGTCAGCCGGCTGGGTAAGGGCGGTGCGATCCCGGCCCTGCTTTCGCAAGGCCGGGAGCGAGGTGTATTGCCTCCAACGTCAGTCTGCCGAAGCGATGAGGTCGGCGAAGCGCTTCTGCGCGTCTTCGATGGTCAGGTCCGGCTTGGCGAAGAATTCGGCGAAGAGATCTTCCTTCTGCTTCTGGGTATCCTGCGAAAGCAGTTGGTCCGTCCACGGGATGACGGCGCCCTTGGCGAGGATGGCCAGACCCTTCTTCATGCAGTCGTTCGCCGCATTGAGATCGACGTCACCGCGCACCGGCAGCGAGCCCTTCTTGAGATTGAAGGCGACCTGAGTCTTGGGGTCGAGCAGCGTCTCTGCCAACACCTCCTGCGCCTTGGACTTGTCGGCATCCTTGAGCAGCGGGAAATAGAAGGCGTCGCCGCCGGTGGCGATAACTTCGTTCAGACCGAGGCCCGGCAGGCAGGCATAGTCCTTGCCGGCGACCTTGCCGGCAACCTGGAACTCGCCTTGCGCCCAGTCACCCATGATCTGGCCACCGGCCTTGCCGGTGATGACGAGATTGGTTGCCTGGTTCCAGTCCTGCACATTGGTGTTCTTCGCCATCTTGCGGGCATCGTCGGCGGCCTTGAAGACCTTGGCGATCTCGGGCCCGGCGGCGAACTTGGCATCCTTGTCCTTGTAGACCTTGAGGAACGCGTCGGTGCCGCCGACCGCCGCCAGCAGCACGTCGAAGGCGCCGGAAGATTGCCAGGCCTGTCCGCCGACAGCGAGCGGGATGATGCCCGCCTTTTCCAGGGCGGGCGCTGCCGCCACGAATTCATTCCAGTCCTTCGGCAGCGGCACGCCGGCCTTCTCGAAGGCTTCGTTCGACAGCCACAACCACTGCCAGGAGTGGATGTTGACCGGCACGCAATAGATCTTGCCGTCGATGGTGCAGCTGTCGAGCAGGCTCTTCGGCCGCACGATTTCCGTCCACTTGCCCTTGGTGGCGACATCGGTGAGGTCGCGCATCAGGCCGGCCTGCACCAGTTCTTCGGCCTGCCGGCCGTGATTGAACTGGGTGGCGCCCATCGGATCGCCGCCGGTGATGCGGCTGATCATGATCGGCCGTGCCGTGCCGCCGGATCCGGCAATGGCGCCGTCGACCCAGTGATTGCCGGTCGCGTCAAAAGCCTTCGCGAATTCCGCAACCGCCGCCGCCTCGCCGCCCGACGTCCACCAATGGGTGACTTCCAGGTCGGTGGCGGCCGCCGGGCCGGCAAGCTGAAGCGCGGCCGTCGCGGCAAGGGCAGCGGTCAAAAGTCTATAGCGCATTTCGGTTCCTCCCAGAATCTGAAACGTTACAGATTTTCGATACGGCAATTATGCGGTGCGTGCAACCCCTGAGATAAACGCGCTCGAATGTTTTTTCGAGGCGCGAACAAATTCGTTGCGTGCAAACCGGCAAACTCCGCGCAAAACCGGGTGCTGCGCTGCAAAATCATGCTGCAGCGCAAGAAAACCGTCTCGAACCTGATTGTCGCGCAACGTTTCTAGCCGCCAAAACCCTGCCAAAACCATGGCTTGAGAGACCCACGCGCTGCGATGTTGGAAATCTGTAACGTTTCAGTATATTGAGGCCTGACGGCGAAGAACCGTGCCACATCGTCATCGAAGCGATTGTCGGCTGGTCCGGCGGCTGCTATGCGCCTGACGGGGCGGGACGAATGGACAGGGACCAGACGGAGAAGGACGACGAGGCGTCGGCGCATGAGCGGCCGACGCTGAAAACGCTTGCCTTCATGACCGGGCTCGGCGTCACCACCGTCTCGCGCGCGCTCAAGGATGCACCCGAGATCGGCGCCGAGACCAGGCGGCGGGTTCAACTCGTCGCCAGGCAGATCGGCTACCGGCCGAACCGCGCCGGCGTGCGCCTGCGGACCGGCAAGACCAATGTTATCAGCCTCGTGCTCAATACCGAGCGCGAGATCATGAGCTTTGTCTCGGACATCATCTACGGCGTCTCGGAGGTCATTGCCGACACACCCTATCACCTGATCGTCACGCCCTACTCGCGCTCGCAGGATCCGCTGGACCCGGTAAAGTATCTGGTCGAGTCCGGCTCGGCCGATGGCGTCATCATCTCACGCACGCAGCCCAACGATCCGCGCGCCCGCTACATGCTGGAGCGTGGCATACCCTTTGCCACGCATGGCCGCACCGATATGGGGCTTGTCCACCCCTATCACGACTTCGACAATTACGCCTTCGCCGCCGAAGCGGTGCGCCATCTGGCCAGCGTCGGCCGGCGCCGGCTGGCGCTGGTAGCGCCGCCGGTCGGGCTCACCTATTACGACCACACGGTCAATGGCTTTGCCGACGCACTGAGCGAGGTCGACGCCAGCGAAGTGCCGTTCAACGCTGTTTCGATCGACCAGTCGATCGATCAGATCAGGACGCGGACCGCGCAGTTGATGCGCCGCGACGTCAGGCCGGACGGTTTCGTCAGCAGCGCCGCCGCAGCAACGCTGGCCATCGTCGCCGGCATCGAGGATGCCGGCCTGAAACTCGGCCGCGACGTCGATGTCGTGTCCAAGCAATCGTCGGAACTGCTGCATCTGTTCCGCCGGGAGTTGCTGATCGTCAACGAAGATTTCCGCCTCGCCGGCACCGAGCTTGCCCGCGCCGTGCTGGGCTGGATAGGCGGCGCGGCACCTGGCTCTTTGCAGACTGTGGTCAAGCCAGGCGACGTCGTCGCGTATCAGGGCTGACTGGCACGACCTGAGAGGTCCGCCTCACCTGACCCTAGCCGGCAGCGCCGCTGCCCCATGGCCCATGGAAAGCGCCCTGCTCGCCGATGCGCTCGAAGCCATGCGCGCCGAAGAAGTCGCGCTGCGCCTGGATCAGGTTCGAGGTGCCGCGGCCCTGGCGGTAGCTGTCGAAATAGGCAAGTGCCGACGCCAGTGCAGGCACCGGCGAGCCTGCTTCCGATGCCTTGGCAACGGTGCGCCTAAGCGACGGATGCGCCTCCTGCATCATGGTGGTGAAAGCCGGCGCCATCAAAAGGTTGGTGGACGCGCCGCCCGAGCCGAAGGCTTCCGCCATGGTGTCGAGCATCTGCGAGCGGATGATACAGCCGGCACGCCAAATCTTGGCGATGGTCGGCATCGGCAAGTTCCAGTTGAACTCCTTCGAGGCGGCGCTCATCACCGCGAAACCTTGTGCATAGGCGGCGATCTTGCCGGCGAGCAGCGCCAGCTCCAGATCTTTCAGAAATGCCGCCTTGTCGCCGGAGATCTTGGTGACGCCGATATTGCCATAGGCTTTTTCGGCCGCCTGCCGCTCATCCTTGATCGAGGACAGCACGCGGGCCGCCACCGCCGCCTCGATGGCCGTCGCCGGAATGCCGAGCTGCTGCGCCTCGATGACAGACCATTTGCCGGTGCCCTTCTGGCCGGCACGGTCGAGGATGATGTCGACCACCGGCTTGCCGGTCTTTGCATCGTCGGCGGCCAGCACCCTGGCGGTGATCTCGATCAGATACGAATCGAGCCGGCCCTTGTTCCAGTTCTCAAAGACCTTGCCGATCTCCTTCGGCCCCATGCCGAGACCGTCACGCAGGATACCGTAGATCTCGGCGATCATCTGCATGTCGGCATATTCGATGCCGTTGTGGATGGTTTTCACGAAATGCCCGGCGCCGTCTGTGCCGAGCCAGGCAGCGCACGGTTCATCCTTGAACTTGGCCGAGATCGCGGTCAGCACGCGTTCGACGCGCTTCCACGAGTCTTCGGTGCCGCCGACCATGATCGACGGTCCATGGCGCGCGCCTTCCTCGCCGCCGGATACGCCCATGCCGATGAAGGTGAGACCTGAGCCCGACAGTTCCGAAAAGCGCCGCATCGTATCGCGGAAATTGGCGTTGCCGGCATCGATGACGATATCGTTGTCAGACAACACGCCGCGCAGCGCTTCGATCTGTTCGTCGACCGGCTTGCCGGCCAGCACCATGATGATGACCGGGCGCGGCGGCTTGATCGCAGCTGCCAGTTCCTCCAGGCTGTAGCAGGGCACCACCATGTCCCTGAGCGAACCGGCGCCTTCGAGGAAGGCATCGGTGCGCGCCTTGGTGCGGTTGAAGACGGCGATGCGGTGCCCGTGCTCGGCAATGTTGAGCGCGAGGTTGGAGCCCATTGTGCCAAGGCCGATCAGGCCTATTTCGGCTTTTTCCATCGTTTCTTCCCTGCTTTCGGATTTTGTTGAGGCCGCGTTTTTCGGGATGCCCATTTTTCGGCGAGATGATTGACGGGCCTTTCGCGCCACGTCAACCGCCTCGCCGAATTGTGTTGCGTCTGCGTTGTGTCAGACCGAGTCAGGAAGGGTCAGTTGGTGACCAGGCGACGCCTTGCCGATCGAACATATGGCGATAGGTTGGACATATGGCAGTCAAACGGATGGACAATGTCGAAATCGTCGTCGAGGACCTCGACGAGACAGTTGCTTTCTTTCGCGAGCTCGGCCTCGAACTGGAAGGGCGGGCGACGATCGAAGGCGAGTGGGCCGGACGTGTCACCGGGCTCGGCGATCAGCACGTCGAGATTGCCATGATGCGCACACCGGACGGTCATAGCCGGCTCGAGCTCTCCCGCTTCCTCACGCCGCCTGTCGTTGCCGATCACCGCAACGCCCCGGTCAATGCCCTGGGCTACCTGCGCGTCATGTTTACCGTGGACGACATCGACGACACGCTTGAAAGGCTCCGCAAGCGTGGCGCGCAGCTGGTCGGTGAAGTCGTCCGTTACCAGGACGTGTATCGGCTCTGCTACATCCGCGGGCCGGAAGGGCATCTCATCGGGTTAGCCCAGGAACTCGGCTGAGCGTCCTTCGCGGGCGGGCTGAATATCACTCGGCGCGGATATCGATCGGCGCTTCGATCTTTATCACTTCGAAATCCGAAACCAGAATATCGAGCCGCGCCGTCCAGCGGCCTGGAATCGGAATGACGAGATTATCGACCCGCCAGGTGCCGTCGCCTGGCTTGGTCGCCGGACGCTTGATCGGCTCGATCCCCGAATCGGGCTTGGACAGCACCAGCGTCACTTCCTTGGCGTCGAGCGGGCCGAAATCGCCATCCATGATGACGATGGAGGCGGTGACCTCCCCGGTATGGCCGGGCGTGATGTCGATGTCGGCCATCGCCTTCATAGTGTGGATATGGGTCGACGTCGGTTGTGCCGCGGCGATTGCCAGGGCCCGTGGCGGCGGCGTGAAGCGCCAGCCGGCGGCAACGCCGAAGATCAGGAGCACGATCAGCATTTCGACTGAGATCGAGCGGCTAAGCCGTCGCCGCACTTCCGTCGCTCCGGCCTCGGCCAAGGCGGTGAGCCGCCATCGATTGACCGCCGCCAGCGTGAACAGAAACACCAGCAGCGCCAGCTTGATCAGCAGCAGCCGGCCATAGGCGGTGTTGACCAGTGCCGCCGGTGTCTGCACCTGGATGATGGCGAGCACCACACCGGCGGCGGCAAGCACTACCACCACGGGCATGATCGCGCGCGAAAACCGCCGCAGGAACGCCCCGGTTTCCACCGATTGGCTGCTCAACGCCAGGCCGAGCGGCAGCAATGCTCCAGCCCAGAAAGCGATGCCGGCGCCATGCAGGAACACCATAGGCCGCGTCAGCCATTGCGGTTCGGCTGCACTGGCATGGCCGCTGGCGGCAAGGGCTGCACCCACACCGGCCAGCCCGGCGAGCGCCAACGGCCTGGCGCCAGCACGCGATCCGACCAACGACAGCAGGCCAAGCCCGAGCGCCGCCAGCGAAATCAGCACCGTCCAGCCGAAGCTGGTGCCAAGCGCCGTCCGCCAGACCACCGGTTGCGCCAGCCGGGCGAGTGGCGCGCCCAGCGCGTCCAGCCCCTGGAACCCGAGCGACAGGGGTGCTGCGACCAGCCCGCACAGGATGGCGGCAATGACGAAGCGCTGGCCTGAGCGCTGGCCTTGCGCCAGCCATGTCAGCGCGAAGGCGCCGCCAATGCCGAGGAAAAGCCCGATGTAGAGAAGAACCTTGCCGGTCCAGATCGCTGACCGCAAATCTATATCGACAGCTTCCCCCACCGCCGGCGCCGCACTTGGCGCGCCAACGGAAAACAGCACCGAGCCGCCGACCGGATGGCCATCGGCGGAAATCACCCGCCAGCTCAAGACTTGGGTGCCCGGCCCGAGCTTTTGTGGATTGTCGATCTCAACCGTTTGGTCGCTCAACCGAAACGAGGTCAAAGCGACAGGCGTACCGTCGGGCCGCACCAAGGTCAGCACCAGCGGCGACACAGGCTCGCTGAAGGTCAGCGAAAATTGCGTCGGCGCTCGCTCCAGAACCGCGCCGTCGGCAGGCTCGGCCTTGATCAGCGCCGCATGGGCAAAGGCCTGGTTTGGCGTGGCAAGGACGGCAAGCAGCAGGATCGCGGCCAGCAAGCCGAAGCACCTGCCGGCTGTCCGTTCTATCCGCTGGAAACAGGCCACGTTCATGCCATCCACCAAAACAGTGGCGCGCCGCTTCGAAGCAGCGCGCCGCCAATGCATCATTTCTTCGGCAGCAGGTTGAGGCCGGGCGCCGGATCTTCCAGCGCATCCTCATCCTGACCAGCCGCCGGAATCTCTATCCAACGCGCGGTGGCGCCATCGCATTCCTGCACCACCGGAAAATAGAGTTTTTGCCCGGCCGGCAGATCGGCGGCCAACGTGCCGCGGAAGACGAACTCGTCATAAAATTCATCCGGCAGGCTGCCGCCGCTCCAGTCGACTTCCTTGACGCCCGAGGTCACCGCCTCGCCATAGAGCTGGTAGGATTTCTCGTACTTGCCTTTCTTGACCTGCAGCGTCCAGCCCGGCTTCGGCATCGGCTTCACTCCGATCACCCCTTCCGGGATCTGCACGCGCACGGCAATCGTCGCCTTGCCGTCGCAGCCATGCGGCACCCGCAGCACGGCCTTGTAGGTCGAACCGACCGGCGCTTCCTGGGTTTCGAGCGTGATATGGCCGAAGGCAGCGCTCGTCCCCAGGACAAGAAATGCAGCGGCCGGCAAAAGATACTTGTTCATGATGGTCCCTCTCGAAAAATCGGTTGGCAAATTGATTGGTCAGTCGTTGTCTTCGAGGGGTGGCGCGCTGCCTATGGCTTGCACGGCAAACTCGACGGTCACGGTTCCGGCCTTCTCGAAAGTCAGCGTGGCGGCAAACATCTGGCCTTCTTTAGGCGGCTGCTTCAAATCCATGAACATCACGTGGTAGGCGCCGGGACCCAGCGTGACCTTGCCGCCCGCCGGGATATCCAGGCCAGCACTGACCGGGCGCATGGTCATGACGCCATCCTTCACCCCCATTTCATGCAGTTCGGCCTTGCCCGAAATGTCGGAGGAAATCGATAGCAGCCGGTCTGGCGCGCTGCCCTTGTTGACGATGGTGAAATAGCCGCCGGCAACCTTGGCGCCGGCCGGCGTGGCGCGCGACCAGGGATGCTCGATCTCGATGTCACCGGCCTTGAATTCATGCGCAAGGACGGAATGGGAGCCGACGAACAACAGTGCAAAGGCGAACAGGGCGCTGCCGAGACGCTGCTCGATAGTGCTGAATAAACGGGTGCTGCGGTGCAACGCGCCGGCACGAAGAAAACGGAACATGGGTAGGCTCCATGAATATAAGGTCGCGCCGTTGTCGGGCTGCGAACGTGTTTGTCATTGGATGATTATCGCCTGCGCAGGTTACGCAAAGCGAGCGGCGGTTTTCAGCCCGCAAGCGGCGGCGCGCGCGGATTGGCCGGAGAGCGCTCGCGCGTGACGTCGGGATGCCTGACTGCCGGCGGGGCAAAAGCGACTGTTTCCAAGTACTGGCTGACCGGCGCCAGGCCGACGCCTGCCGGCGGCGCATAGGCGACGGAGGCCATGCTGCAGCCGAGCATGCAGCACGCCGGCATATGCTGCTGGTGCGGATCGCCGCCGGGAAGCTTGACCGCTCCCTCATGGCTGCAGATGACATTGCCGAAAGCGTCGAGTTGCGAGGCATCCGGCGCAATGCCGAAGGCAAACACGCCGAGCGTCGACTGGAGCAGCAGCACACAGGCCGCGACAAAGGCGGCCGTCATGCTCCATCTCTTACGCCGGAAGTCCAAAGACCTGCCTCTTCACGCAGCAACGCGTGGATATCTAGCACGCGGCATGTCGGCGGAAAATCGCCAAATCATCGCTGCGGCAACGCGGCGCGTTCGATCCATGTCGCACAAAAGTGCGCAGCGGTTTGGGATAACGCATGAGGCAGAGATCTTGTGCGCATAACGTCCCTTCGGACGTCGCGCTCAGGAAGCCGGGCGGCCGCCGATTTCCGGGATCGACGTCAACAGCGTGTGGCGTGCCGACTTCAGATGCTTGCGGCAGGCGGCGTCGACCTTGCCGAGATCGCGCGATTTCAGCGCCGCGATGTAGGCGAGATGCTCGCCAACCGCGACTTCGTTGCGTTCGCGCTCCTGCGCCTTGTTCCACTGGTAGTGGTAGTGAAAGATCATGGCGATGACGTCGTAGAAATCGACGATGAAGCGGTTGTGCGACGCCCGGTGGATCAGCCGGTGGAAGCGCTCGTCTAGCTCCGAGAATTCGTTGAAGCGGATGGCGATTTCGCTGGCCAGAAGCCGGTGCTCGTCTTCCAGCCGGTCGAGATCCGCCCAGACCGGACTATCCCCAGGCAAGGCGGCAAAGGCCGCCGCCGAGCGTATCTCGAACATTTCGCGGATTTCAGTGAGTTCGAGCGCAAAGGCACGGGTAAATCCTTTCAGCACCCAGTGGCTGTTGCGCCGCTTCTCGATCAGTCCGAAGCGGGAGAAGCGGATCAGGAACTCGCGCACGCTGGTGGTGCCGACGCCGATCTCGCGCGCCAGTTCGAGCTCGTTGATCTGCATGCCGGCCTCGGCGCCGCCGGCCAGCAACCTGCGCATAAACGACCGCTCGATGATCTGGGCCAGTGTGTCTGTCTCCTCCTCGGGGAAGAAATCATCCGGCTTCGGCGCCCTGAGCACTGTCTTGCTGCGTTTGTTCCACGCGATCAGCCCGGTCTCTTCCATGCGCGCCAGAATGGTGCGCACGGTGGTACGGCTGACGCCAAGCAAAGTGCCCAGCTCCGGCTCCGACGGCAGGCTCTGCGTCTCATCGAGCAGCCGCAGACCCCTGTTGTAAGCGTCCTTGTAGACGTTGTTGCTCTTCGACATCCCTGCCCCGTTGCGCGCCGGCGCTTGCTGTGGCTGGCTTGAAGCGCGATATCACATATGTCCTGGCGCTGACCCGGCAAAGCAAAACGCTCTGCGTGTCAGACGCCGCTCCCCACAAGCCAAGCGTCCATCGGACGCATGGTCTCCTCCTGAAAAAACAATTGACGCACAAATGTTTTTTCACGATAAAAGACATTATATGTAAACAGACGCGTGTCAATCCGCGCATCCCCAGGAACAGACCCAGGAAACTGCCCGTGAACGCCTCGAACAGCATTCTTCTGTCCCCCGCCGACAATGTCGCGGTCGCCAATGGCCGCATCGAGATCGGCACCCCTCTGCCCGGCGGCGCCGTCGCCACGGCCTTGATCGAGCCCGGCCACAAGGTGGCGATCAAGCCTATCGCCGTCGGCGAGGCGGTGGTCAAGTATGCCCAGGCCATCGGCCGCGCCACCCAGGACATCGCGCCCGGCGACCACGTCCATTCGCACAATCTGGTCTTCGAGTCCGGCCGTCTGCCGGTCGTGCCGCCGAGCGAAGCGGAGCATGCCACCGAAGCCGACCGCGCCCGGACATTCATGGGCTATCGTCGCGCCGATGGCCGTGCCGGCACGCGCAACTTCATCGGCATCATCGCCAGCGTCAATTGCTCGGCCACCGTCTGCCACGCCATTGCCGACGAGGCCAACCGCGTGCTGTTGCCGAAATATCCGGGGATCGACGGCTTCGTCCCGATCGTCCATGGCCAGGGCTGCGGCATGAGCGGCACCGGCGACGGCATGATGGTACTGCACCGCACGCTCGCCGGTTACACCCGCCACCCGAATTTCGGCGGCGCGCTGATGGTCGGCCTCGGCTGCGAGGTCAACCAGCTCACCCTTTACGGCCAGAAGGGTGCGGCGGCGGGAAAACGCCATTTCAATATCCAGGACGCCGGCGGTTCGCGCAAATCGGTCGCAAAGGCGATGGGCGTGCTCGCCGAAATCGCCGAGGAAGTCGGCCAGTATCAGCGCGAGCCGATCCCGGTCTCGGAGATCGTCGTCGGCCTGCAATGCGGCGGTTCCGACGGCATGTCGGGCATCACTGCCAATCCGGCGCTGGGAGCGGCGGTCGACATCCTGGCCGGCGTCGGCGGCATCGGCATCCTGTCGGAGACGACGGAGATCTATGGCGCCGAACATCTGCTCGCCTATCGCGCGGCAACGCCGGAGATCGCCAAGAAACTCGACGGTTTCGTCAAATGGTGGGAAGACCATGTCGCCAAGCACGGCGCCTCGATCGACAACAACCCCTCGCCCGGCAACAAGCGCGGCGGCCTGACCACCATCCTGGAAAAGTCGCTGGGCGCCGTGGCCAAAGGCGGCCAAACTCCGCTCAACGGCGTCTTCGGTTATGCCGAAAAGGTCACCGGCAGTGGCCTAGTGTTCATGGACACGCCCGGTTACGACCCGGTCTCGGCGACCGGTCAGGTGGCGGGCGGCGCCAACATCATCGTCTTCACCACCGGCCGCGGCTCCTGCTTCGGCTGCCGGCCCACGCCGTCGATCAAGGTCGCCACCAACTCGACCATGTACCACCAGATGGAAGAGGACATGGACGTCAATTGCGGCGTCATCGCTTCGGGTGAGAAGACCATCGCCGGCATGGGCCGGGAACTCTTCGAACTCATCGTCGAGACGGCATCGGGCCGCAAGACCAAGAGCGAGGCGTTCGGCTACGGCGACAACGAGTTCGTGCCGTGGCACCTCGGCGCGACGCTCTAACCACCGACGAAAAAAGCGGGCTGCAACGACTGCCCACAAGGGGAGGCTTTGGATGGACAAACGCCGCATCGGCACGACTGCGCTCGAGGTCACTGAGATAAGCTTCGGCGGAGCGGCGATCGGCGGGCTCTACCGGGCCTGTCCGCGCGAAGCGGCGATGGAGACGCTGCAGACAGCCTGGGATGCCGGCCTGCGCTATTTCGACACCGCGCCCTTCTATGGCTTCGGCCTGTCGGAGCGGCGGACCGGCGATTTCCTGCGCTACAAGCCGAGGGATTCCTATGTGCTGTCGACCAAGGTCGGCCGCCTGTTCCGCCCGGTGCCGGAAGACCAGGTTCCCGATCATTCCTATGTCGACCCGCTGCCTTTCGCGCTCGACTACGACTACTCGTATGACGGCATCATGCGCTCGGTCGAGTTCTCCTATGCCCGGCTCGGGCTGAACCGGATAGACATCCTGTTTGTGCACGACATCGGCACCTACACACATGGCGTCGAGAAGACGAAGCTGCACTTTCGCCAGCTGATGGACGGCGGCTTGAAGGCGCTGGACGAGCTTAAAACGTCGGGTGTAATTTCCGCCTATGGGCTCGGCGTCAACGAGGTGCAGATCTGCCTCGACGTGCTGCGCGAAGCACCGCTCGACTGCATCCTGCTGGCCAGCCGCTATTCGCTGCTCGACCGCTCGGCTGAAGCCGAGTTGCTGCCGCTGTGTCGTGAGCGACAGACTTCGCTGATCATCGGCGGCGTCTTCAACTCCGGCATCCTGGCGACCGGACCGGTGCACGGTGCGCATTTCGACTATCTGCCGGCGACGCAGGACATACTCGAGCGTGTAGGCGCGATGGAGAAAATCGCTGATGAGGGCGGATATCCGCTGGCGGCGGCTGCATTGCAGTTTCCGCTGCAGGAGCCTGTCGTGGCCAGCGTGCTGACCGGAACGGCCAAGCCCGCCAACCTGACGCGCAACCTCGACCTGTTCGACATCCAGGTGCCGCAAGCGGAATTCGCCCGCTACGCTCCCTACACCATCGTGCAGGAGCTCGGCTGACGAAACGCCACGATCACGGTTCTCAAGAAGGAATGAATATTCCATATTGACTCGACGGTGGAATTAATATTCCATGATGATCAAGGAGGATCGGGAGCGTCTGGACGTGGCACTGAGGATCGGCAGGGAGGTTTCCCCGCCAAGCCATGCGCAGGCCGATATGAAACACCGCTTGCGTCGGCCGGACCGATGCACTATCAAAAGCGGCAACTGTTTTTTATTGATAAAGTTCTGTTTGGGCCGCGCCTATCCAAATGGAGCTTCCGTAACCTTCACCGGGCGATCTAGGGAGGATTCCTAATGAAATTCGTGACCAGCATTCTCAACCGCCGCTCACTGATGGCACTAGCTGCCGCCTCGATGCTTGCCGGCACGCTGCACACGGCGCCGGCTTCGGCGGCGGAAGTGACCATTCCGATCATCGTCAAGGACACCACGTCCTTCTACTGGCAGATCGTCCTGGCCGGCGCCCGCAAGGCCGGCAAGGATCTCGGCGTCAACGTACCCGAACTCGGCGCCCAGGCTGAAACCGACGTCAACGGCCAGGTCTCGATCCTCGAGAATGCCGTCGCCGGCAACCCGGCCGCGATCGTCATCGCGCCGACCGAATTCAAGGCGCTCGGCAAGCCGATCGATGAAGCGGCCAGCAAGGTCAAGGTCATCGGCATCGACTCCGGCGCCGACTCCAAGGCGTTCACCTCGTTCCTGACCACCGACAATGTGCAGGGCGGACGCGTCGCCGCTGACGGTCTTGCAGCAGCCATCGGCGAAGCCAATGGCGGCAAGATCGAGGGCGACGTCGCCCTGATCACCAACGCGCCGGGCGCCGGTTCGCTGGAGCAGCGCAAGCAGGGCTTCACCGAGCAGCTGGCCGCGAAATATCCGGGGCTCAAGCTCGTCGCGGACAAATATGCCGACGGCCAGGCAACGACCGGTCTCAACATCGCCACCGACCTGATCACCGCCAACCCGAACCTCAAGGGCATCTTCGCGTCCAACCTGATCATGGCGCAGGGCGTCGGTCAGGCTGTCGCCGAGAATAACCTTGGCGGCAAGCTGGCGCTGGTCGGCTTTGACAGCGACGAGAAGCTGATCAAGTTCCTCAATGACGGCGTCATTTCCGCGCTCGTCGTCCAGGATCCGTACCGGATGGGCTATGACGGCATCAAGACCGCGCTCGCCGCCTCGAAGGGCGAGAAGGTCGAGGCCAATGTCGACACCGGCGCCAACCTGGTGACCAAGGCAAACATGAAAGACCCCAAGATCGACGCCCTGCTCAACCCGAAGCTCTGAGCCCGTCAGGCAAAAATCGTTTCCGGGGCCTCGCGCCCCGGAAACACCGGATACAAGCTTGAATATCCACCGGCTTGAATCACCTCGACGATGTGGCTGACTGCATCGCGACGTGCCAATCGTAAGGCCAATCTGGGAGGATTGTCATGACGCCCACGGCGCAGGAACTGCACCCGGCCCCAACGCTAGCGCCCGGCAGGACGATCCTCGAACTGCACGGGCTGGAAAAACGCTATCCCGGCACGCATGCGCTGAAGCCCGTTCACCTTGCCTTCAAGGCAGGTGAGATCCACGCCATCGTCGGCGAGAACGGCGCCGGCAAATCCACCTTGATCAAGCTTCTGACCGGCGTCATGCCGCGCACCTCCGGCGATGTCATCTGGGAGGGCAAGCCGGCAGCGCTGGCAACCCCGCACGAGGCAATGGCGCTGGGCATCAACGCCGTGCATCAGGAGGTCGTGCTCTGTCGCCATCTCACCGTCGCCGCCAACATGTTCCTCGGCGAGGAGAATTCGCGCTTCGGCATCCTGCAGCAGCGCGCCATGGTCAAGGAAGCGCAGAAGATCATCGACGGTCTCGGCTTCGACCTGCCGGCGCATGTCATGCTGGGTGACCTCACCATCGGCCAGCAGCAGCTGATCGCCGCCGCCCGCGCCACCGTGCGCGGCACCAAATTCCTGATCTTCGACGAGCCGACCGCCTATCTCACCCGCAAGGAAGCCGACCAGCTGTTCACGCTGATCCGCAGGCTCAAGGGCGAAGGCGTCACCATCATCTACATCAGCCATCGCATGGAAGAGGTGTTCGAACTCGCCGATCGCGTCTCGGTGCTGCGCGACGGCACGCTGGTCGGCACCCGCAACATTGCCGAGACCAATGACGCCGAGCTGGTCAAGATGATGATCAACCGCTCGATCGAGCAAGTCTACCATAAGGAGCATTTCACCCCCGGTGCCGTGATCGTTGAAGCGAAAAACCTGTCGGGCAAGGGTTTCGAAGACGTCTCGATGACGGTGCGCGCCGGCGAGATCGTCGGGCTCTATGGCCTGATCGGCGCCGGGCGGAGCGAGTTCGTCACCACGCTCTATGGCCGCCACAAGAAGTCGGCCGGACAGGTCCTTTGGCAAGGCAAGCCGGTCCACATCAATTCCGAGCACGACGCGATCAAGCTCGGCATGGCGCTGGCGCCGGAAAGCCGCCGCGACCAGGGCCTGTGCCTGAACCTGCCGGTCGGCCTCAACCTCAACCTGCCGATCTATAAGCGCATCTCCAGCAACATGCTGATCTCCGGTGCGAAGGAAAAGGCCGAGGCCGATCGCCAGATCGCCGGCCTCCGCATCAAAACGCCGACGCGCGGCGCCCTGGCCTCCAGCCTGTCCGGCGGCAACCAGCAGAAGATCGTCATCGGCAAATGGCTGGCGCATGGCGCCAAGCTGTTCATCTTCGACGAGCCGACCGTCGGCGTCGATGTCGGCACCAAGGCCGAGATCTACCGCCTGTTCGGGGAACTGTTGTCCAAGGGCGCCGGCATCATCCTAATCTCGTCCTATCTGCCCGAGGTTTACGAGCTCGCCGATACGCTGCACGTGTTCCGGCGCGGCAAACTGGTCGCCAGCCATGGCTTTCGCGCCGCTAGCCACGAAGACGTGCTGACGCAGGCGATCGGCTGACAAAACAAGAAACGGGAGGAACCATGAGCATCGAAACCGTCGCGATCGAAAAACCGAAACGGAACTACAACGTCCTGTTCGGGCTGACGCTTCTGGCGTTGCTGGTTCTGCTCTGGATCGTGCTGTCGGTGGCGACGCCGAGCTTCGCCTCCTCCAACAACATCGCCAATCTTTTGCGGCAGGGCTCGATGATCGCCATCATGGCGGTCGGCCAGACCTTCGTCATCATCACCGGCGGCATCGACCTCTCGGTCGGCGCCGTGGTCGGCTTCGCCACCGTCATTGTCGCCATGATGATCAATGCCGGCTTCCCGATCTGGGTCGCCATTCTGGTGACGCTGCTGGTCGGCGTTGCCATCGGCCTGTTCCATGGCTTCGGCATCGTCAAGATGGGCCTGCCGCCCTTCATCATCACGCTGGCGACGCTGACCTCGTTGCGCGGCATCGGCCTGTTGATGACCAACGGCAATTCGATCAACATCAACAGCGACAGCTTCACCGCGTTCTCGCGCAGTTCCTTTGTCGGCATCCCCAATCTGTTCTGGATGGTGATCCTGGTCGGTATCCCGGCCTACATCTTCCTGCACCACAGCCGCTGGGGCCGCTATCTCTTCTCTGTGGGATCCAATGCCGAGGCCTCGCGCCTCTCGGGCGTCAATGTCCAGCGCACCATCTACATGGCCTACACGCTGTCGGGCCTATGCGCGGCCTTCGTCGGCGTGCTGCTGGCGGCGCGCATCGGCATCGGCAACCCGACCCAGGCCGAAGGTTGGGAGTTGCAGGCGATCGCCTCATCGGTGATCGGTGGCACCTCGCTGTTCGGCGCCGTCGGCTCGGTGCATGGCCCGCTGCTCGGCGCCTTCATCCTGGCCACCATCAACAACGGCGCCAATCTGCTCAACGTCAACTCGTTCTGGCAGCGCATCATCACCGGCGCGCTGATCATAATCATCGTCTATTTCGACGGGCTGCGCCGTCGCGGCAAGTAATTCTCCCTGACCTTCTGCGCCGGCCTGCTTAACAACGGACCGGCGCCTTTTTCGAGAAACACTGGAATTGCCGAATGAAAGCTGTTGTCTGCCGCTCGCCCGGCGAGCTTGTCCTGGAAGACCGGCCGGCGCCAGGAGCGCCGCCTGCCGGCTGGGCGCTGGTCGCCGTCAGCCATGTCGGCATCTGCGGCACCGACTACCACATCTTCGAAGGCAAGCACCCGTTCCTTGCCTATCCCCGCATCATGGGCCATGAAGTGTCGGGCACCGTCGTCGAGACCGGCGAAGATGTCGACCTTGCCGTGGGCGAGCCCGTCATCATCAATCCCTATCTCGCTTGCGGAAAATGCATCGCCTGCCGGCACGGCAAGCCGAATTGCTGCGTCAGGATCGAAGTGCTTGGCGTCCATCGCGACGGCGCCATGGCCGAGCAGATCCTGGTGCCGGCGCAGAATCTTTATCCGGCAAACGGCTTGTCGCTGGCCGATGCGGCGGCGGTGGAATTCCTCGCCATCGGCGCGCATGCCGTGCGGCGCGCTCGCGCCGAACCAGGCGCCCGCACGCTGGTCATCGGCGCCGGGCCGATCGGCCTTGGCGCAGCGCTGTTTGCGCGCATCGCCGGGCTCGATGTCAGCCTGCTCGACATGAGCACGGAGCGGCTGGATTTTGCAAAAGGCGAACTCGGCTTCGCCACGCTCGACGGTTCACAAAAAGCGGCAGCCGAACTGGTGCGCGAGGCAACCGGCGGCGAAGGGTTCGACGTCGTCTTCGACGCCACCGGCAACACCGCCTCGGTGCAGTCGGCCTTCGCCCATGTCGCGCATGGCGGCACGCTCGTGCTGGTCAGCGTCGTCAAGGATGACATCGTCTTTTCCGACCCGGAATTCCACAAGCGCGAAATGACATTGATCGGCAGCCGCAACGCGCTGAAAGTCGATTTCGACCACGTCGCCGCCTCGATCCGCAACGGCGCCGTGCCGCTGGCAAAACTCGTCACCCACCGCACCACGCTGGCCGGCACGCCGGATGATCTCACCCGCTGGGCGCATGAGAAATCGGGGTTGATCAAGGCTGTGATCGAGGTGGGGTAAGACATCCGAAAAATTTGGTGGAGCGATAAGTGCCGAGTTAAGGCAGATCGCATACCTCGGCGATTTGCGAAAAGGCCCGTCGCTTCCTCATCCACGGGCGGAGCAAGGAGCGAAGCGACGCGGCGCAGACCCGAGGTTTCATTCGGTGACGTCTGCGCTAGAATCCAGCGGTGCAAAAAGAGGCGTCCATTCGCATCTCCTACCTGCACCGCTGCGGCGCGCGACAGTCGCGGCATGGGTCCTCGAGTCTCCGCGTCCGCTGCGCCCGTGGATGAGGGAAGTGAGCGGCTAAGCCGCCCGCTTCCACCCATCCCTGATATGCCTGTATCCCTCGCGATAAACTGCCTCCGGCGTCTCGGAAAAATCCCGCCACACCTTGGTCGCCGCCGCCAGATCCTTCAGCGACCTGCCAAACGCCTCGATCGTCAGCCAGTCGTCATAGCCGCTCTTGCGGATGGCCGCGAAAGTCTCTTTCCACGGAATGTTCCCGCGTCCCGGCACGCCGCGATCGTTCTCCGAAATGTGGATGTGCACGACATTCCGCCGGTGCTTCATGTAGGCGCCGATCGGGTCGGCTTCCTCGATATTGGCGTGGAAGGTGTCGTACATCGCCTTGATGTGCGGCCGGTCGATGGCATCGACGTGCTCGGACAGATCGGCCATCGTGTTCAGCAGATAGCACTCGAAACGGTTGAGCGCCTCCAACCCGATGGTAACGTTCCGCTTGCCGGCATGATCGCCAATGGCGCGTTGCGAGGCGATCGAGCGCTTCTTCTCGGCAGCGGTCGGCCCGCTGCCGGAGAAGGCGCCGAGCGTCGAATGCAGCGGCCCGCTCAGCGTACTCGCGCCGAGCGCCTGGGCGCAATCGATCGCCCATTTCATGTAGCCGATGCCGGCCTTGCGGGTCGCGGCATCCGGCGAAATCAGATTCATCGCCGGGTCGCCCATCGCCGTAACAGCCGTGCGCTCCAACCCGATGCGGTCGAGCAAATCGCCAAGGTTCTTGTAGTCCTCTGGCGTGCCTGAGAAGATCGGTATCTCGACGCCGTCGAAGCCGGTCGCCTTGATGTCGCGCAGCAACGGCTCGTGTTTCTTAGACACGGAAGTCGTCCACAAAAACATGCACATGCCGATTTTCATCGACAGCCCCTCCCCGTTTGACGGCGCGCGCTGGTTTCTTTCGCACCTCGCACCATGCGCCCTCATTCGGCCGCTTCGCGGCCACCTTCTCCCCGAAGGGAGAAGAGACTTGGCGCCGGCGCTCCCTAAAGTTTCGTCCACGCCCCGTTCTTCTTCGATGACTTCACGCAGGCCTCGATGAACGCCATACCTTCGACGCCGTCCTGGATGGTCGGGAACACCACGTCCTTGCCCGGTCTGCCGCCCTTCTTGCGTGCCGCGCGGATCGCCCGCGCCGCCTCCTGGTAGATGTTGGCGAAGCCTTCGAGATAGCCTTCCGGATGGCCAGACGGAACGCGGCTGACGCGTCCCGCAACTGGCAGCGCGCCGGCGCCGTTGCGGGTGAGCAGCTGCTTGGGCTGGCCGAACGGCGTGTACCAGAGATAGTTCGGATCGGCCTGCACCCATTCCAGCCCGCCTTTCGAGCCATAGATGCGCAGCTTCAGCCCGTTCTCGTGGCCGGGCGCCACCTGGCTTGCCCAGATCATGCCCTTGGCCGGATGCACCTTGCCGACCGGCTTGAAGCGCAGCATGACATTGACATTGTCGTCGAGCAGTCGCCCCGGCACGAAAGCGTCGAGATCGGACGACAGGGAATCGAGCTCCAGACCCGAGACGAAGCGCGCCAGATTGTAGGCATGCGTGCCGATGTCGCCGAGCGCGCCGCCCGCGCCCGCCTGCTTGGGGTCGGAGCGCCACGCCGCCTGCTTCTGGCCGGTGGCGGCAAGATCCTCGGTCAGCCAGTCCTGCGGGTACTCGGACTGAACGATGCGGATGTCGCCAAGCTGCCCCTTGGCCACCATCTCGCGCGCCTGCCGGATCATCGGATAGGCAGTGTAATTGTGCGTCAGCACGAACACCTTGCCGGTCTTTTCAACCACGGCCGCGAGCTTCTTGGCCTCGGCCAAAGTCGTCGCCAGCGGCTTGTCGCAGATGACGTGGATGCCCGCCTCGAGGAAGGCCTTGGCCGCCGGCACGTGCACATTGTTGGGGGTGACGATCGCCACCGCCTCGATGCCGTCCGGGCGCTTGGCCTCGGCCTTGGCCATCTCGGCATAGGAGGCGTAGCTGCGCGCCGGGTCGAGACCGAGTTCGGCGGCGGAAGCCTTGGCGCGCTCGGGATTGGCCGACAGGGCGCCGGCCACCAGCACGAAGTCATTGTCCATGCGCGCCGCGATCCGGTGCACCGCGCCGATGAAGGCGCCTTGGCCGCCGCCGACCATACCATAGCGGATCGGGCCGCCCCCCGCTTCCGACTTCGATGCGCCGACCATGTCTTTCTCCTGCTTGTCTCAAATACCCATCATGGCGCGCAGCATCTTCTTGTCGGTGGTGCCGCCGGCGAAATCATCAAAGGCCTTTTCCGTCACCCGGATAATGTGGTGCTGGATGAAGGGCGCGCCTTCGGCCGCACCGTCCTCCGGATGCTTGAGGCAACACTCCCACTCCAGCACCGCCCAGGAATCGTAGCCATACTGGGTAAGCTTGGAGAAGATGCCGCCGAAATCGACCTGCCCGTCGCCAAGCGAGCGGAAGCGGCCGGCGCGATTGGTCCAGCTCTGATAGCCGGAATAGACGCCTTGCCGCCCCGTCGGATTGAACTCGGCATCCTTGGCATGGAAGGCCTTGATCCGCTCGTGATAGATGTCGATGAATTCGAGATAGTCGAGCTGCTGCAAAAGGAAATGCGACGGGTCGTAGTTGATGTTGCAGCGCTTGTGACCGCCAACCGCATCTAGGAACATCTCGAAGGTTGCGCCGTCGAAGATGTCCTCGCCAGGATGGATCTCATAGCCGACATCCACGCCGTTCTCGTCATAGACGTCGAGGATCGGCTTCCAGCGCTTGCCGAGTTCGGCAAAGGCCTCCTCGATCAGCCCGGCCGGCCGCTGTGGCCAGGGATAGAGATACGGGAAGGCCAGAGCGCCGGAAAACGTCACCGAGGTTTTCAGGCCAAGATTCTTCGAGGCCTTGGCGCCGAACTCCATCTGTTCGACCGCCCATTTCTGCCTGGCCTTGGGGTTGTTGTGCACCGCAGGCGGTGCAAAGCCGTCGAACTGGGCATCATAGGCCGGGTGCACCGCCACCAGCTGCCCTTGAAGATGCGTCGACAGCTCGGTGATCTCGACGCCGGCATCCGCGCAGATGCCTTTCACCTCGTCGCAATAGGTCTTGGAAGATGCCGCCTTCTTGAGGTCGAACAGGCGTGCATCCCAGGTCGGGATCTGCACGCCCTTGTAACCGAGACCGGCCGCCCATTTGGTGATCGAGGCCAGCGAATTGAACGGCGCGGTATCCCCCGCGAACTGCGCCAGAAACAGCCCCGGACCCTTCATTGTCGACGGCATCGGCATCCTCCCAATTCATTTTTCCAAGGACCAAGCATAGCGTCTGATGAAAGCAGGGCCAGCCTCTTTGGTCTCTCGTGATGTGCATTCTCGTATCGGCATTCTGGTATTACCAAATACCGAAAATGGGTCAAGCCATTTGACTCACGCGCAAAGCTGCCAGGGCATTCCATTTTTGGCGATATATACCAGCATAATCAATACGGTACACAGATGTCGATATCGCATGGCGGCGGTTCTTGCCGCGCGACAAAAATTGCTGTAGACCTCCATTAGGGCCCAATTGGTCGAACCAGTTGCGCAAAAACGCTGGAGCGCCTTGGGGAGGAAACACGCAACGCGCCTTGTGGGGCGCGTCGCAGGCGAACTGGCACAGACGAATTCTGGGAAGGATAGACCATGCATCTTTCGACGCACAACTGGATGCGCGCGGAACCGTTGGAGGTGACGCTGAAGCGCATCAAGAAATTCGGCTACGAGTCGATCGAGATTTCCGGCGAGCCCGAGCAATACAAGACCAAGGAGACCCGCGCGCTGCTGAAAGAATACGGCATCCGCTGCTGGGGGTCGGTGACGCTGATGCTGGGCGAACGCAACCTTGCCGCCAGGGACCAGGGCCAGCGCGAACGCTCGGCGCAGTACGTCAAGGACGTGCTGACCATGGTCAGCGAACTTGATGGCGAGATCATAACGCTGGTGCCCGCGACCGTCGGCAAAGTGGTACCGGACGGCACCGAGGAAGAGGAATGGAAGTGGGTGGTCGACGCCACCCGCGAATGCTTCACCCATGCCAAGAAGGTCGGCGTCAAGATCGCGGTCGAGCCGCTCAACCGCTTCGAGACCTATCTGTTCAACCGCGGCGCGCAGGCGTTGGCCCTGGCCGATGCGGTCAGCCCCGAATGCGGCGTCTGCCTCGACGCCTATCACATCCATATGGAAGAATTTAACGTCCATGACGCGATCCGTCAGGTCGGCAAACGGCTGTTCGACTTCCACGTCGCCGACAACAACCGCTTTGCCGCCGGCCTTGGCCAGATTGATTGGCCACGGATCGTGCAGACGCTGAAGGAAGTCGGCTATGACGGCGCGCTGACGAACGAATTTGTCGCGCCAGTCGACCGCACACCCGCCGCGCCCTATCCCGACATGGTCGAGCGCAATCCGGTCGACATTTCTCCCGAACAGCTGAAGTTCATCCAGGATCACGGCTCCAGCGTGCTGACGGAGAAATTCTACACCGACCAGATGCGCATCACGGCCGAAACGCTGCTGCCGCTAATCAAGTAGCCGATCGGGATGCGCATCAAAACGGTCCAGGCGTGGTGGGTCCGCGTGCCGATTGAGGCCGCGAAGCAGCATCGCAGCGACTTTGGCCAGGTGACGACGTTCGACGCCGCCATCCTGCGCATTGAGACTGACGACGGGCTGATCGGCTGGGGCGAGGGCAAGAACGCCGCCGGCAGCGCCGGCAGCTATGGTGCGCTGGTCTACATGCTGAATCACGAGGTCGGGCCGCAGCTGATCGGCCGCGACCCCGCCGACATCGGCATGATCTGGGAGATGCTCTACAACGGCGTGCGCCATGACAGTGCCGCGCGCGCCGGCCATGCCATGCCGCAGCTGGCGCGGCGCGGCATGAGCATTGCGGCAATCAGCGCCGTCGATATCGCGCTCTGGGATATTCTGGGCAAGTCGTTGGGACAGCCGGTGTGGCGGCTCATCGGCGGCCGCAAGCTCGACCGCATGCCGGCCTACGCCTCCGGCGGCTGGGCTGCCGCCGACGCTATCGGCGAGCAGCTCAAATCCTACATCGCCAAAGGCGGCTTCAAGGCGCTGAAGATGCGCGTCGGCGCCATGGACGGCGCCCCGCACATTTCCGCCGCCCGCGTCCGCGCCGCACGGCAGGCGCTCGGTCCTGACGTCGAGTTGATGGTCGACGCGCACGGCACCTATACGGTGGCCGAGGCCAAGCGCTTCATCAGCCTGGCCAGCGATCTCGACCTCGCCTGGTTCGAGGAGCCTGTTATCGCCGACGACAAGGCTGGTATGGCCGAGGTGCGCGCCTCGGGTTCGATCCCGATCGCCACCGGCGAAAGCGAAGCGACGCGCTACGCCTTCCGCGATCTCGCGGTGCTGAAATCCGCCGACATCTTCCAGCCGGATCCGGCCTTTTGCGGCGGTATCAGCGAGGCGATGAAGATCGGCACCATCGCCAGTGCCTTCAATCTGCGCTTTGCCCCGCATCTGTGGGCCGGCGCGCCATGCTTCTTCGCCGGCCTGCATGTTTGTGCGGCCTCGCCTGCCAGTTTTACCGTCGAATATTCGCTCGGCGCCAACCCGATGATCCACGATCTTATCGAAGAGACTGTCGAAGCAAGGGACGGTATGATAGCGATCCCTGAAAAGCCGGGTCTGGGATTCACCATTTCGGAGCGGTTCCTGGAGGCGCACGCGCAACGCGGTTGACGATGAAAGAAAAGAACCTTCTCGCCGAGCTCGCCGCCTATCTCTTCGCCCATTCGGACAAGGAGACCGGCCGCACGCCTTCGGAGCGCGAACTGGCGGAGCATTTCGTCGTCAGTCGCGGCCAGATCCGCGAGGCGCTGGCCATTCTGGAGGCCATGCGCATCGTCGAGCGCCGCGCCAAATCCGGCATCTATGTCGACACCAGGCAGGCCAGTGTCGAGGCGCTGGCGCTGTTTGCCCGTGCCGGCCTGCCGCTCGACCCGGTGCAAATCTACGAGACCGTCGAACTGCGCAAGATCCACGAGATTAAGGCCGCCGAACTTGCCTGTTCCCGCGCCACTGAAGAGAATTTCGAACGCCTGCGGGAGATCCTGAAATCCTCGGAGGAGTGCATCGCCGCCGGCGAAGGCCTCGCCAAGGAAGACCGCGAATTCCACCTCGAAATCGTGCGGGCGACCAAGAACGGCGTCTTCCACAATATCTGCAGTGTCTATTACCTGATGGGCGAGCAGCGGCTGCCGATCTACTTCAACGATCCCGAGCGCTCAGTGCGCTCGCATGCCGAGCATATCCAGATCTACGAGGCGCTGCTGCGTCGCGACGGCAATCTCGCCCAGGCGCTGATGAGCGCCCACCTGCAAGGCGCGGAAAGCTACTGGAAGGGGATCATCGAGGGCCGGGAGGCGCAAGCGCAAAGCCTGGCACTTGAGAAGGTCTAGTGCAATTCCAGGAAAGGTGTGAAACGGTTTTTCTGGGAAAAGCGCGCGGCGCTTTCCTTTGAGAATTGCGACTAGCGAGAGCCCCATGCCCAGAATCCTGTCGACGCACACGCTGCATCCGCGTGCCTCCGCAATGCTGGCGGGCGCCGGTGAACTCGTCGTCGCCTCAGCGCTCGATGCGGCAACGCTGACCGCCGAGGCGAAGCATGCCGACGTCATCATCGTTCGCGCACCGCTGCCGCCGTCGCTGTTCGAAAACGCCACGAAACTCAGAGCAGCGGTCCGCCACGGCGCCGGGCTCGACATGGTGCCGATGGAGGCCGCGGCCGCGGCCGGCGTGCTGGTCGCCAACGTGCCGGCGGTCAATGCGCGTTCGGTCGCCGAATATGTGATGTTCGCGGCCCTTGCCCTGCTTCGGCGCTTCCGTTCGGTAGACCGCGACTTGCGCGCCAAGGGCTGGAATGCCGGCCGCGACCACGCCAGCCATGCCAGCGAGCTTGCCGGCAAGACCATCGGCATCATCGGCTTCGGCGCCATCGGTCAGGCGGTCGCCCATATCGCCGCGCACGGCTTCGGCCTCGACGTCGTGGCGACGACCCGCAGCATGCAGCCGGCACCCGACAGGATCGGCTTCCTGTCGATCGATGCGCTGATCGAACAGAGCGACATCATCGTGCTCTGCTGCCCGCTGACGCCGGAAACGCGCGGCCTGATCAGCCGCGAACGCATTGCCCGCATGAAGCCGGACGCGCTTTTGATCAACATTTCGCGCGGACCGGTGATCGACGACGAGGCGCTGATCGAGGCCTTGCGCCAAGACCGGATCGGCGGCGCCGCACTCGACGTCTTTGCCACGCAGCCGCTGCCGGCAAACCATCCCTATTTCGGTTTCGACAATGTTATCGTCACCCCGCATATGGCGGGGATTACCGAGCAATCGATGATGCGCATGGGCGTGGGCGCGGCCGGCGAGACCTTGCTGGTGCTGGCCAACCGGCTGCCTGTCAATCTGCGCAATCCCGACGTGGTCGAGCATTACCGCAGACGGTTCCCGGCGGACGCGTGAACCATGTCCGGTTTTCGCTTCGCATCTCTGGTTCTCGCAGTGTCGTCGATCGTGGCCTTACCTTCGCTCGCGGCGGCACAAAGCAGCGATTATGTCTATTGCAGCAATGGGATCGTCTGCATGATGGCGCCCTGCCCGTCAGGCAATGCGCTGGATCTGACCACCGGCAATGTCGTTAAAGGCGTGGAGCTCAACACTACGGAATTGCCGCCGCTGGACAGATCGGCACCTGACCTCTCCGACAAGCTTTATGCTGGAAAACTCGTCGTCCGAGGATCGATCCAGCATCGCGGCCAGCCGAACGATCCGCCGATGCTGGTCGTTACCAAAATCGAACGCTCCTCCAAGAAAAGCGAGCGCAAGCGCTGCGCGGCACGTTGACTGCCGACCTACGGCTCGCTGCCTATCGGAGCAGCCGCTCGACTTCAGCCGCGATGCGCAGCAGATGGTGGTCGTGGCCATTGCGCGCCACCAGCATCAGTCCGGCCGGCAGCGTCATGCCGGGCATCGGCAGCGAGATCGCGCAGAGGTCGAACTGGTTGGCGACCTGGGTATTGCGCAGCAGCAGACCTTCGGTGCGTTCACGCAGAGCCGTATCCTCGGCCATCGAAACGATAGTCGGCGCTGTCACCGGCGTGGTCGGCAGAGCTAGCACATCGACCGAACCCAACCGCTCGTCCATGGCTATGCACAGTGCCGCGCGACGACGCATTGCCCTGATATAAACCGGCGTCGGTATGGCCGCCGCCCGCGACAGCGGCCCGCTGACATGGGGATCGACCGGCACCGATGCGCCCGTCGCCAGCCAGTCGGCATGGATTTCAGAACCTTCCATGGCCGCGATCGAGCCGCGTTTGGTGGCCAGGCGCAGATCGGCAATGAGGTCGTCGATCGAAATGTCCGTGAGCCACGCGCCTGCCTGCTCGATCCCGGCAAGGCTGCGATCGAACGCGGCGGCAATCTCCGTTTCCGTGTCTTCGAAAAGCAGGCCGCGCGGAATGCCGACACGAAGCCCGGCAAGCGCTAACGGCAGGTGCAGTTGCGGCATCTGCTCGCCCGTCATCGCGGCGTCAGCCAGGGCACACGCAGCAACACTCAGCGCCAGCGGCCCGATCGAATCCAGCGTCGCGGAAAGGGGATAGGCACCAGTCAGCGGCACGCGCCGCGCCGTCGGCTTGAAACCGACGACGCCGTTCAGCGATGCCGGGATGCGCACCGAACCGCCGGTGTCGGAGCCGATGGAAATGTCGCTCGTCCCCTCGCCAACGGACACGGCGGCGCCCGACGACGAACCGCCTGGAATGCGGCTGGTGTCGGCGGCATTGCCCGGTGTGCCGTAGTGCATGTTGTCGCCGATAGCGGTGAAGGCGAATTCGGTCATGTTGGTCTTGCCGATGATGACGGCGCCGGCCTGGCGCAGACGGCTGACGACCGCAGCGTCGTGCCGACGGGGCGCGGTGTCCCTCAGCATCAGCGACCCGGCCGTGGTCGGCTCGCCGGCGACATCGAACAGATCCTTGATCGACACGATGGTGCCGTCGAGCGGCCCGAGCGATACGCCGGCCTTCTTGCGCGCATCGGTGGCCTCGGCCGCTGCGCGCGCCGCCTCGGCATAGAGTTTGGTGAACACCTTCTCGCCTGCCGCGCAACTGGCAAGACGTGACAGGATGATCTCGAGACGATCGCGGATTGATTGCATGTCGATGTCGGATTCCGTCAAGGTGGAGCGTCTTTAAGGCATATGGGCCGCTAGGTCAGCGGAAGGAATAGCCCGGACAGCGTGCCTTTGCACCTGCCAGCGATAGGAAGGGACTGATGCTGTACAAAGGCAGCTGCCACTGCGGCAAGGTTGCGTTCGAATTCAAGGCGCAGCTGACCGGCGCCGTGCGGTGCAATTGTTCGATCTGCTCGCGCAAGGGCGCGCTGTTGGCCGCCATCCCGCATGACAGCCTGACGGTGCTGGCGTGGGGCGACGATCTCGGCACCTACACATTCGGCAATCATGCAATGGCGCATCGCTTCTGCCGCACCTGCGGCATCCATCCCTTTGCCGAGGATGTCAGTCAGGGCAGCGAACGCAGCGCCTACATCAACCTCAACTGCGTCGCCGATTTCGATCCCACCGGCCTGCCGGTCTTCGACTTCGACGGCCGCGCGGTCTGACCCTACGGTGGCCTCTCACCACAAAAGCAACGCCCCGAAAACCTTGATAGTTCTCGGGCCCGCTGCTTCAGCCAAGGATGGCTATCGGCTATTCGACGCGCTTAGGGCCGCGCGCGAACACAACGATCGCCGCCAGCAAGGTCGCAGCGCCACAATAGGCGAAGGCGCTGGCCACACCGGCATTGTCGACCACCAGGCCGCCGAAGACAGCGCGTTTCTGGCGCTCGCCGTTTCTTGCGTCTTTCCCGCTCGCGCCTTTGCCCTCGAGGACAGCTATCTCCCGGCCGACAAGATCCCCTATGTCGCCGAAGTGCCAGACCAGCCGCATCGCCTTGGCCCGTTGTGGGGTGACCGGGCCAAAGGCCCGGCGGGCACCTTGCTGAAAGTTCCCGGCAACTGGCGCGCGCCGGTTCATGCGCACACCGCCGACTATCGCGCGGTGGTCATCAAGGGACTGTGGGCGCATTGGCAAATGGACGGCGGCGAAGCGACGAAGGTCGAATTGCCGCCGGGATCCTACTGGACCCAGAAGGCCAACGAGATGCACGACGACGCCTGCCTCTCCGAGACGGAGTGCGTGATCCTGCTGATCAACGATACGCCTTACGAGACCTACTTCCAGAAATAGTCAGGCGGCGCCGTCGTTCGACCGCAACTAGCTGGCGTGCCGCAAGCTCACGCCGCTGCCCTTGTCGAACAGCACCACCTTGTCCTGATTCCAGGCAAAGCGCACCGGCTGCTCGATCTGGACATCGGTTCTGGCCGGCACCGTGGCGCGCAGCGTCGTGTCGCCGACCCGCAGAGTCAGGATCTTTTCCACGCCATGGTTCTCGACATCGTGGACGCGTGCCTCGACCGGCGCACCGCTTTCAAGATACACATCCTCAGGTCGAATACCGAAGACGAGCGGGCGACCGTCGGTCGCACCGCCCGCCTTGGCACCCCCAGAGAAAGGCAGTTCGAAATTTAGCGGCGCCATCACCGCGCGGCCGTTGACCAGCTTGCCATCGATCAGGTTCATCGGCGGCGAGCCGACGAAGCTGGCCACATAGGTTATCGCGCGGATTGTTATAGATCTCGTGCGGCGTGCCGGTCTGGATGATGCGGCCATGGTTGAGCACGCCCACCTTGTCGCCCATCGACATCGCCTTGATCTGGTCGTGGGTGACGAACAGGAAGGTGGCGCCAAGCTGGATCTGCAGGTTCTTCAGTTCCGTGCGCAGCGCCTCGCGCAGTTTGGCGTCGAGCGCCGACAGCGGTTCGTCCATCAGGAACACGCGCGGCTTGCGCACGATGGCGCGGCCGATCGAAACGCGCTGCATCTCGCCGCCGGACAGACGATCGGTCTTGCGGTCGAGCAGATGTTCGATCCTGAGTGTTTTGGCGGCGCGGTCGACACGATCCTTGATCTCGGCGTCGGGTCCTCCGGTCAAGCCGGAGGATGACAGCGTGAGAGTTGAGAGGGCGACGCACACCGACCGTCGCGGACGGGCGCGAGCGCGACCTGCCGGATAGCGTCAGCTGCTGATCATCGCGCTGTCTTGTTGAGAGCGGTGACGATCAGCGCGAGAATCACCGCCGCGGCGGCGATTTCCCACACGAAAGCCTGCTTGTAGAAAGGCGGCGTGGCGAGCTGCGCCTTGCCGGCGAGAGTGTTGGGGTCCGGTGGATTGAGGAAGAAGACGCCGTAGAGATGCGCCGCCGTGATCGATACCAGCAGCGCAATGCAGAAGACCAGCGCCACGACCAGCGCTACGGTCACCACACTGCGCACCTTGACGCCCGGCTGGGCCAACGGCAGCAGGTTGTTGATGAGCCCGGCAAGCACCACGAGACCGCTGCCGACCGCGTACAGGCCGATGGAAAAGGGTTGAAAGATCAGCACCAGCGCCAAGACGCCGAGGCCAATGATGAAGAGCTCGAGGCGGAACGCGCCGGCGCGGCTCATGCCGGAAGAACTGTCGCTCATGACCGCACCGCCTTTCCGGCGCCATCGAAGACATGGGTTTGCCTGGGATCGGGGCGTAGATTCAGCGCCTCGCCGACCTTGACCCACTGGCTTCTCGTCACCACGACGCGGATGTCGGCGCCTGCCGCCGTGCGGGCATGAATAAGGGTTTCGGCGCCCATGGGCTCGATGAGCTCGGCTCTGGCGGAGATGGTGCCACGGTCCCCCGTATCGGTCACGGTGAAAGCACGGGGGCGGACACCGATCGTCACCTTGCCGGGCTGCAGGCGCGCGACCGCCGCGTCCGTGCGGATCGCCAGACTAATGCCGGCAACGGTCATGTCCGCCGTGCCATCGGCGAAGGCCTTGAGGTCGGCCTCGAGAAGATTCATCTGCGGCGTGCCGATGAAGCTCGCCACGAAAGCATTGGCGGGCTTGGCAAATACCTCGTGCGGTGAGCCGACTTGCTCGATCAGGCCGTCCTTCATGATGGCGATGCGGTTGGCCATGGTGAGCGCTTCGAGCTGGTCATGGGTCACGATCACGGTCGCTTTGGAGAGGCCCTGCAGCACTTCCTTGATCTGGCCACGCATGGTTTGGCGCAGTTCGACATCGAGACGCGACAAGGGCTCGTCGAAGAGGAAGCAATTGGGGTCGCGGACGATGGCGCGGGCCATGGCGGCGCGCTGCTTTTCGCCCTCGGATATCTGGTTCGGCAGCCGGTCGAGAACGTGCTCCAAGTGAAGGATCGCGGCGACGCGGTTGACGCGGGCAGTCCGCTCAGCCCCGGAAATGCCGTCATGATAGAGCGGGAAGGCGATGTTCTCGGCGATCGATGCCGACGGGTAGAGCGCGTAGAACTGGAACACCATGGCGATGTCGCGCTTTTCGGGCGGCAGTTTGTTCATCACCTTGCCGGCGACGACGACCTCGCCGTCAGTGACGCTTTCCAGCCCGGCGATGACGCGTAAGGTCGTCGTCTTGCCACAGCCGGACGGGCCGAGAAGGCAGACGACCTCACCGGCGGCCACCGACAGGTCAACGTCCTTGACCGCGGTGAAGGAGCCGAAGCGCTTGGTGACTTTGCGGAGTTCGATGGTTGACATCTCAGCGCTTCACCGTGCCGAAGGTAACACCGCGCAACAGATGGTTTTGCAAGAAGAAGGTGACCAGGAAGACTGGGACGAGGAACAGGGTTTCGATGGCGGCAAGCAAAGTCCAGTCGGTGCCGCGTCCACCCGACGACACGGCCTGGTTCATGGCGACCGGGACCGTCCTCGTGTCAGGCCCCGAGAGCAAGAGGGCGAAGAGGAACTCGTTCCAGGTGAGGATCAGGCCGAACACGAACGTGGCGGCGAGCCCGGCAATGACCTGGGGCAGGCAAATCTTGAAGAACACCCGCATTCCGGACGATCCGTCGAGGCGGGCGGCATCCTCGACGTCTGGCGACAATTCATCGAAGAAGCTCTTCATCATCCAGATGGTGAAGGCCAAGTTGAAGGCGGTGTAGAGCATGATGATGCCGAGATACGAGCCCGACAGGCCCACTACGCGGAACATCAGGATCACCGGAATGATCACCACAATCGCCGGCAGCATGCGCGTGGTCAGGATGATGAACAGGTAGGTGTCATTGCCTTTCAGCGGATAGCGCGAGAAGCCGAAGGCCGCCAGGGTGCCGATGACCAGCGCCAGCAGCACCGAAGCCGAGGCGATGAAGATCGAGTTGAAGAAATAACGGTCGAATCCTGTCGCTTCCGGGGCACCGCCCGACGTCATCGAGCGAGAAAAGACGGACCCAAAATTTTCGAGCGTGGGCTTGAACACAAAATGATCCGGAATCAAGCCGAACAGCGACGTGGGCGACAGCGTCGGAGGCACCAGAAGCGCGTCGCCCTGCGGTTTGAAGGCGGTGAATATGATGAACAGCACCGGCAGAAAATAGATAAAGGCGACGACGGCCACGGCGAGCGTCCGCCCCCAGCCGGCCTCGTCTACTCCGCTGGCCCTGCGGAAGCCGAGCTTTCCCAATATCGATTCGGTCACGGGTTAGGCTCCCTGCGTACGGCGGTTTGCGAGGTACAGGTAGAGGTTGGTGAGAACGATCACCATGAACAGCATCAGATAGGAGATCGACGCGCCCTCACTCGTCTTGTTCTGCTCGTTGGCGATGCGGATCAAGTGATAGGAGATCGTCAGCGTGTCGTTGCCGCCCTTGGTGAGGAGGATGACGAGATCCGCCAGCTTGAATGCCTCGATGGTGCGGAAGAGAAGGGCCAACATCAGAAGGCCGCGGATGTAGGGGAAGGTGATCATCCAGAATTGCCGCCAGCTGGAAATACGGTCGATGGCAGCGGCCTCGTAAAGGTATTTCGGCACCGAGACGAGGCCCGCCAGCACAAGGAGCATGACGAAGGGCGACCACATCCATGCGTCGGCGAAAACGATTCCCGCCACGGCACCGACTTTGTTGCTCATCAGGATGAACTGGTTGCCGGAGATGGAATTGATGACGTAGCTGAGAATCCCGAATGTCGGGTCATAGTAGTAGGTGAAGAACACGCCAGAGGCGACAACCGAAAGCATCATCGGTGTCAGCACCAGGATCAACAAATACTTGCGCAGCGGAAATTGCTTGGCGAACAGGATGGCCAGCAGAAAGCCGACGATCATCTGCGCGGAGACGGTGAACACGACGAACATGGCGGTGTTGATCAGCGCGCCCCAAGTCGCGTGAGCAGCGAGATCGTTGGTAAGGATCCGGATGTAGTTCCCGAGTTCGACGAAGCGGATCGTCTGCTGGTTTGCCTGGTAGGCGAAGAACGAAAGGCCCAGCGACCACAGCAGGGGGAAGATATTCATCACAAACAGAACGGCGATTGCCGGAGCGACCAGCAAGGCGCCGAAGTAGTGGCGGCGATACGCGTTGACGGTAAATGCGGCCGCGACCAACGCCACCGCGGCGCCCACCACCCAGAAGGAGACAGCCGCAGGCAAGCCCGCCATTGATATGGCCGACACGACGACAGCGACAGCGATGGCGAGTTTCCAGTTGTGGGCAACAACCGCGGTAAGGCGTGGTGTCAGCAGCGTGCTTGAAACAGCGGTCATGGGAGTCCGAAATATGGAGCGCCTGAAGTGGCAATGACGGGGAGCGGCTTTTGCCCGCTCCCCGCAGCTATGTCGGAAGGTTACTGGATAAGACCATCGTTCTTCAGGAGGTCCTCCTGGAACTTGGCGATGTTATCCAAGGTGGTCTTGGCGTCCTGCTTGCCAGTGATGGCTAGGTCGTACTGGTCCTGCTGCTGGGTGAGCAGTTCGAAGAACTGCGGCACGTGCCACATGTCCTTCTGCCAGTCGAGCGAGTTCGCCCAGGCGCGGTCCCACGGACGATAGGTCACATACTTCGGATCGCTGTAGACCGACTTGATCGCGGACTGGCCGCCGCCGGCGGCGAACTGGTGCTGGATATCAGGCGAGAGCCACCACTTCACGAAGCCAACCGCTTCCTTGATTTGCTCAGGCGTCGTCCAGGTGGTGAGAACGAAAGGCTGTCCGCCGATCTGTGACGTACGATTCACCTTGCCGTCGGCACCGCGCAGGCCTGGCGCCAATCCGAACACCAGCTTGTCGGCAACCTTCGACGTCTTGGGATCGAGCGAGGCTTCGGCGAGACCGATCCAGTCGATGTTCATGGCCACCTTGCCTTCACGGAACAACTGGTCCGAGACGAAGATGTCCATGGTGCCGGTCTTGACCACCGGCGGCATGAACTTCAGCAATTTGAGGAAATGCTCCATGCCCTCGATGGACTTCGGGGAGTTTACGACGCCTTCGGCATGTCCGGTCGGGGCCTTGGTTTCATCCCAGATGCCGCCGCCATGCTCCCAGACGAACGTGTGGACCGAGCTCGTCGAGAAGTCGTAGCCTTTGCCTGCCTG
Source organism: Mesorhizobium sp. P170090 (assembly GCF_057786115.1). Lineage (NCBI taxonomy): Bacteria > Pseudomonadati > Pseudomonadota > Alphaproteobacteria > Hyphomicrobiales > Phyllobacteriaceae > Mesorhizobium > Mesorhizobium sp. P170090. The sequence goes on from NZ_JBYNWH010000001.1 coordinate 6,340,821, forward strand.
ATAGGCGATGCCATAGAAATCGTCATCCAGCACCTGGCCGGCGAGCTTGTCGCCCTTCTTGCGCTGGAAGAATTCGCCAACATGCTCGAACGTGTTCCAGTCCATGGCGTCGATTTCTTCGCCGGTGCAGGGCAGCTTCTCATTGTACTTCGCCTTGTAGGCGGCCTGCTCGTCGTTGTTGCAGAGCACGTCCTTGCGGCCGTAGGTGACCAGCACGTCCGGGAACTGCGGGAAGCCGTAGTAGTTCGGCGTGCTGTTGGGATAGGTCGAGTAGGCGTTGAGCACGGCGGGATGCATCGACTCCATCGTCGCCTTGAGTTCCGGGTCGGCATCGATGAGATCGTTGATCTTGCGGAAGTAGCCGCCTTCGACGAAGGCGCCCAGCCACTGCGAGTCCGACACGATGAAGTTGTACTTCTTTTCGCCCGAGGTCAACGAGGCGTTGACGCGGGTGTAGAAATCCGGCCACGGAATGAAGTCCACATCGAGCTTCACAGTATTGCCAGACTTCGGCTTGTACTGCTCGTCGAAGAACTTCTTCATAATGCGGGTCGGGGGCCAATCCGGCACCGCCATCGTCAACGTCACTTCTTCGGCAGAGGCATAGGTCACGCCTCCCACCAGTAGTGTGGCAGCGAAGCTTGCGGCTGTCGCTAGCCCTTTCAGTTTGGTCATCGCCGTCATTCGCGTTTCCTCCCTTGGTTAACCGGATTGCTTCTCGCCTTTCGAGTCAGGTCATTGCCTGGCCGCTCGCGGCGCGGAAGACGTGGATTTTCCTGTTATCGATGGCGATCGATGCCGAATCGCCGGTCCTGATGCTGGCGGCGATCGCTTCCGGCAGCACCATGCGCAACATCTCGCCGCCGGCCTCGACCGAGACGATCGTTATGTCGCCGAGCGGTTCGACCAGATGCACCTTCGAGGCAACCCCGGCTTCGCCCTTGGCGGCGAGCCGAATGTCGCTCGGGCGAATGCCGATCAGCGCGGCCTCGTTGGCATCGGCAGTCTTTGGCGCCGTCGCCGGAACCAGAGTCCCGAGCGGCGTGTCGAAAGATCTGGTGTCGGCGCGCACCGAGGCCGTGAACAGATTCATGTGCGGCGAGCCGATCTTGCTGGCGACATAGGTATCGATCGGCTGCTCGTAAAGCTCGTCTGGCGTGCCGATCTGGACGATACCCCCATCGCGCATGACGGCGATCGTCTCGCCCATCGAGAGAGCCTCGATCTCGTCGGGCGTGGCATAGATCACGGTCATGCCGAACTGGCGGTGCAGCCGCTTCAGCTCGGCGCGCGTCTCGTGCCGAAGCTTGGCGTCGAGATTGGTGAGCGGCTCATCGAGCAGAAGAATCTTTGGCCGGCGGATCAGGGAGCGGCCGAGCGCGACGCGCTGCTGCTCTCCGCCGGACAGGGTTGCCGGCTTGGCCTTCAGGCGGTGTGTCAGCTTCAGGATCTCGGCGGTCTCTTTCACCCGCTTGTCAATCTCGGCGCGCGCGGCTTTCTCCTCGCGCAGCGGGTAGGCGAGATTGTCATAGACCGTGAGGTGGGGGTAAAGCGCGAAAGACTGGAAGACCATCGAGATGCCTCGGCCGGCGATCGGCGCATGGGCCATGTCGCGGCCGCCGATCTCAAGCGTGCCGGAGTCGGCCTTGACGAGGCCGGCGATAGTGCGCAGCGTCGTCGTCTTGCCAACGGAGCTCGGCCCGAAGAGTACGAAGAAGCGGCCTTCGTCGACGGCGAAGCTCAGGTCGTTGATGGCGCGCACGGATCCATAGGCCTTGCTGAGCCCATCGAGGCGCAGCGCAATCCCCTTGCCGTCACTGGCGCGAGGCGACGTCTGCGTCACGATGCGCCACCTCGTGCGGACGGAACACGCGCCATCCGTATGATTCTCCTCGTCCTGCCGAAATGGACTGCGGCTGTCATTCTCGATCCGCCTTTTCTTTCCTGATCTGGTATTACCAATTTTGGATAGCCGTCAAGCTCTTTCTTGGATCACCACCGGACCTTGTATAACCGGATTTTTCATGTATCCGACTGTTTTCCCTGAATTTTCCTACTCGTTGATATAGGAGAGCCTTGTTTCGGCACTGCCATCCCGGTTAACATCAATAGTGGGCATCCAAATCTGGTCGAACCAGATTGGCGCTATTTCGCCAATGCCGCCGTCGGGGCCGCATCGATTTCAGCCGTTGATTCCGCCACCGCGGCGCGCACAAGGGCGCCCGCCGCCCATTGCGCGACCGACCGCATGCCGCGGCTATCGAGCCCCCATATATCCTTCAGCACGATCAGCACTTCGACGCCGAACATCATCGACAGCGCCTGTGCCAGTCGCTTGAACTCGCGCGGCGGCAGCCGGCCCTTGAGCGGTGCGATGGCGTCCTTCAGCAGCTGGACGCGATGTCCGCGCGTGAATTGCGGTTCGCCGTCCAACGTGCCCGCCTGCCGCTGCGCCCATTGGTCGAGCGACAGTTTCAGCGCCGCCTTGAAAGTTGCCTCGAAAGCCTCGATGCGCGGCATGGCGGTGTCGAACAGTTCGGCGACGCGGCGCCCGGCATCGGTGGACGTCGATTGCCAGGTCAGGATCGGCCCAAGCCCCTCGTCGACCACCGCCTGCACCAGGGCTGCCTGGCTTGGGAAATAGCGATAGGCGGTGGCGCGCGACACTTGCGCCGCCTCCGCGACTTCGCTGACAGACGGGGTGACGCCCGCCTGCATCAGCCGCGTCGCCGTCTCCAGCATCAGCCGTTTTGTGCGGGCCCGCGGGCCGCGTTCTGCAGCCTCGTTGGCGTCGTCGTTCCCAGCGGCTTGTTGACGTGAGACTTCCATGTCAATACGATACGCGCGTCTCAAAAAATTGCAATGACCTTTGCCCACCGAAAGGCCGGCAAAGGGCGACAGGCGGCCCGGCGCCGGTCGGCCGGTGACGGGAGAAACGCGATGAAGCGCATCTACGTGGTGGGCACAGCCGACACCAAGGGCGAGGAACTTGCCTTCCTGGCCGATGCTATTGCCGCCACCGGCAGTTCGGTTGCCCGTGTCGACATCGGAACGCGCGGCGCCACCGTGCCGGTCGATATCCCGGCCAGCGAGGTCGCGGCGCATCATCCGGATGGAGCCAGTGGCGTGCTCGGCATCGATGATCGCGGCACGGCAGTGGCCGGCATGGGCGCCGCCTTCACCAGTTTCATTCAGTCGCGCGACGACATATCAGGCGTGATCGGCATTGGCGGCGGCGGCGGCACGTCGATCATCACTGCCGGCATGCGCGCGCTGCCGCTTGGGCTGCCCAAGATCATGGTCTCGACGCTCGCCTCCGGCGACACCGCGCCCTATGTCGACGTCTCCGACATCATCATGATGCCATCGGTCACCGATATGGCGGGACTGAACCGGCTGTCACGCGTCGTGCTGCACAATGCGGCGCAGGCAATCGCCGGCATGGCCGCCAGGCCGGCGCCAGTCGCCACTGGCAAGCCGGCACTCGGGCTCACCATGTTCGGCGTCACCACGCCTTGCGTGACCGCCATCGCCGACCAGCTGCGCGCCAACTACGACTGCATGGTCTTCCACGCCACCGGAACCGGCGGCCGCTCGATGGAGAAGCTCGCGGACTCGGGCCTGCTCGCCGGCGTCATCGACATCACCACGACGGAAGTCTGCGACCTGTTGTTCGGCGGCGTGCTGCCGGCGACGGAAGACCGCTTCGGCGCTATCGCCCGCACCAAGCTGCCCTATGTCGGCTCGGTCGGCGCGCTGGACATGGTCAATTTCTGGGCGCCGCCGACCATTCCCGAGAAGTTTAGGGGCCGGCTGTTTTACGAGCACAATCCCAACGTCACGCTTATGCGCACCACGGCGAATGAATGCCGCGGCATAGGCGAGTGGATCGGCACCAGGCTCGCTCGCTGCGAGGGCCCTGTGCATTTCCTGATCCCCGAAAAAGGCGTCTCGGCACTCGACATCGAGGGCGGCGCCTTCTTCGACCTCGAAGCCGACGCCGTGCTGTTCGATGCCATCGAGCGCACCATCAGGCCGAGCGCCACGCGCCGCGTCACACGCCTGCCGTTGCACATCAACGATCCGGAATTTGCCAAAGCCGCAACCGCGGCCTTCCTCGACATCGCCAGATAGTGAGAGTCAACAAATGCCCGCAATACCGCGCAAAGACATATTGAAGAAGTTCAAGGCGATGATCACCGACGGCGTGCCCATCGTCGGCGGCGGCGCCGGCACCGGCTTGTCGGCGAAGGCCGAGGAAGCCGGCGGCATCGACCTCATCATCATCTACAATTCCGGCCGCTACCGCATGGCCGGGCGCGGCTCGGCTGCCGGCCTGCTCGCCTATGGCAACGCCAACGAGATCGTCAAGGAAATGGCCTACGAGGTGCTGCCGGTGGTCAAAAAGACGCCGGTGCTGGCCGGTGTCAACGGCACCGATCCCTTCGTCATCATGCCGCTGCTGCTTGCCGAGCTGAAGACGATGGGCTTTTCCGGCGTGCAGAATTTCCCGACCATCGGCCTGTTCGATGGCAGCATGCGCCAGAGTTTTGAGGAAACCGGCATGGGCTTCGGGCTGGAGGTCGACATGATCGCCGAGGCGCACAAGCTCGATCTTCTGACCACGCCCTATATCTTCAACCCCGACGAGGCGCGCGCCATGACAAAAGCCGGCGCCGACATCGTCGTTGCCCATATGGGGGTGACGACCGGCGGCTCGATCGGAGCCACGTCGGCCAAGTCGCTCGACGACTGCGTGGTCGAGATCGACGCCATCGCCAACGCGGCGCGCTCGGTGCGCAAGGATGTCATCCTGCTTTGCCATGGCGGGCCGATCTCGATGCCGGATGATGCCCGCTACATCCTCGACCGCTGCAAGGGCCTGCACGGCTTTTATGGCGCGAGTTCGATGGAACGGCTGCCGGCTGAAGCCGCGATCGCCAGGCAGACGGCGGATTTCAAGGCCGTCACGCCGCACGACCAGAAGAAAAAGAAGGGATGAGATCATGACCGACAAGAGCAAGGTGTTCGTATACCCGAAGGACGTGAGCGCCTTCGGCTTTGACTGGGGCAAGCTGTCGCTGACGGTCGCGCCTGAAGTGAATGGCGCTGAGCGCTTTTCCGGCGGCGTCGTCGACCTGCCCTCAGGCAAGGGCCACACCCGCCACAACCACCCCGGCGCGGAAGAAATCATCTTCGTCATCTCAGGCAATGGCGAACAAATGGTCGAAGACGAGAACGGCAATCCGGTCGTCGCCAAGGTCGGCCCCGGCTGCACCATCTATGTGCCGGAAAGCCGTTTCCATTCGACACTGAACACGGGCGATGGGCCGATGCAGCTCTTCGTCGTCTATTCGCCGGCCGGACCCGAACTGGTGCTGCGGGAGTTGCCGGATTTCAGGTTGATCCCGGCGGGGAAGTAATCGCGAAAGGCCCCCTTCATCCGGCCGCTTCGCGGCCACCTTCTCCCCGAGGGGAGAAGAGGCAGAAGCCAGCGCCGGCGCAAACTCCTCTCCCCTCGGGGAGAGGTCGGATAGCCCCGAATTGCCCTTCGGAATTCGGATGGCAATCCGGGTGAGGGGGTAGCGCCGAGCTAGGCTATCCCACCTCTATTCCACCCCCGCGCCCGATCCCCAAACATCACATATCCCGTATCCGTCACCGCCAACGTGTCCTCCAACTTGATGAACCCCCGCGTCGGGTGAAGCATGGTCGTCTCCACCGACAGCACCATGTTTGTCTCCAGCGGCTTGGCGGCATAGGTGCCTTCATAGGTCACCGGATGGTTGGTCATCAGGAACGGAGCCTCATGCGTGATCAGCCCCATGCCGTGGGCGAAGAAATCCGTATAGGGCGCGACCTTCGACGCCTTCAGCACGCCCTCCGCGTGCGAAATCATGTCGCCGCCGATGGTGCCTGCCCTCACCTTCGAGAACGCCGCCTGCTGCACTGTCTCGACCTCGGCCAACAGATCTTCCAGTTCGGCATCCGGTTCGCCCAAAATGCCCATGCGGCAGAGGTCGCCAATATAGCCGTGATAATTGCCGCCGGAATCGATCGACAGCACGTCGCCCTTTTTCCAAGCCTGCGGTGACGCCGCGCGGTTGTGGCTGGCGCCCAACGTCAGCAGGCAATATTCGAAATGCGCGCCCCGATTGGTTTCTTCGCGCCGCAGATGCTCGATGATCTCGGCCTTGGTCTTGCCTTCATGCGCCCACTGGATGGTCGCCAGCATGGAATCCGTGATTAGCTCGGAGGCAATACGCAGCTTTTCCAGCTCGGCGTCCGTCTTGATGGCGCGCATGCGCTCCAGCATGCCGGTCGCGTCGATCAGCCTGGCATCCGGCAACGCCTTGCGGATCAGCGCATAGGCGTCCGACGGCAGGAAGGCCGGCTCGATGCCGAGGCGGGCGCCGGCCTTGCCGATCTTGCTGATGTGCTCGACCGCAAGATTGGCAGCATCAAGCGTGCCCCAGCAGGCGGCATGCAGCGTCGGCGTCCAGAACGGGTTGTTCTGGTGCTCGGCGCCTTCCATGCGGTTGCCGATATAGGCGGCATGATCGGGCCCGCCCTTTTCATAGAGGACGATAGGCAGGTAACGGCTATGGCCGATCGCATCCATGGCGGCAAAGAAGATGAACTTGTAGCCGCCGAGCAGATACTGCGTGTTGTGCTTGGACGTCGCGAGCAGAACATCGATGCCGGCCTCTTCCATCAGCCGGTCGACCCTCGCCTGGTCGAACGGGATATTGCTCACGGCGCTCTTGCCCGGGGCAATGTTCATTGTTCTCTCCCTGATTTCCGTGGGATCGCCGGTCGTGCAGCGGCCGATCCCTTGGCTTTCGATCAAATCTGCACCATTTTGCTCACTCTGGTCCAGCCAGAAACAAGGAAAATAGCTTCAGCAGGCAGTCACCAAGTCGTCATTGCTGCACATCAAGGCAATCTGGTCCTACCAGAATACCAGAATGAAAGGGCCACCTCTAAAACTGGTCCAGCGGACGAAAATTTCAAAGCCAAGCAAGGATGCGCCAATTCCGTCTCTGGCGAAACCCTTGGCAAGGGTCATAATCGCCGCGAGGATGCTGGCGGGTGCGGCCAGCTTCGAGGGGTGCGCCCATCTGGTCGCGGAGAGGACGGAGGTTGATCATGTCGGATATTTCCAGACGCACGCTGCTTGGCTCAGCTTTGCTGCTGGCCTCCACCGCCATGCCCACATTCAGCTGGGCGCAGACGCCGAAGAAGGGCGGGCGGCTGGTCCTTGCCGCCGATTCCGAACCGCGCAACCTCAATCCGGCGATCGTCGCCTCCAACGGCGTCTTCTTCATGTCCAGCAAGATCGTCGAAACGCTGGCCGAAGCGTCCTTCGACGGCAAGGACGGGCTGCAGCCGCACCTGGCGCTCTCCTGGGAAGGTGCCGCCGACGGGCTGTCGGTGACGTTCAAACTGCGCGACGGCGTCAAATGGCATGACGGCAAGCCGTTCACCTCGGCCGACGTCGCCTTCTCGGCGCTGCAGATCTGGAAGCCGCTGCAAAATCTCGGCCGCACGGTGTTCAAGGACCTGGCCGCCGTCGACACGCCTGACGATCTGACCGCCGTGTTCAAATTCGCCAAGCCGACCCCGTTCCAGCTGATCCGCAACGCCTTGCCGGCGCTGTCGAGCGTGGTGCCGAAACATATCTACGAAGTCGGCAAGATCGAGGACAACCCGGCCAACAACGCACCCATCGGCACGGGACCGTTCAAGTTCGGCGAATACAAGGCCGGCCAGTATTACAAGCTGACCAGGAATGCGGATTACTGGGCCAAGGACGAGCCGTATCTCGACGAGATCATCTACCAGGTGCTGCCCGACCGCACGTCGGCTGCAGCGGCGCTCGAGGCCGAAGAGATCCAGCTCGCCGCCTTCTCCGCCGTGCCCCTGGCCGACCTCGACCGCATCTCCAAGGTGCCGGGCCTGAAGGTGATCTCCAAGGGCTATGAGGGGCTGACCTATCAGCTTGTCGTCGAGATCAACCATCGCCGCAAGGAACTGGCCGACGTGAAGGTCCGCCAGGCGATCGCGCATGCCATCGACAAGGACTTCGTCGTCAAGACGGTGTTCCTCGGCTATGCCGCGACCGCCACCGGCCCGGTGCCGAAGAACGATCCGCAATTCTACACTGCCGACGTGCCGATCTATCCATTCGACGTCGCCAAGGCCAACGCCTTGCTCGACGACGTGGGGTACAAGCGCGCCGATGACGGCAAGCGTTTTGCGCTGAAACTCCTGCCGGCACCCTATTTCAACGAAACCAAGCAGTTCGGCGACTATCTGCGCCAGGCGCTGGCGGCAATCGGCATCGACGCCGTGATCGTCAACAATGACTCGGCCGCGCACATCAAGGCCGTCTACACCGACCACGCCTTCGACCTCGCCGTCGGCCCGCCGGTGTTCCGCGGCGACCCGGCGATCTCGACCACCATCCTGGTGCAGAGCGGCATTCCCGACGGCGTGCCGTTCTCCAACCAGGGCGGCTACAAGAACGCCGCGCTCGACGCGCTGATCGCCAAGGCTTCGGAGACGCTGGATACGTCAGCGCGCACCGACCTCTACAAGGAATTCCAGAAACAGGTCGCGGCGGACCTGCCGCTGATCAACGTCGCCGAATGGAGCTTCATCAGCGTCGCGCGCGATACCGTGGGCAACATCGCCAACAACCCGCGATGGGCGGCGTCGAACTGGGCGGACACCTATCTGGAATCGTGACACATTTGCGCGGATGAAAGTTCGCAAAGAAATTGGTGTGAAGGCATGGCGTAGGGCCGCGTTTCATCACACCCCCCTCTGTCCTGCCGGACATCTCCCCCGCAAGGGGGGAGATCAGCAGCTTCGCTGTCGCGTACATTCGGCATCGAAGATTGGCGAAGGCAGAGGCGACATCCAATCTCCCCCCTTGCGGGGGAGATGTCCGGCAGGACAGAGGGGGGTGCCTAGACACCGCACCTCTCCCGACTGGCGCAGCGCTATGCCTTTCCCATGACCCGCGCCCTCACCCTCATGCGCCGTCGCCTCGTCGGCAGCATCTTCGTGCTGCTGATCGTCATCATCGGCACATTCCTCCTCCTGGAAGCCGCCCCCGGTGACGCGGTCGACGCCTACATCGTCTCGACCGGCGGCGACGCCGGCATGATCGAATTGCTGCGTCATCGCTGGGGCCTCGACCAGTCCGAACTGACACGGCTCGCCAACTATCTCTGGGCGCTGCTGCATTTCGACCTCGGCCAGTCCGTTACCTTCTCGCGGCCAATTCGCGATGTCATCCTGGAACGCCTGCCGACGACACTGCTCTTGATGGTGACCGCCACCGCGCTCTCCTTCGGTTTGGGCTCGGCGCTCGGCATCTACGCCGGCGCCAGACCCGGCAGCTTTCGCGACTGCTTCCTGTCGATCGGCTCGCTGGCGCTTTATGCCGTGCCGGGTTTCTGGCTTGGCCTGGTGCTGATCGTCGTCTTTGCCGTCGACCTGCGCTGGCTGCCGATCGGCGGCATCGAGAGCCTGGCCTCGGACAAGACCGGTTTTGACCGCGCCACCGACATCGCCGTCCACCTCGTCCTGCCGGTTTCCGCGCTCGGCTTCATCTATCTCGCGCTCTATCTGCGCATGATGCGCGCCGGCATGGCCGAGGCGTGGCGGCAGGATTTTGTGCTCGCCGCCCGCGCCAGGGGGCTGTCACGCCGCCGCATCGTGCTCGCCCATGTCGCCCGCAACGCGCTCTTGCCGCTGGTCACCATGCTCGGCCTGCAATCGGCGCAGATGCTGGGCGGCAGCGTCGTCATCGAAAGCGTCTTTGCCGTGCCCGGGCTCGGCCGGCTGGCGCAGGAAGCGGTCGCTTCGCGCGACACGCCGCTGCTGCTCGGCATCATCCTCACCAGCGCCGTCCTCGTCATTGCCGTCAACCTTGCCGTCGACATCGCCTACGCCTTCCTCGACCCGCGCGTCGGCGCCAGCGAGGCCAGCGCGTGAGCGCGCTGCCGCGGTTCCTGCGCCGGCCGGAAGCGGTCGCCGGCGCGATCATCCTGGCGCTTCTGTTCGCCATGGCGCTGTTTGCGTCGCTGCTCTTCCCCGGCGACCCGCAGGCCATTGCCGGACCAGCACTGCTGCCGCCGTTCCAGGACTGGTCGCTGCCGCTCGGCACCGACCGGCTCGGCCGTGACGTGCTGTCCGAACTGTTCCACGGCGCCCGCACCTCGCTGGCGGTCGGCCTGGCGGCGGCAGCGGCGGCACTCTTCATCGGCGCGGTCGTCGGCACGCTGGCCGGCTTTGCCGGCGGCCTTGTCGACGAGGGGCTGATGCGCATCACCGATGCCTTCCAGACCGTGCCGAGTTTTCTCCTGGCGCTGGCCTTCGTCAGCGTCGTCGGGCCGTCGCTCGGCGTCGTCGTCACGGCAATAGCGCTTGGCGCCTGGACCGGACCGGCGCGTGTAGCGCGCGCCGAAGTGCTGTCGATCCGCGAGCGCGATTACGTCGCCGGCGCTCGCGTCATCGGCATGCATCCGCTTGAGATCGCTTTTCGCGAGGTGTTGCCCAACGCGTTGCCGCCGGTGCTGGCCTTGTCCTCGGTGATCGTGGCGGCCGCGATCCTCACCGAGGCAGCGCTGTCCTTCCTCGGTCTCGGCGACCCCAATCGCGTCACTTGGGGCGGCATGATCGCCGAGGGCCGCACTGTGCTGCGCACCGCGCCCTTTCTGTCGATCGTTCCGGGCATCGCCTTGGTGCTGACCGTGCTTGGCGTCTATCTCACCGGCGAAGGCGTGGTCGAAACGACGGCGGTGCGGAGGAGCCTGTCATGACCGCACTGGCTGAGATACGCGATCTGTCTGTGCGCTATTTCAGCGATGGCAGCGAGGTAACGGCGCTGAAGGGGGTCAGCCTGGATGTTATTGCCGGCGAGCGGCTGGCGATTATCGGCGAAAGCGGTTCGGGCAAGAGCACGCTGGCGCTGGCGGTGGCTGGACTGCTGCCGGCGAGCGCCAAGATTGAAGGGCATGTCAAGTGGCAGTTTCAGGCGCCGCGATCCTTCCCACCCCCCTCTGTCCTGCCGGACATCTCCCCCGCAAGGGGGGAGATCAGCAGCTTTGCCGACGGCTTCCCTTGTGCAACGTTCGTGGTTGGCGAAGGCGGAGATGAGAGAGCAATCTCCCCCCTTGCGGGGGAGATGTCCGGCAGGACAGAGGGGGGTGTGACGGAACGCCGACCTCTCAAATTAACCGAACCCAGTACGCTCCCCCTTCCCGGTCGCGACATTGGTTTCGTCTTCCAGGACCCCTCCGCCAGCCTCGACCCCGTCATGACCGTCGGCAAACAGATCGCCGAAGTCGCCCGCACCCACCTCGGCCTCGACTGGCCACAAGCTTACGCCAAAGCCAAAACCCTGCTCCAACGTGTCCGGCTGCCCGACCCACAAACCGCCATGCGTGCTTTCCCGCACCAGCTCTCCGGCGGCCAGAAGCAGCGCGTTGCAATTGCCGCGGCCATTGCAGCCGGTCCGAAACTGCTGATCGCCGACGAGGCGACCAGCGCGCTGGACACCATTGTGCAAGCGGAAATCGTCAGCCTCATTCGGCAACTGGTGGCGGAGGACGGCATGACGCTGCTGTTCATCAGCCACGACATCGCGCTTGCCGCCGAACTGGCTGAGCGTATCGCTGTATTCCGGAACGCCGAACTGATCGAACTCGGCCCGACGGAGCAAATCATAAACGCCCCGCGCCATGCCTATACGCGAACGCTGCTCGACGCCCATCTCGGCCTCGACGCCGATCCGCTGCTACGACGGGCGCCGGCATGAACTTGCTCACCGTCTCCGGTCTTACCAAGCGATACCGTCGTGGCGGCAAGGCCATCGCGGCCGTCGACGGTGTCTCCTTCGCCATCGAACCCGGCGAGACGCTGGCGCTGGCCGGGCCCTCCGGCAGCGGCAAGTCGACGATCGCGCGGCTGGTGCTTAGGTTGATCGAGCCCGACGCCGGCACCGTCCAGTTCGAAGGCGATGACTTTCTGCTCTTGAAGGGTGCGGCCCTGCGCACCAAGCGCGCGCGCCTGCAAATGGTGTTCCAGGATCTGCTCGCCGCGTTCAACCCGCGCGCCACGGTGGCTCGCGTGCTTGACGATCCCTTGCGCATCCATTCCATCGCTTCCCGCGCCGAGAGGCCGGCCCGCATTGCTGCCTTGCTGGATCGCGTCGGGCTGGCAGCCGATCTCGCCCCGCGCGCCATTCACGAAATCTCCGGCGGCCAGCGCCAGCGCGTCGCCATCGCCCGAGCCATCGCGACCAAACCGTCGCTGATCGTGCTCGACGAGGCGGTGTCGGCGCTCGACGTTTCGGTGCGCGGACAGATCCTTGAGTTGCTGCTCGACCTGCAAGCCAGGGAACGGATCGCCTATCTCTTCATTTCGCATGATCTCGGCGTCGTACGGGCCATCGCCCACCGCGTCGTTCTTCTCGACGCCGGGCGGATCGCCGAGAGCGGCGACGCCCGCAACGTAGTCGACGCGCCGCAATCGGCAATCGGCAAGGCGCTGGTTGCGGCGGCGCCAAGATTGGACAAAAGCAGCAGGCAGGTACCATGACCGACCCAGAAGCCAGAGCCGAAAAACTCTCGCGCGAACTCGATTCCGCCTTCCGCAACCGCGCCGATCTCTACCGCCTGTTTCTCGACGAGCTGACCGGCGAACTCGGCGCGGAAAAGGCCGAGGCGATCATGATCCGCACCATCGAGCAGCGCGGCAAGGAGGTGGCGGCGGCCGCCTTCGCCCGTTTCGGACCTAACGACGCGCCGGCCATCGGCGAGGCATTTTTGGCCGTCAGCCCGGATGGCGGCCTGATGTATCCGACCGATGTCGAGCGCGGGCCGGACCACATCGCCTTCAAGGTGAAGCGTTGTCCGCTGAAGGACGCCTGGGTCGAGGCCGGTGTCGGTGATGAAAAACTCGCCACGCTCTGCCGCATCGCCGGCGCTTTCGACCGTGGTCTGTTCGAGGCAACGGGCGTGCGCTTCGACAATGTCACCTGGACGCCGGGCCACGGCCCCGGCTGCTGCCACATCGCGCTGACCAACAGGGATGCCGCCGGATAGCCAATGCTGATCAGTCGGCGGCAAACACATGCAGCTCCGTGCCCGCCTGTTCGGCAGCAGTGCGCAGGTCGGCCTTCGGTTCGCTGTCGGTGACGATATCGGCAATGTCATCGAGCCCGCAGATGCGTTCCAGACTGCTGCGGCCAAACTTGTCGTGGGTCACCACCAGCACCGTCGACAGTGAACGCGATATCATTGCGCGTTTAACGGCTGCGGCGCCCGAGATCATGTCGCTCGGACCATCGGCGCTTATCCCCGATGCCCCGATAATGGCGACGTCGGCATTGTAGCGGCGCAGGAACTCGACGGTGTCTTCGCCAAGCACGCTGCCTTCGCGGCTGTCATAGGTCCCGGGGCAAAGCAGCACGCGGAAGGTCGGATTGGCGCCGGCCACCGAGGCCACGCCGGTGGAATTGGTGATGATGGTCAGGTCGCGCTTCAGCTGCGAAAGGTTGCGCGCCACCTCATAAGTGGTCGAACCGCCATCGATCATCACGATCTGGCCCTTCTGGACCAGGCCCGCTGCGCCGCGGCCGATGCGGGCGCGCTCCTCGACCAGGGTCAGGCCGCGCTCCGAAATCACCGGCTCTGATGTCACCAGCGAGATCGTCGCACCGCCATAGGTGCGGTTGATCAGCCCGGCATCGCCGAGTTCGATGAGATCGCGGCGGATGGTCTCGCCGGCGACGCCGATGCGCCGTGCAAGTTTGGAGATGCGGATGGACGCCGACCGGCGCACTTCCGAAAGGATAAGCGCGTGCCGCTCCTTCTTCGTCAGTCGGCCCTGATCCATGATTATTCCATTCCCTTTGCAGCAATCAGTGCGTCGGCAAGCTCGGCAAACCCTTGCGCGCCGCGCCCGCTTGTGACGAAGGCAGGAGATGCCGGAAGTTCGCCGGCGAAGTCCAGCACATTAGCGACACCGACGCTGTTGGGGAAGAAGCCGAACATTGGCGCATCGTTTGGACTATCGCCGACGAAGACAATGCTGTCCTTGTCGTGGTCTATGTCTATACCAAAACAGTCGCGCAAGAATAGCCGGCTTGTTGACAGTTTGTCGTATTTGCCGAACCAGCCATTGACATGGATGGACGAGATTTTCGCCGCCGCTCCATAGCGCTGAAAGATAGCGACGATCTTCAGCACTTCAGATTTGGGCAGCGGCGCGACATCCTCGCGAAAATCGATCGCCAAATCGGCTTCGCGATAGGCCTGGTCAGCGGCGACCGCCGCACCCGGAATTTCCGCGAGCACGGCGCGTTCGATCTCGCGCAGGCGCGCCGCGTCAGCCTGCCTTTCCCCGGCACTCCTGGCATAGTGACGAACGATGCGCTTGGCAGTGCCGTCATAGCGGAAATAGAAAGCGCCGTTCTCGCCGATCACGCCATCGACCGGCCATTGCCGCGCGATCAGGTCGCACCAGCCGGCAGGGCGGCCGGTCACCGGCGCGACAAGGAAGCCGGCCTGCTTCAGCCGCTCGAGCGCCGCATAGGCTTTTGCCGGCAGCCGTCCCTTGTCGGTCAAGGTGTCGTCGATATCGGTCAGAACGACGGCGATGTTGCGCCGGTCTAGCGCGGTGAAGTCGGCAAGCGGACGCAGCACCCGCTCAGGCTCCCGCCGCAACCGTTTCGAGCGAGGCAGCCGCGACGTCGAGCATGGTGAACCTGTCGCGGATCAGCCGGGCATTGGCGACCGCCTCGTCGTAGAAGCCAGCCGGTATGGCAACCTCCTGCGGCGTGGTCGGCGCGCCGGCGGCGCGCAGTGCTGCCGCGATCTCGCGCGCCGGGCGTGCCACCCGCACCAGCCTTTCACGATGCGAGCGCCATTGCTTGGCCAGCATGGTGTTGATGGCGTTTGCCCGTTCGCGGTCCAGCAGCTTGGGCTTGAATGCCGCCCAGCAGGAACGTCCGAGCGTTTCGCCGAAGATTTCGATGAAGCGGTCTGGCGTATCGGCGGACGGCGCGAGCTGCAGCTCCCGCAGTGCCAGCACGCGTTCCTGCAGCCGCGCCATCGTCAACGTCGTCACCGCTATGTGTTCGCCGTGATGCGCCTCAGGCAATCCCTGGCCCCGCATGTCGATATAGTGGGCGATCAGATGTTCGCCCTGGCTGGCCGGATAAGAGCCGCCGCACAGTGTCATGCCGAGACCGGACATGACCAGCGTGCGCACCAGCACTTCCATCGCCTCAAGGTCGCCGGTCCCGAGTTCGCCGGCCTTGGCGATGAGCGCCTCCTCGTCCTCGGCCAGAAGCATGAACGGCGCCTCCCGGTAGGGCGTGCCGAGCAACAGATGCGCCATCAGCCAATCGGTCTGCGCGGTCGGCCGCGCCATCGAATCGCCGAAGCCGGCAGCGATCAGCCGGTGCGGCGCTCGCGCCATGACATCGAGATCGAGGAAGACGCCGACCGGCAGGCTGGCCGTCAGCGATTTCTTCAGGCCGTCCTCGGTGATTGCCGCCGACACCGAGGTGTAGCCGTTCATCGATGGCGCGGTGCCGAACACCGCATAAGGTTTTTGGGTGAGATGGGCAGCATATTTGGTGATGTCGTTGATCGAGCCAGATCCGACCGCGACCAGGCCGCTGGCGTCTTTCGTGCGTGCGATCACCGATCGCACCGCGTCCATGTCCGGATGCGGATGGCGCGGCAGGATGATCTTGTCGACATCGCTGCTGCCACGCAGTCCGATCGACACCCTCTCACCCAGCGCCAGCCTTGTGTCGGGATCCATGACCACGGCGAGCTTGCGGCCGAGCGGCAGTGGCTTGACCAGCGCATCGGCTTCGTCGCCGAGACCGCGCCCTATGACGATGGTCTTCAGCGGCACCGACAGCATTCCCTGGCTGTCCGGGTCAGGCAGCGTGCCGGCAATAAGGCGATCGAGCATTTGTCTGGACATAGGATGCAGTCCGGTCAGTCAGCATGAAGCGGGGTCAGGGCATCGAACAAGGTGCGATACCGGCGGTAACTTCTGTCGTAGGTGGCCTTGGCGGAAGGATCAGGGTCGATCGTCTCGATGCGGCCGGCCAGCCTTTCAGCCGCCTGCTGCACTGAGGAGGTAAGGCCGATGGCTGCGGCGGCAAGGATTGCCGCACCGATCGGCGAGGCATCGGCCGCACCCGCGATCTCGACCGGCCTGCCGCTGACATCGGCACGGATTTGCGCCCATACCCGGCTGCGCGCGCCACCGCCTGAGAGCCGGATGCGATCCGTCGCGATATCGAGATCGTCCAGCCGGTCGACCACGTCGCGCATGGCAAAGGCACAGCCCTCCAGCACGGCACGGGCACAAGCGGCTTTGCCGTGGAAGGATGTCAGGCCGTAGAAAGCGGCACGCGCTTCGGCGATCCAGCGCGGCGCCATGGCACCGGACAACGCGGGCAAGAACAGCAAATCGTCGCTGCCGGCAACCACCGTCGCCGCCAGTTCCGACATCGCCGCCGGCGAATCGACGCCGAAGGTTGTTAGAAACCACGTCACCGCGCCGCCCGAGAGCCATCCGGGATTGGAGATGAAATAGCCGTCGCCGAGAAAGCCATGGGTCTCGACCAGGCCGCCGGGGTCGAGGCGAAGCGTGCCGGACACCGCGCCGACCACTTCGGCCGTGCCGAGATTGCAGGCGACGACACCGGGCACGACAACCCCGGCGCCTATGGCGGCCGAAAAATCATCGCCGGTGCCGACCGCCAGCGGCGTGCCCACAGGAAGACCGGTGAGCTCGGCGCCGGCGTGGGTCAAGGCGCCGGCGATCTCAGATGCATCGTCGATGCCGGGCAATTTATCTGCATCGATGTCGAAGGCCGCCAGCAGATCGCCGGCATAATTGTGCTCCTTCAGCCCATAGAGCATGGTCGTCGAGGCCAGCGCGTGATCGATGACGGCACGACCGCACAACGCTGCGACCACGAATGATACCGGTTGATGCCAGAGCGCCACTCGGCGCGCTTCGGGCAGGTTGCGCGCGGCCCAGCGGATTTTCGCCGCCATATGGGTGGCGTCCAGAACGAGACCGGTGCGCTCACGGATGAAGTCCGGGTCGATGCCGGCGATCTCTCCTGCCGCCCGCCGGTCCATCCAGATGATGCACGGAGCCAGCGCCTCACCATTGCGATCGACCGCGACGCAGCCGTCGAGCTGGCCGGCAATGGCAATACCCTTGATGTCGGACGGCGCAAGCCCAGCCTTGTCGAGCGCGCCGGCAATGGCCGGCTTGAGCGCCGCCAGCCACAGCGCCGGGTTCTGTTCGGCCCAGCCGGGCGCCGGGAAGGCCGGCTGGTACAACACAGCGGCCTCGCCACGCAGCCGCAATTCGTCGTCGACAACGATCGCCTTTAGGCTTTGTGTGCCGAGATCGATGCCGATGACTGGCATTAGACACGCTCGCAATCCGCGAGGACATCCCGCAGTTGCGAGAGGATAGAACCTTTCGTCGGCGAATAGGAGCCATCGAAAACCGCTGTGCCAATGGTAAAAGCGTTGGCGCCGGCCAGCTTGATTGCCTTGATCCGATCGGCTGATGCCACAGCGCCGGCGACGATCAGATGCCGCGACGGACCAAGCCCGCGCCGGGCTGCGCGCACCAGTTCGGCCGGGTCGGCCTCGGTGGCGCGATAGGCGAGGATGTCGCATCCCGCACAACCCTTCTCGGCGAAGGCCCGGCAGTCGGCCTCGACATCCTCGGCCGAACCGCCGAGCTTGGTCGGATGGCCGACCGGCCGCCCGGGAAAAGGGTAGTATTCGGTGCCGCTCCCCTCCATCAACGCCATGATCTCGTCGACCTGGGTACCACCGAGCAGGCGCTGGATGCCGAGATCCCTGGCGATGCGCGCGGAATTAAGGCAGGCCTCAGCCGTCGTCGAGACAACTTCCATGTAAGTGGTGGCGCCTGTCCGGCCAATGGCGACAGCGAGCTTGCGCAGCACATCCGGCGCGACGCCAATATCCTTGAAGCCGACATGCTTCAGGCCGACCGGCTCAATCAAATCGACCAGGTCGAGACAGTCCTCGACCGTGCGATCGTTGCGCGTCAGCATGAAGATGAAGTCCATCCGAAAGGTCCCTCGCCTGGTCGGGAAAGCCGGTTTGCTGCCGGTCTGTTAACACCTCCCAACCATTTGTTGCAAGGTGCCACATTTTGATTTGCAGTACCACACATTTTATGACAAAACGGGCGCCGGCCCGCCAGGCACGACTTCTAGGGAGAGGGAAGAATGCTCAAGCCGCTGAGACGTACCGCGTCCAGACTGCTCGTCGCAGTCGTATTTGTGTGGCCCCTGACGTGGCAAGTGACACAAGCGGACGCGTGGGATCTGAAAGAGGCGTCGAAACCCTATAGCGGCCAGACCATCCGCATGGTCGGCGAGGCGCTGCCGCCGCTCGAAGCGCTGAAGAAGATGGCGCCGGAGTTTGAAAAACAGACCGGCATCCATGTCGAAGTCGAGATGTACGAGCACTCGGAAGCCGTCAACAAGGTGCAGCTCGATCTCAACTCGCACCGCGGCCGCTACGACGTCATCATCCAGCCGCATCGCGAACTCGGCAAGTTCGCCACCAACAACCATCTGGTCGAAATCGCCAAGATGATGGCCGACCCGGCTTTGCGCGATCCGAGCTTCGAGCCGGAGAAGCAGCTCTACCAGACCGCCTGGCACGAAATCTCCTGGTATGACGGCAAGGAGTACGGCTTCCCCTTCACAGTGCTCAACATGTTCATGTGGTATCGCTCGGACCTGCTCGCCGATCCCAAGGAGCAGGCAGGCTTCAAGGCCAAGTATGGCTACGGCCTCGCTCCCGCCAAGGACTGGAAGCAATACCGCGATATCGCCGAATGGTTCTATCGCCCCGACCAGGGTTTTTACGGCACCGCCCTGCAGGGCAAGCGCCATGAGGCACTGTGGTATGAGTGGCTCAATTTCCTTTATTCCTTCGGCGGCGACGTGCTCGACGTGAAGAGCGGCTCGGCCTGCGGCCCGGTCATCGTCAACAGCCCCAAGGCCGTCGCCTCGCTCGAATATTACAAGAGCCTGATGCAATTCTCGCCGCCGGACAGCCTCAACTATTTCTGGGATGATGTCATGGCGCTGATGCAGCAAGCCAAGGTCGCCGAGCTGATCATGTGGAACGACGCAACCTATGCCGTGTCGGTCGACACCACGGCCTCCACCGTGGTCGGCAAGGTTGGCTTCGATCTCGTGCCGCAAGGCGACGGCGGGAAGATCGGCCAGGTCGAGGGCTGGACCTATCTCATCCCGGTCTATTCGAAGAACCAGCAGGCCGCCTTCCTCTTCGTCCAGTGGATGATGGGCTATGACCGCCAGCTCGAACAGCATCTCAATGGCGGCGCTTCAGGTCGGCCGGATGTCTATGCCTCCGCCGAGGTGCAGAAGCTGCCCTATGCCAAGGCTTCGATGGAGGCCAACGAGCATGCGGTGCCGAAGGCGACGCTGCCGCAATCGGCCGAGATGACCGACATACTGGTGCGCGAACTGTCATCCTACCTCGCCGGCGAAAAGGAGGCGCAGGCCGCCCTCGACACCGCCGCCACCGACATCTCGACACTGCTCGGTTCTTGCGCACCCATGACCTATCCGGCACGATAGGCCTTGAGATGTCGCGCAGAGGCTACCCGCACAAGCGGGTAGCCGTTCTTGTCCGCAGGAAACGCCCGTGACGAACCGCACACCATCGCCGCGCGGAATGCCGCTTCTCGACCGTGGGGTGGGGCCGCTCTTGATGCTGCCGGCGACGCTGCTCGTCGTCGTCTTCCTGGTCGGCCCGTTCTACTACATGGCCTACACCGCGCTGACCGACCTCAGCTTCGCCGACGCCAGCCATGCCGGCGCCTTCGTCGGTTTCGACAATTTCCGCAAGGTGATGCGCAACGACCCATTCTTCTGGGCATCGTTCCTGCTGACGCTGAAATTCGTCATCATCGCCGTCGGCCTGGAATTCCTGCTCGGCTTTGCGCTGGCCTTCCTGATCTTCCGCTTCGTCGCCAGCCAGCGGCTTCTCACCACACTGCTGCTCATCCCGATGATGATCGCGCCGGTCGCCGTCGGGCTGATCTGGCGGCTGCTGTTGCAGGGCGATTTCGGCATGCTCACCTTCTACATGCGCAAGGTCGGCCTGCTGGCGCAGAATTCGGCGGTGCTTTCGGCACCCGACCTGGTGTTTCCGACCATCGTCGCCATCGATGTCTGGCAGTGGACGCCTTTCGTCACCCTGATCATGCTCGCCGGCATGATGAGCCTGCCGCGCGCGCCGTTCGAGGCGGCGATGATGGATGGCGCAAAACCGTTTCAGATCTTTCGCGATGTCATGCTGCCGCTGCTGCGGCCCGTCATCGCGCTGGTGCTATTGCTGCGCGGCATCGATGCCTTCAAGGAGTTCGACAAGGTTTTCCTGATGACCGGCGGCGGACCGGGAACGCTGACCGAGCTGGCCTCGATCTACGCCTACCGCGTCAATTTCCGCAACTGGGACCTCGGCTACGGCGCCGCGGTCGCCTTCATGATCTATCTCGTCGTGCTGATCCTGTGCTCGGTCTTCTACAAGGCCGTCTACTGGTCGAGCCGCAAGCAGGTGGGGGCGTTTTGAGGGCGCTGCGATGATCGATCAGTCCACCAACCGCGCCTGGAAAAGCTTTGCCTGGGCGGTGTTGCTCGTCGCCGTCGTGGTGGCGCTGACGCCTTATGTCTGGATGGTGCTGGCGTCGTTCAAGAACCGCGTCGATCTTCTGTCTTCTGTGCCGAAATGGATTTTTTCGCCGACGCTTGCCAACTATCCCGCCGTCTTCATCGACAAGGAATACTGGCCGCTGGCAATCAACTCGGTGCTGATCTCGGTGTCGTCTACGGTGCTCTGCATCGTCATCGGCGCGCCGGCTGCCTACGGCTTTGCCCGCTCCAATTTCCCCGGCAAGGAAGACCTGTTCTTCTTCTTCCTGACCACGCGCATGGCACCGCCGATCTCGATCGCCGTGCCGCTGTTCCTGTTCTTCACCTCGCTTGGCCTGATCGACACCATCTACGCCGTGGTGATCGCCCACACCTCCTTCAACCTGTCGCTCGTCGTCTGGATGATGCGCGGCTTCTTCGCCGAAATCCCCAGGGAGATCGACGAAGCCGCGATGATGGACGGCCGCTCGCGGCTCGGCGCATTCTTTTTCGTCGTCGCGCCGCTGGCCGCGCCCGGCATCGGCGCGACGGCCGTGCTCTGCTTCATCCTGTCGTGGAACGAGTTCCTCTATGCCTTCATCCTCGTCGCTTTCGACGGGCGGCCGCTGACCGTCGGCATACCCGGACTGGTGACGCCGCATGGCACGCTATGGGGCCAAGTCGCGGCGGTCGCCATCGTGGCGACGCTGCCGATCGTGCTTTTCACTTTCCTTGTCCAGAAACAGCTCGTGCGCGGCCTCACCTTCGGCGCGGTCAAGGGTTGAAGGGATCTCGCATGGCAATTGTTTTCGACGGCGTCACCAAGGCTTTCCCCGACGGGACGGTGGCGCTGCAGGCGCTCGATCTTGCTTTCGAGCCCGGCGAATTCCTGGTTCTGCTCGGGCCCTCTGGTTCCGGCAAGACGACAGCCTGCCGGCTGCTTGCCGGCCTTGAACGTCCCACGGCCGGCCGCATCATGGTCGAGGGTCGCGATGTCACCGACCTGCCGCCGCGCCTGCGCGGCATGGGCATGGTGTTCCAGAACTATGCGCTCTACAGCCATAAGAGCGTCTACGAGAACATCGCCTATCCCTTGCGCATCCGAAAAATGCCGGCCGCCGAGCTCGACCGCTGCGTGCACGCCATGGCCGAACTCTTGGAAATAACCCGCTACCTCGACCGCCGCCCTTCGCAATTGTCGGGCGGCCAAGCGCAGCGCGTGGCTGTGGCCCGCGCACTCGTCTGGCAGCCGAGCCTCTGTCTGATGGACGAGCCGCTGTCCAATCTCGACGCCTTGTTGCGGCTCCACATGCGCACCGAGCTGAAGCGTCTGCATCGCGAGCTGAAAAAGACCTTCGTCTTCGTCACCCACGACCAGGAAGAGGCGATGACGCTGGCGACCAGGGTCGCGGTGCTGCGCGAAGGCGCGCTGATCCAGTACGACGACCCGCGCGAGATCTACCGGCGCCCGGCCAATCGCTTCATCGCCGAATTCATCGGCCGTCCAGCGATGAACACGTTCGATGGTGACGTCCGCGCCGGCGTCTTCCACGCCAGCGGTTTCACTTGCCCGCTTCCGGGAAAGCCTGATGGTCCCATCGTGCTCGGCATTCGCCCCGAGCAGATCCAACTGGTCGACGCCTCCGCAAGCGATGCCATCCAGTTTGCCGTCGACGTCGTCGAACCGGTCGAGCCGGACGTGCTGATCTTCGCCAAGAGCGAGGCCAACGCGCTGATCGTCAGGACTGTGAATGACGATCGCGCTTTCGATCCCGGCCAGCCGCTTTATCTACGCTTTCCGCCGGCAGCGCTGCACACATTCGATGCGGTGTCGGGAGCGCGGCTGCCGTGAGCACGCTGCTCGCTTTGGTGCCGCTGGCCGCCGCAGCCTTGGTCTGGTGGCTGTTCTACAGCTTCAACCGGTCGCGGCGCTGGTTCTCGATGGGCGAACTCATCTTCTGGGACGCCATTGCACTGGTAATCCTGCAGCTTGTCTGGCTGATCTGGTTCTGAATGCGCATTCCAGCAACGCAGATCAGTAGCCCAGCGCACAACCGTCCTTGCGCGGGTCGGAGGCACCGGTGAGCGTGCCCTTTTCCCAATCGATCAGCACCAGCTGGCCGCCGCCATGCGGCTCCTCGGCGATCGAAACCTGATGGCCGCGCTGACGCAGGCCGGCGACCGCCTCAGCCGGAATCCCGCGCTCGGCCAGCACGGCATTGTCCTTGTAGAACACCCGTGGCGCATCCAGTGCCTGCTGCGGGTCCATCCCGAAATCGATCATGTTGGTCAGCAGATGGACATGGCCGAACGGCTGGTAGCCGCCGCCCATCACCCCGAACGGCATCACCACCTTACCCCCTCGCGTCGCCATGCCAGGCATGATGGTGTGCATCGGTCGCTTTCGCGGCGCGATACGATTTGGATGGCCTTCCGTGAGGCGAAAACTGCTGCCGCGATTCTGCAGCACGACGCCTGTCTTGGGACCGACGACGCCGCTGCCGAAGGAACCGAAGGTCGAGTTGATGAAGCTGACTGCATTGCGGTCGCGGTCGACCACGGAGATATAGACGGTGTCGCTGCGCGGCAGCTCAAGCCGCGGCAGATGCGTCATGGCGAGGGCCGGATCGATGGCGGCGCGCAGCCGCTCCGCATGGGCTGCCGACAGCAGTTGTTCGACGGGGACCTGGACGAAATCCTGGTCGCCGATGAAAGTATCGCGGTCCTGGTAGGCAAGCCGGCCGGCTTCGATCTCGAGATGAAGCCGCTCGGCGCTGTTCGGCTCCAATGACCCGAGCGCAACGCCGGAAAGCACGTTCAGCATGATCAACGCCGTCATGCCCTGATTGTTTGGCGGCATCTGATGGATGTCGTAGCCGCGATAGGACGTGTTCACCGCCTTGACGTAGTCGCCCTTGGTTGCAGCGAAATCGTCCAGCGCATGCAGCCCGCCCAGCGCGCCGAGACGCGCCACCAGATCACCGGCGACCTCGCCCTCATAGAAGCCGGCGCGACCTTGCTTCGAGATTATGCGCAAGGTTTCCGCGAGTTCCGGCTGCCGATGCACATCACCGGCCTGTGGTGCCCGGCCGTTCGGCAGGAAGATCTGCGCCGCATGTTCGTCGGCGGCGAGCAGGGCGACCTCGTCGGCCCAGTCGAAGGCGACGCGATCATGAACGACATAGCCTTGTTCGGCATAGCGAATGGCTGGCGCCAGCGCGGCGTCGATGCCCTTTTTTCCGTGGTCCTCGAGTAGCCGGCACCATGCATCGATGGCGCCTGGTATGGTGACGGCATGCGGTCCGGCCGCAGGCAGTTCGCTATGGCCCCGCTCCAGATACCAATCGGCATTTGCAGCAGCAGGCGACCGCCCCGAGCCGTTGAAGGCCAGCACCTCGCCCTCGCCTTTGGGACTGTAGAGCACAAAACAGTCGCCGCCGATGCCGGTCGATTGCGGCTCGACCACCCCTTGCACCGCCGCCGCGCAGACGGCGGCGTCCATCGCATTTCCGCCTGAGCGCAGCATGTCGATGGCGGCCAGCGTCGCCAGCGGATGCGATGTCGCCGCCATAACTTCCGTTGCGCGAACCGGCGAGCGGCCGGGGAACTGAAAATCACGCATGCAATCCTCCGATGATCCACCCGCCGGTACTAACCTCAATGCTTGATACGGTCGCGCATGGCGTACCACAACATCCCCAGCACATAGAGCGGGCCCCGCAGCGCCGTACCGCCCGGGAACGGCATCGGCGTCAGCGTCGAGAACAGGTCCAGCCGCGAGGCGTCGCCCGTAATCGCTTCGGCCAAGAGCTTGCCCGACAGCGTTGACAGGATGACGCCCTTGCCGGAATAGCCATGCGCGAAATAGACCTCGCCATAGTGCCCGACATGCGGCAGCCGCGACGTGGTCACCGACACCAGGCCGCCCCAGGCATGATCGATGCGGCAGCCCTTCAGTTGCGGGAAGGTGGCCTCCATATGCGGCCGCACGAAGCCGGCAATGTCGGCCGGCGGCGATGGCGTGTAGCGCTCGCCGCCGCCGAACAGCAGCCGACCGTCCGCCGACATGCGGTAGTAGTTTACGACGAAGCGCGTGTCGGACACCGCGACATTGGCCGGGATGACATTGTGTTTGCCCTCCAGCGGTTCGGTGGCGACGATGTAGTTGCCGACCGGCATGATGCGGCTGTTGACGCGCGGCTCCAGCCCATGCAGCAACGCGTCGCCGGCCAGCACGACATGATTGGCCCTTACCGACCCCTGCGCCGTCGAGACCCGGATCGAAGGCTCGCGCTCCAGCTTCACCGCGACGGAATTTTCGTGGATGACGACACCGGCCGCCACGGCGGCATGGGCAAGGCCAAGCGTGTAGTTCAGAGGATGCATATGGCCGCCGAGCGGCTCATACATCGCGCCATGATAGGGCGTGTCCACCTTGCCGCGTGCCTGCGCCGCCGACAGGATCTCGACGTCGCGGAACTTCATCACGCTCTCGAGGCATTTGGCCTCGTCTTCGAGATCCCTGAGGTCGGAGCCATTAACGGCACCGACGAGATGGCCGGTCAGCCGCAGATCGCAGTCGATGGCGTGGCGCTCGATGATGTCGAGCACCAGGCCCCGCGCCTCGAAGGCGAGGTCGAACAGCGCCTTCGCCCGCTCGGGGCCGTAGAGCTTGACCAGCCCCTTGGCGCCTTTGCGCAGGCCGGGGATCATCTGGCCGCCATTGCGGCCCGACGCGCCCCAGCCGATCTTGCCGCCTTCGAGCAGCACCACCTTCAGGCCGCGCTCGGCGGCATGAAGGGCGGCCGACAGGCCGGTGCAGCCGCCACCGACCACCACCAGATCGGCGCCGACATCTCCCACCAGCGCCGGATGGTCCGGCGCCGGATTGGCGGTGGCGACATAATAGGAATTGCCGATATCGAGGCTCGAATTGAAACCCGTTGAGCCGGAGGCCATGATCACACCTTCAGCAGCAAATGGTCGCGTTCCCAGCTCGTCACCACGCTCTGGAACAGGTCGAGTTCGACGCTCTTGACGCGCAGATAGGTCTGGAAAAAATCCTCGCCGAGCAATGCCCGCACCGGCTCGCAAGCAATGAAACGATCAAGCGCCTCCTCCATCGTTTTCGGCAGCGTGCTTTTGATCTTGTAGGCATTGCCCGAGGCCTCAGCCGAGCGCGCCAGCTTCTGCTCGACGCCGAGATAGCCGGCAAGCAGCGAACCGGCGATCGCCAGATAGGGATTGCAATCCGCTCCCGGCAAGCGGTTCTCTACCCGCCGGGCGGCGCGGCCACCTGCCGGCACGCGCAGGCCGCAAGAGCGGTTGTCATGCGACCATTCGATGTTGGCCGGTGCGCTGTGGTTCGGCCGGATGCGGCGGAACGAGTTCACGTTGGGTGCGAACAGCGGCATGATCTCGGGCACATATCTCTGCAGGCCGCCGATGAAATGGCCGAACATTTCGGTGTCTGCATCATCTCTGTCGGCAAACAGCGCGGCGCCTGTCGTTTCATCGACGACAGACATGTGCAGATGCATCGAGCTTCCCGCCTGCGCCGCGATCGGCTTGGCCATGAAGGTCGCGTGCATGCCGCTCTGTTGCGCCGCTTGGCGAGTCAGCCGCTTGAACAGCAGCACCTGGTCGGCGAGCGGCACCGCGTCGCCGTGCAAGAGATTGATCTCCAGCTGCGCGGTGCCGGACTCATGGATCAGCGTGTCGAGCGGCAGGCCGGCGGCTGCGGCATAATCATAGACGCGCCTTATCACCGGCTCGAATTCTTCCAGCGCCACCATGTCATAGGGATGCTGCGAGCCCTCGGCGCGGCCATTGGCGCCAACCGGTGCCGTCAGCGGCTGGTCGGGATTCGGATTGGGCGCGGTCAGATAGAATTCGATTTCCGGCGCCACCACCGCGCGCCAACCGCGCTTCCGGTAGAGATCGAGCACGGCGCGCAGCACATGTCGTGGCGAGGCCATCCAGGGCTTGCCTTGCATGTGGAAGGCGTCGGCGAAGACATAGGCTTTGCCGACGCCACCGCCCGGCGCCAGGCACAGCGTCGACATATCAGGCACCATGCGCATATCCGGGTCTTGATAGGCAAAGCCTTCGTCGATGGAACCGGAGTAGCGGCCATCGATGCTGACCAGGAAAGCGCTGCTCGGCAGGTAGAGTGCGCGGTCTTCCAGCGCCTTGAGGAATTTCACCGTCGGCAGCGCCTTGCCGCGCAGCACGCCATTCATGTCGGGCACCAGGCACTCGACCTCCGTGATGCCGTGCTGGGCGAGCCAGGCCTTGGGATCGTTGCCGGTGAAGAGAGCGGTGTTGGTATTTTTGTCCTGCATTTTGGTTCACGTACCTATGAGAGAGAGTATGGCTTGCGCGGCCACATCCGTTCCAGGGGTCAGCGCCATCTTGGCAGCATTGTCCCTGAGGCGGGCGCGCATCGCATCGTCGGCCAGCAGGCCGAGAATGGCTCTCTCCAATCCCCCTTCCGTCCAGGCGTCGCGGCCGATATGGTCGCCGACACCTGTCTCTCCCGCGCGTTGCGCATTGTCGTGACCGTCCCAGCAATAGGGCATGATCAGCGACGGCACGCCGAAGCGCAGCGCCTCGCAAAAGCTGTTGTTGCCGCCATGGTGGATGAACAGGTCCGACTTCGCCACCACCGAAGGCTGCGGAAACCAGGCGTCGAGATAGACATTGTCCGGCACCGCGCGATAGGCGTCGCGCAGGCCGCCGGCATTGACGATGAAGCGCGCCGGCAGCCTGTCGAAGACGGCGAGCATGCGCTCGATCAGCCCGACATCCATCGCGCCGAGGCTGCCGAAGCTGACATAGACCAGCGGGCCGCCATTGCGCGGAAACACCGGCACCTCGAATGGCCCTTCCGAACGCACGCAGCCTTCGAGATAGACAAAGCGTTTGGGGTCGAGCGGCTCGGCCCGCTCACGCCGTACGATCGCTGGCGTCAGCAGCAGATTGAGGTCGGGTGATGTCTCGAGGAACAGGCCCTTGGGCAACGGCGCCAGGCCGGCATCCGCACGAAAACGGTTGAAGCGCTCATGCGCGGGTGCGGAGGCCGCGAGATAGCGCGCTTCGAACGCCGCACGTTGCGGGTCGTCGGCACCCATCCCCGAGAGATAGGGCGGCACCTCGGCATCCGGCAGTTCCGTCTCGGCACAGGAGACGACGCGCACCCACGGGCAGCCGGCGGCGGCGATCGCCGGGAACATGATGACGTTGTCGAGCACCACCGCGTCCGGCTTCAGCCGCGCCAGCAATTGGCGCAGCGGCGCCTCGGCGTTGACGGCGGTGTCGACGATCGCTTGCCAGGTCGGCGCGACATAGGTCTCGAGCTGGTCGATCGGGCTCAGCCGGAAATGCGGCAGGTGCCGGCGCACGAAGGCCTGCCAATAGCTCTGGCGGTCGCTGTCGCTCAGCGGCTCATCCGTCGGCAGATGGTATTCCTGGAAGCCATAGTCGGTAAAGACGCCGGAGAAGCCGGCATGGCAGATGAAGACGGGGCGAGCGCCCCGTGCGCGCAATGCCTGTGCGATACCGACGCAATTCAACGCGGCGCCGAAACTGGCTTCGGGAAACAGCGCGATGGTCGGGCTGGCTTTACGCGTCAATTATTCCTCTTCAATCCGGCCGGCTGATCATGCTGAACAGTGCGGGAGCTCCGCGGCTGGCTGCTTGCGGTCGCTGGCTGCGGGAGAGCCGCAGGTGGATGCGAAGCAGATCGGCAGCCACCTCATACTGCCGGCTTTCAAGATAGTCGAGTATGCCCGAGTGTTCGCGCAACGATTGCCGCAGCCGAAACACGTTGACGCCGGAATAGATGCCCGGCAGCCGGCGCAGGCGGAGATGATCGGCCAATGCATCCGACACAAAACGGTTGGCGCAGCCCTCGGCGATCATGCCATGAAAATCCATGTCCAGCCGCTGGAACTCGCGCGTGTCGAATGTCTCGTCCGGCAGCGCTGCAAGCGCTTCCATGCCTTGCCGCAACATTGCTGCCCGCGCCCCGTCCAGCCGAAAGCCTGGCGTCAGGATGGCCGCCGGCTCCAGCACCAGGCGGAACTCGTAGCTTTCGCCTTGCGCCTCCGGATCGTCCGGCGCGCGGCGAAACAACCAGGATTGCCCAGGCGCACGATCCAGAAGATTCTCGTCGGTCAGTTTGTTAAGTGCTTTTAGTACCGTCTTGCGATCAGCGTCGTAGCGTCGCATCAGCCCCGCGATGGTCACCGTCTGGTCCAACCGTCGCGCCGAGCGGTCGCGCAGGATGGCTTCGGCGAGCTCGTCTTCCTCCGCACTGGGTAGTTCGGCGGCAATGGCGGGCTGGGCGGCGAGGTCGACCGTCAGATGATAACCGCTGTCGGCCTCCCAGCGCACCACGCCCCGTTCCGCGAGCAGGCCGAGTGCGGCGCGTACGGGCGTGCGCGAGACATTGCACAGCGAGGCGATCTGCTGTTCGGGCAGGCGGGCGCCAGGCTCGAAGCCACGCTGCCGCGCCACATCCAGGATGCGCTGCGCCAGATCGAGATGGTTGGTGCGAGGTCGTCTGGCTACGGCTTGCATGACTTTTCTCGAATGCGAATGTGGCGCATTGGACTGGCTGATCGCCGGAACAGGGACAATCGGCCAAATTCCTCCGTCGGTTGACAGATTATGGATTGACGTACTTTTTTCTGCAATAGTACTGTCGGCACAATCGGCGAGAAAAGACCGAGGGAACAGGATCGAGGCAGGCGCGCGCGTCGCCGGCCTTGGTCCGGCAAATGATTTCGACGATCAAACCGAATGGGAGACTGCCATGACCGCTACCAGCCTGCGGCGCCGTGCGCTCAATACATCCTCAATCGCTCTCGGTCTCGCCCTGACGCTCTCGGGGCCGGCCGCCGCAGCCGACCTCGTTATTTCGAACTGGGATGGGTACATGGCACCCGACGCCATGGCCGCTTTCAAGACCGCCACCGGCGTTGCCGGCGAAGTGGTGGTGCACGCCACCAATGAAGAGATCATGGGCAAGCTGATTGCCGCCGGCGGCAAGGGCTATGACGTGGTCTTCGTCTCCTCGCCCTTCGCCGAAGTATTAAACAAGCTTGGCCTGACCGAGCCGATCGACCATGCCAAGATCCCCAACCTCGCCAACCTCTATCCCGAAGCGACCAAGCTGCCGCACGATGCCGGCAACGCTTTCTCCGTGCCTTACACCTGGGGCACGACGGGCCTCTGCTACCGCTCTGACCTTGTCAAGACGGCGCCCACGAGCTGGAGCGACCTGCTCGCCCCTTCCGACGAGATGAAGGGCAAGACCACCATGCTGGCGACCGATCGCTGGCTGCTGGCCGCCGGGCAGCTCGACAAGGGCTATTCGGTCAACGAGACCGACCCGGCCAAGATGGCCGAGGTCAAGGACCTCCTGATCTCCGCCAAGAAGACCCTGCTCGCCTATGACGACACCACCTTCTATTCCAAGCTGGTTTCCGGCGAGGCGCTGATGGTGCAGGCCTGGGACGGCTGGTGCAATTACGGCATCGCCGACAAGCCGGAGATCAAATACGTCATCCCTAAAGAAGGTTCGGACCTGTGGGTCGACACGATGGTGGTGATGAAGGCGTCCGAGCACAAGGACGACGCCTTCAAGTTCATCAACTTCATGCTCGACGCCAAGAACCACGCCTGGGCGGCGCAGAACATCGACTACAAGGTGCCGAACAAGCCGGCGATGGAAAGCCTGCCGGCCGACTTCCTGGCCAAATTCCCCAACATGGCGATGCCGGTGGCCGATCTCGTCAAGTTCGAGCAGTTGCGTGACGTCGGCGAAGCCCAGCGCGACTATTCCAAGATCGTCAGCGAGATCAAGGCCGCGCAGTAAGCGGCGCAGACTTCACGGCCGGCAGCACTTCTGCCGCCGGCCCTGAGCGGTACCCGAGAAATTGTCCCAGACCCGACTTCGTTCCTCTCTGCTGATGGCCCCGGCGCTGGTCTGGCTGACCGCGCTGATGGTTATCCCATGCGCCCTGGTGCTGGCGCTCGCCTTCTTCCGGCGCGGCGTCTATGGCGGCATCGACTACACCTTCACGCTGGGGAATTTCGGGCTGGTCTTCGACCCGCTCTATGCCGGCATCTTCCTCAACTCAGCACGTATCGCCGGTACCGCGACGCTCATCGCAGTCGTGATCGGCTATGCCGCGGCCTATGCAATTGCCGCCGCACCGCGCCGGTGGCAGCCAATTTTCCTGTTCTTCGCCGTGCTGCCGTTCTGGTCCAATTACCTGATCCGCACCTATGCCTGGATCGTGCTGCTGAACCGCGAAGGGCTGATCACCCAGCTCTTGCGCTGGTTCGGCTACACCGGCGAGTCGCCCTCGATGCTCTATACCGAAGGCGCGGTCATCGCAGGCCTCGTCTACAACTATCTGCCCTTCGTCATCCTCGCCTGCTACGCGCCGCTGTCGCGCCTCAACCCGGAACTGGCCGAAGCATCGCGCGATCTCGGCGCTTCGGCCGCCACCACCTTCCGACGTGTCATCCTGCCGCTGACCGTGCCCGGCATCGCTGCGGGCGCCGTCTTCGTCTTCGTGCTGTCGATTGGCAATTTCGTCACCCCGGCGCTGCTTGGCGGCGGCCGCTTCCAGATGATCGGCAACCTCGTCTACGACCAGTTCCTGACCGCCAATGACTGGCCGTTTGGCGCGGCATTGGCGATGGCGCTGATCGCCATCATGCTTCTGGTGCTGATGGCGCAGGCGCTCGCCGCCGACCGCGCCGCGGGGCGTGCGGCTGAGGCAAGGGGTGACGCCGATGGCTGAGCGCCGCGCAATTCTTGCCTTCTCCCCGTTCACCGGGAGAAGGTGCCCCGAAGGGGCGGATGAGGGGCGGCGTCAACCTTTGCGACGCTCAGCGCTGCCCCTCATCTGCCTGCCGGTATCTTCTACCCGTGAACAGGGAGAAGGACTCTGGTCGTTCGCTTGCCTTCCAATTGTCGGAGGCCGGCGATGACCCATTCCTTCACCCGTACGCTCGGCATGCGGACGATCCTCACCCTCGTCTTCGCCTTCCTCTACATCCCGATCGCCGTGCTGGTGGCGCTGTCCTTCAACGAAGGCGGACTGCCGACGGCATGGTCGGGCTTTTCGCTGAAATGGTATGCCTCGCTGGCCGGCAATTCCGCCATCCTTTCCGCTGCGCTCAACACGCTGATCGTGGCGTTGGTCTCCACGGCCATCGCCACGCTGCTCGGCACGCTGCTGGCCATCGGCATCGAGATGCGCCGGCAATACGGCAGGGGTCTCGAGGCGCTGATCTTCGCACCGATGATCATCCCCGACATCGTCCTGGCGATCGCTCTGCTGTCGTTCTTCTCCATGCTAAACCTGACCATGGGCCTGCATACCATCATCCTCGCCCATGTCGTCTTCAACCTCGCCTTCGTCTGCTCGGTGGTGCGCGCAAGGCTAAAGAGTTTCGACTGGTCGATCGTCGAGGCCTCCGCCGACCTCGGCGCCTCGGCTCTGACCACCTTCCGGCGTGTGACATTGCCGGTCATCGCGCCGGCAGTGATTGCCGGCGCTCTGCTTGCCTTCACGCTCTCGGTCGACGAGTTCATCATCGCCTTCTTCACCGCCGGTGCCGGCCGCGCCTCGACGACGCTGCCGATGCAGATCTACGCCATGATCCGCTTCGGCATCACGCCGGAGATCAACGCGCTGGCGACCATCGTCATGGCGGTATCCATCACCGCGCTGACCCTGTCGCAGCGGCTCAACCGTGGGATCATCGGCCAATGAGCGAACCGCGCACGCTGCTGGCCATTGATAACGTTTCGAAGAAGTTCGGCCGGGTCACCGCCGTCGACGGCATCTCGCTCGACATCCGCGAAAACGAGTTCTTCGCGCTGCTTGGACCCTCCGGCTGCGGCAAGACCACGCTGCTGCGCATGCTGGCGGGCTTCGAGACACCTACGGGCGGCCGCATCCTGCTCGACGGCAAGGACATCGCCCGGACCCCGCCCAACAAGCGGCCGGTCAATCTGATGTTCCAGTCCTACGCGCTGTTCCCGCATATGAGCGTGCGCGCCAATGTCTCCTACGGGCTGGAGATGGAGCGCTTGCCGAAAGCTGAAATCCGTTCCCGCGTCGACGCCATTCTGGCCACCACCGAGCTTGTCCCCTTCGCGGACCGTAAGCCTGAGCAATTGTCGGGTGGCCAGAAGCAGCGCGTCGCGCTCGCCCGCGCGCTGGTCAAACGGCCTCGGTTGCTGCTGCTCGACGAACCGCTCGGAGCGCTCGACAAGAAACTGCGCGGCGCCATGCAGTTGGAGTTGAAGCGCCTGCAGCACGAAGTCGGCATCACCTTCGTCATCGTCACCCACGACCAGGAAGAGTCACTCGTCATGGCCAACCGCATGGCGGTGCTGAAGGACGGCAGACTGCTGCAATGCGACACACCGCACGCGATCTATGAACATCCGGCCGACCGTTTCGTCGCCGACTTCATCGGCGTGATGAATTTCGTACCGGGCAAGGTGTCTGCCAATGGCGTGATCGCCGCGAACGGCGCGCGCATCACCGGCAAGGTTCCCGCCAAGCTCACACCCGGCGCTTTCGCTGTCGCTTCGGTGCGACCCGAACGCATCCGGTTGTTCCCGTCAGCCGACACCGCCAACCGCACCACGGGCACGGTCGAGGCGCTGGCCTATCACGGGCTCGACCTGCAGCTGCATATCCGCACGCCCTTGTCGCCAAAACCGTTCCTGGTGCGCGTCACCGCCGATGCCGCCGACCGCCGGCCGGTCTCCTCGGGCGACCAAGTCGAACTCGGCTGGGACGCCGCCGATGTCAGAATTTTTGCAGAATAGGAGAAGCCTGATGGCGCAGAAGACGATCGCGTTTTTTCCCGAAGCGGCCTACGGCCCGGCGCTCAATTCGGTCGGCATCGCGCAAGCCGTCGAGGCGCGCGGCCATAAGGCAGTGTTCCTGTCCGACCCGGGCTTTGTCGATGTCTACAAGGGTTACGGCTTCGAAGCGCATCCGGTGAACCTGTCGGAGCCGATGCCGCCCGAGCAGATGGCGAAATTCTGGGAAGACTTCATCAACGGCCACATCCCGAACTTCCGCAAATCGCCATACGATCAGGTCGACAATTACGTGAAGGATTGCTGGACCGCGATCGTCGACAGCGCCAAATGGGCGCAGAAAGATCTGCCGCGCGTTCTGGCCGCCATCAAGCCGGACGTGATCTGCGTCGACAACGTCATCCTGTTTCCGGCCATCAAACAGTTCGGCAAACCCTGGGTGCGCGTCATTTCCTGCTCGGAAAACGAGATCGAGGATGAGGACATCCCGCCGCATCTCTCGGGCTGCGGCGAGAACGACCATGTCGGCCACCAGCGCTACCGCGATCATTTCAACGCGGTGATCAAGCCCATCCACGACGACTTCAACGCCTTCCTCACCGCAAACAATGAAGCGCCCTACCCCGTCGGCCAATTCTTCGAGGCCTCGCCCTATCTCAATCTGCTGCTCTATCCCGAAGCGGCAAAGTTCAAGCGCCGCCATCCGCTCGACCCGGCAAAGTTCCAGTATCTGGAAGGCTGCGTGCGGCAGGAAAAGCCCTATACCGTGCCGACCTTCCCCGAGAACAATGACGGGCCGCTGCTCTATGTCTCCTTCGGCAGCCTCGGCGCCGGCGATGTCGATTTGTTGAAGCGCATAATCGCAACACTGGGCAAGACCCGTTACCGCGCGCTGGTCAATGTCGGCGGCTACAAGGACCAGTACACGGATGTGCCGGACAACGTCATCGTGGAGAGCTGGTTTCCGCAGCCTTCAGTTATCCCGCAGGTCGATGCCGTAATCCACCATGGCGGCAACAACTCGTTCACAGAGTGCCTCTATTTCGGCAAGCCGGCCATCATCATGCCCTATGTCTGGGACGGCCACGACAACGCCACCCGCGTCCAGGAAACCGGCCACGGCTTCGGCATGCCGCGCTACGACTGGAGCGACGCCCAGCTGATCAGCAGGATCGAAGCCTGCCTGACTGACCCCAAGATGAAGATCAGGCTGGCGAAGACCTCGGCGCAGATGCAGGCCCAGAACGGGCCTGAGAAGGCAGCCGGGCTGCTGGAGGCGCTGCTGTGACCTGCTCCGCCCCGCATCTCTACCAAGCCTCCACCCGCACCGACCTCGTCGACTGGGGCGCCCAGTCCGACGCGCTGGACGGCGCGTCGCACTCGACCGGCAGGCTTGTCCACAAAGGACCCAACAACCAGCCGGAATCCGGCATCTGGGTCTGCACGCCCGGCCGCTGGCGGCTCTCGATTCCGCGCGACGAATTGTGCCATTTCGTCGCCGGCCGCGCGACGTACCGGTCGGATGCCGGGGAGGTGGTAGAAGTCGCAGCCGGGACCGTGGTCATGTTCCCTGCCGGCTGGACAGGCGAATGCACCGTGCATGAGACCATGCGCAACGTCTACATGCTGGCCTGACATCGCGCGTGGTGGAGCTTCCCAATATGCCGACACCGCGCTGGCCAAAGGCCTCGACCGTGAAACTGGAGGACTGGGGCGGGGGCAGCAACACGCTTGCCGGCTCGCCGCGCGCCTCGGGCAGGATCCTCTCTCAGAACCCGAACGGCTCAAGCGAATGCGGCCTGTGGTCGTGCACGCCAGGCAGCCGCAAGATTACCTTTGCCGCCGAGGAGTTCTGCCATTTCCTGTCGGGCCGCGGGACCTATGTCCGCGAGAATGGCGAAGAGATCCCGGTCGAGGCCGGCATGCTGGTGTTCCTCCCCGCTGGCTGGGCCGGCACCTCCACCATCACGCAAACACTGACCAAGGCCTTCATGTGCCGCTGAGCACTTTTTTAAAGGAAATCGCCATGACCACGCCCATCATGCAATCCCCGCTTGCCATCACCGACCTCGTCGACTGGGGCGTCATCCCGACCGTGATCGAGGGCGAGTCTCACACCTCGGGCAAGCTGCTCTACAAGGGGCCGGAGGGCCGTTCGGAATGCGGCCTGTGGGTCTGCACCCCCGGCAAATGGCACTGCCATGTCACCCGCGACGAGTTCTGCCACTTCCTCGAGGGCCGCTGCACCTATGTGCACGAATCGGGCGAGGTCATCGAGATCGAGCCGGACACGGCGGCGTTCTTCCCGCAGGACTGGAAAGGCGTCTGCACCGTCCATGAGACCATCAAGAAAGTCTACATGATCCGCTGAGCGGACCTGAAAGGACGACCATGCAATTCTCCGCTGAACGGCCGGCTTTCTTCGTCAATCCGGACTACCGGCCGATGACCGGCACGGCAAAACCGGTGATCGATCCGGCGACGCTGGAGACCGTCGGCTCGATCTCCGCCGCAACGGACGGTGAGGTCGATGCGGTGCTGTGTGCCGCAACCACGGCACAAGCCGCCTGGAAGAAGCTCGATGCCAAGAGCCGGGCAAAGCATCTGCATGCGGTCGCCAACGCCATCGAGGCGGCGGACTTCACGCGCTGCGCCGAGCTGATGGTGCGCGAGATGGGCAAGCCCTATCCCGAAGCGATCGGCGAGATCGCCAATTGCGCGCCGATCTTCCGCTACTATGCCGAGATGGCGCGCGACGACGCCGGCAAGATCGCCGGTACGACGCAGGCCGGGTCGTTCCAGTATGCGCGCTACGAGCCGTATGGCGTCTCCGTGCACATCATGCCTTACAACTTCCCGATCCTGCTGATGTGCTGGACCGTTGCGGCCTCGCTTGCCGCCGGCAATGGCTGCGTCATCAAGCCGGCCGAAGCGACGACGCTGTCGACGCTGGACTACATGACGGTGTTCCGTTCACTGCCGGAAGGGCTGGTCGCCTGCCTGCCTGGCACGGCCGCCACCGCGCAGGCGCTGGTCGCCTCCGAGCGCACCCACGCTGTCGCCTTCACCGGCTCGGTCGCCGCCGGCAAAGCCGTGGCAGTCGCCTGCGCCGAGCGCATGAAGCCTTGCGTCATCGAAGCCGGCGGCAGCGATCCGCTGATCATCAGCGAGCACGCGCCGCTCGACGTGGCGGCAGCCGGCAGCGTCACCGCCGCCTTCCACCTGACCGGCCAGGTCTGCACCTCGGCCGAACGCTTCTTTGTCGTCGACTCGGTTCACGATCGCTTCGTCGAGCTGTTCGCCGAGAAGACGCGGGCGCTGCGCATCGGCAATGGCATGGACAAGACCGAGATCGGCCCGCTGGTCAGCGAAGCCGCCCGGGCGAAAGTGATGCGGCTGGTCGATGATGCTATCAGCAACGGCGCTATAGCCGTTGCCGGCGGGCGCATTCCGCCGGCGCACAACACTGGCTGGTTCTACGAGCCAACGATCCTGACCGGCGTCACCCCCGATATGGCGATCGTGCGCGAAGAGTGTTTCGGACCGGTCGCCGCGATCTGCCGCGTCAAGGATTTCGACGAGGCGATCCGGCTTGCCAATGACAGCCCGTTCGGCCTCGGCGCCTCGGTGTTCACCACCGACCTCGCCGAGGCGCATGAGGCGGCCGAGCGGCTCGAGGCCGGCATGGTCTGGGTCAACAACCCGCTGATCGACAATGACGCCTTGCCCTTCGGCGGCTGGAAGGCATCAGGCCTCGGCCGCGAGCTGGGACGCCAGGGACTCGACGCCTTCCGACGCTCCAAGATGGTCATCATCGACCACAGACCGGCGATCCAGGACTGGTGGTATCCTTACCCCGACAGCTGGTTCCGCGAGACAGGCGGCCGCAAGCACGTGTGAGCCCGGCCAGTCCATAACGTAAGCTGATGCTTACGCATCTGCCGAGATAGGCCGGCTATTTCAACGCTTGAAGCTTGTCGATCGCGGCAGTGAATCCGGCAAGCGAGACCGGAATGGTCACCGGCTTGCGCGTCACCGACTCCATGCCGATGTTCAGGTTGGTTCCCGATTTCATCGCCTTGACGAGGTCCGCCGACAAAGGGGTCGCGGCATAGGCGCCGTTCTGGTCGCTGGTCTGGATGGCAATGGTCGTCTTCTGCCCCTGGTCGATCTGGTACGAGGCGCCGGAAGGCAGGAACAGCCCGTGCGGCAAGGCCAGCAGCATGGCGAGGTTGCCATTGCCGTTGTCGCGGCGAACCGTAACGGTAAGAACGCGCTGCCCCGTCTTGGCCTCGGTAAGGTTTTGGGAGACCTGGCATTGAAGCTCGATGCCGGCCGATCCGCTGGCGCAGTTTAGCGCCCACGGATTGCCTTCTGCAGGCTTGGTCTCGGCAGATGTGGTTGACTTCGGCTCTTCGGCAAGCGCCGACCCTGCCGTCACGACCAGCCATAGCGCGCCGACCCAGGCGGCCCGGCCACAAACGGTTCTCAGCAATGAAGCCACCCGATCCTCGTCGTGTCAGGGTTTCGCCGAGCGCGTTGATACAACAGCCGAGCCTGGCGGGGAAGCCAATACGGTACATGAGCTCGGGCTAAATTACTGTTGCTGAATTGTCACAATAAACAACTTTGAAATCTTGTACGTGTAAAGCAAACAATCATGCTCGCTATACACTGGGATTCGGATAGTATTAGCGACGGAGCGTGTACTCGTCGGGGTTCGCAAGGGATGGAGACGACCGAGAAAACTCGGCAGATCAATGACATGGCGACGCACGGAAGAAGCTTCCGGGCGAATAGCAAGTATCGCCGGTCAGGTTTTTCCAGGCATCTCTGGAAGACGACTGCGCTGTCCACTCTGGCACTTGCCCTTTCCGGCATAGCCGCCCATGCCGGCGACACCGGACTGTGGCAGCCGCAGGTCCGCGCCATCATCGGCGCCAACAACAATGGCGGCAACACGGCGATCGAGGGTTTCCTGCCGCTGAAGCAGAACCTCGAATCCGTTCTCTTTCTCGATGTGCGCTCGAAATACGATTTCGACGACGGCTTCGGCCAGGACGTCGGCCTCGGCGTTCGCCGCATCGTGAATCCGGATCTGATGATCGGCGGCTACGCCTATCTCAACATCCAGAACCACGACAGTCACCAGTTCGTCGCCTCGACGCTTGGCCTCGAGGCCATCACCTCAAAATACGATGCGCACGTAAACGTCTATCTGCCGATCAGCGGCGACCGCAGCACGGCCGGGCAAGAGTCGAGCCTGTCGCTGGTCGGTCATCAGCTGATCGAGCAGATATCGGCCATCGCCCACCGCGATTACGCGGCCTGGGGCATCGAGGGCGAGGTCGGCGTTCAGGTGCCGCTCAACCTGCCCGAGAACCATTCACTGCGTTTCGATGTCGGCGCCTACCATTTCGGCGATCCCGACGGCGACGACGGCAGCATCACCGGCGCCAAGGCCGGCCTGGAATATTCGATCGGCGACGTCATCGGCAAAGGCACGTCGCTGACCTTCACCGGCGAGGTGCGCAACGACAACCGCGATGACACCCAGTTCGCCGGCAGCATCCGGCTGACGGTGCCGCTCAACGCTTTCGACAAGGGCTCGTCTTCGGCCGATGACGGCGCCGAGCCGGTCTATCCGGTCAGCCCCGGCCTGCGCAAACGCGTCAACGAGCGCGTGCGCGGCGACATCGGCGTACGCATCGAGAGCCAGGACAAAGTTACCGGCACGTCGACGCGGGTGGCGATCAATGCCGCCACCAACACGGCATTCGGCCAGTTCTTCTTTGCCGATGGTGACAACGACGCGCTCGGCCTCGGCACGATCGGCGACCCGACCACGCTCGACAATGCAGTCGCCGGCGCCGGCGCGAACGGCGTCGTCGTCGCGCTCGGCGGCAAGGGCAACATTACGACAGCCGGTGTGACGCTCGCCAACGGCCAGACCGTCATCGGCGGTGACGGGGGCGTCCAGGCG
This sequence comes from Mesorhizobium sp. P170090, assembly GCF_057786115.1. Taxonomy (NCBI): domain Bacteria; kingdom Pseudomonadati; phylum Pseudomonadota; class Alphaproteobacteria; order Hyphomicrobiales; family Phyllobacteriaceae; genus Mesorhizobium; species Mesorhizobium sp. P170090. The sequence goes on from NZ_JBYNWH010000001.1 coordinate 6,380,445, forward strand.
CGGCTCGTCGACGGCAGCATCGGCACCTACAATTTCGGCGGATCCAACGGCACCCTCCAGGGCACCAACCCCGCCAACAACGTCCTGACGCTCGCCAACGGCAACACGCTGAGCGGCATCATCATCACCGGCGGCAAGGACGGCATCTTCGGCAACAACATCGCCGGCGCCACGCTGACCAACGTCACCGTCACCGGCACGGTCGGCCACGGCGCCGACTTCACCGGCACATTGACCGGCGTCAATGGCTCGAACTTCACCGCGACCGGCAACGGCCTCGACGGACTGCATATCGAAGGCGACGGCACCTATAACTTCATCGGCACGACGCTGCTGCAGGCCAATGGCGACGACGGCCTGGATATAACCGGCCACGGCACCTACACTTTCGCCACCCTCAACGCGCTCGACAACAACGATGCCGGCATTACCGTGAAGGGCACCGGGGTCGCCGGCTCGATCACCATCACCGGTGGCCAGGTGTCGGGCAACAAGGCGCTCGGCGACGACGGCGTCGGTGTCTTCATCGATCCGATCACCGCCCATATCGTGCTGGATTCGATCACCCAGACCGGCGGCGCATCGGGCGTCGTGCTCGAGAATCTTTCGGGCAGCTTCACCGTCAACGGCGCGACGACGATCTCGAACACGACCGGACCGGCCATCGCGATCACGGATTCGCCGGCCGCGATCCGCTTCGGCGACATCGACATCACCGATCCCGGCACCGACGGCATGGTGTTTACCGGCGTCAATGCGTCCGTCATCGCCGGCAACATCATCATCTCCGGGCTCGGCTCCGGCATCGGCCTCGACTTCTCCGGCAGCCAGACTAATTTCACGGCGCAGTCGCTGAACATAAACGGCACCGGCGCCGCCGGCTCGATCGGCATCGATCTGTCTTCCCCGAGCGCGGGCGGGGCAACGATCGTCATCACCGATGGCGGCGCGATCGCCAATGTCGACACCGGCGTGCGCTTCGGCATTTCCGGCTCGCCGGCCAATTCGGCCAATGCCCAATTCAGTTTCGGCGACGGCTCGATTGCCGGCATCACCGCCTCCCTCGACGCGCGTGGGCTCAACCAGACGCTCGGGCTCTATGCTTTCGGCTCGACGACCTTCAGCGGCCCGCAGCTGTTCGACCAGCAGAATGTGATTTTCGTCGGCGGCATCGGATCATTGGGTGACGGCTCTTCCACGTCTAGTCTGCTTGCGATTAACCAGGCTGACCTTATCACCAACGGCACCGCGATCTTCGTGCTGGTCAATGACGGGACGCCCATCGACGCCTCTGGCGGCTTCTCGCTGAGTGCCGGACAGACACTGGCTTCGTTCGGCAACGGGCGTACTTTCTCGCTCGGCGGCATTCCCGTCAACGTCACCGGTGACAACGTCCAGCATGACCAGGTCGTCTCGGATCCTGGCGGCGCAGCCACGCTGACCGATACCGGCACCGGTGACGCCGTGACGCTGGCCAACAACACGTCGCTGCTGGACTTCAACATCGCCGGTGTGGCGAACGGCAATGGCGTGCATGGCAGCGGCGTCAGCAATATCACGATGTCGGGGCTGAATGTTTCAGGCGCCAGCCTGAATGGCGTGCTGTTCGATAGCAGCAACAGCGTCACCGGCAACAATCTGAACTCAAGCGACAACACCGGCCACGGCCTGCTGGTCGACAATGGCAACGGAAGCTACAATTTCACCGGCACGACGATACTCTCGAACAATGCCGGCTACGGCCTGTTCGTCATCGGCGGCGGAACCTACGGATTCGAGACGCTCGATGCCAAGGACAATGGCGGCGTAGGCGTCGATGTCACGTCGACGGGCGGCGGAAGCCTGACCATAACTGGCGGCACGGTTTCGGGCAACGGCCTCATGGCTGTCTCTGTCGGGACTTTCGGGCTTATCAACCCTATCGGGCTCGATGTCACGCTGGACACGGTGAGCCAAGCCGGCGGACAGACTGGAATCGGCCTGTTCAACGTCGGCGGAAATTTCTCCGTTACGGGCACGACGACGACCTCCAACACCCTTTTCGACGGCATTTTCATCACAAGCAGCTCCGCCACGGTTGATTTCGGCGGCGCGGTCACCATCACCCAGCCATCGCGCGACGGCATCTCGATCAGCAACAGTTCCGGCGCCACCACGTTCGGCACGGTGACGATCAACCAGGCCGGCCGGAACGGCATCCTCCTCAATGGCAATTCCGGCGCGATAACGTTCGGCGACGCCAGCATCGGCCAGCCGACCCAGAGCGGCATCGACGTCCAGGGTGCCAACGGCACGATCGCCTTCGCCAACATCGACATCACCGGCCTGCCGACCGGCAAGACCGGGCTGGACCTGTCGGGCAGCCAGTCGACCTTCACTGCCACCTCGCTCGACATCACCGGCGTCGGCAGTTCGACCGGCATCGACCTTTCCGGCACCACCGGCGGCTCGGTGACGATCGGCACCGGCGTCATCTCCGCGGGCACCGGCGTGCAGATGGGCACGCACGGGGCAGCCGGCACCAGCGCCAACACGACCTTCTCCTTCGGCGCCGCGGGCGGCGGCACGATCACCGGGACGACCGCCTCGCTCGACATGCGCGGCCTGATGGCCGGCAGCGGAACCTATGCCTTCAACGCCACCCATCTGGTCGGCCCGCAGCTGTTCGACACCGCCAACGTCATCTTCGTCGGCGCAGCAAACACCGGGACCGGCTCCGGCGCGAGCGTCGGCGACCTTATCAACGCCGACGCCGCCGACGGTCTGACGACCGACGCCAACACCATCTTCGTCCTTGTCAACGACGGCGCTGGAACCATCAACACCGACGCCGACGGCTTCACGCTTGCCGACGGCCAGCAGATCGTCTCCTTCGCCAACGGCAACACCGTCGCTCTCGGCGGGCCGCCGGCCAACGTCACCGGCGCCGAGGTGGTTACTTCGGGCACCCAGGTCGATCCGTTCGGCAATGGCGCCGCCACGCTCAACAATGCGGCCGGCAGCGCCATCGACCTCGCCAACGGCAACCGTGTCGCCGACCTCAGCGTCAGCAATGCGGGCTCGGGCTCGGCGATCAACGGCACGGGCGTCAACGGCCTTACCGTCGATGGCGTCACGGTTATCAGCGCCGTCACCGCGCTCGACCTGACAGGCGCGTCGGGTGCGATCGGCGTCACCAATCTGAACATCCAGACGGCGCAGAACGGCATCCTGCTGGCCAATTCGTCGGCTGCGGCCAGCTTCACCGACGTTACGATGGGCGGCGTCACCGGCATCGGCCTGGCGCTCAGCAATTACAGTGGCGCCGCCAACTTCACCAATTTCGACATCACCGGCGCCGGCACCGGCGTCAGCATCAATGCCGGTTCCATCGGCACGATGACCTTCGACGCGGCGAGCTCGATCGCCGGCACGACGGGCGTGGCCTTCAGCATCGATACGGCGGCGCCAAACCTCACCTATAACGGCACCATCAACCAGACCGCCGCGGCAAGCGCGGTGAAGATCAACGCCATGACCGGCGGCACCGCCACCTTCGGCGGCAAGATCACCGCCAGCACCGGTTTGGCCAACGCGATCGACCTGACCGGCAACACCGGCGGCACGATCAACTTCACCGGCGGGCTCGACCTCACCACCGATGGCGGCTTTGCCTTCAGCGCCATCAATGGCGGCACGCTGAGCGTGACGGGAACCAACACGGTTGCGACCGGCGCCGGCCTCCTTGAAAGGGGCATCCAACTCGGCGGCGCCGGCGGCCTGACCATAGGTGCCGCGGGCGTAACCTTCGCCAGCGTCACAGTCGATGGTTCCGGCGGCATCGTGCCGTCCGGCATCGTCATCGAGAACACCACCGGCGGCACTGTCACGTTCGGTGGGGTGAATATCAATCGCGTCAATGGCGACGCCATCCGCCTCACCAACGTGGCCAACGCCGTTACCTTCAATGGCACGACGACGATCGATACGGTTGTTGGCGGTGGCCCCGGCTTCGTGGTGCAAGGCAGCGCCGCGACGGTCAATGTCAATAATCTGGTGACGACGCTGGTTTCGGGCGATGATGTCAACCTGGCCAACAACACCGGCACGATCAACATCGGCGGCACCATCACCAACGTCGCCGGCAACGGCGTCGTGGTTTTTGGCGGCAGCGCGGCGATCACGGTCTCGGCCAACATTTCCAGCTCGGCAACAGCACCAGGCACGGCGGTCAAGATCGACGGCACCACTGGTGGCTCGGTCCAATTCAGCGGCAGCGTCACATCGACCGGCACCGGCAATCTGTTCGACATCGGCTCGACATTGGCCCCGGCAGGCGGTGCGATCAGCTTCACCGGCCCGACCCTGTCGGCGACCGGTGGCGGCGGCGCGGTGGTCGGTGGCCTGATCGGCACCGCAACGTTGAATGTTACCACCCCGCTATCGATCACCAATGCCTTGGGCACCGGTCTGTCCGTCTCCGGTGTCGCCAGCACCGCATCGGCGACCTTCGGGGCGGTGACTGTGACGGGCGCCGGCGGTATCGGCATCAACATTGTCGGCAATGGGGGCCCGGTGACCTTCGGCACGACCCAGGTCACAATGGGCGCCACGGCGGGTACCGCCGGCATCAACTTCGCCGGCACCAATGCCGACGTCACCTTCGGCACAACCAATGTGACGCTGGGCGCGGGCGCCAACCAGACCGGCGTCGACTTCAGCGGTTCCGCCACGACGGCCGATTTCGGCCTGACGACGATCACCGGCCTGGGCGACCTGACCTCGCGCGGCATCGACCTGTCGTCGACCACCGGCAACAAGGTGATCACCTTCCTGCAGGGCTCGAAGATCGACAATGTCGGCATCGGCGTCGAATTGTCGTCCGGCCAGACCACCGCGACCTCGGCCAACGCCACCTTCACCTTTGGTGACGGTGATTCCACCGACGGGCTGGAATCCTTCATCACTGCGGCCGCCGGTGGCTTCACCGTCAATACGGTTGGTCTCGATCCGACGCTCGGCAATTACGATTTCGACGACGTGTTCTTCACCGGCAGCGCCAACCTCGCCACCGCGCCAGGTTCGGTCACGCTGGTCTCGCAGTCGGGCGGCTTCATCGCCGCCGGCACGACCGGCAATCTCAGCATGGGCGTCAACACCATTTCGCTCGCCGCCGCCGATGCGCTGACCGGCACGCAGAACTTCGCCTTCGTCGGCACGATCAATCTCGGCGCCACCGCCTTCACGCTCGATTCCGGCCAGACGATCACCGGCTTCGGCAACAGCAATGTGGTTTCGACCGGCACGATCCAGCCGGCCAACGTCCAGGGCAATCTCGGCGCCACCGGTGGCAACATCACCGGCGACGAATCCGTGGTCAGCGGCACCGGCGACTTCATGCATCTGCTCGGCGACAATGCCGTGCGTCACACCATCTTCGATTTCACCGGCGCAACCGGCTCCGTCTTCGTCGCCGACCAAGGCGCGGCCGGCTTCAGCAATGCCAACGGCATCACCATCGAAGGCGTGACGATCAGCAATGTCGCGGCCAACCGGACCGCCGTCTCAGCCATCGGGCTCAATGGCGGCCTGTCGGTCATCAACAACAGCATCAATATCGCCGGCACGTTGCTCGACGTGAACGGCGGCACCGGCGGCACCATTTCGGTGTCGCGCGGCTTCCTGCCCAATGGCGGGCCGGCCGGAACACTGACCGGCGGCGGCATCAACATCGCCAACCGCACCGGCGGCGCGGTGACCTTCACCGACCAGGTGACCATCACCGGCGGCAATGGCGTCTCGATTTCGGGCGGCACCGCCGGCGGCGCCGTCAACTTCAATGGCGGCCTCGACATCACGACGTCCCTCGCTACTGGCCTCAGCCTTTCGGGACTGAATGTCCTGACCGTCGCGAATGCCGGTTCGACGACCATCACCGCGACGGGCCAGACAGCGCTGTCGCTGCAAGGCACACTCGGCGCCGGCGGCGTCAATTTCGACAGCATCACCTCGAGCGGCGGCACCAGCGGCATCATCCTCAACGGCGTCACCGGGGCGGTGAATGTCTCCGGCGCGACCAGCATCACCGGCACCAGCGGCTTCGGCATAGACGTCACCGGCGCCAACACCGGCACGTTCACCTTCGGCGCGGTGACAGTCAACAACACCGCCACGGCCGGCGGCGGCATCCATGTGGTATCAGGCACGGTCAACGTCACCGGCCTCGCCAACATCGATACGACGAGCGGCGTCGGTCTGTCGCAGAGCGGCGGCACGACAAGCTTCACCGGCGGTCTGACCATCGACACCACGACCGGCACGGCCATCGTCGGTACCGGCGGCACGATGGGCATCACCGCCACCGGCGGTGCCGAGACGGTGAACTCGACCCTCGGCCAGGCGATCAGCCTCTCCGGCGTCGCCGCCACCATCGCGCTCGACTCGACCTCGTCGGGCGGCGGCACCAACAATGTCAGCCTGGCCAATGTCACCGGCACGGTCGGCCTCGGGTCCGGCTCGTTCACCGGCGCGACCGGCACGGCCTTCGATGTCAGCGGCGGCACCGTGAGCGCCTCCTATAGCGGCAACATTACCAAGGCCAATGCCGGCGCCCTGGTCAGCGTCGCCAACCATTCGGCCGGCACGATCGCCTTCAGCACCGGCACGCTGTCGGCAACGGCAGGCACCGGTCTGCAGTTCAACAATGCCAGCGGCATCTACAATTTCAACGGCACGACGACGCTGAATGGCGGCGACGCCGGCATCGATATCCTCAACAGCAGCGGCACCTTCACCTTCGGTTCGGCAACGTCGATCACCAACCCCACCGGCGTGGGGTTCTTCCTCGATGGCGGCAGCGCCAGCGTTGCTTATCACGGCAGCGTCGCCACCAATGGCGGTTTTGCCGTCGACATCCGCAACCACAATGCCGGAACCATCACCTTCGACACCGGCAACGTCAGTTCTACGTTCGGGGGCATCCAGGCTGCGGGCAACAGCGGCGGAACGATCAATTTCGCCGGTCCGTCCTATTCGTTCAGCACCGGCATCAACTCGGCCGTTGCCGTGGGCAACAACACCGGCGCGACGATCAATTTCACCGGTGGCGGGCTGGCGATAACGACGACGAGCGCGGACGGCTTCGTTGCCATCGGCGGCGGCACGATCAGCGTGACCGGCGGCGGCAACACAATTTCAACCGACAGCGGCACCGCGCTGCGCCTCGACGGGGTGACGGTCGGTGCTGGCGGTGTCAACTTCAACTCGGTCTCCACCACGTCCGCCGCTTCCGGCATAACACTGAACAACGTCGCCTCGTCCGGCGGCGGCGCCATCGCCCTCGGCACGGTCAATCTGCAAGGCATCACCTCGCGCGGCGTCGATGTTTCCGGAACGCTTGGCGCGGCGCTGTCCTTCAACGATCTCGACATCGGCCTGAACAGCATCACGGGTGTGGCTTTCGATCTCAACGGAGCCACCATCAATGCGGCGATAACGGCCAATGATTTCGACGTGACCAACGCGGCCGCTGCCGGCACGTCGATCGGCGTCGACCTGCGCGGCGCCATTGGCGGCCAGACGGTGCGGCTCGGCGATGCGGCGGTCGGCGGCAACAGCTCCAGCATTTCCGGCGTCAACACCGGCGTGTTCCTCAACAGCACGACCAATCTTGCCTTCACCTATGGCGACGGTGAATCGGCGACGGACCAGAATTCGACCATCAGCGCCAATGTCGGCATCGACGCCTCCAGCGCGCCGGTGGCGGGTACCTACAATTTCGATGACGTGAATTTCCAGTCCAGCCCAGGCCTAGGCTTCGGCATCGGCAAGGTCTATTTCGTCGACAGCGACGGCGCTACCGGCGGCGGCGATGGATCGGGCAAGGATGGCCTGAACCCGATGACGCTTGCCGCGGCCGAAGCAGCTGCCGGCGTCAACGACATCATCGTGCTGGTCAACAACGGCAATGCCATCACTGCTTTCAGCACCAATGCCGACAACACGCTGAACCTGCAGACCGGCGAGCAGGTGCGCGGCTTCGGCAATGGCAACATCAACCTCGCCTTGACCGTGCCGAGCACGATCCATCTGGCCAGCAACTCGATCGTGATCAACGATCCGACGAGCGGCGGCGCGGCGACATTGACGACGACCGACGGCAATTTCGTCATTTCGACCACTGTCGGTGGCAACATCATCGACGGCTTCACCATCGACGGCAATGACGGCGTCGGCCTCAATGCTGCCCGCGGCATCGCCGGCTCGGGCGGCACCAACAACACCACCGTCAGCCACATGACGATCCGGAACGTCAGCATCTTCGGGGCGGATCTCGGGGCCGGCGCCGTCGTCGATACCGTCTCCTTCTCGGGCAATGTCGCTGACCTGAGGGCGGGCGACGGCACCTTCAGCAACATCACCGCCTCGGGCACAACGAACACGTCCATCATGCTCAACGGGACGGGCCTGAAGACGTTGAGCAACATCTCGATCAGCAATGCCGGCAACGGCCTGTTCCTGGCCCAGGGCGGCACAGTGAACGCCACCAATGTCGACATCAGCAACACCTCTTCCCTGGGGCTCGTAGTCCAGAGCGATGTTTCCGCCACATTCGACGTCACCAGCTCTATCAGCGGCATCACGGCCGGCACAGCTGTCGCCGTCATCAACCGCACCGGCGGCACACTGACTTACAATGGCACGGTCGCGGCAAACGGCGCTGCCAGCGGCATCAGCATTTCCGGCGCGACGGCGGCCAATACGGTGAGCTTCACCGGTGCGGTCGATCTCGGCACCACGACGGCGCTCACCGGCACCGCCGTGGTGATCAGCATCAACGTCACCGGCTCGACGGCCAGCTTCGCCGACGTCGACATCATCACCAACGGCACGACCGGCTTCACCGCCAGCAACGGCGGCACGGTCAACGTGACCACCGGCACGGTGAGTTCGACGGGCGCGCAGGCGGTAAACCTCAACGGCATCACCACCACCGGCATCAACTTCACCTCGACCACTTCGACCGGCGGCAGCAACAATGTGGCGCTGATCAATGTCACCGGCGCCGGCACGGTCAGCCTTGGAACCGGTGCGCTGAGCGGCGCCTCGGGCGCGGCGTTCCTGGTCAGCGGCGGCTCGGCCAACATCAGCTACGGCGGTTCGGTCACCAAGGCCACGGCCGGAAACGTCGTCAGCATTTCCAGCCGTACCGGCGGCACCACGACGCTGTCAGGCAACCTTAGCGCCACCGGCGGTGTAGCGAACGGCATCCTCGTCAACGCCAACACCGGCGGCACGATCAACTTCTCCGGCACCACCAAGACGCTGACCACCGGCGCCAACAATGCCGTCGATCTGACGACAAACACCGGCACGGCGATCAACTTCGCCGGCGGCGGCCTGGCGATCAACACCACCTCCGGCATCGGCTTCAACGCCGCCGGCGGCGGTACGGTGACCGTCACCGGCTCGGGCAACACGATTTCGACCGGCAGCGGCGTCGCGGTCAACATGGATACCGTCGCCATCGGTGCGGGCGGCGTGACCTTCGCTTCCACGAACAAGGGCGCCGGCGGCACCAGCGCCGTCATCCTCGACACCGTCACCGGTTCGGGAGCGATCGACCTCGGCACCGGCGCGCTGGTGGGCGGAACAAGTGCCGTGATCCGTATCGGCGACGGCGCCGGCACCGCCAACAGCGGCGGTACGGCAGCCTTCACCTATGCCGGCACCATCACGAGCGGCACCGGCCAGGCGGTCAACATCCAGGATCGCGCCGCGGTCGCGGGCAACATCACGCTGTCAGGCAACATCTCTCACAATGTGGCGGGCGTGAACGGCATCCAGCTGGACGACAACGCGGCCGGCACCATCACCTTCTCCGGCGCGTCGAAGTCGATCACCTCGGGGTCGGCCATTGCTGTGAACCTGACCGACAACACCGGCGCGACGATAGACTTCATCAATGGCGGGCTGGTCATCAACACCACCGGCGCCGCCGGCTTCAATGCCACGGGTGGCGGCACGGTGACGGTGCAGGGAACCGGCAACAGTATCGCGTCGACCAACGGCACGGCGCTCAATGTCGTCAACACGTTTATCGGCGGCTCGGGCCTGACGTTCCAAAGCGTTTCGGCGAATGGCGGCACCAACGGTCTCGTGCTCAACAATACCGGCCTTGCCGCCGGAAATGGCGGGCTGACGGTCACAGGCACTGGTGTCACGGCCGGTTCCGGCGGCACAATCCAGAACACGGTGCAGGGTGCGCTATTCACGTCGACGAAGAACCTGTCGCTTTCGAACATGAACTTCACCAATGCCAACACAGGCAACGGCACGTTGAACAATGTCGACGGACCGACATTCAACAGCGCCGCCCAGGCCGCCATCAATATGAGCAGCGTGGCGACGGTAACGTTCACCAACCTGAATTTGAACGGCGGCGCGCAGGTCGGCATCAACGGCCAGAACGTCTCGAACATGACCATCGCCAACACCACGGTGACCGGCTTCGGGAACGCCGTCTTCGAAGGCAATATGCGGTTCTACAATCTCACCGGCACGTCATCGATCACGAATTCGACGTTCAGCTTCGCGGCCGGCGCTGGTGGCGACAATCTGGTCGACATCCGCAATGACTCGGGCACCAGCCTGACGCTGAACATCAGCGGCAGCACGTTCAGCAACACCAAGCTTTCTGCAAACGGAGCGCAGGGTCTCAGCTTCGAGGCCTTTGGCACAGCGAGCGCGACGGTCAACATCTCGAACAGCAGCTTCCTGAGCCTCAAGACCTCCGGCGTCGAAGCCTTTGCGCGCGACACCTCGACGCTCAACGTCAACATCACCGACGGCGGCACGGTCGGAAACGGCAATACGTTCGATCCGCAAGGCGGCCTCGGCCGAGCCATCGGCCTCAACGCCGAGGACACCGCGCACCTGAACTTCAAGATCCTCAACAACAAGAAGATCTATGGCAATGGCGGCCCGGTCATCAACGTGTTCGGCATCAACAATGCCGTCATCATGGGCCGCATCAACAACAATGCCGACATCAAGGGCGGCGGCGTCGGTTCGGCGGGCTCGGCGATCTTCATCCATCCGGAAGACGCCTCGACCGGCATCATCGAGATCGTCGGCAACACGATCACCGGGACTGGCAACGATCCGGCGATCTTCGCCACGCCGCACGGCGACGGCGCCGGTCCGAGCACGGACAATGGTTCGCTGGATCTGACGATCATGAACAACAACATCGCTCTTTCGGGCACAGGTGTTGCCGGCAGTGGCGCGGTCGGCATCGATGTGCGCGCGGGTTCCAATGCCGGCGACCTTACGAACACCTATCTGAACATCAGCGGCAACACAGTGACCCTGGCCCAGCCAGCCGACGACATCGCCTTCCTGGCACGCATAGGCAGCACTACGTCGCATCTGTATTTCCAGAACTTTGTAGGCGGCGCGAACAATCAGGCAATTGCTACCGCCATCTGGAATGCCGGGGGCAACACGCCGGCCGGTTCGGTGTTCTCCTTCGACGCCGGCGGTGCACCGGCCTATGCCGCGATACCTGGCGGGCACAATGGCGGGCTGGTCCTTGTGCCGACCAACTGACTCTAGAGGCGAATGCTTGCGAAGCATTCGTTGTGTTTATCGGCAGTAGATCAACATTAATTTTCTTGGAGATTTCTGTCGACTTGCTAATACAATCGTCTTAAGGTCTGTACAGAGTTTGGGGGAGAGGACTTATGTCTGAACCGTTTTTATCGGAAATCAGAATCATGTCGTTTGTGTTCGCGCCAAAAGGCTGGGCACTCTGTAACGGCCAGCTTCTCCCCATAAATCAAAACCAGCCGCTCTTTTCGCTGCTCGGCACCACCTTCGGCGGCGATGGCCGGGTGAATTTCGCACTTCCCGACTTTCGCGGGCGCATGCCGATTCATGTCGGCGGCGGCCATACGCTGGGCGAGCGCGGCGGCGAGCAGGCCCACACGCTGTCTATCGCCGAAATGCCCACACATATACACAGCGCCGGCGCATCGTCCGGCACCGGCGTGAGCAACCTTCCGGCCAACAACGTTCTGGGCAACAGCACGCCGAACCTCCTTTATGGCCCGGTGCAAAACCTCGGCGCCATGGCTTCCGGCACCGTCACCAATATCGGCGGCAGTCAGGCACATCTCAATATGCAGCCTTTTCTGGCATTGAATTTCTGCATTGCCCTGCAGGGCATTTTCCCATCGCCGACCTGAGGAAACGCGATCATGGCACAACCCTATGTTGGCGAAGTTCGAATGTTTGCCGGCAACTTCGCGCCAGCCGGCTGGATGTTCTGCGAGGGACAGTTGCTGCCGATCTCCGAGAACGAGACACTTTTCCAACTGATAGGCACCACCTATGGCGGCGATGGCCAGAGCACCTTCGCATTGCCTGACCTGCGTGGCCGCCTTCCCATCCATCAGGGCAACGGGTTCATCCTGGCCGAGACGGGGGGCGTGGAGGAGATCACGCTGACAATCCAGCAGATTCCGGCGCATACCCACGCCCTGCTGGCCTCGAGCGACGTAGCCAATCAGCCCAATCCCAGCCAAAGCGTCATCGGCAGGTCAGGTCAGGTCAATGCGTTCATCAACGGCGGCCCATCGGTGCCAATGAGCACCCAGTTCCTCGGTAGCCGCGGCGGCAGCCAGCCACACAGCAATTTCCAGCCCTATCTGTGCGTCGACTTCATTATCTCGCTGTTCGGCATATTCCCTTCGCCGACTTAAAGAGGACCGTCATGGCCGATCCGTTCGTTGCCGAAATCCGTATCTTTCCGTTCAAATTCTCGCCCAAGGGCTGGGCCTGGTGCGACGGCCAATTGCTGCCGCTATCGCAGAACACCGCATTGTTCTCGCTGCTCGGCACCACCTATGGCGGCAACGGGAAGTCCAACTTCGCCCTGCCTGATTTGCAAGGCCGCGCACCGATGCACCCGGGGCAAGGACCGGGCCTGTCACTGCATGATCTTGGCGAAAACGGTGGTTCCGAAACGGTGTCTCTGCTGGAGTCCGAGCTTCCGATGCATAACCATTTCGCCATGGCCGCCCCGTCGGTCGTCAGCGGAGACAGCAACATCGCTCCCGGCAATGCGTTCGCCAAGTCGAGCCAAGGAAATGTATATGTCGCGCCAGGCGGCATGGTGTCACTGTCGGACCAGGCAGTATCGCCTGCCGGCGGCGGCCAGCCGCACAACAATATGCAGCCCTATCTCACTTGTTATTTCTGCATCGCACTGCAAGGCGTTTTCCCGCCGAGAGGCTGATACAGGCAACAAGGCAGGACCGATACGATGGCCAAGAAAGCAGAACCGAAATCGAACGAACCGGCTTCAAAGGACAAGAAGCCCACTGCAGCTCCGAAGGCCGCTTCGAAGGCCAAGGCGAGCTCCGGGCCTGGGCCTATGTACCAGCACATGCCGGCTGGAGTTTCGTTCTTCGAATTGTCGCGGCTGATGGTGGTGGGTATTGATTCCGCCAAGGGTCAGTTGATCCAGAAAGCGCAGACTTCGCCGAACGGACCTTGGCCCTCCGCCTGGTCGCCGATCGCGCCCGGCGCCTGGGTGATCATGACGGCGGGCCTGACCAGGGATGGCCGCGTCGCGGTCGTGGCGCAGCCCTCGGGCGCCGCCAGTCTTTCCTTCATCACCGAGGACGAAAGCCAGGCCGGCCCGACAAGCAAATGGAACGCGCCGATGAACATCGGCGCACCGCCCGGCGCCGCCAGTTACCAGAAGCTTTCCATGGCCAACGATGCGGACGGCCGCATCGAGGTCTTCCTCACGGACAATCAGGGTCGCATCTGGTGGATCTACCAGAATCCGGAGCAGATCGTGCAGGTGCAGAAAACCATCACCCCGCCCGGCTCGACGACACCGATCGTCGTCACCGTCGATGAGCTCACGCCGCCCGCCAAGATGTGGAGCGACTGGATCCAGCTTGCCGGTCAACTGATAACGATCACTGCCATCCACCAGGGCGACGGCCGCATCGCGCTGTTCGGCATCAATTCGAATCTCCAGCTCTATCGCTGCCAGCAGGCGACCGCACAGGCACTGAAGGCGGCCGACTGGACGCAATGGGTGCAGATCGACAGCTCGCAAAGCGGCGGTTTTATCGAGATGGCGCCGGTGATCGGGCCGCTGGGCGCCACCAATCTGTTTGCCTTGAGCAAGGGCGGGCAGGTGCTGCACACGCGCCAGATGCCTGCCGGATCGGACTTCTGGACGCAATTGGCGACACCCGGTTATTCCAGGTGGCCCCAAAACGCGCTGGCCGCCGGCATCCAGGGCGACGGCGACATCGTGCTGGTCGCCACCGACCAGCAGCATGTCCTGCAGTTCAACGCGCAGTGGGATGCCTATAACCAGAACTGGTCAGGATGGCGTGATTTCGGCTTTGTCCTCAACTCGGCCCGCCTGTCGCTCAACTACAATGCCGACGGCCGGCTCGCTTTGTTCATGCTGATGGTCATGCCGGACGGCACAAGTGGGCTCTGGACGATCAACCAGATGTCTATCGACAGCTCCGAATGGGAATATGGCTGGACGGCGCTGACCACCAGCAACCTCAAGCAGATTGTCGTTGTACGCGACCTGACGCCGCCGGCCTGAAAGACTGCTCCGCCGAATGGTAATTGCCGGCTTACGATACATACGGGCAGCCGCGCTTGGGCTCGCACTGAGGCCCGAGACAGATGCCGACCGGCCGTTCATGGCCGCGCTTTATGCCTCGACGCGGACGGCGGAACTCGCCGGTGTGCCGTGGCCGCCGGAGGACAAGACGCAGTTTCTCGACATGCAGTTCCAGGCGCAGCACGCGCATTTCCGGCGCTATTATCCGCAAGGTGAATGGCATGTGGTGACGCATGCCGGGCAGGACATCGGCCGCCTCTATCTCGAGCGCTGGCCAAGCCAACATCGCATCATCGACATCGCCTTCCTGCCGGTGCATTGCGGCAAGGGCTTTGGCACAGCGCTGCTCGGCGATGTGATCGACGAGGCTGCCGCCGTCGGCAAGCCCGTGTCTATCCATGTCGAGAAGAACAATCCCGCGCGCCGGCTCTATCTGCGCCTTGGCTTCGTGGTCGCCGAAGACAAGGGCGTCTACGACCTGATGGCGCGGCCGGTGGCGGCATCCGCCGAGGCCGGTCAGTTGAAGACGGCCTCGTAGAGATAGCCGGTTGCATCGGCTGACACAGGCACGATGAAGATGTCGTGAGTGGTGTCGCTGCGGACAAAGCGATAGATAGCCTGCGGCAGCGCCGCGTCGCGCGGCCCCCTGAACAGCAGCGTGAAGCCACCGCCGTCGCGCGGGCTGTTGGCAATGGGCTGCACCGCGCTCAGTTCCATCGTGAGCGTCTGACCGCCGGCTTCGACGGAAAAGCTCTGCCCCTGCTCGAAATCCGAAAGCGATGCCATGCGCCTGCCCTGGTTCGTCTGTCTTTCAGACGGCTCTCTTGAGATGTCTATCCCGTCAGCCAATCTCGCCGCTTCATGGCGTGCTGTCTATAGAGCTCGATCTCCAGAAGTACAAAAGAGCACGATCAAACAAACAGATAGATTTATCTTGGCCATGTAGGGTGAAGCAGCCGTCAACGCGTTGCGCACCGGCAGCCACTGGCCTAAACCGGAATGGTATAAGAGGAGAACACTAGGGATGACTGACGCGAAAACAGACACGGCCCCGGCCGGAAGCACCGCGACAAACGCGCTGCCGCTGTTCTACAAAAAACCCGAGGCGCTCAATCCGCTGCGGCACGGCTCACTCGGCCTTACGGCGCGGGCCGATTTCTCCTTTGCCCGCACCGCGCACGCAATCCCCGTCGTCGCCTCGGAAATGCCGGCGGCAATGCGCTCCTACCCGATCGTTTTCATCGGCGACGCCAAGGCGCCTGTCATCATCACCGGCCTGCGTCAGGACCAGAACCTGTTCGTCGGCGCCGACGGCAAATGGGCGGAGCCGCATTACATTCCCGCCTATGTCCGCCGGTACCCCTTCATCCTGGCCGATGAATCGAAAACGACCGGCCGCCTGACGTTGTGCATCGACCGCGCCAGCGAACGCGTCGTCGAGCAGACGCCTTCGTCCAAGGGCGGCGACGAGACCGCGCCCTTCTTCGACGGCAACGAGCCGGCCGAGGCCTCGAGGCAGGCGCTCGCCTTCTGCAGCCAGTTCCAGACCGACTTCAATGCGACTCGCGCCATGATCGACAAGATCGACGCGCACGGCCTGTTCGCGCCGCGGCAGAGCAAGGTGACGCTGGAGGGCGGCGAGACCCTCAACCTCACCGACTTTCAGGTGATCGACGAGCCGGCCTTCAACAAATTGAGCGACGAGGCGTTTCTTGATCTCAGGAAATCCGGCGCGCTTGCGCTGCTCTATTGCCATCTCGCCTCGAGCAACAGCTGGACCTCGCTGGCCTTCCAGGCGTCATTGCGGCGAGCTGGCTGACGCGGCCCGCGACGAAAAGCTTCGGCAAGGCGCGGGTTGTTTAAATCAACGGTTCGCGCCTTCGCACGACGATCTCTCCGCGGCTCGAATCATGCTGTTGTCGTGCAGATCGCTTGCCATGACGGGTTGGCGAACTTCCTAATGCTCGACGTATAGCTTTCGCGAATGCGCCGAGGCGGCATCAATCCCCCGGTTCGCGGACCTCTCAATAAAGCCGAGCACGCCAACCTTGCTGCCCTCCTCGATCGTTGAATAGCCGGTCGTCGCCATCGATCACGGTCCGAACGCAAAAAGCCCGCGTGAAGCGGGCTTTTGAGCGGCCCGAGACATAGGTGACGATTTGTACCGGACACATGGGTAACACTTTTGGCTTTTGGCCGGAGGTGTTGATGCCGTGGAAAGAGTGTTCGGTGATGGAGGAACGTCTTCGTTTTGTGGCTCGTCTTCTCGACGGGGAAGGCATGAGCGATGTGTGCCGCGAGTTCGGCATCTCGCGCAAGACCGGCTACAAGATCTTCAACCGCTACAAGGAGGACGGGCTGGATGCGCTCACCGACCGCTCGCGGCGGCCGGTGCGTTACGCCAACCAGCTTCCCGACCAGATCGAGCGGCTGATCGTGGAGAGCAAGCCGGAGAAGCCGCACTGGGGTGCCAGGAAGATACGCGAGCTGCTGGTGCGCAGGCTGGCCGGCGACGTCCGCATCCCGGCCAGGAGCACCGTTCATGCCGTGCTCGATCGCCACGGCCTTGTGAGCCAGGCCCGCAAGAGGAACCGAGCGAACAGGTCGTGGGCACGCAACTGTCCCAGGCGGTTGTGCCCAACGATCTGTGGTGCGCCGACTTCAAGGGCGAGTTCAAGCTCGGCAACCGCCAATACTGTTACCCCCTGACGGTCACCGACCAGGCCTCGCGCTACCTGCTGGCCTGCGAAGCCCTTGAATCGACAAAGGAGGTTCCGGTCCTCGAGGCTTTCGTCCGGCTCTTCAAGGAACGCGGCCTGCCGGAAGCGATCAGAAGCGACAATGGCCTGCCCTTCGCCAGCCCCAACGGCCTTTACAACCTCTCGAAGCTGTCGGTCTTCTGGCTCAGGCTCGGCATCGCCGTCGAGCGCATCAAGCCCGGTCACCCGCAGCAGAACGGCCGCCATGAGCGCATGCACCGCACCCTGAAGCAGGAGACCACGCGGCCGCCGGGCATGAACGCCCTCCAGCAGCAGGCCCGGTTCGATGCTTTCATGAGCGAATTCAACGACGAGAGGCCCCACGAGGCGATCCAAGGCCTCCCCGAGCTGGACTACCCCTTCCATAACAAGGACATTCTCGTCACCGCCTGCGGCCGCATCTGCATGCACAGGAAGAAGATCAACATCTCCACCGTGCTCGCCGGCCAAAGGCTCGGAATCACCGAAGTCGACGACGGCATTTGGCTCATCAGCTTCATGCACTATGATCTCGGATATATCGACCTGGAACAAAGGACCTTGCAAACCATCGACAACCCGTTCGGCACGAGGTTGTCACCCATGTCTTAGGTACAGAATGTTACCCATGTCTCCGGGCCGTACATTTTTTTGTTGGTTGCGGGGACAGGATTTGAACCTGTGACCTTCAGGTTATGAGCCTGACGAGCTACCGGGCTGCTCCACCCCGCGTCACCTCCAGGGCAAGCTCTTGCTTGCTCCGGACTCTCCAGGGCAAGCTCTTGCTTGCTCCGGACTCTCCAGGGCAAGCTCTTGCTTGCTCCGGACTCTCCAGGGCAAGCTCTTGCTTGCTCCGGACTCTCCAGGGCAAGCTCTTGCCTGCTCCGGATCTGAAGCAAGCGTTTGCTTGCTTATCTGGACGTAAGCCTGGGCCTATGAACAGGATGGCTTACACATAGGTATATGGCTGACCAAATGAAAGGGCCGCTTGCGCGGCCCGTGATCCCTTGGCGGGCCTTTTCGTAGAGAGAAGATTTCAGTTTCATCCGGTTTGCGGATGAGAGTTCAACGTGCGTTTTGCAGACCTGGCAGCGACCTACTCTCCCGCGTCTTGAGACGAAGTACCATCAGCGCTGGAGCGTTTCACGGCCGAGTTCGGAATGGGATCGGGTGCAGCCGCTCCGCCATAACCACCAGGTCGGCAAAACGCACGTTATATCGAGAAGCTGTTTTTTCGTGCCAAGGCGACGTTTGTGTTTTGCTTTCGGGCGTAAGCCCGCAAGCGCGACTGCGCGTCGCCGGTTTTCCGGCGCCCTCGCGGAGCATAGGCCCTGTAAGGGCCGCTCATGCGTGAGCGCTGGTCAGATCATCGTGTTTCACGATGAGCATAAGGAATGAGAACGATCAAGCCGATCGAACTATTAGTACCGGTAAGCTTCAAGCGTTGCCGCTCTTCCACACCCGGCCTATCAACGTGGTCGTCTTCCACGGTTCTCAGGGAATACTCGTTTTAAGGTGGGTTTCCCGCTTAGATGCCTTCAGCGGTTATCCCGTCCGGATATAGCTACCCTGCTATGCGGCTGGCGCCACAACAGGTCCACCAGAGATCCGTCCATCCCGGTCCTCTCGTACTAGGGACAGATCCTTTCAATATTCCTACACCCACGGCAGATAGGGACCGAACTGTCTCACGACGTTCTGAACCCAACTCACGTACCGCTTTAAATGGCGAACAGCCATACCCTTGGGACCTGCTCCAGCCCCAGGATGCGATGAGTCGACATCGAGGTGCCAAACAACCCCGTCGATATGGACTCTTGGGGGTCATCAGCCTGTTATCCCCGGCGTACCTTTTATCCGTTGAGCGATGGCCCTTCCACGCGGGACCACCGGATCACTATGACCGACTTTCGTCTCTGCTCGACTTGTCAGTCTCGCAGTCAGGCAGGCTTATGCCATTGCACTCAGCGAACGATTTCCGACCGTTCTGAGCCCACCATCGCGCGCCTCCGTTACTCTTTAGGAGGCGACCGCCCCAGTCAAACTACCCACCATACATTGTCCCGGACCCGGATAACGGGCCGCGGTTAGACATCCATAGTAATAAGGGTGGTATTTCAAGGGTGGCTCCACCTGAGCTGGCGCCCAGGTTTCAAAGCCTACCACCTATCCTACACATGCCACTACGAATGCCAATGTAAAGCTATAGTAAAGGTGCACGGGGTCTTTCCGTCTAACCGCAGGAACCCCGCATCTTCACGGGGAATTCAATTTCACTGAGTCTATGCTGGAGACAGCGGGGAAGTCGTTACGCCATTCGTGCAGGTCGGAACTTACCCGACAAGGAATTTCGCTACCTTAGGACCGTTATAGTTACGGCCGCCGTTTACTGGGGCTTCGATTCAGAGCTTGCACCCCTCCTCTTAACCTTCCAGCACCGGGCAGGCGTCAGACCCTATACGTCGTCTTGCGACTTCGCAGAGCCCTGTGTTTTTGATAAACAGTCGCTACCCCCTGGTCTGTGCCACCCTCCTCTACTTGCGTAGAAAAGGGTCACGCTTCTTCCGAAGTTACGCGTGCAATTTGCCGAGTTCCTTCAGCATAGTTCTCTCAAGCGCCTTGGTATACTCTACCTGACCACCAGTGTCGGTTTCGGGTACGGTTTATAAGGAGGAGCTATTTCCTGGAACCGCTCCGCTGCCCGTTCAATCCGATAAGATTGGACAACTTGTGCGATCCGTCACTACCTCCAAGCCCACGAATATTAACGTGGTTCCCATCGACTACGCGTTTCCGCCTCGTCTTAGGGGCCGGCTAACCCTGCTCAGATTAGCTTTAAGCAGGAACCCTTGGTCTTTCGGCGGGGGAGTCTCTCACTCCCCTTACGTTACTCATGTCAGCATTCGCACTTCTGATACCTCCACCACCCCTCACGGGTATGGCTTCGTCAGCTTACAGAACGCTCCGCTACCGCTTGGCCCTTGCGGACCAAACCCTAAGCTTCGGTGTATGGCTTTAGCCCCGTTACATTTTCGGCGCAAAGACCCTTATTTAGACCAGTGAGCTGTTACGCTTTCTTTAAATGATGGCTGCTTCTAAGCCAACATCCTGGTTGTTTTGGGATCCTCACATCCTTTCCCACTTAGCCATAACTTGGGGACCTTAGCTGTAGGTCAGGGTTGTTTCCCTTTTCACGACGGACGTTAGCACCCGCCGTGTGTCTGCCGACTAGTACTCCCAGGTATTCGGAGTTTGGTTAGGTTTGGTAATCCGGTGAGGACCCCTAGCCCATCCAGTGCTCTACCCCCTGGGGTATTCGGTCGACGCTCTACCTAAATAGATTTCGCGGAGAACCAGCTATTTCCGAGTTTGATTGGCCTTTCACCCCTAGCCACAAGTCATCCCGAACTATTGCAACAGTTATGGGTTCGGTCCTCCAGTAAGTGTTACCTTACCTTCAACCTGCTCATGGCTAGATCACTCGGTTTCGGGTCTAATGCGACGAACTGAACGCCCTGTTCAGACTCGCTTTCGCTGCGCCTACACCTAGCGGTTTAAGCTTGCTCGTCACACTAAGTCGCTGACCCATTATACAAAAGGTACGTGGTGACCCTTGCGGGCTCCCACTGTTTGTAGGCAATCGGTTTCAGGTACTCTTTCACTCCCCTTGTCGGGGTGCTTTTCACCTTTCCCTCACGGTACTAGTTCGCTATCGGTCATGCACGAGTACTTAGGCTTGGAAGGTGGTCCTCCCAATTTCAGACAGGATTTCACGTGTCCCGCCTTACTCGAGGACGATTGATCGCATTACGCGTACGGGGCTGTCACCCACTATGGCCCTACTTTCCAGAAGGTTCCGCTTGTCTCTCAATCGCCACTGGCCTGGTCCGGGTTCGCTCGCCACTACTTCCGGAGTCTCGGTTGATGTCCTTTCCTACGGGTACTTAGATGTTTCAGTTCCCCGCGTTCGCCACTTTATCCCTATGTATTCAGGATAAGTTACCTATTATCGATACTTGGAAACCACAGCAGCAAGTCACCCTGCAGCTCTGATTTTCCAAGTACCTTAGGTGGGTTTCCCCATTCGGAAATCTACGGATCAAAGGGTATTCGCACCTCCCCGTAGCTTATCGCAGCGTATCACGTCCTTCATCGCCTGTGCATGCCAAGGCATCCACCAATTGCCCTTAAGACACTTGATCGTTCTCATTGCCAATGCCCATCCGCGCAATCCGAAGGATTGTCGCTTCAGCCTCTCCCTTGCGGGGTTGGCGTCCGCGCAATTCCAAAGGAATTGTCGCCTGAACCGGATCCTGTGCGGGATCCAAATTCGATGTCATTGGCACAAAAAGACCAGCTTCTCGAGATCGGTTCGAGGGTGCGGTTAGGCAAACCCATCATATGCGGGAGATTGAGCGTCTCCCGCGACAAATCACGAACCTTTCGGCTCATGAAGTTCGAACAAATCTTCTCTTTACGATGTCAAAACAGAACAAGCGGCAAGCCAAGAAGCTCACCACAAACCTTTATACGAATGACTTTTTCACCACCTCCTCGACACACTTCAAGGCGACGATCCTGCGGATCGCGCGACACGACAATCCTGCGGATTGCGTGGAAGTGGTGGAGCCGGACGGGATCGAACCGACGACATCCTGCTTGCAAAGCAGG
>NZ_JBYNWH010000001.1:6405000-6406353 GCF_057786115.1 Mesorhizobium sp. P170090
GCTGAGGATCACTCTTCTACCAAGCTCCCATCTCTAGGCGGCGGCAGGTGCGTGCCATCGGCCTGAGAATCGCCTCCTGGCGAGTGTCGATCCCCACGCCAGCCTAAGCAGCGCTTCAGAGCCGGCCTTCCAGCAATTCCGCCGTGATGTTGCGGCCGGCGAAAAAATACCCAGGACCAGACCCGTTCGGCATCGACTGCGAAAGCAATGCTGACGGCACGTCGCCAGCCGATGATCCGCGGACCAGGCATGATCTCGACCCGCTCTGTGCCGCACTGTGGAAAAGTCGACACGCTCAGGCAATGGTCGCGGATGCCGACAACGAAATTCCAAGCGATCGCCGGCGACGCACGGGTCGGCTATGTCGTTATAGAGCTGGTCGAGTTCAGTTTCCGCCTTGGGGTGGAAGACAATGCGGTACTCCATTGCCTATTTGGCTTTCGCCTGCTTCGCGTGATGACGCGCCTCGAGCCGCGAAAAAACTGTCTCGACAGGGATGCCCTTAGTTTAGCCGGATCCTGCCGGAGCTCGGTCAGGCGCGCCGGAACCTCCTCGCGCAACCATCTTTCCCGCTCCGCCTCGAAATCCTCGAGCATACGCAGGCCGGCGCGAACAACCTCACTGGCATTGTTGTAGCGGCCTGATTCGAGCTGCTTCCTGGTAAAGCTCTCATAGTGGTCGTTCAGAGCGTAGTCGGGCACGGCAACCTCCTGGAAGATTATGGCGCCGATCAAAGCCCGGTAACAATAGATAGCAATGATTGGAAGCGCACGATCACGGTTCGTTTTCCAAGATCTGATGGCGAGAGAATGGTTCGTCGCCTGGTTTTGCAGGATCCAAAGCGTCCGGTCACCATCGCGCCGGCGCGTGGCGGTTGCCGCGCTGACAGAGCCGGGAGCCAACCGGCTTCGCGTGGGCAAAGGTGCCGAATACAAAAGGCCTGCGAGCTGCGGGCGGTTGGGGGTCATGATTTGGCTTTTCTGTCCCACGGTCGGCTTCGCCTGCTTCCGACCCCTGGTGCAGGTTAAAATCGCCATCGATCACGGTCCGAACGCAAAAAGCCCGCGTGAAGCGGGCTTTTTTTGTTGGTTGCGGGGACAGGATTTGAACCTGTGACCTTCAGGTTATGAGCCTGACGAGCTACCGGGCTGCTCCACCCCGCGTCACCTCCAGGGCAAGCTCTTGCTTGCTCCGGACTCTCCAGGGCAAGCTCTTGCTTGCTCCGGACTCTCCAGGGCAAGCTCTTGCTTGCTCCGGACTCTCCAGGGCAAGCTCTTGCTTGCTCCGGACTCTCCAGGGCAAGCTCTTGCTTGCTCCGGACTCTCCAGGGCAAGCTCTTGCTTGCTCCGGACT